>NZ_NFJK01000001.1 GCF_002159845.1 Anaeromassilibacillus sp. An250
TCTTTCACTAATAGGAGAAATCCGGGATGCAAAACGGAACCATTTTTGAAAAATCGCAAAATATTTTTTTAAAAGAGTCCTGCAAACAAAAGTCAATAGATGAAATAAAAAAAGTCCCGCAAATTTTGCGAGGCTAAAAAAGGTACAACAAACCAGACCGGAGAGAAAGCATCTCGCCAGCCGGAAAGAAATTCGGTTGTTAAAGATTACGATTGCTTAGCAGGTTCTGTATCAAAGGCCTCCAGGCATTCTTTCACGCGGGCGTAGTAGATGCGCAGGAACTTGTTCTGAGCGGCAGTCATGTAGACAAAGTAGGGCTTGCCCTCTGCGCGTTTCTTATCAAGGAACTGGTACACCGGCTCATCCGCTGGAGACTTTTTCAGGTATGTGCAGATGATTTGGTAGAGTGTTTTACGCAAATGTGGTGAGCCTCGCTTTGTGGTGGGAACGCTCTTTGCGCTGTGCTTGCCGGATTCATCCACGCCGGGATCAACACCTGCAAAGCCCACGATGGAGCTGCGGCGCGGGAAACGGCGCACATCTCCAATTTCGGCCATAAGCTGCGCGGCAGTTATTTTCCCAACGCCGTACATGGCGCACACGGTTTCGTATTCTGGAAGTTGGGATGCAAGCCGCGTCATTTCCGCCCGCAGAGTGGCCAGCGTGGTCTTTCCCGCCAGAAGTTGTTGAGCAGCCGTGACAATGAGCAGCTTTGTGTTCTCGTTTTTCGGCAGTGTCGTAAAATGGCCACAGCTTCCGGCGTAAATGTCCAGCGCCTTCTCTGCACTGAAATGGTATCCCTTGCGTTTGCACCACTTCTGGTAACGTTCTGTAAACGCCTTTTCGCTGGCACGGCAGATGCAATCGCAATGCCAGAAGGTCATGACAAAATCCACCCATTTCTGGTGGCCGTCAGCACGCTCTGGGCTGGAGAAAAGCTCGTTTACACCGGGAAAGGTCTTGTCGGTCAGCGAAATGAGATTGTTTTGCAGCGACACCACTGTTTTCATGTAGAGATTGTATTGGCGGCTGCACAGCTTCAGTTGTTGTCTAATCGTATCCATGGGAGTATATTCCCGCAGATCCACCCAGTTGTCAAGGCCATACTTTGCAATCTTCAGAGCGTCAGCCTTGTCGGTCTTGACCTTGCGGATGGAGCCGCCGCCGCTCTGCTTGATGAGCAGCGGATTCAGGACGCAGACGTAGATCCCGTACTCATGTAGTGCTGCCGCTACCGGTTCGTGGTAACGGCCTGTGGATTCCATGATGACGCGGGTATCTTCGCCCAATGCGACGATGGCGCCAGCCATCTGCTCCAAACCAACTTCGGTATGGAGAAATTCCTGTGGCAGAAATGCCACTTCACCCATTGGCCGCAGGGCAGCCACCGTGCTTTTCCCTTTGGAAATGTCGATCCCTACTGCGTTCATTTTGCTCCTCCTTCTGATTGGATATGGCTTTCCGCCGTTTACTCATCGCCTGTTCAATCTCCTGGGTGACGCGAACGCACCGCAAATCGGTGGTACAACCTGCGCAAATCGAATGCTGCGAATGAGAGAGGCGGCTGACGGACTCATTTACGGGCGTGTCGGCCCAAGGTGAGCTATGTCAGGCAATTTGCTCTCCCATTCTAACAGCTTCGGCTTTGAGATGGAAAAAGACGCGGCTGGCTGCCGCGCCTTGAACCGTAACTTTATTGTAGGAGGTGGGGTCATGGCGTATCTGTCTGATGACGAGCTTCTGGATACCGAGGGTGGCTTCACCGGATGGGACGATGGGACAGGCGCAGGGGCGGAAGAAACGCTGGAACAGGCGCTTGCGGAAGAACGTCTGGCCGAGCTGGAAAATGAGCTGGAGCAGGACGAGCATCCCGTCGATTATGATGCCGAACTGGAAACCGAGGAAGAAGAAGCCGCCCCGGTCAGCGAAAAGCGACTGAAACGGGAGCTGCGGGCCGAGGCCATACGGCGGCTGGAGGAAGCCGCACGCACCGAAAAGGATTTCCGGGCCGTGGTGGAGGAATGGAACAAGCTGGACCGGAACCGGGAGCGCCGGGAACGGGACCACGAAAACCTCCGTGGGGATGTGCCGCTGGAATATCAGGCGGTGCCGGAACCGAAACTCATTCCCCGCTGGATGAACAACCCCGCATAATGCCGTCGATCACATCCCCGTTGAGCAGCTTCTTTTCGTCCAGCTCCCGCATACGCTTTGCCTGCGCCTGCGAAGGCGAGGACTGCTGGCTGTCGATGGCGACGGCGATATAGTTCTGGTTTTTCTTGCCGATGTAGGAAAGCTCCACCGCCGTAGTGAAGCCCAGCTTTTTCTCGTCCATCAGCTTCATCAGGTCGGGGACCAGCTCATTCAGCCGGATATACCGCTGCACCTGCTTGACGGCCATCTTGTTCCGCTCGGCCACGATCTCGTTGGAGCGTTTTCCTGCGTCCTTCGGGTCAATCTGTCCCGAAGTGCGTGAGCCCTGGTGCTTGATGGCCTCAAGCTGCATTTTCAGAGCTTTGGCCCGCTCGCTGGGGAGAATTTCTTCACGCTGGTTCAGATTGTCCTCAACCATCTGCGTGATGGCTTCATCGTCCGTCAGGTTGCGGACGATACAGGGCATATCCGCATATCCGGCAAGCTCGCTGGCCTTCTGGCGGCGGTGGCCGGACACGATTTCATAGCCGCCATCCTCACGGGGACGGACGATAGCAGGCTGGGTAACGCCCTTGTCCTTGACGCTGGACACCATAGCCCGCATTTCTTCATCGTCCCGGACCTCAAAGGGATGGTTTTTGAAGGCGTGGAGCTCGTTCAGCTTGATATATACGATCTGTTCCTCGCCACGGCGGGGAGCCTCCTTCGGTCCCTCGGGTTCCTTCGGAGCGGGAGCGGCCTGCACCGTGGGAGCCGCTTTTTTCTCCGGTTTCTCTTTGGGTGCCTTTTCCTGCTTTTTCTGTGCGGGGGCTTTGGGCTTCGGAGCGGCGGTCTTGTCCTTATCCTCTTTCGGGGGACGGCCCCGGCGCTTCGGCTGCTCGGGCTCTTTGGGCTTTTCCTGTTTTCCTTCGGACTTTTTCGGAGCCTCCGGCTGCTTTTCCGGTTTCTCCGTTTTTGCCGGGGCAGGCTTTTCCCCGCCGGAAGCTGCCGCCCGTTCCTCGGCTTTCTTTCCTTTCATAATTTCAGCGAAGTCATAGACGGACACCTGCGGGCTCTTTGCCTGCTGTTCCGTCTTTTTTTCGGCCTCCGGGGGAGTAGGCGTTTTCTCCTGCTCGGGCGGAGTTTCCTTGCCCGGCCCGGTATCCGTTACCGGCTGCTCCGGCATTTTCGTGGTTTTATCATCTGCCATAAGCATTTACCTCCTGTTTTTGGGCGTAAAAAAAGGACTCAACTTTTCAGTCAAGCCCCGTGGGAAGTTCCTCCTTTCTCCGCCAAGATACAAAAATACCGCCCGTAGTCTCGTTTGGGCGGGATTTTGTGTAAGATTGGCAGTCGATTATTAGGCTTTCTGTTATGTCCCCTTTATACACGTCGTTGTAAGAATCAAAATTTTGCAAGAAAAGTTAAACAACAAGGAGTGGTGGCAAGATATTGGGTTGAAGGTTTTTAAGGTTTGTTGTCGGGTGTCGTTGCCGATTTCCTTTGCTCGGCCTAATTTATAAAGATATTCTATGGAGAAGGCGCAACAGCAAGAAAACAAACAGAACAAAACATAAAATTTATCGTGTTATGGGAGTTGCCCAGTAGAAAACATGTGAAGAGTGTTTTAGGTGGCTCATTAAGCGGAATAACCATGAACACTTTAAAGAACGGCTGGAACGCAAGGGCATTCGGAAGGAATTGGTTGAAGAAAAAACCAGAGAATGCTATGATATATAATATCATGTTCCTGTTCATAGAAGGAGATTACTATAATCGGGAAAAGCAAGTCGATCAGAAAATTACAGACATCGATTGCGGTGTTTCTTTGGACGATGGAAACAATAACGAAAGCTTAAACACGCGGAAGCAAGAAACTTAGCAATTGACGATATGTTCCTGAAATTTTGCGTAGACAAGACAGAAGGGGTGATTGCCGTCAGAAAATAGCGATATTAGTTAGGAATTGCCTAGTTGGCCGAATTATGGCTGATGATGCCAAATAGATAAATGGTCAAAGATAACAAGAAGTTAAAGTTTTAAATAACTTTGTGGGGGAGAAATTAGAATGGTTTCAAGCACAGCTCTTCATGTTAGTGCTACCAACAAATGAAGACATTGTTCGAGATGACTATACTAGTTAATGCATCGATGAAATTGCTTTAGCAATCTAGAATTTTGAATGGACTTATGGTAATATTGATATGTACTTTTAGTTGTTTTATTTAGGTGGAAGACAAATACTAATCAAAACATAATAGTGTAGACAGTAGTTCTATAAAGTGTGAATATTGACAATTATATTTAGATGTATAGGTAAGAACAAACGCGTACACATTTTCTATATATTTCAAATCGATTTGGATATTGTTAACATTGGATGCACGAGGAGTAATATTTATGAATAATTATTTTATTGATCTTTTAGAGAAAATAAAGACCGAGCAAATGAGCAATGATATTTTCTCCCCTGACATACGCTATTGGGAATCTGCTAGATCATGGGCGAGTCGTTATAGCAATAACGACTCAATATCTGATGAGTGTGTATTGGATTTGTTATATTTTTTCTATACCCATGAGAATTTAGATTTTTATGATAATGTACAGTTCGATAAAATAGCGAAATCGCTTTATATGCAATACGGCATTGGTAAGGGAGACCTACTAAAAATGTTTTCTGATTTCCGTAAATTGGTATATGAAGTGTAATCTGTATACTGGGAGAAAGTCATGAAAACGCCATATATTCGTCTTAATGAAAAAGTCGTGGTAATTATTAATGGAAAAGGTGGAGCTGGAAAAGATACTGTCTGCGATATTACTGCAAACTTTTTTAAATCAGAAACCGTTTCAGCCATTACCCCTATTAAAAAAATTGCACGAGAATTTGGCTGGAATGGAGAGAAAGATAAAAAATCCAGGAAATTTTTGTCCGATTTAAAACGTGCATTTATAAATTATAATGGTCTTCCCAACAAATATTTAGAAGAAGAGTATTATAAATTTATGGAAAGTGACATAGATATTCTGTTTGTTCATATACGTGAAAATGATCAGATAGATGATTTTAAGAGAAGAGTGAAGTCTAAATGTATAACTCTTTTAATTAGGACAAAAGTAAACAACCAATCTGAAATACAATATGGTAATTACTCTGATGACAATGTTGAGGATTATAACTACGATTATTACTATTTAAATAATCAACCACTTGAAAACTTGTCTTCAGATTTTTTACATTTTATTATGGGAGTTTTTAAAAAAGAAGGGGTGTTGTGTTGTGAAAATGCCTAAGATTTACCTTGGTGGACCTATGTTTACATATGCTGATGTGATGAATAACTTACGTTTAGCCCAAAAACTAAGAGAACACGGCTTTCAAGTATATTGTCCAAATGAAAACGATTCTATAAATGATAAAACAAGAACCGATATAACTTCTGAAAAAATTCATTTAGCTGATATAACTGAGCTCGAGAGTTCGAATATATTTGTCTGTCAAATTGCTGAAGATTCTGGTACGATGTGGGAAGCTGGATACATGAACTGTTTGTCGAAAAAAGTGGACAAACAGTTTTATTGGGGTTGCATTGGCCTAGCCACTGATATTCGTTTGCAAACTCCACCAGATGTTAGTAAACCTGGTATTGATAATCAAACAATGTACCTGAATCAATTTGTCGTCGGAGGTCTCAAATTATCCTTGGGTGTATATACCGATGAGGACAAGCTTATAGAAAAATTGGTTGAAGTTCGAGGTGAGCGATGTGCAAAATAAAGCATTTCGCATAGCAATTGTTGGCGGTATAGCAGTCGGAAAAAGCACTATACTAAAAGATTTGTCGAAAAATTTAGATAACTGTCTTTCGATTGAAGAAGATGTGAGTCAGAATATCTTTTTGCCTGACTTTTACGAAGATATGAAAAAATGGGCCTTTCATAGTAGAATTTCGACAATGGCAATGATTGCCAACAATTATTTAAATATACAGAATAATCTAGAGGCAAAAGTTGTATTAATGGATCGTTGTTTAGATGAATTGATTACTTTTGCACAGCTTCACTATGATAAAGGAAATATGTCGGACAAAGAATTTGATGTTTACAAAATGCTTTATAATAGTATTGTAAAGTTTGCTCCGCCTATTGATCTTTTCCTTTATGTGAACTGTTCTCCCGAAAACTCTATGGAGCGCATTAAGAAACGCAATCGTTCATTTGAGCAAGATATTACGATAGAGTATATTAAAAAACTTAACGGTTACTACGATCGATGGATAATGTCTTTGAATCCGCAAAAAGTGGTTTCATTAAATACAGATTCAATTATTTCTTCTTCTGAAATTGCAAAAATTATTAAAAATGCGATAAGCAGAAAATGAAAAAAAATATTTTTCTAGATTTTTTAAGCCCGGATAATTGGAAGACTTATGCTACTGTACCGAAAGATCCGAATGCACTAAGGGATTATACCAGTAGGCTCATTTTACAACTAAGACAAAGTATAAATGCTGCGATCTTATTAACTTCCCAGTATTGTCTTTTGCCGCCAGCATTTATTGTTCAATCTAATATTGCATTTCAAGCAGTTTTTGAATGTTCACTCTATTTGGACGAACATCTAGTTTATCTCCCACTTAGAGAAATTAGCATTGATCAATACATTGCGAAAAAGATATCAGAATATGAGCGAGTGAAAGATAATCACTTAGGGTTTTATAATGAGGATCATTGGGCTTTTTTAAGTAAATATCAGAATTTGCTCATTCACAGAAACTCCACAATGGGAATCACAATAGCTACACAGTGGATTGTTTTATCTGATAAATCTGCAATTTGGAAGCCGATTGTAGAAAGAGACCCCTGGGCTGCCGAACGGTTACGCCCGATTCCCATGTTACTTAAGGAACGCGGCGAATCTGTTACTTTGGAAGCGGTTCTGGCTGAATCTAAAAGCTCGTTTTTAGGATTATCGCGATTTGTAAACCAAGCCATACAGCATGAGTATCTTAAAGCGTACATTAGTGAGTATAATGCAAGTATATTGTCTAATGCACCTCCCAAACCGCTTAATGAAAACTACTTAATCCCTATTGAATCGTGCTACTACGATTTTCGATTATTTTCAAACATATTAGATTTAATGGGCATTAAACATATTTTGTTGGACGCTTATCCTGAAACTATAGTTAATTTCATTCATGACGAAGAATATGATAGGCTCGTCGATATGTATTGGGAAATATGTAATCATTATCAAAGTAGTATCGATGTTTTGCATGTTTTTAAGGAACTAGTTGGTGCAGCTAAAACAAATCGAAGAAAAACATTTTTCATCTTTCCCTCAATAGTAAGCCGCTTTCAAAACACTAATTTTTTGAAAGAGCAGATTAATAGAGTCTTTGATACTTGGCAACACAAAAAAAGTCTTTTTACAAGCTATTCTTATGGAGGAATCGGTATGCTTACACCAAAGCAAAAAGTGTTTATTGTTCACGGGCATGATACCGAAAAGCGGAACCAAGTAGAGCTATTTATACGTAGAGTTGGATTAGAGCCTATCATCCTTTGCAATGAACCCAGTAAAGGGAAAACAATTATTGATAAGTTTGAAGCTTATTCGGATGTTTCTTTTGCGATTATTCTTTATACCGCATGTGATGAAGGGCGTGAGAAGGGCAAAGTAGAACTTTCTGATAGAGCACGTCAAAATGTTGTTTTTGAACATGGCTTTTTCTGCGCAAAATTAGGGAGAGAAAATGTTGTTGCATTACATGAAGCCGGTGTAGAATTGCCCGGTGATCTTTCAGGAGTTGTATATGTTTCATTTGAATCCAATTGGAAAGATCAACTCAAAAAAGAAATGGATGCCGCAGGAATAAAAGCCAACTGGTTACAGGGATAACAAAAGAAGATACTGGAAAAGTCATACAGAATATCATATATTCCACAAGACATGCTCTAGATTACTAAAACGAACTCTGGGATTCGGTATGAACCAGATTTTACGTATTGAACCATATCTCCAATGCCCGGTTGCGGGGGTATGTAACCGATAGGTTCAGGAGAGCGCTACACTGGCAGTGTAGAGGTCAGCGGTTCGATCCCGCTATGCTCCACCAGATGGACATTACACGAACACCTACTTTTTCAAAGGCGGCTTTGCCGTAAGAGTGTGGCTGTGATGTCAAAACAGAACCAGAGGGTCAAGGTACGATGTGCCTTGACCCTCTGGTTTTTATACATATAGTAGGAATCACATCAGACAAGATGACGGGGAACCCCGGAAGCAGAGCTCGTAATTTTAGCTTTCTCTGTATCACGAATTCTGTCAGCTATTTTCTGGATTTTATTTGTGATCCACATATATGCGGTAGTTCCCTCAGAATAGTCCGCTTCTGCATACATATCCACACGTCCATCTTCGCGCATCTGCTCTACTTGCCGCATAGCCTTCCAATCCCCTTTGGGATAGATGGCAAAGGTGGCTCCACCGTTTCTTTTCACCACAGAGAAAGCCGGAATATCGCTGGGACCATCGGCAATATAAATCATATTCTCAAAATGCACTCGACGATTTTCCTGCGGGATTTTAGAGTTCACCTCAATACCTTCGATTTTTCCAATACCTTTGTTAATTTCGAAAATGGCTCTGGTTTTTGTGGTATTGTCGATTGTATAAAGGATCTCACCAATAACTAGATTCCCTTCTGCATCAGGGGTCTCCAGGAGCTCACATCCCCAGATACCATCAACAAAAGGCATTAGCTTGGAGCCGCGAATAATTTCTGCAAATCCTGTGCTGACGATGTAATGCTCTACCTGGATGCCGTACTCGGAATAGGTTTTATCATCTCGGAACATTTGCTTGGTTTTTTCAAATATTTCAGGGATACCCTTATAAAACTTTTGCTTCTCGCCATATGCACGCAGTTTTTTGTTATTTAATCCCTTCAAGGTGCCGTTGTGCGCGCATTTGATGAAGTGATTCAAATAGTATGTATCTTTGTTAACACGAATGCCAGCCTTTTCATATTCTTTTGGCTTGGCATTTACTTCTTTCCAAAACTCTGTTGGGTCGATACCGTATTCTTCAAAAATCGGGTCTTGCATATAGCCATCTACAAGGGTTTTGTCACAGTCCCAAATTACGGCAATGATATTAGCCATGTGTATGCATTCTCCTTCCTAGTCTACCTAAATAGCCGCAACCATTTCACGTTTAACGATGGACATTTCCAACTTACAAAATGGGGTATTCTTGAATTTCTTCTTTTGTAAATCCAGCCCACCATAAGCTCATGTTCCTAATCAACTTATCAAGAATGATAATCAAATATTGGAGTTCAGGATCACTTTTGAAATCATAATAATAGGCATGTCCATGAGTGATCTGATGTCTCGTTTCCTTGATCCTCTCACTAATCTTGCCTGAGGATAGATTGGGATTTGACAACAACTGCGGAAATTCATCAAACATATATTGTAATTCAGCTTTTAAGGGGAACTTCCTATCTGCTGCCTTATCTGGCTCTAGTTTATCAAACAGATATTCAAATGACATGACCTGTTGTAAAAAGCGTTGTGGAGAAAACAATGTATCGGAAGTTCCTAAGTGGCCTAACGGTATACTTTTGGTAATTCTGCTTCCAGAATCTTTCGCTATGTTATTTAGGATGCGAGGAACATATTTCATGGCATCAAACTGATAAAAAAATCCATCACTACAAGATACCGCTTCTTCTGAAACCATAGGGCAATAAAACCATCCTGCTTTTAGACCATTTTTATATAGTGTGATCTGCTGAAACGGCACTTCTGATGTAGACAGCATAAACATTGTGAGCCGATACAAAACCGTCGAAATATCGTGGAGTTCTTGTATATCATCTGTCTGTATCTGGAGAAGAAGCTCTCCTTTTTTATCAAAGTCCTCAAGAAGCCCCAAACGAGAATCTTGTCCGATGCGATACTTCAGTTCATAACGGATACCATTCATAACAAACGGAATCGTATGTACAACCTTGGGTTCCAGTGCCAAGTTGATACCCTCTCTAACCATATCCAGGTATTTATATTTGTACCGGAACACATCATCAAGAAATGGTGATTGGAAACCTATGGTATCGTAGTTGCCTTTTGAGGCTATTGTATTGATAATATAGCAGCGCAAATAGCAGGTACTGCCCATCGAACGCTCCACAAAAAAAGTGGCCGCTTGACCTTGGCTTCCTACACCGAAATACTGCCCGTGGAGAATATAATTTTTCTTAAAATTATGCTCCTTTGAAAAGTCACTGAGGAGGTCATTGTCTGTAAACAACTCCATTCGGTAATTTTCAATGACAAACGGGATTTTACTTTCTCTATAATCAATAAACCCTTTTATCATATTTCCTCACTTCAGCCGCTCACACAGCGGCAGCAGCTGTTCCAGTTTTTCTACAATGCGTTTTTGCTCGGCAAGGGGTGGGAGGGGGAATGCTATTTGAGACAGTATTTCTATATTAATGTTTTTTTGTGCTGTTGAACGAGACAGTTTATCAAGAATTGTTTTATAGCACATTAGTCCGTACATAAAAAACTCATTCGACATAATAGGCTTATAGGCATTAAACCCCACTACACTATCTGGAAAACAAGAGTCAAAGTCTAAAATTGCAACATCACCGATATTTGCTGCAATAGTAAGGCAAACTGTACCCGCTGGCCAGATTCTACTTTGCGCGACACCTTCTTGATTATACATGGTTGACCAACAAGAAATATGACCATTAGCTCTAGCAACGTCTCCAGTTTGAATAAATGGAAATGTTCCATTTATAAACAAATTTGGATCATTTCTTGGTCGTTTTTGAGATCGTCCTCGACTTAATTCTCCAATTTGTTGCAGCCTTACCCACTTCCAACTCTCTGGAATATCAAATGGCTTTTCATCATCGGTGATTTCGGGCAGGGGCTTTTCCTTTTTGATCTTCTTTTCCGCAATCAGCCGCTGTTTTTCCTCTTGAATCTGGGCAAAGAGTTCCTCTGCGGTACCTTCTTCGGGACGCTGTTCCACCAGCTTGCCCTGAATGGCGTACTGCAAGAGGGATTTTTTCATATCCTCCGGGAAACGGCTGTTGAACTGTTCCAGCTTGCTCCATGCCTGTTCATAGTGGTCGATATAGGGCAGTAGTTCCTCGATTTTGGCAACAATGCGCTTTTGCTCGGCAAGGGGTGGGAGCGGGAATGGCTTATTTTTAATATATTTATAATGCCGACTATATCCACCAATTTTGCTTAAATCCCTTGAATAGAATTGAAATATATAAAAGAGAAATTTACCAACTATAATATCATCAATCGGCTCGAAAATTTTAACACCGTCCGCTCCAACAACAAAATCAAATTCCACAAATTTTACTTCGCTTGTGTGATCACCGAAAATAATAACTGGTCTATCATGATGATATACTTTGTCAGCTTCATTACTAAACCCAATTGAATATGCTTTCGATTGACTTATAACCGGAAATCTACCATCTGCTAATACCTGAGATTCAAGAATCTGGTATTTTTTGGATGGGATATTTTTTGTAATACTTTCAAGATGCGCCAATCTCCAATTATCCGGAAGTTCAAATTCATATTCATCAGTTTTTTTCTGCTTGATTGCAGACAAATCTACCGGAAAATCCCTGATATTAGGTTCCACCAACTTACCCTGAATGGCAAGTTGCAAAATGCTATTTTTTAGTTCCTGTGGGGTCATTCTGCGTTCCCTCCCAGCGAAGAGGTGATTTTACTGAGCACCCGGTCAATTTCCGCATTCAGCGACGCTCGCTGCTCCTCGTACCGGTGAATCAGGTCCATGGGGGCCAGAATCTCCTCCTCCTCGTGAGGATAACCGCATTGGTCGAGATTGTAACCCAGCTCTTCGGTGAGCTGCTGAGCGGTGAACCTCTTCGCCTTGTCGAAGCCGTCCTCGGCGATCCCCTGCCGGTCGTGCCACCAGTCCAGCACCGGCTGGAAGTGCTCCAGTTTCATGGGCTTTGTCTTGGAGAAATGCTTGTAGCCCTCCGGCATGTCCAGCCGGTAAAACCAGGTTTCCTCGGTAGGGTGAGTATTGTCAAAGAACAGAATGTTGGTGGTGATGGAGGTATAGGGCGAGAACACACTGCTTGGCAGACGGATAATGGTGTGCAGGTTAAACTCTCGCAGCAGTTTCTTCTTGATGTTCACCTTGGCGTTGTCGGTGCCGAACAGGAAGCCATCGGGCAGGATCACCGCTGCCCGACCATTGCGCTTCAGTCGGTACATGATGACCGACATGAACAGGTCAGCGGTCTCACTGCTGGCAAGGTCGTCTGGGAAGTGATTTTTCACATCGGCCTTTTCGCTGCCGCCATAGGGAGGATTCATCAGCACCACATCGAACTGGTCGTCCTCGGTATAGTCCAGCACATCTCGCGTCAGGGAATTGTCGTGGTAAACGCGGGGGACATCCAGCCCGTGCAGCAACAGATTAGTAATGCACAGCATATAGGGAAACTGCTTTTTTTCGATACCGTAGATGGAGTTGCTGTACTTATCCGCATCTGCGGTGCTCTTGATGCGCTTTTGCAGCTGATTGAGCCAGCTGATGATAAAACCACCGGTGCCGCAGGCAAAGTCGGCCATGGTCTCGCCAATCTGGGGTTTGACGACCTGGGCCATAAAGTCGGTGACAGCACGGGGCGTATAGAACTCACCAGCAGAACCGGCGCTTTGCAGCTCTTTCAGAATGGTCTCGTAAATCTCACCGAAGGCATGGCTCTCCTCATAGTCACTGAGATCCAGCTCGTCAATGACATTGAGCACTTGCCGCAGCAGCACGCCGTCCTTCATGTACTGATTAGCATCGGCAAAGGTGGTCTGCACAATGGCTTTGCTGATAGGGGTAGTGGAATCAACCTTAATTCCGGGAGTCAAGGTTTTGCCGTCAGCGTCCTTTGTGTCATTGCCTTTCAACACTGGGAACAGCGTATTATTGACGAAATTCAGCAGCTTCTCACCGGTGAGGGCGGCGCCGGATTTATCATCATGAGCCCAATTCCGCCAGCGGCATTTCTCAGGGATGATGGATTGATATTCCTCGTCCTCAAATTCCCAGTCCTGCTCCTTTGCGTCGTACACCTTCAAAAACAGCATCCACGCAATCTGCTCAATACGCTGTGCGTCACCGTTAATGCCCGCATCGTTGCGCATGATATCGCGCAGCCGTTTTACAAATCCTGTTAAATTGCTCATGAAAATACCTTTCTCTTCTTACTGTCCGTAATATTCAAACATAAACTGTGCCCGTTCCTCAGTGAACCGCCATTCCTCCGGGATACGGTCGATAGTGCCGCTGCCCGCGGCGCGCGGTCCCCATTTGTGGTACTCATACAGAATGGTCTCGCCCCGGCCACCGGCAGAAGCGTTCAGCACCTGAGCAATCTCGGTGGGCGAAGCCAGATACATGCGCGGCAATTCTGCATCCGAGGTTCCCTGAAACTGTACCAGGCAGAAGATCGTCTTTTTGTGGTGACCGTCCAGCCATTTTTGAATAGCCTCATGGTAATCGCAGCCCTTTTTGTAGCTCTGGGTCAGACCCCAGCCGCCGTCCTGGCTGCCCTTTACCGAGATTTTCAGCATTTTATCCCCCGAAACGGCGATCAGATCGTATTCCGGCTGATTGGCCCCGTATTGAACCGACACATCATATCGCATTCTTGCGAACTGCGCGGCAACAAACGCTTCTGCGGCCACGCCCACATGCCATGAAGTCATCTTTCCCATTTACACTACCTCGTCCGTATAAATCGCCTGTTCCAGTTCCTCCACTGCTTTCAGGTAACCCTGTTTGCCGCCGAAATACGAGGCAATCTTTGCGGGCTTGCCAAGCCGGATGAAGGGGTCCAGCTTCAAAATTTCGGTTTTTTCAATCTCATAGATGCCGGTGTTCATGTACTTGTCCAGCAAGGCCTCCAGCACCTCGCGGGCCGCGCCGCTGTACTTACTGAAGAAGTCCCGCTTTTTTACGTTGTTGGCCCGCTCTTTGCGGGTGAGGGGCTTTTTGTCAAAGGCCACATGGCAGATGAAGTCGAAGTCATCCACGTCCGACATGTTCTGCTCCGTCTTCAGCAGCTCCAGGTCGATGCCCCGCTCGTGGAGAAAATCGCGGATCTGCTCCTTCTTCTCCTGTGCCGACCACTGCCGGATAAAGTTATCCAGCGACGCATATTCGCCCCGGATGTTTTCCTTGGTGTAGTCCACAATACTCTCCTGGCGTAGCAGTTTGCCGTTTGCGTCGTATACCGACACAGTTTTGTGGATGATCTGCACCTGGCAGCCGTTCCGGTCCACAATGGGCTTTTTCCTCGGCTCCGGCGGCGGGTCCTGGTCGTCTATGCCGCCTTTTTCCGGCGGGTCCTTGGGGTCGGAGGGCTTCGCTCCCGGCACAAAGCCCTCGTTGATTTCAATGGGGCCGTCCCACTCCGGGTCGGCAAACAGGCGAGTCACATTGCGGAAATCCATGACTACAAAATGGGTCTTGCCCTCTTTTTCTCGCAGCCGGGTGCCGCGGCCGATGATCTGCTTGAACTCAGTCATGGAGCCGATCATTTCGTCCAGCACGATCAGCTTGGTCATTTTGCAGTCCGCCCCGGTGGACAGCAATTTGGAGGTGGTGGCAATCACCGGATAGGGCGACGAAACCGAGATGAAATATTTCAGCTTTCCCTTACCGTATTCATCTCCGCCGGTAATGCGCACCACATAGTCGGGGTTCTCCTTCATCATATCCGCGTTGAGCTTTGCCAGCTCGTCCCGCATGCGCAGGGCGGCGTCCTCGGTGGCACAGAACACGATGGTCTTGGCCATGCGGTCGGTGCTTTTCAGATACTGGGTAATCTCCTCAGCCACCTGCCGGATGCGATCCTCAATGATGATGTTGTAGTCGTAATCGCTGTTGGTGTAGATCCGGTCGAGAATCTCCTCGCCGTTGATGTCCCGCTGACCCTTGTGCGGCCGCCAGCCCTCACCAATGTCGGTCATTACATTGATGACCTTGAAGGGTGCGAGGAAGCCATCCTCAATGCCTTCTTTCAGGCTATAAGTATAGATTGGCTCCCCGAAATAACTGAGGTTGGAGATGTACTTGGTTTCCTTGGGGGTGGCGGTCATACCGATCTGGGTTGCCGACTGGAAATATTCCAGAATCCTGCGCCAGCGGCTCTCTTCCTTGGCAGAACCTCGGTGACACTCGTCCACGATAATCAGGTCGAAGAAGTCCGGGGTAAACAGCTCGCTGAAATGTTCCTGGTCATCATCGCCCACCAGCTGCTGATACAGCGAGAAGTAAACCTCGTGGGACGTGATGGTGCTTTTGTCGTCCTTCGCCACGTTGATTTTGTGGGTGACCTTCTCCAGCGGGGCAAAGTCCTGCTGGATGGACTGGTCCACCAGAATGTTCCGGTCCGCCAGATACAGAATCTTTCGCTTCATGCCGCTTTGCAGCAGCCGGTACACGATCTGGAAGGCGGTGTAGGTCTTGCCCGTGCCGGTGGCCATGACCAGAAGAAGCCGCTGCTGCCCCCGGGCGATAGCATCCACCGTACGGTTGATGGCGTTGCGCTGGTAATAGCGCGGTGGGTAGGTGTTCTGGCTGGTATAGTAGGGCTGCTCCTGTAATGTTTCTTGCTGAGGTGTCAAGCCGGATTCCTGCTTATATCGGGCAACAAGTTCCTGTTCTGTTGGGAATTCATCCAGGCCAAATTCCCGTTCCTGTCCAGTAAGAAAATCATGTTCAGCAAAGCCGTCACCGTTAGAACTGTACGCAAAGGGCACATCCAGCATCTTGGCATAGGTCATTGCCTGCTGTAACCCGTGAGAAACACTGTGAGTGTTGTCTTTGGCTTCCACAACGGCAATGGGATTGTTCGCATTGAGGTAGAGGATATAGTCCGCTCGCTTTGGCTTTTCACGAAACACAAAATTACCTTTTAAGTTGATTTTCCCGTCTGTGATGCGGGTTTCCATGGTAATTTTATCCCGGCTCCACTTGGAGGTAATGGACGGAGTAATATACTGAAGCTTAATATCTTCTTCACTCATTTGATGTTTGGGTAAAACGGGACTCATATCCATTCCTCCCTTCACTTTACGGAATCATCCGGTAAAATATCTACAATATCATCCAATGTACAGTTCAGTGCCCGGCAGATTTTAACCAGTACTTCTACGCGTACATCTTCGTTTTTTCCCAGTTTTGCCATAGCGTTCGTGGTGATTTTCGAGGCTTTGATTAAATCTGTTTTGCTCATTCCTTCGTCGATGAGAATTTTCCATAGCTTATTATAAGAAACAGGCATAATCTTCCTCCTTGTTTACCCTTTGTTATGTACTATTTTATCATACCGCGAAAAAGATTTCAATTTATAATTGAATATCTCAATATTCAATTTGATTTTGGCTTACCTTCGATTCCAACTGGTACGTCGCGGAATGCGACGTACCCTGCGACGTGCCCCTATGGAACACCCCCTTCCTCCTGATTACTGCAACAAAAAGGGATGCCCCAAAACAGGGCATCCCTTTGCATATTATCTTTGAACTTTGCTTCACTCCTGACTTTTATCAGAATACTTCTTTTTCCATGTTTCCAATTCCTTTCGCCCTTCTTCGCTGGCGTATAATTTCTGGATTTCGGGTGCGAGGAATCGGGCGAAGGAATCAATGATGGACTGTGGCAGTTCGATCTCGTATGGATTTTGATGTTTTTGCTGGCTGGCCATAGTGTATTGCCCCAACAGCAAAACCTTTTCGGCTCAATTCAGCCCATCTCACACTCCTTTCCGGCGATGCACAGCTGCCAAAAATTGTTCCCACACATAGAGGGGAAACAGATAATTTCAAAACCTGAAAATATTCTCATAGAGCTCCTTTCCCATCCCTTCCCTTCCGGGGTTTTCACCGGAAAAGCCCGCACAAAATAGCTCGGATAGGAAGGGAATGAATCCAATTAAACTTGGTATATTTATCTTTTTCTTTTTATCTACCGTCTGGTTTTCGCACTTCAAGAAAGCGGATTACTGTACTTGTCGAATTCATTATTCAGACTTCCGGCGTTCCGTAACCGGATTTCTTGAAGTCGGCGTTCGAAACCGCTTCATAGTGTTTTGGGTAGATACGGTTGGGTTTTCCACACCCCTGTTTTTTGATGGATACAAGATCTGCATATTGCAGTTCCCGCAGCGTGTCCACCGCTTTTTGACGGCCACAGTGCAGCAGCTCACACACCTCGTTGATGGGGTAATACAGATAAATTTTGCCATAATCATCGGCCCATCCGTTTTTGCGGGACAAATCCGTTCGACGCAGGATCATCGCATACAACAGTTTGGCTTCGCTTGACAAGGAGCAAAAACTTGGTGCCTCAAACAGAAAATTGGGCAGTCGTATAAAACTTTGGGCCGGTGGCTTCTGATGAATGTAAAAAGGTTTTGTAGCCATGACAGGTACCTCCATGCGGACAATTAGAACGTGATTTCTGAGCGATAAGGGGTATTGCTATTCACCTCCATGATTGCCAGGCTGGAAACCGAGCATATATCCGGCTTTTGGAAGCTCTATTTGTCCGTATTCGACCTCCGTTTCCTGTCACTTGCTGTTTTCTGACGGCGGTGTACCTTGCGGGCACAATTGGAACAATACTTGGCACGGTTGGATTTTGCCAGAAACGGCGCACCACATTCTGCGCATCGCTTCAATCCTATGGGACTGGTGATTTCAGCTTGTAAAGCCGGAGCACCCGGCAGAACCCAATCCCGGAACCAAGTGCAACACAGAGAATAGGAGATGCTCTGTACACAGACACAGGGCTCGCCATCATCCAGCGCAATACAATTGCCGCCGTTATAATTGCAGCAGGATTTTCGAATCAGCGCATTGGCTTTTCTTCTTTGCTTGGGTGTCATTTGAATCGGCAAATTGTTTTTCCTCCCAGCTTTTCGGTTGCCGCTTATGCAGACATTTTTCCATGCGCTTTCCTCCATTTCATGTAGAGAATTGATTTTATGGAGTTTATGATTTATAATAAACGTAAACCATAAACTGTAATTGAATTATACCGTAGAAAAAGCCTTAATGCGGTATATCAACCACAAATTATTTTAGTTTCAAAAAATACACGAATATAAATTATAGTTTATATATAGACAGGAGGATAAACTCATGCTGTATGACGAAGCACGGATGGCGCTGACCAAAGAGCGGCTGGAAGATCTGCGCAAAGAAAAAAAGATGTCCTTTGAACAGCTTTCCAAGCAACTTGCAGAGCGTGGCGTCAACATCAGCCATACGAATCTCAAAAATTATGAAATTAACGATCCAGTCCATTCTTTGTATGGCCGTACCCGCAGCATGAGCATCGAGTATCTGGTCGCTTTTGCGGATTTTTATGATGTGTCGGTGGAGTATCTGCTGGGACTCTCTAATTCTCGCAAACGGGAATATCATGATATTTCCGAACAGCTGGGTCTGTGCGATGGGGCAATCACAGAATTGGTTCGATGCAAAGACAATTCCACGAATGAAGAAGAACCCCAGATGTATTTTACAAAAGATACATTGGTATTGGACAATTTTCTCACCAGCACGGAGTTCGAAATTGTAATGGAAAAAATCAAACAAAGCCTGTTTGCCTATTATATGTACCAGGTCACCCATGACAGTATTTCGGCACAAATACGCGAGGAAAAATTCGAGCAGATGGAAGAAGCCCAACGAGTGTTGGATGCGTGCGGATATTGTTCTGTGGAGTATGATTTGATTTCCCAAGTTCACATGGAAAACGCGATTGGTACATTAAATACTTATCTGCGCAAGCTGCCGGAACGGCTTTATGAAGCAAACAAAGAACGTCTCGCTTGGTAACATGCGATGTTTCAATATTTATAGGCAGTCAATGCGAGGGGACATAGATAGAAAGCGTTCGCAGAACGCGCAGCCGCAGAATGAAATTCTGCGTTTAAAGGGGGGCTTGGGGGCGCTGCCCTCAACAAGCAAGTTTGTGGCTGTGGATAGCCACAAGCATTGCTTGCTACAATTTGCTCTCCTTAAAAACGTGGAACTTGAAAACTATGCGCTAACAGCAGTTTATCGTTGCAATTATGTTGATAAAGGATTGAGGTTTATTCTTATATATGATAAAATGATATTGACAAATGGGGGGTGTATCTCTTGAAAGAAGTGGCAGAAAGATTGCGGTTTCTGCGGGAAAGTGTTAGGCTGTCCCAGGTAAAAATGGCCGAGATCGTCGGTGTCAAGCAATCCAGCCTGAACCGCTATGAGCTGAATCAGACTTCGCCGACATTTGAAACACTTACCCGATATGCGGATTACTTCGATGTATCTATAGACTATATCTTCGGACGAACGGACAATCCTCAAGGCAAGCTGTATGAGTACAAGCCAAAAATCCAGCAGAGTGATCCCCAGATGCAGAAGTTTGTGGAGATGTGTTTTGACCCCACATCCCCTATGAATGCACGGCTCAAAGAAACGCTGCTGCAAATGCTTGGGGAGGCGAAACAATGAATGTTGTTATCTACGCCCGCTACTCCAGCCATAGCCAGACTGAGCAATCCATTGAAGGACAGCTCCATACCTGTTATGAGTATGCTAAAAACAATGGCTATCTCGTTGTCGGAGAGTATATCGACCGTGCCCAGAGCGGAACCACCGACAGCCGCGCCGAATTCCAACGGATGATTGCCGACAGCGACAAGCATACCTTTGAGGGCGTTCTGGTGTATCAGCTTGACCGCTTTGCCCGCAACCGATACGACAGCGCCATCAACAAGGCAAAGCTGAAAAAGAACGGTGTCCGGGTCATCTCCGCTCGGGAAAATATCAGCGATGACGCCAGCGGCATTCTGGTGGAAGGCGTTTTGGAAAGTATGGCTGAATACTACTCAGCGGAGCTTTCCCAAAAGATTCGCCGGGGCATGGACATCAATGCTGAGAAATGCCTGAGCAACGGCAGCAATCCGGGACTTGGCTACCGTGTGGATGAAGAACGACGGTTTCACATTGATCCGGAGGGTGCTGCGGTCGTCCGGGAGATTTTTGAACAGTATGCCAGCGGAAAGACCGTGACGGAGATTATCCAGTCCCTCAACGCCAGACAAATCAAAACCTCCAAGGGAAAAGCGTTCAACAAGAATAGTCTGCACCGTCTGCTGCGCAACAGGCGCTACATCGGCTACTACATCTACAAAGGGGTAGAAACTCCCGACGGGATGCCACGGATTTTGGAGGATGAGCTTTTTGAACGGGTGCAGCATATCCTGGACCGCAACAAAAAAGCTCCGGCCCGTGCAAGAGGTCGGGAGGAATATCTGCTTACTACCAAGCTGTTTTGTGGCTATTGCCGTGAGATGATGACCGGCTATGGCGGTACAGGCAAATCCGGAAAGGCGTATCACTACTACGCCTGCAATAATTTCAAACGGCGCAAATGCAAAAAGAAGGTTATCAGCAAAGAAAAGATAGAAAACCGCGTGGTGCTGGAATGCCGCAAGCTGCTGACGGACAGCAATATTGAACATATCGCGGCCTCGGTAGCCGCAGTTTGTGAGTCCGACCGGGATACAGTTTCCATCAAACGCATCAAAGCTGCCATTCAGGAAGCTGATACTGCCATCGAAAATCTCTGGAAAGCTCTGGAGAAAGGGCAGGCTGCTGACATGATTACCGAACGGATTGAAAAGCGCCAGAGCGAAAAAGAAGAATTGCAAGCACAGCTGGCCATTGAGATGAACAAGCAGGTCAGGCTGAGTGCGCCCGACATCAGGGCATACCTCTATGCGCTCAAATACGGCGATAAGAATGATGAGAATACGAAACGGGGCATTATCAATATTTTCCTTCGAGCCATCTATCTGTTTGACGAGACTTTTACCCTGATTCTGAACGGAAGCGATAGGCCGATTGTTATTGATGACATCCTGCTGGACGAGATTGAGGAGGGCCTAGATGACGACCTGGCCAACCATAATTTGTGTTCGCCGTTGGTTGCGGACGCTCCACCACATCGTACAAATCCGAACCTTGTGCCGTTAGGCGATGGGTTCGGATTTATTTTTATCGCCCTGAAATTTATCCCATATCCGCCATAAAACGCGATGGCCTCTTTTATGGAGCGCTGTGTGTTTTATTTTGATCTTCCAGACAAAAAGAGTTGCCATATTATTCTGCGCCGTTTCTATCCACCACAAGTTGGTTCAGAAGGACAAACTGACTGTACAGAATTTGTACATCGAGAAGCTGATGCTTATGAAATGCAAATGAAACCACTATGTTGGTCTGTTCAGAGGGGATCTCTGGAAAAGCATCCTCAAATGCAAATTATGGATATGGATCTTTACAGCACAAATGCATAGGATCAAAAGAAAAATCCACTGTTAACCTAACGGTAAATACTGAATAACCAATCGAGACTTCTGCGGAGGTCTCGTTTTTTTTATAATAAAACCAGCAAAAGGAAAGGTAGGTGAAGGACATGAAGGTACAGAAAATATTTGTGTCAGCTTTGTGTATCCTGCTCTGCCTGACAGGGTGTGGTAACGAAGAGAAAACCCTCCGCGATGTTTCCGCTATTCCCAATGAAGAGTGGGAAACCTTAGAAAAAAGTTCTGTGCCGGATGTGGATACAGATGTGACACAGGAACCTTTTGATGAAAATACAGAGATTGATATGGTGCGCAGCGATCCAGTGTTTGGCAATTATGGCCACCTGCTGTTTCCCACAGATGATTGGTATATGAGTGGAAGCACCCTTGGAGATTTGCAGTTGACCTGGTATCACAACATCGATCCGGCAGAAACAGTGGAGATCGTCAATACTTTGTGGAAACGGGCCGATGCGGGTGAAACGGTTTTCTACGATATTTACACCGAAGAAGAAAAATTGGCAGACCCCGAAAAGGAGAACACCGGGTTGTTCTTCTTTAAGGGTGAGCCGGGAGAAAAGTTTGCCGTGTGCAATGCTGGAGGCGGATTTGCCTATGTAGGCGCCATGCAAGATAGTTTTCCCCATGCGCTGGAATTATCTAAGCAGGGCTATAACGCCTTTGCCCTCATCTACCGCCCTGGGGATCAAACAGCCTGCGAAGATCTGGCGCGGGCAATCAGCTTTATCTTTGAAAACGCAGAAGAACTGGAAGTAGACACCGATTGCTATTCCCTTTGGGGCGGTTCTGCAGGGGCGCGGATGGCGGCTTGGCTTGGCTCTTACGGCCCGGCAGCTTTTGGCGGGGACGATCTCCCTCAGCCGGGTGCAGTGATTATGCAGTACACCGGCCACAGCGACTACACAGAAAATGATCCACCCACCTTTGCCTGCGCCGGCGAAAACGATGGCATCGCCAACTGGCGTACCATGCAGCGCCGCCTGGACGCTATGAGTGCTCTGGGCATTCCAACGGAGTTTCACCACTATCCCGGACTGCCTCATGGCTTCGGCCTGGGAACCGGTACGGTGGCGGAGGGATGGTTGGACGAAGCGGTTGCCTTTTGGGAAGCGCAAAGGTAAGCATCCTATGGATATAACAAACATCTTATAGAAAAAATGTATGATCACGAACAACGTTATTTTCTAAAACACAAAAGGGGTTATTTCAGCAAGGGTTGTGCAAAAGAGCATATGGACAGCCTGGCGCAAAATGCCCATGCCATTTTGCTTGCCCTATGGCGGCGGCCTAGCAGAAGGCCTTCCGATATATTAGCGGTACATCTATAAAGAAAGGCTTCCCAAATTCGTCCGCTTCGCCGAAAATGTAGGGGGATCGCCTGCGATGGGAAATCTGATGAGGAGCTCCTCTGGCTGGCCTCGACGCTCCGGCCGATTTTATCAAAAGGCTTGGCCACCCTACCACTTTCAAAGAGTCAGGCGTGGGCAAGGGACAGCCAAAAGAGAACGTAGATTCCTGGCTTCTCCTAGGGTAACTACAAGCCTATGGCTCATAAGAAAATCCTGGCAATCATCCAGGAATTCTATAAATAAAATTCTTTGACAAAGAAAGGAACGATCCATATGAAAAAATTAACCGCATTGTTTTTAAGCTTGGCCATGATATTGGGCCTTGCCGCCTGCAACAGTGGTACGCCTTCCTCCACCCCCTCTGTTCCCAGTGAAGTGCCGGCAGAGAACGAAACGCCTTCTTCTCAGCCGGAAAACTCTGAAGGAACTGAGGGGGAAAACGGCAGCACTCTGGTAGTTTATTTCTCTGCCACCGGCAACACGGAACAAGCGGCGGACTATATTGCTGACATCACCGGAGGCGATTTGTTTCAGCTGGAACCCACCGATCCTTATACCGATGATGATCTGAACTGGACAGTGGATGGCAGCCGTGTAAACCAGGAACATGATGACGAATCCTTGCGGGATATTGAACTGGTAGCCGACACTGTGGACAATTGGGACAGTTATGACACTGTGTTTATCGGCTACCCCATCTGGTGGGGCATCGCCGCGTGGCCGGTGGATGGATTTGTGGAGGCCAACGATTTCACTGGCAAAACCGTGATTCCCTTCTGCACCTCTTCCAGCTCCGGTATTGGGGAGAGCGGTGAGCTGTTGGCCGAGCTGGCTGGCACAGGCGATTGGCAGGAAGGTCAGCGTTTCTCCTCCAATGTCAGCGAAGCGGATGTGCAGGAGTGGCTCGACAGCCTGAACCTGTCCTGACAGACGGAAAGGCGTTGGCTATGAAACGGCTTTTATCCATACTCTCGGCCATGGCGCTTCTGCTTTCCCTCTGCGCCTGCGGGTCTGAGGATGCCGGACACTTTGCGCTAGATATGGGCAACAGCTCTTCACAAACCGAGCGTTCAGACGATGACAATACGAAACCAAGCGGCAACAGCATTCTAATTGCTTACGATCCCGCACAGGAGACGGTGGCGCAGGCAGCAGATATTCTGGCGGACGCGCTCTCCGGCGATTTACAGGAAATAGAGGATGACAGCGGGCTTCATGCAGATGCGTATGAATATGTGTTGCTGGGGTTTGCGCCAGATGGGGATACACTCCCCCAAACAGTAGAGGCATTCCTCCAGCGCCATGATTTTGGCGCACGTACCATCTACCCCTTTGTTCTGGGAGGCAGTGACGAAGATGTGATTTCCTCTGCCGGCTTGTACTCCTCCATCTCACAGCTTCAGCCGGGGGCTTTGATGGGAAATGATGTCTTGATGGTATCGCCTGATATGACAAAAGATGCAATCCGAGCCTGGGCGGAAAGCCTTGGACTGAACCGTGTTGCCGCTGTGCCGGAAAATACCCCTGCCAATACAGTGGCAACTGCCGCCGTCACACCTAAGGAACCGCAGGTTCTGTATCTGTGGGAGGAAGGCAATGCCCCGGCGCAAACAGAGTATACCGTCAACAACGGCGGTTATTCCGATGGCCCGGACTTCCGGCCATACATCACCAGCTTTCCCGTCCCGAACGGTGTGGATGTAAAAGGCGCTATACTCGTCTGCCCCGGCGGGGCATTCCAGTTTCGCAGCGATCAGCCGGAAGGAAGCGATGTTGCAGAAGCGCTCAGTGCTTTGGGCTATCAGAGCTTTGTGGTAGACTACCGCCTGCGGCCCTATACCCAGCAAGAAGGCGCGCTTGACCTGGCCAGAGCCGTGCGGTTTGTCCGCTCCCATGCAGAGGAATACCGTATTGACCCACGGGACATTGCCGTTATGGGCTTTTCAGCGGGCGGGATCTTAAGCGGGGATATGCTGCTGAATTTTGATGAAGATGTAAACCCAGCTACTTTTGATCCCAAGTATCAGCCGGATGAACTGGACAGCGTTTCTGCTGACGCCGCGGCCTGCGGCATGATTTACTCTTTCTATGGGCGCCTAAGTGTGGGCACCACCGACGTGGAGCTGCTGCACTCCGGCAATCTGCCCCCCACCTTCTATTGCTATGGGACACGTGACCCATTCTACAAACAGTTTTTAGCTAATGCAGACGCAGCGGAGGAAGCGGGTGTAGCGGTAGAACGGCTGCAGCTTGATGGAATGCCCCATGGCTTTGGAGCCAGCGGGGATTGGATTCCCACCTATGACCAATGGTTAAGCGCCATCTTCGCAGACAACTGACCACCCAGAGCGGCTTATCCCGCCTGTTCTATATCGGCAGGTTTCTCCGTTCTCAGGAGGGACCTGCTTATTTTTGAAAGGAAGCAATGAAAGCAATGGAGGAAGACGCGGAAAAATACCTGTTTGAAGCAATGCCGGTTCCCAAAGCGGTAGCGACTTTGGCCATCCCCACCATCATCAGCCAGGTGGTCACGATGATTTACAACCTGGCGGATACCTTCTTTGTGGGACAGATCGGTGACCCGCTGATGGTTGCCGCTGTTTCGCTGGTATCGCCCTGGTTCAACCTGCTGACTGCTCTGGGAAACCTGTTCGGCCTGGGCGGCAGCAGCCTGATCTCCCGGATGATGGGGGCGCAAAACCACGAGGACATCAAATATGTTTCCGTATTCAGTATTTGGGGCGGGACGGCTGTGACACTTCTCTTTTCCCTGGCCACCTGGCTTGCGCGGGTTCCCCCTATTAAATTTTCTGGGAGCAAGCCCGGATACCTATGGATACGCCCAAGAGTATCTCCTGTGGGTAGTGGTTCTGGGCGGCGTGCCAACCATGGTGAACCTGGCCCTCGGCCATCTGCTGCGCAGTGAAGGACATGCGAAACAGGCCAGTGCCGGCATGATGTTCGGCGGCATCCTCAACGTGGTGCTGGACCCAGTTTTTATCTTTGCATTCCATCTGGATGTGGCGGGAGCCGCTATCGCCACGGCGCTTTCCAACACTGTCTCGGTGGCGTTCTTCATCATCCAGTATATCCGGCTGAAGGACAAGACTGCCATTTCTTTGAATCCTCGGCACTTTACATTCCGCTTTGTACGACCTGTCTTCTCCGTAGGGCTGGCATCGGCTTTAGCGACCACTCTGGGCAACGCTTCCAATATGGTAATGGTCCATCTTGCCTCCGGTTACGGTGACATCCCCGTGGCTGCCTATGGTGTTGTGAAGCGCATCGATCAGTTCCCTCTGAATGTTTCTATGGGGCTGTGCCAGGGCTTTATGCCGCTGGTGGGGTATAATTTTGCTTCCAAGGATTATGGGCGGATGCGCAAGGTGTCCATTTTCTCCTGGAAGATAGCCCTAGTGATGTCCGCCTGTTTCATCGCCTGCTTTGCCATCTTTGCGCCGCAGATCCTGCATCTCTTTATCCCGGAGACACAGACCAGCACCTTGGGCGCTTCCTTTTTGCGGATTGCCTGCCTGGCGGTGCCGCTAACGAGCGTGAACTTTCTCATCAGCTACACATTACAAGCCATGGGGAAAGGCATACAGTCTGCGATCCTTACTTCTTGCCGCCAGGGGTTGCTCAATATTCCGATGTTGATCGTAATGGACTTGGTCTTTGGTCTATATGGTATGATCTGGACTCAGCTTGTGGTGGAGATTATTATGCTGCCGGTATCCCTGGGGATGTACTCCCACACCTTCCGGGGATTGAACGCCAAAGGAAAGCCGTGCATGTAACCTTTTGGTTTCTACCGCATAACAAACGGAGACTTCTGCGCTCCTCTGTACGGAATTACAATAGATGCAAAGGAAAGAAAGTGGTATACAAGATGAAGACACACATTTTAGGAAAAGATCCCATTGTTTCTGTTGTTGGGGCCCCTATCCGGTGGCACACTGTGGCTACCTTCCCCTCGAAACACGATTGGATAGACAAGACGGTGATCCCCTTCCAGGCCCACGAAGGATGGACAGGCTATGCGCTGAAGGATTGGAAGGCCGCCTATAAGGGCGCAAAGATTTGCTACGAAGGGGCGATTCGTTCCAATTCCGCAGGTGGAAACCAGTTGATCACCGGTGAGATGGATGTGCAAAAATGCCTGAGGCAGGCCACCAAGGAGGTGTCCTGCCAATGAACACGCATTTTCCCTTTTGCCTGCTTTTGTGTGGCATAGCCTTTTTAGCGATTCTCAGTAGCTGCGCTGCCAAACCCCAATCATTGCCCGACGTAAGTTCAGCATCGGATAGTGAAACCCTGCAGGAAACCTCCCAGGCGGACGTTCCCGATGAGCCGGACATGGCGCTTCCTACGGAGCTGCCGGTACAGACAGGGATCATCCCGGAGCAGATTCTGGAGGGCGAAACAGGGACGATCCATTACAGCTATTACCTTCCCCACGGCTACAATGAGCGCCAGGAATATCCCCTGATGATGGTCATGCCAGGGTACGACATGATGTGGTTCGGGGAAGAATCCTCCGGCTCTAATTTGAATTGGAGAGGCTTTTTATGCTGGACAGAACTTCCAGAGGATATGATTGTCGTCTCTGCCCAGCTCACAGATTGGCACGATACTTCGGCACAGCAGGCCATTGAGCTGACAGAATACTTTATCGATCATTTTTCTGTGGATAAAACCCGTGTTTATGCAGCCGGATATTCTGCAGGCGGGGAAACCATGTCCCAGGCTGTCTCCATGCGCCCGGATCTGTATGCGGCATATCTACACGGCGCATCCCAATGGGACGGAGAATATGCCCCTATCGCAGAAAATGGCGTAGCGGTTTATATTTTCATGGCACAGAACGACGAATATTATGGCTCTGAACGGGCCTGGAGCGCTTACAACAGCCTCCGTGACGCTTATGTAGAAGCTGGATGGAATGAGATCGATATTGTCCTGCAAATCCAAACCCCGGATAACAATTGGTTTGCCCAGCGTGGCGTCACCGGGAACTACCACGGCGGAGGCAATCTGGTATTTGACGAGACAGAGATTTTAGAGTGGGTGACCAACCATCAAAAAGGAGGAAACACACAGAAATGAAAGTTTTGCTTATCAATGGAAGCCCCCACAGGGAGGGCTGCACCTATACAGCGCTATGTGAAGTGTCCAGCTCGCTGAACCAAAACGGTATTGATACGGATGTTTTTTGGATCGGCAATCCCCCCTTTTCCGGCTGCATTGCCTGCCATCAATGCGATCGGTTGCATCACTGCGTGATGCAGGATACCGTCAATGATTTTCTTGATCTGGCAGGCGATTACGACGGATTTGTTTTTGGCACACCGGTGCATTTCGCCGCCGCAGCCGGCGAAATTACATCTTTCCTAGACAGAGCGTTCTATGCCGATCTGAACGGAGGCGCCAACCGGTTTTACCTGAAACCTGCAGCAGCGGTCATATCGGCCAGAAGGGCTGGTACTACTGCCACCTGGGATCAGATAAACAAATATTTTGGCCTGATGCAGATGCCCATCATCACTTCCCGTTATTGGAATATGGTGCATGGCACGACGCCAGAAGAAGTAAAACAGGATCTGGAAGGAATGCAGACCATGCGAATCCTGGGGCACAATATGGCATATTTCCTGAAATGCAAGGAGATTGGCAGTAAAATGATTCCTCTGCCGCCACAAGAAACTCCTGTGTTTACGGGCGTTATTCGTCATAATGCTGGATAGAAAAAATAGATAAACCATTATCGATGTGTGCTTATAATGCGGCATATCTTTTTAGCCAATGATAAAAATGCGAAGAAAACCCATATAAGATGATCTCGGTACCTCTTCTGCCATTCGGCTTTCACTGTTTGCATTTCATGATGTAGATGTCCAAAGCCTAACGGAGGATGGATGCCAAAATCTGTGTTATCACGGATCTCACCATACACCAATCTGAACGCTGTGCTGTGTATATCCAAGTGATTCTGACGTGATCCTTATCAAGGAGAGCATCCGATATCTTTCCATGCCTTACTCAAAACACTGGCCGAGTCCTTACGTTTATCCAAATCTATGAGCACATACGGAAAGAACCAGATTATGGAACGGGCCGGGAGATTGTCAACCACCATGTATATAGAGTCCGCTGTAAATTGAATTTGGGCAACGCCTCCGATTTCTATATCCGAAGTGTCCGCGGCATTGGCTACAGCTTAGAAGTGAGATAGGCGGTGGCGGACGTTTTTCTGCGGCTCTCGGTTCGAATTTGAAGCCCTACTCTCCACCATAAAGACCTAACTTAATGGTTCATAGAATCTTTTGCATTTCGAACACGTTTGTTACTTTCTAAATCGTTTCATTCAAAGATCTGTAAGTAATTTTTCAATTGTTTACTTTATAAACATAAATATTTTTAATTTTTACAAATATTTTTTGTATAAATCTTTCTTTATTCGATATTTCACAAAAATCTAGTGATGTAATTTTACATCTTTCACAATATGAATAATCATTCGTCGCCTTATCGAGCAGACTGGAATATTCTTCTTTTTGAGGAGGAATATTCATGTCTCTTAAAAAGCGTCTTTCCCACGATATCTTTCACGCACGAACGGACGACCGCAAGTTAACGCAACAGCAAGCCGCTGATGCTGTCTTCATTTCATTACGCGAATATCAGAAGATCGAAAAAGGGGACATTTTGCCTGGTACAGAAATTTTTCTTCGCCTTGTCTATTTCTTCGACTTGGATATCAAAGATTATCTGGAGGAAGCAAATGCCCATGTATCGATACGTTCCTTCTGAAGAATTTCTCTTTTCCCCTTTTATTGGACATTACCGTTCTTTTGGTATTGCCGTCTTCCAATATACAGAAAAAGGCTGGGAACGTAAAAGCTTCTTTTCAGATGTTTCCACAGATCCATCTTTCGTAACTGCGCTTGCTCAACGCTGTACGAGAGGACAATTAAGCCCCGACCATCTATTAGATGTCCTTTTCGATTCAATCTGACAGGATTGTGCGTCCATTTAAGCTCACATTTCCCTGTGGGCTTTTTTGTGTTGCTATTTTTGATTTTCCTGTAGCCGTATATCTTAACAGATACAGGCCCCTATGATATACTACAAAGGGGATCTTCTGGCCGGACTGCTCTTGATGTTTCCTGTTATGAACCCGATTTGGACGGCCGTATTTTTTATATTTCAGGTATCCACACGGACTTCATTAAGATTGGATTCACTTTTATCAAGCGAGGGAAATACTATGTTGAACATTGGATGTCATCTATCCTCTTCAAAGGGATATCTGCACATGGGAAAGGAGGCCCTTTCCATTGGAGCAAACACCTTCCAATACTTTACCCGCAATCCGCGCGGCAGCAAAGCAAAAGCGGTCAACTTTGCGGATATCGCTGCATTCAATAACTTGGCAGAACAAGAACATTTTTCTACATTGGTCGCGCACGCACCCTATACCCTCAACCTCTGTTCCGCAGACGAGGGCCTCCGGGAGTTTGCCGTCCAAGCTATGACGGAAGACCTCGCTACGATGGAATATCTTCCCGGAAACCTTTACAATTTCCATCCGGGAAGCCATGTGAAGCAAGGAACGGAGATAGGGATTCAGCTCATTGCGCAAGGGCTGAACCGCATTCTCCGCCCAGATCAGCATACAACGGTCCTTTTGGAAACGATGGCTGGAAAAGGTAGTGAAGTCGGCCGTACATTTGAAGAGCTCCGTGCAATCCTCGACCGGGTAGAACTCACGGATAAAATGGGGGTCTGCCTGGATACTTGTCACGTCTTTGACGCTGGATATGACATAGTGGATCATCTTGAGAGTGTCTTAGAGGAGTTTGAGAAGGTCATCGGGCTAGGCCGGCTCCGTGCAATTCACCTAAACGACAGCCTGAATCCGCTTGGCAGCCATAAGGACAGGCACGCCAAAATTGGCCAGGGACATATTGGATTACCTGCTCTAACCAAAATCATCAATCATCCTGTGCTTTGTACATTACCCTTTGAATTGGAAACACCAAATGACCTCAACGGATATGCCGAAGAAATCCGTCTCCTTGAGGAGGTTTTTCAAGGGGGCTGAATGGCCTCCCCCTCCCATCGGGCCATTCAGGAGATGCTATTTTCCCCCTTGTCGCCCGTGCTCGCCGGCACAAAACCGTTGCTTTTGGGCGAGTGTTGTGCTATAATAATTACCGTTATTTGCCGCTATGGTGGAATTGGCAGACACAAAGGACTTAAAATCCTTCGGAAGTGATTCCGTACCGGTTCAAGTCCGGTTAGCGGCACCAAGCCAAACCTGGGATGCAGGAAGCATCCCAGGTTTGGCTTTTTGTCATGCATAATGTTTTAAGGCCGTTTCGGGCAAAAGACCTGAAGAAAGAATTGCCCATTCGATGAGGGATTCTCAACGTTGTTGCAGGGATTGATTTTACCAATGCTTTCCTAAATGGTTCCCCTCCCCTAAGCCATCCTAAGATCTGCACTCCGTTTGTTTGACACCCCCATATTTTGTCTTCAAACCGTTGGTACTCTTCTTAAGAGCCTCTGGAGTTTTTCCCCGCTCCACTTTTTAAGGTCATGTTCTTTAGACACTACCAAAATACATCCTATTGTTCCTGTTTTGATCTCTAATCAATCTAAATGACGGGTTTGCTTTTCTAAAGATGTTCTGCGTAAAATCAATTGTGCGCACACCCCTGTAAATCCCCCGGCCAAGCATCCAGAAATCAGCAAAAACGGCAGATAGAACAATATCCCCCACCCTGCGACCATACAGGCCACAGTCATCTGACCAATATTGTGAAATATAGCGCCCAACACGCTACAAATCCAAATATACTTTTCTGAAAGGAACCTCTTTAACAACAGCATCCCAACAAGGCAAAATAAACCTCCTGCCATACTGTACATAAGGGTCATCATCCCTCCACCAAAAAAAGAGCCCAATAAAATGCGGGCTACTACCAAAAGGAACACTTCTCTTACGCGATAATGGTAAACCGCATAGACAGTGATGATATTTGCCAACCCCAGTTTCACACCGGGAATTGGAAAAGGGTTTGGTATTTGGAGTTCCACAACAAAAAGAATCAGCGCTACTGCTGTAAGCATCGCCAATTCCGTCAACTTTCTTACTTTCAAACCTGTCACCCCCATTAGCCAACCATTCCATCCAATGCATTCCCATTCTCTGCAAACTGAATCACCAGGTGGTGCGGCAGGCAAACAATTGGCACGGACGAATCCAACCATCCCATATGCACACATGTCTGGTCGGGGCATTCTGCCGCCAACATATGGATTCGATGGTCTTTGATCTCTATGGTATTAACCCGGCCTTCATATTGCACCTCGATGGTTTGATCGCTGGCCTGTTCCAAATCAAACTGATAGAGCACTTCCCCATCTTGAACGATTTCCACGATTTGGGTATCCGGTTGTTGGAGCACGAAAATGCTCCCTACAATCCCAACCAGCAAAAGTATGCCTACTACAAAAAAAGGCCATTTTTTCTGTTTCATATTTTATAATTCCTGGACCGTCTCTGCCAACTTTTGGTTAGGAAAACGTTCCGTGATCCCTTCTGTTAGAATCCTTTTACCTTTACCGGTATAATGAGGAGCGCACATGTTTGAATCCAGATTTATGGGGGCCCAAGGCCTTCGCACAATTTTTTCCCACACGGGAAAAGGCTTCCCAGTGCGCATAAAAACACTTGAACTGATCCCACCAAATATTTACGCACAAATAAACTCGCGGAAACAACTGGTAGGATCTACTTCCATGGGCCTTTCCAGTCTAACAACGGCGGCGGCCGGAATTCCAACCGGCCGCCGGTTTTGCAAGCGTTGCCCATATGCGCTGCTCCTACTATAGAATACTACATCTTTCTAGGGATGTCTAATCCTTCTTTTAAAGGCATTCCATCCTTTATCGGGAGCGGGTAGAGTGTTCTAAGTCGGATTTTTTCTTGCATTTTGTGCGGTGATCTCCCAATATAAATTCTTAAAAGCAGATCCTAAAGTTGTGTTTTATGATTTTCATTTACCACATAGCGCATAAGAAGCCGCCAAGCAGGCTGGTTTCGTGTAGCATTCCGGTTTCTTATGGCGCATCACGCCGAAAACGGTTGACATTGCCCAAATCTATGTTACAATAAAAGTGCTATGCATAGATGTTGCCACGGCACTTCTCATGCAAATATATTTGGCCGGGCGGGAATCCCACCTAAAGCTCATCGGACAGGGCTGGCCGTTGCCGCGTGCGGTGTAATGCACCGCAATTATTGATGGACCTTTCAGGGTTCAAATTTTATAAGTTGGTCCTTTCTTTCCCGTGCGATCGCACACCACTTGTGAAACGTCAATAAGAGTAGGTAAAGTATATTTGCTAAGGCCGCGCCTCTTTAGTGCGCGCCGGAAACTCTGAAGTGTACGGATCAGGCAGCCGGATACTAAAATCCCCCTGTGCGCCTTGCGCGCAATGGTAAGGGGGCTTGTTCTGTCCTATAGATCGTTTCGCAGGCAGTGCTTGTCGCGTGTGGCGGGCACTGTCTGCTTTTTCTTTTGCCATTTTGCGGGATACTGTAAGGATAGATACAGGAGGAATGAACATTGGACAAGGAACGCCAAAAGCAGGCGCCGATCTATACTGCGCTTGAGCGCTTCCGGCGTCAACGTGTAGTGCCATTTGACGTGCCAGGCCACAAGCGCGGCCGCGGCAATCCCGAACTTGTACAACTGCTGGGCGAGAAGTGTGTCAGTATCGATGTCAACTCGATGAAACCGCTAGACAACCTATGCCACCCGGTGTCCGTCATCCGCAAAGCCGAAGAACTGGCCGCCGACGCCTTTGATGCGGCACATGCTTTCTTGATGGTGGGCGGTACGACTTCCTCTGTGCAGGGGATGGTGCTGGCTGCTTGCAAGCCCGGCGACAAGATCATCCTGCCGCGCAACGTCCACAAAAGCGCCATTAATGCACTGGTGCTGTGTGGGGCAACCCCTGTGTATATTGATCCCAAAGTCGACAAACGGTTGGGCATCCCTCTGGGCATGGAAGTCGAGGACGTGCGCGCAGCAATGGAGGCAAATCCCGATGCGGTGGCCGTTTTTATCAACAATCCCACTTATTACGGCATCTGCTCCGACCTAAAAACGCTGGTCGATCTGGCCCACGAACACAACATGCTGGCACTGGTTGATGAAGCGCACGGTACCCATCTGTATTTTGGCCCCGGGTTACCCCGCCCCGCCATGCGCGTGGGCGCTGATATGGCCGCCATCTCCATGCATAAATCCGGCGGGAGCCTGACGCAGAGTTCGCTTTTGCTCCTTGGACCAAATGTCGATGCTGGATATGTCAGCAGCGTTATCAACTTGACCCAAACGACAAGCGCCTCATATCTGTTGATGGCAAGCCTCGACATTTCCCGCCGCAACCTCGCGCTGCGCGGTGCCGAGAGCTTTTCCCGCGTGGTCGACATGGCCGAGTACGCCCGGCGCGAGATCAATGAAATCGGTGGATACTATGCCTATGGCTCGGAATTAATTAATGGCGGCAGCATCTTCGATTTTGATGTAACCAAATTGGCCGTTTACACCCGCGGCATCGGATTGACCGGCATTGAGGTATACGATTTGCTGCGCGATGAATACGACATTCAGGTCGAATTCGGCGACCTGTCCAACATGTTGGCCTACATATCGATTGGCGACCGCATTCAGGACATCGAGCGTCTGGTCGGTGCGCTGGCCGATATCAAGCGGCTTTACGCAAAGCCGGAGACAAATATTTTCACCTCAGAGTATATCTCCCCCACGGTGGCAGCCACGCCACAGCGGGCATTTTATGCGGAAAAGGAATGCCTACCCATCGACGAGACAGCCGGGCGCATTTGCAGCGAATTTGTGATGTGTTACCCGCCGGGCATCCCCATCTTGGCTCCTGGCGAGGTCATCACCCAGGAGATCATCGACTACATCGAATTTGCAAAGGAAAAAGGCTGTTCGATGCAGGGGCCGGCTAGTTCGGATATCTCCCATCTGTATGTATTGAAGGAGTGATCGTATGCAGAATATGGACCTCTGGTTCGGTGAATTGCACACCGACAACGTCAAGTTGAGCATCCGCGTCGAGCAACAGGTATTCCACGGTGAGAGCGAATTCCAGCACATCGACGTGTTTGATTCACCGGAGTTCGGTCGCTTTTTGACGTCGGACGGCAGCGTCATCTTCTCCGAAAAAGATGAATTCACCTATGATGAAATGATTGTACATGTCCCGATGGCTGTCCACCCCAATGTGTGCCGCGTCCTGGTTTTGGGCGGCGGTGACGGCGGCGTCGCGCGCGAACTTTCGCAGTATGACGAGATCGAAGTAATCGACGTCGTCGAGCCGGATAAGCTGTTCGTGGACGTCTGTTGTAAATATTTTCCGGATAATGCCTGCGGCCTGCGCGACTCCCGTGTGCGTATCTTCTACGAGGACGGGCTGAAATTCCTGCGGACCAAATCGGACGATTATGATCTGATCATCAATGACTGTACCGATCCCTTAGGCCACGCGGCCGGGCTTTTCACAAAAGAGTTTTACGGCAGCTGCTTTAAAGCGCTGCACGAGGATGGCATCATGGTCTATCAGCACGGCAGCCCCTTCTACGACGAGGACGAGGAAACTTGCCGCGCTATGCACAAGCGTGCTTACCGCAGCTTCCCTATCAGCCGTGTATACCAGGCGCATATTCCCACCTGCCCGGCGGGGTACTGGCTATTCGGCTTTGCGTCGAAAAAATATCATCCACTGAAGGATTTTAACGCAGCTCGCTGGAATGCCCGCCACATCAAAACGTGGTATTACTCAACCCATCTGCACCGTGGGGCTTTTATGTTGCCACGTTATGTCGAAGAACTTTTGGAGGAAGAAGAGAACGGGTAGGCCAGATCGTTGAACGGCAGTTTTCCTCCCCCATACTGTCCTGGAAATATCTTTTTCATCTGAATTCGTTATCCAATCTCTGCTAATGATAAAAGGAGTGTGTATCTCATGAGCAAACTGTTGGTTATCGGCTGCGGGGGCGTCGCCTCGGTCGCCATCCAGAAATGTTGCCAAAACAGCGGGACTTTCACGGAGCTGTGCATTGCTAGCCGCACGGTCTCGAAGTGCGACGCACTGAAGGAAAAGTTGGCCGGAAAGACCACCACTAAAATCACCACCGCACAGGTGGACGCCGACAACGTCGAAGAACTCAAAGCCCTCATCAATGGGTACAAACCCGACGCCGTACTGAACGTCGCGCTGCCCTATCAGGATTTGACCATCATGGACGCTTGCCTGGCCTGCGGCGTCGACTATATCGATACCGCCAACTACGAGCCGGAAAACACCGATGACCCCGCCTGGCGCGCTGTTTATGAGAAGCGCTGCAAGGAGGAGGGCTTCACCGCTTACTTCGATTATAGCTGGCAATGGGCCTACCGCGAGAAATTCCGCGAGGCTGGCCTGACCGCCATTCTTGGCTCCGGCTTTGATCCCGGCGTCACCAGCGTCTTCTCGGCCTATGCCCTCAAGCATTATTTTGACGAGATCCATACCATCGATATCCTCGACTGCAACGGCGGCGACCACGGCTATGCCTTTGCCACCAATTTCAACCCCGAAATCAACCTGCGCGAGGTTTCAGCAAACGGCAGCTATTGGGAAGATGGCCACTGGGTGGAAACCAAGCCCATGGAAATCCACCGCACCTACGATTTCCCGCAGGTTGGCGAAAAGGACATGTACCTGTTGCACCACGAGGAGATCGAGTCGCTGGCAAAAAACATCCCCGGCGTCAAGCGCATCCGCTTCTTTATGACCTTCGGCCAGAGCTACCTGACCCATATGAAATGTCTGGAGAATGTCGGTATGCTGTCGACCAGCCCCGTCATGTTTGAGGGACGCGAGATTGTGCCCATTCAGTTTTTGAAAGCCCTTCTGCCCGACCCGGCCACCCTCGGCCCGCGCACCAAGGGAAAGACCAACATCGGCTGTATCTTTACCGGCATCAAGGACGGCAAGGAAAAGACCATTTATATCTACAACGTTTGCGACCATCAGGAGTGCTATCAAGAAGTTGGCAGTCAGGCCATCAGCTATACCACCGGCGTACCGGCCATGATCGGTGCGGCGCTGGTTGTGAACGGCGCGTGGAAGAAGCCGGGCGTCTTCAATCTGGAAGAGATGGACCCCGACCCGTTCATGGACCTGCTGAATCAGTATGGACTGCCGTGGGTGGTCGATGAGGCCCCCGCTACCGTCGAGTGAGCGCCATGGCAAACTGCTCGATGGAAGAACTGCGCACCCCGGTCTATCTAATTGACGAGGCCGCGCTGATCCGCAACCTGGAAATTTTGCAGGGTGTCCAGCAGCGCACCGGCTGCCATATCCTGCTGGCGCAGAAGGCGTTTTCGATGTTTCGGGTCTACCCGCTCATTGCCCACTATCTCTCGGGCGCAACGGCCAGCGGCCTATACGAAGCGCGCTTGGCACACGAAGAGCTTGGCGGCGAAAACCACGTCTTCTGCCCCGCCTATACCGACGCAGAGATGGCCGAGCTGTGCAAAATCTGCGATCATATCAGCTTTAACTCGCTGCGCCAGCTGGAGCACCACCGCCCCGTCTGGCAGGCGGCGGGGGTTAGTGTTGGGCTGCGGGTCAATCCCGAGCATTCGACGCAGGAAGGCCACGCCATCTATGACCCCTGTGCGCCGTGTTCGCGGCTGGGGATTCCCCGCGCCGCGCTGGGAGATGCCCTGCCGGAGGGCGTCGAGGGCCTACATTTTCACACGTTGTGTGAACAGGATGCTGCGCCGTTGGTGGAGACGTTTGAAGCGTTCGAGAAAAAGTTCGGGCAATTTCTACACGGGCTGCGCTGGTTGAATCTGGGCGGCGGGCACCACATCACCCGGAAAGGCTACGACCTTGCCGCATTGGAGGCGCTGATCCGGCGCATCCGCGAAACCTACGGTGTTGAAGTGTACCTTGAACCCGGCGAGGCCATTGCTCTGAATTCCGGCACACTGATTACCACGGTGATGGATGTTGTAGAGAACGGGATGCCAATTCTGATTCTGGATGCATCAGCGGCCTGTCATATGCCGGATGTGCTGGAAATGCCCTACCGTCCGCCGCTGTACGGCGCTGGGGAGCCTGGCGAAAAAGCCGTAACTTGCCGTCTGGGCGCGCGCACTTGCCTGGCCGGAGATGTGATCGGCGACTACAGCTTTGATGAGATGCCAAAAATCGGCGACCGGTTGGTATTTGGCGACATGGCCATCTATTCCATGGTCAAAAACAACACCTTTAACGGCATGCCGCTGCCGGACATCGCCCTGCGCCGCAGAGACGGCAGCTGCGAAATGGTACGGCGGTTCGGCTATGAAGATTTCAAAGGGAGGCTTTCCTGACATGGCACTGTTACGCACCCTGCCCACCGCAGACGGTTTTACTATGCCTGCCGAATTTGCCCCTCACAGCGCCACCGTGCTGATCTGGCCCGTGCGCCCCGGTAGTTGGGGACGCAACCCATTGGCAGCACAGTGCGCTTTTCTGGACGTGATCCGCGAGATCAGCAAGGGCGAGGATGTCCACCTGCTTGCCGGCGCCGAAGATGCGGCCGCCGCCCGCGCAGCTGTGGCGGACCTCCCCCGCATAACCGTACACGAAATTGAGAGCGACGACGCTTGGGCGCGCGACGTAGGGCCGACGTTTGTAACCGACGGCAGGACGCTGCGCGGGATCAGCTGGCGGTTCAATGCCTGGGGCGGAACGGTCGACGGCCTGTATGCCAATTGGGATAAGGACGACGCTGTAGCCGCCGCGCTATGCGAGGCGCTGGGCGTCGACTGCTACGATGCAGGCGATTTTGTGTTGGAAGGGGGCTCCATCCACGTGGACGGCGAAGGTACCCTTCTGACGACTGAAGCCTGCCTTCTGAGTGCTGGACGCAACCCCAGCCTGACCCGTGAGCAGATCGAGCAGAAGTTGGCTGCCTATCTTGGCATCCGCAAGATTCTGTGGTTGCCGCGCGGCATTTACCTGGACGAGACAAACGAGCATGTCGATAACGTCTGTGCATTCACAGCGCCGGGCGAGGTCGTGTTAGCTTGGACCGGCGACGAAGCTGACCCGCAGTATCCAATGTCAAAGGCATGCCTGGACTATTTGAATGGTGTGACTGATGCAGCGGGGCGCAAATTGAAGGTGCGTCTGCTGCCCATCCCCGACCATCCAATCCTGTGCACCGAGGCCGACTGCGCCGCCTACGATTTTGCCCCCGGCGAGGACATGCGCGAGCCCGGCGACCGTCTGGCCGGGAGCTACGCAAACTTTTACATTGCCAACAGCGCGGTGCTAGTGCCACAGTTTGGCGGAGAAAATGCTGCCAGCGACGCCCATGCACTGGCGATCCTGCGCGAAGCCTTCCCCACCAGGCGTGTCATTGGTATCGACGCGCGCGCAATCTTGCTGGGCGGGGGCAACATCCACTGCATTACGCAGCAGGTCCCGGCCACGGATAAACACGGCGGAATGTCCGCCTTATGAATTTCTATTCGCAAAAGAGGCACTTTCATATAACCCTATATGCTTTCCAAGGTTGTGAGTCGAAGCTGCCCTGTTTTGACGAAAATCATGTTGTTCTGTGCCACAAGGGGCCCGCTTGTGGTACGCAGCATCCTTCGCGTAGATTGTAGATACTACCACATTTATCATTGAATCGTCCGTAAACAAAAAGGAGGAACCCATGCCCATTACTACTGTCAGCGCCGTGCAGATGCGCTGTGTCGAAGACCCCAGCGAAAATTTGGCCCATGCGGAATCATTGGTGCGCCAGGCGGCTACCAAAGGTGCGCAGATTATCCTCCTGCCGGAGCTGTTTGAGCGCCCTTACTTCTGCCAAGAGCGCCGTTACGAATATTACAGCTATGCCGCGCCTGTCAGCGAAAATCCCGCTGTGCAGCGTCTGCGCGCTGTGGCGGCAGAATTGGGCGTTGTGCTGCCCGTCAGCTTTTATGAGGCCGACGGTACGCGGCTGTTTAACTCCATCGCCATGATCGATGCCGATGGACGCGTCCTGGGCGTTTACCGTAAGACCCACATTCCCGACGACCACTATTATCAGGAGAAATTTTACTTTACGCCTGGCAATACTGGCTTCCGTGTATGGGACACCCGCTATGGCAAAATCGGCGTCGGTATCTGCTGGGATCAGTGGTTCCCGGAAGCGGCGCGCTGCATGGCGCTGCTGGGTGCGGACCTGCTCTTGTACCCCACAGCCATCGGCAGCGAACCGATCTTGGAAGTGGATAGCGCCGGCCATTGGCAGCGCGCCATGCAGGGCCATTCGGCGGCAAATGTCGTGCCCGTGGTAGCGGCCAACCGCTATGGGCTCGAACGTGTCACCCCTTGCCCCGAAAACGGCGGGCAGACTTCTGCACTGCAATTTTATGGCAGCAGTTTTTTGACCGACGAGACCGGCGCCATTTTGCAGCAGGCCGGGCGCGAAAGCGACGCCGTGCTGTGCGCACAGTACGATTTTGCCGCGATCCGGGAGGCGCGGCTTTCCTGGGGGATGTTCCGCGACCGCCGGCCGGAGTGCTATGGCGCGATCTGCGAATAAATAGTTGTTCCAGCCTGTTGCGTGGCCTCATAAACTTGTACATCCGGTTATTTTGCTTTTACTGGTCAATTGAACGAGTAAGGGGAGAATTTCATGAACAAGCAAAAACATATATGGGTTACAGCGTTAGCCTTTCTTTTCGTTTCCACCACTTTTACAGGTTGTCATCTAAAAGGGGCTACATTCTTCCAAAATACAGGAAGGAATCCTGTCTCTGTGAATTTATCGGACATCCCATCTACCCTAGATGATGCTTCTATTGAGAGTGAAGCAGCCGGTTCTGTGCTACTTGAAGGAAACAGCGGTTCGCAGGAAGAGATCTTCTCCTCAGCAATTGACAAAGAAGAAGCCTTATCCATTGCCCTTGCCAACGCTGGTGTTCCAGAGGAAGATGCTTATCATGTAAAGATAGAGCGGGACGGAGATCATGACATCCCTATTTATGATATTGAATTTGAAACTGATTATGGAGATTACGACTTCGAAGTGTCAATTTCCGGCGGTCAGATCGTGGGGGCCGATTATGAGGTTGATGAACAATGGCTGGACGCACTTGGCGGAAAGGCCGTAACATTAGAGGAAGCCCGTGCTATTATCCAAGCAAAAGTTCCCGGTGCCTCTCCAGATATGATTCAAATTGGGGAAAAACATGGCGATAGCCGCGGCCGGTACGAGGGTGAACTGTCCTATAACAACATGAAATATGAATTTGAAATGGACCCCAAAACAGGGATTATCTTCGATTGGAACGCGGATCTTCGGGATTAAACGATCAATTGCAACTGTTGGCAAACGGCGAACGCTGCGCTGTCCTTAGCCAGATAAACGGTTCAAACAAGGCCAGAACATCTCTTGCCATTCCCTGCTTCTTCGGCGGTACGAAGAACCGGGGACAGGTCCGGATTTGATTAAGGCAAGCCGGTTTTTACGTTTGTAATTCCATCATAAACCGGAAATTGCCGGTATACAACTGGACGAACATGGATGGGCCAATGTAAAAGAGCCCATCCCACGAAATGGTCTCATGGTATCCGATGGATTGGCCACGCTGGAAGGAATCGTGCGTGCCAGCAACAAACAGCAAGGATCTTTTTAAAGCAGTCCTCTCTCCTATCAACTTCAAAAGAAAAGGCGATATTCCGGTTATGTGCCCTTCGCACGGGATCGGAATACCGCCTTTTTTCCATATCTGGATGTTCTATTTTAGAGGGAATCGCCGCATAGTCATTGGTCTGCTTCATTCATCTGGCCCCCAAGCCTTGTATAAGGGGCTTAGGGGCCATTTAAAGGTTATCTAACTAGGATTTGCAAGAGTCATTGGCCGAGCAAGATCGATTTTTTTATCAAAACAAGATCCTGCACATTGATCTTTCCATCCGGCTTGACATCCGCGCTCAATGCTTGGAGAAGATTCAAAGAAGCATCCCCGAGGATGTAAGATTGGATTTGTTCGATAGCCGCCTCACTTGGGCCGCCAGATCCATCCAAATCGCCTAGCACGGAAACCACATATTCCTTTCTGACTTCATTGTGAGCGACAACCTGTACCTTCATCTGAGAAGCAACCATGCCACCGCCATCTAGGGCTTCTCCAGACGCATCAACTATTTGAATCGTTGCATCTTGTGCCTGGCAAGTCAATTCGGACAGGACATCCTCTGCGGTCGTCTTCGCCGGGATGCCAGAAACAATGGCGTTTTCTGCATCTATCGCATAGGTTTTTGAGGCAATGCTATAATCCGTTTCTTCCGCCGGAGTCCCGTACACCTCAAATTCAAAGATGGACGATCCCCACTTCGTAGCCGCTTTGATGCTCTGCATCCGGATATAGCGTCCGGTAGCCTCGATTTCCCACGTATGGGTGTTGCCATTGAGAGAACGCCCGACCACGTCCACCGGGGTGAACGTCTCATTGTCGTCCGAGACCTGGATCACGTATTCGCTCGCCTGTGCGGTCTCCCAGTAGATGACAGCCCGGTAGATAGCATAATCTGCGCCCAAGTCCACAGTCAGCCACGGCGTGTCAACGTCCCCATCCTGCCAGTAGCAGGACCAGCGGGTGCCCATATTGCCGTCGACCGCCCATTCCGGCGGCATATCGATGTAGGAGCTGGCATAGACGTCTTTTTCGAGTGCCAGATTGATCTCCTCCGGCTCCACAACTAGCGTGTAGGGGATCACGCTGGTGACCGGGTTTCCTCCAAATTCCGCAGCATCCATCAAAATGAGGAGCTCATACGTGCCGGCGGTTCCCGGTTCTGGCGTTCCGGAAATGGTCATACCGGAGCTGTCGGAAGTCATCGACAGGCCGGCCGGCAGTGCGCTGCTTCCTTCCGCCAGTTCGAATTTGTACTCATTGTTATACCCACCGGTCGCGGAAAAGCTCTGCTTGAACGCTTTTCCTTCCGATGCATTCAGCACTTGGAAGGCGGCAGGATCGGCGGTAAGCTGGCCTGCAATATACAGCGAATAGGTGCGATCGCAGGTACTGCCGCTCCCATCGGTTGCGCGGATGACGATGCGATACAGATTGGAAGACAACAGGGACGGTGTGCCGGAAAGGATTCCATCCTCTGAAAGAGTCATTCCATCTGGCAAAGAATCACTGTCTTCCGCCAAGGTATAGCGAACATCCCCTTCCCCATTGATCGAAGTCAACACCGTTTCATAGCTGGCGCCAACCCGTCCAGTTTCCAGGGAGCCGGTCGTGATCGCAAAGGCCTCTTCGTCCGGGTTTCCAACCTTCAACAGGAAAGTCTTGGTATCCTCGTAGCCGATGGAATCGGTCAATTTGACCTCGATTTCATAAACACCTTCGGCAGATTCCGGAACCGTCTGCTCCAAGAAGTCCTTTCCGGACAATCTTCCGCTCTTGATGGCGCCGTCGTGCAGGACGAAGCCCTCCGGCAGAGCGCTCACTTCCCAGGTATAGGGCTGGACGCCCCCGTCCGCCGACAGCGCAAAGCTATAGAATTCGCCGGGAACGGCATCTTCGAGGGACTCCGTGGCAATCTGCGCCGTGCTCGAAATGGCGTCCAACTTATAGGACACCGTTCCGGTTTTGCTGCCGTCCTTGGAAACGACCGAAATGGTGATATCAAATACCCCGTCGCCAATATCGGTGCAGGTTCCGCGGATCGTGCCATCCTCGGAAAGGGTCAATCCAGTGGGAAGAGCATCCGTGGTGGTAAAAATCGCATCCACGGGATTTCCCTGCGCATCGCTTGCGGTGAGCTTCTGTTCGTAAGCTTCGTTCAGCACAACAACCGGCAGTTCTTCCGGAGCAATAGAAAGCTCGCCGTTCACCGTCAAGGTGAGCTGTTTGGTTGCCGAGGCGCCGGTATTATCCGTGACCTGGAATTTAATGTCGTAGCTTCCCTCCGTCCCAGCGGCGGGAATGCCGGTTAACGCTCCGTTCGGCCGCAGCGTGATGCCCTCTGGCAATTGCGCCGGGGAATCCGCAGCAACCTGGAAGGAATAGCGCGAGCCTTTCCCTCCAGCGGCAATCAACGGGTTGACCTTGCTCTCCGAATATTCAAACCCGATCTTTGCATCGGGCAAGGTTGTGGATTGAATCGACAGATTGCTTGCAAAATTGTGCTTTTCCGGCATGGAGGAAAGTGCACTCGATTGAATGGTGTTCAACAGGCGATAGGCGCTGCGCCGCATCTGATCCAGCGTCAGGCTGCCATCCGCCAAGCTCTCGCGGTATTTATTTGTAATCCAGTACCGGCTGTGGCCGCCCGGCATGTTCAAGTCATTGCCGGCCGCCAAAGCATGCCCTTCATGCGCAAGGACGTCATAGTCGCCCCAGTCGGTCACTACAAAGCCCTGGAAGCCCCATTCCCCGCGCAGAATATCGGTGAGAAGGCCTTCATTGGACGCGCAGTATTGTCCATTGATCTTATTAAAGGCGGACATGACATTCATGACCTTGCCGGTCTTTACAGCCATCTCAAACGGTTTCAAATAGATCTCACGCAAGGTCCGTTCGGTGGCAATCACGTTGATGGCATCCCGGCTGGTGCCATTCTGTTCCGTGGTATCGTTGATGACGCCGCGGCGGTAATACTCCTGGTCGTTTCCAGCAAAATGCTTTAAGCAGACTGTCACACCGCTTTCTGCCACACCTTCCGCAACGACCGATGCAACGAGGCCGGAAAGGATCGGGTCCTCCGAATAGTATTCGTTGCCGCGTCCTCCCAGAGGATTGCGGTGCAAGTTGATGCTCGGCGCCAGCCATACATCGACATTGATGTCCAGCATCGCCTTGCCCATCTCGACCGCGAACTCCCGCAGAAGTTCCTTGTTCCAGATGCAGGCCATCGCCGCTGCGCGCGGCCAGCCGATGTTTTTATCGCGGACGCCTGGGATCGCACTATAACCAATTCCAGCCGAACCATCGGCAAAGGTGATGGACGGGATGGAAAAGCGCTCGATGTTGCGGGTCTGTCCTGCGCCGCCAACGCCGGAAGCCTTGGAAGCAAAATTCTCCGGGATGCCGCTGTCGTCCGAATAGCCCACACCATCGTCTTTGCGGTAGTTGCCGCCGGACAGGAAGGTGATGAGCTCATCCTCGGTCATCTGCGCGACAAAGTCCTCCAGAGAAATATCCCCGGACTGCACTTCGGAGAATTTATGGACCGGTTCATCCTCCGGAAGCTCACGGAAGCTTGGTTCCGTGACTGTGGGGGCTTCCAGGCTTACCTCCACATCGTCTGCGGTGACGGTAAACGCTTCTGCCTCTGCCTTCTGCATCTCTTCCGCTTCGCCGTCATACGTGATGGGGGTCGCCCCCTCTTTTGTCAATGCTTTTTCTTCAAACAACGCCTTTGCATCGTCGGACATGACCAATTGATTGGTCAACTGTTCGACAACGATGGTATCCTCGATTGTAAACGCGCCTGCGATATGGGTATCCCGCGAAGAGGAACCGACGCGCAAATAGTAGGTGCCGGGCTCGAGGATATAGGCAGCACGTTCCTCATCATAAGAGGCAAGGTCTTTCAGCGGGACATCGATGGAGATCCGCTGGGATTCGCCGGCCGCAAGCTCTTCGCTCTTTTCGTAATCGACCAGCTTCTGATAGGGCTGTTCCAGTTTCCCGTCTGGAATGGACACGTAGACCTCCATTACCTCTTTGCCGGGGACAATGGACGGGTCCTCCGTAACGTTTTCAATGGTTGCGCTGACGGTGATGCTCTTGTCCGCAGCGTTCAAGCCGACGTCCATATCCTCAAAGGCAAAATCCGAATAGGAAAGCCCGCTTCCGAAGGGATAGAGCACCTCTTTGCCAAAGGTATCGAAGTAACGGTAGCCGACATAAATATTTTCCAGATAGGGGCTGATCGGGTCCTCATCGCCAAACGCAGTATGGTTGGCTTCGCCATCCAGACCCATCTCCGAATATGTAATGTAGCCAAAGGTATCCGCTGTAGGATGTTCGTCATAAGTCTCGACAATGGTATCCGCAAGCTTGGCGCTCGGGTTCTCTTTGCCAAAAACGAGGTCCGCCATGGCGTACCCATTCTGGGAACCGCTTGCATAGGAGATCATGACGGCATCCACGCCGTATTCCTTTACCCACGACATTTCGATCGGCCCATTGATGCTGAGAATGGCGACAATCCGATCGAATTTATCCGAAACCTGTTCCAGAAGCACCCGCTCGGATGCGTTCAAGTTCCAGTCGCCCGGTTGCTCGATGCGGTCCATCTCTTCTGCGCCGGTAGTACGGGTGATGTAGACGATGGCGACATCGCTCTCTTGCGCAGCCCTTGCGACGATTCCGTCGTCGGTGATTTCCCCGTTATCCAACTTGACGTCGGGCGTATTGACCCCTGCGGCGTGCGACCAGCTTGTCCCGGAATACAAAGGGGTACCCCATTCGTCCGGATATTCTGTGCTGGTATCCCAGCCATGGTCGATATCCCGGTTGGAATGGACGCGCTCTTCGTAATACTCCAAAAGCTCCTGATACGGTTCGATCCCCAGTTCATACAGCCCATCAATAAAGTTGGAGGTGTATTCCCCGTTGGCCGCTCCTGAACCGGAACCGCCGGTGGCCGGCGCCAGCTGTCCGCTTCCGAATACCGCGATTTTGGTGTCCTCAGAGAGCGGCAGGACGCCGTCGTTTTGGGCAAGGACGATGCTTTCCGTTTCCATCTGACGGGCAAGCTCCTGCTCACGGGAAACCGTTTCTTCCGGGATCACCGGGAGCGTCTCGTCATTTCCGAGAACGATATAGTCGATGTTCGCCGGATTGCTCGGGACAATTTTAATTGTTGCGCCATCCGGGATGTCGATGCGGCCGGAAACGATATTGCTCGTATTCATATACCAGTCGCTGGTCGACGTAAATGCGAGCTGGCGCGCGGTTTTGGAATCATTGATATAGAGGTCGAAGGTTCCAGTATACCCTTTGGAAGCATACCGAATCGCAATGGAAGTCTTATCTTCACCGGTATTGTTTTCCAAAATCAAACCTTTGCGCTCGCCGCTGTCAAAGTGGTCGTAATACGCGCCACCGCTGGCATATTCGTCATCGGTCGCGGGGGCCTGGTCGATTCGATTGCCACCGCGATCCACCATGTAGCCCGTCTCCGCCTCAATCAAGACAAAGTCATCCTCATTGGGAATGGCAGGAAGATCGGTCTCGGTTCCCAAGACAATATAGTCGATGTTGGCAGGACGGCTGGGGACAATTCGAATGGTTGCACCAGCAGGGATTTCAATGCAGCCGGATGCTTCCCTTCCAGTGTTCATATACCAACCGCCCGTAGCGCTGAAAGAAAGCTGGTAAGCGCTTTCCTCATCGTTGATATAAATGGCAAAGGTTCCCTGGTTATTGAAAGAAGCATATTTGATGGAAAGCGACGTTTTGGCGGTGCTGGTCACATTTTCCAGCACGAGCCCTTTCTCTTCGCCTTCATCAAAATGGCCGTAATAGGCGCCGCCGCTGGCATATTGGTCGTCTGTAGCAGGCGCTTGATCAATTTGATTGCCGTTGCGGTCGACCATATACCCTGTTTCCGCTTCGATCAACTCGGAGTCCGCCGCCCGGCTCCCCAACGTTATGTAATCAATATTGGCGGGCCGGCTGGGGACAATCTTAATGGTTGCACCGGCCGGAATTTCTATGTTCGCAGAAACCTCTCTCCCGGTGTCCATATACCAGTCACCCGTAGCGATAAATGCTAGTTGGTACGCCTCCTCGGACGCATTGATATAAATATCGAAGGTCCCTTGGTTATAAGAAGCATACTTGATGGAAAGCGATGTTGCATCCGTCTCGGATACATTTTCCAGGATAAGCCCTCTGCCAGCACCGTCATCAAAATGACCATAGTACGCCCCTCCGCTGGCATGTTGATCATCCGTTGCAGGTGCCTGATCGAGCTTCTCGCCGTCGCGGTCCACCATATAGCCCGTCTCCGCTTCAATCTTAAAGGAAATATCCTGTGCAAAGGATACGAAAGAAGCTGGAAGGGTGCTGGTGGCTATGGCAATTGCGAGTATGGAGCTGATAAATTTTTTCCACCTTTTCATACAATTTCCCCTTTCTTCTTAAAAATTCGCAAAGTTGAGATCCCAAGTACCTCCTTTCTTTTGAGACCTCGTAAAAAATATTTTACCAGCTTTTCATACAGTTAAACATTAACATATTATAGTAAAACAGTCAATAATTATAATTATTTCATTACATTTATAAATCTGAATTCCTATTATCCCATTATCTTTTGCTGGATTCCTATTTACTTTTTGAACCTCCCTTTACAAAATATCCAACAGGAAATATCACTTTTATGATAGATTTTATACTGGATTCCATACGGGGAAATATGATAAAATCGGATCGTAATCTTGAAATTATTGATAAAAGAAGGGATTCTATGATTAGCAAAAGCCAAGTGGTCGTCCGTTATGCGGAAACGGACCAGATGGGCATTGTACACCATTCCAATTATCCGGTTTGGTATGAAATCGGCCGGACGGACCTCATTAAAGAGACGGGCATCACGTATTCGGAATTGGAGCGCATGGGGGTAATGACGCCGCTTGTGGAACTCAGCTGCCGGTACATCGGAGTCGCCCGCTATGAGGACGTCTTGACGGTCGAAACATCCATCGCCGAATTGACCCCATCCAGAATCCGTTTTGCCTACCGCGTCTTCAAGCAGGGCGAGGACAAGCCGATCAATACCGGCTCCACCCTCCACGCTTGGGTCAACGCCAAAACGTTCCGTCCCATGAGTATGAAAAAACATTTTCCAGAGCTTTATCAAAAGATGGAAGCCATCAAAGAACCATAAAACTGTCCAATTTAAAAAGTTTGGCCCTCCCTTCGTGGACGATTTCCACAGAAGAGAGGGCCTTTTTGAATACAACTTATCCCCAAAAAGCGAGTATTCGCAACTTAGCTGGCAGATTTCATATGCAGGCGTAGACGGTCGCTGATCATTGCGATAAATTCCGAATTGGTTGGCTTCCCGCGCGTGTTGTGGATGGTATAGCCGAAATAGCTGTTGAGAATATCGACGTCTCCGCGATCCCATGCAACCTCGATCGCATGGCGAATGGCGCGTTCTACGCGGGAGCTGGTCGTGTCGTATTTCTTTGCAACACTTGGATAGAGCTGCTTCGTCACCGCATTGATAATTTCCGGTGTTTCAATTGCCATGATAATGGAGTCACGCAGGTAATGGTATCCTTTGATGTGGGCGGGAACGCCGATCTGGTGCAGAATTTCCGTGACTTGGATTTCCAAAGATGGCTCCGATTCCGGTTGAAGGGCACCTTCCGTCAAACCAACAATCTGAACGATGCGTTCTGCAAGTTCCGATGCATTAAACGGAGAAACCGCAAAATACGCAGCGCCGGAGGTCATCACTTCACGCTCTAAAGTCGGGCTGGTAAAATTGGAAATTATTACAAATAATGGCTTTTGATGTCCCAATTTGTCCGCCGCATGCATCACACCGATGCCGTCCAGACGGGGCATGAAGAGATCGGCAAGGACCACATCGGGGTGGATTGCTTCGATTTTCTCCAGCAATTTTACGCCATCTTTTTGCGTATAAATCAATTCCATCCCGGAATCCTCCAGAACTTGGCCGCATTCTTGCTGAAATTCTACACTGTCATTTGAAACCAATACCTTTAACCGCTTTTCCATACGAAATCCCCCTAATAGATTGATTGTGCTGATATAATACCATATATTGGTAAAATTGGCAATAGCTTGTAAAAATATTTTTCTTATTAGGGGGAAATATACTCTGGAAACATTCGTTTACGCAGCAGTTGTTTCTACCTCTCCCAACACGCTCTGACAGGTGCCGAGCATGTTCTCTGCAAAAATCCCATATCCGCGTGTCGGATCATTGACAAATACATGGGTAACGGCGCCCACCAATTTGCCATCTTGGACGATCGGGCTTCCGCTCATCCCCTGCACAATGCCTCCGGTGGTGCTCAAAAGGGTGGGGTCCGTAATCCGGAGGACCATATTTTTGCTGCTTTCCGTATGGTGATAACTAATTTTTTCGATCACAGCATCGTAAAACTGCGGCTCGCCGCCGTCCACAGTGGTCAAAATCTGCGCGGCCCCGGCCTGAACTTCCTGCTTCATGGCAACGCAGACCGTATCCCCGGCCAGCTTTTGTTCTTCCACAGCGCCGCTATTCAATTGCCCGTAGACCCCCTGATTGAGATTGGCGTGCAGTGTCCCCATGGGGACATCCGTATTGAAATACCCGCGCAGCTCTCCTGGGGCGCCCTTTTGTCCCTTAACCACGCCATTGATGGTAACAGGTACGATCTCCCCGTTGCGCAGGGGCATCAGCTCGGTGGTATCCGTATCGCAGATTCCATGGCCAAGTCCTGCAAACTCCTGCGTGGAGGGATCGTAAAAGGTCAGCGTACCAATTCCCGCCGTGCTGTCGCGGACCCAAAGGCCTGCCTTATAGGTCCCATCTACTTTGGAGCGGACTGGAAGAAGCGTCGTCTCCATAGATTCCTGCTCGCGCAGAAAAGCAATTTTCACAGGCTTTCCCGCGCTCTTTTCCATCGCCTGTGCGATTTCTTCGTTTCGGTTAACCGGATGCCCATTCAGAGCGGTGATGATGTCGCCCGCTTCCAATCCGGCGTCCGTCCCGGGATTCGCCGTTCCATCTTCCCCTTGGATATCTGCCACGCCGACAACCATCACACCATTGGTAAACATCTTGATCCCAAACGGTGTGCCGCAAAGCGCTACTTCCCGATCTTCCACCACCTTTACGTCCACGGTTTTAACCGGAACCGTGTGAAAGAGCATTAACTCCGCACGATAGGTCTCGTTCGACGAAGTCGCTGTCCCCGCTGGCAAATCGCCTTCATTGTAAGGGTCTTCCAGGGAAATCCACTGTGAATCCCACTGCAATTGGTTTCCTCGTTTCACATAATATTCGTTCGGGGTAAAATAACGCGCAACGCCGACCATACTCACCAAAAGACCGGTTGTCACGGTCAGCGCAAAAACCAGATATTTCCCATAATGTTTCCTTGACGGTCTCATTGGTCTCACCTCCTTCGACGCCGCCTGCCGGCTCTTATCCGAACCGGCATCTCTTACTTTGCCTCGCTGCGTGAAAGATATGTTAGCAATATTCTTTTATTCCGTCACAATTTGGCAAAGCGGCGCAGGTTTACGGCATTCTCAGGAGGTTTTTGGGTGGGATTGGTTTTGCGGGAAAGAGAAGGTACATCAAAAATCCCTGCCATTTTACAGGAATTTCTGTAAAATGGCAGGGATAATCTATCCAAATTTCAAATTTTTATAAAAGCTTGACCGTAAAGGTGAAGACTTTACTCTCTCCCGGCTCCAATACGTTTAGATACCGTTTATGGGTAAACACGTCGTCCTCATCCTTGGCCGTCGCGCATCCCGCCCAGGGCTCCAGCGCAACAAGCGGCGCCTCCCCCAACGGCGACCAGATGCCCAACATCGGATAGCCAGCGAAATCCATCTCTACTCCCCGGCCCGAAACACGGCTGACCACCTTCACCTTGGTGGATTGAAGCGCATCAAATACCAGCGCGTCGTTGACAAACAAATCGTGCCGCAGGGAGATCTCCCGCTCCCCGCGCAGAACCGTATGGCGCTTATTGAAGTCGATCAAACCTGTCTGGATGTCAATGGTCGGGCAATCGGCCGTCTCCTCTTTTTCGAACAGGATGCGGTAATCCTCAAAGCGCTCCCCCGGAACCAGCGGGCAACGGAATCCCGGATGGCCGCCGATCCCAAACGGCAGCTCCTCATCCCCCCGGTTAAACACCGCAAATTCCGTTGTAAGTCCGTTTTCGATCAACCGGTAAGTGACCCGCAGTTCAAAGACAAACGGATATAGCTTTCTTGTCTCCTCTGAGTCTTTGAGGGAATACGCAATAAAATTTGCGCCGGAATCCAACACCGAGTGCTCCAGATTGCGGGCAAACCCATGGCGCTTCAGCGCATAGGGCTTTCCATTGATAATCGTTGTCCCACCGCGTACGTTTCCCACGGTAGGAAACAGCACCGGCGCGCGGCTGCTCCAAAATGCAGGGTTCCCCTGCCAGAGGTATTCCGTCCCCTCCGCATTTTTGAGGCTCATCAGCTGGGCACCCAGGGACTCGATCTCTGCACTGGCCGTTTTGTTTTGAATCTTTGTGCGCATATACTTCCTTCCCCTTTCTCTAATTTCGCGCGTCTTTTGGGCGGCCGGAAAACGCCCCATTACACGTCTTGTCCCTCTTATTGTATCATTCTCCTATAGAAACCGCAATCCTCTTTCTCAGTCCATAATCCCATGTGTTTTGAAAAGCGCCAACAGATGTGCATTCATCAGCTTTTTTCCCATCATTTCCTTAAACTGATACGAATGGGTCTTTCCATCGATGCGCATTTGTTCCAGTTTCGGCCCTAAACGCCCCTGCTCCTCCAAAACCGCTTCCAAGATGTCTTCAAACTTGGCCAATCGTTCGATTGCCGTCCCACTGTAGCCGAATTCCGTGCGCTCCACTGCGGCGGGCTCTACCCGCCAAGGGCTTTCAGGGAGTTCTCTCTTGGTCAATCGCTCCATGTTGTACCATCCTTTCAAACGTACGACTTCTAACCCGGCAGGAATCAGGATCCTGCTGGGGAAGCTTCTTCAAAATGGAAATCCCCCAGCCAAAGCCGGGGGATATATCTATTGCAATTCTCGCTTTGCCTTGATCTTTTTATAGACGACAATCCCAATATAGAGCAGTAAAAAACCTGCCAATATTGCCACTAGCGTGGCTGTCTCTCCAGGACCGCCCATCTTTACCTCTGCCCAGAGGGAATCCAACAGTAAGCTGGTTTCCTCCGGAAGGTTGACAAACACCTCGGAATTGTCCAGAATCTCCTGCGGCGGATAGAAAATCGGGTTCTCTACGGTCTCCTTCGGAAGCAACTCCTTTGCCGCCGATTCCGGGGTTGAATAGCCGATGTAATCCACATTTGCGGCGGCAATCTCCGGATCGCAGAGGAAATTGATGTACTCTTCGGCCTCTTTTTTATGAGCAGCCCCTTTTGGGATGCAGAGTGCATCCACGAAGAAGTTTGTCCCCTCTTCGGTGGGAATCGCAAAACCGATGTCTGGGTTATCCTCCACAAGCGTGGCCGCATCTCCCGCGTAGTACGGCGCCAACCACGCATCGCCGTTCGCCATCTTATCAAAGATCTGGTCCATCACATATGCCTGCACCAACGGCTTCTGCTCTTTCAGCAGCATGGCCGCCTCCTGCCACTCGCGCTCGTCCGTGGAGTTAAAGGAATATCCCAGCAGTTTCTGCGCAATGCCAAAGGAATCCCGCGGGTTGTCAAACATCAAAATCTTTCCTGCATATTTTTCATCCCACAGGATCTTCCAGCTGTTGATCTCTTCTTTCACATAGTTCTTATTATAGAAAATTCCCACGACACCCCAAGTGTAAGGCACGGAATATTCGTTGGTCGGGTCGTAATCGGGATTGCGGTATTGCTCGTCAATGTACTGGAAGTTGGGGATGTTATCGAAGTCCAGCTTCTCTAAATACCCCTCTTCGATCAGCTTGGAAACCATGTAGTCCGAAGGGATAATCACATCGTAATTGGCCCCGCCGCCGGCCAGCTTAGAATAGAGGGATTCGTTCGTATCAAAGGTGGTGTAGTTCACGTCAATCCCCGTGCGGCGGGTGAATTCCGCGTTTACATCCAGCGTCCCTTCCACGCCGTTGGAGATGTATTCCCCCCAGTTGTAGACATTGATGGTGACGCCACGCTTCGGTGCAGCCGGTTCCTCTTCCTCAGAGGAAGCCCCAGCAGGGACGGACATGCCCAGCAAAAGGAGCGCCGCCGCAAAAAGAGCCAGAAAACGCTTTTTGAAACTCACGATTCCAGGCCCTCCTTTCTCTCCTGCGCGCGCTTGTCCCTTGCCTGGCGCAGATTGACAATCACCAGCAAAAACAAAACGGCCACAAACAGCAAGGTGGAAAGTGCATTGATCTCCGGGCTTACCCGCTTCCGGGTCATCGAATAGATATAGATCGGCAGCGTCTGGGTGGTGCCGCTTGTAAAGTAACTGATGATAAAGTCATCGATGGAAAGGGTGAAAGCCATAATCATGCCAGTCACAATGCCCGGCATAATCTCCGGAAGGACCACCTTGAAAAACGCCCGCCGCGGATCACAGCCCAGATCCTGAGCCGCTTCATAGAGGTGCGGGTCCATCTGCCGCAATTTTGGCAGGACGGACAGCACCACATAGGGCGTACAAAACGTAATGTGCGCCAAAATCAGGGACAACATCCCGAGGGAAAGCCCTCCCAAGCTTTGGGCCACAAAGACGAACAAGAGCATCAGGGAAACGCCTGTTACAATTTCCGGATTGACCATCGGAAGGTTGGTGACATTCATCATCATGCGGCGGACCCATTTGTTGCGGATCCCATTGAGCCCAATGGCCGCAACCGTGCCAAGTACGGTCGCTACCGCGGCCGCAACAACCGCAATGATCAGCGTATTTTTGAGCGCATCCATAATCATGCGGTCTTCAAACAGACGGGCGTACCACCGCAGCGAGAAGCCGGAAAATACCGAACGGCTCATTGTATCCGAATCGTTGAAGGAGAAAATAATCAAGACAAAAATCGGCGCGTATAGGAAAAGAAAAACCAGGAAGGTGTATACTTTCGATGCAACTTTCATATCATCAGCCCTCCCCCGCGCGTTTCGCCGTCGTCGAACTGATTCATGATACCCATACAAATCAGGATGAGCACCATCAGCACCAGGGAAATAGCCGACCCCAAATTGGGATTGTACGCGCTTCCAAGGAATTGCATGTCGATCAGGTCGCCGATCAACAGGTTTGATCCGCCGCCCAGCATCTTGGAGATGATGAAGGTGCTCACTGCGGGGACGAACACCATCGTAATCCCCGAAATGACGCCTGGCATGCTGAGCGGGAAAATCACTTTCGTGAACACACGGCGTTGGTTGGCGCCGAGGTCCTGCGCCGCCTCGATGACGGAATGGTCCATCTTGGCCAGGGCGGAATACAACGGCAGGATCATATAGGGGATATAGTTATAGACCATGCCCAGCACCACCGCGCCGGACGTATTGATCATATGCAGCTTTGGCAATCCCAGCGTGGCAAGCGCCGTATTGATGATGCCGTTGTCCTCCAAGAGCGTCATCCACGCATAGGTGCGCAGCAAAAAGTTCATCCACATGGGCAGCATCACCAGCATCACCAGTACGCTTTGCACACGTGCGCCGGTGCGTGAGATGATATAGGCCAGCGGATACCCCACCAGCAGGCAGATCCCTGTGGCGATTGCACCCAGCCAAATGGAGCGCAAAAAAAACATTGGAATACTGTCCTACAGCTGCGATATTTTCCAGCGTGAACCGGCCGCTTTTATCGGTAAATGCGAAAATCACCACCAAAATCATGGGGACAACAATAAAAATAGCCATCCAAATTCCATATGGGATGGAAGCGGTTTTAGATCTCATCCTCTTCTTCCGCCTCCTCCCTCTGAGACGCAAGGATATCCTCATCCATCTCATCGCTGAACGTCGTATAATCTCCGAACATTCCGGAATATTCCGATTTTTTCATGATATGGATATCGTCGGGTTGTAAAAGCAAACCGATCTTACTGCCTTCCTCCTGGAAGTCGGTCGATTGAATCATCCATTTAAACCCTGCGACATCCACAATGATCTCGTAATGCACGCCCTTGAACGTCACGCTGGTCACCACACCGGAGAGGGGGCTCTCGTCCGGCGCCACCACATCGATGTCCTCCGGGCGGATGACCACATCCACGGGTTCGTTTTTCGCAAACCCCTTGTCCACACAGCGGAACCTTTGCCCCGCAAACTCGGCTAGATAGTCGTCAACCATCACGCCGTCCAAAATATTGCTTTCCCCGATAAAGTCTGCCACAAACGCGTTCTTTGGCTCGTTATAAATATCCTGCGGAGAACCGATCTGCTGAATCTCTCCTTTATCCATCACCACGACAGTATCGGACATCGAAAGCGCCTCTTCCTGATCGTGTGTGACAAAAATGAAGGTGATTCCCGTCTGCTGCTGAATCTTTTTGAGCTCGGCCTGCATATCCTTGCGCAGCTTGAGGTCAAGCGCGCCCAGCGGCTCATCCAGAAGAAGAACCTTCGGATGGTTTGCCAACGCACGGGCAATGGCGACGCGCTGCTGTTGGCCACCGGACAGGCGATTGACATTGCGGTGCGCAAAGCCATTCAAATTGACCATATTCAGCATGTTCTTCACGGTCGATTTGATTTCCTTTTCACTTTTGCCATGGACCCGCATTCCAAACGCCACATTGTCATAAACATTCAAATGCGGGAACAGCGCATACTTTTGGAAAATGGTGTTGACCTCGCGCTTGTGCGGTGGAACATCGTTGATTTTCTGGCCATTGAAAAAAACATCGCCCTGGTCCGGATGAACGAAGCCGCCGACAATCCGCAGGGTCGTGGTCTTTCCACATCCCGACGGACCAAGCAGGGTGACAAATTCGCCTCCCCGGATACGGAGATTGAAATCTTTCAGAACGGCCTCGCCATCAAAGGAAACGGCGATGTTTTTTAATTCGATGATTGGTGTCTCTCCCATTGGAAAAGTGCATCCCCTTTGCGGTAAAATTCGTTGCGTGAAAGCCGGAACAACGATTAAAATGATTCACGGTACTAAACGCAAGCGCAGCCGTGCCGTTCCCATTGCCCTCCGCAAAGGATTTTTCACAATCAAACATGACTGCGGCAATGAAGCGAGGCTGACGGTTCGGGAATGCCGGCAACCTGCCCCATCCCCTCCGGCCCCATACAAACGCCGCAAAAGCAGGCACCCTTCGCAGGACGCCGCGCGGACATTTGCATCGCGCCGTATTAGATGCAAACGCAACGAATCTAATATAGTAGTAAAACCGTCATTTGTCAATATATGATTGTATTTTTCTGTAAAATTCGCGGATTTTTTAAATTATCTTTTTGATTTTTCGAAATCCTTCGATTTTCTTGTCTATTCTTGCGGATGTACGTTTTCAAATCTAAACATTATGTGAATAAACACCTTTCCGATTCACCAGCCAAAAAGGATTTTTATGTCCCGATTGTATTGAAACTTTGCGAGAGCGTATCCTCTCTATTTTTGGCCTACCAACTACCTTTTATTAAACATCTTTTATCTGGATAAATGACCAAATGAACCGCGCTATGCAACCTGGAAATCAAGACGCAAAAAAGCCGAGTACAAATTGTACTCGGCTTTTACTGGTCGAGGTGAGAGGATTTGAACCTCCGGCTTCTACGTCCCGAACGTAGCGCTCTACCAAACTGAGCCACACCTCGATGGCTGCGGAAGAAGGATTCGAACCCTCACAAACAGAGTCAGAGTCTGCCGTGCTACCATTACACAATTCCGCATTATGAAGTTGTTCACAATTCACTCTCTTTTGGAAAACCCCTTTGGAGCGAATCGCCTTGACTATTATATGACACCGTTTCAAAAAAAGCAAGTCTTTTTTTAAAAAAAATGGAAAAAATTTTTTAAGTCTACGTTTTCTGCTGTTCGGAGCGGTTCATTCCTCTTCTTCCGCTGTACTTGACCGGCCAAACTTCTGCCTCGTTACAGCCAAGCGTTCCTCACGCTTGGCTGCAACAGACATTTAGTTTTTTCGCCACGCGCATCAAGCGATAGATCTGCAACATTTCCGCCAACGCACAGATCTTATCCGCACTGCTGACTACAAACGATTCCCGATATTTTGGAACCTTCCGCAGAGTCAAAGGCCACATATGTTTCACAATAATGTCCTGTTCGACCTCGGTCAACGCACAAATCTGGCTGGCATTGCGCAGCGCCGCCTCCGGATGCGTAAACCCATGCAACCCCTGGTGGCTTCCTTTTTGGTGCCAATCATAGAGGAACAGGTCGTGTAATAGTCCTCCCCGCGCTGCCGCACGAAAATCCCATCCCATGCGCCGGCAAATCAGGAAACTCACATATGCCACAAAAACACAGTGCTCCAGACAGTTGATATCCACATGCTGGCTGACATTTCGCATGGCCTGCACACTGGGCGTATCGATCAAATCCGCAATGCAAGCACGAAAAAGCATTCGATTGCTGCTATTCCACATAGATAAAAACTCCTTTTTAACAAAGCGACCCATTCGCGAACATTTCTATTATACTACATTGCCTTGCAAAAAAGCTACTTTTTTTTGCCGAATCTACCCCGTGCAATTTTTACCAGAAAGAGCCCGCACTTGCCAAATTCTCCGTTGCAGTCTACAATAACAGTAACTTTGTAGCAGGGAGGAACTTCTTTTATGAAAGCAGTTGTCCAACGCGTCAAGCGTTCCAGCGTTACAATCGACGGAAAAATGGTTGGGGAAATTGGGCAGGGGCTGATGGTCCTGCTCGGCGTATCGGAGGAGGATACGGAACGGGAATGCGATTATCTTGCGGATAAAATTGCAGGGCTGCGCATCTTTGAAGACGGCGCAGGCAAAATGAACCGTTCTCTGTTGGATATCCAAGGCGAAATGCTGATTGTTTCGCAGTTTACTCTTTGTGCCGATTGCCGGAAAGGAAGGCGGCCGTCCTTTGTCCGCGCAGCGCGCCCGGAAAAGGCCATCCCCCTTTACGAGCGTTTTATCGCGCAGATCCAGGCGCAGGGAATCCGCACCGCCACCGGTGAATTTGGAGCGGACATGCTCGTCTCCATCGAAAACGACGGCCCCGTCACCATCCCGCTGGATACGGACGAGATCATGCCGAAGGGAAACGGCTCTCATTTGAAATAGACAAATTTTGTATTGTTTTTCTACTGTCTATTGACTTTTTTTCGCAATCTTGGTAGAATGAAACAAACTTCCTACCCCAAGGAGTCTTTCCGCGGGCGAGGATGGACCAAAACACAAATACGTTCTGATTTACGAGGGAGGTTTCCCGAGAAAGAAGGCGGTTGTTATGACTGAAGGATCAGGGTAGCTCCGCGCTTTTTTGCGCGGAGCTTTTTGATTTCTGGGAGGAAACGATATGGAAAAGCGTGTAGCCTTAATCGGCATCGTGGTGGAGGATATAGAGAGCGTCGAAGCGCTCAATCATATCCTGCATGAATACGGCGACTATATCATTGGGCGCATGGGGATCCCCTACCGCTGCCGTGGGATCTCTATCATCAGCATTGCTGTGGACGCCCCGATGAATGTCATCAGCACTATTTCCGGCAAACTGGGAATGCTCAAGGGCCTCAGTGTCAAAACCATCTATTCAAAGGCTGGGCAGGCAGAATGACCTATACACGTGAACAATTGGAGTCGCTTCTCGCATTGGAGGATTTCCATGACATCTACGCACAGGCAGATGCGCTCCGCCGGGAAACGGTGGGCGATGTGGTTCATATCCGCGCACTGCTGGAGTTCTCCAACCACTGCAAACGGCTGTGTACCTACTGCGGGCTGAATGCGACCGATCAAAAGCTCTCCCGCTTTCGTATGGACCCCCGCGATATGATCGCCACCGCACAGGAAGCTGCCCGGGCGGGCTACAGAACCATCGTCCTGCAATCGGGCGAGGACCCCTGGTACACGCCGGATCGGATCGGCGACATCGTCAAACAGATCAAAAAAACCGGCATGGCCATCACACTGAGCTGTGGGGAGTTTCCGGAAGACGTCTACCAGTACTGGCGGGACTGCGGCGCGGACCGTTATTTGCTTAAACACGAAACATCCGACCCAGCGCTCTATGCCTCCCTGCACCCCGATAGCTCCCTGGACGCGCGCGTGGCGTGCCTGCGAACGTTAAAAAAGCTCGGCTATGAGACCGGTGGAGGCTTTATGATCGGGCTTCCTGGGCAGACGCTGTCTACGATTGCGGGGGATCTACTCCTCTTGCAGGACATCGGGTGCGACATGGCGGGGATCGGCCCGTTTATCCCCCATCCGGACACCCCCCTCCGCGATGCACCGCACGGCAGTACGGAACTTACCAAGCGCGCTGTGGCATTGGCGCGCCTGCTGCTTCCAAAGGCCAATCTTCCCGCTACGACCGCCCTCGGCGTGTTGGACGGCGCGCAAAAGGAGAACGTCTTCTCCTGCGGCGCCAACGTCATCATGCGCAAAGTGACCCCAAACAACCTCAAAAAGCTCTACCAAATCTATCCGGCGTCTTTTTCCGATGTGGATATCCGCACCGGCCGGCGTGAAACCGAAGCGGAAATCCGTTCGATGCAGCGGACGCCTGTATAATTTCAAATTTTTCTGTATGGATTTCAACTGATTGAAAGGAAGATGGAATATGTATAATCCAAAGTCCACCATTGCAACCGAATTTATCGACGATCAAGAAATTCGCGATACGCTCCGCTATGCGGACGAAAACAAAGACAACTTGGAATTGATCAACCGCTTGATCGACAAGACCGACGAACTCAAGGGATTGACGCACCGGGAAGCGGCCGTCCTGCTTGCCTGCGAGGACAAGGACGCGCTGGAGCGCATTTTTGCGCAGGCTACCAAGATCAAGCAGGAGTTCTACGGCAACCGCATCGTGATGTTTGCGCCGCTGTACCTCTCCAACTACTGTGTAAACGGCTGCACCTATTGCCCTTATCATAAGAAAAACGGCCATATCGCGCGCAAAAAGCTGACGCAGGAGGAGATCCGCCGCGAGGTCATCGCACTGCAGGATATGGGCCACAAACGCCTGGCGCTGGAAACCGGCGAAGATCCTGTCAACAACCCGATCGAATATGTGCTGGAGAGCATCAAGACGATCTATTCCATCAAACATAAAAACGGCGCCATCCGCCGGGTAAACGTCAATATTGCAGCGACCACAGTGGAAAATTACCGCAAACTCAAGGAGGCAGGCATCGGTACATACATCCTGTTCCAGGAGACCTATAACAAGGAGCAGTACGAAAAGCTACATCCCACAGGGCCGAAGAGCAACTACGCCTACCACACCGAAGCGATGGACCGCGCCATGCAGGGCGGCATCGACGACGTAGGATGTGGCGTCCTGTTTGGCTTGAACTTGTACCGCTATGATTTTGTCGGCCTTCTGATGCACGCCGAACACCTCGAAGCGGTTTACGGCGTCGGGCCGCACACGATCAGCGTCCCCCGCCTGCGCAATGCGGATGACATCGACGTGAACGACTTCAGCAATGCCATCTCCGACGAGCTCTTCCAGAAGATCGTGGCCATCCTGCGCATCGCCGTCCCCTATACGGGCCTGATCGTCTCCACGCGCGAATCGCAGCGCACCCGCGAAATGGTCATCAAATACGGCGTGTCCCAAATCAGCGGCGGCTCCCGCACCAGCGTCGGCGGCTATGCCGAGGAGGACCGCATGGAAGAGGATTCCGCCCAGTTCGAAGTGAGCGACCACCGCACGCTGGACGAAGTTGTCAACTGGTTGCTGAAGCTGGGCTATATCCCGAGCTTCTGCACGGCCTGCTATCGCGAAGGACGCACGGGTGACCGCTTTATGACCCTTGTGAAGGCCGGGCAGATTAAGAACTGCTGCCTTCCCAACGCCCTGATGACCTTGAAAGAATATGCAGAGGACTATGCCAGCCCGGAGACAAAGCGCCTGGCCCTGGAGATGATCGAGAAGGAAGTCCAGACCATTCCCAACGACAAAGTGCGCGAAATCGCGCTCAAGAATCTCCATGGGCTCGACGAGGGCCTTCGCGATTTCCGCTTCTAATCCCGTTTGCGTCTGGATTACAGCCGGAGCGCAACCGCGATACGGACTTGATCTCTCTGTAGGAGGATTCTTATGAACAATCTCAACCAAACCCCAAATGCGAACCGGCTGCACATCGCCATCTATGGCAGAAGGAACAGCGGGAAATCCTCGTTGATTAACGCACTCACCAACCAGCAGGTGGCGTTGGTATCGGACATCGCCGGCACAACGGCCGACCCGGTCTACAAGGCGATGGAGGTCCGCGGGTTGGGAGCCTGCGTATTTATCGACACCGCCGGTTTTGACGATGAAGGCGCGCTGGGAGAACTGCGCATGCAGAAGACGCGCGAAACGCTTCCCAAAGCCGATATTGCCATTATGCTATTCAGCGACACAGATTTTTCCTTGGAAAAGTCCTGGCTGGAAGCGCTCAAAAGCAGCGGCGTCCCGGTGATCGCCGTGGTCAACAAGAGCGATTTACAGGACCCCGCTCCGCTGATGGAGCGCATCCGGACCGAACTCTCCCTCTCCCCCTTGGCGGTGAGCGCCGTGGACCGCACGGGGATCCCTGCACTGCTGGCGGAATTGACGCGCGCGCTGCCGGAGGGATATGGTGCGGAGAGCATTACCGGACGCCTGGTAAAGGACGGCGACGTGGTGATGCTGGTGATGCCCCAGGACAGCGAAGCCCCCAAAGGGCGGCTGATCCTCCCACAGGTGCAGACCATCCGCGACCTGCTGGACAACCGCTGTATCTCCATCAACGTGACGCCGGACACGATGGAGGGCGCACTGGCCGCGCTGAAAGCGCCGCCAGATCTCATCATCACCGATTCCCAGGCCTTCAAAACGGTCTATGAGAAGGCGCCTAAGGAGAGCAAATTGACCTCCTTTTCCGTGCTATTTGCCGCCTACAAGGGCGATTTAGATGCCTATGTGCGCGGGGCGCAAGCCGTGGAACGGCTGAACAGCCAATCCCATGTGCTCATCGCGGAAGCGTGTACCCATGCCCCTTTGAGTGAGGATATCGGGCGTGTGAAGATTCCCAATCTTCTTCGCAAAAAGTATGGAAAGGATATGGACATTCAGGTGGTGAGCGGCGCGGATTTCCCGGACGACCTCACCCCCTACGATCTGATTGTCCATTGCGGCGGCTGTATGTTCAACCGCAAATATTTGCTCTCGCGCATTGCGCGTGCAGAGGAAGCGCAGGTCCCCATCACCAATTATGGCGTCCTTCTGGCCAAACTAAACGGCATCCTTGATTCCATCACACTGTGATTTCCATACACCCAAAGAGAAGGAGCTCCATTTCATAGAGAAATGGAGCTCCTTCTCTTTCCCATCAACCCCCTGTGTTCAGATGGAACCCAGGGGGTTGATCTATTTAGAGCTTAGCGTTCACCTAAACCCTTTTAAAAACCGGGCAGCGCAACGGCCCTTTCCTTACACTTTAGACTCGAAGAACGCCTTAATCCCTTTGTAGGTCATATAGATGTCCGTCTTCGAGACAATTTCAAACGGCGAGTGCATGGAAAGCACCGGTACGCCGACGTCGAGCACATCCACATTCAGGTTGGCAATGAACATAGCGACCGTTCCGCCGCCACCGCCATCGACCTTGCCCAGCTCGCCGATCTGCCAAAGCACATCGTTCTCTTCGAAAAGGCTACGGATCTCTGCAACAAACTCCGCCGAAGCCTCCGAAGTGCCGCTCTTCCCGCGGGAACCGGTGTATTTGCTCATTCCAATGCCGTTGTTCAGGAAAGTAGAATTGGTCTTCTCATAAGCGCTTGCATAGGTGGGATCGTACGCCGCTGTGACGTCTGCGGAAAGGCACTTGGACTTGCTGAGTACATGACGCGGCTCCAAGCCCTCCGCCTGGGCCAGATCTGCGATGAAGTACCGCATAAACTCGGAATTCAGGCCCGTGTTTCCGTCGCTGCCAATCTCCTCACGGTCCGCGAGAACCGTGATAATGGTGTGCTGCGGATTCTTGGCGTTCAGCACCGCCATCAGGGACGGGTACGCGCAGACACGGTCATCTTGGCCGTATCCGCCGACCATACTGCGGTCAAAACCGACGTCCGACGCCTTGAATGCCGGGACAAATTCAATATCGGCGGAGACGAAATCCTCTTCCGTCATCCCGTATTTCTCATGAATCAACCGCATGGTGTTCAGCTTGAAGAGGTTGTCCCCTTCGTCCGCACGCACCGGGCGGCTACCAGCCAGAATGTTCAGATTTTCTCCCTCAATCGCCTTGTTGAGCGTCTTGGACATCTGCTCCGTGCCGAGGTGCGGCAGCAGGTCGGTCACACAGAACTGCGGCTCGCCGGGTTCCTCGCCGAGACGAATTTCCACATGCGTGCCGTCCTTCAGAACGGCCAAGCCGTGCATGGAAAGCGGGATGGCTGTCCACTGGTACTTCTTAATCCCGCCATAGTAGTGCGACTTGAAGAGTGCCAGCTCGTCCTTTTCATAGAGCGGGTGGGGCTTGAGATCCAGACGCGGGGAATCGATGTGCGCCGCTGCAATGCGGACACCGTCCTTGCAGCCGTTTTTGCCGATCACAGCCAGAATCAATGCCTTGCCCCGGTTGTTGTAATACACCTTGTCCCCGGCCTTATAGGTCTTTTTGGGATCAAACGCCACAAAGCCCTCTTTTTCCGCGCGCAGAATAGCGGACTTCACCGCCTCGCGCTCGGTCTTGCTGTGGTCCAGAAATACCTTATAATCCTCGCAGAAGGCATCCGCCTTCTTTACGCGATCATCGGAGAGCTTCTGGTATCCATTTTTGCGGCAGATCAGCAATTCCTCGCGGAGCTGCTCCACATCCACCTGTTCCTTTTTCTTAGCCATGAAATGTTCCTCCTATTTCATCAAATTCATAGAGTTCCCTGTATGTTTGATAATTCCGCAGCACAGCGCTTACATACCGTTCCGTCTCCGGATAGGGAATGCGGTTCAGCTCCACGCCGTCCTCGGAAATGCTGGGATCGCTTAGCCAACGGTTCACCGTCCCCATGCCCGCATTATAGGCACTGAGTGCAGTGACCTGTTCAGTATATTCATCCTGCAAAATCTGTAAAAATTTACACCCATAACGGATATTGACCCGCGGCGTATAGAGGTCATCCGCCGTATAGGAAACCCCTTCCCGCAATTTGGTCTGTAGCCAATCGAATGTATCCGGTGTAATCTGCATCAGCCCCCGCGCCCCCGCGTGTGAGGTGGCGTCCGGATCAAAATTGCTCTCTGCTTTCATCACCGCATACACCAGGGCCGGGTCACCCCCCTGCGTGCGGGCTTCTTCCTCCACAATCTCCCTGTATCCCAATGGATAGGCGGTGCGCATAAAGTAATCATGCCCCAGCCGCAATACGGCCGCGCCTATAACCACCAGGACAATCAAAAGAAGGATGGTTTTTACAGATCGTCTCATGGGAAATCCTCCGTTTAACGGGATGACAGCAGGACTTGCAGCAATTTTTCTGTCTCCTGCGGGACCTGGGCGGCGTCAATCCCCCCGTCCATAGCATATGAAGCCCGCTCCGTATAATATGCGTTGGGCTGCTGGGCATCCATGCGGGCGCGCGCCTGCGCTTCTGTGATGCCGTCCCGCCGCATAATCCGCTGCATCCGCAGGGCCGGGTCTGCTACAACCGCCACCGTGACATGGCAGAGCGCATCCGCCCCGCTCTCAAACAGCAGCGCCGCGTCCACCACGACGATGTCCTGGCCGCTGGCTGCAATGCGCCGGCGCACTTCTTTCATGATGAGCGGATGGGTGACGCCGTTCAGTTTTTGCGAGGAAACCGCATCCGCAAAGGCACGTTCGGCCAAAAGTGGACGGTTTAAAATCCCATTGGACGCAACGTCGCTTCCGAAGGCGTCCTGCAACGCCGAAAGGCATGCGGGGGTATCGGTGATTTCCCGCGCAACGCAGTCGCAGTCGATCACATCGCATCCAAGCGAGGCAAACGCCGCCGCCACGGTGGATTTTCCCGCGCCGGTCGGACCGGTCAGGCCGATCACAAAAGGCTTATCCAACGTCGATCACCTCAAATCCCGCGGCACGGATCAGACGGTTGTATACCGCCAACCCCACGCCCTCCGGCTCTGGACAGCGTGCATAGACGGTCTTTGCATGGAGCTGCTCGTCCAACTCCCGCAGTGCGTCAAACAGCTCGCGCGCCTGTTCGCCGCAGTCCTCTTCCCCGCCGTAACAAATCGACGGCACCTGTAGCGCTTTGTCCTCTCCATCGTAACACAGCGCCGCGACGCCGTCCCCTGCATGTGTGTTGACATAGTCGATATAGTGTTCCAAGGAACCGTCCAAAATAATCACATTTGCCTTTGGGGAATAGTGTTTATATTTCATACCAGGGGAAGCGGCGCGCTTTCCGTCCGCCAAAGGGTGAAGGACCGCATCGTCCATCTCCACCTGGCCGAGCACCCCTCGAAGCTGCTCCAACGTAATCCCGCCGGGGCGCAGAAGGCGCGGCGGCTGTTCAGCCAGCGTCACCACGGTGGATTCCACCCCGACGGAGCATGGGCCGCCGTCCAACACGGCTTCAATCCTTCCGTCCATGTCGTTCATCACATGGGCCGCTGTCGTGGGGCTCGGATGCCCGGAGAGATTCCCAGATGGCGCGGCAAGCGGCACACCCGCCGCGTCGATCACTGCACGCGCCACTGGATGGGAGGGAAACCGCACCGCGACGGTATCCAGCCCTGCGCTCACCTCATCTGGGATGCGGGCCGATTTAGGCAGGATGATGGTCAATGGGCCAGGCCAAAACTGTTCGGCCAGCTTTTTGGCTGCTTCCGGTACTTCGCGCACCAGGTCATAAATCTGTTCAAAATGGCTGATATGCACAATCAGCGGATTGTCCATCGGGCGGCCCTTCGCGGCAAAAATCTTTGCCACCGCTGCCCCATCCAACGCATTGGCCGCCAGGCCGTAGACGGTCTCCGTAGGGATGCCGACTAAGCCGCCGTTTTGCAGGATGGCAGCGGCCGTTTGGATTGCACCTGGCGCATCCGCCTGTAAAAGCTGTGTCTGCATATCTATGCCCCCTTATCCCTGGCTTTCCACCGACTGCTCAAGTTTGGCCGCACGGTCCGCCGCCACAAGCGCGTCGATCACCTCATCGAGATCCCCGTTGAGGATGTCGTCCAGGCGGTAGAGCGTCAAGCCGATCCGGTGGTCGGTCAAGCGGCCCTGTGGGTAATTGTAGGTGCGGATCCGTTCGGAGCGGTCGCCCGTGCCCACCTGGGAGCGGCGGTCCGCCGCCACCTTCGCATCCTGCTTTGCCTGCTCGATCTCATACAGACGGGACCGCAGCACCCGCATCGCCTTATCCTTATTTTTGAACTGGCTGCGCTCGTCCTGGCATTCCACCACCATGCCCGTGGGCAAATGCGTGATCCGGATGGCGGACGACGTCTTGTTGATGTGCTGGCCGCCCGCGCCGCTGGAACGGAAGGTATCGATCTGCAAATCCTTTGGATTGATCTCAATTTCGACGTCGTCCACTTCGGGAAGCACAGCAACGGTCGCCGTGGACGTATGCACGCGGCCCTGCGTTTCCGTTTCCGGCACGCGCTGTACGCGATGCACGCCGCTCTCGTATTTCAAGCGGGAATATGCCCCGTCGCCGGAGATCATAAAGCTGATCTCCTTATAGCCGCCGAGCTCCGTCTCATTCACGTTGAGCAGCTCCGTCTGCCAGCCGTGGCGCTCGGCATACATGCTGTACATGCGGAATAGGACGGCGGAAAAGAGCGCCGCTTCCTCGCCGCCTGCACCGCCCCGAATCTCCATGATGACGTTCTTTTCGTCGTTGGGGTCACGCGGCAGCAGAAGGATTTTCAACTCGTCCGACGTGCGGGCGATATCCTTTTTTGCCTGCTCCAGTTCCTGCTCCGCCAATTCCCGCAATTCCTTCTCCAGGCCGCTTTCTTCCAGCAGGGCCAACGCCTCCGCTTCCGAATCTTCCGCGTGTTTATATTCGCGATATTTTTCGACGATCGGGGTGATGGACTTGTGCTCTTTCATCAGCTCCGCATAGACAGCTGGGTCCGCCAAAATGGTCGGGTCGCAGAGTTTTTGGTTCAGCTCTTCATAGCGCTTCTCAAACACCTGTATATTTTCAAACATATCCATTCTCCTTTGCAAATCAATTACATTTTACAGGCAAAGGAGCTAGAGTTCGTCCCCTGTGTTTTCCCGAATGATTTTCTTAATGTTTTTCTCGCATTTCAATCGCGGCAGCATAACCTCATGGCCGCAGGTGGTGCAGCGGATCTTAAAATCCATGCCGGCCCGCAAGACCAAAAATTCTTTGCCGCCGCACGGATGCGGTTTTTTCATCTGTAAACGGTCGCCAGGACGCACATCCATCTGCATCCGCACCTCCATTCTCAAGTGATTTTCATGCGTTCGAGAATATATTATAGCACCAATCCCACAAAACAGACAATGTTTTTTTGGGATTCTCTCCCAACGCAGCCAGCGCGTGCAGAAGCTTCCCTTTTGTGCTATACTATTTCTCAAATAGGCTCGATAGAAAGCAGGGGTTCCATGAACACAAAAGAGGAAATCTTAACACGCCTTCGCCAGACCGAGGGGTATCTCTCCGGCGAACAGCTCAGCGAAACGCTGGGCGTTTCCCGCGCGGCCGTTTGGAAAGCCATTACTGCTCTGCGGGAATCCGGCTATGCCATTGATTCGGCCACGAACCGGGGGTATCGCCTGACCGCATCGCCCGACGTCCTCACCCCAGAGGAGATCCGCTGTGGATTACATACGCGGGCAATCGGCAAAAACATCGTTGCGCTGCAAGAGGTAGATTCCACCAACGAAGAGGCCAAACGGCAAGCGCAATGCGGCGCACCGGACGGCAGTGTGTTCCTCGCGGAACGGCAGACGGGCGGCAAAGGACGTTTGGGCCGCACATGGGAATCCCCAGCGGGCACGGGGATTTGGTTCAGCGTTTTGCTGCGGCCAAGCCTGGTCCCGTCGGAAATCAGCAGCATCACCCTTTTGGCCGGCATTGCGGTCTGCCGGGGCATCCGCTCTGTGACCGGATGTGCGGCTAAGCTCAAGTGGCCGAACGACGTGGTCATTGGAAGCCGCAAGGTCTGCGGCATTCTGACCGAGATGGCTGCGGAAATCGAGCGGGTGGAATACGTGGTCTTGGGCATTGGAATCAATGCCAATACGGAAGCCTTCCCCGCGGAATTGGCGGAAAAGGCCACCTCCCTGCGGATCGAAGCCGGAAGCGCTTTCCCTCGCGCCGCCATACTGCGCGCCGTCTTGGAGGAGCTGGAATCCCTGTTGCTGAACGCCAAGGCAGGCAGCGCCTTCCAGGAGATTCTTGACGAGTATAAATCCCTCTGTGTCTCCCTGAACCGCCGCGTGGGTTTCTTCTGGAACAGTGAGCAGCAGACAGGAATGGCGGTGGACGTCTCCCCCTCCGGTGAATTGATCGTGGAGCGGGATGGAGGCGGCCGTATATCCATCAACGCCGGGGAGGTCGTTGTCCAGGGAATCTATGGGGAACATCTTCCGAATCCGGAAGGCTCGAAACGTGCTTGATCCCGCGTGAAAAAGACGCAATGTACCTTTTTAATGTGTCTCGGGATATTCAGCCCATCGCAAGGAAATAGACGTATGAAGTTTCCCATAGATGGTTGTCTTGTGCATGCTCTCTTTTTTGCTAGAAACATATCGGCCCATCGCAGTGTTACTAGGCTGCAATGGGCCGATTTTTGTTTTCTTATGATTTCCGTTTAAAGCCGTCTTTCAGGGAGACGGAACGGTTGAACACAGGATGCTCCTGGGTGCTGTCGCGGTTATCCGCGCAGAAATATCCCTGCCGCATGAACTGGAAGGACTGGCCGGGCTTTGCCTGCGCCAAGCAGGGCTCCACCTTGCAGCCGGTGAGCACTTCCAAAGAATCGGGGTTGAGCACTTCCAGGAAATCGTGTGCATCCGGGTCCGGCACGGAGAACAGATTGCCGTAGAGACGGATTTCCGCATCGATAGCGGTCTGAACGTCCGCCCAGTGAATGGTACTCTTGACCTTCCGGCCATCCGGCGTATTGCCGCCGCGGGTCTGCGGGTCATATTCCGCATAGACCTCGATCACATTGCCGTCCGCATCCTTTTTGCAGCCGGTGCAGCGCACGACGTAGGCGGTCTTAAGGCGCACCTCGTTGCCCGGGAACAAACGGAAATAGCCCTTTACGGGTTCTTCCATGAAGTCCTCCTGCTCAATCCAAAGCTCACGGGAGAAGGAAACCGTGCGGGTTCCGTCCTCCGGCTTTCCGGGATTGTTTTCCACCTCAAAGGTCTCCGTCTGCCCCTCCGGATAATTGGTGAGAATCAGTTTGACCGGGTGCAGGACGGCCATCACGCGCTGTGCGTGCTCGTTGAGGTCTTCCCGCAGGCAGTGCTCCAAAAAGCCGTATTCCACGGTGCTGTTCACCTTGGAAACGCCGATGCGCTCGCAGAAATTGCGGATGGACGCCGGCGTATATCCACGGCGGCGCAGGCCGCACAGCGTGGGCATGCGCGGGTCGTCCCAACCGGAGACATAGTGCTCTTCCACCAGCTTGCGCAGTTTGCGCTTGCTCATCACCGTATGGTCGATTCCCAAACGTGCAAATTCGATCTGCCGCGGTTTTGCGGGAAGGTCGACATGTTCAATCACCCAATCGTACAACGGCCTGTGGTCTTCAAATTCCAAGGTGCACAGGGAGTGGGTAATCCCCTCCAAGGCGTCCTCAATCGGGTGGGCAAAATCGTACATCGGATAAATGCACCAACGGTCGCCCGTCCGATGGTGGTGCAAGTGGTTGATCCGGTAAATCACCGGGTCGCGCATGTTAAAGTTTCCAGAGGCCAGGTCGATCTTTGCGCGCAGCGTCATCCTCCCGTCCTCGAATTCCCCTGCCTTCATGCGGGCAAAGAGGTCCAGGCTTTCCTCGATCGGCCGGTCGCGATAGGGGCTGACCGCAGGATGCGTCAGATCGCCGCGGTTTTCACGCATCTGTTCGGGCGTCAGCTCGCAGACATACGCCAAGCCCTTTTGAATCAGCTGCACCGCCGCCTCATACATCTTCGGGAAGTAATCGGATGCATAATAGAACCGGTCCTCCCAGGAGAATCCCAGCCATGCAATATCCTCTTTGATCGCATCGACATACTCCACATCCTCTTTGGTGGGATTGGTATCGTCCATGCGCAGGTTGCAAACACCGTTGTATTTCTCCGCTGTGCCGAAATCAATGCAGATGGCCTTGGCATGGCCGATGTGCAAATAGCCATTCGGCTCCGGCGGGAAGCGAGTGTGCACGGTTTGGCCTGCATAGCGGCCTCCCTCGGCGATATCTTCATCAATAAAGTCGTGAATAAAATTGCTCCAGCCTTCGGTCTCCCCTGGCTTCTTCATCTCGTCGCTCATGTTGCCATCTCCTCTTTATTTCTTCAGCTTCTCCAAGCCAATCTCCAGCCTGCGCAGGGATTCCTCCTTGCCCAAAATGGCCAAAATTTCCATCGCGCCGCCGGGTGTCACCTGCATGCCCGCCGCTGCGATCCGCACCGGCCAGAGCAATGTGCCGTTCTTAACCTCCAAGCGCTGGGCCAAGGCGATCAATTGGTCATGGATGGTATCCAACTGCCAATCCGACACGCTTTCCAGCTCTGGAATCGCAGCCTCCAGCATCGTGATGGAATTCTCCAAATTGGTCTTGCTCTTCTTATTGACAAAGAGATCGACCGAATACTCCGGCAGCTCCTGGAAGAAACCGATCATCCCCGGGATCTCCGTCAACTTGGTCACACGAGGCTGCAAGATGGAGGCCAATACCTCCCAATTCATCTGCTTGTCGCCAAATACCTGCTGGAAATACGGCATTGCCGCCGCAATAAACTCGTCCTGTGTCATGGCGCGGATGTATTCCGCATTAAACCACGTCAGCTTGTCATAGTCGAACACCGCCGGCGATTTGCTGATGCCTTCAATGGAGAAGTTTTCCACCAATTCCGGCAGCGTAAACAGCTCGCGGTTTTCTTTTGGACACCAGCCCAGCAGCGCAATATAGTTGGTGATCGCCTGCGGGAGATACCCCTCTGCCATCAAATCGGCAAAACCGGTTGCACCGTGCCGCTTGGAAAGCTTGGACACGCTGCCGTCCTCGTTTTTGCCCATAATCAGGGGCAGATGCACATAGGTCGGCACATCCCAGCCAAATGCTTCGTAAAGCAGGTTGTACTTGGGCGTCGAGGTTAGATACTCGCACCCACGCACCACATGCGTGATGTGCATCAGATGGTCGTCGATGACGTTTGCAAAATTGTATGTAGGATAGCCGTCGGATTTCAAAAGGATCTGGTCCTCCAGCTCGCGGTTTTCAATGGTGATGTCGCCATATACAACGTCATGGAAGGTTGTGGACCCCTCGACCGGCATCTTTTGGCGGATAACATAGGGCGTCCCGGCAGCCAAAAGCCTGTCCACCTCTTCTTGGGGAAGATTGCGGCAATGGCGGTCGTACCCGCCGCCCTCCTGCGCCTCATGGAGCGCGTCCAGGCGTTCCTTGGTGCAGAAGCAATAGTACGCCTTTCCCTCCCGGACCAGCTGCTCCGCATAGGGCTTATAGAGATCCTTGCGCTTGCTCTGGACATACGGGCCATAATCGCCGCCAACATCCGGGCCTTCGTCGTGCTTCAGGCCCACCTGGTTGAGCGTCCGGTAGATCACATCGACCGCGCCCTCCACCAGACGTTCCTGGTCGGTATCCTCAATGCGCAGCACAAATTGGCCGCCCATGGACTTTGCAATCAAATATTCGTACAGCGCCGTACGCAGATTTCCCACATGCATAAACCCTGTGGGGCTCGGCGCAAACCGTGTTCTCACTGTCTCGTTTTGCATTCCTAAATCCGCCTCTCCTTTTGATCGGCGCGCCGGAAAAGCTCCAGCGCAACCCCTCACGCCCGAAGGAACCCTCCGGCGTCTCAATTCTTTTATTATACCAAATATACGCAGGATTTCAATGTTGATTTTCCAGGTATTCCACATATTCCTCTAAGCAAAAGTGGCGTTCCTGCATCGCTTTCGCGTGTTCCACCCCTACATAGCGATAATGCCATGGTTCAAAGCGAATTTTCGTGATCTCCTGTTTATCCTCCGGATAGCGCAGGATAAATCCATATTCCGCCGCGTGTTCCGTCAGCCATTCGTATTCGGGGGTGGTATCAAAATTCTCCCGGACGCCGTTCAAATCGATCGCCAACCCCGTGTTGTGCTCGCTACATCCCGGCCGCGCCACGGAAAGCGCCGCGACTGCCTCCGCCTGCTGCTGCCCCATCCCATTGCCCAGATTTTCTTCTACCGCCCGATCAAACAACTCGCTTTGCCGCTGTACACTGCGATACCCGGAGGAAATCCACAGTGAGACGCCGTCCGCTTGGGCGGCCGCCTGCATCTGTTGAAATGGCTCCACAATGCGCTCGTCCACATCCACGCCGTATAGATTGACAATATTGCGATGGAAATCCTCCGGCATGGTTTCCGCATAATTGACTAGCACGATCCGGTCGTCTTCCGCCGGGGATTCCTCCGGCTTTGCATTTGCCTGTGCCGCCCCGCTTTTCGGCGGTTGTGCGGACGAGAAGGCCGGTTCGCTCTCGACCTCGGATACTGCCGGGGCTTCTTCCGGTTTTGCCGAAGCCTGTTCCATAGTAAAAATAAAAACGGTGCTCACTGCCGCTGTGGTGAGGGCTGCGGCGACCAAGGCTCCAACGGAAAGAAAAAACATTTGTACTTTGGATTTTCTTTTTCTCATTGATTGCTTCATCCCTGTTCTTCAAGCTTTGCGGGGTGTATTTCCCAAAACTATTGTTACACAAAGCAGGGAAATCATACCGCTTTTGCTGGATAGCCAGGTTTTGACAATCCGGAACCTTCATGTTTTGCCCCTTTTCCGTAAACACTAGTACCACTTATGCAGATAGGAGGAAAAACCATGGAAGATTTACCGCTCGGCTTTGGCATGGCCTTGGCACAGCGCTCCGAAGCCATGCAGCGCTTCTGTGCGCTTACCGATGAAGAGCAGCGTATGGTTATCGACCATACCCATCAGATTCATTCCAAGCAGGAGATGCAAGCCTTTGTAGACCACTTGGCCAACCATTCCGCACAGGGCTGACCGCACCAATTCCCATCCATTTCATAGACCGGCATACAGCGAACTACAAAAAGGGGCGAACGTCCGAAACGCTGTATCCTATTTTCTTCTATTTTGGGTGGGATCAATGAACGATTGTTGCTATGGAGAGAAACTAATCGCCGCCGGGACTGCCATCGCTTTCCAGCTTGCACAGGAATGTCCGCCAGAAGACTTGGCTTTGCTCGGTAACTTATTCCAAGTAATCGGCGAACAGCTTGGACTGTTATCCGGCACAAAGGCGGCGTATCAAGAGCATTACAAATTGTGCCGGCCAATATGTCCCAAAGGGAACGAATAAACGCAAACCGGAAAAGAAAAATCCGCATCGTGCATCTACACATGCGGATTCTTCTGCTTTTTAGGAATGTTTAAATTTTTCCAAATAGACCGCCACAGAACGCGACATTTCCCTGGAAAATGCAGATAGGTACTTTCGTTTGCAAAACGCATCCATATAGGATGGATACGAAAAATCCGTCTGCTTTTCACGCTCCGCACGCTCACAGAACCATTTTTCGTGTTCGGACGCAGAGAATGTGTGATAACGGTTCTCCTGGACAATATACGCCGGAGCAAAACGCTCCGGTTTCTTTCGGTTTTGCTGCTGGTCCGTCGGATACCCATAGACCACCATTGCGGCAGGCATCACGTAATCGGGCAAATCCAACAGCTCTCGATGGATTTCTACCTGCTCCAAAATGTCACCGATATAGCAGGAACCGATTCCCAAACTTTGCGCCGCTACGACACTGTTCTGGGCGGCGATGCACGCGTCAGCTACAGCCAACATCAGGTCGCCTTCCGCCGGCAGACGGGGATTACATCCCGCAAATACAAATGCGTCGTACCAGCGCTGAAAATCCGCCAAAAACACCAACACCAGCGGCGCTTTGGCGATAAATGGCTGGTGATCGCACGTTTCCGCCAGGCGTTCTTTCAAATTTTGATCGGTGATCTGCAAAATGGTGTATAGCATTTGATTTCCGGCGGTCGGCGCCTGCATCGCAGCTCCTAAAATAATCTCCTGCGCCTCCTTGGTGATCGGTTTCTCTAAAAAAACACGCGTCGATTTTCGATCCCAAAGGCTCTGTAAAATGGGATTATCCATTGGTTCACTCTCCTCTTTATGCATATGGATATTCAACCAAAAAGGCTAACATGGAGGATCTTATGGAAAAAGAAATTTGGTACCAAAAGTTGAATATCTATTTCGTGGGGTTCTATTTGATCTTCAGCATTTGCCTCATCACATACTATCTGGCGAACGGGCGACTCTATTATGCGACCTTGGGGCTGGGAGGGATTCTTCTCCTCTTACTGCCAGCCGCTTTTGAGCGTGTATGCGGCCTTGTCCCCGTCTACCAGTTTCGTTTTCTTCTCTACGGGTTCAGTTTTTTGGCCTACGTTGTGGGGCTCGCCATGCAGGGATACCATTTTATTCCGTTGTACGACAAAGTGATGCATACTCTGTCGGGCACCTTCGGAACCTTTCTAGGCGTGGTACTGTTCTATATCTTGAAACACGGCCGGCGGGTACAGCAGCAGGATTTTCCCTTGGTAGCCATTTTCTCCATTTCCGCATCGATGGCGGCTGCCGGATTATGGGAGATCGGCGAATATCTGGTCGGCTTATTTTTTCCCTGTGATCCACAGCAAGTGGCCTTGACGGGCGTATCCGATACCATGCAGGATATGATTGTTTGCCTGGTTGGAAGCCTCCTATGGCTTCCTTTCCTCTTCCGATATTACCGAAAGCAAAAGGCTGATTTCTTGATGGGATGCTTCCGCACATTTTTAAGTAAAAACCTGAGCCAGGAAGAGCCATATGGGATGGAAGAATGAATGATACCAATTGCCTGTATCGGATGTATCCCCATCCCCTTTCCGGCATGATTCACCTTCCAGCAGAATATTCTATAAAAACAGTGGCTCACACCAGCGGCACGCAATATCCAAGAAAGGCGGTATTCCCATGATCCCCATATATCCATACATAAAACGTGAAACCAAATGCAAGGAAATTCCCATTCCATTCCCGCCGCAACACCAATACAATCAGCCCGGCGCCGAATTTCTCATGGACCCGCGCCCCATCTCAGAAAACCCGGAACAGAAGGGGAGCGGGAAACTCCTAGATCGGGTTGCAATTATTACCGGAGGAGACAGCGGCATCGGGCGTGCGGTCTCCTATGCCCTTGCCAGGGAGGGCGCGGATATCGTCATCGCCTATTTCAACGAACACCGTGATGCTCAGGAAACTAAGCAACATGTGGAAAAACTGGGGCGTAAATGTCTTGTGGTCTCCGGAGATCTAAAAAAGGAAGCCGTCGCCCAGGAAATTGTCCGGCAAACAATGCATTGCTTCGGAAAAATCGATGTTTTAGTCAACAACCATGCGGTTCAATTCGTCCAAAGAAGCATCCTGGATATTTCCGCAGAGCAGCTCGATTTGACATTCCGCACCAATGTCTATGGGTTCTTCTATATGATAAAAGCAGCACTGCCCTATTTAAAACCGGGCAGCTCCATCATCAATACGACTTCCGTCACCGCGTATAGAGGCAGCCCGGAACTATTGGACTACAGCGCCACAAAGGGGGCCATTCTGGCGCTGACACGTTCCCTTTCCCTAAGCATGGTGGAACGTGGTATCCGCGTCAACGGCGTTGCCCCCGGGCCAATCTGGACCCCTCTGATCCCCGCCTCCTATTCTGCACGTGAAGTGGAAACCTTCGGAACCTATACCTCGCAGGTCCCGATGATGCGCGCCGGCCAGCCCTTTGAAGTTGCACCTTGTTACGTATTCCTGGCCAGCGACGATTCCAGCTATATGACGGGACAGGTATTGCATCCGGACGGAGGAACCATCGTCAATGGCTGATTCCAAACGAAAAGAATCTTTATAGAATGAAAATCGGAACGAACAGCATGCAAAAAGGGCTTCACCCAAGCGGATGAAGCCCTTTATTAAGCAAGAAAATTACTCGTTGATCTTAATAACAACGCCGGAACCAACCGTACGGCCGCCTTCACGGATAGCGAAACGGAGACCTTCCTCGATTGCAATCGGGGTGATCAGCTCAACGTCCATCTCGACGTTATCGCCAGGCATGCACATCTCGGTGCCTTCCGGCAGGCTGATAACACCAGTAACGTCGGTCGTTCTGAAATAGAACTGCGGACGATAGTTGTTGAAGAACGGAGTATGACGGCCGCCTTCATCCTTCGTCAGGACGTAAACCTGGCCGCGGAACTTCGTGTGCGGATGAATGGTGCCCGGCTTTGCGAGAACCTGTCCACGCTCGATTTCCGTTCTCTGGATACCACGGAGCAGAGCACCGACGTTGTCGCCAGCCTCAGCAAAATCGAGGACCTTACGGAACATCTCAAGGCCGGTGATAACGGTCTTCTTGCGCTCTTCGGTCAAGCCGATGATCTCGACTTCTTCGCCAACCTTTGCCATGCCGCGCTCAACTCTACCAGTTGCAACGGTGCCACGGCCGGTGATGGTGAATACGTCCTCAACAGGCATCAAGAACGGCAGGTCGGACTTACGCTCCGGAGTCGGAATGTAGCTATCGACAGCGTCCATCAGCTCATGGATGCACTTGTACTCCGGTGCATTCGGATCCTTGGAATCGGACTCCAGAGCCTGGAGAGCGGAACCACGGATGATCGGGGTGTCGTCGCCCGGGAACTCATACTCGTTCAGCAGGTCACGAATTTCCATCTCGACCAGATCGAGCAACTCCGGATCGTCAACCTGATCCGCCTTGTTCATGAACACAACGATATACGGCACGCCAACCTGACGGGAGAGCAGGATGTGCTCTCTGGTCTGCGGCATCGGGCCGTCAGCAGCAGAAACAACCAGGATAGCGCCGTCCATCTGAGCAGCACCGGTGATCATGTTCTTAACATAGTCAGCATGGCCGGGGCAGTCAACGTGTGCATAGTGACGGGTCGCGGTCTGATATTCGACGTGCGCAGTGTTGATCGTGATACCACGCTCTCTCTCTTCAGGAGCCTTATCGATGTTTGCGTAATCGACGAACTCTGCGTCGCCCTCGAGGTTGAGGACCTTCGTGATCGCAGCGGTCAGCGTGGTCTTACCATGGTCAACGTGGCCGATGGTGCCAATGTTAATATGCGGTTTGGATCTTTCGAATTTTGCTTTTGCCATTGGGATTCTCCTCCTTTTTATAATACAGATCAGAGATTTTTTAAAGTTAGAACTATGCTATCATTTTACCAAGGACATGGCGAAAAATCAAGCACATTTTGTAACTTATTCAGCCTTTTTCCCGCGTTCGCTGATGATGGAATCCGAAACAAACTTCGGAACTTCTGCATAGTGGTCGGGCTCCATCGTATACTGGCCTCTGCCCTGCGTCTTAGAACGCATGTCGGTTGCATAACCAAACATCTCGGACAGCGGGACCATCGCGGTGATCTGCTGTGCGCCGGAAACGGCGTCCATGCCCTGGATCATACCGCGGCGGGCGTTCAGGTCGCCGATAACGTCGCCCATATAGTCCTCAGGCACCGTAACAACAACCTTCATGATCGGCTCCAGAATCACCGGGTCAGCCTTCTTCATAGCCTCTTTAAACGCCATGGAACCGGCGATCTTAAAGGCCATTTCAGAGGAGTCAACTTCATGATAGGAACCATCATACAGCGTAACTTTTACATCCACAACGTTGTAGCCAGCCAGTACGCCGGAGAGCATTGCTCCCTGGATACCTTGATCGACCGCAGGAATGTATTCCTTCGGGATCGCGCCGCCAACCGTTGCATTGACGAACTCGTAACCCTTTTCCGGGTTCGGCTCGATCTTAATCTTAACATGACCATACTGGCCTTTACCACCGGACTGTCTTGCATACTTGGTATCCACATCCGCCAGCTTGCGGATGGTCTCCTTGTAAGCAACCTGCGGCTTACCGACATTCGCTTCCACCTTGAATTCGCGCAGAAGTCTGTCTACGATGATTTCCAGGTGCAGTTCGCCCATGCCGGCGATGATCGTCTGGCCGGTCTCCTCATCGGTATAGGCCTTAAAGGTCGGGTCCTCTTCCGCCAGCTTTGCCAGCGCAATGCCCATCTTCTCCTGGCCAGCCTTTGTCTTCGGCTCAATAGCCACACGGATAACCGGCTCCGGGAATTCCATGGACTCCAGAATAACCGGATGCTTTTCATCGCACAGGGTGTCGCCCGTGGTGGTGTTCTTCACACCGATTGCCGCGGCAATATCACCTGCGTAGACAATGTCGATATCCTGGCGGTGGTTCGCGTGCATCTGCAGAATACGGCCGATTCTCTCATTGGTATCCTTCACCGAGTTGTAAACCGTGGCGCCTGCACTCAATGTGCCGGAGTACACACGGAAATAGCACAGCTTTCCAACGAACGGGTCGGTCGCAATCTTAAACGCAAGCGCAGAGAACGGCTCGCTGTCGGATGCATGGCGGTCTTCTTCCTCGCCGGTCTCCGGGTTTGTACCACGGATTGCGGGGATGTCGGTCGGGGCCGGCATATAATCGACAATTGCATCCAAGAGCTTCTGCACGCCCTTGTTCTTGTAGGAAGTACCACAGGTTACCGGCACCATGGTGTTGGCAATCGTGGACTTACGGATCGTACGGACGATCTCTTCCTTCGTGAGCTCTTCACCAGAGAGGTATTTCTCCATGAGCTCGTCGTCCTGCTCAGCGACATGCTCAAGCAGTGCATTGTGATATTCCTCAGCGATATCACGCATATCCTCCGGAATATCCTCGACGCGCATATCTTTTCCCATGTCGTCATAGTAGACGTCGGCCTTCATATCGATCAGGTCGATGATCCCACGGAAGGTATCTTCACTGCCGATCGGAAGCTGAATCGGAACGGCGTTGCACTTGAGGCGTTCCTTCATCATTTTGACGACATTATAAAAATCAGCGCCCATGATGTCCATCTTATTGACGTACGCCATACGCGGAACATGGTATTCTTCCGCCTGACGCCAAACGGTTTCGGACTGGGGCTCAACACCGCCCTTTGCACAGAAAACGGTTACCGAACCGTCCAAAACGCGCAGGGAACGTTCCACTTCTACGGTGAAATCCACGTGGCCGGGGGTGTCGATGATGTTGATACGGTGGCCCTTCCAGAAGCAGGTTGTTGCAGCGGAGGTAATGGTGATGCCTCTCTCCTGCTCCTGCGCCATCCAGTCCATCGTCGCAGCGCCATCGTGCGTCTCGCCGATCTTATGGTTAACACCCGTATAGTACAGAATACGTTCTGTCGTCGTTGTTTTACCGGCATCGATGTGCGCCATGATACCGATATTGCGGGTCATTTCGAGTGATACCTGCCTTGGCATAGTTTCCTCCTTAAAGTTCTGAGAATAGTTGACAGCTTGCGCCGATTACCATCTGTAATGTGCGAAAGCTCTGTTAGCCTCTGCCATCTTGTGCGTATCATCGCGCTTCTTGGCAGCACCGCCAGCACCATTAACAGCATCAAGGATCTCGCCAGCAAGTCTCTCCTTCATGGTCTTTTCAGATCTGAGTCTGGAATAGTTGGTCATCCAGCGCAGGCCCAGGGTCTGTCTTCTCTCTGGACGAACCTCCATCGGCACCTGATAGGTAGCGCCGCCAACACGGCGGGCCTTGACTTCGAGCTGCGGCATGACATTTTCCATCGCCTGCTCAAAGACCTCCAGCGGCTCTTTGCCGGTCTTTTCACGGATAATGTCGAATGCACCATAGACAATCTTCTGGGCAACGCCCTTCTTGCCGTCGTACATGACATTGTTAATCAGACGAGTTACAAGCTTCGAATTGTAAAGCGGATCGGGCAAAACATCACGTTTTGCGATATTTCCTCTTCTTGGCACTTTACTTCCCTCCTTCACAGAATGATATCATAGGTACTCGAAAGCGACAAACTCCCGTTGGCCAATACAGAGGCGTCCGCTATAGAAAATCTATATAAAACGCCGCTGCATTGTCATTCATGTTTTACATGCAGCCGTTCGGATATTGTCAAATTAGAGTGTGGGGGCCGGCTTACTTTGTAGCCTTACCAGCCTTCGGACGCTTCGCACCATACTTGGAACGAGCCTGCATACGCTTGGCAACGCCCTGCGCATCCAGCGTACCGCGGATAATGTGATAACGAACGCCAGGCAGGTCCTTAACACGGCCGCCGCGGATCATCACGACGCTGTGCTCCTGCAGGTTGTGGCCCACGCCAGGGATATACGCACTGACTTCGATTCCGTTGGAGAGCCTTACTCTGGCAATCTTACGAAGTGCGGAATTCGGCTTCTTCGGGGTAGCCGTCTTAACAGACGTGCAAACACCACGCTTTTGCGGGGAATCCTGATCGATCGCAATGCGCTTCTTGGAGTTCCAACCCTTCAAAAGTGCAGGAGCCTTCGCCTTCTTTTCGCTTACCTCACGGCCAGTATGAACTAACTGGTTAAATGTTGGCATACGACACCTCCTCACATAAAAGTTAATATATGTTAAGCGGAAAACCGCTAAACACCAAATAAAAAGGGATTAAACACAATTTTATCCTGTTCCAGAAAAGGAATTCCTGGAACAGGATAAATTTTTATAAACTTCACAACACGGGGGCAAAATATGCTGAATTTCCCCAGCATTTCCTGCGGATTTTATTCATCCTTTCCACAAACTGTAGCATTTGGAAGAATCTTCTCCAGCCCACCGTTACAATTGGATATTATAGCGCTAAATGGCCTGATTTGTCAAGTCCTCACCTTCATGCTGAATCTCGACGCCACTGTAGCATTTCATGCCCGTACCGGCCGGGACCAGCTTGCCGATGATGACGTTTTCCTTCAAGCCGAGCAGCGGGTCCACCTTGCCCTTGATTGCAGCATCGGTGAGCACGCGGGTCGTCTCCTGGAAGGAAGCTGCGGAGAGGAAGGAATCGGTTGCCAAAGACGCCTTTGTGATACCGAGCAGCGTCGGCGAACAGGTCGCTTCGCGGAGATCGGTCTCTCCGGCGGCAATGCGCTCGCGGACAATCTGATTCTCCGCTTCAAACTCGGTTTTTTCCACCAAAGAGCTGGGCAGCAGCTTTGTATCGCCCGGATCTTCGACCTTGACTTTCTTCATCATCTGACGCACGATGACCTCGATGTGCTTGTCGTTGATGTCAACGCCCTGCATCCGGTAAACACGCTGCACTTCTTCGATCAAGTAATCCTGCACGGCATGCGTGCCGCTGATGGCCAACACATCGTGCGGGTTGACCGAACCTTCGGTGATCCGGGTTCCCTTTTCGATCACATCGCCTTCGTTGACGATGATCCGGGAGCCGAACGGGATCAGGTAGGACTTGCTCTCGCCGCTCTCCTGATCGGTCACGACCACATGGCGGTTTTTCTTGATGTCCTCAAACGTCACCCGGCCGCCAATCTCACTGATAATGGCCAAATGCTTCGGTTTGCGGCCTTCGAACAGCTCTTCGACGCGGGGAAGACCCTGTGTAATATCCTCTGCGCTGGCGACGCCGCCGGTGTGGAACGTTCTCATGGTCAACTGCGTACCAGGCTCGCCGATGGACTGGGCCGCGATGATGCCGACCGCCTCGCCGACCGTGACCGGCTGGCCGTTTGCCAGGTTTGCGCCGTAGCACTTCTTGCAGACGCCGTGGCGCGCGCGGCAATTCAGGATCGAACGCACCTTGATGCGCTCCACGCCGTGCCCAACAATGATGTCCGCATCGTTGTCGTCCATCATCTTGTCCTTGGAAACAAGCACGGCACCCGTCTCCGGATCGACAAAGTCTTCCACCAGGTAACGCCCGATCAAACGCTCGTGCAGGGACTCGATGGACTCCTTGCCTTCCTTAATATCGAAGACCTCCAGGCCGTCGGTTGCACCGCAGTCCTCTTCGCGGATGATGACATCCTGCGAGACGTCAACCAGACGGCGGGTCAGGTAACCGGAGTCCGCTGTACGCAGAGCGGTATCTGCCAAGCCCTTTCTGGCGCCACGGGAGGAAATGAAGTATTCCAAAATGTTCAAGCCTTCACGGTAGTTTGCACGAATCGGGATCTCGATCGTCTTACCGGAGGTGTTTGCAATCAGGCCGCGCATGCCCGCGAGCTGACGGATCTGGCTCATGGAACCACGAGCGCCGGAATCCGCCATCATGAAAATCGGGTTGTAGCGGTCCAGGCCCTTCTGCAGGGCGTCGGTTACATCGTTGGTCGCCTTTTCCCAAGTCTTCAGTACGGCGTTGTAACGCTCGCTGTCGGAAAGCAAACCGTTCTTAAACTGATCGGTGACCAGGTCGATCTTCTTTTCCGCCTCGGAGATGATCTCCTTTTTCTGCGGCGGGATCGTTGCATCGCAGACAGCAACTGTGATGGCGCTCTTGGTGGAATATTTATATCCCTGCGCCTTCACCGCGTCCAGCACTTCCGAGGTCTTCGGAACGCCGTGTACCTTGATGCATTTATCAATAATCTTTCCCAGCTGCTTCTTGCCAACCAGGAATTCAATTTCAAACTTAAAGCGGTTCTCCGGATCGGAGCGGTCCACAAAGCCGAGGTCCTGTGGGATCGGGCGGTTAAAGATCATGCGTCCCACCGTGGTATCCACCAGGCGGGAAACCATCTTGCCGTCGATCTCCATGGTGCGGCGGACCTTGATCTTCGCGTGCAGGCCGACGATATGCGCATCATATGCCATAATCGCCTCGTCGAAGTCGCGGAAGACTTTGCCTTCGCCCGGCTCGCCGTCCTTTTCCAAGGTGAGGTAATAGGAACCCAGGACCATGTCCTGCGTCGGAACCGTCACCGGACGTCCGTCGGAAGGCTTGAGCAGGTTGCCAGCCGCCAGCATCAGGAAGCGGGCCTCCGCCTGCGCTTCGGAGGACAGCGGAACGTGCACAGCCATCTGGTCGCCGTCGAAGTCCGCGTTATACGCCGTACATGCCAGCGGATGGAGCTTCAGGGCGCGGCCTTCCACCAGGACCGGTTCGAACGCCTGGATGCCCAGTCTATGCAGCGTCGGCGCACGGTTGAGCAACACCGGGTGGTTCTTGATGACGATTTCCAGCGCATCCCACACCTCTGGCTTCGCGCGCTCGACCGCCTTTCTTGCCGCCTTGATGTTGCCAGCGGCGCCGGTTTCCACCAAGCGCTTCATCACAAAGGGCTTGAACAGCTCCAGCGCCATCTCCTTCGGCAGGCCGCACTGGTACATCTTCAATTCCGGCCCAACCACGATAACCGAACGGCCGGAGTAGTCCACGCGCTTGCCCAACAGGTTCTGGCGGAAACGTCCCTGCTTGCCCTTCAGCATGTCGGAGAGGGACTTCAACGGGCGGTTGTTCGGGCCCGTCACAGGACGGCCGCGGCGGCCGTTGTCGATCAAAGCGTCAACCGCCTCCTGCAGCATGCGCTTTTCGTTGCGGACAATGATATCCGGCGCACCGAGTTCCAACAGGCGCTTCAAGCGGTTGTTGCGGTTGATAACACGGCGATAGAGGTCGTTCAGGTCGGAGGTGGCAAAGCGGCCGCCGTCGAGCTGGACCATCGGGCGGATGTCCGGCGGAATAACCGGTACCACGTCGAGGATCATCCACTCCGGGCGGTTGCCGGAGAGACGGAACGCCTCCACAACCTCCAGGCGCTTCAAAATGCGCACACGCTTCTGGCCGGAAGCCGTCGCCAATTCGTCCTTGAGTTCTGTGGACTCCTTCTCCAGGTCAATCTCTTCCAGCAGGGTCTTGATCGCCTCCGCGCCCATGCTGGCCTGGAAGTCATCCTCATACTTTTCCCGCAGATCGCGGTACTCTTTCTCCGTCAGGAGCTGCTTCTTCTGCAATTCTCGAACATTGCCGGGATCTGTGACGATATACAGGGCAAAATAGAGCACCTTTTCCAGCATACGGGGGGATATATCCAGAATCAAACCCATACGGGAGGGGATTCCTTTAAAGTACCAGATGTGCGATACGGGCGCTGCCAACTCAATGTGGCCCATACGCTCGCGGCGGACCTTGGACCGCGTGACTTCCACGCCGCAGCGGTCGCAGATCTTGCCCTTATAGCGGATGCGCTTGTACTTTCCGCAATGGCACTCCCAGTCCTTCTGCGGTCCAAAAATGCGTTCACAGAAGAGGCCGTCGCGCTCCGGCTTTAGGGTACGATAGTTGATCGTCTCCGGCTTCTTGACCTCGCCATAAGACCACTCCCGGATCTTATCCGGCGAAGCCAGCCCGATTTTTATTGATTCAAATTCGTTGAATTCCATTTTGTGACCCCCTTCTCTTTATTCCTGCTCGCCGTCTACATCAGAAGAAATGTCAAAGGGTTCCTCCTTTTCAAAGAGGTCGTCGTCCCCATCGGACGGGAAATCGTCCCCGCCGAAGAGGTCGTCGTCCTCATGTTCTTCCGTCGAATAACCGTCCAGTTCTCCATCCTCCACGGTCGGCTCGTCGAACAGATCGTCCGAGGGGGTGAAGCCCATGTCGTCATCGTCGTCGAAGTTCTGCTTAAGGTCGATTTCTTCGTTGTTCTTGTCAAGCACCTTGACGTCCAGTCCCAAGGACTGCAATTCCTTGATCAAGACCTTGAAGGACTCTGGAACACCCGGCTTCGGGATATTCTGTCCCTTCACAATCGCCTCGTAGGTCTTGACGCGGCCGACCACGTCGTCCGACTTGACCGTCAGGATCTCCTGAAGGGTATAAGCAGCGCCGTATGCCTCCAGCGCCCAAACTTCCATCTCGCCGAAGCGCTGGCCGCCGAACTGCGCCTTGCCGCCCAACGGCTGCTGCGTAACGAGCGAATACGGGCCCGTGGAACGCGCGTGAATCTTATCGTCAACCAGGTGATGCAGCTTAAGGTAATACATATAGCCGACTGTGACCGGGTTGTCGAAATATTCACCTGTACGGCCGTCCTTCAGCATGATCTTGCCGTCCTCACGCATCCCCGCCTGCTTAAAGCACTCGCGGATGTCGTCCTCATGCGCGCCGTCGAAAACCGGCGTCATGATCTTCCAGCCCAACGCCTTGGCCGCCATGCCGAGGTGCACTTCCAAAACCTGACCGATGTTCATACGGGACGGAACGCCCAGGGGGTTCAACACAATATCGAGCGGCGTGCCATCCGGCAGGAACGGCATATCCTCCACCGGCAGGATGCGGGACACAACGCCCTTGTTTCCGTGACGGCCCGCCATCTTATCGCCGACGGAGATCTTTCTCTTCTGGGCAATATAGCAGCGCACAACCTTGTTGACGCCGGGGCTCAACTCGTCGTGGCTGTTCTCACGGGTAAAGACCTTGACATCGACCACGATGCCGTATTCGCCGTGGGGCACGCGCAGAGAAGTATCGCGCACTTCGCGGGCTTTTTCGCCAAAGATCGCGCGCAGCAGGCGCTCTTCCGCAGTCAGCTCCGTTTCGCCCTTCGGCGTAACCTTGCCGACCAGGATATCGCCCGCACGCACTTCTGCGCCCACGCGGATGATACCGCTTTCGTCGAGGTCGCGCAGGAGGTCTTCATTGACGTTCGGAATATCTCTGGTGATCTCCTCCGGCCCGAGCTTTGTATCGCGGGCCTCGGTCTCGTATTCTTCAATGTGGATGGACGTATAGACGTCGTCGCGGACGATCTTCTCACTGATCAGAACCGCGTCCTCGTAGTTGTAACCTTCCCAGGTCATGAAGCCGATCAGGGCGTTTTTGCCGAGGCTGATCTCGCCGTCCTTGGTCGCCGGCCCGTCTGCGATGACGTCGCCCTCCTGGACGCGGTCACCCACGCTGACTACCGGAACCTGATTGACACATGTTCCCTGGTTGGAGCGCATAAACTTGATGATGTGGTAGGTATCGATCTCGCCGTCGTCGCGTGTCACGCGGACCTCATCCGCACTGACGCTGCGTACCACGCCGGCGTGCTTTGCCAGCACGCAAACGCCGGAGTCAACGCCCGCCTTATATTCCATACCAGTGCCCACGATCGGGGATTCCGTCTTGAGCAGCGGAACCGCCTGCCGCTGCATGTTGGAACCCATCAGTGCACGGTTTGCGTCGTCGTTCTCCAGGAAGGGGATCATTGCCGTTGCCACGGAAACAACCATCCGCGGAGACACGTCCATGAAGTCCGCACGCTCGCGCTCCACTTCGACGAACTCGTCGCGGGAACGGGCATTGACCTTTGTATGCAGGAAGCGCCCGTTTTCATCCAGCGGTTCGTTTGCCTGCGCAACGATGTATTCGTCCTCCATGTCGGCGGTCATGTAGACCACTTCGTTGGTGACGATGCCCGTCTCCTTGTCCACCCGGCGGTAAGGCGCCTCGATGAAGCCATACTGGTTGATCCGGGCAAAGGTAGCCAGATAGGAGATCAAGCCGATGTTCGGACCTTCCGGCGTCTCAATTGGGCACATGCGCCCATAGTGGCTGTAGTGTACGTCGCGAACTTCGAATCCGGCGCGGTCTCTGGAAAGGCCGCCAGGACCCAACGCGGAAAGACGGCGCTTATGCGTCAGCTCCGCCAGCGGGTTGGTCTGATCCATAAACTGGGACAACGGCGAAGAGCCAAAGAATTCCTTGATCGCAGCCACCACGGGACGGATGTTGATGAGCGAATGCGGGGTCAGGACCTCCAGGTCCTGCGCCTGCAGGGTCATGCGCTCGCGAATAACACGCTCCAAACGGGAAAAACCAATACGGAACTGGTTCTGCAGCAATTCGCCCACCGAGCGGATGCGGCGGTTTCCCAGATGGTCGATGTCGTCGACCGTGCCCAGCCCAACTGCCAGGCAGTTCATATAGTTGATGGACGAGAAGATATCGTCGATGATGATGTGCTTGGGGATCAGTTCGTCCTTGCGGGAACGGACCGCGTCCTTGAGCGCTTCCTCGTCGTCTCCGCACTCGCCGAGAATCTCCGCCAAGACGCTGAAACGAACGCGCTCGTTGATGTCGCACTCCGCAGCTGCATCAAAATTCACGAACTTCTGAATATCCACCATGCCGTTGGAGATGACCTTGACCTCGCGCTCGTTCACGGTGACATAGGCCACGCTGACGCCGGCGTCGTCGATCTCTTTTGCCAGCTCACGGGAAACGACTTGGCCCTCTTCCGCCATCAGCTCGCCGGTAAGCGGGTTGACAATCGGGCGGGAGAGCTGCTGGCCGGTGATGCGGCCCGCAAGGTTCAATTTTTTGTTGTATTTGTAGCGGCCCACGCGGGAGAGGTCGTAACGGCGCGCGTCAAAGAACAGGCCGTTGATGTGGGACTGTGCGCTCTCAATGGTGGGGGGCTCGCTCGGGCGCAGCTTTCGATAGACTTCGAAGAGCGCCTCTTCCATGTTCTTGCAAGGGTCTTTTTCGATGGTTGCGTTGATGCGGTCGTCGTCGCCGAAGTACTCGCGGATCTCCTCGTCACTGCCCAAACCCAGAGCGCGGATAAAGACTGTCACGGGGATCTTGCGGTTCTTATCGATGCGGACATAGAACACATCATTGGCGTCGTTTTCGTATTCCAGCCACGCGCCGCGGTTCGGAATAACGGTGGAGCTGAACAATTCCTTGCCGGTCTTGTCATACTCCATCTTGTAATAGACGCCGGGAGAACGAACCAACTGGGATACGATGACGCGCTCCGCGCCATTGATCACAAAGGTGCCGCTTTCCGTCATCAGCGGGAAATCGCCCATAAAGACCTCGGATTCCTTGATCTCTCCACTCTCCTTGTTCAAGAGGCGGGCGGTCACCCGGAGTGCAGCCGCATAGGTGGCGTCGCGCTCCTTGCACTCTTCCACGCTATAGTTCGGCTTGTCGACATCCAGTTTGTAGTCCACAAAATCGAGGACCAGATTGCCCGTATAGTCCGTAATCCCTGAGACGTCCTTAAAAACTTCCTTTAAGCCTTCGTCCAGGAACCACTTATAGGAATTTTTCTGGATCTCGATCAGATTGGGCATATCCAGCACTTCGTCAATGCGCGAGAAGCTCATGCGGACATTTTTGCCGACCTGTACCGGTTTGACATTCACCATTGGCTCAATCACTCCATTCAAAAATTTACCATCCTGATTGTGGCATCTATAATGGGAAACACAACTCTCTTGCAAGAGGGGCTTGCCTTTTTGGGGGAGTTGTGATATGATAAGCAAGCATGGATATGCGTATATCTTTCCATGATGATGCAGTTTAATATTTTATAACAATATATAGTGTTTGTCAAGGTAATTTGTGGTTTTACCTTGACTTTTTTGTTTTTTTATGTAGATACAAACTTTCCACCTGCTTTTCTGTACAAAAGCTCTAATTTTCTCGAAGGTTTTCCCCATCTTCTTTACAAAAAAAGCCGTCCCGGCGTATCCAAACGGAGCTCCGGGACGGCCTTTTTCTGTTATTCAAGCGATGAATCGCTCCTGTATGGTACAAAATACAATCCCCAGTCCTGCTGAGAATAGGATCAACAGGATCGGGTGCGGCTTTTTCCAGAGCAACAGTGCCAGCGCCAATGCAAAAATGCAGACACCAATCCAATTGACCGCAGTGAAACTTCCTTCTGGAAAGAAGCTGGTCGTACAGACGGAAAATGCCGCCGCCGCGATCAACCCCACTACGGCGGGCCGCAGACCATACAGCGCCCCCTGGACAAAGTGGTTTTCCTGCATGGACAAGAACCACTTTGCCACCAGCAGGATGATGAGAAAGGACGGCAGCACGACACCGGCCGTCGCGCAGACCGCTCCCAAAATCCCCGCCGTCTCCGCACCGATATACGTTGCGATATTCACCGCAAACGGCCCTGGCGTGGATTCGCTCACCGCAATAAAGTCGATCAGATCCGTGAAGCTCAGCCAGTGGTTCTGTAGGACCTCCTCCTGAATCAGCGGGATCATCGCATATCCGCCGCCGATGGTGAAAAGCCCGATTTTAAAGAACGTTAGGAACAGATGCAGCAAGATCACGGTGCCTCTCCCCCTTTCCGCTTTTGCCAAAGCTGAAAGGCAATCCCGGCAACCGCAGCGCATATAATCACAACAATCACGTTCAGGCTGAACAGTGCCACCAAGATAAAGGCCGCTGCTGCCACCACGATCGCAAACACATTCTTCGGGCATTGTTTGGACAATTTAAAAACCGCGTTTATAATCAGCACAGCTACCCCGGCGCGAACACCTTCAAAGGCATAGCTGACATATTTCAGCTCCTTAAACTGTTCCAAGACCCCTGCTAAGAGCAGGATGACCAGAAAAGAAGGCAGCACCACACCGATCGTGGCAAAAAGGGCCCCTAAGAACCCCGCCACACGGTAACCGACAAACGTAGCGGAATTGACCGCAATGGTCCCCGGCGTTGATTCTGCAATCGCTAACATATCCAGCAGATCCTGATCGTCAATCCAATGGCGCGACTCAATCGTCTCCCGCTGGATCAGTGGGATCATGGCATAGCCTCCCCCAAAGGTAAACGCGCCGATCTTTAAAAAGGTGACGAACAGCGCCGCGCACCGCCGCCCAAGAGATTCCTGTTCCATCCCATACCCTTCCCATTTCCATGTTTTCTTTCATTATATCTTGGGAAGGCCCGGCAAACAATGCCATTTTGGTTAAATCGTGTTTTCTTGTGCTAGAAAATGCTCCAAGTTCTGTTCGTGGAACGGGACGTCGTACTGCCCAAAACCGCCCCAATAGTTGCGGATCTCAGCGCGCAAGGCCGGGTCATCCGTCTCCTGGTAGAGCTCCTTGACATAGGGCAGGGAGGCTTCCGGCGTAGCGTATAGGGCTTCGAGGTCCACTGAATCCAGTGTCCCCGCCTGATAGCGGCCGATGTTGTACCGTGCGATCAGTCCGTCCACATTGCTGTAGCACAGGAGCAAAAAGCAGATGGAAAAGGCGAGCACCAATGCCTTGGCCAGATTAACTCTGCGAAATTGCGCGACGATCACGATGGCAAAAACGATGAACAGCAGAACCATAAACCAGCTGGTGTACACGCGCAGGAGGGTCAATCCATACTGTTGGATGTATAAGACCATCTTGCTCAGAGCCGTCACAATCAACAGAAGGGTTTCCGCGGAGAGCAATACCGAGAACACGACCAGCGGGCGCACCGGTGTTTCTCCCTTTTTCACGGTGAACAGGCGCACGCCTCCCAACACCGCCAGATTGATCATCGCCACCCCGCAGAGCTCAAAAAAGCCCTGGCGGGCATATTCGGCATAGGTAAGCCCCTCCGGACGCACGCCCGCAAATGCAGAAAACAGGGTGGCTGCCTGGGCGCCAAAGAACAGGAGGTAAACCCCGGTGAGCAGCGCCAAGACCGTGACCGTCATCGCGGGCGGCAGCTTGCGGCGCTTCTCACGGGCTTTTTCCACATCTTCTTTCCCGCGGACCGCTACAAAGCGCTTTTGCAGGTTTCCGTAGAACATTCCAAAGAAATAGCATCCCACCAGCGCCGCCGGAAGCAGCCGCAGCAGGAACTCCAGCAACCGTTCCCCGAATTCCGCGGTCATTTCCTGCACCATCCGCGCAAAGGTTTGGTCCGCCCTTGTCAGCAGCGTCCCCACAACCATGACGAGGGGGATCGCCACCAAAATGCCCAAGACAGCCGCCAGCGCATTTTTGCTCCGGCGGCTTTTGCCCGCTGCACCGCGCAAAATCTTGGGGCTGCAAGTAAAATTGGAAAAGGGAATCCGAAACAATTGATCCAGCAGGTCCGGCACAACAAACCGACCGAGGGAGGGTTCCAGCCGGGAGCCGCACGCCGCTGCAATCCAATACACAGTCACGATCATGCAAAAGAATAGGTTGAAAAATTTCAACACTCCATTTGAGAACAGCGCAAAGTAGAGTGCGGAGACCATGGAAAGCCCCAACCAGCCATAGCTGCTCTTGGGCGGCGAGATCTTCTGTTTCCGCATGTAGAGTAAGGCCGTCGTATAGAAACAGGCGGCGAAGATTGTAACGCCTACGCCGAGGGAATACGGCGCTAAGAGCGCCAGTGGGTTTACCAGCCAGACAAAGAGATACCCGCACACCAGTGCCAGGATCGCAAAGCAGGCATCCACCCCTGTGAAGGGAATCGACGGTTCTTTTTTGCCCTTGAGGCCGGCAGGCGCCGATGGGTCCTGATAGACGCGTTCCGCCGGCAAAATGGGCGCACCAGTGGTTTGGGGTACGCTTGCCGCGCCCTCATGATTCGGTTCCATATGCATTTGTCCGATGCTCCTTTCCGTATGTTTCTTAAGATTCTCGATATTCCAGAAGATCCGCCGGCTGGCAGTCCAGCGCGCGGCAGATCGCTTCCAGGGTTGAAAACCGGATCGCCTTGGCCTTGTTGTTTTTCAAGATCGACAGGTTTGCGGGGGTGATCCCGACCTTCTCCGCCAACTCTCCCGCCGAAATCTTCCGCTTGGCCATCATGACGTCCAGATTGACAACAATCGGCATGTCGCTCTTCCTTTCATCGCCCGTGGGCGTCAAATGGTGTAATCGTTTTCCGTCTTAATCTCAATGGCCTGTTCAAATACATTCTTGACCACCCGCACAATCAGCCCGCAGAAGGCCGCCGCAGCCGCCACCAGAAAAAACGACGTGTAATAAAAGCCGGAAACCAGGGTCACCACCCCCACTGCAATGCACAGCCAGGAAATTGCCCGCAGCAGCGTGACGTTCTCCTGCTCAAACACCCTCTCCCGGCGAAGATTGCGCAAAAGGCGGTGTAAACACAGAAGCAGAAATAGGCCGGGTACCGCACAGCAGTAAATCGTAATCCGGAACGCCAGATGGATGGCTTGTGCGTCCGGCGATTCCCCAAAGTACCAGGCCACGATCTGCGGGGCAAAGATCACCCCAGCCACCAACAATACCAAAAACAGCCTGGTGCAGAAGATGGACAACATAAGAGATTTGGATTTCGTCCACATCGCGGTTCCTCCTTTGTTTTTCTGCTTCTATTCTAGCACGCTTGAAATCGTTTTGCAATATATTTTTATCGTTTTTCAATAAATTTATACTGATATTCAAAAAGAAAAGCCCGCGGAAACCCGCGGGCAGTTGCAATGCGTATAAAATTTGGAAAGACAAACTCAATATTGGTCGAACAATCCCGTAAAATCAAAGGTGGCAAAATAGTCCTTCGGCGTCTCCGCGCGGCGGATCAATTGGGTGGTCCCGTCCTCCTTCAGAAGGACCTCCGCAGAGCGGAGCTTGCCGTTGTAATTGTATCCCATCGAGAAACCATGCGCCCCGGTGTCGTGGAAAACAAGCAGATCCCCCATGTCAATCTTCGGCAGCATACGGTCGATGGCAAACTTATCGTTGTTCTCGCACAACCCTCCGGTGACATCATACTGGTGGTCGCAGGGCTGATCCTCCTTGCCCATCACCGTGATGTGGTGATACGCGCCGTACATCGCTGGGCGCATCAAATTGGCGGCACAAGCGTCCACGCCGATGTACTCCTTGTAGATGTGCTTCTCATGGATGGCCTTCGTCACCAGGCAGCCGTTTGGCCCAAGCATATAGCGGCCCAGTTCTGTAAAGATCGCCACGTCGCCCATTCCGGCGGGAACCAGGACCTCTTCATACGCCTTGCGTACCCCCTCGCCCACGGCCAGGATGTCCACTTCCTGCTGCTCCGGGCGATACGGGATTCCCACGCCGCCGGAAAGGTTGATAAATGCAATATGGGCCCCTGTCTTTTCTTTCAGCTCCACCGCCAGCTCAAACAAAATGCGCGCCAGGGTGGGGTAATATTCGTTCGTCGTGGTGTTGCTGGCCAGGAAGGCATGGATGCCAAAATGCTTTGCACCCAATTCCTGCAATTTCTTGTAGCCTTCGATCATCTGCTCCTTGGTAAAGCCGTACTTCGCATCGCCGGGGTTGTCCATGATCGTATTGCTGATTGCAAACTTCCCGCCCGGGTTGTACCGGCAGCTGATCGTCTCCGGGATTCCAACGAGGCTGTTCAAAAAGTCGATGTGGGTGAAGTCGTCGAGGTTGATCGTCGCATGCAGCTTTGCCGCATACTGGAAGTCCTGAGCCGGCGTGTCGTTGGAGGAAAACATGATGTCGCTTCCGGAGAAGCCGCACGCTTCGGACATCATCAGCTCGGTCAGCGAGGAGCAATCGACGCCGCAGCCCTCCTCCTGCAAAATCTTCAAAATGAACGGATTCGGCGTCGCCTTTACCGCAAAATATTCCTTGAAGCCCTTGTTCCATGCGAATGCCTTCTGGAGATTGCGCGCGCGCTCACGGATGCCCTTCTCGTCATACAGGTGGAACGGCGTCGGATATTCTTCGACAATTTTTTGCAATTGTTCATTGGTGACAAATGGCTTTTTCATCTGGCTCCCACTTTCCTCATTCATTTCCGCGCCGCAAGTTAGCGCAGATTAACTTTCAAAATTGACGTTTACAGTATAAAAAAGATTTGTTTTTTTGTCAAGTCAAGCCGCATAAAGCAATATGCGTGGTCAATCGACCATCTGGAGGAATTCCTCCTCTGTGAGGATCGGAACGCCGAGCTGCTGTGCTTTTGTCAGCTTGCTTCCGGCCTCCTCTCCCGCAAGGACATAGCTGGTCTTTTTCGAAACGCTGCCGCTCACTTTCCCGCCGAGCTTTTCGATCACCGCCGAAGCCTCCGCTCGCGTCATTGTCGGGAGCGTTCCCGTTAGGACAAAGGTCTTTCCCGCAAACCGGGTATCGTTCACCACGGTCTTGCTCAGCAGGTTCACTCCCGCATCGCGCAGGCGCCCAATCAAGTGCGCGGTGCTGGAAAGGTCGAAGAATTGCCGGATACTCTCCGCCATGATGCCGCCGAAGCCGTCAATCGCGGCAATCTCCTCCGCACTCGCTTGGAAGATGGCATCCATACTGCCAAAATGGGCGGCCAGCAGTTTGGCAGCTTTCAGGCCGATGTGCGGGATGCCCAAGGCGTAAACCAGCCGGTAGAGGTCGTTTTCCTTGCTCCGTTCAATGGCTTGCAGCAGATTTTGCGAGGACTTCTCCCCCATGCGCTCCAGCTCCTGTAGCTGCGGCTGGGTCAGGCGGTAAAGATCCGCTGGGGAAGCCACCCGTTCGCGCTCCACCAACTGTTCGATCAACGCCGGGCCCAGCCCGTCGATGTCCATGGCGTCACGGCTGCTGAAATGGATCATGTGGCGCACCAGCTGTGCGGGGCACTCCGGATTTGTGCAGCGTATAGCGGCCTCGCCCTCTTCACGGGTGACCGGGCCACCGCAGGAGGGACATACCTCCGGGATACGGTAGGGCTCCGCATCCGGGTTGTGCGCGGCCACGGAGACCACCTCCGGGATAATCTCCCCCGCCTTGCGCAGGACAACCGTGTCCCCAATGCGGATGTCTTTTTCTGTGATGAAATCCTGGTTGTGCAGCGTCGCGCGGCTGACGGTTGTGCCCGCCAGCGTGACCGGCTCAAAGATACCGGTCGGCGTCAAGACGCCCGTGCGCCCGACATTGATTTCGATTTCCAGGAGCTTTGTCTCCTTCTCCTCCGGCGGATATTTGAACGCCTCCGCCCATTTGGGGAATTTCGCCGTGCTTCCCAAGAGGGAACGCTGCGAGAAGTCGTCCACCTTGACGACGGCGCCGTCGATGGAATATCCCAGGGAACCGCGCAGTTCCCCGATGCGGCGTACCTCTTCAATGACCTCCTGCATGGTAGGACAAGCTTTGTAAGAGGGCGGCACCGGGAAGCCCAGCTCCTTCAAAAAGTCCAGTGATTGCTTGTGGGAATGCAGTTCTTCCCCATAGACCTGCTGTACATTGAATACAAAGATATCCAAGGTCCGTGTCGCAGTAATGCGCGGATTCTTCTGCCGCAGAGAACCCGCCGCCGCATTGCGCGGGTTTTTAAAGGGCTTTTCATCGTTGAGCTCCTGGCGCGCCGCCAACTTGAAAAAGCTCTCATGCGACATGTAAACCTCGCCGCGCACCTCCAAATACGGAACTGGGCGGCTCAGCTTCAAAGGCACGGTCCGGACCGTCCGCAAATTTTCAGTGACATCCTCTCCCACCAGGCCGTCCCCGCGGGTGGAACCGCGCACAAAGAGGCCGTCGCGATACTCCAGGGAAACGGATAGCCCATCAAATTTTGGCTCCACAATGTAGACCGGATCGCTCACGACCTCGCGCACCCGGCGGTCAAAGTCCATCAGCTCTTCCTCGGAAAAGGAATCGTGCAGGCTTTCCATAGGGACCTCATGCTCCACCTTTTCAAAGGTGTTCAAGGGCGCACCGCCCACGCGCTGGGTGGGAGAATCGGGTTGAATCCACTCCGGATGGTCGTTTTCCAGCTGCTGCAATTGCCGGTACAGCATATCGTATTCATAATCATCGATCTCCGGGGCGTCTTCCACATAGTATTTTTGGTTATGATAGTTGATCTGTGCGATCAACTCTTGCATCTGCTGCTTTACCGCTTGTTCTTCCATGGCTTTTTCTCCTTCTTTTGCGCGAGCATTTTCCACGCACCCGCCGTCAAAGAGGCCGCCGGCGTATCCCGCCCGGCGGCCCGTTTTCGATTAGTTTGATTATACTCCATCCAGCCTATACACGTAAAGGGATGTTGGGAAAATTTATGCTTGAATATTCGCCATCAATTGAGGAACTTCCCCAATAATCACCGTTTCCGCCACAGGGATATCGGTTGTAATCTCGGTCGTGCCATTGTAGGCAGGCGGCAAAAACGAATAGATGCTGGCATGCACCCGCAGGCAGATGCGGTGTTTCGTCTGGTTAATCCCCGCTGATTCAAATGTACTCTCAAAATCCGCCGTCACATTGCCGGAAAGGGACAGGCGCACAGGGATATTGGGCCCACGCCCATGCAGAAGTTCACTGCCGAGCAGCGTTCCCAACGGCACACCGGTGTCCAAATGCTCCCCCAGTTGTTCCTGCACTCTCTGCAAGATCGATGCTTTGAGTTGGTTCATCTGATTCATGTCGGTTGTAACCGCTAAAATCTGCCCGGACTCTGCGCGCTCGATGTCCACCAAGTCTGTGTAGGAGACGGAATTTGCAGTCAATTCCTCCATGACCGCCCCGTTAATCGCCTCCACCGAGGTGATCCGCGCCTGATTGGTCACCATGGATTCGACGACCGGATGCAATCTCCAATCCAGAAACAGGAAGATTACGCCCAACAGTGCTACGATAGCCACCGCTTTTCCGATCCACCCTCCACGTCTGTGGCGGCGCGGCCTGCTTCTTCTCCATCGTCTCACGGCGCATCCCTCCTTTTGCTTCTTTTCCATCATACGCAAAAGGAAAAAAGCTGTGCAGACTTTTTCTGATTTCAGAGAAACAAAAAGGCACAGGGGGAAAACATCCCTCTGTGCCCGAAAAATTTTAAAAACTTATTCTGCATCCGCAGCCGGAGCTTCTTCCTGTGCAGGAACAGCCGCTTCTTCTTCAGCAGCCGCCGGCTCAAGCAACGCACGGATGGAAAGGCTGACGCGCTTCTTCTCGAAGTCGATGTCGGTGATCTTCGCCTTGACCACATCGCCGATCTTCAGCACATCCTGCGGCTTCTCGATTCTGTGATCCGCAATCTGAGAGATATGAATCAAGCCATCGATGCCCGGGATAATTCTTGCGAACGCACCGAAGGTGGTCATGCCAACCACGGTGACATCCGCAACCGTGCCGACCGGATACTCGCGCTTGAGGATCTCCCACGGGTTGTCCTCTGCACGCTTGTAGCCCAGGGAAATCTTGCCCTTCTCGCGGTCCAGACCTTTGATGTATACCTTTACGGTGTCGCCCACATTGACGACCTCGCTCGGATGCTTAATTCTGCTCCAGGACAGCTCGGAGATATGGATCATTCCGTCGATGCCGCCCAGGTCCACAAACGCACCATAAGCGGTGAGGGACTTCACAACACCGGTGTACTCCTTGCCGACCTCTGCGGTCTCCCAGAACTTGTCCGCCAGAGCCTTGCGCTCGTCCTTGAGGACGGAACGAATGGAACCGACCGCACGGCGGCGGTTGCGGTTGACCTCGATGATGCGGAAGCGGACTTCCTTCTTCAGCAGATCCTCCAGAGGATCGTTGCGGGACGCCGTTGCCTGGGAAGCGGGGATAAACACGCGCACGCCGTTGGTCACAGCGATCACGCCGCCCTTAATCACTTCGGTTACAACACCGGTCAGAATCTCCTGGCTCTCCTCTGCAGCCGCGACGGTTTCCCAGCCCTTTGCTGCGTCGAGGCGCTTCTTCGAAAGCATGATCGTACCTTCCTGATCGTTGGTGCGCATGATCAGGAGGTCCATTTCGTCGCCGATTTTTACCAGATCTTCGGGTTTTGCATTCGGGTCAGCAGACAGCTCGGCAACCGGAATAAATCCGGCCTGCTTTCTCCCAACATCTACATAGACCTCGTTGGGGGCAATGCCGACAACCACACCGTGTACCTTCTCATCTGTATTTAAACTTTTGAGGGATTCTTCAAGCATCTCCTCAAAGCTCGTATCGGCATTCTCCGTTGAATTCGCACCTGCGTTTTCAATAATTTCTGACATGGTAACTAGTACCTCCTTTATAATGCTTGCCGGTGTTGAGGCGCCGGCAGTAATGCCAACGGAAGCGGCTCCCTTCAGAGCCGACAGCGGAAGCTCCTCCGCTGTTTCGATGAGATATGTAGTGCAGTTCTGCCTACAAACATCGCGGAGTTTCGCAGTGTTTGAACTTTGCCTGCCGCCGATGACGATCATCGCATCGCAATGCTCGGACAATTCGACCGCTTCAGATTGACGCTTTGCAGTAGCATTACATATTGTATCAAAAATTGTGGCATTTGTATATACCTTTTTTATGATTTCCAAACAATTTTCCCATTCCGCCACGCTAAAAGTCGTCTGTGCGACAAAACATGCCGGTTTATTTTTTAAATCTGGAAAATTGTTCGTTAAATCTTCCAAATCTTTTGCATTTTTAAAAACATAACAGGACTGGCAATGGCCCCGAATTCCTTCCACCTCCGGATGGGTGGCATTCCCCGCAATCAGCACGGTTTGTCCCTTTGCAGAGGCCTCCGAAACAATTTTATGAATCTTGGCTACAAAAGGGCAGGTGGCATCCACATAAGCGATCCCTAAGCGGTGGATCTCCTCTAGGACAGCCTCCGATACCCCATGCGAGCGGATGACTAGGGTCGCACCCTGCGGCGTCTGGGACGGTGATTCCACGATTTGGACGCCGCGGGATTCCAGCTCCTGCAGCGTTTGCGGGTTATGAATAATCGGGCCCAGGGTACACACCCGTTTCCCCGCATCCAACAATGCAAATACCATCTGAACCGCACGGTTCACGCCAAAGCAGAAACCGGCCGATTTTGCTACGGTTACCTTCAAAAATCCGTCCTCCTGTCCGGCCGGTCTTACAAAAAGTTTACCCGGCCCCGCTCCAATTATGAACCCTTTCACGGGAAAAAGGCGTCTCTGCGCGATCCAAAAAGAAGCCTGTTTTCCTTCCAAAAAGAAACTTCTTTTTGGAACGCTCTCCCGCCATCACTGATAATACAACGCAAAAGCTCAATTTCTTTCAAGCAAACCGTTAATTTTTTCTGCCAATCGCCCCGCCGCCCCGCGTACATGTCGAAGCGAACCGTCCGCAAGGTCGAGCGCCTGTATCGAAAGGACTTCCCCAAACCGAACTACAACGCGTTTGAAAGGGCGGATACGCCCCTTGAAAAAAATGCAGGCCGGCAAAATCGGGGCCTGCGCCTTCGCTGCCACCAACACCGCGCCCGCCTTCGGCTGAAAAGGGGAATCATCGAACACACAGCGGCCCTGCGGAAAAATCCCGACCACACCGCCGTCCTGCAAAATGTGAACCGCTGTCCGCACCGATTCCGCATCCCCCTTGTCCCTCCGGACAGGAAATGCGCCAAAGGCGTACAAAAGCCAGCGTGCAAAGCGGCCGTGATCCGCAAAGAGCTCGGACTTTGCCATAAAACGGATCGTTCGAGGAACTGCTACCGCCATAAAAAAGGGATCGAGGACCGACCGGTGGTTGCTGCAAAGGATGACCGGCCCCTGCTTTGGGATATTCTCCGTCCCCTCTATCTGTAAACGGAACAGCAACTTCCCGACCGGCGCCAAGAGCTTCCTCCAAAATGGATAGACAGACATAGCCGGGCCTCCTTTGCGCTCTATGTAAACATGCCCTCACGCTCAAAGAGGAACGTTATCCCTGCATCTCTCGCAAATCACGCTCCCGCAATTCCCGGATCTTGTCCATCACCAACCGGCTGGCATTCCGAAATTCCACACCGGTACCCTCTTGAATGCCCAGCTGTTCGCAGGGAATAAGTTCTCCAATGGAAATGATCGTACGGTGAAACAGCCGGGGCTTTTTACTGCCGACCGGCGTGATACAAACCGGCAAGATCGGGGCCTGGTTTTGGTAGGCAAGCATCACGGCACCCGCTTTTGGTTTTCCCAACTCACCGTCCTTGGACCGTGTTCCCTCGATGAATACCCCTATGGCGCATTCCTCATGCAACAGCTCCGCAGCGGCGTCGATCGCTTCGACATCCCCCTTGCCGCGCTGCACGGGAAACGCGCCCAATTTTTTCAGAATGAAGCCAAAAGGCTTAAATTGAAAAAGTTCCGCCTTTGCCATATAAAAAATCTGCCGTCTCTGGGAACAGGATAAGCGCACGGGGTCGGAGTTGGACAAATGGTTACAGCAAATCACCACCCTGCCCTCTTTCGGGAACCGTTCTTTATTCTTAACGGTATAGGGCACAAACGGAAAGGTCACCTTTTCTGCGATTGCCCTCGCAAATACATAAAGAGGCGTACGCTTCATTTTCAAACCACCGATCTCCGGGAAATCCCGGTGTTGTTTTGGCCGTCTTCCCTGGGAGAACGGCCTTTTAAGAAATCTTATCCTGAACAGTGCGCAAAAGGCGCTGGAAGGCCTGCTCCCGCGTTAAACCGGTGCTGTCCACCATAATGGCGTCTTCTGCCGGAACGAGCGGCGCGACCGCGCGATGGGAATCATCGTAATCACGCTGCTTGAGCTCCGTCAGGACCTGGTCATAATCGGCCTCTAAGCCTTTTTCCCGAAGCTCTAAATAGCGGCGCTGGGCGCGCTCTTCGGGAGAAGCCGTCAAGAAAATCTTAACCTGTGCATTCGGGAGGACAACCGTCCCGATGTCCCGGCCGTCCATAACCACATGGTTTTTCTTTGCGAGATCCCGCTGCAAGTCAAACAGGAAAGCGCGCACCTCCGGGACAGCGGAGACATTGGAAGCTGCAATCGAAATATCCTGCGTACGGATGGCGTCGGAAACATCTTCTTCCGCAAGGAACACGCGCTGTTCCCCATCGCGGAAGGCCAACCGGACCTCCACGCCTCCCAGATTTCCGGCAACCGCCGCAAAGTCGGTCGTGGGGATGCCTTTCCGCCTCATATACAGGCCGATCGCCCGATAGAGCGCCCCGGTATCCACATAGATATATCCAAGCTCTTTGGCCAAAGCGCGGGCCATCGTGCTTTTTCCAGCCCCGCCCGGGCCGTCAATGGCAATTGCAATCATCGTATATCCTCCCTAACTCATGGAATTCGCCGCGAGGCGGCCGGTACAAAAAGCAATCTGCAAATTAAATCCGCCGGTATAGGCGTCTACGTCAATCACTTCCCCGGCAAAGTACAACCCCGCCACACGCTTGGACTCCATGGTCTTCGGGTTGATCTCCTTCACGGATACGCCGCCGGAGGTGACAATCGCCTCTTCCACCGGCCGGAATCCCGTAATCTCCACAGGATATGCCTTCAAAAGCTCCGCAAAAGCACGCCGCTGCTCGCGGGTGATCTGATTACACTTCGTGTCCGGTGCAATACCGGAACGGCGCACCATCACGGGAATCATCTTGCGCGGCAACAGTGCAGAAAGCGCATTGGAAAAATCGCGGTTCTTATTCGCTTCAAAGTCGCGCTGGAGGCGCGCATCGAGCTGTTCCGGGCGCAGCGCCGGCTTTAAGTCCACCACCACGCGGTACCGGTCAGGCGCCATATCGCGCATGTGCGCGCTGGCGCTCAGGACCATCGGGCCGGAAAGGCCAAAATGCGTGAAAAGCATCTCCCCAAAATCGTGGTAAATCTCTTTCTTTTTTTTCGTGTCCCAGACATGGATCGCCGTGTTTTTCAGCGACAGTCCCATCATCTCCGGACAGTCCGTCCCGGCGGCCACCAAGGGCACCAACGAGGGGCGCAGCGGCGTGACGATATGGCCAGCCTGACGTGCAAACGCATAGCCATCCCCCGTGGAGCCCGTCCCTGGATACGACACACCGCCGCACGCAACCAACACATTCCGGGCCAAAATGCGTGCGCCGCCCTGCAGCTCCGCCCCCTGCACCGTGCCATCCTCCAACAGCAGTTGTTTGGCTTCCCCGGTTAGCATTTCCACACCACTGCGCTTCATGTACCGGATCAACGTATCCACGACATCAACCGCGTGGTCAGATGTCGGAAACACGCGGTTTCCCCGCTCCACTTTGAGAGGGAGGCCTTGCGCTTCAAAGAAAGACATCACATCCCGTGGGGGAAACGCAGATGCCGCGCTGTATAAAAAACGCCCGTTGGAGGGGACCGAGGCGATCAGCTCCTGTACATCGCAATCGTTTGTTACATTACAGCGGCCCTTGCCGGTAATCATCAATTTCCGGCCGGGCCGTGCATTCTTTTCCACCAGGCAGGTCCGCAGTCCACGGGCCGCGGCCGTCCCTGCGGCGAGCATCCCGGCCGCTCCGCCGCCGATCACTAGCGCATCATACGTTTGGCTCACTCTTGTGTTCATCCACCTTTTCGTAAACTCCGTATTCATCCCAGATGTCCTCCAGGTTCTGGAAGACCTTTTTGACCTCATTGGACTTTTTCAGGGCAATGGTGACAATCAGGGCATTGATTAAGCTGAGCGGCGCGCAATAGGAATCGACAATGGAGGCAATATCGCTGCGCGCCAAAAGCAGATAGTCGGCAGGTTCTGCCAACGGGGACAAGGTGCTGTCTGTGATCGCAACCACCTTCGCCCCACGCTTGCGGGCAAAATTCATCGCCTTGACCGCTTTCCGGGAGTACCGCGGGAAGCTGATTCCGATCACTACATCGTTTTCATCGATGCGGATCATCTGTTCAAAGATTTCCCCCTCGCTGGTAGACTGCACCAGAAGCACATTCTCAAACAGCAGGTGCATGTAATACGAAAGGAACGTCGCCAGCGCCAAGGAGCTGCGCGCGCCCAAGATATAGATCTTCCGCGCGGAAGAGATCGCGTCCGCCGCCTTATAGAAATTCTCATGGGAGGTCTCTTCCATGGTCCGCCGGATGATGTCGATATCCTGGTTGAATACCGAGTCGAGGATATCGTTGTCCCCGATGCGGTTGGCCGTAACCTCCATGCGCTGGACCGAGGTAAGCTTGTTCCGGATCATCTCCTGCATGGCCTGCTGCAGCTCCGGATATCCTGTGTAACCGATCTCCGTGGCAAAACGCACTACGGTCGATTCGCTCACGCCAACCGTAGCACCCAAGCGGGCAGCTGTCATAAACGCCACCTTGTCATAATGCTCCAGTATATATTTTGCAATCAGTCTCTGGCCTTTCGAAAAACTGGTCATTTTGTTTTGAATTCTGGCGGTCAACAAGTTATTCATTTCAAATCCCATCTCCGAGCGGTGTATTTTATCGGATTTGCCGCCCGATCGCATGCAGAAAACGACGGCAACCTCCACAAATCATGCAAAAAATAGTGGAGCTGTTTTCGCCGCCCACAGGGCGAAAACGGTTCCACTCTATATTAAGACCAAAATTTTGAAAAATCAAGCTTTATTTCAGCCTAAGCCACCGTTGTACATTTTTATGCATCCGCTGGCAATAGACGATGACTAAGCAGGAAAGGCAATAATCGTACAGCAAAAACGCCACATTCCCGACCAACAGGAAGACCCAAGGGAGATACACGCCAAAAACCGTAAAGCTTTCCTCCGGCACGCCCAGCAAATGGATGGAGAGGAAAAACTCCACAACCATCGCTACATTGAACAAAAGGAACTTGGCAAGCCACCTGAACAACCGCTTGGGGAGCTGTTCGAAATTTGCTTTTAGAATGGGATAATATCCAAAAAAGAGGACAAATATCGCGACCGCCTCTTTATCGGCTACCACCAAAAACGATAATACAGCCGACACTACAAACGATGGCCAAGCCCATCTCTTGCCCAGTTCGATCACCGTCAGCATCATCAAAGCCCCCGCGATCGCTGGAAGCGTATAGGATGCAGCGGGAAACAAATTGGTCATAAACATCAGCGCCGTGCTCAATGCAGCCAGCATACTGCTGAACGCCAGCTTTATGGTATTGTTTCTCAACAGCAGCCGCCCCCACCATACGGATTACAACAAGCATCACAGCAAATTGCCGTTGCGCAAATATCACAAAAGCTACAACCACCCACGGTCTGGACATTCGGGTTGTATCCGCCGTAAACGCCATTGCGTTGGTTGATCGCCTGATTCATTGCCGCCCGGTACTCCATATTATTGGGGTCCATCTGGCAGGCGCTTGAAAAATGATTGTATGCCTCTTCCATCCAGCCGCGTTTATACAATACGGTCCCTTTCAGAAAATGCCATTCTGCATCGCGCCCTTCCGCAGGGACACCATTCAAAATCTGCTCTGCATCCGCAATCCGGCCGGTCATAATCAAGTTTCGCACATCATTAAAACCGGACCTAGGATTGGCATAGGAGGAATATCCTGTATAACCCCACCCCGTCTGCTGCGCACCACTTGTTGTGCGTCCTTTGCGTTGGGCCATAATTGTGTCATACGCTTGGTTGATCTCCTTCATCTTCTCATCCGCGAGATCTGCAACAGGGCTGCCGGCATAATTATCGGGATGATATTTTTTTGCCAGTGCCCGGTAAGCACTTTTGACCTCATCGTCCGTTGCAGTGGGAGGTACCCCAAGAATTTTATACGGGTCAGACATGCTTTTCTTTCTCCTTCTCAAACAGGATTGCTCGCTGCATCTCCGGCAAGCCGAGAAACATCACATTGGAAACAATCGCGCCGAGCTGCTCAAGGTCCATCAAGTTGACTGCTGCGATCAGCTGGGAAAGCGTCGCATTTAAAATCCGGTTTGCTTCCTCTTTGACTTCTTTCAGCCGTTCCGTCGGACAGTTGGGCTGCAACTGCTCCTTAATGATAAAAGGGTTAAATGCTCCTTCATATAAATCTTTTTCCAAATCGTCCGCCGCATCTATAATATAGACCCAGCGGCCTAAAAAATACCCCGCCTGCCGCACAAGACGGTCCTCGGGGCTCAGTTCCGGGGCAGCCGCACCAAAGGCGAAAACCTGCTCCATCATCTTCGCGGTCGGCTCTGCATAAAAGTCAATACTCTGCCCTGGATTTTGTTCCGCAGCCGCCTGCTCCATCATCGCCAAGGCCACGATCTTGTCCAGCTCCGGATAGTCCTTTGCGGCTTTCCTGCGCATTTGGGAGACAAACGGGAGTACCATGTAGGACTTCATACGCTTTAAAAAACGGTCATCTGCAATATTATCCCGCACCTTTTGGTAAACCATAATCACCGATAACGCAGAAGCCAGACGGAGTTCGTCTTCCCCCCCTATACAAGCTCCACATTTCTTGAGCGGGTTCACCACGCAACGCCCTTCTCGAAAACCCAAGCATTTCTTGTGCAGCGCCATCAGCCACAATGCGAAAAAGGTACAGTCATAGCTGAGCGTCATTCTTGCGAACATCCCATAGCTCTTTCCAAGCTGCCGGCATAACGAACAATAAACCGCCCGATATGCTTCATATTCGCGCACACGTAACTCAGACTTCTGAGGCCGGACATATCCAAACACAAGGCCACCCCCTTATAGGCATTTTACCTGCAAGCAAAGCCCGCTATCCACGTGCCAATTTCAAAGGGAACCTCGCCGCGTTTTTTCGATTTTCATTCGAAATTCTATAAATTGGACTCGTTAGTATTCTACTATATCCTCCATCAGTATTTAATTAACAATATGTAAATTTTTCTCTGTTTAGCAAAGCAAGGCGGCTGCCGCCGTGTCTGATTTTCTGAATTGATATCAATTGGCGTTTTCTTCCATTTTTCTTAAACGGCCAAGGATTCTCTCCCCTTTCAAACATGGAACCGTGACTTTTTACAAGGCATATGCTAGAATGGAAATGGTCTGCTCCAAAACCATATGAAGAAATTAATCCATCAACATAGAAGGGACGAGAATATTATGAAATTTATCCGGCACATGGACCAAAAGGACGACATATTTCAAAAGGCATTTTCTCTATATCAGGTGAGTTTCCCAGAGAAGGAACAGCGTTCCCTGGATGACCACATCCGTGCGCTAGCTGACCCAAGGTTTTTCTGTGAAACCATCTGGGAGGGGGAACAGTTTTGCGGCTTAATATTTTATTGGGAATTGAGCGGATTTCAATATATTGAGCATCTTGCCATTGAACCTAGCCTACGGGGTAGCGGTATCGGTTCCCGGTGCCTAGAAGAATTCTGCAAACGGAACCAAAAGATCGTTTTAGAGATCGACCCGCCGATCGACGACATATCCATTCGGAGAAAAAGCTTTTACGAGCGGCTGGGCTTTCACTACAACGGATATTATTATATTCATCCCTCCTATCAAAAGGGTTGTACGCCGCATCAGCTGTTGATCCTAAGCTGGCCAAAGCCAATTACTGAGGAAGAGTACCGCACGTTCATCCGTGATATGTGGGAAATTGTAATGTTGTACAGCCAAAACTCTGCCTCGGTAGGCGAATGCCGTACACCGCTAAGTGAAAAGGTTTACCCGTATTCTAAAAACTCTTAAAGGAGAACCCCGCCCCATCAGGATCTATGGAGCGGGGATTTTCTATGTCTAGCCGCCGTAAAAGCACTTACGGACGGATCCGCAGCCTCTGCCTCGGATAGATCAGATTCGGGTCGGAAATATCGTTGAGCCACATCAAGCGTTGCACTGTTGTCCCAAACTTCTCCGCAATTTTTGTCAAGGTATCACCGGGACGGACGACATACCATTTCGGTGTGCTCTCCTCCGGGACAAAAATCCGCAGTCTCTGTCCAGGATAAATCACATCGGTTTCGACAATTCCATTATATCGGGCGATATCGTTGACAGTCGTGCCATAAGCTTTTGCGATATTCCAAAGGGTATCTCCCTCTCTTACTGTATAAACAATTGATGGCATGAAAACTCTCTCCTTTACTGATTATAAAAAACGCCACTCCATCTTATGTGCTACAAGGACAAGAAGTGAATGTGATTACCCGTTTTTCTCGCCTTTTGATAACGTATCGAAAGAATCCTGTAGCATGCTTGGCGCTGCCCGCATACTTTAACCCAATGAAGCAAAAGTGTGCAAGTGGGAGCCTATCTCTCAATAATACACAATTCCTTTACCAATTTTTTACAGGATTTTAAATATTGTACAAAGAATTAGGCTTGCAATTATGCAACATGTATGATATAATCCTTTATGTAAACTACAAGGAGGGAAACATGAAACTATACGACATTAGCGTGGGTGAATTTGTGAACCTGCTTGAACATGCAAAAGGGAACATTTATCTAGTTACGGGAGAGGGCGTCTCTTTTGGAATGAACAGCAAACTGGCACAGCTGTATGGCATTAAGATGCTGCTCGAGGATTCAAAAGATAACAAAATCTCTCCTGAAATTATCGTTGAAGACAAAGAAGATGAAGAAATGTTTTGCCGTTATTGGATGTCCCGCTGCGCAAAAGTAAGTGGGTGGACTAAGACATAATGGCGGATTAACCTTTGGAATCTTGTCTATCATTCACATTGTAATTCTGTAGTTTACATGGTATAATAGACCCAAGTTATAAATTCATTGGAGGGAGTAACTATGAAACTTTACGACATCGATATTCAAAAGCTTCTTGACCTTCTCGATAAAGCACAAGGAAATGTATATTTGGTAACAGAGGATGGAAACACCCTCAACCTGAAAAGCAAGCTGTGCCAGTTGTATGGTGTTCGGGCTCTCTTGGATGGAGCAAAAAGCTCCAAGGTTTCCGCTGAGTTGAAGGTGGAAAATCCGGAAGATGAGAGCATGTTCCTGAATTATATGATCGGCAATCGATAAAAATTCACCCATAAAGACCTATACCGCTGTAGTGTTAAAACGCTACAGCGGTATTTTTTATATTATTTATGACAAAAAACTAGGACCGCCCGGGGAAGGGCGGCCCTCTCGTTTGGTTGTATTGGTAAATGCATGTAGGCAAGATTTTACGGAGCTTGCTCCGCTGGTACAAAACAGAAACCCACTTTCCAGCCACTGTAGTCCCGCGGCTGGAAAGACACCATCAAAACAATCCGCATGGAATTATTTTGATCCAAAATCCGTTAGACGGTCTTAAATAAAAGATCGGTAGCTTACGGTGCTGTGTTGCTATAAACCGTGACCGTTTCAGAACCGTTGAAGACGGCTGTTGCTCTCACACGATACGTTCCGGAAGAAACGGACAACTCCTTGGAGAGGCTTACAAAATCGCTGGAATCCGACTCTGTCCAGCTGCGGACAGACGACCAGCTGCTGCCGCTCTTCTTTTGAAGCGTAACAGTCAAACGGATACTGGTTACATTGGACTTACCTGCCGCTTCCGCCTCTACATAAGCGGTGCCTCCGCTGACATCCAGCCAACTGTCTACATAGTCTGCGTAAGTGTAGCGGGGCTGGATCTCAATCGCGCTTACTTCATCGGGCTGCACTTCTGCCACGGCCATCGCGTTGGTACCAACGCTGGCAATCATGCAGAATGCGCAAAATACGGCTGCGAATTTCTTAAACATAGGAACTGCCTCCTTTAAAATTGATACATCTATTAACAACGACAAAAAATTGCAAAAGTGGACAAACTAGGGCAATCCTTTTTTAAAATTTATTCATATTTTTATGAAAACCTATTTTTGACATATGATTCAAACAATGGAAGATAAAAAACAACCGGTACTTTGTTGAAACAATGCAAAACAAAATAATCCTCTGCAAAGAGATTCTCTTTGCAGAGGATTATTCCCTCCCTTTATGAAGCGACATATGGCTTTTGCTCTACAATCTTTCCGTCTTCACCGAATGTATAAGAAATACCATCAATAATGCGGATCGTGTTGATCACATATTGTCCGTTTTCATAATAGTACTTGTCCCCATCATATGTAGCCCATCCCGTCGTCGGATATGTAATCTGGGGAAGCTTAAACCACTTTGTCCACTTGATGTTTCTACGCCCGAAGACCTCTTCATATTTCATATCTTCCCCGGAGCTTCGATTATCAATCGCCATATTGTTTCCAACATAAACCCCTACATGGCCAGGCTGATAGAGGATCAAGCCGTGGATACGCGGAAGAGAGGAAGGATCATTGTAATTGATGTCTCCGGAAACCTCGGCACTCTGGAGCATCGCACCGGAGCTGCCAGCCACCGACATCGATCCCGGATTTGGATTCTGGCCCTCTCCCTGCCACCAAAGGTAGGATTTAATCAAACCGGAACAATCGCTCGCACGCTTATTTCCCACGAACTGTCCATAGCAACCGCTGCGGTATTTCCAGCCATTCTTATATGCTAAAAGGACATGATCCGCCAAACACACGCCGGTTTTTTCCTCCGCTGCTTGCGCCGTCACACTGTGTCCAAACGATGCTGTAATCGTCAGCGCTGCAAACAGCAACGTAAAGAAAAGCAAAAATTTCCGGTTTATCCGATTCAATGGTAACCCCTCCAATTTTCTGCCGCTTCCCGCGGAAACAGCTTGTCCGTTTTATTCGAGTATGTAACAATTTTTACATACAAATTACAATCTGTAACAAATTGGTTACAGTATAGCACAGATTATACTGGATGACAAGCCCTTTCATGAAAAAAAATTACAAATTGTAACCAGTTGGAGGGAGAAAATCCTCAAAAACATATAAAAACCTGCGCAAAAGACGGGAAGAATCCATCTTTTACGCAGGTTTTCTCGAACTAAAAAGTAACAAAAATGTTACCGGCGGTAAAACGGCAGGGCAAAGTCCCTTAGCCAAGATATTCCAAGAGCTTTTTCACAATTTCATCGGTGTGCATCCCGCGGGACCCCTTTACTAAAACAACATCCCCGCAGCGAAGAAGCCCCTTTAAGACCTCTACCGCTTCCTCATTGGAAGCGCAAACATGGCAGGGAATTTCCGGTTTGACAGAACGCGCTCCTTCTGCAATGGCCGCCGCACGCGTTCCAACCGTCACCAATGCATCCACGCCGGTTCCGGCTGCGTAAGCGCCCACCTCAAAATGCGCGCGGTGCTCCAGGGCACCAAGCTCCAGCATATCCGCCAGGACCGCAATGCAACGCCCATCCTGTTCCCGCAGGTTTTCCAGCATATCCAAGCTGCTTTTGAGTGCATCCGGGCTTGCATTGTACGAGTCGTCGATGACCGTGATCCCCTTATGGCGGTGCAGCTGCTGCCGCATGGCAAGGGGCTGATATTCCTGCAGGGCTTTGGCCGCTTTTTCCAAATCCACTCCAAGGGAATGTGCCACCGCAAGGCTGGCCAGTGCGTTCGTCACATTGTGCAGCCCCAAAACGGGCAGATCCACTTCCTGTGCAATCCCATTTGTTCGGAAGACAAACCGGACCCCATTGGGGTGGAAAGCGATCTGTTCGGCGCGGTCATCGCACCATGGCTGCATCCCAAAGTACCGCGTTTTTACCCGGAGCTTTCCCCGCAAGCCCGCCAGCATGGGGTCGTCTCCGTTCAAAAACAAGACAGAATCCTCCTGAAAACGGTCAATGATATGCAGCTTTTCCCCCAGGATGTTCTGCTGTGTTTTGAGCTGCTGAATGTGGGAAATCCCGATATTGGTGATCACCGCACAATTGGGCGCTGCGATCTCCGCCAGACGGCTCATTTCGCCAAAATCGCTCATCCCCATCTCCACAACAGCGACCTCATGCTCCGGCTCCAGACGGAACATCGTCAGCGGCAATCCGACCTGGCTGTTGTGGTTTCCTTCCGTACGCATAACCTTCTTTTCCGCAGAAAGGGCAAGCGCGATCATCTCTTTCGTCGTCGTCTTCCCGACGCTTCCCGTCACGCCGACCACCGGGATTGAAAACCGCTGGCGGTATGCGGTGGCGATCAGCTGCAACGCGGAAAGGGTATTGGGGACCCGGATCCAAGCATGGGAATCCTCCATCTCCGTATGTTCTTCTGTCAGGGTTGCCACCGTGCCGGCCGCAAATGTCGCCGTGATGTATGCATGCGCATCGGTCCGTTCCCCTTTGATGGGGACGAACAGTGCGCCGGGCTCTATTTTCCGGCTGTCGGTGCTCACAGAAGTCACAACCGCTTCCGGGTCCCCACACAGAAGTTTCCCTCCACAGGCTCTACGAATTTCTTCCACCGTCATCTTCATGGTTCTGCCTCCTTTTCTCTTGGATGTTCTAGGGCGTTCCAAATTCAGGACAACCCTTCCTCTTTTAAAATGTCCGCAACGACTTCCCGTTCGTCCAGATGGTATTTGACCCCTTTGATCTCCTGATAATCTTCATGTCCCTTGCCAGCGAGGACAATAATGTCCCCCTCCTGCGCGTGGTCCATGCAATATTTGATGGCCTCTTTGCGGTCCGGGATCACGATATACTTCCCGTCTGTTTTGTGCAGCCCCACTTCGATATCCGAGATAATGTCCATGACATCCTCAAACCGGGAGTTGTCGGCGGTCACTACGGAAAGGTCCGCCAGCCGCCCGCTGACCTCCCCCATTTCATACCGGCGGGAGCGCGCCCGGTTGCCGCCCGCTCCAAACAGGCAGATCAGCCGGTTTGGATGATATTCCCGCAGCGTTTCCAGGATGTTCTCCATGCTGACGGCGTTGTGCGCATAATCGATCAACAGCGTATAATTTCCCGGCACCTTGACCGGCTCCACACGCCCTTTCACCTTGACCGCATTCAAACCGCGCCGGATGTTCTCCTCGGTTACGCCGAAGTGACGGCAAACCGCGATGGCTGCCAGCGCGTTATACACGCTGAAATGCCCTGGGATATCCACATCCACGCCGAACCGATAGGGTCCCTCCAATTCAAAATGCACCCCTAAATAGCCGGGGCGGGAGAGTAAGCGCTCCCCTTTGGCACGCAGCTGCGCCTCCGGATGGAAACCATAGGTCTCCAATTGGCAGGTGTGCCCTTCTGTGATGGCCTTCCAATTTTCATCGTCGATGTTGACGATCCCCAGCTCGCACTGGCGGAACAGCATCGCCTTACATGCGCGGTACTCCTCCAAACTCTTATGTTCATTTCCGCCGATATGGTCGGGCGAAAAATTCGTAAACAAGCCGATGGAAAACGTGAAACCGGATACCCGGTGATCCCGCAGGCCGATGGAGGAAGCTTCGATCACCGCCGCCCCACACCCCTCGTCCGCCATCCGGCGGAGGGACTTCTGCACTTCATACGACTCCGGCGTTGTGTTCTCCGTCTTAATTACCCGATCGCCAATCACCGTACCGATGGTGCCGATCAAGCCGGTCTTGATCCCTGCATCCTCCAAAATGGAACGGATCATATACGAGGTGGTGGTCTTTCCTTTCGTCCCCGTAAGGCCCACAACACGCAGATCCTTCGCGGGATGCCCAAAATACGCCGCAGAGAGCACGGCAAGCGCATAGCGGGTATCCTCCACCAATACGACGGTGGCCCCCGATACCTCCACCCCATGCTGCGCTATCACCGCCACGGCTCCTGCCTCTACCGCCTGCTGTGCATAGCGATGGCCGTCTGCGTTCGCCCCACACAGGCAGATAAACGCACATCCAGGCTTTGCCTTGCGCGAATCATAAATGAGATCGGAGATTTCCAACTCCGTACTGCCGGAACTCTGATACTCCAACCCTTCCAGTAAATCTTTTAAAAGCATAACCTTTCCCCGATGCGTCCAAAAGGGCGCTTCCTTTCCATCGTTCATTGTTTCTATTGGAAACAATTATGTTTATTCCGAGCCGATCAGTGAATATACCTTTTCGATCTCGTTTTCGTTTGTATAGTCCTCTGCTTCCAAGGCGTCGTGGAAGCGCTGCCGCAGCTCTCCGTCGGTCAACAGCTTTTCCAGGCCTTCCGCAATCCCTTCCGGCGTCATGGGGACGATCAAGCCATTTTCCCCGGAGGTCACCTGATCCGCTGCTGTGGAGAAATCCGTCAGCAAAATAGGCTTGCACAACACCATTGCCTCGTCCACGGCAATGGACTTCCCTTCAAAGCGCGACGGCTGCAAATACACGTCGCAAGCCCGCAGAAACGGATAAGGATTCGCCTGTTCCCCCAGGAAGCAGACGTCCTGTTCGATTCCAAGGGAGCGCGCTTGCTCCTGCAAAGCGGCCTCCTCGGGACCGACACCGATGATATACCAGCGGAATTCCAGCCCTTTCTCGCGAAGGGAAGCAACCGCGGGCAAGGCGAGGTCTAACCCCTTCTGTACGGAGAGGCGCGCAATGGACAACACACGGCTGCCCGAATAGCGGTCCCCAAAATCCGCGGGCGCCTCCGCCATTTTCCGCAAGAACTGCGCGGAAAGGATGTTATAGACCACATGGAATTTCTCCCGGAACTCCGGAAAATTATCCTCTAACGCCATCTTACAGCCCTCTGAGACCGTACATAGTGCGTCCAGCTGCTTCACATAGGACCGGTCGAAGTCCTGGCTCAACCCCATAGCGTTGTAGTCCCCGTGGATAAACCCAATCTTCCGCTTGGCCTGCACCTTGGTGACCGCATAATAGATGGGCTGCCCCTCCATAAAGGCCACCACTGCATCGTACTCTTTGCGGGCCGGATGCACAAAGTGCTTTTCAATTTTCCACATGCGCGCCAAACGGTCCCCCATCCCCCCAGGGGTTTTCCCTGCAAAGGTCACCAGCAAGCGGCAGACCGCTGCCAGCGGGTGGCCGCTCTTTACCAAGGCAAACAGCGCTTTGCGGATATTCAGCTTATACTCTGCCGGGAAAAGGGGCGGAAGCAAGTTCACCTGGGGCGGAACGCGCTCTAAAAAAAGCCCTTCATTGGCAAAAAGCTGCAAATCAACGTCATATCTTGTAAAATCGAACAGAGAGAGCAATGTCACCAGGCTTTTCTCAATCCCACCGCTGTGCAAACTGTAATTGATAAAAAGCACCTGTTTTTTCTGGGACATGACGACCCCTCCTCCGGTTATTTTTTTTGCGTATCACGGAACAGCATATGGCTATAGAAGCGATAAAATGCATAGACCATCGACGGATTCCCCGTGCGGATCACCCGCAAGATCAATTGATCGGACCGATTCCCGCCCAACAGATAGGAAGAAGCCGCCGCTTCTTTTAACAGCGGGGTCTCCAAGATCCCCTTCACCTCCGCCTTGCGCTGCTTGGCGTCCGCAGGGTTGTGCGGGCTGAAGCAGTTCACCAGCGCAGAATGCGCTGCATTGCGGAGCAGCCAAGCCAAGTGGCGTTCCCGGTATTGCTTATCCATCCCCTGTTGTTTCAGAAATTTCTGCACAACCTGGTAGCACTTCGTCATCATTTCCATCTTGTGCGGACGGTAACGGGTGCTGAGGGACTCCGGGTTGTAACGGTAGTGATAATAAGCGCCTTTGGCAAAGACGATCTTCTTGGCCAATGTATGCGCCATAATGGACACCGGCAGATCCTCCAGCATGATCTCCTGCTCATTGAAATACGCCAGATGATTTTCCACAAACCAGGCACGCCGGTAGAGCCTGCGCCATGCACAGCCCAGCATCTCCGTGGTGCGCCAGGAACTCCCGCTCACCGATGGGCCGATCAATTCTTCCAACAATGCCCGGTTGCGCTCTTCATCCGACTCGCCCGCCTGCAATGGCACGCTGCACGCGCGGCTCTCCCCATCGATCAGGTTTTCGCGCATATAGTTAAACACCACCAGGTCGGCCTCCTGCTCCTTTGCCGCCGCATAGACGGTTTCCAGCATTTCCGGGTCCACCCAGTCATCGGAATCGATAAAGGCGAGGTACTCGCCCGTAGCGCGCGCCACACCATAGTTGCGCGTATCCCCTAACCCGCCGTGGGGTTTCTCCAGGACACGCACCCGCTTGTCCGTTTCAAAGGAGCGGGCAACCTTCAACGACCCGTCCGTCGAAGCGTCGTTTACAAGCAAAACCTCTATATCTTCTAAAGTTTGGGACAAAATACTTTTTACGCACTGTTCCAAATAGTCTTCCACATTGTAAACCGGTACAATCACACTGACCTTCGGCACGTAAAAGCCTCCTTTCCGATTCCCTTATGCACCGAGGAACGCAAGGATGCGCTGCATCATCGCCTTCCAATCGTATTGTTCTTCTGCAAATGTTCGTTCTTGTCTGCTGCAATCCGCCTGCCGCCTACAGCGCTCAACGAATGCAATCAATTGCTCCATATCCACCGGTGTATCGTCATTCGGCACACGGAGCGCGAACGGCTCCTTACCGGTGAGGCTGTCGTCGTCATATGCGTAGAGGAACGGCAATCCCGCCGCGGCATATTCCCTCGCCTTCAGCGAGGAACAGCGGGTCAACCCACGCCGGTAGCATCCCAGTGTGGAAATCCCCACATCCGCTGTACGGTAGGTGCGGTTCAGCTCGTCACCCGTTTGAAAGCCCGGGCACAGCACGTCCTCCGTCAGGCCAAGGGATTTCACTTGCGCCAGGAATCCCGGCATTTCGGTGCGGTCGCCGCCCACCAGCACAAAGCGCAGCGGATGACGCCCGCCGGACGCCCGGTACGCCTGCATGCCGCGCAGGATGCGGTCGTATCCCTGCCACCACAGCGTCCCGGCCACCCCCAACATAGTGATGGGTTCCCCTTCCGGCTTCGGCGCAACCACCGGGATGGAATCCGTATCGATGCCGTTGTCCGCATTGATTGCTTTTACACCGAAGAAGTGGTCTGCATGGTTCCCATAGAGCACAACGCCATCGACTAGCCCCTTTAAAGAGAGTCCGGAGAGGCGGTCCGCTGCAATATTGGCCGCAATCTTGGCCGCTGTCGTTGCGCCCGCTTTGATCCCCTTGGCGTATTGAATGTTTCGCGCGTAATCTTTCAAATAGGGATAATTGGGGATTTCCACCCCGATCTGCCGGGTTCCAGCTTTTCGGGCGGCTTTGCAAAGATGAATCACATCAAAGCTGATCCGGTCCAGGCGGATATACAGGACGTCGAACCGGTGCGCAGCCACATAGTCCGCTGCAATTTGGAAAAACTGCTTCATCACGCGGCCCGGCCCGATCTGTACTTCGTGGCGGTCCTCACCGCAGAAACAAAATGTCTTCTCCCGCCACAGGGTATAAGTCACCTCATAGCCAAGCTTTTGAAACGCGGACGCCTGCCCGCGAATCTTCCGTGTAACGCCGAGGTAGAGCGGCGCGTCCTCCTGGAAGGTGAGATACAGCAATTTCATGAATGGCAAAGCCTTCTTTCCGGGGAATCATCCCTTCTCTATTTTCCATATTGATTGTACAAATTATACCATCCTGCCCCAGGGAGGGCAAGTAGAAAGCCTTTGATTTTCCTTTGATTATAGTATACTATAGTCAGAGGAAAAGACGAAGCCCTGCGGGGCAATAAAACGCCGATCCACACCGTACGCTTAAACATTGGAAGCGTGACAAACCTTGCATAGATCTTGAATGGAGGCATTGTTCATGAAGACCTGTCTGGTTCTCCTGACCAAAACCTACCCCTTTGACAAGGGGGAAGAATTTATCGAGGACGAGGTTCCCCTGCTGGCCAAGGCCTTTGACCGCCTCGTCATCGCCGCTACCAGCACCTCCGATGCACCGGAACAAACCCGTTCTGTCCCAGCCAACGCTACCATTTTACACATTCCTGCTTCCCGCATCAAACGGGCGCTGCCGGGAGCGGCGCTCTCCTATTTGCCGTTTACCAATTGCCGTGGATACGCCGGCCCGGAAGAGCGCGCCGCCGTCAAAGGCTCCCTGAAGCGCCGGGGCTTTTTGACCTACTTTTTGGCTAAATCTGAAGCCGTCTACCGTGCAGTGGCCGAAAAACTGGCCGATTGCAACTTAGAGCAATACGACGGCGTGACCTTTTACAGCTACTGGTTCTACGACATCGCGCTTGCCGTCGTCCGACTGCGGGACCACTGCGGGGCAAAGGCAAAACGGGCCGTCAGCCGTGCGCACCGGTACGACCTTTATGCGGACCGCAACGCAACCGGCTATCTCCCGCTGCGCCCCTATCTGCTGGAGCATCTGGACCGCGTCTACCCCTGCTCCGCCAACGGGAGTAACCTTCTGAAAAAAAGCTACCCCGCTTACCAGACAAAGGTGGAGACCGCATACCTCGGCACCCGCGATTTCGGCCTCTCCCCGGAGCCGCAAGGGGACGAGCTGCATATCGTGAGCTGCTGCCATATTTCCCCAGTGAAACGCGTAGAGCTTTTGGCGCAAGCCCTATCCCTCTTGGAGGACAGCGGCCTCAAATTGCACTGGACGCACTTCGGCGGCGGGGACGGCCTCGACGCCTTAAAAGCCTATGCGAAGGAGCATCTCAGTTTTATGGACTGCCAGCTTGCCGGGCCCATTCAAAACGAGGCGCTCATGCGCTATTATCAGCAACACCCCGCAGACCTCTTTATCAACACCAGCAGCTCGGAAGGGCTTCCTGTCAGCATCATGGAGGCGTGTTCCTTTGGGATCCCGGCCATTGCCACCGACGTCGGCGGTACCTCCGAGATTGTCCAAGACGGCAAAACCGGCTTTTTGCTTCCCATGGAGTTTGCACCAAATGTTTTGGCAGAGCAAATTGTGGCGTTCTCCCGCCTTCCACAGGAACAACGGCAGGCCCTGCGCGCCAATTGCCGCAAAGTCTGGGAAGAACAATTCTTCGGGGAGCGGAACTTCACCCGTTTTGCCGAAGCCATCCGTCCCTGATTTATCAAACAAACTCAAAAAAATACGCCCATCGCAAAATCCCCCTGATGTAGCAGAATGAACTACATCAGGGGGATTGCTAATTTCGATCAGAAGGACCGCTATATGCTGTTTTGCAGGCGCGATCTCTTCCAGGAAAAATGGAACAGCGCCGCTTTCGCCCTGCGCCACTCCGAAAAGTGCTTATTGTAGGAATGCCTCTTTTGTATTGTCGGCAAAGCTCCTATTGCTTCAAGAGCCTGTCCTGCTTTATTCCTCTACAGAAATGTATGCCTGAAAAATAAAGCCGCTCTGCCCCTCATAGGTAACTTTGACCCAGTCGCCAGAACTCCCCAGCGGGTCCACTAGGAAAGCGTCCCCTGGGTATGCACGTCCAATCGGTTCGCTGTTTTGGTCCGGGGCGCTGCGCACGTTGGCATAACTCCCCTCAATGATGTTGACAATCTTTCCAATCGTCAGATGTACATCCGGCAATGGTGGCAAAGACGCAGGAATGAAACTGGAATCCCCTTCTCCCACCGTGGAGGACGTAGGCGCGGGATTTTCGGAAGAAGTCTCTTCCCCTTCACTTTTTCCAAAGCAACCGGTGAGCAAAAAGAGACTTGCCGCCAGCAACAGACAGAAAACCCGTTTCATAAAACGCCTCCTCACATTTTCTATAAGATTCAAACAGATTATACCACCAAAGGCCAGAATTGCGCAACCGATTTTATACAAGAATTCCAAAACTTGCCTTTACCAGTGATATTTCCGGAAATTCCGCCGCATGATCCAGTAATCTGCTTTTCGTTTGACCCAATGGAAGAGAGCCGCACCGAAAAAGAGCAGGACATTGAGCAAGGACATCAGGATGGCGGCTCTAGATGCCCAATCCCCATAGAAAAACGAACCGGCACTGTAAAGCAGATCGATCACCGCCAGATATTTCGCTTTGACCGGAACGACAAAGAACAGTAGCAATTCAAAATTGGGGTAGAGCGCTGCAAACGCCAAAAACAGCGACAAGTTTAAATATCGGTTCACGCCGTAGCCGGTGACTAGCGCGGCCAAAACGCTCCCGAGAATTCCGCTCAGATAGAATAAATTCAAGCGAAACGTGCCCCATTCCTTCTCCAACGCATTTCCCAACAGGCAATAAAAATAAAGGTTCAAAAGGACCCACAGCGGCGAGCTGGAAGGCGGTAAAAAGAGAAAGGTCAGGAAACGCCAAATCTGTCCCCGCGCGACTAGATCCATGTCCAAAGCCAGCAGGGACTGCATCGGCGTGCCGGGAAAAAAGAGGTCGATCAAGTACACGGCCAACATGATTCCAGACAGGGTATACATCAAATGCGGTATTGCATAGCGCCCAAATTTGCGTTCCATTTGACTGAGCCATTTCATGGATAACACCTTCCTTATCCTTCAAGTCTCGGTCAAAATGGCCCTGTTCATACAAGCAATTGCAGTATTCTTCTCCATGCCGGACATACTAACGACAAATCTGTCTGAAAAGGAGGTATGGTGATGCTGCTAAACAACGCCGACTTGGAAAACATTTGTGAGGCGCTGCACCAGATGGAATTCCGCTGTGCCAGGAACATCCATCTGATGGAGGATTCCTTTTTATCCGCTGCGGACCAAGATTCGAAGATTGAGCTGGCCGTATTGCGGGAACAGCTCCAACAGTACCACGCTACTATGGAAAAAATCCAACTTCTCCGTGAAACTGGTCCTGTTTAAATGCCCGTCAACCCTCTTCGACCACCACTTCGTCCGCGAGAGCCGCAACTGCGGCGAAAAGCCCCTGTGTGTCCTTGCGGGTATCCCGCAACAGGTCCGTGTCCTCTGCAAAATTCCCCCATACCGAGAAACGGCCGTCGTCCTGTTGTACAACCTCCAATTCCTCATACGTTTCATAACGGCGTGGATCAAAGTCCTTCTGCCCGCCAAACAGGCCGTTTACTGCGTCCCATTTGTGCTCCCTGAAAAAATAACGCTTCATAGATCGTTTCCCCTTTCTCTCCTTTTGTTCGTTTTGGACACCAATCCATCCCTGCCGAATAAACTATGGATGGAGGTGTGAAACATGGTTGTAAAAATGAATGTGTACCACTGTATGAACCCAAAAGAAAACCCGGAACCTTCGTGGATGCGCAAACCGAAGGCCGCTGGGACGCTCCAAGACGACCTTGTAAAACGCTTTAAAGAATCGCCGGACTCCTTCTTCCCTTCTTTCTATCCTCCTACAAGGCCCGAATCCCAAACATAAGCACCGGCGCCTGAGGCCCTCTTTCCCAATCTTTGGAAAGAGGGCCTCTTCGTTGCGCAACAGCACTTGCGCAGAAAAGAAAAAAGAGAGCCAAAACAGCTCTCTGTGTGGGAATCGATCAACATCCCGAAGAATAGAAGAAGGTGGTCCCATCCACCACTTTGCACCAATCGGAACGCTCCAAGATGTCCAATACCTCGCTGCGCTTCACCTTTCCGCTGAGTGCTTTTGTGACCTCCGGCATACGGATCAAACGGTCTGGATTTTGTTTAAAGAAGTTCTCCAGTTCCCCTTCCAAATTGGAGGTTGTTTGCGCCTTTTGCTGCGTTGCAGCCGGCCTGGACGCCCTACGGTCGATCAAGAACGCCTCCGTATGCTGTTTGACATACATCAGGAACATCGTCTTAATCCGGCTCACCAAGCGCGGCGGAAGGCCCTCCGAGGCCGCCAGCTGATCAAACCGGCATCGCGCCAGATCCGCCATGGTTTTGTAATGATGCCGTTCACAGTAAAGAAGAAACGGCCGGTAGAGCTCTCCGGAGTAAATTTGTTCGATCTCGTCCACAATAACAGTCCCTTCCTAATTTTAAAGTCGTGCGAAGAATGATTATACAGGAATCTCCCAGAATCTTCAAGTATTTTCCAAAAATTTTCCATTTCCATCCAAGGAGGTCCAGCTTCATCCCCTCGCCGGATCGGTTTCGAAAAAAGGCAGCTTCACAGCTGCCCTTGAATCTCTTCTAATATCTGTAAATAGCCTGCTTCGTAATTTCCTTCCGGCGGTTCCATGCAAACGACTTCTACATTCAGACTGTCCAACAGGGAACATAATTGTAAAAAGCTTTCCGTCTCCGTTCCCACCCGATAGAACACAATCCGATTTTTTACAAAAGGAGCCATTCCACGGTAATTGGCATTCATCAAAAAAGCCCGGTAGGTCAACAGCCACCAAACGTCCATCTCCACCCGGTCCAAACCATATCCCACAAAAAATAGGTCATGGGTAAAAAAGAGCTCTGCAAAGCTGCCTGTGCTTTCCCGATCTCCCCGCAGAAGATTAAACAACACCACATCCCTTGCACCCTTTTCATGCGCAAGCAACAGGCTGCGCAACTTTTCCAAGGCGCCTGCATAATGTTCAAACCCCAGGCAGACGGACGAGGGGGCCTTTGCCTCCCCATGGATGTGGCGGATGGTCTTCCCGCCGGCGGCCTGCTTGCGGAAAAGGCTATACCGGATTTCCGCACTCCCGGACTTTACCCCATGTTCGAAAAAATGAGGGTCCGCCGCATATTCCAGCATATAGTCGTAATTGGTCGTCAGGATCTCCTGGACCGGCAAATCCATCAAGCGCTTCTGAAGCAGCTGCGGCTTTTTCTGGGGATCCAGCATGGGCCCCACAATATCGGATTTCATTTGCCAAAATGCCCTATCCCCCGTAAAGCAGCGGGATTTTAACGCAGCATTCGCGATGCGCTCGAATTCCATGGAAAAGGAGGCGTTGCTTTTCCCTGTCACCCCTAGCCGTTCCGCCAGGCTGTCCAACATACCGCCCCAGGAATGTAAGACCGGATAACAACGGTTCAAACCATTGCCGACAAAAATTGCACTCGCCATCTGCCTATCCCCCTATCTCCAATTTTTTAATATAAATAGCAAAAAATCCAGGATCCTAAAATGGTTCCTGGATTTTTTGTGGAGCTGCTAACCAGAATCGAACTGGTGACCTCATCCTTACCAAGGATGTGCTCTACCGACTGAGCCATAGCAGCAAAGTGGCGACTCGGAACGGGATCGAACCGTCGACCTCTAGCGTGACAGGCTAGCGTTCTAACCAGCTGAACTACCGAGCCGTATGGCAGGGGCAGAAGGACTTGAACCCTCGGCACGCGGTTTTGGAGACCGCTGCTCTACCAACTGAGCTATACCCCTATTTCTTTGCGGTACCCTCAAGCGCGAGATTAATTCTAGCATTTTCTACACAAACTGTCAATAGTTTTTCGCAAACTTTTTTAAAAAATTTCAGCCAGATAAAGGAAAGAGTAGGCGGGCGAATCCGATGGCCGTTTTCGCCCGCCTTGCACATTCCTATGTAGGCTGCTTTAGATGGAAATCTTCAGCGCAATATCATAGAGTTCCTTGTTAAAGGGACGCTTCATCGCCAACGCCTCTGTGATGTCGAGATCCACCACTTTGCCCTCACGGACAACGATGACGCGGTTGCTACGGCCGCTCTCCAGCAGCTTTACCGCCTTATACCCCATTTCGCTGGCCACCACACGGTCGCGCAACGTCGGGGAACCACCGCGCTGCACATGGCCGAGCACAGTTGCACGGGTCTCAATACCTGTGCTCTCCTCGATCTTATGAGCCAACTCGGTCACACCGCCGACGCCCTCGGCAACAACAATGATAAAGTGCTTCTTGCCGGTCTTCTGGGTAAACTGCATACGGTCGATGATATCCTTCTGGAAGTCAAACGGAACCTCCGGCACCAGGATCACGGTTGCCCCCACGGCAATGCCCACCAGCAGAGCCAGGTCTCCGCAACGGCGGCCCATAACCTCCACAACGCTGCAGCGGTCGTGGGACTCGGTCGTGTCGCGCAGACGGTCCACCATATCCACAGCCGTGTTCATAGCCGTGTCAAAGCCGACAGTGTATTCGCTGCTGGCAACGTCGTTGTCAATCGTACCAGGGATGCAGACACAGGGGATGCCTGCGCCCGTCAGGTCACGCGCGCCGCGGAAGGAACCGTCGCCGCCGATGACTACAACCCCTTCAATGCCCAGCTTCCGGCACATATCTGCCGCCTTCTGGACGCCTTCCGGCGTATTGTATTCCTTGCTGCGAGCTGTATACAGCATCGTGCCGCCGTGGTGGATGATATCCGACACGCTGCGGAGATCCATTTCGAACACATCGCCGCTCAGCAGGCCCTGATAACCCCTGCGGATGCCCAGAACCTCCATACCGGAAGTCAACGCAGTACGCGCTACCGCACGCACTGCTGCATTCATGCCCGGTGCGTCACCGCCGCTCGTCAACACGCCAATTTTTTTCATACTCATAACCGTATCCTCCTAAAAGAAAATCTACTGATTTCAGAATGCCGCGTCCATTTGACGCTGAAACAGGATTCTTTGTCTAATTATCCCTATTATAGCGTATTTTGTAAGAACTAATCAAGACATAAATATGGATAAATGAATCCGCTATATGGAAAATTCACTCATTCCTTCACAAAAGCAACATTTGCCTTGCCCAAAACCTTACAAAGCTCCCGCAAAAGCACGTCATTTACATCCACGCGCATCGAGGTCGGGGCCAGCATCAGCTTTTTGGTATCTTCAAAATAGACGTATAGGGGTGTGGGGCCGTCAAATACGAGAATATATTTTTTGGCCTTCTCATACAGCGGGCTTTCCTTACTGGGAACCTTCAAATACAACCCCGGGCGTTTGGACTTCTTCGGGGACGGATGATCCCCTATGCGACCCTTGTCCGGCGCGGGAAGCACCTGCTCGCATACGAGCTTTGTCTCCTCATCCTCGCGCATGCTCACCCGCCCGCGCATCTGCACAACGCTTCCCTCCGTGATCAGCGCCGCATACTGCGTCAGCGTATTGGGAAATACCAGCGCTTCGATCGAGCCGAACATGTCCTCCACGGTGACAAACGCCATGGTGCTGTTGTTTTTGGTCACCTTTAAGCGCACCTTTGTGAGAATGCCCAGCAGTGTCACATGGTCGCCGTCGTGATAGCGGCCTGTATCTTCATCCAGGAGTTCCCCGGTCTTTGCCGCATGCAGTTGTCCATACGCCGGCAAGTATTCCGCCATGGGATGGCCGGAGAGATACATGCCGGTCACCTCTTTTTCCATTGCCAGCTTGTCCGCCATGCTCAGATCCGCCATGGGCCCAATCACGAATTCTTCCTCTGCGGCGCGCGGCGTCAGGCTATCGAAAAAGCCGAGCTGCCCATCCACATTGCGGCGCTTGTCCGCTTCTAGGGATTCGAGGACGGAAGCGACGTTCTCCAGCATTTGCCGCCGGTTATAGCCCAGATTGTCCAATGCGCCGCATTTCACCAGGCTTTCCAGCGCACGGCGGTTCAGGTCTTTTCCATACATCCGCTTGCAAAAATTATAAAACGAGGTGAACGGACCGCCTTGGTCGCGCTCCTGCAACAAGCCGCTGATAAAGCCCTTACCCAAATTCCGGATGGCCAGCAGTCCAAAGCGGATGTCCTTCCCGTCGACGGTAAACCCATTCCGGCTGAGATTCACATGGGGCGGCAACACGTGGATGCCCAGGCGGATACACTCAGCAATATAGGCGGACAGCTTGTTGGTCATATCCAAAACGCTGGTGAGCAGTGCGGCCATGTATTCCTGCGGATAATAGCACTTCAGCCATGCAGTCTGATAGGCCAAGAGCGCATAGGCCGTGGCATGCGATTTATTAAACGCATAGGAGGCAAAGCTCTCCATCTCGCCGAAGATCGCCTTGGCGGTCTCCTCGTCTACGCCGCGGCGGATACAGCCGTCCACCTCCACGGTGCCGTCTTCATTTACCAGCCCATAGATAAAAATCTGCCGCTCTTTTTCCATGACGTCCGCCTTTTTCTTGCTCATGGCGCGGCGGACAATATCGGCGCGGCCGAGCGAATACCCCGCCAGGCTCCGGAAAATCTGCATCACCTGTTCCTGGTAGACGATGCATCCATAGGTGACGTCCAAAATATCCCGCAGCAGCGGGTGGCGGAACTGCACCTTCTCCGGGTGATGGCGGCACTCGATATACCGCGGGATGGAGTCCATCGGCCCAGGGCGGTACAGCGAAATCACCGCGATCAAGTCCTCCAAACGCTCCGGCCTGAGCTGCATAATCACGCTGCGCATCCCGCCGGATTCAAACTGGAATACCCCGTCCGTGGAGCCAGTGGACAGCATGTCGAAGACCTTTGGGTCGTCCAATGAGATATTTTCAATCTGAAAATCCGGGACTTTGGTGCGGATCATCTCCTGCGCGTCGTGGATCACAGAGAGATTACGCAGTCCCAAAAAGTCCATTTTCAAAAGGCCGAGCTCTTCCAAGGTGGTCATGGTGTACTGCGTAACGATGGAATCATTGTTCTTTGCGAGCGGGACATACTCGCTCACCGGCCGGTCTGTAATCACAACGCCCGCTGCATGGGTGGAGGCGTTGCGCGGCATCCCCTCCAGCTGACGGGCCATGTCGATCAACTCATGCACCTGGGGGTCGGTGTCGTACCGCTGCCGCAGCTCCTGCGAGGCCTTCAGCGCCTTTTCCAGCGTGATATTCAACTCCATGGGCACCAGCTTTGCAATGCCGTCCACCGTGGCATAGGGGATCGCCATCGCGCGCCCAACGTCGCGGATGGAGCCGCGCGCCGCCATGGTGCCAAAGGTAACGATCTGCGCCACGTGGTCACTGCCATATTTGCGCACGACGTAGTCGATCATCTCCTGGCGGCGTTCGTCGCTGAAGTCGATGTCAAAATCGGGCATGCTGACCCGTTCCGGGTTCAGGAACCGCTCGAACAGCAGGTTGTACCGTATGGGATCGACACCCGTGATGCCGATGCAATAGGCCGCCAAGCTTCCTGCGCCGGAACCGCGCCCCGGTCCCACAGGAATTCCCACGCTCTTCGCATAGCGGACAAAATCGTATACGATCAGATAATAGTTGACATATCCCATCTTTTCGATGGTGGCGAGCTCATATTCCAGCCGGTCAACAATCGACTGCTCCGGATGCTCCCCGTAGTATTTATGAAGCCCTTCGTAACATTTGTCCCGGAAATAGGCGGTGTTCTCCTGCCCATTGGGCGTATCAAAATGCGGGAGTTTTGTCTTGCCGAACTCAAATTCCACATGGCAGCGCTCTGCAATTTTCCAGGTGTTGTCCGCGGCCTCCGGATGGTCGGGGAACAGGGCGCGCATCTCCTCCTCCGACTTGTAGTAAAACTCATCCGAGGCGAATTCCATGCCGTCCTTGTCTTCGATCGTGTGGTTCGTCTGGATGCACAGCAGGATATGGTGCATCTTGCTATCCTCACGCCGGATATAATGGCAATCGTTTGTCACGACCAATGGAATGCCCGTATCCTTGGACAGGCGGATCAACGCCGGATTGATCAGCTTCTGCTCCCGAATCCCATGGTCTTGCAGCTCCAAAAAGAAATTGCCGTCCCCAAAGATCTCTCGATAGCGCAAGGCGGCCTCTTTTGCGCGGTCATAATCGTTGGCCACCAGCGCCCGGGGGACCTCCCCTGCCAGGCATGCGGACAGGGCAATCAACCCCTCATGATATTGCTCCAAGAGCTCAAAATCGACGCGCGGCTTGCTGTAGAATCCCTCAATCCAGCTTTTGGAGACCATCGCCGCCAAGTTTTGATAGCCGGTGTTGTTCTCGCAGAGCAGGACCAGATGGCGGTGTTCCGAATCAAGTTCGCGCGTCTTGTCGAACCGGGAACGCTGGGCAACATATACTTCACAGCCGATGATCGGGTTGATCCCGCGCGCTTTGGCCGCCTTATAAAAATCCACAGCGCCATACATCACGCCGTGATCCGTAATCGCAACCGCCCGGTCGCCCCGCTCCGCCGCCGTATCCAACAGGCGCTTGATCCGGCATGCGCCGTCCAGAAGGCTGTATTCTGTATGCAAATGCAGATGTGCAAACATGAGAATTCCTCCTTTCCCATTTATTTAAAGGGATGCCTCACCGCTCCGGTAGGGTTTCCGCCAAGTCCACAATGCGCTGTAAACGGTGATTGACGCCGGACCGGCTCAGCGGCGGCGAAAGCGACTCCCCCAGCTCGCGCAGCGACATCTCTGGATTCTGCAAACGCAGCTCCGCCAACTCCCGCAGCTCCTCCGGCAATTCGCCCAATCCGGTGGATTCCGCAATCTTTTGGATGGCCAGCACCTGCCGCGCGGCAGCCGACGCGGTTTTATCCAGGTTCGCCGTCTCGAAATTGGTCCGGCGGTTGATCTGGTTGCGGACCTCTTTCAGCATTTTTACCTGCATCAATTCCATGGCGGCCGCAGGAGCGCCCAAATAGGTCAGCAGGTCCGTCACCTGTTCCATCCCCTTACTATAAACCACAAACGAGCCTTTGCGGTTGGTCAGCCCGGGCTGCAAGCGCTCCACACCGCACATCTGTAGGGCCACCAAGAGGTCCTTTGCCAGATTGCTATATGGGACGACAAACTCTAAATGGTATTCCTTGTTTGGGTCCGTCACAGTCCCGCAGCACAAAAAGGCTCCGCGCAGAAAAGACGCCAAGCACTCCGGGCAGACGATGTTTTTCCGGTGGATGCGCAGGTTGATCTCCCCCGCTTCATGGCCAAAGGTATGCAGCAGGAGATTCCTTTGATCGTCCCCCTCCACCGTAACGGAAAAGGTATTCCGATTTTCCTTCCTGCGGGAGATGGAGCTCCGCAAGTCCACAATGACGCCCGCCACCTGCGCTGCAAGCTGTGCCACCCGATGAGCAACGGCGGCATTTTCCGTCACCATGCAGACCGAAGCGCGCGAAAAGCTTCTGCCAAACAAAAGTAAACCGTAGCACTCCGCCTTGCTGCAGCAGGAGCGCTGCGGTACCGATTTACACATTTCATTTTTGGTATCTGCCGCGAACGACACGATTTCACCGCCTTTTCACTCAGGGCTTTTTATAGGCCAGCTGGGATTATTTCTGGATGTCCCGGTGGTTGACGCTTGTCCGGTGCCCGTTTTCCAACAGATGGTCGTATAACAGCTGCGCCAACGCCACCGAACGGTGTTTCCCTCCCGTACAGCCAATGGCAATGACCAGCTGGCTCTTCCCCTCGTCGCAGTAAAGCGGAAGCATATAGTCAATCAGGCTGATTAAGCGCTGGACAACCCCCTTGGTCTGCTCCCATTTCATCACATAGGAGTACACCGGTTCGTCCAGCCCGGTGAGGTGCTTGAGCTCCTCGATATAGAACGGATTGGGAAGGCAGCGTACATCAAAGACCAGGTCCGCCTCGGTAGGGATTCCATACTTGAATCCAAAGGACACGCAATGGACCATCAACGCCTGCGAAGAATCGCCCAAAAACAGATTGGAAATGCGCTCCTTCAACTGTGCCGGGGAGAGGAACGACGTGTCGATGATGTAATCCGCCTTCTCCCGGACCGGCCGCAAAATCTCGCGCTCCAGCTTGACCGCCTGCTCCAGCGAGCCGAGGTTGTTCTCTGCCAGCGGATGCTTCCGGCGCGTCTCTTTAAAGCGGTTGATCAGCACATAATCGTTTGCATCCAGGAACAAGATGCGGTAATGCTTGTCCTCATTTTTTAAATCATCCAGCGTCTCAAACAGGCTGCTGAACATATCGCCCCCGCGGATGTCGGTGACAACCGCGACGCGGGAAAAGGTGTCCCCCGCTTTGGCACACAGATCGTAAAAGGTGGGAATCAGCTTTGGTGGGATATTGTCCACGCAATAGAAGCCGATGTCCTCCAACGCATCCACTGCCCGGGACTTTCCCGCCCCTGATAGGCCTGTGACGATTAAAAATTCCATGAAAACTCGCATCCTTTCCTGCTAAACATCCGGGGCACGAAATGCCGCTGGGCGGCCTTCGGCCCGGTCAAGATACCAGCCGCACCTCGCATTCCAGGGAAACCCCCGTCTCCCTGCGCACGGTCTCCTGGATGATCGCAATCAATTCCAAAACATCCTTGCAGGTGGCGTCCCCTAAATTCACAATAAAACCCGCGTGCTTTTCGCTGACGGCAGCGCCGCCCACACGGCGCCCTTTGAGTCCACACTGTTCGATCAATGCGCCCGCATAATGGCCCTCCGGCCGCTTGAACACACTGCCGGCACTGGGTTTATTCAAAGGCTGTTTCGCCTTTCGGCTGTTGTAATGTTCCTCCATCAGAAGGGCAATCTGATCGGCATCCCCACGCTGCAATTCCAAGGTCATGGAAACGATCGTGCAGCCGTTTTCCATGTAGGCGCTGTGCCGGTAGCCGAACTGCAGCGATTCCCCGGATAAAATGCCAAACGTCCCATCCGGCGCAACATGGCTGACCGACGACACGACGCTGCTCATATCGCAATTGTAAGCGCCTGCATTCATATAAACCGCACCACCGGCCATGCCTGGAATGCCCCAGGCAAATTCCAACCCGCTGAGTGCGCGGCTTTTTGCAAAATTACAAAGGCCTGCCAGGGAAACGCCCGCCCCGCATACAAGCTCCGTTTCGCCGCGCTGGTGGATGTCGCAAAACGCATCGTCCAAATATACGACAGCGCCGCGGACTCCTTCGTCGCTCACCAGCAGGTTGGAGCCATTTCCAATCATCAGGACGCGCACGTCCATTTCCTTCGCTTCCCGCAGGAAATCGGACAGCATTGCCACATTGTGCGCTGTGACAAAGAGATCCGCGGGCCCGCCGATCTTAAAAGTGGTGTGCCGGCTCATCGGCTCCTCATAGGCGACACTGCACCCAAAGGCCAGGGCTTTTCTCCCAAGCATGTCAATTTGGTTCATCGTGCTCCTCCCTCACAAAACATGGTATCAAAGCAGGTTCAGCTCCAACAGCGGGTCCTGATACACCTGGGTATATTTTCTCAGATAGGCTTTAAAGCGCTCGACACTGGAATTGACCACCAACTCTTCCGGAAAATCCAATTCTTCCAGCAGGCGCAGAGAATTTTCAAAGCAGCCCACACGGGCGGAAAAATGCGAATCCGTATTGACGACAATTGGCACCGCATGCCTCTTACAGAGCTGCATGATCTGCACACAGTTTTCCACCGAGCTCCGGCGGTTGCTGAATGTCGCTTCATTGAGTTCCACTAGCTTGCCGTTGTGCCCAAACTCCGGGATAACGCGCTCATAGTCATACGGAAATTGTGCGGAACCGCTGTGCCCGATGACCTGGATATGCGGATTCTTGGCAATGTTCAGCCACGCGTTTGTAATGGCTTCTACCGAATGCGGCCCCTTGGGCATGGCGGGATCGTGCATTGAGGCGACGATCCAATCCAAGCTGTCCACATCGCTGTCCTGAAGGTCCGTATTCCCATCATAGTCCACCACGTCGCATTCCTCGCCGCGCAGGACCAGAACCCCTTCCAGCTTATGCGGAACAACCACCAAATTTTGAAAGTACCACTTTCCCGGGGCACCTGGCATCGCTACGCCGTGATCCGTGATCGCAATGGCGTACAGCCCTTTTACAGCCGCCGCATGCACCATCTCGCTGAGCGTGGAGTATGCATGGGTGGACGCCAGGGTATGGCAATGGGTATCTGCAATAATGTTCATTGTTCTCTGCTCCATATGCAATAAAATGTACGGGGCGGTCCTGCGCAATAGAACCGCCTCCGTATGAGAAATTCTTTGATCGCTGTATTCGGAAACCGTTCGCTGGGACGGCATCCAAACCGCTGCGCGCCACCGGCATCAAGCCCTCTTATAGATCCAATTCGAGCTTCTTTTCATCCTCTTGCAGCGTGGAGACGTCCATGCCCAAGCTGGCCAAGAGCTCCGTCGCAGCGTTATAGCCCATCTTTTTCTGGCGGTTGTTCATAGCCGCCACCTCTATGATGATCGCAAGGTTACGGCCGGGCTTGACCGGGATGGTCAGTACCGGAACCTTAATGCCTAAAATCTCCGTATATTCGCTGTCGATGCCCATGCGGTCATAGACTTTCTTATTGTCCCAAATCTCCAGGTTGATGACAATATCGATCTTCTCCGTCACCTTGACCGCGCCCATACCAAAGATCCGGCGGGCATTGATGATCCCGATGCCGCGCAGTTCGATAAAATGGCGGATATTCTTCGGCGCGGAACCCACCAGGGATTTCGCAGAAACGCGGCGGATCTCCACCGCATCGTCCGCAATCAGGCGATGGCCGCGCTTGATCAGTTCGATCGCGGTCTCACTTTTGCCGACGCCGCTGTCGCCCACCAGAAGAATTCCTTCGCCGTACACCTCCACCAGCACGCCGTGGCGTGTGATGCGGGGCGCCAGTTCCACGTTCATGAACTGCACCAACGCCGCCACCAGGCTGGACGTGGTTTCCTGCGTGCTCAGCAACGGCACATCATTCCGTTTGGTCGCCTCCAGCAGCTCCGGGGCCGGCTCCAGGCCGCGCGCAATAATCGCCGCCGGCGGCTTCTGCGAAAACAGCTCGTCCAGGACCTTGGCGCGTTCCGCCGGGTCCATCGACGCCAAAAACGCCGTCTCCGCGTTGCCGAAAATAACAATTCGGCTTGTATCATAATAATCAAAAAAACGGTTCAGTTCCAAACCAGGACGGTTGACGTCCATGGAGGAGATCATAATTTTATCCGGGTCGCCGCACATATTAATGACATCCAGAGAGAGTTCCTGCATCACTTTGGAAAGGGATACGCGAAATTGACTGGTTGGCATCATAGATACACCTGCTTTCCTTTTCTTTTCCAATCGACAACCTCCTCCCAGAAGCTGCCATCGGTCCGATGGCCTGGCGCCATCCATAAAAATCTCTGTTGTTATTATATATCAATCCTGGAGAAGTTTAAAGGGAAATCCCTAAAATAATATGGAGGATTTTCTATCCCAGAGGATGGAGAATATGCTATAATGATGTCATATTGTTTAATGAACGTACATTTCGTTCAACGGTCTTTCCGAACCAAATCGGAAAGAGAATCGATATAGGGATGGTTAAACATGAAAATAGCACTGTTTTTAGAAGCCTACCTCTCCCAGGCGAGCGCCTCGGCCACCCATGTGTCCCTACTGGCGGAAGGGTTGGTCAAGCTGGGCCATGAGGTCTTGATCGTCACAACGGACCCGGAAACCGACGACTGTTATGAGCAGGACGGCATCCTTTGCTGCCCTGCGAAACCGAGCGCCAGCCTCTTTGGCCAGAGTGCTCGCGTTTCAAAGCTGCCGGGCCTCATGCCGATGATCGAAGCATTTTCGCCGGACTTGATTCATATTCAGACTTTTACAGAGATTGGCGGTATTGGCCTCAAATATGCGCAAAAGCACCAGTTGCCGGTCGTGTGCACCATACACGAACTGCAGGACGTCCTGGAGGGATACGGCGCCAACCGGCCCGCGGTGTTATTTAACAAGCGCCAGGGACAGACACTGATGAAAAAAATTCTATCCGGCTCGGATGTCATTACAACCGCTTCCAAAAAATGCGCGAAAGCCGTCCAAGCATTGTTTCCCTGCCAAATCCATACAATCCCCTATTGCGTGGATACGGAGCGGTTTTGCCCCCGCCCCTTGGACGACCCTTCCAAGGAAAGTATGCGCACGCGGCTCCATCTGACGGACGGGAAAGTGGGGTTCGTCTTTTCCGGGCGCCTCAGCGCGGAAAACCGGGTGGATGACCTTCTCGCTTTTTGGAGCAAGGCTGTCGCGCTCCGGGACGATCTGCGGCTCATATTGGTGGGCAGCGGTCCGGACGCGGCAGAGCTTCACGAGCGGGCGCGCGTCTTGGGGGTTGGCGACAAGGTCTTTTTTGCCGGCAGCCTGACGCGGGACGATTTGAGTCTATGTTTTTCCGTGTGCAAGGCGTTTGTCAGCGCTTCGGATTCGATCACCATGGAAGCCGCGCCGATCGAGGCCATTGCCAGCGGCTTGCCGGTCATTTTGCGGCCAGCCAGCGCAAACGCGGACCTGATCATCAGCGGTGTCAACGGCTTTTCCTATGAAACGTCCGACGAACTTGGAGATATTGTCAAAAAGCTTGCGCAGCTCGACGCAGACGGGGAGCTCCTGATGCGTAAGCTTGTCAGCAAGACTGCCGCCAGCCTGACCGATCTCAACCAGGCAAAGGCGCTTGTCGCTTGCTACGAAATGGCGCTCGGCCGTCACACGCAAAGTTGACCCATTTCCCTGCATAGATTTCCTTTTTCGAAGCCATACTATGGAAAACGAAGAAGGAGATGTTTTTCATGGCCCGTGCCCGCAGGGGGATCGACTTTGATACCGAAATTATGAAGGTGGATGCCCAGATTACCCGCTGGAAGAAAACCATCATTGAATTGGAAGAAAAACGGAAAGAACTGCTGAACGCCAAGCGTGAAGCGGAAATCAACGCGCTCTATGACGCCATACAGCGTTCGGGAAGGACGGTCGACGACGTGCTGTCCTTGCTGAGCCCGACGCCCGCCGAACACGCGGGCTGACTTCCAGCAGTTCCCTTGTGATCCCAGGAACCCTTCTGCATATACTAGTAGTCCACCGGCATCGAATGATATGCGTTTGATCCCGGTGAACGATGGGAATCCGTATGCCCTGCATACGAATTTCATTGCGGAGGTGTTTTCATGGACAACCGATATGGCGGCTTTAACAAGGGCATCAACGGGGATATCTCGGCGGCTAACTACTTCGATTCCCTCCCTCTGGAGGTAAAGGAAGAGCTCAACCGCCGGGCTGCGGATATCCATTCGGTATCCGACCTCGAGGTGCTCGCCACCTATCTGGATAACAAATTGGAATCGTAAAATCACCGGATGCAAAAAATACGCCCGGACATGGCTTTTCAGCGATGTCCGGGCGTACCTTTCTGTCTTTCATTTAAATACGGATCAGCTCATAATTGCGGGTGCCAAGGCCCATCTCCTCTGCATAATCGATGGTGACGCGCCAATTGGTCGTCGGATGGGTTGCATCGAAGTGGTCATGCACAGGCTTCCCGTCGATGACGCTTCCCGCCATTGCAGGCTGCTGGTTGCACAAATCCGCGCAGGCCATATCCAAGGCCACCGGGTCAAAAGAGGCCAGCATGCCAACATCCGGAATGATCGGCACATCGTTTTCCGCATGGCAGTCACAGAACGGCGAAACATCACAGATCAGGCTGATGTGGAAATTGGGTTTCTCGCGGAGAATCGCCGCGGAATACTCCACAATCTTTTTGTTGAGGATGTCGTTTGCCTCGTCGTCCGGCGATTTTACGGCGTCCATCGGGCAGGCGCCAATGCAGCGTCCGCAGCCCACACACTTGTTGTGGTCAATGCTGGCCTTCCGGTCCGTGATCGTGATCGCAGAATGCGCGCAGTTCTTCTGGCACGATCCGCATCCAACGCAGAGCTCCTGATCGACAAACGGCTTTCCGCTGCTGTGCATTTCCATCTTACCGGCGCGGGAACCGCATCCCATGCCGATGTTCTTAAAGGTGCCGCCGAAGCCCGTTGCCTCGTGGCCCTTGAAATGCGTCAATGTTATGAAAATATCTGCATCCATGATGGCACGGCCGATCTTTGCTTCCTTCACGTATTTCCCGTCCGGAACCGGGACAAGCGCTTCATCCGTACCCTTCAGGCCGTCTGCAATGATGACATGGCAGCCGGTCGCGAAGGGGTTGTAGCCGTTCTCATAGGCGGCGTCCAGGTGATCCAGCGCATTCTTGCGGCGCCCCACATAGAGCGTATTGCAGTCCGTCAAAAATGGGCGGCCGCCGTTGCGCTTCACCAGGTCCACGATCACCTTTGCGTAATTGGGACGCAAATAGGCCAAGTTACCCGGCTCGCCAAAATGGATTTTAATCGCTGCAAATTTATTTTGAAAATCCAGCTGTTCAATACCAGCTTTTACCACCAGTTTCTCCAACTTTTGCAAAAGGTTTTGGTTTAAACTGGCCCGGAAATCCGTAAAATATACCTTTGCTTTCTCCATGTTTTTTCCTCCTTTGTCTTTTCGCCATGCACGAACATGGGGGCCACATCTTGGCCAAATACTCCATCGATCAGTTTTATTATTATAACAAACTCATGTTTGCTTGACAATGGCATTGCCTAGGACATTTAAAAATTTATCCCTTCCTTTGGCCGCCGGAATGCACGCGCTTCCCCAGAGCCGTGATAACCCCCATCTGTGTACGGGCAGTCGCACGGAAAGCATCCCCTTGGATCAACCCTTTGACGGAAAGCTGTATTTTGCCCAACGGCGTTTGGAACACGCTGGTAAAGGTGCATTCATCCCCCCGCACCGTGCCGCCCGTAAACGGATGCCGGCCGCCCATCGCCTCCAGTATGCCGCTGAGACGCTCCCCGTCGGTCTTAAGTGTCAACGTTCCATTCACCGGCCCCATGGGTGTTTGCATGACGATGCTGTATTTTCCATCAACCATGTGGATGTTCCTCCCTTCGAAAGTCCGAAGCGATCTCCCTGGATTTTTCATACTTCCAAAATATGCAGAGAATCCCAGGCAGTGCATAGAGATTCAAAAGCAAACGGGCATCCGTCTCGCCGGTGCCCGTCAACTAACAAAATCTTTTATTTTCCCAGTAGGGACGCCTTTTTTCGCATCCAATACTGGCTCATGCTGTAATAAGAGTCCTCTGTCACCTCATTGGACAGCCATTCCGGAGGCTGGAACGCCAGCGCCTCTTCCACCGAAGGAAATTCCACTTCCGCATAGAGGAAGGCCGTCGGTTCTCCGCGATCCACCCAGCTGCATTCCAACCGGCGTCCATCCCCCAGCGCATAGACGCGGTACTCTTTGCGGATCATGGGAATTTCCAAAAGCTCTTCCAGCTCATCAAACGTCTCCTTTGGCAGATCCAGCTCAATTTCTTTCCGGCAAAGCCGTCCCTTTCCCTTGAAGCAGAGCACGTAGCTGGTCTTTTCTTTTGAGACCTTTTTGCGGATTCGGACAACCGGCTCCACAGATAAATACCCCTGAAAGGCCTCCGCTTCTTCCAACAGCGGCAAGTCTGGAAATTCTTCGATTAGAAATTTTCTCTCAATCTCCTGCATGATCCGTCCTCCAAATTCATCACACGTGGTTTCTTCACCCCAAAGGGCTCCTAAACCATCCAAACGGGATTCCAAAAAAACAAAACTTTGTGATGATTATAGCACATTCCCCGCACGTCTACCAGCCATTCCGGTTATGTCCTTTGAAAAGAACTGTTCATCGCCGGTCAAAGCGCTTTGGCATGTTTGTTGGGCTGGAAATCCAAATGTTCCCCTACCCGCAGCCAACGATAAATATGGAAAATTTCCGCCAATGCGCACAGCTTGTCCGCTGTACTGACGACAAAACTTTCTGCGTATTTGGGAAGTGCAGGGGTCAGTGGCCACATATGTTTCACGATAATATCCTTTTCCTTGTCATTTAGGGTAAAGAGATGCGTGGCATTTACCAGCGCAGTGATCGGATGCATCGTCATGTGATGCCCCTCGTGTGTCCTCCAATCATACAAATATAGATCATGCAGCAAACCGCCGCGCGCCGCCGAAGCAGCATCCAAATGAAATTTCCGGCAGAACAAAAAACTTAAATATGCTACAAACAGGCAATGCTGCAAACAATTGGCATCCTGCACATGCTGCCGGACCTCTCTCATCTTTTGTACTTCCGGGTTGTTTAAAAGGTCCGCGACACATGCACGGAAGGCCGCACGATTTTCTAAGTTCCACATGAATCTCAAACTCCTCCTATCTATCTGACCTACTTTGTCAAATACAAACGGAGTATACCACAAAAAGAAGCACGATCGGGGCGATTTTAAAGTCTTTTAAGGCAAACGTAAGAAACCTGTAAGATTCCGCGTTTATTTCTAATTAGAAACAAATGTGTTCTATAATACGCAATTTCACTTGTTTTCACTTTTTTTACAATTATCGAATTTTTCTAGGAAAACCGGGCATCCTTTTAGAAACGAGCGTCCCATTTTCTCTATTGAACCAATAACCCCCAGTTGACTTGCTATTTAGCGCGTGCTATCATGAGTTAAAATTTTTTCAAGGAGTGAAGGAATATGATGAAAAAATGGATTGCTGTCATCATGATTGCAGCCCTTACATGTACGTTGTTTGCTTGTACCACCTCCGATGAAGGTTCTTCTTCCTCTCAAATGGAGTCGTCTTCCTCGGTATCGGAGTCCTCCTCTGAAGTAGAGTCTTCTTCTGAGGCGGAACCTACCACCCCTACCGATGAATCCGGTGAGGATGCAACTTCGACCGATCCCTCGTCGACCACACCAACGGTTGACAATACCAATGCCGGTCAAGGTGCAAATTCGAAAAAATACACCCAAACGGACGAGAACTTTACTTTCCAAGATGGCGTGTACAAGCGCATCTATGGGAATCGCGCCATGTTCGTTGTGACCAAAGATCCTACGAATTTATCCAATAAGGAACTCAACGATCTTTCGGAAGCAACCGCGGGACAGTATCTGAAGGATGACTATTATTGCACGGTCTGCTTTGTAAAGCCAGACAATGCAGACGGTACCTTCGACATCACCTCTACCAAATCCGACGATCGAACTGCGGTGATTATGTCGTTGCATAAATCTGACTCGACAAAGATGACCATCAATCTGAAAGAACGTCCGTTACAGGAATATATTGATAAGCAGGTAGCCAAAGCAAAGGTCAGCTCTTAAATCTAAGTTGATCTGAAAACCGCGCCGGGAGGTTTTCCGGCGCGGTTTTTTGTGTCCACTCCATGCTCCCCGGCATAAGATGTATTTGGAATATTCCAAATCTTTGCTCGGAGGTAAAGAGCATGAAAATTTATCCAAACGAAGAGCTCCATCATGCATGCTGCAATCCCTCCTGTTGTCCACCGCCTTGTTGTCCTCCTCCACCCTGCTGCGTCCCTTGCTCGATACCAGGACCTACTGGCCCAACTGGCGCCACCGGCCCAACCGGGCCGACCGGAGAACGCGGTCCAACTGGACCCACTGGGCCGCAGGGAATCCAGGGGGTGCAGGGACTTGAAGGGCCTCGTGGTTTAACTGGGCCTACTGGAAGTACCGGACCAACTGGGGCTACTGGACCTTCGGGACCTACTGGGCCAACAGGGGCTACCGGGCCATCCGGCCCTACTGGACCGAGCGGGCCAACGGGGGCTACCGGGCCATCCGGCCCTACTGGACCGAGCGGGCCAACAGGGGCTACCGGGCCATCCGGCCCTACTGGACCGAGCGGGCCAACGGGGGCTACCGGGCCATCCGGCCCTACTGGACCGAGCGGGCCAACAGGGGCTACCGGGCCATCCGGCCCTACTGGACCGAGCGGGCCAACAGGGGCTACCGGGCCATCCGGCCCCACTGGACCGACCGGGCCAACAGGGGCTACCGGGCCATCCGGCCCCACTGGACCGAGCGGGCCAACAGGGGCTACCGGGCCATCCGGCCCCACTGGACCGAGCGGGCCAACAGGGGCTACCGGAGCGACAGGGCCATCTGGATCCACTGGAGCACCCGGAGCCGCTGCCACTATTGCCGTTGGAAGTGTTACTTCTGGGGAGCCTGGCAGCAATGCCGCTGTCACCAACTCTGGAACGCCGGAAAATGCCGTATTTGATTTTGTCATCCCACGGGGCTTGTCTGGAAAAAATGATGTACCGGATGTCCTTACCGCGTTGAATGGCACCCAACAGATCACTACCAAAGGGGAAGCGCTCATATTCCAAGAGACGCCCTTGGTTGTCGGCTTGGCAATTTCCCATTCCCCTTGTTCCTCTCAGGTACAAATCAATCAGCCTGGGATCTATCAAGCCGCCTTCCATTCAACAATCAAGGCGGCTCCGGGTATCTCTATACCTGCGCCAGTTTCCGTTCATCTCTATCAGGGTGGCCAACCAGTTCCTGGCGCCGTTGCTAGCCACACCTTCTCTTCTTCCCGTGAGGTTGATACCGTATCTTTCCACGTATCATTCCAAGTGACATCTGCCCCCAAAACGCTGCAAGTTTTTGTCGATGATGCAGGGTTTATCTTCAGCGACAGCACTTTGACCGTCATACGTTTGGGTGCCACTTCCTGACCCATCTCTCCGCAAGAACCTCCATTTTGCTGGTAGCTTAGAAAAACTACCAGCAGAAGCCACAAATTTCCATTGCAGTCTTTGCTGGGGATTTGTTATAATAAGGGCGCCCTTTCTCTTTGCGGGCATAGCCGTTCCAGTAAAATGCTGCTGGAGCGGCTTCTTTTTTTATCTCTTGCTTGGCAAAACGCCTTTTGCCAGGGATTGCAAGATTTATTCATAAGTTCGTCCATGATTCTTAACGGAGGTTTCGCACTTCATTCAAACCTCGTACACAATCCACTTGTATACTATAGACATTGAAAAAAGCTGTTACAGTCTATGGACGGACGGAATACCGGTCCATAGACTCGACAGACCATCAGCAATTCCTCTTCCGACATCCGAAAAATTGCGCGACAACTCTTTCGGATGTTCCCAGAGGTTTCTATATATAGTAGGATTTTATTCATTTTACTTCATGCCCTCCTTTCTTTTAAGCGCGACCGTTTGGCCGCGCTTTTTCATTCTTTTATGTGTTGTGATTACTGATTCTCCTGCGCACCAATAGACGGGAAAGGGCCTGCGCATTAAAGGGGATGACTGGATACAGATAGCCTCTCCCTGAAATCGTCTTACTGGAAATAAGCACTACAAACATAAGCACTAATCCCGCGATATATCCCCATACATTCCATATGGCTGTCAATATTAATATTAAAACGCGAAATAGTTTAAAGGCATATCCCAGTTCAAAGCTTGGCTGCGTAAAGTTTGCAATCGAGACAAATGCCATAAAAAGCACCACTTCTGGGACAAACCACTTCGCTTGTACCGCAAAATCGCCTAATACCAGTGCTCCCACCACACTGAATGAATTGCTCAAAACACTGGGCGTATTTAACGATGCCAATTTTAAGCCATCAATAATAAATTCAATAAGCAGCAACTGCGCAACAATCGGCACCCCATTGGGTTCTTCTATACGGATAAACCCCAACCACTCTGGTATCCATTGCGGGTTGCATTCTAAGAGATACCAAGTTGGGGTGAGGATGAGCGTCAAAAGGAACACAATTATGCGAACCGTACGTAAGTAGGTCCCGATGAGGGGAGGAAAATAGTAATCGTTTGTATCTTGTATAAAATCAAAAATGGAGGTTGGTAAGACCATAGCAGATGGGGAATTGTCCACCAAAATGACAATGTTCCCTTCCAAAATGCTTGCCGCCGCTGCATCCGGCCGCTCCGAATAGCGCACCTTTGGAAATGGATTGTACCATTTGGGTTTGACCAAGCATTCCGCCAGGCTTTCCTGATTCATAGTCAAGGCATGAATTTGCACCTGCTCCAACTTTTTCCGCACAGTGTCCAATATTCCTGAATCAACCATGTGTGCCATATAGCAAAGCACAATGTCGGTCTTGGACTTGGTCCCAACCTGCACGATCTCCATCGTCAGATCTGGATCTCGGATTCGGCGGCGGATTAGCGCCGTGTTATTGACCAACGTCTCTACAAACCCATCCCGTGAACCGCGCAGAACACGGTCGTCATCCGGCTCGCTCACCCCTCTTGCCGGGTAAGTCCGTGCGTCGATCATCATCGCCTGATTAAACCCCTGTACTAGCAGGCAAATAGTCCCAGACAAAATTCCTGTTGTAATTTTGTCGCAGCACTCTTCGCAATCTACTTCCACATAAGGGATAAATGCATTCGCGAATTCTTGGGAAGTATCGATCCCTTCCAGATCTTCCGATTTTAAGGCCATAAGATATTCCATTAGCTTTTCCATGATATCATCCTTGGTAAAGCCATCAATAAAATAGAGGACCGCTCTCCTTCCCGCCACGCGAATTTCCCTTCCAATCAGATCAAAATTTTCGGATAGCCGGAGCCGCTCATTTAGAATCTGACGGTTATCTTCATATTTCGAGGAAAGTGTTTCCTTCTTCAAATTTCCCGCCTCCCGGTTCTTTGATCTCTATAGTATGTGGAAGATGGGAATCGTTATGTATAGAGAACCATCATTTGCACACGTTTGTGCCATAAAAATAATTATAAATTATCCATATAATTCATAAAGGTATCTTTTCAACTTTTATTGACAATATCCTCAAAAACACGTATACTATTTTTAACAGACATGAATAGGAAAAGGAGTGTTGCGTTATGTCGTCCAACCCACTCTTGTTGCTGGATAACAACACAATGATGACCGTTGTAAATCACGGAACCTTCAAGTGTACCGATGTCACATTCGAAGAGGCCAAAGCAATTATTGAGTTGCATCCGCAGGAGGACATTTTAAAATGCTTCTCAAACTTGGATATCGAGGAAATTATTTTTGATTATCTTGGTATTAAAAAACGCGATTTCCAATATAAGCGTATCCGGGACATGCATCTAGGGCAGGAAGGTATTGTATTTAAGCTCTATGTGACTCCTTCGGAAACGCAGCCTATTATCCGAACCGATAAGGGGAATGAAGCCAAAAAGATCCAAAATGTTTACGTATATTGCCAACTGATTTCTAGAGTAGAATAAGTATAAAAGCGCCTTTGGAAGAGATAGAACTGCTCTGAACTACACGGACAGCCAAAAGCGCCCAGCCAGTTGGTGTAGGAAAATAAAGCTCTAAGCGGAGTGGCGCAGCGGCAGCGGCGCCACTCCAATTTTTAGTTGAATGCGCTCATGGTTGCAAAATTTGGTGTTGGCTTTTCCCGCCCAAAACTGCCGCTTCATCGATTCTTGTATGGATGTATTGCTGGCCCATCTGACCCCATTTCCTATGCCGCCGCATTCCGGACAGCCGATTATACTTTTTGCGTGATACAAAGCACTTTGGATTTTTGTAAATGTTTTGACGTTTCCGCCACAACCACATCCAGCGATAGCCATAAGCACCCCCGCATTGCTCGCGCCGTGTATGGCAGAGTAGATCTTTTCCTACTTGTTTACTCTGCAAACCCAATTCTTTCGCTATTTCTTTTCCAACTTTTTCTTTCGCCTACAATCCTGGACAACTGGAAGAAGATTTTCCCTTTTCCCATTTTCTCCCCATATCATTCCCCCCTGATGTAGTACTTCTATTTTCCTACATCAGGGGGCGTTTTGTCTATTGTCCGATTTCACGGATTCGGTTCAAGACTTCCGTGCTTTTATGCAGTAACTTTTTCTCATAGGAGAGGCAACCAACATCCCACAAAGGAACCTATGGCTGGTGACTTAGGCGTATAAACTCTTCTCCTTATAAGAACCATTCTGGTTCACGACGGATTGCACACTTTTTTCAAAGGCCACGCTCGCCGGAACAAACATAAGTTTTGGAAAATGCCTGGCCCCCTGTGGGCAGGCGGCAATACAAGCCGTACAGGAGATGCAGCGTGTTTGATCGGTCTTCCTTGGATTGGCCGGATCAATCGCATGAACTGGGCAGAGCCGTGCACAAAGGCCACACGACGTACAAGTTGTATCTGCGGAAGGCTTCATGGGAACATTTGAGATCTCCCGGTAGGGTTTATTCCCCTTAACCTGTAATTCTTTCCAATTCATCCGGCCGCTCTGTAACCGCTCGATACATTCCGCGGAAAATAGATCCAATTTTTCGAGATCCTCCGCATCCGGGCGCCCCGCAGCGACCTTTGTAAAGATCGAATGCTGCGCGACCACTGCTGCTGCACCGATAACCAAAAATGCCTGCTCCTCAAGCATATTCTTCAATTCCAATAAAGCGTCGTCATAATCACGGTTTCCATAAACCGCAACTGCGATCGCCGGCGTCTGGGCCCCTTTTAGGGATTGTAGCATAGGGATACATGGGGTGGGGATACGCCCTGAAAATACCGGTACACCAACCAGAAGCACATCTTCCGGTTGCAATGTTTTGGGTGTTACATCCGGCTCCTTCAGCAGATCCCATGTATGTTTTTCTCCGTCCATCTTAGCGGCAATCCGCTCCATAACCACTTTGGTCGTTCCTGACGGACTAAAATATATACACCAAATTTTTCCCATCTGTATCTCCCTTTCCATTTTGCTATATATGTTCAGTGTAATGCTTTTGTGAGAATGTGTCAAACCCCCTACTTGTAACTTTCAAAATTTCCTTTTCGCATGGAAAAGCCGCCCTGCAAACACAGGGCGGCTTTTTAGAGGAAGAATTTATGAAAAAGAAACTTGCAAACAATTTTATATCCCTTATTGGATTGTCTTTAGTATACGGTATGAATGTGAACGTTTTCTGAAGAAAGATCGAATTTTTTAAGAAAACGTAGCCCCAGAAACAACCCCTTATCCATCTATGGGTGCAATGCTCTGTGCGATTGCAAGCACATCATCCTTTGTGAGATCAGGGTCACGGACATACAAAAAGAATAGTGCATTATCAAGATACCCATATAACATCTGGGTTTCCCCTTTTTGGATATACAAGGCGTCATGTCCGTTCAGCTGGAACGTCTCTGTATAAGCATCTTCTGTGTCAACTTTCGTCCCACCTTTAAACATCTGGTTGAACCGAATCAATCCACCGTCCTCATTTCTGTACGCAATGCGCACAAGGCGGTTCGGCTCCCGAATAAAGGGTTCCCCGTCCATCGTATAGCCATCTGGTATATACTCCGGAGCATGCGCCACAAAGGGTATTTCCTCCTGTAGGGATTCAGCAGGGGTAAAGTCAATCTGTGTATGTGTTGGGAACACTTGCGATATCACTTTAAAGAACCACTCTCGTGCTGCGCTGACCGTCATAATCGTGGTACCTGCAGCAATCAATAGAGCGAGGAAAAACACAGCCACACGCTTTGCATAGTGCGTCAGGTTACGCATCCATGGTGAGCGGCGTTCATCACGGATTAAATGAAGGATTTTTCGATCAAATCGTTTTGGAATGCTGTATTTATTTTTAAGTTCTTCATCCGACGGCAAATTATTTAACTCTTCTTGTCTAATTTCTGCAAGAGCTCTCTCTAAAAGCTCGTCGCTTAAATGGATCATATTCCCTCCATTTCCTCCAGCGCTTTCTCAAGTTTTTTCTTTCCTCTCTGTAAAATTTTCTTTACATAATCAACGGAAAAACCCGTAATGCTGGAAATTTGATTGAGCGGCAATTTTTGTAAATGCCGTAAGGTCATCACATCCCGGTAGGTCTGTGGAAGAGAGCGAAGCACATCCACAAGCTGGCCATACGCTTCTTTCTCTTCTAATTTTGCACCCGGCCTGAGATTCTCCGGAGCTTCTACCTCCGGAACATCTTCCCAAGGAATTGCCACCCCCTCTCCTTTCCCAGTCCGTAGTAAATCAATACAAGTGCTTCTAACTACTATAACGATAAAATGTTTCGTTTGGGGACAATTTATTTCTCCTATTTTCGAAAAATTTTTGATAATGCGGATAAAAGCCTCCTGGACAGCATCTTCTACGGCAGATTCCGTATGAAAATAGTCTCTAGATACATGAAACATGAGCTGTTTATATCGATGGTACAATTCTTCAAATTTCCGCTGATCTTCCTCTGAATCAATTAACAATAATAACATTGCAAGCATTGAACACACCTCCCATCAATATAAGCATTATAGTTTTATTATACCATAATATTCCCCAAAATTAGCCAAATTTCTTGATGTTAAACTTACTTTTCCCTTAAAATAGAAAATAGGCCCTGTGTCGCCAATCCGGCACACAGAGCCTGCTAATTTACATATAAAAATAGGCTTATTCCCTTGCTAACACTTTTTTCAGGTACTGCCCTGTATAGGAGCCTTCCATGTTTGCAACCTCCTCCGGTGTCCCAGTTGCAACAATGGTCCCGCCGTTGTCTCCGCCTTCCGGCCCCAAATCAATAATATGATCCGCTGTCTTGATGAGATCAAGGTTGTGTTCAATCACAACCACCGTATTCCCCGCATCCACCAGTTTCTGCAGCACATCGATCAGCTTATGGACATCCGCAATATGCAGGCCGGTCGTGGGTTCATCGAGAATATAAATGGTCCGTCCAGTGGAACGTTTGCTCAGCTCTGTGGCCAGCTTCACGCGCTGTGCTTCTCCTCCGGAGAGAGTCGTAGCAGGCTGGCCGATCTTGACATAGCCCAACCCGACATCCTGAAGGGTCTGGAGCTTGCGCGCAATCCGCGGAAGACTGGAGAAAAACTCCAAGCCTTCCTCGACTGTCATTTCCAAGACATCATAGATGCTCTTGCCTTTATATTTGATCTCCAATGTTTCACGGTTATAGCGCTTTCCCTTACACACATCACAGGGGACATAGACATCCGGCAAAAAATGCATCTCAATCTTGATGATGCCGTCGCCTTGGCATGCCTCACAGCGGCCTCCCTTGACATTAAAGGAAAAGCGTCCGGACGTAAAGCCGCGCAGTTTTGCATCCTGCGTCGAAGCATAGAGCTCCCGAATGTCGGTAAAGACACCCGTATACGTGGCCGGGTTGGAACGCGGCGTCCGCCCAATTGGGGCCTGGTTGATTTCGATCACCTTGTCCAGCGCCTCGATCCCTTTAATCTGTTTAAACGCCCCGGGGCGGCATTTGGCTCCATTCAAATTGGAGGCCAGATATTTATATAAGATCTCATTGATTAGAGAGGATTTGCCTGAACCGGACACCCCGGTAACACAGACAAATTTTCCAAGCGGAATATCCACCGAAACGTTTTTCAAATTATTTTGTGCGGCACCGATGATCCGTAGCTTTTTCCCATTCCCTTTGCGGCGTTTCTCCGGCACTTCTACTTTTTTTTGCCCGCTGAGATATTGCCCAGTGATGGATTGCGCACAATCCACAATCTCTGAGGGCTTTCCATTAAAGACCACCTCGCCGCCATGGATTCCTGCTCCTGGCCCAATGTCCACAATGTGGTCCGCTGCGCGCATGGTGTCTTCATCATGCTCAACGACGATGACGGTGTTCCCAAGGTCGCGCAAATGTTTTAATGTCCCCAATAGCTTATCATTATCGCGCTGGTGCAGGCCGATGCTTGGCTCATCCAGAATATACAATACCCCCGTCAAAGAGGAACCGATTTGGGTTGCCAAGCGGATACGCTGGCTCTCGCCTCCGGAAAGCGTCCCGGAAGAACGGGAAAGCGTCAAGTATTCCAATCCCACGCTTTGCAAAAATCCCAAGCGGCTCTTGATCTCCTTGAGAATAGCTGCCGCGATCATGGTGTCGCGTGCGCTGAGCTCCAAATGGTTGACGAAATCCAAAGCCTGTGCAACCGATTTTTCGCAGAGATCGGCGATATTGATGCCGCCCACAGTCACCGCCAGGCTCATCGGGGAAAGGCGCTTGCCATGGCAAGCGTCACAGGGAATCGCACTCATATAGGTTTCGATTTCTTCTTTGATCCAGCTGCTCTGCGTCTCCCGGAAACGGCGCTCCAAATTGTTGATAATCCCTTCAAACTCCGTCATATAGGTTCCGCTACCATATTCGTTGCGGCGTTCCAATTTGATCTTCTCACCCTTGGTCCCATAGAGCAAAATATCAATCACTTCTGGCGGAAGTTCCTCAATCGGCGTATCCAAGGAAAAATGATAGTGCTTTGCCAACGCATGCATATACATCGTGGCAATGGTGCTGCCCTCCATTGCCCAGCCGCTGCCCTTTATCCCGCCCTGGTTGATGGACAGGGCTTTATTCGGCAACACCAAGTCCGGGTCGATCTTCATAAAGACCCCCAATCCGGTACATTTGGGGCAGGCCCCATACGGGTTATTAAAGGAGAACATCCGGGGGGTCAGCTCTTCGATACTTGCGCCGTGCTCTGGGCAAGCGTAGTTTTGACTGAAGGTATAATCTTTTTCCGGTGTGCTGATGACCACAATTCCCCCAGCCAGGGAGGCCGCTGTTTCAATCGAATCCGCTAGGCGGGAATGGATTCCAGGCTTAATTACCAGGCGGTCCACCACAATTTCGATCGTATGTTTGTTGTTCTTTTTTAATTTAATGGTCTCAGAAAGATCGTAAAGGATTCCATCCACACGTACACGTACAAATCCGCCTTTGCGTGCGGCCTCAAACTCCTTCACGTGCTCCCCTTTCCGCGCACGCACCACCGGGGCGAGCACCTGGATTTTAGTCCCCTCCTCCATGCGGAGCACCTGGTCGACGATCTGATCGACCGTCTGTTGCTTGATCTCCCGGCCGCAAATAGGGCAATGGGGCACGCCGATCCGCGCGTAAAGCAAGCGCAGATAGTCGTAAATTTCCGTCACCGTCCCAACCGTGGAGCGCGGGTTCTTCGAGGTAGTCTTCTGATCGATGGAAATCGCGGGGGACAGCCCTTCGATGTAGTCCACGTCCGGTTTCTCCATCTGTCCCAAAAATTGGCGCGCATAGGAGGAGAGCGACTCAACATAGCGGCGCTGCCCTTCTGCATAGATCGTGTCAAACGCAAGGGAGGACTTTCCGGAACCGGAAAGTCCTGTAAAAACGATCAGCTCATCGCGTGGAATTTCAATATCGATGTTTTTGAGGTTGTGCTCCCGCGCACCCTTTATAAAAATATTTTTTGCTACCATAGCGATTCCTTTCCATTACGCACTATTTGCCGGATTGCAGGGCTTTAATCTTATCGCGCAGATATGCCGCATGTTCGAATTCCAGCAATTTAGCTGCCGCCTTCATCTCGCGCGTCAGCTGTTCAATCTGCTGTTTCCGCTCTGCTGCTGTCAAGCGCTTCCCTTTCTTTGGCTTCGCGTCGTCCTTATGTGTGGAAATTTCCAGGACTTCACTGACCTTTTTCACAATGGTCTTTGGCACAATGCCGTGCTCTTCATTATATTTCATCTGAATCGCACGGCGGCGTTCCGTTTCGCGGATCGCCATTTCCATTGAAGGCGTCACGGAATCCGCATACATAATGACCTGCCCCTTGGCATTGCGCGCCGCACGGCCGATTGTCTGGATCAAGGAGCGCTCTGAACGCAGGAAGCCCTCCTTATCGGCATCCAAAATCGCTACAAGCGACACCTCTGGGATATCCAGACCTTCACGGAGCAAATTGATCCCCACCAAAACGTCGTATTCACCGAGGCGCAAATCCCGGATGATCTCCATGCGCTCCACTGTGTCAATGTCGTGGTGCATATAACGCACACGAATCCCTGCATTTTCCAAATAGGCGGAAAGATCCTCCGCCATTTTTTTGGTCAAGGTCGTCACCAGTACGCGCTCATGATTCGCTGTGCGGAGATTGATTTCGGAAATCAAGTCGTCGATCTGGCCCTCTGTCGGCTTTACGATAATCTCAGGATCTACAAGCCCGGTCGGGCGGATCACCTGCTCGACGATCTGAGCGGATTTTTCCTTTTCAAAATCCCCCGGTGTGGCACTGACAAAGATCGCCTGGTTGACATGAGCATAGAATTCATCGAAATTCAACGGCCGGTTGTCATACGCGGAGGGCAACCGGAATCCATAGTCGATCAACGATTGCTTGCGCGCCCGATCCCCTGCATACATAGAGCGCACCTGTGGCAGCGTGACATGGGACTCGTCCACAAAGAGTAGAAAGTCCTCCGGAAAATAGTCCAGCAGAGTGCAGGGCTGGCTTCCCGGCGCACGCCCAGAAAGCACGCGGGAATAGTTTTCAATGCCTTTGCAGAAGCCGATTTCCGAGAGCATCTCCATATCGTACTGCGTGCGTTCCCGGATGCGCTGGGCCTCGATCAGCTTTCCATTCGCTTCAAAGAATTTCACGCGCTCTTCCATCTCGGCTTCAATTTCTTTCACTGCGCGCTGCATCTTCTCACGCGGCACAATATAGTGCGATGCCGGATAGATGGCAACGTGCTTTAATTCCGCCCTAAACTCTCCTGTCAGGGCATTGATCTCCGTAATCCGGTCAATTTCGTCCCCGAAAAATTCCACACGGATGACAGTGTCATTCGACTGCGCGGGAAAAATCTCAACGACGTCGCCCCGCACACGGAACTTGTTGCGGATAAAATTGATATCGTTTCGCTCGTATTGGATTTCCACCAACTTCCGCAGAAGGTCATCCCGGCTTTTCTGCATCCCTGGGCGCAAAGAAATTACCATTGTGCGGTAATCAATTGGATCGCCCAAACTATAAATGCAGGATACGCTAGCCACAATGATTACATCGCGGCGCTCGGACAACGCTGACGTCGCAGAATGGCGGAGTTTATCGATCTCATCATTGATGGCGGAATCCTTTTCGATATACGTATCGGTTGTGGCGATATACGCCTCTGGCTGATAATAATCGTAATAGGAGACAAAATATTCAACCGCATTTTCCGGAAAAAACTCCCGGAACTCCGAGCACAGCTGTGCAGCGAGCGTCTTGTTGTGCGCCAGCACCAGCGTTGGACGGTTGACCCGTTCGATCACGTTGGCCATCGTAAAGGTCTTTCCGGAGCCCGTAACTCCCAGCAGCGTCTGCTCCTTATCACCATGAAGCAGCCCTTCCACCAATTGGCCGATCGCTTTCGGCTGGTCTCCCGTCGGTCGATATTTCGAAACCAATTTAAAATCCATATTTCTGCTCCTATTTGGTATTGGTTCGCTCTTTCCCTTCCCGCACGCTGTCCGCCGCCCGAAGGGATACCCGCGGTTGTCTCTCATCTGAAAACAGGTGGGCCATAATGCCGCTTTCTTTCAGAGAGGTAAAGTCCCGTCCGGCAATAATAATATGGTCAATCAACAAGACTTCAATCTCTTTCAGGGCATCAAAAACGCGCGAGGTGATGTGGAGATCTTGCGGACTCGGCAGGGCACTGCCGCTAGGATGATTGTGCGACAACACTGCATAGACCGCCCGGTAACGGGCGGCCAACGCTACAATGTCCTGTATATAAATGTTGGTCGTCACAGCGGTTCCCGCGCTGACGATGTCACAATAAATCACGCGGTTAGAGCTATCCAAAAGCATCAAGACCACCACTTCTTGAGAAAGGCCCACATATCGTTTCATCAGGTAGCGCGCCATATCCTGGTAATCGTACATACGGACGCGCCCTGACTCCCGGTCCATTTCGTAGCAGCGAAACGCCTGTGGCAGCATCTTTAAAAAGGCAGCCGCAACTGGCCCCACGCCGTCGACCTCAAGCAGCTCCTCATACGGCGCATCCAGCACTCCGGAAAAAGAGCCAAACCGCCGGATCAACTCATGCGCCAAAGGGTTTGTATCTCCCCGCGGGTTACAGGCAAAGAGTAGATATTCAATTTTTTCATGAGGGGCAAAAGCTTCAAAGCCGGATTTTAGGAACCGTTCCCGCATCCGGTCCCGATGTCCGTCATGGATATTTTTAGAACTCGGTTTCCGCTTCTTCTCTGCTTCCATATATTGCCCCTCTTTTCTCCCTCTCATTCGATTTTAAACCAGGTTCCATTCCGCTGGCCGATTCATAACATACCGGACAACATGCCGGTCTTGCCACTTTTTATGAGATCGGAAGATATCGATATTGCTACTCAGACTTTCCGGCTTCCGGGCTTAACCGGCTCGCCAGCACCTGCTTTGCAAAGCGGGCAATCCTGCGGCTCCCAGGACTCCACTTCCATAGAAATGACGGACTTAAATGGTACGCCAAAGTCGATCTTCCCGCCCGTGCGGTCCACAATCGACCCGACGCCAACCACGACGCCGCCAGCAGTCTTCACCAAATCAATGACCTCGCGAACCGAACCACCTGTGGTCACCACATCCTCCACAATTAGGACTTTCATGCCCGGGTTCACAACAAACCCACGGCGCAGGGCCATTTTCCCCTCTTCGTCCCGTTCGGTGAAATAGTTCTCGCACTTGAGCGGGCGGCTTACCTCATATGCCATCTGAACCGCGCCCATCGCCGGCCCGATCACGACTTCTACGCCATCGTTCTGATACTGCTCCGCCAGCGCGCCACAGAGTTCTTCGCTATATTTTGTGTTACGGAATATTTTTGCACACTGCAAATACTTATTGCTGTGACGTCCAGAAGTCAGGCGGAAATGGCCTTCCAGCAGTACGCCGGCCTCTTTTAAAATTTCCAAAACTCTTTCCTGCGTAATCATAGCAATCTTCTCCTTTTCCTGATCAATAGAAATTATGTTCTTATTATATACCAAAAGATTGAATTTGGGAAGCTTTTTATCCTTTCCTGTTGGAAAAAAGGGAATATGCATTTTCCCCCTTGACAAACGCCCCTTCGTGTTATATTGTATATATAGTACATATATAATATAACAGAAAGAAGGGGTCGCGTGGAAATCCATATCAGCAATTCGAGCGGCATTCCCATCTACGAACAATTGGTCACGCAGATTAAGAACCTCATTCTGAACGGCGCCCTTCAGGACGGCGAGGCTCTTCCCTCGATGCGGCTTCTTGCAAAAGAGCTGCGCATCAGTGTTATCACAACCAAGCGGGCCTATGAAGAATTGGAGCGGGAGGGATTTTTATGTACCGTGGTGGGAAAGGGAAGCTTTGTAGCAGCCAAAAACCCCGACCTTCTGCGGGAACAACAACGCCGCATCGTTGAGGACTCCCTTGCAAAGGCAGTAGAAAGTGCTAAAAACTATGGCATTTCATTGGAAGAATTGCAGGAATCCCTGCTCATTTTATATGGAGAGGACTGAGTGATTCTATGGAAAAGCTTTGCTTAGAAGTACAAGACCTAACAAAACACTACGACGCTAGTGAATTTTCTCTGGATCATCTGAACTTCAAAGTTCCTTATGGCAGCGTTATGGGGCTAATTGGTGAAAATGGCGCTGGAAAAACCACTACTTTGAAATTAATCTTAAATTTGATGCGGAGAGACGCAGGAACTATAAAGCTCTTTGGACTGGACAATATCCGTGATGAAGGAGCGATTAAGCAACAAATTGGTGTCGTGTTCGACGAAAACCATTTCCACGAATTGTTTTCACCGGCCGACATTGCAAAAATCCTACGAAGCCTATACCAAAAATGGGACGATAACCTGTTCCAGCAATACCTCAGACGCTTCCAATTGCCCGCGGATAAGCCGATCAAAACTTATTCGCGCGGCATGAAGGTGAAGCTTTCTATTGCTTCTGCACTTGCACATCATCCCAAGCTCTTGCTGTTGGATGAACCTACCAGCGGCCTTGATCCAGTGGTCCGTGACGAAATTCTCTCCATCTTTTTTGACTTTATCCAAGACGAGGAACACACGATCCTAATGTCCTCTCACATTACCGGAGACTTGGAAAAGATTGCCGACTATGTCACCTTCCTACACCAAGGAAGGCTGGTATTCAGCGGCGTGAAAGACGACCTACTGGATAGCCATGGCATTGTAAAGTGCAACGCAAGCGAGCGAAAACGCATCGACCCTAAATGGATTGTCAAACAGCGCACAGGGCCTTTTGGCTGCGAAATACTGGTCAACAACAAAGCCGCCGTTCGCCACCTCTATCCGGAGCTTTTGGTCGACAACGCTAGCCTGGAAGAAATCATGCTATTTCATGTGAAGGGGGAAAAATGATGATCGGTTTGATTCAAAAGGATCTTCTGCTGATAAAAAGGAGTATGGGAACCACTATGCTGATTCTCGCATTCCTGGTGATTGTTTTCAGCGCGAGTATGGGCGCTTCCGCTGGGATGGCTATGATACCAATCGCCTTTTCGATTCTCATCCTGGGTACGTTTGCCCTCGACGACACAGCCAAATGGGATGTATACGTACTATGTACCCCACCGGCTAAGCGGCGTATTGTCCTGTCTAAATACCTTTCCTCTTCGATCCTGATTGCGATCGGGGCCGCCTTTTCTGCTATCGCTGCAGTTGTTGCCTTACTCATCCGCAGCGAAACATGGTCCCTGGAAGTCACCCTTACCTTTCTAGCATCTGTTGGCCTGGCGTGCTGTATGAATGCCGTTTTGCTGCCACTGACATACCGTTTTGGCGCTGAACGTTCCCGCATCATTTTCATGGTTTTGGTTTTTATACCTACCTGCCTTGCAGTCTTGCTCCAAGGCCAATTGCCCGCCATCGCCTCCGTGGACGAAGCAACCATCATGAATATGTTAGCACTGTTTCCTGTCTTTGGTATCCTACTGCTTTTCCCCTCCTATTTCATTTCCAAGGCAATTTACACACACAAGGATTTCTAACCAATGGAACCCACCCATCCTCGGGCGCGTTGCCTTCGCTTTCCCCTTACACCGGGGGACGCCAAAAAACGTAAATCTACATTGGAAAAAATATGGCACAAACGCACTGCGTCCAACGGAACCTGCAAATTCCGTTGGACGCAGTGCGTTTATATTGTTAGCAATTGGTTGGGCAATCCATGACTTACCTTCTATCTTACAACATTGCCATTCCTCCGGTGGGAACGTGCACTTCTATGTGGTTTCCACTGCATCTTATGACTTTAGAAACGAGCGCATTTATAATTCTTCTCAGATGTTGGCCAACTTCTGCTTTTTCTGAATAGCAATGTAAAATAGCAACCCTATTGCCGCAACCAGCAGTTCTGTTGTTGGGAAAGCACACCAAACACCGTAAATATTCGCAAGCCAGGAAAGCAAAAACGCCATTGGGATAATGAGCAAAAAACCACGCAACAGGGAAATCATATGTGCAGGGCGCAGGTGCTCTGTAGAAGTAAAGTAGATCGAAATTAGGATATTAAACCCTGCGAACGGGCAGGCGGTAAAGTAGAGCCGCATCCCCTCTGTGGCAATGTTTTGCAACACAGCGTCCCCTTCGCTGTTAAAGATGCCTGCAATTTGTGAAGCTCCCAAAAATACGGTCACGTAAATCAAAACCGAAAGGATCAGCATGGTTGTCATGGCATATTTTAGGATCAACTTGATATTTCGGGTATTTTTGGCTCCGTAATTGCTGCTGATAATTGGTTGAATGCCTTGCGCAATCCCTGTATAGATGGCAATAATGACCAAAGATAGATTTGCAATCACACCATATGCCGCCACGCCAACATTTCCTGCCAAGTTCAATAGGATCGAGTTAAATACAATGATAACGATACCGGACGAGACTTCCGTCACCAACGATGGAACACCGCTGGACAAAATCCTTACAAACCGCCGTATTTCGGGCATACACTTTGCAAAGTGAAACTGATTGTTCTTTCTGATAAAATGAGGGGACAGGATCATCATACTAATGATCGGGGCAAGGCCGGTTGCAAAAGCCGCCCCAAAGATTCCCATTTGGCAAGGGAAAATAAACACCCAATCCAACACGACATTGGAGAGGCTTCCGCCAATCATCGCGGCCATTGAAAGCTGTGGCGCCCCGTCGTTACGGACAAAGCACAGCAATACATTATTCATCAAAAAAGCAGGTGCAAATAGGAGAATGACCTGCAAATAGGTTTTTGACATCGCATAAACATGCTCATCAGCTCCAAACAGCGTTACAATTGTCCCTGAAAAGAAAACTCCTATCGATACGAACAACACCGCAAATAGGGCCGCAAGGTAAACCGCATTGGTGAAGGTACGGTTAGCAGACTGCTGATCCCGTTGGCTTCTTTGAATGGAATATCTTGTACCTCCTCCCATGCCGATCATCAGACCGCTGCCATGGATAAAACTGTATATGGGGATTGCGAGGTTCAAAGCTGTAAGCCCGTATGTACCAAGCCCCTGCGATACAAAATATGTGTCGGCCAATATATAACACGATAGGCCGATCATCCCCATCACATTCAACGATACATATTTTGCGAATTCTTTAAAACAATTTGTTTTCACCATTCCGGATAACCTCCATAAAAAATAAAGGCCCACGTTGTGCTACGCAGGCCTATTGCACAAGAAAAACCCCGGCGGGTTCATCAGCAAGATTTGTTCCTTTGCTGTTTTTCTTTTATAAGTTCTTTCGCTTCTTTTCCGGTCATATGCTCGATGGTCATTTCCAGCATACATAAAGGAACCCAATCCCGGTCAATGGCCGCCTGACGGTGGGCATCATTGTCATCTGGCGCATATTTGACCGCGAGCTTTTCGATAGCCTCCCGCTTTTCCTGGCTGTCCTCCAGAATGCGAATCGTTCCAAAGGCAATGATGCTCCGAAAATAGGAAGTATATTCTTCCGGCACAACGAGGTCCTGGTCAATCACGCAAAAAGACGCTTTCGCGTTTCGCCGGATGGCATCGATCTTATGGCCGCTTTTTGCACAATGAAAGTACAACTTATAGCCATCGTAGGCATAACTGACCGGCACCGCATACGGATAATTGTCATCCCCCGAAAGGGCCAGCACACCAGAAGTCCCCCGATTTAAGATAGCTGTACATTCTTCCAAGGGCAGCTCTTGCCCGTTCCTGCGCATTTCTCGAAACATAGCGATTCATCCCTTTCCAGCCTGATACCTAATCCCCGCTCTTCTGACAAAACAAAAGCATTGACTTCCGTATCTTCTATGGCCTAACGATACGGAAGATCAATGCTTGATTGTTTACCCGGCGGCAAACAGCGTCCATTTATGCCAGGATATTATAGCATGCTTTTCTTTGCATGTCAATTCTATCCTTCGGCTATCCTATGGACTGATCTTTACACACGCATCGTTTCATGCTGACCGACCGGCGGTAAACTACAAAAGCAACGGCTGCGGACAATGCTTCTGCAATCCAAAAAGCATTCCAAACGCCAGCTGGGCCAAAAATCCGGCTCAATAAAAATGCGGCCGGGATAATTATAAGGATATACCGGCACACGGAAATAATCAGAGATGGTGTCCCCTTGCTAAGGCCCTCTAGAGCCCCTGACGAGGTCACAGACACAGCTGAAACAAGGAATCCCGCACTGATGATGCGAAGTGCAGTCTCGCCAGCGCGAATGGTTTCCGGTGTATGCGTAAACAGTCCAATAAGAGGCCCAGGAATAGCCAGGCAGATAATCGTTCCGAAGGCCATAATAATCCCGCTCATGCAAAGGACAATCCGATAAATCTGATTGACACGCTTATGTTCCCCTGCCCCGTAATTATAACCAATCAAGGGCCGCATTCCCTGGACAATCCCGTTGGCAGGAAGATACAGGAAAGTTTGCAGTTTATAATAAATTCCCAGCACTAAAATATAAACCTCGGAATACGCTGCTAAGATCGCATTCAGCGAAGAAATCAAAAAGGATGGCAAGGCTAGATTCAATGTTGCCGGTATCCCAACGGAATACAATTTCAAAACCATGTCTTTGTTTGGGGAAACATATTTTTTGCGAATATGGACGCGGATAGGCCGTACAAAATAAACGACGAGATAAATCCCTAAGGTAAGTGTTTGGCCAATCCCAGTGGCCAGAGCCGCTCCTTCCATCCCCATTTTCGGGAATGGGCCTATCCCAAAAATGAGCAAAGGGTCTAAGGCAATGTTTGCAATGCATCCACACATCAAGCTTACCATTGTGACCTTCATATTTCCCACCGCTTGAAAAATCTTCTCAAATGTTATACCCAGCACAATCATCGGCGTAAAGGAGAAAGCCACTACCGAATACCGGACGCCAAGCTCTATAACGGATTCCGACGAGGTAAACATTCGCAAGAAAGCTGGCATAAAGGCAATGCATCCAATGGTCATAACAACACCATGAATCACCGCAAGCAGTAATCCTTGTGTAGCGGCCATATCCGCCTTTTGGTGGTTTCCTGCACCCAGATGAAAAGCAATCACCGCATTCATTCCTACCCCAAAGCCAATTGCAACCGCATTGATGAAATTCTGAATAGGAAACACCAGTGACAATGCCGTCATCGCATCTTCACTGATCTGTGCAACAAAAAAGCTATCGACAATATTATACAGAGAATTCACCAGCATAGAGAGCACCATAGGGAGCGCCATCGAAAGGATAAGCGGCAGGACTGGCTTCTCTTTCATAAAATTTTCGTTCATTCTTCCTCCTCCATTCTTCAAAGCGCTTTCCTTCAAACTTAATGGACAATTTTTCACGCTTTTCCAATAAAAAAGCCACACAGCTATCATTTGATAACTGTGTGGCAAAAAGATGACAACGTCCGGAAAAGTCCACTACACATTTTGACTTTTATTATAATACCTATAGTTTGATAGTTTGTCAATACCGTACACTTATGAAGGGGATCCAATGGAGTCGTTTTTAGCTTCTCTTCACCTTTCTCTCGTGTAATCTTCTTTATATCAGGCATAGATTTCCTTTGACAGTTCAAAAACCTATTTTTTAGATCCATCTGGAACAAATACAGGTACTTTGTCGCGACCGCTAACGAAAAAAAAAGGGTCCCAACCAATCGTCTGATTGGTTGGGACCCCGTCTGCTTTTCTGGAGACCCATTCCGCTGAATAGTCCGTTTATTGTTCCATATCGCGGAGCTTCAGCTGCTAGCAAATATTTAAAACTTCCGCTTTCAAATAGGCAGCATCCTGAATCCCCTAGAAAGAATCCCTTGCTGTTTTTCCAGCGAGCTACGCCTCCAGAGAATCAACGACGCGATGGGAAAATCCGCAAAGACAAACTCTCAGCAGCTTCCAAAAACATCAAAGGAGATCAACCAAGATAGTGAATCATATCCAACAATTCACTCCATGCTTCGTTGATATCGTCCTGGGATGCTTTCGCGTTGTCCAGTACGTCCTTCGCCCCCTGATAGGCTTCCATAAAGGCCGCTCTTACACTTTCGTCCAACTGGTCGACCGTTCCGTCTTCCACATACGTTGTTGCATAATCATATGCCTGTTGCAGAATCGCTTTATCCGTCATTTCAAAGGTAAAGCTCAAATCTGCTTCAGCAACCGGTGTCTTAATTTCATAGGTGTATGTGGTGCCGCTGATATAAACCGGCTCTGCATCACCGATCTTGACAGAACTAAAGGTCTGTCCCTTTGTCTTCGGCGTAAAGGTAAGGGTAATAACGGTGCCGCTCTCTACATCTTTCACCTGGTACTTACCGAGCAGGTCCGCGATGAGCTGGCTTTCGCCGTCAACCGTCAACTTGACATTCTTCCCATACGATACCGAGATATCCTGCGGGCCTTCTGGGAGATTCGGAACCACCGTGAAGGTGATCAAGGTGTTCTCACCCTGCCATTCAACCGGTTTGCCGCCCAAGGTAATATTTCCTACATCGCTGTAGAGCGCTTCCCACTCTGCCTGCTCTGCCGGATCCAAACGATAACCCTTTTCTGCCAGACGTTCAATCGTCCGATCCGAAACGAGAACCTTCGGCTGGTTCAGGGTCAGCTTGCCGCTGTACTTCAAAATCGGCTTTTCTACGCCCTCTGCCACGAACTGATACTCGATCTGGATGGTGGTCTTCGGAACGATGACCGCCTCATAGGTAGCGTCCTTGTTACACTTAAAGGTGCCGGTCCATTTATAGATCTTGCCATCCGGGTCGTTCTTGTCTCTCCAGCCGGACCAGACATAACCATCCGCCACATTGACCGTCGGATAATAACCGGTACTGTAATCGTAACCCATTACTTCAACCGTCTGCGGGTCAATCTGCGTACTGGTAGCGCCACCCGTGCCGCCCTTGTTTGTCAAGGTGCCATACTTCGGGTCGGTGATCTCAAAGCGCCTTGTATACTGATACTTCTCAAAATGCGCTGTGTACGTTTCACCGCCAAACGGAACCGTCACGGTTTCTCCCAGTTCCACTCGATCGCCTGCGCTGTTCGTCCAATGGCTAAACGCATAGCCATTTGCCGGGCGGGTCGTCGGAACAGGCACTTCCGAACCAACAGCTCCCGTCTCAATGACAGGCGTCTGCATATTGGTCAGATCATTCAAATAACCGCCGCCAGCGCTCTTGAAGGTAACGGTCTGTTCATCTTCGACTTCCTCAACATCCGCGCCAATACCGATTCCGCACAGGACCGGATAGCCGTCGTTGATTTCTGCATCGCGGCCCCATTTTGCCCAAGACGAATGGGGCTCGGTATTTGTATCCAGCTCCAAAGCAAACGCGTCACTCTTGAGCTCTGCTTCCGTCTTACCGGTCGAGGTGTCCTCACGATTATTGAAAACTGCCCCACAACCAGCTAATCCGTTGCCGCTGTTATAATATGCATTTTGCAGCGTGCCTTTGGATTGGAAAGAACCTACCAAACCGCCGACCCAAGTAGAGCCTTCTCCCGCGGTAATCGTACCAGCTGCATAGCTGTTCTTAATACCACTGTCGGTATCAGCGCCGGCAAACGTTCCTGCCAAACCGCCAATCCGGATACCGGTCGCCTGGATATCACCTGTTGCAAAGCAATTGCGGATATCCGCCTTCTGTGCGTTGCCGATCAATCCACCTACTTCCACATGCGTCTTCTGCTCTGTGTTCGTAGAGGTAACATCGCCCGTTGCATAGCAGTTCTCTACATAAGTGGACGTGCTGCCGCTATAACTGCCAACCAAGCCAGCTACGAGGGTGGAACCCTGTACCGCTACTTCTGCATAAGAATTCGTGATGGTTGTTTCTGATGCTGTGCCAACCAAACCACCTACGCGGCTGGTGCCCATAATGCTGCTCTCGGGAGAAGCCGCTCGTACACCACAATTGTCGATTACCGTATCGTTTGCATAGCCAGCCAAGCCGCCTACATCGACGCGTCCATTGACCTGCTCCACTTCAACGGTCAGATTTTTGATAACGGAATTTCTGAGATAAGCAAACAAACCAACATACATCTCATCCGCTTCGTCAACTCTCAGGCCGCGAATGGTCTTTCCGTTGCCATCGACGATCCCGCCGAATTCCTGACTGCTGTTGCCAATCGGCGTCCAAGTATCTGCATAATCGGACACGTCAATATCGTTGACAATCTTAAAGTACTTCGGGCTGCGGGTGTCGGACAGCTTGCGCATCGTGTCAAGCTCTTTTGCCGTCGTGATCAAGTACGGATCTGCTTCCGTACCAGAACCCTCCGGCATTCCAGCCGAGACCAACTGTACTTCTACCTCAGCATACTTCGTCGGATCATCCACCGAAGTCGCACGAACTTTCAAGATATCGTTCGGTTCGTTTTCCGGAACGGTGAGGATACCGTTCTCATCAATGGTGCTGACATTGGAACGCTGTACCGACCATGTGACATTTTGCGATACATTTTCGCCTTCCACCGTGGCCGTAAAGGATTCTGTCGTACCTTTTTCTACCTTAGCGTTCGGATGAGTAATCGTTATCTTGGTAACAACAGGCATCTCTTCGACTTCTTCAACATCCTTACCAATACCGATTCCGCACAGGACCGGATTGCCGTTGTTGATTTCCTCATCGAGGCCCCACTTTGCCCAAGACGAATTGGACTCGGTATTTGCATCGAGTTCCAGAGCAAAGGCAGCGCTCTTGAGTTCAGAACCTGTCTTCCCTGTGGAGGTATCTTCCAGCTTGCTGGAAGCCGAACCACAGCCAGCGATACCGTTGTCGCTATTATAATATGTGTCTTGCAGCACACCGTTGGTTTGGAAAGAACCAACCAGTCCGCCAACCCAAGTCGAACCTTCTCCCGCTGTAATCGTACCAGCTGCATAGCTGTTCTTAATGCCCTTGCTGGAGCTGGCGCCGGCGAGCGTTCCGGTCAAGCCGCCAATCCGCTTACCGGTTGCTTGGATATTGCCTGCTGCGAAGCAATTGCGGATATCCGCCTTCTGCGCGTTACCGATCAAGCCGCCCACATGGATATGCGTATCCACGTCAGTGTTTGTGGAAGTAACGTCGCCTGTTGCATAGCAGTTTTCTACATAATGGGACGTGTCGCCGCTGTAGCTGCCAACCAGGCCAGCCACGAGGGTGGAACCCTGTGCCGCTACTTCTGCATACGAATTGGTGATAGTGGTTCTCAGTGCTGTGCCAACCAAACCGCCTACATTGCTGGAACCAACAATGCTGCTCTCAGAAGACGCGGCACGTACGCCACAATTGTCAATTACCGTATCGTTTGCATAGCCAGCCAAAGCGCCTACATAGACGCGCCCATTGACTTGCTCCACCTCAACGGTCAGATTTTTGATGACCGCATTCTTAAGATAAGCGAACAACCCAACATACATCTCATCCGCTTCATCGACTTTCAGCCCGCGAATGGTCTTTCCGTTGCCATCGACGATCCCGCCGAATTCCCGGTTGTAGTTGCCAATGGATGTCCAAGTTTCTGCATAATCGGACAGATCGATATCATTGGCAATCTTAAAGTACTTCGGGCGGTAGGTGTCGGACAGCTCACGCATGGCGTTGAGCTCTTTCGCCGTTGTGATCAAGTATGGATCTTCTTCCGTACCAGAACCCTCCGGCATTCCAGCCGGGACCAACTGCACTTCCACCTCAGCATACTTCGTCGGATCGTCCACCGAAGTCGCACGAACTCTGAAGATATCATACGGTTCGCTCTCCGGAACGGTGAGAAGTCCATCCGCATCAATGGTGCTGACATTGGAGCCGCGCACCGACCATGTGACATTCTGCGATACATTTTCGCCTTCCACTGTGGCCGTAAAGAGTTCTGTCGTACCCTTCTCTATCTTCGCATTCGGATGCGTAATCGTCACGCCTGTGACGACGGGCGCCTCTTCGACTTCCTCAACGTCTTCGCCAATACCGATCCCGCACAGAACCGGATAGCCGCCGTTGATCTCGGAATCAAGGCCCCACTTCGCCCAGGAGGACTTGGATTCGGTGTTGGCATCGAGTTCCAGAGCAAATGCGATGCTCTTGAGCTCTGCTTCCGTCTTGCCCGCCGAGGTGTCTTCCAAATCGCTGGACACCGTACCACAGCCAGCAATGCCATTGCCGCTGTTATAATATGTGTTCTGTAAGGTACCGTTGGTTTGGAAAGAACCAACCAGTCCGCCGACAAAGCTCGAACCTTCGCCTGCCGTAATCGTACCGGCTGCATAGCTGTTCTTAATGCCCTTGCTGGTGCTGGTGCTGGCCAGCGTTCCCGTCAAGCCGCCAATCCGGATACCAGTCGCCTGGATATCGCCCGTCGTAAAGCAGTTGCGGATATCCGCCTTCTGCGCGTTGCCGATCAAGCCGCCCACATGGATATGCGTATTCGGGTTTGTGTTGGTAGAAGCGATATTGCCCGTCGCATAGCAATTCTCCACATAAGAAGAAGTGTCGCCGCTGTAGCTGCCAACGAGGCCGCCTACCAGGGTGGAACCCTGCACCGCGACTTCCGTGTACGAATTCTTAATGGTGACATATAATGCCGTGCCGACCAATCCGCCGGTAGCGCTGCTGGTGCCTGCTACGATGCTGTCGTCCGAAGCTGCACGCACGCCACAGCCTGTAATGGTGCTATCTTTTGCATAGCCAACCAGGCCGCCGACATATCCTTTGCCACGCACCTGCTCAACTTCCACTGTGAGATTGGTGATGGTCGCATTGTCAATATACCCAAAGAGTCCGGCATACTGCTCCTCGCCCGTATCCACATTCAATCCACGGATGGTCTTCCCGTTGCCGTCGACAATACCGCCGAACCGGAAGGTACGGTTTTCACCGATTGGCGTCCAGGTTTCCGCATAACCGGACAGATCGATATCGTTGACAATCTTGAAGTACTTCGGGCTGTAGGTGCTGGAATAATCACGCATCGCGTCGAGTTCTGCCGCGGTCGTGATCAAATACGGATCTTCTTCGGTGCCGGAGCCCTGCGGCGTGCCGTCCTCAGCGATCTGTATCTGGATTTGTTTGGGAGCGCTTGCCGGATATTTTTCAGCATCCCCTTCTGCGGCGGTCAGATCCACCGACATCGGGTTGATAACGAGGTCAAGGTTGACTTGACGAACCTCTTCCGGCATATTATACGCACCGGTTACATCGATGTTCTGCGCTCTCAGAACCACTTCGTTAAATTTGAAGCCGTTTGTCACCGTACCGTCCAATTCGGTCAGCTTGGTCGGATAATAGGTGCCCTTCGCGGTCACCAGCTCCAAGCGGTTGAACGGCTCCTTATCCGGCTGCCCATCGATATGGGGCGGCGTATACTTCTTCCACTGCAAGGTAGCGGAAGTGCCTTCCCCAACGCCCAGCGTAAAGGCTTTCTCGCCATTGACAACAATGTCGTAATACGCCTTCGGCGGGGCTGCTTTCTTCACCGTAAATGTGATAGAAGCCGTTGCTGCGGAGACGACACTGCCGTTGATCTTGACCTTGCCGTCCGCCGTGTATTCCGCGGTTGCAGACTGGTCTGCCGGGCTGAGTTCATAATTGTCCGGCAGATTTTCCGGCAGGATGGTCCGCTCCGGCGCACCCTTTTTAAGGGTAACCGTATCCGTGCCAACTTCCGTTTGGCCGTCCATGTAATGGATGGTAATATCCATAGTCGCTTCCAGACGGACAACGTTCACCTCGAATGTAACAACATCCGGGATCGCAACATTGTTGCCATCCTCGTCCTTTGTCACATTGATGCTCTGTGAAGTCGGCTGAACAAGCTCGATATCGTCTACATTTTCAAGCTCTCCGATATCCTTCAGGCTTGCTCTGACATTATACGCGCTGTCAAATAAGGTAGCTACCTTGTTGACGCTCGCCACTTCCATGCCGTCCTGATCCACATATTTTACCGTATACGGGACATCCGGGGAATTCGTCTCAACGAGAATGTCCAGTTCTTCATCCGTGGTCTCTGCAGTCGGCGCAAGAACGTATTCTTCTTCCACCGGGACAGAACGAATCTTCTGAAGGCCGCCGGAAACTTTCTCACATTCGATCGGAACAATTGCGTCCGCATCAAACGTCCGGTCGGCATTCATGCGAACATCGTTGATGTGTGGAATATAGCCATTCTCTTCCTGATCCCATTCCCAGCTGACAACAGCCTTTTCGCCAACTGGTACGGTTACTTCCATGCCGCTCTTCAAGCCATAAGGATGTAGCACATATGTATAGGTCTCGCCATCTCCGGCGGCAAATGCCGTAGTGCCAGTAAACATCCCCAGAACCATTGTTAGGGACAAAAGCAGGGATAGAATTTTGGTTGAACGTCTTTGTCTCATCTACTCTTTGACCTCCTTTTATCTTTCTTCCCAAATTTCGAATCGAGCGGTTCTCCTTGTTTCAATTTCAGAAAACCGATGTCTCTCCTCCTTTCATATCATTTCTTTGCATCTCAAAAGAGCTGCAAAGCTTAGAGACGGTTATGAAAGAAATTGTTTGATATGAAACACTATTTTGTACAATTTCTCTGCATGTTGGCCTCTTTTTTAATACATGTATTATAACATTTATTGGAAATTTTTCGCAAGCAACCTTGCCAATGAGTATACAAAAGTATACATTAAATCCCTTTTCATGCACCTTCATTCCTGTTTCGAACAAAAGCCTTTTTCAAGATTATATATAAGTTCTATAATTGATATTATATTTGAATAAATTATATTCCTTTTATTATTTGATATTAACATAAGAATGCGATCATAATCTTCTTACTTTTTCGCAAATACAATAAAAACCTTCTGTATTTTCATTTTTCCACTTCCTGATAAAGAAATGTAACGGCTCAAAAGGAAATTCGATTTTTTGCCACGAGAGACAACGGAAATTTTTCTAAACTAAGAGGTCTGTTTCACCATTTTGGAACTACTTGTTTTAAACGGTTGCCCTTGTGCTTCCTGTAAAACTATGCTATAATGAGATTAACAGTCGAATAAAAGCAGAGTAGGGGTTCGCGCGTAAAGTGTCAGTCGGACGGGGAGTTGCCGCTGAACGAAAAGCCTTGGCTTGCGGTGCGACCTCCGCATCCCGCTGCTGCATCATTGGGACACCCCATCTTGCGGCAACATGCGCGTTTTTTTATAAAAACGTGCCTGCTTTTCCGCGATGATTTTTGATGGAGGTGTCTTTTTATGTCCAAATCTGTGAACAACTCTCTAACCCCCCCTCGCTTTACCGCCATACTCCGTGAATCCGCCGCCGAACAGAAAAAGCCGCAAACCCTTGTGGTTACGGCTATGATGATTGCCATGAACATCGCCCTGTCGAGCGTCCATGTGTATCTGACCCCCCAGATGCGCGTGGGATTTGGGTTCTTGACCAATGCAATCACCGGGATGCTTTATGGTCCGGTGGTGGCTGCTACCGCTGGCGCAGTGGGGGATGTCCTCTCGTATCTCATTCGGCCGGACGGCGCTTATTTCCCGGGCTTTACGATCACCGCCGCATTGGGCGGTCTGATTTATGGATTTCTTCTGTACCGCCGCCCTATGACTTTGCCGCGCGCCATCGTCGCTAAATCTTCCATTAGCTTATTGCTTAATGTTCTGTTGAATACTTTTTGGATGGTCGTTTTGTACGGAAAATCGTTTACAGCCCTGTTCCCTGTGCGCTTGACAAAGAATCTCATGCTGTTGCCTGTTGAAATTGCCCTTTTATACATCATAGGCAAAACCGTGCAGAAGATCTCCCGTCGGATCTTTGCTGTATGACGGCTCCTGAGAAAAACAAGCGCTTTCCCAGTATCTATAAGGATAAAAAAACAACGCCAGCAACTGGCGTTGTTTTTTTATGATTGTATCAAGTTCAAAAGATATCCTGAGAATCCCCATGGGCATCAAGAAATTACAGCGTCGATTCCCCTGCAAAGCGTTCGATCTCCGAAGCAACAGCCTCACAGGTTGCCTCGCTATCCCAATGGATGTTATGGCTTGCCCCTTCAATCGGGCAGAAATTGACCTCAGCATTGCTCAAAGCCTTCTGAAGATTGTCCTCATCTTCTTGGGAGAAGAACACATCCGCAGTACCCCAGATAATATCCACAGGGCATGTTACACTGGAAAGCCTTTCTGTGTTGTCAAACGCTGCACAACCGCCAAAAATATCGTACCACGCAGCATACGGCAAAGAACATGCGTGCTCATAGACTGCTTCACAGAAATTCGGGTCCTCATTGGTCGTTTCCGTCCAAGATTTGATGAAATCATCTGGAATCTGTTGCTCTGCTTCATAGCCGCTGACCCCAAGGAAATCCGTACCATCCCCATTCAAAATCCAGTCCAACATCGGATTGCCTGCCATCTTCGTGCTGGACGAAATCAAAATTCCCCGCTCTACGCGTTCCGGAGCTGTAACCATAATTTCCTGCGTAATCAAAGACCCAAGAGAATGGCCGACCGGAATAAATTTTTCGACCCCCAACTTGTCCATCAGATTCAACACATCAGCACAGTGTGTTTCTGCTGTATATCCCTCTTCCCCCGCATCGGGCTTATCCGTCTTACCATGCCCGCGCAACTCAGGGATATAGCAACGGAATCCGGCATCTGCCAACTTTGGAGCTACCTGCGACCAAGATACACGGCTATCGGTTGCACCGTGGATCAACAGCAGGGGGATACCATCTTCCGGCCCACAGGTCAAATAGGTCATGTTGATACCCGTGTCCAAATCCACATTGTTTTCTTCCCAATCAACCGACACCAGCGTGGACCAATCGCCCTCTTCTTCCGGCGCAGAAGTTTGCGACGACGCCTCTTCTGGAGTGGATGCTTCACTGGAAGTAGGAATCTCACTGCTTGCCGTCTGGGGCTCTGTCCCCTGCTGTGTTCCGCAACCCCCTAAAGCAGAAAGAAGCATTGCACATGCCAGAAAATAAGCCAACCATTTACGTCTCATTTTCATCATCTCCAAAAAATTTTATATTTTGCCAAATATTGACAGCTTCACACTACCATGTATTCCCGAATCTGTCAAGAAAGGATATTCACAAAAATGCACGTAAAATGTATGGATTTTCATTTTAGCCCGTTTCTGCATACACTGATCCTGTCAGGAGATGATCTATATGAACATGTATTCCAACTATCATTTGCCATGCTGCCCCTCTTATTGCATGCCCTGTCCACCCAGCGGATCTATCTGCCCAACCGGCCCCAGAGGGGCGACTGGCCCCACCGGCCCACAGGGAATCCAAGGCATCCCCGGTCCGGAAGGCCCACAAGGTGTAACCGGCCCCACCGGTAGCACGGGGCCCGCTGGGCCACAAGGGCCTGAAGGAGCTGCCGGTCCCGCCGGGCCTACTGGCCCTACCGGTATCCAAGGTTTACAAGGTCCCACCGGACCACAAGGGCCTCAAGGGGTACCTGGGCCCGCTGGAACAATTGGCCCAACTGGCGTGCGCGGATTGCAAAGCCCTACCGGACCACAAGGGCCGGTGGGCGCCACAGGCCCTCGTGGAGCAACAGGCCCAACGGGACCGCAGGGAATCCAGGGGGTCTCGGGGCCGGAAGGGCCGCAAGGGACCACGGGAGCAACCGGTAGCACCGGAGCTACAGGGCCGCAAGGTACCCCTGGAGTTACAGGAGCCACTGGTCCCACGGGAACACAAGGGCCAATTGGCCCAACCGGAGCGACCGGGCAGCAGGGTGAAGCTGCTACCATTCAAATTGGGACAGTCACTACTGGGGAACCGGGAACGCCCGCAGAGGTGACCAATTCAGGGACCCAGCAAAATGCAATTTTGAACTTTGTTATTCCTAGAGGGGCAACCGGCAGCACTGGAAGTGTGCAAGGGCTATTGTCCGCATTTTCCACCCCTCCACAACCAGGAGCCTCCGGGAATCCCTTGATTTTTGACCGAAACGGAGCTGTACAGGGGGATGCAATTGTCCATGCGCCAAATACCGCCCCGTTTACTATCTTACAAACGGGATTCTATTATGTATCGTTCCATACCACTGTTTCCCCATTAGGGACTGCCAATTTTCCGTTATCCATCCTGATATACTTGCAGCTGCAAGGGACGCCGGTTCCCGGTACAGGTGCGCGGGATACCTTCCAGTCTGCCCTGGAAACCAATATCTATTCTTTTTCCCAAATCATAGAGATCACATCCACACCCGCCACGTTGAACGTGATTGGGGAAGGAGGAAATTTCCTCTATTCCGATACGTCCATCACCATCCACAAGCTCAGTGACCTCTCATAATCTCACACAATTTTTGAATCTTTGTGTTTCGCCATGCTATCAGACGTTCTCGTCTTTTTCCGAAATCCATCACAAACACAGGAACGCCTCCCCAACCTCTAAAAAGTTGTTGGAAAGGCGTTCTTTTTCCCTCTAAAAAGTTTCCCTGATTGAACAGCAGCCACTTTGGGACACATACCAAACCTAAAATATTTTTTCAGCGCCGTTATAAAGGCGCACACTACCCTTTTGGAAATTTTCCCATGCCTGAAAGATCATCACGGTTATTGCAGCCATTGTAGGAGCTGTGACAGCCTCCCCCGGTATCCTAGGGCGTCTCAGATTGCTTCTTGGCAATAGAAGGCACGTCATTCATCTAAGAAAATACCAAGAAGGCCCCGGGTAAAATTCCCAGAGCCTTCTTGCCGTCTTTCTCTGAACGTTTATTTCGTGCTGTGTCTTTTCCGGATAATTTGAAATCTTTCAATCCATCCTTTTTTATGCTTCAGGGAGATATATCCAATCAAACTCGCAGCAAACGCTCCAATCGCGTCTACAAACAGATCCTTCATTGTATCCTGTAAAGCGGCACGGCCAGCCAGCTGTGTACCGTCCTCCAATGCAAACTTCTGCATATTCAGCCCCAGAAGCCCATCAAATGTATATTCATAAAATTCCCAAAACACCCCCAAGGTGACGGCAAAGCAAAAAGCAAATGCAGCGACAAAGAAGGGGCTAAGATTGACTGGTATGCGCTCTGCATTATTGAATAGCGCCACAAATGAGAAGCCCAATGCGCCGATCATCGCCCCGCTGAACCAGTGCAAAACCGTATCCCACGACGAAATATGGTAATAAAAGCTTCTGACTTCCCCAAGATAGATTGCACAATAAAGAAAGATAACAAACAAAACCATCATGCCCGAGGGGATCTCGATCTTTAACCTGCGGGAAATCACACCGGGCAAGAACATCACCACCATGCCAAGGACGCACTGCACAAGCATGAGAACATAATCACTTTTGAGCCGTTCAAAATCGCCGCCGTGTGGTTGGGAAGGCGCCAACACCAAGCGAATCGCAACAAATACCGCCGATACCAGCAGCGAAACAAATACAAACCCTGACAGGATTTTGCTCCAATCCCAGTTTCTTTGTTTTTTCATAAATTTCCTCCTAAAAGGTTCATTAAAATGCAATCCATCTTTCTAGCCCCGCCCCTGTGTTTGTTTCCACCCTTTGAGCGAATGCATACAAATTACATCTATAAAACATATAGTATATCCAAATTCACAAAAAAGTCCAGTGCTCTTTTCAACCAAAATTTCTGCTACATTGTAATAAATAATAAAAAATAAAGAAAAAGCCCGTAGGCTGGTCCATAAACCACCCATGGGCTTTTGTAGATCATTTCAGATTATTTCTTAGCGCGGGGAGTTCTCTTTGCCGCTGTCTTCTTGGCTGGAGCCTTTGCAGCAACTTTTTCTTCCACAGTGGTTTCCACTGTAGCTGCCGTCTCCTCTTTTTTCGCTTTTGCTTTGGTCGATCTTGTAGAAGTCTTTTTCGCCGGAGCTGCCGGTTCCTTTGCTTTTGTGGAAGTTTTTGTCTCTGCTTTCACAACCGCCTTCGGTGCTTCAGGGACGATTTCTTTTGCAGGAGCTTCCTCTTTCTGCTCCACAGCCTTTTCAGCCTTCTTTGCAACAACCTCAACCAGCTTCCACTGCTGATTGTCGCCATTCAGGTCTTCCCAGATCTGTAGACGTGCGCCGTCCTCCTGGGACATCCCCACAACATCTACACACTTACCAGAAACCTTGGACTTAATCTTATAAAAGCCTTCGTCCGTCTCCTCCAAGAACCACAACTGGCTGTCGGAAGAAACGCTATCCCACTGGTGGAGCCAAGTCCCATTTGCCGAACCGCCCAGCATAATATCCAGTGCTTTTCCAGTATTCTTGTTCACTAATTTATAGTACGGATCACCGCTGGCTTCAAATTTCCACTGTTGGTTCTCCCCGCCATTGAGCTGATTGATCTGTACTTTGCTGCTACCCTCACAGAGTTCTGCTTCCAGCGCTTTCTCGCTCTGCTTCGATATAATATTATAAACTTTATTGGAGAAAGTGTTTTTTGCTTGTCTGCTCATGTTCAACACCCCTTACCTACAGAATTTTAATTCTATGGTGTTTATTATAACACGTGGACATGGAAAGTCAACGCTGCAATGTTTATCTTTGGAACAGGCCACAGAAAGTCAATCATTTCCAAAACCAAAACCGGACAAATTGCCTACGAATTTTGACCAAAAATTGACGAATTTTCTGGTTGTTCCGTAGATTTTTCAATCGTCCCTTCGATTCCCACCGGAGAAAGTATATTGCATGGCCCTTATCCTCATAATAAGCGGGAAAGGAGGCGCATGGCCCAAAATGAATGTCTATGATTTTCATGTGCGCCAGATGAACGGGAAGGAACTGGATCTTTCCGTGTATAGAGGCAACGTTCTTTTAATTGTCAACACGGCCAGCAAATGCGGATTCACACCGCAGTTTGAAGACCTAGAGAAGTTGTTCCAAAAATACCGCGACCATGGCTTTATGGTCTTAGGGTTCCCATGCAATCAATTTCATGAGCAAGACCCAGAGAGCAACGATAAAATCGCAGAATTCTGCCGTTACAACTATGGCGTTACGTTTCCCATGTTGGCCAAAACGAATGTGAAAGGGCCGCAGACAGAACCCCTCTTCCGTTATCTGACAAACGCCCGCGGTTTCAGCGGGTTCGATCCTGATCATCCGCTTACAGAAAAGCTACAGGAAATCTTATCTTCAGAGGACCCTCATTATGCAGAGAACCCGGAGATCAAATGGAATTTTACAAAGTTTGTGATCGACCGGGAGGGGGAAGTCGCCGCACGATACGAGCCAACCGCAAGTATGCGGGAAATCGAATCCTGCATCAAAGAGTTGCTCTGATCTGCCGAGAACCTCATATAGAAAAACATCCGCACGGGAAGTGATCCGTGCGGATGTTTTGATTTGCGGAATCATACAGAGAACCGGAAGGCATCCCTTCCGGCATAGCAGGCGGTGTTCCCCAGCTCGTCCTCAATGCGGAGCAAACGGTTGTACTTTGCCACCCGGTCCGTGCGGCACGGCGCACCGGTCTTGATCTGCCCTGCATTCGTGGCGACCGCCAAATCTGCAATGGTCGTGTCTTCAGTCTCGCCGGAACGGTGGGAAACGACCGCCGTATACCCGGCCTTGTGCGCCAGCTCCATCGCATGCAGCGTCTCCGACAGGGAGCCGATCTGGTTGACCTTCACAAGGATTGCATTGCCCGCGCCCATTTCAATGCCTTGCTGCAAACGCTCCGCATTTGTAACGAACAGGTCGTCTCCAACCAACTGGATGGGAAGTTCCTTGGTCAAAACTGTCCAGCCTTCCCAATCCTGCTCGCCCAGTCCATCCTCGATCGAGATGATCGGATAGCGGCTGACCAAGTCTTTCCAATAGGCCACCAGGTCTGTGCTCTTTAAAGCTGTGCCGCGCTTGGGCAGGACGTACATGCCGTCCTTATACCATTCGCTGCTGGCGGCATCCAATGCAATCTTGACGTCCTGCATCGAATATCCCGCTGCCTCGATTGCGCGGATGATCCATTCAATCGCTTCTTCGTCCGACTCCAGGTTTGGCGCAAAGCCGCCCTCATCGCCGACGCCGGTGGCAAGCCCTCCTTCCTTGAGCAGCTTGCCAAGGGTGTGGTAAATCTCGCTGCACCAGCGGAGCGCCTCACGAAAACTCTGCGCGCCGACCGGCATAATCATGAATTCCTGTATGTCGATGTTGTTGGAGGCATGTGCGCCGCCATTGAGAATATTCATCATCGGCACAGGGAGCTTGTGCGCCTGCATGCCGCCGATATACCGATAGAGCGGCAGATTGAGCGCTGCGGCGGCCGCGCGTGCGGTCGCCAGTGAAACCGCCAAGATCGCGTTTGCGCCCAGCTTGGACTTGTTTTTGCTGGCATCGGCCTCCAGCATTTTACGGTCAATCTCCTCCTGCGCGAGCGCATTCATCCCCACCAATGCGGTGGCGATTGATTCATTCACATTGCGTACGGCCTTTAGAACGCCCTTGCCACCGTAGCGCTTCGGGTCGCCGTCGCGCAGCTCGTGCGCTTCATAGATTCCAGTCGATGCACCGGAGGGGACGAGTGCAGTCCCTTGTGCGCCGCATTTGAGTACAACCTCTGCTTCTACGGTTGGATTTCCACGGGAATCCATCACTTCCCGGCCAACGACCTTTGCAATTCTACAATCTAACATGAAAGCACCTCCACAAAGCCTCTGGATTAAAATACACGAATTTAGTATGGCTTTATGGTTGCTATTCTAACCATAAAAATTGGAAAACGCAAGGATTTCGCCCTATGTTATCCACTTCTAAAATGTTGCCTGTTTCTAAGATCGATTGCCCATCTCAACCCCTTGGGCGGTGACGCGCGCATGGATCAATGCGGTTTGCTTTGGCCTTGCATCCTGAATGCGGAGGGCCTGTGTGAACGTTTGCTCCGCTGTCCGGCATTTCGACTCCTCCGAGGAATAGAAGGAGGCGAGCACCTCCCCTTTTCTCACAAAATCGCCGACCTTTTTGCGCAAGACAATCCCCGCGCTGTAATCGATGGGGTCCTCCTTTTTCTCGCGTCCAGCGCCCAGCTCCATGGAAGCAATTCCGCACCGCTCCGTATCCATTGCATAGAGGAACCCTTCCCTTTGCGCCAAGACCTCATAACATACATTCGACCGATCGAATCTCGACGGGTCGTCCAGCACGCTTGTATCCCCACCCTGTGCCTGGACCATCTCTTTCAACTTCGCAAAGGCCTCCCCATTTGCAATCTGTTGCTTGGCCAAAGAACGGCATTGCGCCAATTCCCCTTTTTCCGCAAGCCAAAGCATATTGGCAGCCAGCTCGATACAGACCTCCGTCAGATCGGCCGGGCCGCGTCCCTGCAAGGTCTCACACGCCTCGCAAACCTCCAACGCATTCCCGATGGCACAACCCAAAGGACGGTCCATATCGGTGATGAGCGCCACTGTTCGGCGTCCCACATGCTCGCCGATGGACACCATCTCCTTTGCCAGCGCAATGGAGTCCTCCAGGGTCTTCATAAAGGCGCCGCTGCCGGTCTTGACATCCAGAAGGATTCGATCGGAGCCTGCGGCGATCTTTTTGCTCATAATGCTGGAAGCAATCAGCGGAATGCTGTTGACCGTAGCCGTCACATCGCGCAGCGCATAGAGCTTTTTATCCGCGGGTGCCAGGTTGCCGGATTGCCCAATTACGCTGACCCCCACCCGGCGGACAACGTCAAAAAAGGCCTCCCGATCCAGTGTGGTTCGGAATCCGGGGATGGATTCCAGTTTATCCACCGTCCCGCCGGTGTGCCCCAACCCGCGGCCGCTCATCTTGGCCACGCGCACGCCCAAAGAAGCGACAACCGGCGCCACGATCAGCGTGGTCTTATCCCCCACGCCGCCGGTGCTGTGTTTATCGACCTTGATCCCGTCGATTGAGGAAAGATCCACCAGGTCGCCGGATTGCGCCATACTCCTGGTGAGCGCTGCTGTCTCGTGTGGCGTCATCCCTTTTAGAAAAATCGCCATCAGCAGGGCGCTCGCTTGATAGTCCGGAATCGCACCGCTCACATAGCCGTCGATAAAAAATTGAATCTGCTCGTCCGTCAGGATTCCTCCATCCCGCTTCTTCGCAAGGATATCATACATGCGCACAGCCCGCGCCTCCTTTCCCCCTGTTTAAATTCTCCGGGCCAAAGCCGAGCGGAAGAAGCTCTTCCAGCCGGTAGGACACCCAGTTATCCGGCCCGGAGGCAAGAATGACCCGAAAGGACGACGGGTCGCAGAATTCCCGCATCACCTGGCGGCATACCCCGCACGGCGGGCATGCCCGTTTGACCGGCGCGCCGGCGGGTCCTCCGGCAATCGCGATGGCAACAAAGTCGCGCTCCCCCTCGCTGACAGCCTTGAAAAACGCGGTCCGTTCCGCACAATTCGTCGGTGTATAGGAGGCGCATTCAATGTTACACCCCTGATAGACACGGCCTGTTCCTGTGAGCAGCGCCGCCCCCACCTGAAATTTGGAATACGGCGCATAGGCCCGCTCCCTGGCTCCCAGCGCCAAGCGGACCAATTCCTGATCTTCCATAAAAATGACACCCCTCCCCAGAGAGAACGCAGGCCGCCGCGGTTTTCTTCCCTGCGGCGGCCTTTTTTCTGTCCTGCCGGTCTGCCCGGCTTAATCGCCGTGTGCCTCTTCCTGCTGGATCAATTTGACGATGCGGCTGGTGCCCAGCCGAGACGCCCCAAGCTCGATAAACCGCTCGGCATCCTCCAGCGAGGAAATCCCTCCTGCCGCCTTGATGCGCACCTGCGGGCCAACATACTTCCGGAATAGCGCCACATCGTCAAAGGTTGCGCCGCCCGTTGAAAAGCCTGTAGAGGTTTTGATGAAGGCCGCTCCGGATTCTGTGACAACCTGGCACATGCGGATCTTTTCTTCCTTGGTCAACAGGCAGGTTTCAACAATCACCTTCAGGATATGGCCGCCGCACGCCTGTTTGATCTGCCGGATCTCGTCAAGCTGCAAATCGTAAAGGCCGTCTTTGATATACCCGATATTGACCACCATATCAATCTCATCCGCGCCGTTGGCAATGGCATCCTGCGTCTCAAACACCTTGGACGCCGTTGTGGAATACCCGTTTGGAAACCCGATGACCGTACATACAGCCATTCGATCTCCCACATACTCCTTGGCGCGTTTCACATAACTGGCGGGTATACAGACCGAGGCCGTCCCGTAGCGGATGGCTTCGTCGCAAATCCGTCGGATTTCCTTCCATGTCGCCGTTTGCGTGAGCAGGGTGTGGTCGACCATACTCAAAGTTTTCTGACGGTCCATATGCATTCATCCTTTTCCCGTTTGAATTTATTCCGCGATTGCGAGCGCAATCTCCATCATTTCCCGGAAGCTGGTCTGCCGCTCCTCCGCCGAGAGGGATTCCCCGGTGAACGGGCAATCGGAAATGGTCAATAGGCAGAGCGCCCGCTTCCCCGCGCGTGCCGCATTCATATACAGCGCCGCGGACTCCATCTCCACGGCAAGCACGCCCATCTTCTTCCACGCGGGAAGGGCGTCGGGATCGTCCCCATAGAAGGTATCCGAAGACAGGACATTCCCCACAACCGTATGAATCTTATGTTTCTGCGCATACTGCACCGCCTTCTGCGCAAGCGTAAAATCTCCAATGGGTGCAAACGCACCCGGCAGGTGGAATTGCGAGCCATAATTGGAATCGGTACACGCGCCAATCCCAATCACGACGTCACGCACATGTACGTGATCCGCGATTCCCCCAGCGGAACCGATGCGGATGATGGTCTCCACATCATAGAAATGGTACAGCTCATACGAGTAGATGCCGATGGACGGCATCCCCATCCCGCTGCCCATCACGGAAACGCGCTTTCCCTGGTAAGTGCCGGTATATCCCAGCATATTGCGAACGGTGTTGAAACAGACCGGGTTTTCCAAGTACGTTTCTGCAATGAATTTCGCGCGGAGCGGGTCGCCCGGCATCAAAACGGTCTTGGCGATGTCGCCCGGATTGGCCGCGTTGTGCGGCGTCGGTGTAGTTGTAGCCATACAAATCCTCCTGTTTTTCAAAATGATTTTGTTATGATGTTTCCCAATTGCGATGTCCCTGTAATTTTCTGAGGGACGCCAAAGAAATCAAGAATCGTTGCGCCAATGTCCGCAAAAGTCGGCAGGGTTCCCAAGTTTGTTCCTGCCTTTACGTTTGGCCCTGCAATGATCCAAGGCGTATATTCCCGCGAATGGTCCGTGGATGGTGTGCTTGGATCGCACCCGTGGTCGGCGGTAATCATCAGGAGATCGTCTTCCCGCAGCCCCGCCAAAATTTCCGGGATCGCCCGGTCGACGGTTGTCAGTCCCTTTGCATAGCCCTCCACATCATTCCGGTGGCCATACAACATGTCAAAGTCCACCAGGTTGATGAAACAAAGCCCCTGAAAATCGCGCTTTGTCCACTCGATGGCCCGCGCAATGCCCTCGTCATTGCCGCCGGTGCGGATGGCCTTTGTAATCCCTCTTCCAGCGAATATATCATAGATTTTCCCGATTGCAATCACGTCAAATCCATTTTCGGAAAGCTGATCCAGCATGGTGGTGCCCGGCGGAAGGAGCGAAAAATCATGGCGGTTCTTCGTGCGGACATAATTCGGATATTCGCCTGTAAACGGCCGTGCAATCACCCGTCCAACGCTGTGCTCCCCGGTCAACAGCTCCCGTGCAATCCGGCAATCGCGGTAAAGCTCCTCGACGGGCACTACCGCCTCATGCGCCGCGATTTGGAAGACACTGTCCGCAGAAGTATAAACAATCAGCGCGCCGGTTTCCACATGCTCTTTCCCATAGTCTTTGATTACTTCCGTCCCCGAATAGGGCCGGTTGCACAACACCTTTCGCCCCACCCGGCGGCTGAATTCCGCCAGAAGATCCTGTGGGAAGCCGTTGGGGTACGTTGGAAGCGGCTTGGGCGACGCGATCCCTGCAATTTCCCAATGGCCGATGGTGGTGTCCTTCCCTTTGGAGAGTTCCGTCATGCGTGCAAACGCTGCCGAAGGGTGCTCCACCGCCGGACGGCAGGTAACGCCATCGATATTAAAAAGGCCAAGCTCCTGCATATGGGGCATGGAAAAATAGGGGCTTTTCGACGCTGCGGCCAGCGTATTGCTTCCCGCGTCGCCATACTGTGCAGCGTCCGGCATTTCTCCAATCCCCACACTGTCCAGCACCATCAAAAAAACGCGCTTCATAATATGCCTCCTATAGATTTTCGATCGACAGGTCTTAAAATATGCTTTGTATTTCTTAAATAATCATTATAGTACAGTCTTCCTAAATTGACTATCATTTTGCAGGAAAAACTTGAAACAACTGTGTTCTCCGCTATGTTCAAGACATATATTTCTGTCTTCTGAAAGGACATGCAACGAGATCGCATTTTAAAAAGTTGCGCCATTTGTATTTAGCACTCTCAAGTATAGAGTGCTAAAATTAACAGTTTGTTCGCAATTTTGAAAAACATTTTTAACAGCCGAACCCTATACTAAAAAGCGTAGACAGCAAGAGAGCCAAAGAGGAAAGAAGGTGGTTCGCTTGAAAAGACTTTCTTGCAGAACCCACAATCCATTACATTGATAGAAAATGATAGAAGCCGTTAAGGAGGTTATGACTTATGTTTGATTTGATTCCTTTTGAACATAGAAACAATGATTTATTCCGCTATTTTGATGATATGGAACGTGCATTCTTCGGCGGCAACACCGACATCGCACCTTGCAAGACCGATATTCTCGATGAAGGCAACCGCTTTGTTTTGAAGGCCGACCTGCCGGGCTTCAAAAAGGAAGACATTCACCTCGACATCGAAGGCGACCGTTTGACGATCTCCGCGGAACACTCGGAAGAAAACAAAACGGAAGATCAGAAGAACAACTTTATCCGTCGCGAAAGACGGTATGGTTCCATGAGCCGCAGTTTTGATATTTCGTCCATCGACGCCGATCATATCGAGGCAAAATTTGAAAACGGCGTTTTGGAGCTGGATCTGCCTAAGAAGCAGGAGACGGTTCCCGCAAACCATCGGATTGAAATTCAGTAATGGCCAGTATTCCATTGCATGATTACAAAAGAACAAAACGGAGGGTTTTATCATGTTTGATTTGATTCCATTTGAGCGCAGAACCAGCAATCTTTTCAATTATCTCGACCAAATGAACCGCGCTTTCTGGGGCAATTCGGAGAGCAGCGTCGTTCCGTGCAGCACCGATATCATCGACCAGGGCAATCAGTACCTGCTGCGGACCGATCTTCCTGGATACAACAAAGAGGATATCCATATCGACATGGACGGCGACCGGATGACCATTTCCGCACAGCATAAAGAGGAAACGCAAACGGATGACAACACCTACATCCGCCGCGAAAGACGGTATGGTTCTATGAGCCGTAGCTTTGATGTCTCCGGGATCGACACAAGCGGTATCCAGGCGAAATATGAAAATGGTGTATTGGAGCTGACTTTGCCAAAGAAGGAGGCGACGGTCACTCCAAACCGCCGCATTGAAATTCACTAATACGGGTGTATCCTCCAGTTTCCTAAAAGAAGGGGTATGAACGCCCCTGGCAAAACACCGTATCGATAAAATCCCCCGGTGCAGCCTTACGCTGCACCGGGGGATTTTTGTAATCGCGCCTGATTTCTATATGTACAAAGTTCACGATTTTTCCGTCGAACTAGGGTGGCCGGCTCCCGAAACATCCGCAAAGGTGTAAGAATCCAGCTTCTGCCGGACAATTTCCGAAATTTCGTTGTAAATCTCATGAAACCGGCAGCTCGCCGTATGGGTACAAGCATATTCTCCCTGCTGACAACGGCTGATCATGTAGGGGCCTTCCACGGATTCAATGACCCGGCGCAGGGTGATCTCCCCCGCCGGATGCGCCAACATGTACCCGCCGTGGGCGCCTTTGTAGGAAATCATGATGTCGTCCGCCACCAGCTTGCGCAGGATCTTCAGGGCAAAGCGCAGAGGCACATGCGTTTCTTCCGAAATCGTCCGCGCATCCACCTTTTGATTGGCCGCCGCGAGAAATTCCACGATCCGCACCGCATAGTCCGCCTCCAGGGTCATGTGCATCGCTTGTCCACCTCTTAGTCCAAAAAGTCTTTCAGCTTTTTGCTGCGGCTCGGATGGCGAAGCTTGCGCAGGGCCTTGGCTTCAATCTGGCGGATGCGTTCACGGGTGACATTGAACTCCTTGCCTACCTCTTCCAACGTGCGGGAGCGGCCGTCCTCCAGGCCAAAGCGCAGGCTGAGCACCTTTTCCTCGCGGGGGGTGAGGGTGTCCAGTACATCCGCAAGCTGTTCCTTCAAAAGGGTATGGGAAGCTGCGTCCTGCGGGGCGGGGGCGTCGTCATCGGGGATGAAATCCCCCAAATGGCTGTCCTCCTCTTCGCCGATCGGTGTTTCCAAAGAGACGGGCTCCTGCGCAACCCGCATGATCTCCCGCACCTTGTCCACCGGCATGTCCAATTCTGCGGAGATCTCCTCCGCGCTCGGCTCGTGCCCGTTGGTGTGCAGCAGCTGGCTGGAGACTTTCTTTACCTTGTTGATGGTCTCCACCATATGGACCGGGATACGGATGGTCCTCGCCTGGTCCGCTATCGCGCGGGTGATCGCCTGCCGGATCCACCACGTCGCATAGGTGGAAAATTTAAAGCCCTTGGTATAGTCGAACTTCTCCACCGCCTTGATCAGGCCCAGGTTGCCCTCTTGGATCAGGTCCAAGAACTGCATCCCACGGCCCAGATAGCGCTTGGCAATGCTGACGACCAAGCGCAAGTTGGCCTCTGACAGGCGCTTTTTCGCCGCTTCATCCCCCTCCTTGATCCGGATAGCCAGGTCGATTTCCTCTTCCGGGGAAAGCAGCGGCACGCGGCCGATCTCTTTCAAATACACCTTTACAGGGTCGTCAATCGCAATGCCCTCGGTGCTGAGGCTGGATTCCAGATTTTCGTCGGAGGCAGCTTCGGCGGCAAAGTCGATGTCGTCCAAGGGAGCGTCTGCAAAGTCCTCGATAATTTCCACTCCCTGCGCTTCCAAGGTGTCGTAAAATTTTTCAATCTGTTCCGGCTCAAAGTCCAGCTCGCCAAGAGCGTCGAGAATCTCTTTTGTAGAGAGCTGCCCTTTTGCCTTCCCCTGTTCAATCAATTCTCGAATGACCGTTTTCTTGTCCGGTGTTGCTCCTGTTCCCATTTGTAAATCCCCCTATTTCTTCTTCGCCTTTAGTTCCGCCAGATACGCTTCAATGCTCTGCGTCGGAACCGAGGCGGCATCCTCCAGGCGGAGTTTTGCATGTTCCTGTTCAATAACTTCGATATATTCCTGTGCATCCTGCCAAGTGGCGGATACATCGTGATATTTGGCAAAAATGCGGGCGATTGCTCCGATTTCATCCACGGAGAATTCCCCCGAAATATCTGTAAGGCTATAGTCCTTGCCATCCATAATTTTCCCCATAATCACCTGATATACGCGGCGATTAAACGAAGTGGAAAATTTTTCAGGCGGCAAACGGGTATAAATCTCTTTGGCATGGTCGGGATATTTGACCACATAGGCAAGCAACGCTTCTTCTGCGCTGGCGGCCCGCAAATGTTTGACCTTTTCGGGGTTGATGTCGTCCCCAATCCCAGCGGTCTGCTGCTGAAAGGTGCGAAATTGCTTTTGCTGCTGTTGTTTCTGGCGCTTCTTGCTGTTTTTGTCCACCTGCATCATGATGGCGGAGCGGTCGATGCCAATTTCCTCTGCAAGCCTTCCCGCATAGACCTCCTGCTCCATCCGGTTGTCCAAGGTCGCCAAGAGCTCTGCCGCGCCGGTCAAATAGGCGACGCGCCCGTCCGCGCTCTCCATATTGCAATTCCTTCGGATCTTTGCTAAGCGGTATTCGAGGTCATTCCCGCAGGCGTCCAAAAGCTGTTTAAAGCGGGCAGGCCCCTGTTCCCCGTAGGAGCGTATGTACTCGTCCGGGTCCTTGCCGCCCACGATATTGAGCACCTTCACCAGCAACCCGGCTTCGCGAAGCATCGGGATTGCCCGCGCCGTGGCCTTTTGGCCCGCTTCATCCGCGTCGTAGCAGATCACCACTTCTTTCGCATAACGGGACATCAGGCGCGCTTGCTCCATGGTCAAAGCCGTCCCAAGCGTGGCGACCGCATTGGTAAACCCCGCTTGATGCAGGGAAGTCACGTCCATATAGCCCTCGGCCAGAATCAGCTGCTGGCCTCCCTGGTTCTTTGCAAAATTGAGCGCAAACAGGGCGTCACTTTTGCGAAAAACCAGCGTATCGGAAGTATTCAAATATTTGGGTTTTGCATCGGTGAGCACACGCCCGCCAAATGCAATGACATTGCCGCGCAGGTCGATGATCGGATACATCACCCGGCCGAAAAAGCGGTCCAATGCACGTCCACTGCGCCCTTTAAACGCTACATTCGCCTGGATCATCTCCGCCTCTTGATAACCCTTCTTGGCTAGAAAGTCCACCAAGGCAAAGCGGGACGGCGGCGAATACCCCAGCCCAAAGTGACGGATGGTCGCTTGCGTCAACCCGCGGCCGCGCAGATAGGAAAGCCCCGCCGCGCCCTGCTCAGACATTAGCACGGAATGATAGAACCGCGCCGCCTCGCGATTGATTTCCAAGATCCGCGCGCGCAGCTTTGCCATCCCATCGTCCACGCGGTCCTCCGGCACCTGCAAGCCGGCGCGCTGTGCGAGGAAGCGCACCGCTTCCATGTAGTCCAAATTCTCGATGCGGCGGATAAAGGTGATGACATCCCCGCCCACACCGCAGCCAAAGCAATAAAACGAGCCGTTTTCCGCGTACACATTAAAAGACGGCGTTTTCTCATGGTGAAAGGGACACAGCCCGACCATATTCCTGCCGCTGCGCCGCAGGCTGACATACGAAGACACCACATCGACAATATCGCTGCGCATCTTCAGCTCCTGCAAAAAAGCTTCCGGCAAAGGCATTGCCATTCCTCCGATTCAATTCCATCAATAGTGACTCCACGCCTCCGGGATGTAAATATTCTCAAACAGACGGATGGCATAATGATCTGTCATACCTGCGAGATAATCGCAGGCGGCGCGCTCACACCCCTCCTCTTCCGCAATACGCTTCATGTCCTCCGGAAGGTGATCAGGGTTTTTTAAGTAGGTAAAGAGGATTTCGATCAAGGTTGGGACCTTTTTCTCCTCCCCCTTCGCGTAGGGATTATAATAAACCTGTTGGTACATAAACGTATTCAGCTCGTCAAAAGCTTCCTGGCATTCGGGGTCCATGCGGATCTGCCCGTCCTGGCTGTTATCCACCACCGCATTGACCAAGCGGTTGATCCGGGCGGACTTGCTCGTCCCTAAGAGGTCCGTGATCGCTTTGGGAATCTGCGATTCCTCCAAAACACCGGCCCGCTCCGCATCGTCGATGTCGTGGTTGATATAGGCAATGCGGTCTGCATAGCGCACGATCCGCCCCTCTAGCGTAGCGGCCTCCTGTCCGTGCGTGTGGTGCAATATACCGTCGCGCACCTCTTTGGTCAGGTTGAGCCCTGCGCCATTCTTTTCCAGCTTTTCCACCACACGGACACTCTGCTCGTAGTGGCGGAACCCGCCGGGCAGAATCTCATTCAGCGCCCGCTCCCCGGCATGTCCAAACGGCGTATGCCCGAGGTCGTGGCCCAAAGAGATCGCCTCCGTCAAATCCTCATTCAACCGCAGTGCCCTCGCAATCGTGCGCGCAATCTGCGCAACCTCCAACGTATGGGTCAGGCGCGTCCGATAGTGGTCGCCCTCCGGAGACAAAAAGACCTGTGTCTTTCTCTTCAAGCGGCGGAATGCCTTGCAGTGGATAATCCGGTCCCGGTCCCGCTGATAAGGCGTGCGGAGCTCACACTCCTCTTCCGGGCGGTCCCTGCCCTTTGTGTTGCGTGAAAGAGCGGCATACGGCGATAGCGTCTGTTCTTCGATCTGTTGGGTCCGTTCTCTGACATTCATATCCGGCGCACCTTCTTTCCTACAAAGATCGGACCAGTCTCTGGAAAATGTCCCCCGCAAGATTCTATTCCTTTTTCCATAAGCGGGCAGATCTCTCCAAAGAACCTGTCGCTATTTATTTTATACGCGGCAAAGAGCAAATTTCCTGCATAATTTTTATAAAACCTGAAAAAATTTTTTGCCCTCCTCCTGCACCTCAACGGAGCCGCAGGTTGCGTCCGCCAACTTTGGCCGCATACGCCCCAAATCGGCGTCGGTCAGATGGAAATACATGGTTACACGCTCGCCAAACACAGTATCATCTACCGTCCCGCCGCATTCCGGGATCAACGCCTGCAGCCGCCCATATTGGTTATAGTCGCAGGAAAGCGACGCCATAACGCATTCACGCATGGTGACAATCCCAGCAGCTTCCAGCGCAATGGAAGCCCCATGCGAATAAGCGCGCACCAAGCCGCCCGCGCCCAGCAACACGCCGCCAAAATACCGCGTAACCACCACGACGGTGTCCGTGACGCCGGACTTTTGCAGGACATCCAGGGTGGGAATCCCCGCTGTCCCCTGGGGTTCGCTGTCGTCGGAATAGCGCTTGATCTGCCCGTCACGCAAGCAATATGCATAGACATTGTGGGTCGCATCCCAGTATTTCGCCTTCATCTCATTGATGAAGGCAACGGCCTCTTCTTCGGTCTTTACAGGGGCCGCATGGCCGATAAAACGCGAGCGGCGTTCCACAAACGCATCCTCCGCCCGCTTCAGAACGGTTTTATACTCTGTCATAACGCGCCTCCGATGGATTCAGAAAAAGCAGAAGGCGACGCAAAATCACTTTGCGCCGCCCAGTTCATCAAAAAGAAACCCGAATTATTTTTTGTCCTGCATGCCATAACGCTTTTTGAACATATCAACACGACCGCTCGTATCGACCAGCTTCTGCTTACCAGTAAAGAACGGATGGCATTTGGAGCATATTTCAACGCGGATGTTTTCCTTCGTGGATCTCGTCTCAATCACGTTGCCGCAAGCGCAGGTAATCGTCGTTTCTTTGTACTTCGGATGGATCGCTTCCTTCATTTCTGTCACCTCTTTCACCCAAACTGCAACCTAACGTTTGAATTTTAACATAGAACGACTAAAAATGCAAGTGGTAATCCCACAATTTTTCTGCAATTCAATTTGCCGACTGTTGGCGGATGTACTGTGCGTATTCCTCCAAACACATGGAGTATTCCCGCATCTTGACCGCATTCTCCGTTCCAACATACCGGAAGCAAGAAGGCGTATAGGCGGTCCCGGTGGCGCTGGTCTTGTTCTCTGGGTAACGGAGCACGAATCCATAGTTCACACAATTTCGCATCAGCCATTGGTACGCCTGGGACTGCTCAAAAGGCACATCCTCTCCGGATGAAGAAAAGTCCACCAGCATCCCCGTCTGCCATTCGTTGTAACCGCCGCGGCCGACCGTCTTCTCCGCCTGGTCTTCTGCGCGCACACGGCTGTATCCCTCCTGCTCCATCAGCTGCTGCACGGCCGCCTGGTACTGGGCATCCTGCTCCTCTTTGGAAATATAGCCCCCTGCGATCTCCAAGGCGATTCCATCTGCCCGCGCATCCTCCACCATTTTTGAAAGGGCTTCCACAATGCGCTCCTCGAAGGAGAATCCCTCGTATTCCTCCAATTGGACCGTAAAGTCATCCGGAAGCGGCGTGTCCAGATTCACCACCACCAAATTAAACGTATTGTCATACACGGGTAATTCCGCCTCCGACGATACCGGCGGCTGGGAAGACACAGGCGCACTGCTCGGTTCTTCCGCAAACGGCTGCTCAATCTCTATCCAGGCCAAAACAGCTCCAGCCGCTATGGAAATGCACAGCGCAACCACAACAAAGGTCATCACAATTTTTATTTTACGCACTTGGTCCGCCTTTTTCCAACCGGCGCGCGATTTGACCACCTTTTCCCCTTTGTTCTTGCGCATCCCATCATCCCCTTTCCACAATAAAAAATCCATTTTTGTACTTATTGTATCGCGAAACCTAATTTTTTTCAATAAATAGGCATTTCCTTGTACAGGAAATGGAAATAATAATTTGGGATTGCTTTCTTGACGCAACATCTAGTATACTATATATTGAAATAATTTTAAATTTCAAGGATGGCGTTATTTATGAGAAAGACAAAAATTATCTGTACGCTTGGACCTGCGACGGACAATGAATCGGTTCTGCGGGAATTGATGCTTGCAGGGATGGACGTCGCCCGCCTGAACTTTTCTCATCAAACCAATGCAGAGCAAAAAGTCCGGATCGACATGGTTAAAAAACTTCGTGAAGAGCTAAATCTTCCGGTTGCGCTCCTTTTGGACACCAAGGGTCCGGAAATTCGCACGGGGAACTTCTCCCAGAAAAAGGTCACACTGAAAGAAGGGCAAACCTTTACACTGACAACCCGTGATGTGGAAGGCGACGACAAAATCGTCAGCATCACCTTCCCGCGCCTGCCCCAGGAAGTGGCAACCGGCTCGAAGATTCTGATCGATGATGGCCTGATTGAATTGCGCGTGGACTCCTGTACGGATACCGACATCATCTGCACCGTTGTGAACGGAGGCGACGTCTCCTCCCATAAGGGCATCAACGTCCCTGGCGCGCATCTCTCGCTTCCTTTCATCAGCGAAAAAGATAAAGAGGACCTCGCCTTTGGCGTGGAACAGGGCTTCGACTTTATTGCGGCTTCGTTCACCCGCACGGCCCAGGATATCCTCGACCTGCGCGCAGAATTGGAAAAGCACGATTGCCATAACATCCGCATCATCGCAAAAATTGAAAATGCGGACGGCGTCGATAACATCGATGAGATCCTCCGGGTTTCCGATGGCATTATGGTCGCCCGTGGCGACCTCGGCGTTGAGATCCCTCTGCAGGAAATTCCAGTCATCCAAAAGAAACTGATTAAAAAGGGCTATAATGCTGGCCTTCAGGTGATCACCGCCACGCAGATGCTCGACTCCATGATGAAGAACCCGCGTCCTACCCGCGCCGAGGCAACCGACGTTGCCAATGCAATCTATGATGGCACCAGCGCGATTATGCTTTCCGGTGAAACGGCCGCGGGCAAGTACCCGATCCAGGCGCTCAAAACCATGTCTACCATTGCGGAACGTACGGAAGAGGATATCGACTACAAAGGGCGTTTCAAAAAGCGCGATATCGACGAACAGCCGAACGTGACCTCTGCAATTTCCCATGCCACCGTTACAACCGCGCACGATCTCGGCGCTGTAGCGATCATGACTGTATCCAAATCCGGTAAGACTGCGCGCATGATTTCGAAATACCGTCCGTGCTGTCCCATTATCAGCGGCACAACAGACCCCACGGTCCTCCGTCAGATGAACCTCTCCTGGGGCGTCATCCCGATCATGGTGGACGAAAAAGACAACACGGATGAGCTGTTCAACCACGTCGTAGACGTTGCACGCAACAGGGGCCTCGTGAAAAACGGCGACTTGACCGTTATCACTGCCGGCGTACCGCTCGGAGTCTCCGGCACCACCAACCTTTTGAAGGTTCAGCTGGTTGGCGACGTTCTTCTCTCTGGCATGGGTGTGACGAAAAACATTGCTTGCGGCAATCTTTGCGTCTGCAATAATGAAGAGGAAGCGCTCGCCAAGTTTAAAACCGGCGATATTCTGGTCATCCCGCAAACGACCAACCGGGTGCTCAACTTGATGAAGTCTGCAACCGGTATTATCACCGAGCAGGGCGGCGCCAACTCGCATGCAGCGATCGTCGGGCTTGCGCTGGATAAGCCGGTCATTGCCGGCGCGGAACATGCCACACAGATTCTGAAAAGCGGCACGACGGTTACGCTGGATGCATCCCGTGGCATTGTTTTCAGCGGAATTACACAGCAATAAATCATATAGACGCATTCGATTCAACAGAAAGCCTGTACCGACTACAACAGCGGTACAGGCTTCTTATTTTGTCTTCCCTGGCCAAGCATTCCCGGAAGACATCTCTTATAAAATAATATGGAATTGCCAAAGGGCTTTTCCTTAAACCCTTTACTCCGTGCGTCCTACGTCATTGATCCTGCGGATCACGCGGCAGGGATTGCCGACCGCGACGCAGTTTTCCGGAATATCCTTTGTGACGACGCTTCCCGCTCCGATCACGCTCCCTCTTCCAATTCTTACGCCAGGCAAGAGGATGGCACCTCCGCCAATCCAGCAACCGTCCCCGATCGTCACTGGAAGCGCGTATGTCCTGCAAAAATATTCGCCGCTCTCCGGGTCCCAATCGGGCGTCAGGCGCTCCTTCAGCTCCACCGGATGTGTCGCTGTATAAATCTGCACATTTGATGCAATCAGCACATTGTTACCAATTTCAATCCGATTGCAATCCACAAAGGTACAGTTCATATTGATCGAGACATTGTTGCCAAGGTAGATATTGCATCCATAATCGCATGTGAAAGAGCTTCCAATGGATACATTGGACCCGATTCCGCCCAACATCTCCTCTAAAATTTTCCGTTTCTCTTCCTTCTGATCGTATGGCAGGGCATTGTAGGCGGCTAAAAGCCTCCGTGCCTTGCTCTTAAAGCCCAAAAAGATGGGTGCATGGCAATCATACCATTCCCCCGACATACACTTCTCCCATTCGTTTTTCATGAATATCACGCCTTCCCTTTTCTATGATCTTCAAATCAACCATGCACAAAATTATAACCGGAACGATTTTGCGGTTTTTCTATCCTATGCAAGCATGTGCAGCATCAATCCCTCACTCCATTCCCTATATGATAAAAGATGTCCCAAAGCAAGCAGAACCATCTGTTGCCCTGAGACACCTTCAATCTTTATGCAATTATACAGGATGTACCTGCTTTTCCGCATTGGACAGCGCGCTGTTGATGCCATATTCCGCATCCCTACGCTTTTTGAAAAAGTCCAATGCCACCTTCGGGAACTGTGCATAGGAGAGCACGTCCTCTTCCTGCTCAGACCACTCAGCGATCTCCGAACGAAGCTTCTCCAGCTCCGGCTCCAGCAGGTCGGCCGGGCGGCAGGTGATCGGCTTCTCGTCGCCAATGATCTTCTTGCGGAACTCCGGATCGATGGTCACCGGCGTGGTACCGTATTTCCCAGCGACAAGATCCTTGAATTCCTTTGTGCACATCTTATAGCGTTCACCAGTGATAACGTTATACACCGCCTGTGTACCGACAATCTGCGAGGTCGGCGTAACCAGCGGCGGATAACCGGCGTCCTTGCGCACGCGCGGCACCTCTTTGAGCACGTCTTCAAGCTTATCCGCCTTGCCCGCCTGCTTCAGCTGGGACAACAGGTTGGACAGCATGCCGCCCGGGACCTGATACACCAACGCTTTGGTGTTGGTCGCCAGCATGGACGGGTCCAGCAGGCCGCTTTCAATATACTTCGCGCGCAGCGGCATGAAATACTCGCGAATTTCATTCAACAATTTGAGGTCAAGGCCGGTATCGTATTTGGTGCCCTGGAGGGCCGCCACCATGGACTCGGTCGGCGCATGCGAAGTGCCCAGCGCCAGCGGCGACATTGCCGTGTCGATCATATCCACACCGGCCTCAATACCCTTCAGCATGCACATGCAAGCCAAGCCGGATGTATAATGCGTATGCAATTGGATCGGAATCTTGACCGCACCCTTCAACGCCTTGACCAAGTCATAGGTCTCATAGGGAGTGAGCAAAGCGGCCATATCCTTGATGCAGATGGAATCCGCACCCGCATTTTCAATGCGCTTCGCGTATTTCACATAATAGTCCGTGGTAAAGACCGGACCGGTGGTATAGGAAATGGCAACCTGCGCATGGCCGCCTTCCTTTTTCGCCGCGCGGATGGCGGTCTGTAAATTCTTAATATCGTTCAGCGCGTCAAAAATACGGATGATGTCGATGCCGTTTGCAATGGAACGCTGCACCAGATATTCTACAACATCGTCCGCATAGTGGCGGTATCCCAGCATATTCTGGCCGCGGAACAGCATTTGCAACTTGGTATGCGGGCAATGCTTGCGGATGGTGCGCAAACGCTCCCATGGATCTTCATTCAAAAAGCGCAAGCAGGCGTCATAAGTCGCGCCGCCCCAGCATTCCAACGAATGATAGCCGACCTGATCCAGCTTTTCCAAAATCGGCAACATATCGCCGATCGGCATTCTGGTGGCAATCAGGGACTGGTGCGCGTCACGAAGTACCACTTCGGTAATTCCAATTTTTTTATTAGCCATAGTTTTGATATGTCCCTCCTAAATGTTATTCAATGAAAAGCTCTTACTGGAGGGAAACAAGCGCCGTTCCGGACTCAACGCTGTCGCCCTTGTTGACATGGACAGCCGCAACGGTCGCGTCATGGGGTGCCATAATCTCATTTTCCATCTTCATCGCTTCCAAAATCACCAGGATGTCGCCCTTCTTGACCGCCTGGCCAACCTTTACATCAATGGACATAATCGTGCCCGGCATGGGAGAAGAAATGACCTCTGCGCCGGCAGCCGGCGCAGGCGCTTTCGGAGCGGGAGCCGCCTTGGGTGCCGGAGCGGCAGCCGGGACCGCAGGAGCAGCACCGCCGCTGACCTCTTCCACCTGCACATCATAAGGCGTGCCGTTTACCGTAATTCTGAGCGTTTTCATATTGTGATCCTCCTGACAGTAATGACAAAATTTTAATGCTTAGATCTGAATATTCGAATGCTTCTTCGGCAATCTGGAAACGCGCTTTCCTTCCAACATTTCAAGGTTGGCGATCACTTTCGCGCGCGTTTCGGCCGGGTCAATGATATCTTCAATAAAGCCTTCGGCAGCCGCTGCAAACGGCGTTGCCTCGGTCGCTTTGTATTCCTCAATCAGCTTATTGCGGGCCTCTTTGGTATTGCCAGATTTCTTCAGCCGGTCGCTCCACAGGAACATCGCCGCTGTCTGCGGCGCCAACGGGCAAACAACCGCATTGGCCCAGGCCATCGTGTAGTCGGCATTCGCACCGCGTCCAGCAATTGCAACATACACCGGGCCATATGCTTCGCCCGTGATCACGGTAATCTTTGCCGTGGTCGCCTCCGAATAGGCGTTGCTTAACTTCGACGCTTCACGCACCGAAGTGAACTCTTTCGCATCCACCAGCGTGACCACCGGGATGGAAAACGCATCGCAGAAACGAACAAACCGCGCCGCTTTGGAGCAGGAATCTACGTCCAGCACCCCGTTCAATGCAGTAACGCCCACTGTAGAGCCACCAATCTGCGTCAGACCTGTGACCGCAGATGTGCCAAACGCACCGTTTAACTCCATAAAGCTTCCTTTGTCGGAAATCGCCTCTACGATCTTCTTTGTATCCGCTCCGGCTGTGATAGCCGTATCCGAAGGATCGGAAGATTCAAACACCGGCGCGCCGGCCAAATTATTGGAAGGCAAAACGGCAAGTAACTTGCGTACCTGCATCATTGCCTCCTGATCGTCTTTCGCCACCACATGGCAGATGCCCAGCTTTGCGGCATCTTCCGCCGTACCGTCTTTGCCCGTGGTATCAATCGTCAGCTGCGCCTTTTTCGTCATGACAACAATATCGGCACTCGCCGCGATCATTGCAGAAGTGCCCAGGCAGGGGCCAAGCACAAGGGAAATCTGCGGAACAACACCGGAAAGGTTGTTGTTTCCCAATAAGATCTCCCCATAGGCGGCCAGCATATCCGCCCCTTGGTTTAAGCGGCCTCCGATGGAATCGTAGATCCCCACCACCGGCGAGCCGGTCTTGACCGCCAAATCATAAATCTTTTTGATCTTCGCTGCCTGCGCCTTCGACATTGCGCCGCCATCCACATCGCTGTTCTGGACAAAGGCGTACGCCGGGCAACCATCCACTTCGCCGTAGCCGGCAACCACTTCTGCAGAGCCGTCGCCCGACTTTGCAAAGCCGTCAACCTCATTAAAGGTTCCTTCGTCAAACAAAGCGGTGATACATTGGAACCCCTTTGTTTTTGCCGCAGCCTCGCGAAACGCTTGTAGCCGTTCTGCACTGCTTCCTGTGCTCATGATGATAACTCCTCCATTCTATCGATTGGTGCCACCCTGCTTGTCCACCAGAACAACGGAGCAGAGCAGATAAAAATTCCATAAAAACATTCCGCAATAAAATAAATAGATTATTACAATTGTTTTTATTATAATATATTCCAAAAGTCTTGACAAGAGTTTCTTGGGCAATTCGTCCTCAATCTTTACAGATTTTTACAATTTTTGACAAATCACAAACAAACTTTCTCCCTTCTGCGAGGAATCCGGATGCTTTTAACAGCGTTCCTAAGCCTGGAACTTCGGTTTCGATGCGGTAGGCTCCCTTGTTTGCGCCATAGGACGCGGCCGCACGCATCAAACTGTCCGAACAGATCCGGGCGTTTAAGTCCGGCTGCTCCAGATTGGAACCGAACACCTCCATCTTCCGCATCCGCAGAACAGAGTCCTTTACATCCACAGCCACATAGCCGAGTTCATCGGCCGGATCGCCCATCATCAAAACGGCGGCGTGGTCTCCTTTGTCCGGCAGGTCTGCCAGCAGCTCTTGGACCCGCTTGGGATCTTGCAGCGGAAGTATGGTAATCATGTTTTGTTTCCCCTTTCCGGTTCATTTGGTTTTGTTGCGCCCGTTTGTCCGCTTTCGCGCCCGCCATCAGGCGCTTGACTTCATCGGCTGTGAGCTCCCGCCATTTTCCCGGCTGAAGCATCCCAAGGCGCACGGGGCCAATGGCAATCCGTTTGAGACGTGCGACTTCAAGTCCCAATGCCTCGCACATTTTCCGGATTTCGCGGTTGCGCCCTTCATAGAGCACCATTTCCAGCACCACGCGCCCAGGTTCCTGGGAAAGCACCCGCACATCGGCTGGGGCCGTCTTTCTGCCCTCGATCTCTATGCCCACCGCCATCTGCGTGAGCTGGTCTTCTGTAATCGAAGGCCGCACGGTTACGCGGTATGTCTTCGGCACATGCTTGGAAGGATGCATCATCGCGTTGGCAAACGCGCCGTCATTTGTCATCAGCAGAAGTCCCTCGGAGTCCCGGTCGAGCCGTCCCACGGGGTAAACCCGCTCTGGAATTTCCTGGACAAGTTCTGCCACGCATTTGCGGTCCATCTCGTCGCTCATCGTCGTAATAAAGCCGCGCGGTTTGTGCAGCATAATATACACTTCCTGCACATGGGATTCCACCGGCTTCCCCTTCACCGTGACCTTGTCCTTTTTGGGGTCTACCTTATCCCCAATCTTGGCCACAGACCCATTGACGCGCACTTCGCCGGCCGCGATCATCTCCTCCGCCTTGCGCCGGGAGGCAATGCCGCAGTCGGCGAGCATTTTCTGTAATCGTACCTCTTTAGCCATCCATTCAACATCCTTTACCAATTTCATTCAATCTGAAAAAAGGTCCGCACGGCCTCCACCAGCCGTTCCCATAAGCTCTTTTCCCTGGGAGTCTGTTCCGCGCATCCCTGTGCGGTCAAAACAGTTTCCGCGATCTCCTGCCCGTCCAGGATATAGCGCACCCGGCCCACCGCCTGTTGTTCCATCACAGGCGCATATACAAAACGCGGCAATTCCACAATGCGCTTGACCCGTTCGGCGGCGCCCCGCGGGATCACCACCACCTCGCCTGCGCTCCCCCGCACCTGAACCGAACGGGCCAACCCGCCGGTGACCGGAAGGCTTGCCATATACCCGCTGTCGTCCACTGGGTAGCACTCCAATTTGGAAAACCCATCATTCAAAAGCGCCATATGGTCGTTCCAATCATCCGGGGCGTTCAGCGTCACCGCAATCAAACGGATACCGTCGCGCTCCGCCGCTGAAACGAGGCAGCGCCCCGACTTTTTTGTAAAGCCGGTTTTCACACCAGTACATCCCTCATACAAGTTCAAAAGCTTATTGTGATTGGTATACCTGCGGGTTTGATCCGGGGTTATGAAAGAAATATTCATCGCTTTCTGGCCCACAATGGCGGCAAAATCCGGATTTTTCATAGCCGCCGCAGCCAAAGTCGCCATGTCGCGCGCCGTAGAATAATGCGCGTCGTCGTCCAGACCAGAAGGGGTGACAAAATGCGTATGTTCCATGCCCAGCTCCTGGGCACGCTGGTTCATTTTCTCTGCAAAAGCTTCCGTTGATCCAGAAATCGCGATGGCCGCAGAATTGGCTGCATCATTGCCAGAGACAATGAGCATCCCCGCCGCCAAACTTTTCAGAGTCAGCTGATCGCCAGGCTGCAACCCCATGGACGAGCCTTCCACGCGTACCATTTCATCGGTAATGGTAACCACTGGATCGTCCGCCGCCGCGGTTTCCAAGGCGATCAAAGCGGTCATGATCTTGGTTGTACTGGCCATGGACCGTTGTTCGTCCGCGTTTTTCTCGTAGAGCACCTTTCCGCTGTCCACATGGATCACAATCGCCGCCTGCGCGGAGACTTGAGGCCCCCCTTCCGCAAATGCGGCCGGAGCGGCACTGACGGATAGAAAAAAGCTCACAACGCCTGCCAGAATTGCACATAATGATTTTTTACACAAAGCAACCACCTGCCCATAAAGGTATATGCAGGCGGCTGCGCAATTTAGTATTCGATTTTATTCGGCTGGGGATTCCGCCGCTTTCTCCGCTTTTTTCGCCTTTTTTTCTTCGCTTTTCTTGCTCACAATCCCGCTGATCTTATCCACAACGTCCGGCACCATGCCGACAATCCGGTCAGCCGAGCTATTATACGGGTCGATCTGCAAAAGCTTGACATTGCCGTTGGAGATCGTAAGAAACGCAATCGGATTGATGGAGATCCCTGCGCCCGTGCCGCCGCCGAAAAATTCTTTTTCGCTCTGCACCTTGGAGGGGAAATCCGAGCCGCCGGAGGCAAAGCCATAGGAAATTTTCGAAATGGGTATGATGATGGTTCCGTCCGGGGCCGTAATCGGGTCCCCCACAATGGAATTGACGTCCACCATCTGCTTGATTTTTTCCAAAGTGGTATTCATCATGCCTTCAATTGGATGGTCGCTCATTTTGATACACCGCCTTTTTCAATTTGGTTTGCTTCTTTTATCCACATACCGTAAAAGGTTGATCCGGGCAAAATTTTGTTTTAGGATGTGCTCTGAACCGCTTGTCCGCCTTCTTTTTGCAGCTGCACCAGGTGCACAAGCGCCCCGAGCACACCGCTGATCAAAAACAAAAGCCGGATATGCGCCTGAAAGTCCAAAACGGCGCTGCTTTCCTTTTGATCAAAGTCCGGCGTAATCTGCACATGGTACCGTTTACAAATACAATTGTGCAAAAAAGCGCTCAACGCCGTACAGACAATCCCGCATACATACCCGTAGTTCACGGCCGCCTGCGCCGCATCCTCATCCGCCACCAGGATCTCAAGGTGCAGACGTGTCACCACCAGATGCGAAAATAGCCTGCGCGCCGTCCTCGTGGCCACTTCGCCAACTTGGCGCAAAAGCTTCAATAAGCCGGAAATGCCCTTCTCTTCCAGTATCTCCTGAAATTTTGATTTCTTGTGCTCCTCCGGTTCCTTTTTCTCGGATTCAGGGAACTCTTTCGCCTCTTTCTTGGGCTTTTCCTTGGGAGGCGCCACTTGATAGGTGAAAAACAGATACCGGATTTTGATCGTGAATTCTTTTTGGAAGCCTACAACGATCGTAACCGGGCAGAGCAAGAGCAGAAACAATGCGAGCAGAATTCCCGCTACAATCCAAACAGCTATCATAAGCGCCCCCTAGCTCTGTTCCACTTCCTCACCGGCTTCTTCTTCCTCCGTTTCCTCCTGTTTATGCGGCAAAGGAGGAAGTTCGCTTAGAGAAGAGATATTGAGGCAGCGCAAAAAATCGGAGGTTGTCCCATATAAGAGCGGTCTGCCCGGCAACTCCAATCTTCCCCGTTCCTCAATCAACCCTTTTGCGGTCAAGCTTCCCAACACGCCGGAACAGTCCACGCCGCGAATCTGTTCCACAAACGCCTTAGTCACCGGTTGGTTGTAGGCGACAATCGCCAAAACCTCCATGGCGGCCTGGGAAAGCGGCGTGTTCCTGCGCAGGTCGAGCGCCTGGCGCACCTCCTCCGCATACGCGGGGTTGCTGCACATCTGGTAAGAGTCCTCCAATTTGACGATCCGGACGCCACCGTCCTCCGTATTAAAATCGTCCATCACACTCTGCATCAATTTGGCGGCGGTTGTCCGGTCCAGGGAAAGCACCTGCGCCACGCGATCCGTCGACACCGCATCCCCGCTGGCAAAGAGGATGGCTTCTATTGCTCCTCGGATCTTTTTGATTTCCAATGTCGTTCACCGCCGTCCATCAATTTTACGGTCGCCGTCCCGCCTTCGCCTTCAATGCGCACGCGCTTGCCTTTCACCAGCTCCAGTACGGCGAGGAAGGTCGCCACCAGATCGGACTTATCCCGTTTTTCTATGAAAAGGCTTTCATACTCCACCGCTTTCACTTTCCATAACCGGCGCAGCACATAGACAATCTGGGAAGCGACCGACACAATCCTGTGCGTGACGATCCCAGAAAACGATTGCGGGGAGGGCGGTGCAGCGCGCTTTCCACGCCCCGCCGCAGTTAAATACGCTTTTAAGAGTTCCCGCGGATCGTGGTGCCGCTTGTAACGCTTATCCGGCTCGATTTCGGCCGGTTCCCGCACATAGATATTGTAAGAAAACCGTTCCGCAAGCTGCGCCGCAACCTTTTTGCACTCCTGGTATTCCAGCAACTGCCCGGTGAGTTCTTGCCGGAGCGCCTCCATCTCCTCGTGCTTTGGAAGGAGGGAGACCGTTTTCATATATACAAGCCGCGCCGCCATCTCCAGGAATTCACTGGAGACATCCATGTCAGCCTCTTGCATGGCATTGATCTGCTCCATATATTGATCCAGAAGCTCGGAAATCTGTATATCACAGATGTCCAACTTATTCTTGGTGATCAGATAGAGCAAGAGGTCCAAGGGCCCTTCAAATGTTTCCAACTTATAGGATAGCTTTTCCATAGGGCCCTCGTATTATAACAGGCCAAACAGCTGGTATGGGAGCTGGGCCAGCCACATCACACCGTTGTAGCAGATGTTCTGCAAAAAGCTGATCGGGCCGTCCAACAGGCCCGTAAAAAGCACCAGCATCAGCACCATCATGATGATATTCTGGTACCGGTAATAACTGTACAGCGCCCGGTTTGAAAGGAATGCGCCCACGATCCGGGAACCGTCCAGAGGCGGGATGGGCAGCAGGTTGAACACCGCCAGGCCCACATTGATGATGATATAATATTGGAAGAACACCAGCACAAAGGTTGGCACGCTGAAATTCGTCGCCAAAAGGACGCCGATATAGATCAAAGCGCCGATCAGAGAGGCCAACAGATTGGAAACGGGTCCCGCCAGCGCTGTGATGGCCATCCCGCGCTTGGGATTTTTAAAATTGTTCGGATTGACCGGCACCGGCTTTGCCCAACCAAAGCCAAACAACAGCAGGAACAACGCTCCCAACGGGTCCACACTTGCTATGGGATTGAAGGTCAAGCGGCCCTGGTATTTGGCCGTATTGTCTCCAAGCTTATACGCCACCCACCCATGGGCAAACTCGTGCAAAGGCAAAATACAGAAAATGACGAACAACACCGCCACGATCTGCATCAGGATACTCATAAAATCGACCGAGCCACCGCTGAACAACGAGCGAATGACACTAAACAGCATAAAAACACGCTCCTTCTAAATATAATACATCCGCCCGGCGGAAAAACCAACCGATTAGGCCGTTGATGGACACCATGCTTTTCCAAGGAACCGCACAGCTCCTGTTTACTTCCATAGCAGCAAACGCTTTTTCCATTGCATCAAATGAGCGGCCGTACCTCTTATAGGTCATCACGTTTTGTCGTTTTATTATAATACGTTTGGCTTCAAAATACAAGATATGGGAGGCCAGCGCGCGATTTTGTGGAAATGTTTGCCGCTTTGCAAAATATTCTTGCGAAAAAGCTTGCAATTGCCAGAGGAATCTGCTAGAATACTACTGTTGTAATTTTGATAAGCCCGTTAAAGGAGGTGCAGACTCATGGCAAAATGTGATGTTTGTGGCAAGGATATTGCTTTCGGTATCAAGGTTTCTCATTCTCACAGACGTGCGAACAGAACTTGGAAGCCCAACATTCGTCGCGTGAAGGCGATTGTAAATGGCAGCCCCAAGCGTATTTACGCCTGCACCCGTTGCTTGCGTTCCGGCAAGGTTACCCGTGCCGTCTAAACTGAACAAAGAAGCTGAAAGGAGTCCTAAAGGGCTCCTTTTTCGTTATAATTTTATAAGAGAAGCGATAAAAGGCTGTTGAACACATCGAGACGGATGCGTTCAACAGCCTTTTTCGATTTTTTCCGTTATAGTCGCTCAATGCTTTTTCACGCTGAGTTTCTTTTCCGTGCCCGCACGCAAGCGCGCGATATTCGCATGATGTTTTCCGACCAGCAGCCCTCCCAGGAAAAGCGCCACAATCATGGTCAGGACGCAATACGTCGGGCTTCCAATCTGGAACATGCGGTAATCGACCAGATAGTTAAACACAAACGTGCAAATTGGGAATGCAATCCCAGCACTGATCGATCCTGCCGATACAATGCGCGTCAGCAGGACAACCACAATAAACACCACAATCACAACAACAAAACTGCGCCAGTCGATCAGCAGAATGATGGACCAACTGGTCAAGACCCCTTTTCCGCCCCGGAAACCAAAGAACACCGGAAAGTCATGCCCCAATACACAGAAGATACCAGCCAAATACGCGCCGTACTGGACAAACTCCCACGAAGAGACACCCGCCAACGGATAGGCGGCCGCAAAATATTGGAACAGCAACCTCCCGATGAAGACCGCCAGCACCCCTTTGATAAAGTCAAACGCAAAGGTACAGGCCGCCGCCCGTTTTCCCACGGAGCGGAGGACATTCGTTGTTCCAGCATTGCCGCTTCCCATTTCGCGGATATCCTCGTGGCTGAACAACTTTGTAAAAATAATGGAAGAGTTGATGCTTCCCAGCAAATAGGAAATGACCATCGTCAAGATGGCCGGCAAGACAGCGCTCATGAAAATACCCATGGATCGTTCCCCCTACCTAAATCGTTTCAGCGGATCACTTATCCCCGCGCTCCCGGATAATAAAACGCACCGGAGTCCCCTCCAAGCCAAATGTCTCACGGATACGGTTCTCCAAGTACCGCTGATAAGAGAAATGAAATAGTTCCGCCGAATTTACAAAACAGACAAACGTTGGCGGCTTTGTGGAAGCCTGCGTCATGTAATAAATTTTTAGTCGCTTGCCCTTGTCCGTAGGAGGCTGCACGCGCGCGGTGGCCTGCGCCAGCACATCATTGAGCATGCCGGTTGCAATGCGCATAGCATTCGAATTCGCCACATGCTTAATCAATTCAAACAGGCGGTCGATGCGTTGCCCGGTTTTTGCCGACAAAAACAAAAACGGCGCATAGGACATGAAGGAGAAATCTTCCTCCAGCTTTTTGCGGTAGGCCGTCATCGTGCTCCCGTCTTTTTCAACCGCATCCCACTTGTTGACGGCAATCACACAGCCCTTCCCCGCTTCATGCGCCAAGCCGGCCACCTTGGAATCCTGATCCGTAAACCCTACGGTTGCATCGATCATAATTACACACACATCCGCACGCTCAATCGCCATCTGCGCCCGGATGACGCTGTACTTTTCAATGGAATCATCCACCTTGTTGCGGCGGCGCAACCCGGCGGTATCAATCAAAATAAAGCGGCCGTAGGCATTTTCCACCTCTGTGTCGATCGCATCGCGCGTTGTTCCCGCAATGTCGGAGACAATGCAGCGGTTTTCCCCGGAAATCCGGTTGACCAGAGAACTTTTGCCCACATTCGGCTTGCCGATAATCGCCACGCGGATCAGCTCCCCGTCCTCTTCCCCTTCCGGCTCTGCGGGGAGATACTCCACCACACGGTCCAGCAGATCACCGGTCCCGTGGCCGTGAACGGAGGAAACCTGGACAGGGTCCCCCAAACCAAGGTTATAAAACTCATAGAAATCCGCCGGCGGCTCGCCCACCGAGTCGCACTTGTTGACACAGAGAATGACCGGGCGGCCGCTCTTGAGCAGCATCGCCGCGATGTCGGCGTCCGTCGCCACCAGGCCGGAGCGGATGTCCGTCACCAATATAATCACATCGGCCGCATCGATAGCCAACTGCGCCTGCGCACGCATCTGCGAAAGGATCACATCGCTGGCGCTCGGCTCAATGCCGCCGGTATCCACCAAAGAAAATTTGCGCCCTTCCCACTCGCAGTCTCCATAGATCCGGTCGCGCGTGACGCCCGGCGTATCGTCTACGATTGACAGGCGCTGTCCGATCAGCTTATTAAACAACGTTGATTTGCCGACATTTGGCCTGCCGACAATCGCCACAACTGGCTTAGCCATGTTCTTCCCTCCCTACCACTGCGTCCAACAGCGCATAGCCGTCGTTTGGCACAGTGATGATTTGTATCTGCAATGCCTCCGACAATTCTTCCAGGGAAACGTCGTCGAGGAAAATATCCCCTTCCCTGCGGAGCATCACATCGGGCAACAAGAGCGCGTCACCCAGTTCCCGGCCTCGGAGCTGCTTGAGGAGGTCTCCGCCTGTCACAAGGCCCGCCACTGTGATCGTGTCCCCAAAAAAGTCATTGACAATGGGGACCACATTGCATGTTAAATTATGACATCTTTGCCGCAGTTCGTCAAGCAGCGTATCCAGGAACGGGTGCGCCGCCACACCGGTGGCCAGCGTGACCTTGCGGGCACTTACCGGCGGGACGAAATCCTCCAACACATCCAGAAATTCCTGCTTCAAACTCGCCATCAGCCCCACGCCGTTTTCCAGCTGGTCAAAATCGCCGTAAAAGGGCGCGGGAGGAATCGGCAGCTGTGCCTTTAAGTAAAACTCGTCCGCCGCATAGCAGATGCGCTGACCATATTTCTGTTCACAGCGGTCCCCCCAGCGCTCCAACTGACGCACCACCGCCCGTGCGGTCTCCGAATCGTATCCGGTCAGCGGATACAGCCCCTGCCGGTACTTGGTCAGCCCAAGCGGGACGACGGCCACGCTCTGCACGGAGGGCCACAAACTGGTCAGATCCTTCAACGTGCGGTCCAGCTCCTCCCCGTCGTTGATGTCCCGGCACAGCACAATCTGGCAGTTCAGCTTAATGCCAGCCTTCGCAAAACGGTAGAGGATATCCAACGATTTCCCCGCAAAGCGGTTCCCCATCATCTTGACCCGCAGTTCGGGATTGGTCGTATGCACGGAGATATTGATCGGGCTGATATGCATCTTGATGATGCGGTCCACCTCGCGCTCTTTCAGGTTCGTCAGGGTCACATAGTTTCCAAACAAAAACGAAAGGCGTGAATCGTCATCCTTAAAATAGAGGCTTTTCCGCAACCCCTTGGGAAGCTGGTCAATAAAACAAAAGATGCATCGATTGGTGCAGGAGTGCTGCTGATCCATCAGATACGTTTCAAATTCCAATCCGATGGATTCATATTGCCCTTTCCGAATCTGCACCGTGCGTTCTGCGCCCGCGTCGTCGCGCAGAACAATCGAGAGATGCCGGTCCGTCTCGTAAAAGCGATAATCCAAAATATCGCAGATTTCATTACCGTTGATGGAGAGCAGGGTTTCCCCAGGTCGGACCCCGGCATGGCTGGCAGGTCCCCCCGGCTCCACCGCTAGAATTTTTACAGGCATGTTCGTCCTCCTGTTCAGAGCAAAAAAATAGAGAAGGATCGCTCCTTCTCTACTCTTCAGAAATCAAAAATCAGGCTTCCTTCTTGATGACTTCTCTGCCGTTGTAATAACCGCAGTTGTCGCACACTCTGTGAGGCGCCTTGTACTCCCCGCACTTCGGGCATTTCATCAGTGCAGGAGCGTCGAGCTTCCACACATTGGAACGTCTCTTATTCTGTCTTGCGCTGGATACTTTCCGCTTTGGTACCGCCATGGTCAGCACCTCCTTATACAAAGCTTAGCTATCTATCAGTTGTTTAAGGACCTCCAAACGGGGGTCAATCTGATGTGTTTGACAATTGCATGCGCCTTCGTTCAGATTCTTCCCACACGTCGGACACAGGCCCTTGCAGTCTTCCTTACAGAGGAACTTTGTCGGAAGCTCCAACAAAATGTCTGTGCGGATCAACTCGTCCAAATCCAACTTGTAATCGTCTACCTGAATGTATTCGCCGCTGTCCTCTTCTTTTTCCAAGGACAACACCAGCACATGCGAAAAAGGATAGACATACCGCCGCTCCACCTGTGTTGCACACCGGTCGCACGGGATTGAAAACCGAAACGCTGCCTGTGCATGCAACTGCACCAAACCAGCATGGTTCTCCACACTGCCCGCGATCTCTACCGGCGAGACAAATGGATATACACCGTTTACATCGACAGACGACAGATCCATCGAACTGCGAAACGAACGGCTGGCGCCCTCCTGTAAAAAGACATCTTCCAGTTCCAGAAGCATTTTTCACACCTCGGCGCTACATTAGCTTATTATATAGGTTCCTGCTCGCTTTGTCAATACAATTTATCGGTAAAAATTTCAAAGATACACAAAATATACGCAAAGATGCCGCCGGCACCGCAAGAGCGCCGGCGGTATCGCCCACATGGAATGCTTAAATCTGCGTTGCGAGGCTTTCGATCCCCTCTGGGAGCTCGCTCTTATCCGCCGAAACCAGCAGGACAATGTTGACATTCGCCTCTTTGGAGAGCTTGTTCATCCGCTCGATCAGCTCTTCCAATGCTTTCATATCCTGGCCGATGATCTTCAGCGTGGAATCCACGAAGATATCTGTCACATCATAATTGCCAGCGCAGATACCACTGATAAAGCCAGCCAACGCATCCAAGCCGCTGATGCTGTAGCTATCGCTGTCCACGAGCCGCGCCTGATGGGAGATGTCGTATGTCAGCTTCAAGCCCTTTTCAATGACAACTACATTTCCGTCAGAAGTCTTTACCGCCTCGTTTGCGCGCTCAATCAATTTTTTCGTTTTGCCGGAACCTTTTTTACCTACGATCAGAGTAACCATTGAAACTCCCCCTGTATGATAGTATTTCCGCATTGCGGATAAAATCGCCAGAATTATTTGTGGAGTCTTGCCTCAAGAGCTTCCTTCTGCTCCTCATAGCCGGGTTTTCCAAGCAGGGCAAACATATTCTTCTTGTAGCTTTCTACGCCGGGCTGGTCGAACGGATTTACGCCGAGCAGATAGCCGGAAATTGCGCAAGCCTTTTCGAAGAAATAGATCAGTGCACCCAGGGATTCCTCCGAGAAATCCGGAACATGGAGGACGATATTCGGCACGCCGCCGTCGGTGTGCGCCAATACGGTTCCCTCAAAGGCCTTCTCGTTGACATAGGACATGCTCTTGCCTTCCAGGAAATTCAGGCCGTCCACATTTTCGGGATCGTTGCCGATGTACAGCTCTTGCTTTGCCTTGTCAAACAGGACAACCGTCTCAAAGAGGGAGCGGCGGCCCTGCTGGATGTATTGACCCATGGAATGCAGGTCTGTGGAGAACACCACCGATGCCGGGAACAGCCCCTTGTTATCCTTGCCCTCGCTCTCGCCATAGAGCTGCTTCCACCACTCGCACATCATCGTATAGCAGGGCTCATAGCTGACGAGGATTTCAATCTCCTTGCCCTTGCGGTAGAGCATATTGCGCAGTGCAGCGTAAAGGTAGCACGGATTGGTAAACATATCGGCATTGTTATATTCCTGCTGCGCCTTTGCAGCGCCAGCCATCAGCGCGTCAATGTCCGCGCCGCTGACGGCGATCGGCAGCAGGCCAACGGCTGTCAGAACGGAATAACGTCCGCCAACATCATCCGGAACAACGAAGGTCTCATAGCCTTCCTTGGTAGCGAGCTGTTTGAGGGTGCCGCGCGCCTTATCGGTGGTGCAGTAGATGCGTTTTCTCGCCTCTTCCTTGCCGTACTTCTTCTCCAGGAACTCGCGCAGGACGCGGAACGCAATTGCGGGCTCCGTCGTCGTGCCGGACTTGGAGATCATGTTGATGGAAACGTCCTTGCCCTCGCAGATCGCCAGCAGCTCGCTCAATGCAGTGGAGCTGATGCTGTTGCCTGTGAAGTAGATGTCAGGCGTGTCCTTCTTCATGTTGTTATAGTTGGGCGACTTCAAAAACTCAATCGCTGCACGGGCGCCAAGGTAAGAACCGCCGATGCCGATGACAATAAACACCTGCGAATTCGCCTGAATCCGCTTTGCCGCCTCTTTGATGCGGGCAAATTCCTCTTTATCGTAATTGGTCGGGAGATCCACCCACCCGATAAAATCGTTGCCGAGGCCAGTGCCATTGTGGAGCATTTCGTGCGCAAGCTTTACCTGCGGCGCGAGCGCCTTATATTCATTTTCACCAACAAACCCGGACAGATGTTGTGTATCAACTCTGACAGACATATGAAATCCTCCTAAATATTGCATTCTTGGGTATGTTGTTATTTTACAATAGTTTGTCCATATTTGCAAGGGAGGGCACACATTTTATAATTTAATAATTTATGAACCCGAATCGCTTGTGCATTTTGTGTATTTTCTGCAAGCGGTAGAGAAAGCCGTACCCTTAGAAGAAGGGCACGGCCCTACCGAAGTCACATGGACACAAGCTGCCGGAACAAAAGCTGGAACACAGAAGAAAAGGTAATTTCGGGGATCGAAGTCTTGGCGAGGATGTTGTATTCCTTGAGGACCTCGCCGTCCAGGATACAGGTGATCTTTCCCAACACCTGCCCTTCCTCAACGGGAGCGGTCAGGTTTTCCCCCACCGAAATCTGGTATTGAATCTCTGCATCCTTTCCTTTGGGAATCAGCATCACGCCGTCGGCGGTGACGGTTGTCTCCACCTGTTCGGACATTCCGTTGAGCACCGGAATAGGCGCAAGGGCCTCCGGGGGCACCTGTGGCGTAGCGACGGACCAATTGGCAAAGCCGTAGTCCAACAGGGTGGAAGCGGTGGAAAACCGGTCCTTTGTGTTCGCAGCGCCCAGCACCACCGCAATCAGCTGCACGCCGTCGCGCTCTGCGGTTGCACTGATGCAGCTTCCCGCCTGGCCGGTTGTACCGGTTTTCAGGCCGGTGATCCCCTGATACGACTTGATGAGCTTGTTCGTATTGACCAGCTGCGTTTGGCCGTCCCGCACATAGTCGATCCAGATCTTCGTATAATCGAAGATTTTTTTATGCTTCATCAGCTCCCGCGACATCACCGCGACGTCATAGGCGGAGGTCAGATGCCCTTCCTCATCCAATCCGTTGCAGTTTTTGAAGGTGGTGTCCGCCATGCCGAGGGCCTGCGCTTTTTCGTTCATTTGCCGTAGGAACTCCTCCTCGCTGCCCGCCACATATTCGGCCAAAGCAACCGCGGCGTCATTGGCGCTGGCAACGACGGTCGCCTTGAGCATGTCGTCCACAGACATGGCCTCCCCTTCTTTAAGCCAGATGTCCGACCCGCCCATCGACGCGGCATGGGCGCTCGCTGTAACCGTATCGGTCAGAGCGATCTTGCCCGCGTCCAACGCTTCCATCACAAGCAGCAGCGTCATCACCTTGGTGATCGAGGCGCAGGCGCGTTTCTCATGCGGATTCTTTTCATACAACACCTTTCCGGTCTGTGCTTCCATCAGGACAGCGGCAGGCGCTTTGACTTCTTCTTCGGAAAGCGCGGATGCGGCGCGCATCGGCACGGACATTCCAATCAGCAGAACGGCCAGCAGCCCCGCCGCAATTCGTTTGCCTTTCATCTGTAATCTCCCTCCTCGTTCTGCTCCCGGAGCGGAGGCTGCGGCAATTGCCCTTGGCGCCCGGGAATCCAAACCGTCCAATGGACTTGTTCGGTCTTCCCTAATTCTTATGCCGCTGTCTGCCGGATTATCGCAATTCCATCCGATAAAAAACAAAAAGTTCCTGTGCGGGACAGCGGTTGAAAGGCCGTTTCGCACAGGAACCATCAAACCAGGAAATATCACCGGCGCACGGAGATCCCACGCCCAGCAAGATACGCTTTCAGATCCGGGATGGTGATCTCTCCAAAGTGGAACAGAGAGGCCGCCAAAACTGCATCTGCATGTCCAGCCGTGAAAGCGTCATAGAAATGCTCCATTGCACCGGCGCCGCCGGAAGCGATCACCGGGACATTGACACTATCGGACACCGCCCGCGTCAATTCCAAATCGTAGCCGTTTTTGACGCCGTCGCAATCCATGCTGGTGAGCAAAATCTCCCCCGCCCCCAGATCGACTGCCTGTTTCGCCCATTCGACGGCATCCAGACCCGTATCGACCCGGCCGCCGTTTAAATAGACCGTCCAGCCGCCTTCCGGACGGCGCTTTGCATCGATTGCGCACACCACGCACTGGCTTCCAAATTTTTCCGCCGCCTCCTGGATCAGGGAAGGGTTCCGGATCGCCGCTGAATTGACGGATACCTTATCCGCTCCAGCACGCAGCAGCGCGTTGAAGTCGTCCACGGTGCGGATTCCGCCCCCGACTGTGAAGGGGATGAAGATGCTGTCCGCCACCTGTGCGACCATGTCGAGGATGATATTGCGCGCCTGTGCGGAGGCCGTGATGTCCAGGAACACCAGCTCGTCCGCCCCCTGCGCATCGTAGGCCTTTGCCGCCTCTACCGGGTCCCCCGCATCCCGCAGGTTGACGAAGTTGGTGCCCTTCACCACTCTTCCGTTGTTGACGTCCAGGCAGGGGATGATTCTCTTTGCATACATGTGCCATTCCTCCTCAATCCGCGTCGATCCGCGCGACAAAATTCTGCAACATCTTGAGGCCAGTCCGCCCGCTTTTTTCCGGATGGAACTGCGTGGCAAATAGGTTTCCCCGCTGAATTGAAGCGTCAATCCGCACGCCGTACTCCGTCGTCGACGAGACAACGCTCGGATCGTCCGCATGGAGATAGTAGGAATGCACAAAGTATACATACGGATCCTCTTCCAGCCCGGCAAAAAGGCCGCTCTGGCTGCGAAGCTCCAAAGAATTCCACCCGATATGCGGCACCTTTAGCCCTCGGTCCGCTGGGATGCGGAGGATCTTCCCTTCCAAAACACCCAAGCCGCGCACGCCGGGGCTTTCCTCGCTTCCCTCAAAAAGGAGCTGCAAGCCCAAGCAAATGCCCAAAAAAGGCTTTCCGCTTTCAATAAAGTCCAGTACCGGCTGGACCAACCCTGCATTCTTCAGGCAATTCATAGAATCGCCAAAAGCGCCCACGCCGGGCAAAATTGCCGCATCGGACGCTTTGATAACTTCCCGGTCTGCGGTCACTTGCACCTCGCAACCTATATGGTGGAACGCTTTTATCACGCTCTGGATGTTTCCGGCACCATAGTCGATGACTGAGATCATTTCGTATTCCCCCATTTTCCGCGCTTCCTGCTGCTTTTTCGCATTGCTTTGCTAAAATCAGATATACATCATTTTATCATTTTCTGCGGATAAAGGCAAACGTTTTCTGCTGCCAGCCAAAAACAGAAATTTTTCCATTTGAAGAAACAACTGACATTTTGCAACCGCTCGCTTTAAAACCGGACGCTTTCAGGAACCTTCTTTTCCCATACAATGAAGAAGCCCCTTTCAACCGGAATTTCCGTGAAAGGGGCTTCTTTATAAACAACGCGACTGAAATTCTCAATAAATCATTTCCGGGCACTTCTCGCGGATGACCGACATCGCTTCTTCATCGCCCACAATGGTAACATCCGGATGGACCTGCAAAATCGACGCCGGCACCTCCGGGGTAATCGGCCCAAACAGGGACTGATAGAGGATCTCCGCTTTGCCAGCACCGTTCGCCACCAGCAGGACCTTCTTTGCCTTCATAATGGAACCAATGCCCATTGTAACCGCATATCTCGGAACTTCGTCTTTGCTGGCAAAGAACCGGGAGTTGGCGTCAATCGTCTTCTGGTTTAACGTGACGCGGTGGGTCTCCTTGATATAGCTCTCGCTCGGCTCGTTAAAGCCGATATGCCCTGTATTGCCGATTCCCAAAAGCTGGAGATCGATGCCGCCCAGGGACTCAATTAACGCATCATAGCGGCGGCCTTCTTCCGCCACATCTTCTGCCAAGCCGTTCGGCACATGGGTATTTTCCAAATGGATATTGATGTGCTTAAAGAAGTTCTCCTTCATGTAATAGTGGTAGCTTTGCTCGTGGTCCGGTGCAAGGCCGCAATACTCGTCCAAGTTTACGCTGCGCACTTTGGAGAAGTCGACGTCTCCCTTATTATACCAATCGATCAACTGCGCATACACGCCCAAAGGCGTAGAACCTGTGGCAAGGCCCAACACAGAATCCGGCTTTAAGATCACTTGTGCAGAGATGAGATTTGCCGCCTTCCGGCTCATTCCATTATAATCCGGCGCGCTGAAAATTATCATACAAACCTTCCTTTCACGGCCGCCAGGTGGCCTCCCTATTGGCCTCCGGCCGAATAAAATATTCTAAAATCCATTATACCGTTTTTTTAGAGAATCGCAAGCGTGAGAACTGTATAATTTTGTCCATTTTGTAAACAACTATGGATGATCTAACGGAATAGGAGGCCGCAAAAGACAAATGAAGAAAAACGCACTCTTATTTGCAACCGGTGGCTCTGTCTACCCGATGTTGGAAATTTTGTGCCGTGGGCATACCGATCTTTCGATGTCCGTAGCCGGTGGAATTTGCCTTTGCTTGATCGACCGCATTTGTAATCGTTCTATGAAAGGAAAATGCCTGGCCGTAAAATGCTGTGCTGGTTCTGGAATTATCACTTCTGTGGAATTCGCGATTGGTTTAATTGTCAATGTTGCATGGAAACAGGATGTTTGGGACTATTCCCATCTACCATTGAATATTATGGGGCAAGTCTGCCTCCCATTTTCCATCCTTTGGTTTTTAATCACAATCCCTGCGCTTGCTGTCTGTAATCTGTATGATAAAATTCCATTCATCCTCTCGAAAAGGCATATGGCTAAATAGATTTTTCCACCTAAAATAGCGCTTCAATAGCAGATTGTACGCATTTGGAGAAATTGCACCAATTGCACAGCATTTTCAAATTTTTTTGGCAATCACACAATAGGCCCTATGCCCGAAAGCACAGGGCCTATTCCTAATTTAAGAGATCCAGAAAACAAACCTGCGGGCCGCCGTATCTTCCGCCCCGCCATAGCGGGTCCAGATCCCAGTGGATTGCCCCGGCTGCCCAATGGGGACCACCAGGAAAAACTGCTCGGTCTGTGTACGCCGCACCGGGATCACCGTAACAATGTCCGGCGTACCGGCGTAGAGTTCAATTTTAGATGGGTCTGCGGCGGAACATTTTACACCGTACCATTGCCCGCGGGCTTTATGCACATCCATCGTTGTATCAATCGAAACCGGGTTTTCGATTTTCCATCCGTTCAACCCTTTGTTTTTGACAAGGGTTGGAAAATCTTGAAAGCTGATATCGGTATCCGAACCATTTTTTCCATCGGTTTCCACGCCCGGCCATTCGCCTCCCGTGGACATAATCTCGTTTTGCCAAAGCGCACATGCTTCATCCGGCTTTTCGACGCCGGGACGCGCATACCAAAACACATATTCCGAGAGCTGTTCCGGGTAAATCATCCGGTTGTACCAGTCTTTGTTGACATAATAGGCAGCCAAATACCCGGCTTCCTGCAAACCTGCACAGACTGTGCGAATAATGTCGGTAAGTGTTTGACGGGAGGGCATCCCGTGTTTCTCCTTATAGCCGTCTCCGTCCTCCATATCAATAGCGACCGGAAAAAGCGGCTTCTTCCCTTTTAATAGGCGCAAAAGGTGTGCCAGCTCGCTCTTGGCGTTTTCTGTATTCAACGCATAGCTATACAAGTAGGCGCCCCATGGGATTCCAAGGCGGTCACAAGCTTCTACATTCGCCTCAAAATTTCGATCGTCCTGCTCCTTCAGGTCGCTTCCATAGCCGCAACGCAGCATGGCAAATTTCAGGCCCGCCTGTTTGGCTGCTTCCCAATCGACCGTGTTATGGTGGCTGACATCAATTCCTTTCATGCATCTTGTCCCCCTTTTGAATGGATTCAAACCATTTTATGCAGGACAGCATCCATTTGTGACTCTTGGAAACCATACAAAAACAGATTGATTCGCTCTGAGTGCTTTAAACCTTCCCGTTAGTTAGATACGCCCTTTCTCCTATCTCTGTTTCCAAAACCTGCCGCGTCATATCCACAATCGATTCGGGAAAGCTACTTTTGAGGTGATGAAGATGCCAAGGGAAAGCGCTTATATGATTGTAGAACGTGTGAATGGAAAACACGATTTAAAAGAGATCAAGCGCGGGTTGGACCGGCTGCACGGCGTAACTTCCGTCAGCGTGAATCCTTCCCACAATCTGGTGGCCGTGGATTACGACAGTTCCGGCACGTCTTACGACGCAATCGAACATCAACTCAATACGCTCGGCTATGAAGTCGCAGCGGACGCAAGCAACATCAACACAAGGTAATCTCCTCCCACATCTCCTAGACCATGCAAAAAGCGGACGCAGTCAACAAAACTGCGTCCGCTTTTCGTGTAAATCATGCTGTGAAATTATTCCTGCTTAATCGCCGTCAACGCACTGATTTTTACAGCGCGGTTGGCTGGGTAAAATCCAGAGATCAAACCGATCATCGTGGCAAACACCAGCGCGCCAAACGCTAACCAAACGGGGATAATGGATACATTGGAACCAGTGACCCCAACGCCAACGATCCCGCCCAAAGAAATACTATTCCCCGCAGCCGCGAAGGAGTTGATTGCAAACGATATGCCATAGCTAAACGCCAATCCCAGGATGCCCCCCATAAAGCCGATTGTACCGGCCTCCACTAGGAACATGGTGCGGATATTCCCAACCACGCATCCCAGAACCTTCATCACGCCAATTTCTCTTGTGCGTTCATAGATAGACATAATCATGGTATTGGTGATACCTAATGCCGCTACAAGCAGAGAGATGGCACCCAAACCACCCAAAATCATCTGGATGGTGCTCATTTGCTGTTCCAAAGGTTTGCGGATACTTTCCATGCTATAGGTATCTGCAAAACCCAATGCCTGGATAGCCTCTTCAACTTCTGCAACATACTCCACACTCTCAGCCTTTACGCTTACATTATCATAGCTGGATTTCGTGTTTGTCGTATCAACATCATTAATCTTATTGTACTGTTCCTGCAGCTTTTTCGCAAAGCTGACATCCATAAACACCGCATATCCCGGCGGTGGATTCCGGCTCCAGTCGTCGCCCATCACACCGATGCATTTGAGTTCGATCGGTTTCTGCTTTTTACTCGCAGTGGTCGTGCTCGTCCCCTCATCCAGGTTGCCCTGCATCTCGTTGATGACCAATTCCAACTCGTCCTTCATAGGATCCACATAAGGGTCTGGAATGGTTCCGGTCGCATCGGGCTGGGCAAAAATCATATTGTTGCTGGTCTTCTTCGTATTGTAGAAGTTATATAGCGCCGACCACCCAAACAAAATCATATTCTCTTCAAAGTCATCGCCGGGCAGCGAACCCTCCTGTACCGTATAACCAAAATCTGCGAGGGATTTCATATTGACGCCATAGATCTGCCCCTGATAGGCATACTTTCCGCTGTTGATCGTTACTGCATTCCAATCCAGCGTATACACCGGCGTGACAGCTACCACATGGGGAATCGCTTCAATTTTTGCAATCATGTCATCGTCGAGGGGGGTAGACTCCGGCGTCTGGTTATAGTTGTTGATCTGGACGATTGTCAGGTCGCCCATCCCCTCCATCATGGTATTCATGCTCTCATTGATACCGATGCCAAAGGAAACCATTACAACGATCGCGCATGTGCCGATAATGACGCCGGCAACCGTCAGCAAAGTACGCACTTTACGCTTGAACAAATTGCTCAAGCTCATGCCGATCATATCTTTCCATTTCAAGGCGAGGCCCCTCCTTTCTCAATGGTGAGGCATTCTGTTGCTGTACGGTCATTTACTGCCATCCAAAGGATCATCGTCGTAGTCGTCCTCCGCTTCCAGCATCCGGAGTTTCCTTGCCTTCAGCTTCTTGCGGATAAAGACGAGGATGACAATCAGAAGAAGCGCTCCGCCGCCAACCGTCAGGCCAATCGCCCAGGTGGGAGGGCCCGCCGTTGCCGAAGGGTCCCCATCGACTGGGATATCCCCTTCTGGAACCACCCCTCCCATATCGGCAGGCAGTGGAATCACGTCGCAGGAGAATTCTTTTTTGATCTCCTTGGTTTCGCCGTTGGCGTCTTCATAAGTGAAGGTCGCGGTACCGGCCATGGTTCCCACATCCATCGGCATGAGCGAAGCCTCAAACGAATCGCCTGTTCCGGAATTCACATTGCCAATATAAGTGGACATATCCTCGGAAGTGAAGTTCCCCTCCAGATCGACCGCCAAGTTAAAAATCGTACTTTTCCCTTTGTTGACATAGCTGATGCTGAGCTGCCCCTGGTCCCCCATATAGATCGGCCCAAAGAGATCCACCTGGTTGATCTCAAAACGGTCGGGCTGTGTCAACGGGATGGAGATCGTCTCCGTCCCCTTTAGGTCCGCTTTGCGGACCCCGTCCACCACTGCTTCATATGTATAGTCGACCGTCACACCGTAAGACTTTGGCGCTGCGTCCACCTTCGGATAGAGGGCGATCTGTTCCTGGAAACTGCCGCCACCCTTCACATTCTGGATGAAGAATGTGTTCGAAGAGCGGGATGGCGTAAACGCGACGACACCCTCATCGCCATCCGGCGCGGAAGAGACGGTCATCTTCAGATTTTCGATGGCGATATCCGGGCTCGTATTGCGGAAATTCATTGTCAGCATGAATTCCGTTCCGCCTGTCACTGCCATCCCGCCGTAGTCGTAGCTCTCAATAATGATCTGTGGGACGCTGGAATTCGAGCTCGCTTCTTCCTCTGTGCTGACCTTTGTCCCCGTCACCGGAATAAACATGCGGGGAGCAACGCTGGCATCTGCCGCAAGATCGCTGGAAGTAAATTTAATGGAAAGGGGATAACTCTTTGACTCCATTTTGGCTTCACAGACCAGCGGATAGGTTAATGTTGCAGTGGCTTGTGCGGGCAACGAATCGATATATAACGTGTCCATCGCACCACGCATGGTGATTTCCGGAGCATTCGCATTGTCGAACGCCGCTACGATGTTGTTGCAAGCCACACTGCTGTTGTTTTTCACTGTGACCTTGAGGTTAAAGGCGTCGCCCTCTTTAATCCCGCTGGCCGGGTCGGTGGAATAAGACGTCACCGTCAGGATGGGCTTATCCTCCTCTTCCTCCTCATCGGAACTCGTCCCGTCGCCAACCGGGTCAAAAATCGTCTTCTGAACGGTAAAGGAATTGATCCGGCTTCCATTTTTATCGTAATAAGAAATTTTAAAGCGCAACGTACCTGCCTTGTCGTTGACACGCTTCATATATTTCTCAGGGATTGTCAACTGATAGCCAAAATCCACCCTTGTTGTGCCGTCGTCATCGGATGAAGTCGGCAGTTCAATGTCGGTGTCGTTTGTCCAAAGGATTTCGTTCTTATCCGTTGTGTAGCTCTTTTTTCCCAAAGAAATGGCACTGGTGACGCTACTGACGTCGATTTCGATCTCTTCAACCCTGGCCGACGAAGAATAATTCGAGTGGTCAAAGACGAACGTAGCCTCAAAGGGCGTGTTTTTGCTTACCGTCTGCTTATCGCTATAAACCACCGGATCGGGTTCATACTCTTCATCTGCTGCAAAAACAGGCGCCGCGGACGCCAGCATGGCGGAAAGCAGCACTAGCATAGTAAACAGCGAAATCCCCTGTTTTACAAACCTGTTCATAAAGCTCCCCCTTATTCATTCACGGCCGCAGAAGCCGGTTCTTTTTTCTCCTCATCCAAGGAGACAATAGATTGGTTCGGCTCGTCACTGATGATGCTTCCATCGTGCAAATTGATGATCCGGTCGGCATATTTCGCAATATTGACGTCGTGCGTCACGATAATCAAGGTTTCATGATGTATTTTCGCCATGCGTACCATAATTTCCATAACGCCGCGGCTTGTCTTGCTGTCCAAATTCCCGGTCGGTTCGTCGGCAAAAACAATCTTTGGCTTTGCCACGAACGCCCTTGCAATGCCGACGCGCTGCTGTTGGCCGCCGCTCATCTGCGTAGGGCGGTGCATCATCCGGCTGCCCAAACCCACAGCTTTCAGCATATGGACCGCTTCCTTGGTCCTCGTCCGTTTGTTGATGCCTTTAAACATCAACGGCATAGCGACGTTCTCAATCGCTGTCTGCGTGGGCATCAAATTGTAAGACTGGAACACAAAGCCGATGTTTCGCTGGCGGAACAGTGCCCATTGCTTTTCTGTAAACTGGGTGACGTTTTTGCCCGCAATAAAGACGCTGCCCTTTGTGGGCTTTTCCAATCCCGCCATGATATTCAACAACGTGGATTTTCCCGAACCGGACGTACCCAAAATACAACAGATTTCGCCCTGTTCAATCCGCAAATTGATCCGCCCGAGCGCGACAATTTTTTCCTCGTCCACCCGGTAAACCTTACGAATGTCTTTTACATTGATTAGGCTCATGTATCTCTCCCCATGCGCGAAACCGCCGGATTCCCGCCGGTCCCGCCAGAATATTTCCTACTTTTTCAGGAGTTTCCGCAATGGCCAACCGCTCGATAAAAAGCACGGAATTTCTCCATTTGGGCCGTACTGTGAGGCCATTATATCATATACTTCCACAAATTGCTCTATTTGTAAAAAGACTGTAATGATTTATAAATTCATAAGGCCCGCCGACAGGGGTTTCCTGTAGACGGGCCGTTTTCCCTACCTCTGAGCTTTAACCGTTCAGGAGTTTTTTCACATTTGCCATCTCTTTTGCCGTCTGTGGATTGTCCAGATATGCCCACGAATAGAGCATAAACCCATCGCAGTCCAAGCTGCGCGTGGTCTGAATCTGCTGGGCGATAATATTATCTGCCTTTTCCCATCCATTGGAATCCGTTCCCGCCTTATACAGCGCCAAGCCTATGTACATTTTCACATTGTCCGCTGTCACGAGGCTCTTCCACTTTTTGGCCAGCGTCTCAAACGGCGCGGTCGGATGGTCGTACGTCCAATAAATCTGCGGGCAGATATAATCGATGTAACCGGGCTGGCTGCACCAGGTGTAGACATCTGCGCCCGCGTTGAGATCGTTGGTGATATTCCCCTGCGGGGAGATCCCAAAGACAACATTGGGTTTGGTCTCCTTAATCATCTTATAGACGGAGGAAACCAGGCTATTGATGTTCTGCGTCCGCCACGCACCGATCGACAGCGTGGAACCGCTCTGCTGATAGGCGGCTTGGTCCAGCGTGACGTCCGTAGAATTCACATTAAACGGATAAAAATAATCGTCAAACTGTACGCCATCTACATCGTATTTTTGAACGACTTCCTTAATCCCGTTTACAATATAATCGCGCACCCCAGAATAGCCGGGATTCATATAAATGGAGCCATTGTGCGTGAAGGTCCAGTTTGCCTTGGTCGGGTCGCTCTTCCAAAGATTGTACGGGCTATTGGAAGCGACCACCGGCGGGTAGTTGCCCGCTTTGATGCGCAGCGGGTTAAACCACGCGTGGAACTTCAACCCCGCCTGATGGGTGGCGGAAACCATATACGCCAACGGGTCATAACCCGGGCCTACCCCCTGTGTCCCACTGAGGAAATGGGTCCACGGATAATAACTGGAGGGATAATAGGCGTCGCCATGGGAACGTACATGCACGACCAACGTATTCGCGCCGCTGGCCTTCGCCTTGGCAATAATGTCGTTGAATTTCTTCTGGAAAGCCGTATAGCTCTTATCCGTTTCCTTGGTCATATCCAGGCTGAGAAATGGAACCCATACCGCACGCATTTCCTCTTCCTGAACAACCGGGGTTGCCGCTGCCGGTTCATTGTAGGAAGGGCTGCTGACCGTCCCCTCCGTCAGCGCAGATTCGCTGCTTTCTGTCTCTACGGGCGGCTGCGAATCCTCTGGTGCTGCGGGGGCCTGCGCGGAGGAATCTTCCTCCGTAGCCTGGGCGATTTGGCTGCTTTCCGGCTCCTGGGCGCTTTCTGGCTCTGTCAGCGCAGAAGAACTACTCTCCGATGCCGTCTCGCTGCTGACAGAACTGCTTGTCACAATGGAATCCTCCACCTGCTGTGGGGAACCGGAACAAGCGGCGGTCGTGCATAACATCGCTGCTGCAAGCACAGCCGCCGCGGTCTTTCTCCATTTTTTCACGTGCGTACGCTCCTTTTCTGATGGATTTCTCGGTCCTTGGGAAACATTTGTCTCGATTTCCTATGTAAAGCTCAAAATATGGGCAAATTTTAGGCATAACCTTTAGAATTCTCTCCCATGATGTCTATTATAGGCGATGATGGAATAGAATTCAAGGAAAATCCATGGATTTATAAAAAGGAAATCCTTACAAAAAATGCCTCCCCGTATATCCATAATACAAGGGAGGCATCCAAATTCTTTCAATTTTGTTAGAAATTATTTTATTCGGCTGCCAGCGCATCGCTCCGCTCGGCATGGCCGGTATAGGTGGGCACCAGCCGGTGTACCAGCTCGACCATTTTTACATTGTCCACCCCGGCAACTTTGCGCAGGCTTTCCAGATCTGCCAAGAAAGTCTCCTCATCAAAGGGAATGGGCTTTCCAATATAAATCAATTGGTGCGACGTCTTCTGGCAACCGCCCTCGCTATCCAGCAAAAGCTCTTCATAGAGCTTTTCGCCCGGACGCAGGCCGGTATATTTGATTTTAATGTCCACATCCGGCTCCAGCCCGGAAAGGCGGATCAAGTTGCGCGCCAAATCCACGATCTTGACCGGCTCGCCCATATCGAGAATAAAGATCTCCCCGCCGTGGGCCATGCCGCCGGCCTGAATCACCAAGCGGGCCGCCTCCGGGATCGTCATGAAATAGCGGATAATATCCGGATGCGTGACCGTCACCGGACCCCCGGCCGCAATCTGGCGCTTAAACAGCGGGATCACGCTTCCGTTGCTTCCCAAGACATTGCCGAAGCGAACCGCCATATAATCTGTGTTCTTGCTGTGGCGGCTGCAATATTGGATAATCAGCTCACAGATGCGCTTGGTAGCCCCCATGATATTGGTGGGGTTGACCGCCTTGTCCGTGGAGATCATCACCATGCGCTTCACGCCGTACTTATCGCAGGCCTGCGCCACGTTGAGCGTCCCGAACACGTTGTTCTTGACCGCCTCGCCCGGACTGAGTTCCATCAGGGGAACATGCTTGTGCGCAGCGGCGTGGAAGACCACATCGGGCCGGCACACTTCAAAGACATGCTCGACACGCGCACGGTCGCGCACGGAACCGATCAATACCTCCAAATTTAAGTTCGGGAATTTCATCAGAAGCTCGTTCTGGAGGTCATAGGCATTGTTCTCATAGATGTCAAAGATAATCAGGCGCTTTGGGTGGAAATGCGCAATCTGGCGGCAAAGCTCGGAACCGATGGAACCGCCGCCGCCCGTGACCAGCACCGTCTTGTTCTTCAAATAACCGCTGATCTCCTCCACATTGAGGTCAACTTCGTCGCGGCCCAAAAGATCGAGAATATCCACATCGCGCACCGCCGGGTGTTCCATATCGCCTTCCAATATCTCATAAAGCGCCGGGACGGTTTTCAGCTTACAGCCGGTCTTTGCGCAGATGCTCAAAATGTCCTGACGGTCCTCTTTTTTCGCAGAGGCAATCGCCAAAACAATCTGGTCTACGTTGTAGCGTCCGGCCATGCGGGGGATACTCTCCCGGCCGCCCGCCACTTTCACGCCGTGAATGCGCGTCCCGCGCTTGCTCTTATCGTCGTCGATCGCCACAACGGGAATGCCTTTGCTCTCCGGTGCGGTTTTCATGTCCTTGATAACCATGGAGCCCATTTCCCCGGCGCCCACCACCATCACGCGGTGGAACTCCTCGCTATCCTGCTGGGAGAGCCTGCGCTTGCGGCGGTGCCACAGGCGGATGGAGAAGCGCGAACCGCCCACAAACAGGAACATCAACGCCCATCCCATCAAATATACGGGGATCGGCAGGCGGTTCGTATGAAATACGGGACTCGCCATAGTAAATCCCATCACTGCAATCAAAACGCTTGAGATGGACACCCCGAAGAAAATCTGTATCAATTCATCGAGGCTGGCAAATTGCCACATGGTCGTATAAAACCGGCATAGAAAAAAGACCACCAGGCAGATACAGGTTGCCCACGGGATCTGTATTTGAAAATACTCAAATTCCCACCACGGGACCTTTCCATCAAACCGAAGCATCAGAGCAATCCAATAGCTGAAATACACCCAAACGATGTCAAAAAGCACCTGAGGCAGGGCTGACCAAATATTGGCCCTCTTTTGTCTCATTACCATTCCCCCACAATAGAGTGATCCACAGCGTTGTAGCGCCGTATCTTTATTAAATCCGTACTTTGCCAGATGACAGCTGCCGGCCCATCTTCTCAAAAGGGTCTGTTTTCGATTATAGCATAGTTTTCCGATAAAAGGAACATCTTCTTCCAAATCTCAACAAAATGGAACCGGTCTCATGCGTCGTTCCGCCGGTCAGACGGAAATTCCCTTCGCACAATCCGCAGGGGTGGCCCCTCTAAATAGAGGATCTGGTCCGCCAGGAACTGCGCCTCCTCCCGGTCGTGCGTCACCAAAAGCTTGAGCGCCTCCCGGCTGTGCTCCTGCACCAACGCCTCCATGCGCAGGCGCGTCTTTGGGTCTAGCGCGCGGAAGGGCTCGTCCAAGAGGATCACATCGCCGCCGAACGCCAGCGCACGGGCAAGCGCAACGCGCTGCCGCATGCCGCCGCTCAACTCCGACGGGCGCTTGTCGCCGTCCTCCCCCAGGCCGACCGCCTCCAACCATTTTTGGGCCTGTTTTTCATCCGCATGGCGCAGGACCACTTCCACATTCTCGCGTGCATTGATCCAGGGCAACAGGCGGTCCTCCTGGAACATATACGCGACTCTGCGTCCCTCCATCCCCAAAATCGCGCCGGAATCCAGCTTTTCCAGCCCGGCAATGCAATTGAAAAGCGTGGTCTTGCCACAACCCGAAGGCCCAAACAGGCAAACGGTCCCCTTTCCCGGGAGTGCCAGGCAAAGCTGTTCCAGGACCGGGCGCCCCTCATAGGACTTACAGGCATCTTGAATGGTTAATTTCATGCATTTTCCTCACGAAAGGTTGTATTTTTTCCCAACGGTTTTCATCAGGCGCATCATCAGCTTTTCCAGGAGGACGCTGATGACGATCACCACGGCCGTCCACGCAAAGAGGTCGGCCGTCTCGATGTAAATCTTTGCATTGTAGATATTGCCACCGATGGAGCGCTTTGTATTGGCAAGAACCTCTGCGGCAACGCCCGCTTTCCAGGCCAGCCCCATGCCGGTTGTGCAGGCGGCGGTGAAATACGGCATAATGGACGGCAGGTAGATGCGGCGGATGGTTTTTGCAATCCCAAATTGATAGACCTCCGCCATTTGCAGCAGGTTGCGGTCTGTTTTGGCGATCCCATTGGACACGTTCCCCCAGACGACGGGCAGCACCATCAAAAATGCGGTAAAGACCGGCACATAGGGGGATTCAATCCAAACCAACGCCAACAGAATGAAGGATGCCACCGGCGTCGCCTTTACGATGCTGATCATCGGGTGGAACACATCGTACAAGAGGCGCGACACCGACGTCAATGCAGCCAAAAGGGTACCGGCCACCACCCCCAGCAGGAAGCCGGAAACAATGCGCAGCATGGATGAGAATGCCGTAATCCAAAACTCCGCTTCCCCTGCGAGCTCCAAGAGTCGTCCGAATGCGCGAACAGGAGATACAATCAGTATCTCCTGTTGAACGGCCAAATATAAAACCTGCCAGAGTGCCAGCCAAAACAGGGCCGCCAAGCACTTCCGTCCCCATTCTGCCGCCCGGCTCCTCTTCGGGGAATTGCTCTTATTTGGTATAGTAAAAATCTTCACCCGGCAATTCTCCTCCGACGGACTTGGGGTTGGCTGTATACAGGATATTTAAGAAGTCCGGCATTTTTTGCTTCATCTCGTCCCCATCCATATAGACGATGTTGCAATTCGGGATGGCCTTTGCTGCCACAGCAGCGGGCATGATGTCGTATTTCTCCGAGAGCTCGGCCGCCTCTTCCACATGGCTATTGGTGAAATCAACAGACGCTTTATACTCTTCCAGGAAGGCGTCAAAAGCCTCCTTGTTCTGCTCCACAAAATCCTTACGGACCGCCAGGCATCCCATGGTCAAAACGCTCTTATCGCCAGCAACCTTGTCCCACTCGTCGGTGAGGTTGAGCGCGACCTTGACATTCGGGTCCTTGGTGGTCACTTGCGTCACGAACGGCTCGGGCAAAACGGCAATCTTGGCATCGCCCGAAAGGATGCTGGCCGCCAGCTCGCTGTGATCCGCCTTATATTCGACCGTGACGTCCGTACCAGGCTCCATCCCGTTTTCCGAGAGGATGTAATTCACCGCATATTCCGGCGTTGCGCCCTGCCCGGACGAATAAACCGTCTTCCCGCGGAGATCTTCGATGCTGTTGACCTCCTCGCCGTTTGTCACTACGTAGAGCACGCCCAGGGTATTGAGCGCCGCCAGCTGCACGTTTCCGGAGGTCTTGTTGTACAGGATCGCCGCCGTATTGGTCGGCAATGCTGCGACATCCGCCTCCCCGCTGGAGATCATGGAGACCGCGGCGTCCGGGGAAGAAGCGATGGTGACATTATACGTATTGGCGGTGCTGCCGTCCTCGCTGTCCTGCATCAGCTTGACCATGCCGAGTCCAGTCGGGCCCTTCTGGGCGGCGATGTTGATCGTAATCTTTTCAGCCGGCGTACTGGAAGGCTCTTCAGAGGCCTCCGAAGACGAAGCCGGTGTACTCTCCGGCGCTTGGCTGGCAGTTTCCTCCGTCTGGGACCCGCAACCGGTCAAAGTTGTACCCAGCATACAAAGCGTCAACGCCATAGCGGCAATCCGTTTGATCCATTTCATGAAAAATTCCTCCTTTTGTCCCACAAAAGCATCTGCAATCCTGCGCATTTGTGGAAAACTTTTCAAGAATTGCAATCTATTTGAAAAAGCACCGTACCTGCTTAAACAGATACGGTGCCGTTTTCCAACATGTAAGCTTTATTCGTTGCAGCTCTCGCAGCCACAATCGCATCCGTCATCGTCACACTCGTCGATGTCGAACTCCAGCGTCTCGCCACAATTCGGGCAATCCATCTGACCGTCCTCGATGATATCCTCGGAGAGGCAGATCGTTTCATGGCAATTCGGGCACGTTACCTCATAATAACAGGTGTCCTCATCGTCCTCGTCATCCTCATCGTCTCCATAAAAATCATCTTCCAGCGAGCCCAAGTCTTCGTCAACCGCGTCGAGCTGGTCTGCCATATCGCTATAGCCATCCTCCAGATCCGCCAGGGACATCGCCAGATCGTCCAGTAAATCAATGATCGCGTTGAGAACTTTGACCTCTTTCTTGCTGTCGTCGAGCTCCAGGCCCTCTGCCAAACCGCGGATATACGCAACTTTCTCAGTGTTCGTCATGACTTGTGCCTCCTTTAATTTCAATCAAATCAATTCTTCCCACCGCTTTCGCGGCCAAAAGCAAAAAAGTGCATACAAGGAAGCATCGAAACCGACACTTCCTTGAAAAGAGTCCCAATGTATTGTGCGTTACGCGCGCTCCATATATTCACCCGTGCGGGTGTCGATGCGGATTTTCTCGCCCTCATTGATAAAGAGCGGGACTTTGATCTCCGCGCCAGTCTCCAGCGTTGCCGGCTTTGTCGCGTTGGTTGCGGTGTCGCCCTTGAAGCCCGGGTCAGTCTTGACAACTTCCAGCTCGACAAAGTTCGGCGGCTCTACGCCAAACACGTTGCCCTTATAGGAGAGAACCTTGCAGTCCATATTCTCCTTGACAAACTTGAAGTTATCGCCCAAAACGCTCTTGTTGATCGGAATCTGCTCAAAGGTCTCGGAATCCATGAAATAGTACAGGTCTCCGTCGCTATACAGATACTGCATGTCCTTGCGCTCTACAAAAGCGGTTGGATATTTATCGTTCGGGTTGAAGGTCTTTTCCGTGACGGCGCCTGTGATGACGTTGCGAATCTTGGTGCGGACGAAAGCAGCGCCTTTGCCGGGTTTCACGTGCTGAAACTCGATGATGGAAACTACGTTGCCATCCATCTCAAACGTCACGCCATTTCGAAAATCTCCTGCAGATATCATGACCATATCCTCCAATAACTAATTTACTATCTTTAAGTGTATAATATTTCCTGCTATTTTTCAAGACATATTTTTCGTCTTTCCCCGATTACATCAGGTTCTTAAGCGCATCCAGCGCCAAAAAATAGCTAAACTTCCCGAAGCCGCAGATCTGCCCCGCGCACACATCCGCGATCACCGATTTATGACGGAACTCCTCGCGTGCGTGGATATTGGACATATGCGTTTCCACAAACGGAATCCGTACACAGGCAATTGCGTCGTGCAGGGCATAACTGTAATGGGTCAGAGCGCCCGCGTTCAGCACCACGCCGTCATAGTTTCCCCGGCATGCGTGGATTTTATCAATGATGTCCCCCTCATGGTTGGACTGGAAGATCTCGCACGAATATCCCAATTTTTGGGCGTGCTCCAAGATCTGTAGATTGATGCTTTCCGCTGTCTCATCCCCATAGACGCCCTTCTCCCGAACGCCTACCATATTGAGGTTTGGACCCAAAATCACCAGAACCCGTTTCATACGTCTCCCCCCTTTTTCTCCGACTGCCGTGCAATCCGCCGGCGAACCGGCCGCTCCAGCGTCCGGCGAACGCGAATGGAAAACCCTTTTTCCTCCCCGCGCGGTGTGAGCAATATGGATTTCATCCGGGAAAGGTTCGCTCCCACCACATCGGTAAAAACCTGGTCGCCGATCACAACCGCCTTTTCCCTGCGCGCCCCAAGTTTATGGATCGCCCGGAAATAGGCGATGGGGAGCGGCTTGATGGAAAAGGACAGAAACGGCAAATCATACTTTTCAGCGAACGGCGCCACACGCTTTGCAAAATTATTGGATAGAATCATCACACGAAAACCTCTGCTGCGCAGTTCATGCGTCCATTCGACCGTCCCTGGGAAAGGTTCCTGGGAGCCGTGATAAGCCAGAGTATTGTCCACATCCAAAAGGACGGTATCCACCCCCATCGAGGCCAGCAGCTCCGGCGTGACATCCAAAAGCGTTTCTACTGCAACTGTGGGCAAAAGCAAAGCCATCGGGCACCTCCGCTTGGGAAAGAAGCATCGGGCAGACACTTCCTTGGACGTTAAAAAAGCGGGCTTACAGCCCGCTTTTTGTGAAATTCATTCCAGTAAACGCTTATCTGTACTTACGCTTACGGGCCGCTTCGGACTTCTTCTTCCGCCTGACAGAAGGCTTTTCATAAGCTTCTCTCTTGCGAACTTCAGCAATGACACCCGCTCTTGCACACTGCTTCTTGAATCTTCTGAGCGCGCTTTCCAGGGACTCATTGTCCTTAATTCTGATTTCAGCCATTTATTTTCCCTCCCATCCGCCGAAAGGCAGGGGTTAATAGTAACTCAATTACATAAAAGTTATTATACATACACTTTTCGGCTCTGTCAAGTCTTTCCGAACAAACTCTCAAAAAACTCCACTCTGAACACGAATAGGTAGCCTTGCCTTTTACCAACGGTTCTTATTATTACATAAATTGGCAAAGAAAGCAAGACAAAACCGATAAAATTTAGAATAATCATTGCAAATCCGTAAAAGCTGTGCCATAATTAAGAAAACAAACGTACGTATTTGGGGCGCCATTTCACACAGAATGTGCAAGGGCGTTTTCTCAAAGGAGGGGTATGGGTATGGAATGGAAGGATCGTATAAAGAGCCGAAGGCTAGATTTAGGACTCACGCTGGAAAAGGTTGCGCAGGCGGTTGGTGTCAGCGCTGCAACCATCTCCCGCTGGGAGCGCGGGGAGATCTCCAGCCTGAATGCGGACAAGGTGGCTTGCTTGGCGAACGTCCTCCAGGTAACACCGGATTATTTGATGGGTTGGGAGATTCCTCCCCAGGAAGGGCAGCTCAACAACGTTTATTTCAATTTTGCCCGCGAAGCGCAGGAAAACAACATCGATCCGGACGACATCCGCATTGCCATCGATATGATCCGGAAACTAAAAAGGAAACATTCAAAAAAATGAACCGGCATTGTACAAAAGCGGAACTTTACCAATCTATCCGCATTTTACGCCATCAATGCAATATTTCTGAGAAAAACGGGCCTTTGGACCTCATCTCCTTGTGCGAAAATCTTCCAAACCTCGCCCTTGGGTTTCCTCCCTTCAAAACACCCGGGCTAAAGGGGATTTCCTGCCTCTCCACAGATGGCGGGCCGGATATTATCCTGCTCAACGGGAACCTTTCCTGGCGCGAGAACAATTTCACCTGCGGCCATGAGCTGATCCATGTCACGCTCCACCGCGACGGTCCGGCAAAGTCCTTTAACTGTTTTGAGCGCGCCCGTCCAAACCAAGATCGCTTCCTGGAATGGCAGGCGAACGAAGGGGCTGCCGAGCTTCTGCTCCCCGCGCGCTTCCTTTTGCCCCGCATCAAAGAGCGATTCTCGCAATTGCAAACCTGGCAAGACTTTGTGCATTTCAAAGGGGAATTGGCGGAAACCTTTCGTATTACAGAAGCCGTTGTGACCTTCCGTTTCGAAAGCTTGAAATATGAAATTTCTCAATATCTCTCCGGAATCCCATTAGAAGAAATCCGCCTGCTCTCTTCTTCTAAGCAGCAGGAGGCCGGTATTCACATAAAATCCCTAAACGATTTGGAGGCGGAGTGCCTCTCCCAGGAGACGGCACGTCAGCGCCGCATTTATCAGCGAACCCTGAACCTGGGTGCCATTGATTTATAAAACAAATTTTTCCTACACTTAGATCGCTAAATACATGGTTGCAGCATCTTCCTATAATAAAGCAACAACAAGGCGCTCTTCATCTTGTTAATGCCGATAAGGAAGTATCAAAAACTGACTAACTTAACGACTGACAAACAGAGATGCTAATAAGAATCCCCGGCCGGAGGACCCTCCCTCCGGCCGGGGACTTTATGCCACCGCGATGACGCGGTGTTTCCAAGGATTACCCGTTTTTCATCTTCAGCGTCGTGAGCTCGCTGTCGGCTTCCCGCCGCTCATCCTCGCCGGCGTCCTGGCACAGGGAGAGGGCCTTCAGGCTGCGCATCAGCAGTTCAGGATCGTCCAGTGCTCTCGCGGCCTTGACACGCAGGCGCATCAGGTCGGCGCTGCTGTGCTGGTCCAGCTGGCTCAGCAGCATGTAGGCGCTCCAGGCGTCCTCCATGTCCAAGAGTTCCTGGCAGTGCTCCAGCACCCGCTGGGAGAGCCGCTCACGTATGTCTGTGAAACGCTGCTCGCCAAGGATCTCTGTGCAGGTGTTGCAGTAGCGGAAGTACCGGCCTGTCTCCCTCTCCCAGCCGGGCTTCCCGCCGGACTGCTCCAGGTCCTTCATGTAACGGTCCAGCATATCAGCGCAGGCCAGTGGGGAGCCATGCTCCGCGGCCTGGCGTATGGCGTTGACATCGTTTGCCTCCAGAGCCTTTTTGTACATATCGTCCTGCTCCAGAGCCCGTTCCCGGGCCTTCATGTTCTCGTAGGCCTCTATGTCCTTCTCCACCTGCCAGAAACCCAAGTCCCGCAACTCCTGGAGTATGGCGATGGCCTCCTCCGGGCGATCCGCCATCATGTTCCGTGCCTCTTGGCGGCGGGCCTTCACCCAGTCGCTGCGCTTTATGAGACAGTATCCCACGCCTCCATCCAAGGCGGGCTTATATTCCTCCCGGGCCAGCTGTTGGACCTTGTCGTAGGCGCTGCATGGGTTGCAGGGGATGCCTGCCAGGCCGTCGCACTCCAGCATGGCCAGCACATAGCGGCAGTTCTTGTTCTTCCCCTTGCTTTGGGATAGTCCCAGCTCTGCGTAGTGGCGGGCCTTCTCGTAGTCCTGCGGGCAGGGATCCTCACCCTTGTAGTAGTCAAAGGCCAGGTTACCGCTGGGCGTGTGATTCCCCAGCTCCGAACCCATCTTCAAAAGCTCCAGGGCTTTGGCATTGTCCTTCTCCACACCCAGGCCGTCCTTGTACATCAGCCCCAGGTTATTGAAAGCGAGTACCTCCTTATTCTCCACGGCCTTCTCATACCAGTAGATGGCCTTGGCGTAGTCCTGTTCCACGCCCTGGCCGTTTTTGTAATAGAGGCCGGTGCAGAACTGGCAGAAGGAGTCGCCCTCCTCGGCCCCTTTGAGATAGCGGGGGAATGCCTTATCGTAAAGCCCCTGCAAGGCGTAGGCGTAGCCAATGCGCCGGCATTCGAGCAGCGCACCCATGGACTCAGCCTGCTCCATGAGTTGGGTTGCCTCCCGGACCTTCTCCTTGTCAGTGGGGCAGTGGTCAAGATAGTAGGAGGCCAGATGGCACATAGCGTGCCTTTCCCCCAGCTCTATGGCCTTTTGGGTATACTCCAGCTCCAGCCTTGTGTTGCGGCCTTTCTCATCCAAAGCCATTTTGTAGTACTTCCAGCCTTCGTCCTCTTTCGTGGGTTTCTTTCTTCTGAAAAGTCCCATAGTTTACCTCCATAATACAGCCGGTGTCGAGACGGCTTTAATCTAATCATTATGAGTGCGCCCCTTAGTCATCCTTGAAGCCGTGGGAGGAGTCAAACGCATCCTCCAATTTCCTTCGCTGGCTGTCCTCAAGCTCACTGCGTATTAAGCGTTCCCGAGTGTACTGCTCTGTGGAGACCTCCCCTAAGATGTGCGCCTCCTCGCGGGTGACGCCGGAGCCGCCGGTGCCGTAGGAGTGGGCACGCTCGGCCCAGTCCAGCTTGCTTCTGTACTCGTCCATACCTTGGGCCACAGCCTCTCCGCGGGCCTCCACCATGGCCATGCGCTGGTAGGCCTGGCGCTGGGCCTCGTTTGCCCGGGCGGCCTGCTCTATGGACTCGAAATGGAGCCGCAGCGCCTCCACGGCGCCGGTGAGGCCCATCTCCTCGGCCTTCCGTGCCACGGCCAGGCTGTCCTCCGAGGCTATGCCGAACACATCGTTGTAGCAGGGGGCCAAGTAACAGCCCAAGCCGCCGCCCCGGCGGAAGAGTTCCTTCTGGCAGCGGTTCCGGGCGGTGCCCCAGAACCGGCGTTGGAGCTTTTCGGAATCGTATAAGAAATGCAGCCACACCAAGTGGAAGGCGGCCTCCGTGTCACCCATGTCTGACAGTAACCCGGTGTACTCCATCTGCAGGTCCATTATCGTCTCGCACTCCCAGTCCACGGCCTTGTATATCCCGGTGGTATCGCCCCGATACTTCTGCCGCAGGTCGATGAGCATCTCGGAGATGTGGCGTATTCCCTCGACATCTCCCTGCCGGGCCAGTTGGAACACGCAGGCCATATCGTCGCTCTTCCATATGGGGTGCCGCCAACTGCCGGCCATGGGCCAGCCGAACTTGGCGGGGTCGTATTTGATGCTGTCCCAACCATTTGTGGCGCCGGGCCAGAAGGATCCCATGGAGTGCAGCCTGTACATGGCCTCTCCGTGGCCCAACTCCGCAGCCTGGCGGTATAGCCGCACTATCTCCGGGAACCTGCGGGCCTGGTGTTCCAGGGAGCGGCCCCGGCGGAAAAGAGTCTCCGCCTCCCGGCCATAATCCGGTCGGGACCAGGGTTCCAGAGGTGCCCGGCAGGCCATGCCCTCAAAGTGGCTGAACTTCTCCTCATCGGAGCCCTCCAGCGTGATCCCCCTGTTCTCCCGGGAAAAGCTGTACATCTCCTCCCGCACCAGTATCCAGTCGCAAAAGCAGCTTATCTCCTCCAAGACCTCGTCCATGGTGGGGCCCTCGTCCCGGAGGGCGCATGCCTCCAGCTCCGATATCCGTGAGAGCAATTGGTCCCGGCGGCGGCGCATCTGGCCCCACTCCTCTGTTAGAGCTACCTTGGTAGCCTGCACCACGCTCTCGTCCAGGCGCCGTGCCTCATCCAGTTTTCCAAGGCTCTCCGGCAGCGGAGGCAAGGGCCGGGAACCCGCCAGGGTGACGTTTACGAACTCATCCCAGAATTTAAGCTGGTGTGGCGTGTCGCCGTTCTGCGCCCGTTGTTTTTCCCGGGCCAAGAAGACGGCAGCGGCTGGGCCGTACCCCGAGAAGGCCGCCTCGATAAATGCCTTTTCAAACTCGCCGCCCCTTGTGCCCAGGGAGTACCTGTTCGTGCCGTAGACCCGCCAGCCTATGTCCGCCGCAACGAAACTGCCGTTTCCCGCGGCCTTCAGCAGGAAGTCCTGCATCTCCTGGCGGCTGTCGCCCACCTTGCCTATACCCAAGCGCTCCATCTCATCCACCCAAGCGGAAATGTCCCTCCGGAACTCCTCTGGTTCCTGCTGGGCGATGAGACGCCGCACAAGGCCGAGATCCGCCTTGGGGCCCGTATCCGTGAGCAGGAAGCAGATATAATTTTCTATGTCCGCATTCCTGACGGCTGTATTGTCGCTTTTCCGAGCTGCCTCAATGGCCTTCGCATAAAAGTCCCGGCGGTCCTTGGGTTTACCGGCCACCCGGCCGTTCTGGAAAAACTGCGACCCGGCGTAAAGCTGGTCGGTGATTTTCTTCTTGAAAAGTCCCATTCCCTCCGCGCTCCTCCCATAGCTTGATGGCCCTATTCTATCATAGCCCCACTGAAATTTTCACATAAGTCAGAAAATAATGAGAGACAATTTTACACCCCAGTGACGCCACCGTGATGGGAGGAGGCGTTATCAAAAGATATGTCCCGCATGGGACAGGACTACCTGAAAGTCGGTTACTATACTGAAAGCTTCTTTGCGGAACGTGATATATCGTCGGCAATCCCATAGCGTTCAAAGATGAATTCATCCCCGACATTATAGCAAAGGACATGCACCCGCATGGGGATCTGCACAGTATTGTGCTTGTAATTCAGGGTACAACTTTTTATCAATGACGGTCAATTTGACTTTATGTTGCATTTGATAACCTCCTTTAACTTTTAATCGGTTTCATCTGATCCCACGTGAAAAATTGGGGCAAGGCTCTGGCTAAGACAAGCGAAGTGTTTTTGCTACCCACGAATCACAACCACTAGAAAACTAGTGGTTTGCTCAGACCCCAGAGGGGTCAGTACTTGCTGACCCCTGGAAAGGGTACTGAAAAATATCATCGCATCGTTTGCCCTGCTACTGGTAAACCAGTTCTCTTTGGTACTTCATAGCATTCTGCGAGAGGGACACTTTTCGCGAAAATCCCCGCCTTCCTTTCAGAACCTCCGTACCATTCTTTTTCCTTTGAAGAACGAACGATTTTTTACTTTTTCTTTTGCCAAGGTTTTTTTACCTACCCCCGGTAGAACCGGGGGTTTTGTCATGCTGAAAGCGATAAAAAGGCTGGGTTCCGCAAAATTTTGCGGAACCCAGCCTTCTTTCAGCTGTTTTTATCAACCGAATGGAATTTCTTCAAATTTCCCGTCTTGTTGCTGCGCTTGTCCAATTCGGCCTCTACTTCTTCCAAGGTGATGCCGGACTGCACCATCAAGACCATCAGGTGGTACAGCAGATCGGAAATTTCCATCACTGTCTCGTGATTTTCGCCGTTTTTAGCCGCGATAATCACCTCGCTGCACTCTTCTCCGCATTTCTTGAGGATTTTATCCAACCCCTGCTCAAACAGGTAGCAGGTATAAGACCCCTCCGTATGGCTGTCCCTACGGCTTAAAACGGTCTCATACAAATTCTTGAGGGTGTCATTCATAAACCATTCATCCCTTTTATCGTTTCAATTTACTCGTCCCGCCGCCAAATCTCATTGAAAAAGCAGCTGTGCGCACCGGTGTGGCAGGCCGGCCCCGTCTGCTCCACCTGGACCAAGAGCGTATCGCTGTCGCAGTCCCCATGGATGCTGATAATTTTCTGTAGATGGCCGGACGTGGCCCCCTTATTCCAGAGCTCCTGCCGGGAACGGCTGTAAAACCAGGTATAACCCGTTTCCAACGTCTTTTTCATAGATTCGCGGTTCATATAGGCAAGCATCAGGACTTCGTTTGTGCCGACCTCCTGCACAATGGCAGGCAGCAAATCGCCCTTCTGAAAAAAGCTCTCAATGAACGCATCGTCCGTGCGGTATTTCCCTTCCATCACGCCTCCTTGACCCCTTTGCAGAGGTCGACTGCCTGGCGCAGGCTGAGATCGCGCGTATACAACGCACGGCCACAGATCGCCCCGTGCAGCTTCAGCGCCGTAAGCACCACAATGTCCGTCAAGCTGCTGACGCCGCCGCTGGCGATCACCTTACAGGACACCGAACGGTTGAGCTTGTCCAGCATGGTGAAATTCGGGCCGTCCATCATGCCGTCGCGGGATATATCCGTAAAGACAATGTATTTCACCCCAGCGTCTTCCATGTGTTTGGCTAAATCAATATAATTCACGGTAGAGGTCTGCGTCCAGCCTTCCGCCGCAACGTTTCCGTCGATGGCATCGATGCCGACGGCGATCTTATCCCCGTATTTGGCAACCGCTTCCTTGACAAGCGCAGGATTATTCAGCGCGGCAGAGCCGAGGATGATGCGGGAAATGCCATGGTCCATATAATAATCAATCGTTTCCATGTTGCGGATTCCGCCGCCCAACTCGACTTTCAAATTGCACTGCTTCAATACGTCAAAGATCATATCCGTATTCACCGGGACTGCTTCTTTTGCGCCGTCCAGATCCACCATATGGAGCCATGTTGCGCCCATCGCTTCAAAGGCCTTGGCTGTGTCCGCTGCACTTTCCGCAACGGTATAAGCGGAATCGTACTTTCCCTGTACAAGGCGCACACATTTTCCATCTTTGATGTCAATTGCAGGCAGAATAACCATCTTCTTGCCTACCTCCTATTCCGTATTCCATAAAATTCCGTTGCAAAAAGGAACTACAGGTGGAACTTACAGGGAACCTTTTGTGGAAAGGACACCGCCGCCGGTTTGGGCCGTTGCCAGCCGCAACGCGTGGGCGACCGCTTTAAAAATCGCCTCCACCTCGTGGTGCGCATTTGCCCCGTATTCCAAGCGGACATGTAGCGTAATCCCGGCATTCATAGCGAATGCGCGCAGGAATTCTTCCGTCAGGCACAGATCGTATTCGCCTGTGCGCTCCTGGGAAAATTCCGCCCGGAATGCCAAAAATGGCCTTCCACTCACGTCCACCGCGGCAAATGCAAGCGCTTCATCCATCGGGATGTAAAAGCTGCCAAAGCGCGCAATGCCGGACTTATCGCCCAGCGCCTTGGCAAACGCCTTCCCGAGCACAATCCCCGTGTCCTCCACGGTGTGGTGCCCGTCCACATAGAGGTCTCCCGCCGCCTTGACCTGCAAACCAAAGCCGCCGTGTACGGCAAAGGCCGTCAACATATGGTCAAAAAAGCCGATTCCTGTCGAGATCTCTACGGCGCCGCCGTCCAGCGAAAGCGCTATGGTGATGTCGGTTTCCTTTGTCTTCCGGGTTTCCTGTGCGGTTCTCATGGCTGTACCTCACTTTTTGAATCCAATTTATTTTACACCATTTTTACGGATTTGTGGAGGATGAAAGTAGAGATTCTAAATTTTTTAACAATTGTGCATTTTCTTCCGCGCTACCCGCTGTAATTCTGAGCGTATCGCCCATAAATCGCACAGCGATTCCCCTCTCCAGGAGCCCTTCAAACACTTCTTTGGCCCTTGGCATGCGCACCAGCACAAAATTGGTGCAGCTATCGTAGATATACAGCTGATCCGGATATTTGCTCTCCAGCTCTTTCAAAGAAGCCTGGAGCGCCTTCCTGGAAAGGATGATTTCGTCCAACGCTTGATGAAGAACTTCCTGCTCGTTCATCACGAGCGCACCAATCTTTTGCGATACTGAATTTACATTATACGGGGATTTGACCGCACGCAGCGTCTGCGTCAGTTTCGGATTTGCCACGGCAAAGCCGAGGCGGACCGCCGCCATGCCAAACGCCTTCGAGCAGGTGCGCAAAATAATCAGGTTGTCATACTGCGCCACCTCGCCCAGGAGGGATTGATCCCAAAAATCCATATACGCCTCATCCAGGACCACCAACGCAGAAACGGAGGTAATCAGCTTGCGCACCTCTTCGCGGCGCAGTCCAAGGGACGTCGGGTTGCAGGGGTTGGAAAACAGGACCACCTTCGCCCCACTCTCGTTTACCGCGGCGATCAATGCATCCACATCGATCGTGAGATCCTCTTTTTTCTGATAGACCACGCTCTCCGCCTCAGCCAAAAAGCCATAAAAGCGGTACATGGAAAAGTCAGGTTCCACGGTCAAAATCTTATCACCGCGCATCAGGAACGACGATGTGATGATAAACAACCATTCATCCGAGCCGTTGCCCGCAGTTACAAGCGCGGGGTCAATGCCGTAGTAAGCGCCAAAGCTTTCGCAGAGCTCCGTGGCATTCGGGTCGGGATACCGGTTGAACGCAATGTCCGCCATGGCGTACTGCGCCTTTTCCAAAAGCTCAATGGGCAATTCCAAAAAGGACTCGTTGGCGTCCAAACGGATGGAGTAATCTCCGGAAATCGGATCGTATGGTTTCAAATCCTTTAATTTATCGTTCAGCGTATAGGGCATGGTCGTTCCTCCGTTCTATAATGGACGTTCAATTGGCGGCCTCTTGCTTATCGCGTACGCGGATCGAATTGGCGTGCGCAGTCAAGCCCTCCGTCTCTGCGAGCTTAATGATATCCTCCTTTGCCTGCATCAAGGCGTCCTGCGTATAATAGATGAAGCTGGACTTCTTGACGAAGCTGTCCACCGAAAGCGGGGAGAAAAAGCGCGCCGTCCCGCTGGTGGGAAGCACATGGTTCGGCCCTGCAAAGTAGTCGCCCAGCGGTTCCGGCGACCAGTTTCCGAGAAACACCGATCCCGCGTTGTCGATCTTCCCGATAAACTCCATCGGGTTCGCGGCACAGACCTCCAGATGTTCCGGGGCCAATGCATTGGCAAACTCAACCGCTTCCTCCATATCGTTGCACAGCATCACTGCGCCAAAATTGTCCAGGGATTGGTTGATGATGTCCTTTCGGGACAGGCCTTCGATCTGGCGGTAAACAGCGGCGATGGTTTCCTCTGCAATGCGCGCCGAAGTGGTGAGCAAAATCGAAGAGGCCAGCGGATCGTGTTCCGCCTGGGACATGAGATCCGCTGCCAAAAACTCCGGATTTGCCGTATCGTCTGCGAGAATCAAGATCTCGCTGGGGCCGGCGATCATATCGATGTCCACCGTGCCATAGAGCTGGCGCTTTGCCGTAGCGACAAAGATATTTCCCGGCCCAACGATCTTATCCACCTTGGGAATGCTCTCCGTTCCAAAGGCCAACGCTGCCACAGCCTGCGCTCCGCCCACCAGGAACACGCGGTCCACACCGGCCACCAGCGCGGCCGCCAGAATATCCGGGTTGGGCTTGCCGTCCTTTCCGGGCGGCGTCACCATGACAAGCTCCTTGACCCCGGCGATTTTGGCGGGGATCGCGTTCATCAAGACCGAGGAAGGATAGGCAGCCGTGCCGCCGGGCACATACAGCCCCACACGGGCAAGCCCGCGCACACGCTGGCCCATAATGACCCCGTTGGCCTCGGTCTGCAACCAGCTCTGCTGCTTCTGCCGGGCATGGAAATCTCGGATGTTTGCAGCTGCTCTCTCCAAAGCCGCAACAAAGGCGGGGTCGCATGCTTTAATCAGCTCCTGCATATCCGCCTTTTCAATCACCAATTGTTCCGGAACGCTTCCGTCGAACCGCTCCGTATACATGCGCACAGCGGCATCCCCGTCGCGTCGCACTGTCTCTACAATTTCAGCGACAGCGTCGTCCACCTTCTTGCCGGAATTCGCGCTGCGCTCCTTTAGTTGCTGGATAAAGGCGCGGCCAAAATCGCCGCCCTGTTTCACATATTGAATCAACGCTCCCGCCTCCTTTATGCCTGTTCCTTTGCCTGTTCCATCTGCGCAACCAGCTCTTCGATCTCCGCCTTGCGCAGTTTCAGGCTTGCAGTATTCACGATCAAACGCGCGGAGATGTCACAGATGGTTTCCACGACCTCCAGGCCGTTCTCTTTCAGGGTTGTACCTGTTTCCACAATATCGACAATGGCGTCGGACAGCCCTAGCAGCGGGGCCAGCTCCACCGAACCTTCGATCTTGATGAAGCGGATGTCCATCGCCTTGCTTTCAAAATAATTGCGCGCCACATTGGGATACTTGGTGGCAATGGTCCGGCTGGCGTACCCGCCAAAGAAATCGCTCCCTTTCGGCGCGGCCAGCGCAAATTTACAGCGGCCAAACCCCAGGTCCAACACTTCATAGAAGCTGGTCCCGTTTTCCATGATGGTATCCTTCCCCACCACGCCCAAATCGCACACGCCGTGCTCCACATAGGTGATGACGTCCGCCGCCTTTGCAAGCACCACTTCCAAGCGGTCTCCCACGGGCAAAATCAGCTTCCGGCCCTTGTTATGGACCGCTTCACAATCGTAGCCGATGCGCTCCAGCAGGGCCACGGTATCCTTTTCCAACCGGCCCTTTGTCAGGGCCATTCTCAATGGTTTCATAACGACTCCCCTATAGATTGATGGTTTCCACGCAATCGCTCACACAGTCGACCCGGTGAATCCCCCGCACCTTTGCATAATGCAGGGCCTCCTCGCGCGTCTCAAATACGGAACTCTCACATTTGCAGCCTTGTCCCGCCAGGCGGGATGCATATTGCAACGCCTTGATCTCATACCCTTCGTCGCTATGCACCAAGACTTCCACCGGCGTTGCCGCCGGGATTTTTCCCTGCTTGAGCAGCAGTTCTGCCAACCCATCCACATTGACGCCAAAACCAACCGCGGGCATCGGCGTGTCAAACTGGGCCAAAAGCTTGTCATAACGGCCGCCGAGCAAAACGGCGTCACCCACATTTTCTACATATGCGCTGAAAATCACGCCTGTGTAATAATCATTGCGCTGGACCAGCCCCAAGTCTACAATCATCCGGTCTCCAAGGCCCAATTCCACCAGCGCCTGGTACAATTCGTGCAGATAAGCCAACGTCTTGCTGGACGTCTCATCACTGCACAGCGGCGCCGCCTGCGCAAAGACCTCTTCCCCGCCGAATAAACGCGGCAACCGGCGCATCGCGTCCACCGAACGGCTGTTTTCCAGCTGATCCAGAATGGTGTTCAGCGCCGCGTAATTCTTGGACTCGATGGTGCTGCGGATATCCTCCCGCAGGTCGTCGCCAATGGGAAGCTGCGCGGCCAACGCGCGGAAGAATCCAGCGTGGCCCAATTCCAGGCGGAAGTTCGGGACGCAGCGGCTCAACGCTTCCACCGCGGTGACGATGACTTCCAAATCTGCCCGGCGTCCGGGAGCTCCCAAAAGCTCAATTCCGGTCTGGGTCGCCTCATTGTTGCGGCCGGTGAGCCCCGGATTGCTGCGGTAAATCTTTTGATTGTAATATAAGCGCACCGGCTTCGGCAAGGTTTGCAGCCGGGTCGCAGTCAGGCGCGCGATCGGGATGGTCGAGTCGGGCCGCATTACCATCAAGCGGCCGTGGCGGTCGCTCATCTTGTACATGGTTTCCTGGCTGATTCCGGAAAAATCCGGATCGAACACATCGTAAAATTCCAGTCCCGGCGTCACAACTTCGTTGAATCCTCTGGAAGAAAAGACGTCCGACAGTGTCTGCTCTACATAGCGCCGCGCCAGGCATTCTTCAAACAGAAGATCCTTGGTACCTTCCGGTGTAATCTTGTTGTATTTCTTCATAACAACCTACCGTTTCTCCTCAAAATGCATGCGGGATTCCCCACTTCGCTTTAGCGTGCTAATATAATAGCATAGTAAACTATATGTGTCAACCTATTTTAATGGATTTTCTCGAAATCCAGCTATCCATCCTGAAAAAGCGAACCTGCTCTTGGCAAGCCTTCATGCAATCAAATCCTTCAACTCTTCCAAGCGACGGATCGTATAATTCACCCGCACGTCGCCGGGCATTTGTCCTCCATCTGGACAATACCAGCAGGTATCGATTCCCGCGTTGTTGCCACCCCGGATATCGGAACTCAACGAATCCCCCACGATCAACGTCTTTTCCGCCTGGAAGCCGGGGATGCGTGCAAATACATAATCAAAATATTCCTTCATCGGCTTTTGATACCCAGCGTCCTCAGAGACAAAAATCCCTTTCATATAACGGTCCAAACCGGAATCGTGGAGGCGGCTGTACTGGGTGCGGGAAACGCCGTTGGTGACAATATACAGGTCGCAGAACCGTGCGCAATATGCGCAAACCTCCTCGGCCCCCGGAAGCAAAAACGCTCCCCGGCCCAGCTCTTCCTGGTATTCATCCTCAAACGCACGCCCGTCGCCATCGATGCCAAGCGCGCGGAACAATTCCACAAAGCGGCTGTAAATCACTTCCTCGCGGGAGATCTCGCCACGCTCGAACCGGCCCCAAAGCGCACTGTTGATCGCATGATAGATCTCTTTAACGGAATCATTTAGCAAATATCCATGGCGCTGGAAGGTCGTTTCCAAAGCGGCACGTTCCGAGGCTTTAAAGTCCAAGAGCGTGCCGTCCACGTCCAGCAACAGCGTCGTATACGTTCCCAAATCTCATTCTCCTGTCTTTTCAAATGGAATCGTTTTTAAACCCATTCCCAGCTTTGCTTTCGCAATGTCATCCCCCTGTTCGGCCGCCTTCCGGTAATAACGGAGCGCCTTTGCACGGTCCGCCTGACATCCCAGCCCCCAGAAATATAGATCGCCCAGCTTTCGATACGCCTTGAAACAATTCTGCTCGCAGGCCTGTTCATACCAATGCCGCGCTTTCTCATATCCCGCCGCAGTATGTAAGCTGGCATAAAGATTCGCCACATCCACTTGGGACAATGCATGTCCATGTGCTGCCGCTTTCTCATACCACTCGATTGCAGCATCAACATTTTGTTCCACGCCTAACCCATATTGATACTGATAGGCGGTATTGTATTGCGAATCCACCTGCCCGGTTTCCGCCGCAGACTGGAACCATCGCAAGGCCTCCTTGAAGTCTCTCCCTACAAAACCATAACCCAAATAGTACATTTGTCCCAATTCATATTGTGCTTCCACTTGGTTATGTTCCGGCTCCGATGCTCTCCGAAACAAATCCGCAGCTTTCTGATAATTCGGTTTCTGCTTTCCATATCCGTCTTTATAGAGCTTGCCCAGATGGTAGCAAGCGTAAGAATCATTTAAATCTGCGGCCTTTTCCCACCACTTCACAGCGTCATCGAGTAACAATGTTTCACAAGTTGCTGCCAATGGACTATATGCACCCACATATCCATACTCTGCAGCCTGCTCATACCAATATTTGGCCTTCTCTAAATCGCGCTCACAACCCAAACCAGCTCTGTATAGCCAAGCTAGCCCTTCCATCGCCGGTACATATCGATTATCCGCCGCTTTTTTCTCCCATTGAAAAGCCTTATCAAAATCCGGCTTTCCAGTCACCCCTCGATAATATAAGCTCGATAGATGGTATTGCGCCGCAGGATCATCATTATCTGCTGCTTCGCGTAGATATTCGATTCCTTTTCTCGTATCCTGCGGGACCAAGATCCCTTCGGAATAGATACATCCCAGCAAAAACTGGGCTTGTACATCCTTTTTAGCCACTTGATCTTCCAAACCTTTGATATAATCCTTTAGTTCTTCAGCATGATCAATAATTCCCGGTTGCTCTTTGGAAGTGCTCCCATAAGCCGGCCCGCCCGCTAAGAACTGAGACAAGCCTTTACGGAAAAGGCTCTCACTGCTTTCCGCGATTTCACTCTTTACAAAAAAGTCATATAAAACGGAAAGATCCTCTTCGGATTGCAGGTCCAGACATTGTATCCCTTTTAGCGGCGTTCTTTCCAAATCCTTATAGGTGACCGGCGAAACCGTCAACGGATAGATCTCCTGGTTCAGCGCCCAAGCCGCTCCCAATTCCGCCAAGCAGAATGGGCTTTCCAAATACGCCTGTGTAATGAGCATCACAACCACTTTACAACCGGCAATTTCCTGCTTGATCCTCGGAATGAATTCCTTTCCCGGCGGCAACGTTCCTTTCAGGGAAGTACAAAAGATTTCCCTTCTCTGGATGTCCATGGATGAGACAAAAAAATCAACGACACGTTCTACCAATTCCTTATCCGCACTTGCATGGCTGAAAAAGATTCGGTTCCCCATCTGCTCTTCCTCCCCTTCTTTCTCCCTCAATCCAATGTTTTCATACTATGAAGGTATTCCTCCGCTGCACGGCGGTTGCTCTCAATCTCTTCCTCTGTGAGCGGGCGGCGCACCCTGGCCGGTACGCCCAACAGCATAGAACCATCCGGCACTTGCATCCCCTGCGTCACCAGGGCGGACGCGCCAATGATGCAATTTTTCCCGATCTGCGCCCCATTGAGCACCACCGCGCCCATTCCGATGAGCGAATTGTCCCCAATGGTGCAGCCGTGCAAAATGGCGCCGTGGCCCACGGTGACCCCGTCCCCAATCTGGATGGGATGCCCTTCGTCCACGTGCAGCACACAGCAATCCTGAATATTGGAGCGGGCGCCGATGACAATCGGGGCATTGTCCGCACGTACCACCGCATTATACCATACGGAGCTTTCCTCGCCGAGTGTCACCTCGCCCACCAAAACCGCGCCGCGTGCCACGCGGGCGGTTGAAGCAATCTGTTGTTTCTGTTCCATCGTTGTTCCTCTCCCTGCCTCTAAAACAGCGTCATCTGCGAACTGGCCGGCAGCTCCTTCAGGGAGCCGGCCTGCTCCAGCATTTCAATGACCGCTTTGGACACCTTAGAGCGCGCCTGCAGGTCGTCAACGGAGATATACGGGCCGCCCGTCTCCCGCGCTTCTGCCAGAGCGTTCGCCGCCGCTTCTCCCACGCCTGCCAGGGAAGAAAACGGCAAGCGGATCTTCCCGTTTTCCACCACATATTTTTTCGCATCCGATTTATATAGATCCACCGGGAGCACTTCGATCCCGCGCGCCAGCATTTCATTCGCAATCTGGAACGTGGAATAGGCCGCTTCCTCCTTGGCGCTGGCCTCCTTGCCCTTCATGCTGATTTCATTCATGCGGCGGCGCACCGCTTCGCGCCCCTGGATGACCGTTGCGCCGTCAAAGTCCTCGCCGCGCACACTGAAATAGGCCGCATAATACTCCACCGGACGGTGCACCTTATACCATCCCAAGCGCAAAGCCGAAATCATATAGGCGGCCGCATGCGCCTTCGGGAACATGTATTTGATCTTCATACAGGAATCGATGTACCACTCCGGCACATTGTGGTCCCGCATGGCCTGTTTATGTTCGTCGGTCAAAAGCTTCGGCGCCTTTCCCTTACGCACAATCTCCATGATCTTAAACGCCATCTTTGGCTCCAGGCCCTTTTGCAGAAGATATGTCATAATGCTGTCGCGCGTACCGATAACCTCAGAAATGGTGCAAGTCCCCTTTTTGATGAGGTCCTGCGCATTTCCCAGCCACACGTCCGTGCCGTGGGACAAACCGGAAATTTGCAGCAGGTCGGAGAAGGTCTTCGGTTTCGCGTCCACCAGCATCTGCCGCACAAAGGGCGTCCCCAGTTCGGGGAGCGAAAAGGTCCCCGTCTGGCAGTCGATGTCCTCCGGCGTGACCCCCAGCGCCTTGGGCGACTCGAACAGGGACATCACCTCTGGGTCGCTCATCGAGACGGACATCACGGGGATGCCCGTGTATTCTTCCAGATAGTGATAGATGGTCGGAACGTCGTGCCCGAGCTCATCCAGCTTACAGATCGTATCGTGGATGGAATGGAAGTCGAAGTGTGTTGTGATATTATCGGAATTTGGGTCGTTGGCCGGATGCTGCACTGGGCAGAACTCAAAAATATCGTGTCCTCTCGGCACGACCACCATGCCGCCCGGATGCTGGCCCGTGGTGCGCTTGATGCCGGTGCACCCTATGGCCAAACGCTGCTCCTCTGCGCGGTGCAGAACCATGTTGTGTTCTTCCGCATATTTCTTGACGAACCCAATCGCGGTCTTATCCGCAACCGTCGCGATGGTTCCGGCTTTAAACACGTGGTCCTTGCCGAACAGCGTCTCTGTGTACCGGTGTGCCCCCGACTGGTATTCGCCGGAGAAGTTCAAATCGATATCCGGCGTCTTGTCGCCGTCGAACCCCAGGAAGGTTTCAAAGGGGATGGTGTGGCCGTCGCGGTTGTAATCCGTGCCGCATTTGGGGCATTTCTTCGGCGGAAGGTCAAAGCCGGAACCGTAACTGCCATCCGTGATAAATTCGCTGTTCTTGCAGTTCGGGCAGATGTAGTGCGGAGCGAGGGGGTTGACCTCTGAGATACCGGACATGCTGGCCACAAACGATGAGCCAACCGAACCACGCGACCCAACCAGATAGCCGTGGGCCTCGGAGTCCGCCACCAGTTTCTGTGCCGTCATATACAACACGGAGAATCCATGCTTGTTGATGGAACCGAGCTCGCGCTCCAAGCGGTCTTGGACGATCTTCGGCAGCGGGTCGCCGTAGATCTCCTTGGCGCGCTTCCAGCAGATCGCATTCAGCTGTTCCTCCGCCCCATCGATGAACGGCGGGAACACGCCCTCCGGAATCGGGCGTACCTGCTCCACCATATCGGCGATCTTTTGGGTGTTCGTCACGACGACTTCATACGCCTTTTCCTTCCCAAGGTAAGCGAATTCCTCCAGCATTTCCGCAGTCGTCCGCATATACAAGGGCGCTTGATGGTCGGCATCGTCAAAGCCCTGCCCGGCCATCAAGATTTTCCGGTAATCCCCGTCCTTCGGGTCCATAAAATGGACGTCGCAGGTGGCGACCACCGGCTTGTTGAGTTTTTCACCCAATTTGATGATCGTCCGGTTGAATTCCCGCAGGGTCTCTTCATTTGGTACGTCGCCATTGCGCACCATAAACATGTTGTTTCCCAGCGGCTGAATTTCCAGATAATCGTAGAAGCTTGCAATTTCGCACAGCGTATTCCACGGCTGCCCATTGAAAATTGCCCGGTATAGCTCTCCCGCCTCGCAGGCGCTCCCAATCAGCAGCCCTTCGCGATACTGCGTCAACACGCTCTTTGGAATGCGCGGCTTCTTGAAGAAATAATCCAAATGCGAGAAGGAGATCAGCTTATACAGGTTCTTCAAACCGGTCTGGTTCTTGACCAAAATAATCTGATGATAGGGGCGCATCTTCTTTGGGTCGCCCCCCGCCAATGAGGTGTTGATGTCCTCCACGGTTTTTGCGCCTGTATCCTCCTTTAGCCGCGTCATCAGGATGATAAAAATCTTCGCCAGCACCGCCGCGTCGTCGCAGGCGCGATGGTGGTTGAACGGGTCCAATTTTAAGTGTTTGGCAACCGTATCGAGTTTATGGTTTTTCAGATCCTTGAGCATGGCGCGGCACATGGGGAGGGTATCGATATAGGCATAGGGGAACTCCATCCCACAGCGCTCCGCCGCAATGCGGATGAACGATGTATCAAACTCTGCATTGTGCGCGAGGAGCACCGCATCCTTCCCGCAAAAAGCATAGAACTGTTTGAGCGCTTCTTTCTCCAGGGGAGCGTCCTTCACCATTTCATCTGTGATCCCGGTCAGCTCTGTGATCTTCGGCGGGATCGGCATCTGCGGGTTGACAAACGTATCGAAACTTTCCACCACCTCGCCATTGCGGATGCGCACCGCGCCGATTTCGGTGATGCGCTCCTTGTTGGGGCTCAGGCCGGTCGTCTCAATATCAAACGATATGAATTCATCGTCCAGTGTGTTGCTGGAATGGCCGGTCACAGCGGGAACCATATCGTTGATGAAGTACGACTCCACGCCGTAGATCACCTTGAATTTCCCGCCTTTCCCGGTGATCCGCTCCAAGGCGTTCATAGCGTCCGGGAACGCCTGGGCCACGCCGTGGTCCGTGATGGCGATGGCGGGCTGCCCCCACGCATAGGCGCGCTCGATCAAATCCCCTGCGGAACTTACGCCGTCCATGCTGGACATATTGGTATGCAGATGCAGTTCCACGCGCTTTTCCGGCGCATCGTCCACCACCTTGAGCTGTTCCACCGTGGAAATCCCCTTGGGGCGCAGCACAATCTCGCGGTCGTACTTATCATACTCCACATCGCCGCGCACCAGGATGGACATCCCCTTTTTCAGCGTGTCCAACATTTTGCACTGGGCGACGAGTTCAATGATTTTTAGCGTGATCGAACTGGTATAGTCCGTTATATTGATCGAATAGATTTTGCGGTTCTGGTCGCGCGTCAATTTGGAATCCACCGAAAAGATTTCGCCCCAAACCGTCACGCTGCCGATGTCCGGCGTGATACGGCTGATTGGAACCGGCTTCGCTTTCGCGGGGCGGCCATAAAGCTCCTTTGCGGTGTCCAGCAAGACGGTTGGCAGCATGGTTTCCGGCGTGCGGACGCTGATGCACTTCTTTTGCTTCTTTGGCGAAGCGCTTTTTTCCATGCTCTGTTCGTATTCCTCGATTTCCTGTACCACCGCTTCCCGCCGCAGGGTTTCCTCCTGCTTCTTTTGCTTTTCGATATAGGCCACACTGTCGCTGTCCAGCGTGAGCGTGCCGTCGAACTCCACCTGCACCGAAACTCCAAATTCCTCCCGGATGATGTCGGAAAGAAGGCGGTCTGCATGGCGGGACAGCAGCAGGTTCCCTCCGCCGTGGCTGAGCGTCACAATCAGCTTATCGCCCTCCAAACGCGCGGAGGACTGGTTTAATGTCCCGTTGATGCTGGCATCCCGCCGTTTCAGCTCCTGCACCAGGTTGGGATAATATTCCACGGTAAAGCACTCCTGCGGGAACTGCGGGTCGAGCACTGCCCGATGCAATTGCAACGTTTTGCAGCTGGCAATCTCCTTTTCCGCGTGAAACAACGTATTGCGGTCCACCAGCGCCGGGAAAGCGACCTTCGCGGTCAACACGCGGTTGCGCGTATCGATCTGCAGGCCGGTCAGCTCACCGTGGTGCATGCTCTCCGGGTAACGGGAAAGCTCTATGTATGGGCCAAAGAATTCACCAAAAGTCTTCAAGTTCCAACAGCCTCCAAATTGGTATCAAACGGTTTGACGGGGAATCCCCCGGTTACAGCGCCTCCACTTCCTTGACCAGCTCGTCCACCAGCTTGTCCTCCGGAACTTTGCGGACAATCTCCCCTTTTTTGAAGAGCAGCCCCACGCCGTCGCCGCCTGCAATGCCGATGTCCGCTTCGCGGGCCTCTCCGGGCCCATTGACCGCACAGCCCATCACTGCCACCTTGATCGGCTTCTTACAATGGGAAAGACGGCGTTCCACCTCACCCGCAATGGCGATCAGGTCGATCTTGGTGCGGCCGCACGTCGGGCAGGATACAAACTGAATCCCCTCATTGCGCAGATTCAGCGCCTTTAAGATGTCCATACCCGCCGCAATTTCCTTCACCGGGTCCGCCGTCAAGGAAACCCGGATGGTGTCGCCGATCCCGCGCTGCAACAGAGAACCGATCCCGATGGAGGATTTTACCAGCCCCATGCGCTCCGTCCCCGCCTCCGTAACGCCGAGGTGGAGCGGGTAGCCGCACCGCTCCGCACAGAGTTCATACGCCCGGATCATCGTATCCACGTCGGAGGATTTGATCGAAAGGATAATATCGGTAAAATCAAAGCGCTCCAGCAGCGAGGCGTGGTAGAGCGCGCTCTCCACCAGCGCTTCGGGGGTCGGGGCGCCGTATTTCGCCAGGATCTCCTTCTCCACAGAGCCGGAATTGACCCCGATGCGGATGGGGATCCCCCTTTGCCGGCAGGCGTCCGCCACCGCTTTCACATGGTCGCTCCTGCCGATATTGCCGGGATTGATGCGGATTTTGTCGATTCCTGCGGCGGCGGATTCCAGCGCCAGGCGGTAGTCAAAGTGGATATCCGCCACCAGAGGAATCTGCACCGCCTGTTTGATGGCGGGAATCAGGGCGACCGCCGCCTGGTCAGGAATCGAAACGCGAAGAATCTCACAGCCGGCGCGCTCCAATTCCACCGCCTGCCGCACGTTCCCCTCGATATCCGACGCGGGGACGTTGAGCATGGACTGCACGCTGATTGGCGCGCCGCCGCCGATCGCCACTTTCCCCGCAAAAACCTGTTTGGACTGCCGTCTCATGCGCCGATCCCCTTTCCTGTCACAAGCCGCAGAATATCGCTAAAGGTGATCACCACCATGAGGCACATCAGGAGCACAAACCCTGCGGCATTTACCCAACCTTCGTACTTTGGATTGACCGGTTTGCGGCGCACAGCTTCCACCAACAGGAAGACAAAGCGACCGCCATCGAGCGCCGGGAAGGGCAGCAGGTTGACCACGCCGAGGTTAACCGTGATAATCATCATCATGTATAAGATGTTATTGATCGCGGTGCCAAAGCTCTGCTGCAACCCCTGCGACGCCACTTCTCCGATCGCGCTGGCCGCGCCGACCGGCCCAGCCATATCATTTAGGCCGAATTTCCCTGTCACCAGGCCGGCAAGGCTGTACCACACCATCCGGACCGTGGAAACCGTATCCTGGAACGACTTGGTGATCAACGTCCCCACATTTTTGGGGATTGGGTTTACATAGAAGTCCAACATCAGGACTTTCGTCCCATCGTTATCCCTTGTATTAAATTTGACATCTTCAAACGTCAAAGTCTGGCCGTCGCGCGAAACCTCGATGTCCACCGCGTCCGGGTTCGCCGTCGCCAGCGCAAAGCTGAGGTCGCGGTCCGTGGTGACCTTATACCCGTCTACCTTTGTAAAGGTATCGCCGACCTGTAAGCCGGCCGCCTGGGTCGCCGCGCCCTCCTGGAACTCCGCGATCGTTGTGGAGCTGAAGGCCGGCTGCTGCACTAACAAAATCATCATCAGGACAAGCCCCAAGACGATATTCATCACCGCGCCCATCACGACGACTAAAATCCGTTTCCAAACGGGTTTGTTATTAAATGCGCCTTCGTCGTCGCTGTCCTCGTCCTCGCCTTCCATGGCGCAAAAGCCACCGATGGGCAGCAGGCGCAGGGCGTAGGTCGTCTCCCCCTTTTGGAAGCGGAACAGCGTCGGGCCCATACCGATTGCAAATTCGTTTACCCGTATCCCGCTCAATTTTGCTGTCATAAAATGGCCGAACTCGTGGATGAAAATAATGAATCCAAAGAGCAGGACGGCAATAATTACCAATAAAACCTGTAAGATAACAATCACCTCAAACCTTCGCCTTCTGGCGCACAAACGCGCGCGCCGCTTGATCGGCGTTCAATATATCCTCAACGGATGCAATCTCCGCATCCGGTTGATGCTCCATCGCCTGCATGACCAATTCCCCGATCTGCAGGAAAGAAATCTTGCGGTCCAAAAACAGCCGGACTGCCTCCTCATTTGCGCCGTTTGCCGCCGTGGAAGCCAAGCCTCCACGCAACAAGGCACGCTTACAAGCGCGCAAGCACAGGAAGGTTTCCTCATCCGGCTGCGAGAAATGCAGGGCGCCGCACTTGATAAAGTCGAGCGGTTCCACCGGGGAGGGGAAACGCTGCGGCCATGTAAGCGCATATTGAATGGGGATGCGCATATCCGGCACGCCGAGCTGCGCCAGGACGGAGTGGTCGGCGTATTCGACCATCGAGTGGACGATGCTTTCCCGATGTACAACCACATCGATCTGCTCCGGGGCGACATCAAACAGCCAGAAGGCCTCTGTAATTTCCAAGCCCTTGTTCATCAGGGTGGCGGAGTCAATGGTCACCTTCGCCCCCATATTCCAATTGGGGTGCTTGAGCGCCTGCTCCGGCGTGACGGACACGAGCTCCTCCCGCGTTTTGCCAAAAAACGGCCCTCCGGAAGCGGTCAAAATGAGCCGTCCCAGCGCCTTTTTCTCCGGGCATCCCTGCAAGCACTGAAAGATGGCGGAATGCTCGCTGTCCACGGGCAGGATATGGACGCCCGCTTCGCGCGCCGCCTTCATCACCAGCGCGCCGCCCGCCACAAGGGTCTCTTTATTCGCCAATGCCACATCCTTTTTCGCAGCGATTGCCGCCAGGGTTGGGCGCAGACCGACCATCCCCACCACGGAATTGCAGACTACATCCGCACAGGCGATGGAGGCAGCTTCACAAAGCCCCTCCATCCCCTGCACCACGCGGACCGGGGTATCTGCAACCGCGATACGGAGATTTTTCGCCGCATCTAAGTCAAAAACCGCAACAAGTTGCGGTTTCCATTCTCTGATTTGATTTTCAAGCATCGCCACATTGCGGTTTGCTGCAAGCGCACAGACACGCATCCCCAAGCGGCGTGCAACGTCGAGGGTCTGTGTGCCGATGGAACCTGTAGAACCCAATATGGAAAGCATCTGTTTCATAAAAAATCCCCTTTCAGGGCGAGGGGCGGGCCATCTGCGAAAATCGCACCGGCCGGCCCCTCTATGAAGTATTATGAACCGTTCTCTCGTTTTATATCACGATAGGCAAAAACTGTACCAAAAAATAAACAAATGGCGCTACAAAAATCACGCTGTCAAAGCGGTCCAGAATCCCACCATGGCCCGGGATGATTTCGCTAAAATCCTTGATATGGCAGCTTCGTTTAATCAGCGAAAACGCCAGGTCGCCAATAACCGAGAGCCCCGCCCCCACAAAGCCGATCACCAACAGCGATAGATAGGAGACATCGACCTCGTACGAATAAAACAGCGCCTGGAAGACATAGCCAAACACCAGCATGGCCACGACGTTTAAGACAAACCCGCCGATCAAACCCTCCACCGTTTTTTTCGGGCTGATCTGTGGGCATAGCTTCCGTTTCCCCCAGAAGCTTCCTGCAAAAAATGCCCCGGCATCCGCAATCCACGCGGAGAAGATCGCGATAATCACATAGAACATCCCATGCCCGCCGCCAGACTCCCGCAGGCCAACCAAGGTCTGCAAAGCAGTTGGAATCAAAAGCGACATGCTGTACACAACGCCGATCTCCCGGAAGGTGAACAATTGATGGTAAAAAATCAACGCGCTAAAAATGACGACCGTATAAATGTAATAGGCCGCCTGCTGCCACGTGCCCTGAAGCAGTGGCAGCACAGCGGCAAAAACGACACTGGGGATCAATAAAATATAATTTTTGGACATACCTAGGGCAGAGATAATTTCTACGACGCCCATCACAGAGATGAGGGCAATCGCCAGATTGAGCGCTAAGGGAAACATCTGATTAAAGAGTACAATCGCCAGCAAAAAAACAACCAATGCCGCTCCAGAAACCACTCTCGATTTCAATTATATCCCTCCAAAGCGCCGATTTCGTTTGGCAAATTCATCCAAGGCGCGATCCAAATCCTGCGTGGTGAAGTCCGGCCATAAGATGTCCATAATCACATATTCGCTGTAAGCAGATTGCCATAGCAAAAAATTAGAAGTACGGTTTTCCCCGCTGGGGCGGATGATGAGATCCGGGTCTGGCTGCCCCGCGGTATAGAGATAGCGGGAAATTGCGTCTTCGTCGATTTCATCCGGCTGGATTGCGCCGGATTTCACCTCTTGCGCCAACCGGCGCACCGCATGTGCGAGCTCTGCGCGCCCGCCGTAATTCATGGCGATATTGAGCACCATGCCGGTTTTATTCTTGCTGGATTCCTCTACCCGTTCAATCAAGCCGCGCAAAACCGGGTCGAATACAGAAACGTCCCCGATGAAACGCGTGCGGATATTTTCCTCCGTAAAGTCCCGGAGCGCCTCCTCCAGATACTGCTTGAAAAGGCGCATTAGGGCCTTGACTTCCTCCTGCGGCCGTTTCCAGTTCTCTGTGGAAAACGCATACACCGTCAAATAGGGGATGCCAATCTGACTGCAATATTTTGTAATCGTCCGGAAATTGGAGGCCCCGGCCACATGCCCCGCCGAACGCGGCAAACCGCGCTTTTTGGCCCAGCGGCCATTTCCGTCCATGATAATCCCCACATGGCGTGGAAGAAGCTCTGCTTTTCGAATTCCGCTCGCATCTTTCATCGTATTCGTCCCATCTCTATTCATGAATATGCAGGAGCATTAGATCTCCATGATTTCTTTTTGCTTCTTTTCAAAGATGGAATCGATCTCTTTGCAATACTTATCCGTGAGATCCTGCGTCTTCTTCTCGCCTTTCTTCAGGTCATCCTCGCTGATCTCCGCTTTCTTTTCCATCGCCTTCAGCTTCTCAATGGCATCGCGGCGGATGGAACGCACCGTGATCTTCGTCTCCTCCGCCATCTTGCTGACCTCTTTGACAAGCTCCTTGCGGCGCTCCTCGGTCAACTGCGGGAAGGTCATCCGGATCACCTTGCCGTCGCTCTGCGGGTTGATGCCGATGTCGGACGCCTGAATCGCCTTTTCAATCGCACGGCACACCGACGCATCCCACGGCTGGATCACCAATACGCGCGCCTCTGCCACAGACACCGCTGCCAGCTGGTTGATCGCGGTGGGCGCCCCGTAATAATCCACTTTTACCTTATCCAGCACAGCCGGATTTGCCCGGCCCACACGGACACCCGCATAGGTGTGCTCCAAATTTGCTGCGCTCTTTTCCATACGCTCTTCCGCGTTTTTCAATACTTCTTTCACTGTTCTTCCTCCTTTACAATGGTGCCAATCGGTTCCCCGCAAATGGCTTTTTTGATATTTTCCGGCTGGTCAATGCTGAACACCAGGATCGGAATGTTGTTATCCTTGCACATGGTGGCAGCGGTACTGTCCATCACCTGCAAGTTTTGATTCAATACATCCATAAACGAAAGGGTATCGTACTTTACGGCGTTCGGATTTTTCTTCGGGTCGCTATCATAAACGCCGTCCACCATCGTGGCCTTGAGGATAATATCCGCATCAATCTCGGCAGCGCGCAAAGAGGCCGCTGTATCGGTGGAGAAGAAGGGGTTGCCCGTTCCACATCCGAACACTACGACACGGCCTTTTTCCAAATGCCGCACGGCGCGGTTCCGAATATAGGGCTCTGCGATCTGCTGCATGGAAATGGCGGTCTGCACACGCACCGTCAGCCCCAACTGTTCCAACGCATCCGCTACGCCGAGCGCATTGATGGTAGTTGCCAGCATGCCCATGTGGTCTGCACGGGTGCGGTCCATCTGTCCGCTACTGCGGCCGCGCCAGAAATTGCCTCCGCCTACGACAATGGCAATCTGAACGCCCATGTCCACGCATTCTTTAATCGGGCGGCAGATGCGCAAAACCGTCTCAAAATCAATGCCATGCGTCTCGTTTCCCGCAAGGGACTCCCCGCTCAACTTTAAAAGGACCCGCTTATATTTCGGTTGCAAATGAAACAACTCCTATTATATATTTTGTAGATTGTGTAACAGCTTCTATTATTTTACAATATGCATTCCGCAATGTAAAGCATTTCCTTTGCATTTCACGCATTATTCACAAGTCCGCCATACTCTTGTCCACAGCCGCTTATTGTCCTGCGCAGAAAGAAACGGACGCCGTCGTTCTTTGACAAAATTCCAGCAACAAGCTGGGACTGCCTCCAGGGGCCCGGTGCTGGAACACCCCCAAGCCCTTTACGTTCCCGCACTCGACATCCCACCTGAAAGGTGGCTTTTGTTGCGTTTGCCCTTGATAAACATATAAAAGGGCGGCGGGATAATCCCATACCTGCTTTCATGTATATTATCTATCAACATAAACCTGCGCTTCATAATTCCATTGTAAAATTCCCGATACAACGATGAGTTGTACCGTAAACCGTGGCTCTACGCCATATTCTGTTTGGGCTATGTGAATCAATTTGCGCAGCGTTTGCTCTCGATTTTCTTCTGTGCAGTTCGCGCATAGGTATTTCCCTTTTGGAAGCACCTTTATGCCGTCTATATTCACATAATCCATACAGACAGCAAAGAGCCTTGTCATTCCGTTTTCCGTGTATATGCCAGCTAAATCCTCAAAGGAAAACTGCTCTTTTAAGGCAGGCGTAACTTTGTCGTAGAAATGGCTGAGATAATTCCAAAGATTGTCAAGCGTTGGAACTTCTAAAGTATCTGAAAGCAAAATAACACGCTCTGGATAATCTTTGACAAAGGAGCTATTGAACTTTTGTTGCCTCTGCAATTTACTTTCATAGTCCGCCTTTGCCAACTGGATTTTTGATTTGCTGTACTGGAGCGCCGCCATTTTTTCATCGGCCTTTTTTTCTGCTTGCGCTAAAAAATCGATAATTTTTTCAAGATCGTCATATTCTAAAACCGTCTTGATCTCCTGCAAAGATAAGTCCATCAGCTGCAAAGCCCGCACCGTATTTAGGCGGACAATGTCTTGTTCGGTATAATAGCGGTAATTCGTCCATTCATCCTTTTTGCTTGGCTTCACTAATCCGATACGGTCATAGTGCCGCAGCGTTTCGTTCGTTGTATGGGCTGCCTTTGCTGCTTCCCCTATTGAAAAATAGTTCTTCATTTCTATTTTCTCCTATTGACCTTTGTGTAACACAAAGGTTTATACTTCATTCTAGCATAAGAGATTGCGAAAGACAATCCATATTGCAATGCTGTTTAGGAGGAATGGCTACATGATCGAACTTAAGCAAGTAACAAAGCAGTACGGGCAAGCAACCGTGCTAAAAAACATTACCCTTTCGATTGGCGAACCGGGTATCTATTGCTTGCTTGGCAGGAATGGCGCGGGCAAAACAACGCTTCTCAAATCCATCGCCGGGTATCAGAATATTACAAGCGGCTCGATTCAAGTTGACGGTAAGACCATAACAACATCGACTTTGGATACAGGCGTGAGTTATATTGAAAACTTTGCAAAGCATTTTAATCTTCCGGTGCGGAAACTGCTGCGGATTGCCTCGGAAGTGAACCCAAACTACGATGATGACTTTGCCTCGGAAATGATGGAACGTTTCGAGTTGGACGGCAAGAAGAAATTTCATCATCTTTCCCTTGGCATGAAAACGATGGTTTCAACGATTATCTGTTTGGCAAGTAATAAAGAGGTCATCCTTTTAGACGAACCTGTCCTGGGCTTCGATGCTATTATGCGTGTGGAATTTTACGATATGCTGACAGAGAGTTTTCAGAAACATCCGCGAATGATTATCGTATCCACCCACATCATCGAAGAAATCGCAAAGACCATTCAAAAACTGATCATTATTAATAAAGGAAGCATCCGCTTCTTTGATACATTGCAAGCGGTTGAAACAAAAGCATTTTGTATCAGTGGGCTGCAAAAAGATGTGGAGGCCGCAACCCGAAATCTCAATATCATCGGTCAAGATGCGGTTGGAGGCCTTGTAACAAGTTATATTTTCGACAATCCTCCTGAACAGACGGCTTCCTTGGAAATCCAGCCACTGTCTTTGCAGGATTTCTTTATACAAATGGTGGGACATAAAGGAGGTGTAAAAAGATGACGGCTATTTTTGCGATTGTAAAACGCTTGCTTGCAAGCAATAAAATCAGTTTCATCCTGACGGCTCTTGTGGTCCTTTGTGCCACATCCTCCGGCGATGTTGTTTTGAGCAATGGAAATTACACTTGGCTGCTTGCTGTATTGACCCCATTCTTTTTTGTCTTTTATGCTTTCAAAAAGCTCATGCATTTGGGAGCGAGCAAAAAAGATTACTATCTCGGTTGTCTCATCAGCTATGGGATCCTAGCGTTTTGTATTTCCCTGGTCAATACAGTCATCCATCGGTTGATTGACCCCATATATCCCGCACAAACCGTTATTAATATGATGGACGTGTGTCAATGGACAGAAAATGGGATGATCGTTGCGGGATTGCAGCAAATGTTCTTTTTGCTGCTCGTTATGGTTTTTCTTCATATGCTATTGTCCATGCAGACGCATTGGTATGGGTGGCTAACGGACGCGGTATTAATTGCAATTATTTGTATTTTTACGCCGATTGCACCATTACGCGCTATCCTGGCTGGACTTTTCCAGATAATCATGTTTAATAGCAATGCAGCCCTGCACATTTGTATTTGTCTGTTACTAAGCACCGCATTGTCTCTCGGAGGGCTTGTGGTCTTAAAAAGAAAAACTCTATAGACAAGAGGGAGCGCCATGATTCGGATCAAAGCAGTTGACGCACAAAATATATTGGATGTGTGCAAATTGACCAAAAGCCAAGATGGCATTGGTCCGGCAATAGGGAGATGTTCCTGTTGCAACGCAATTTCTATTGCGGAAGCAAAATATAACCCAGGAATGCACCCCCATGCAATCTATCACAACAATGTGCTAATTGGCTTTTTCATGTACCAGCGTGCAGAAAATCAAGCTGATACAGCAACCATCTACCGCTTTATGATAGATGATCGATTCCAACAGAGAGGGCTTGAGGAAAAAGCCTTAGAGCATATCTTGAAAGGCCTAAAAATTCAAGGCGTTAAAAAAGTCGTTTTCATCATAAATAGCACAAACGGAAACGCGAAAAATCTATCCCTTTCTTTTGGTTTCCAGTTCACGGGGAAAATGGAGCATGGCGAATACTACTATGCATTAAAATTGTAAATTTGATCTATAAACTGATGGAGGAACTACTATGAAAAAAATGATTTCACTTGCATTGTGCCTTCTGTTGGGCTGTTTTGTTTTGGCGGGTTGCTCGAACAGCAGCGAACCATTTGAGGAAAAAAGCTATACGCCGGATACGCCGATCCATGAAATCCATCTTGATGTGCAGGACCGAGAAATCGAAGTGTCGTTGTCCGAGGACGAACAAGTCCATATTCAATATTACGAAAATAGTAAAGAGTACTACGATATTTCCGTTTCTGACGATAATGTATTGACGATGGCCAGCGCAAGCGATAAAGAATGGACGGATTATATCGGAGGGAAGCCCTCCGCTGAAAATCGGAAAATATCGCTGCAGATCCCGGATGCACTTTTAGACACCCTGACACTATCTACAACAAACGAGGATATATTCCTCCCTGCACTGGCTGTAACCGGAAGTATCAATATTTCCTCCAACGGAGGGAATATTTCCTTTGGAAATTTAGATGTGGGTAGCGCTCTGACCCTAAACGTTAAAAATGGAGATATTTCCGGCGCGATTGTAGGAAGTTATGATGATTTTTCGATCCAGTCCGAAATAAAAAAAGGGGAAAGCAATCTGCCGGACAAAAAAGATGGCGGGGAAAAAGCGCTGACTGTGTCCAGCAATAACGGCGATGTCAATATTGAGTTTGTAGATGATAAATAAGTAAAGCAAAAATGGGCAAGAAACCATGAGGTTTCCTGCCCATTTTTTGTCGCAACCTAATTATTAACCATTACGTTCGTCTGTTTTCAATCCTTCTTTACCGGCTGTTGGTTTGCCCTAGGCCCAGCCGAAGGAGCAAATTATTCTGCATCCGGTTCCAACAAACCGTAGTCGCCATTCTTACGGCGATACACCACATTGATTTCCCCACTGCTTTCGTTGCGGAACATGAAGAACTGGTGGTCCAGCATATTCATCTGCAAGATTGCCTCATCCACACTGAGCGGTTTTACAAAGAAATGCTTGGTGCGCACAACGCGGTACTCCGGTTCGGCTTCCATTTCCTCTGCTGCCGGCTCTTCCTCCGGGAAATCGATGAGATACTGGTCGATGGCGCCGGAATGCACCTTTTTGGCCAGCTTGGTCTTGTTCTTCCGGATCTGTCTTCCCAACGCGCTCATCACCTGATCGAGCGCGTCGTTCATTTCCAAGGCCGTGGACTCCGCGCGATAGATCATACCGCGCTGTTTGATTGTTATTTCAACCGTCTGACGGTTTTTCTCCAGGGTTACCACCACATTGGCATCGGCATCCTCATCAAAGATCCGATCGAAGCGGGACAGCTTTTTCTTAGCAAGCTCTTTAAAATTATCCCTCAAATTGACCTTTCTTCCGGTAATGGTAATCTTCATAGTAACATCTCCTTCTTCAATTCGCGCCGCTGACGCCGCCCGCGGGCCGCCGCTGCAAGGACGCACCGAAGGGTCTTCCTGTCATAGGCGTTCCGGCCGGAGCAACACCGGAACAGCGCGTGCTTCCATTTTGATGCTTTGGAGCGATCCAGGCGCCGAATGCGTCCGTGTAAGGGAGGGGTTCCCTTCCCCCATTTGCCTCGGAACCTTTCTCTATTTATAATATATCATATTATCTAAAAAAATGGAAGCATTTCATGACTAAATTGTTATCATTTTATGACGAGTGACATGGCAACCGACGTTCACCGCCACCGGAAGTCCGGCAATATGGGTCGGAAACGGTTCGATATGGACGCACAGGGCGGTTGTATCCCCGCCAAACCCCTGCGGGCCAACCCCCAGGGCGTTGACCTCGTCCAGCATCCGCTGCTCGAGCTCTGCATAAAACGGGTCCGGGTTGGGTTCCGAAACAGGACGGCACAGGGCCATCTTCGCCAACAGCGCGCACTTTTCAAAGTCGCCGCCGATTCCCACGCCGAGCACCATCGGCGGGCAGGGATTGCTCCCTGCGATGCGCGCCGTCTCCACCACAAAGCCGACAATGTCGTCCAGCGAAGCGGAAGGGGTGAACATCTTTATGCGGCTCATATTTTCGCTGCCAAATCCCTTGGGTGCGACCATTAGGGTCAGCTTGTCCCCTTCCACCAAACGCGTGTGCAAAACCGCCGGGGTGTTGTCCCCCGTGTTGCCGCGCCGGATCGGGTCCGCTACCACGGAGCAGCGCAGCAAGCCTTCCACGTAGCCCTGCCGTACGCCCTCGTTGACCGCTTGTTCGAAATTCCCTTGGATGTGGACCTCCTGGCCGATTTCCGCAAAGATCACCGCCATGCCGGTATCCTGGCAAACGGGGATTTGCAGTTCGCGCGCTGCGTCCATATTGCCGCACAGGTCGCTGAGGATGGCCTTCCCCAGCGAAGACGTCTCTTTTTCCGCCGCGCAACGGATGCATGCCTCCAGGTCCTGCGGCAACACGCGGTTGGCCTCAATGCAGAGCTGCCGGACCGCGGCCGTAATCTGTGCTGCTTTGATCTCTCTCATGTTCCTTTCTCCTCCCGATTACACCAATTTCCCGCCCGCAATGACCATCTTCGGCTTTGCCGCAATGGTCAACGGGTCCTGGTCAAAGAGCACCAGATCCGCATCCTTGCCCACCTCCAGGGAACCCAGACGGTGGTCAAGCCCACAAATTTTTGCCGGATTGATCGTGATGGCCCGCAGGGCCTCTTCGTAATCCATGCCCTCGCGCACCGCCAAGCCCGCGCAGACCGGCAAATATTGAATCGGAATGACCGGATGGTCCGTGATAATCGCAGTTGGAACCCCCGCGCCGGAGAGAATTCCCGGCGTAGCCGGCGTTTGGTTGCGCAGCTCCGGCTTGCTCCGGTCGCAGAGGAAAGGGCCGGAGAGCACGCGCGTCCCGGTTTCCACAAGCCCGCCGGCAATCAAATGCGCCTCCGTCCCATGCACGACCACATAGTCGAGCTGGAACTCCTTTGCAATGCGCACCGCTGTGAAAATGTCATCGGCACGATGCGCATGAAAATGCACTTGAATTTCCCTCCGGAGCGCAGGGAGCAGAGCTTCACACTTCATGTCGAATTCCGGCATATCGAAGTCCTCGTCTTTTTCCGCCCGCTCCAGCTCCCCCTGGTAGCGCTTGGCCTTGTAAAGCTGTTCGCGGATCAACGCCGCAGTGGACATCCGGGTCGAAGGGGCCTGGTTCTTTCCGTGGTAGACACTTTTTGGGTTTTCCCCCAACGCCATTTTGATTGCAAACGGCGCTTTGACAATCATATGGTCGATGCAGCTTCCATAGGTCTTGACCGCAGCCATTTGCCCCCCTATGGCGTTGGCGCTGCCGGGACCGGTTACCACCGTGGTGACGCCGGCATGCAACGCCTCCTGGAAACAGCGGTCCACCGGGTTGATGGCGTCGATTGCCCGCAGCTGCGGCGTGACAGGGTCGGTCTCTTCGTTGCCGTCGTCCCCCTCAAAGGTGAGGCCGTCTTCCCACATGCCCAGATGGGTATGCGCGTCCACAAACCCTGGATACAGCCCCGCGCCCTGCGCGTCAATCACCTCTTCCCCCGGTTTTGGCTCCACGGGCATGCCGCCCAATTCTGCAATCTGGTTCCCCTCTGTGCGAAGGTAACCGTCCGCTATATCCGCGCCTGCCATTGTGTGCAAATGTGCATGGATGATCAGCATGGAACTTTCCTCCTTATCACGAACAGGCGACCGCGGCCGCCTGAACCTATTTCCGAATTTGTATATTCTACAAAAAAGCGGAGTGCATGCACTCCGCTAAAACAATGCCTTTATTTGGATTGGCCATAGCCGCCGTGCCTGGAAAAGCCGCCGCGTTTGGCTTCCATGGTGCGCTTCAGGTCGGACATCTTTTCGTCGCTCGCCTGCTTGAAGCGGGACATCATGTCCTCAAAGCTTGTCGGCTCGTTTTTCCGGCTCTGCCACTCGTAATTTCCCGGGCGGCCGGGACGTGGCGCAGGAGCGCTCTTGGGCGGGGGTGGAACAGCCCTCTTCATGGAAAGGCTCACCTTTCCTTCTTCGCTGATGTTCAGGATTTTCACCTTAACCATCTGATTTTCCGTGACGTAATCGCGGATCTCCTTGACGAAAGTGGGCGCAATCTCAGAAATATGAACCATGCCGGTCTTCCCACCGGGCAGTTCCACAAACGCGCCAAATTTCGTAATCCCTGTAACTTTCCCTTCCAGTACTGCTCCTACCTCAAGCTGCATATGTAAGTGTTTTCCTCCTTAAAATAGAGCCTTTCGCGCTAAACCAACCGGGGTTCAGTCTCCGGCGATATTCACAAACACACGCTCACCCGGTTTGGCATAGTCCAAGTCCTCGCGAGCCACCCGCTCGATATACTCCTTGGTTTCCTCCTCATCGGCATTTAGCGCATGTTTCATGTCCTCGTTTTTGATCTTCTGGGTTTCAACCTGCTCCTGCAGATCGGCCAACTCCTGGCTTTTTTCATTGATCTGCACCTGCTGATTGACCAATGCAAAGACAATATAGGCGGCAAAGGCAAAAATGGCTAATTTAAGGAGCAGGCTTCCCCGCTGTTTTTTTCGTTTGATGACTTTCATAATCCTGGTTCCGCCCTCCCTTTCGGCCTTTTTGCCGCTTGTTTTTCTTTCCATTGGATTTGTTAGCATCATTATACACTATCTTCCTGCGGGGTTTCAAGCGCTTTTTCCGCTTTGCATAGGATTTTTTTACTTTTCCTTCAATCCATTGCGCTTTCCTCCGAATCCAGTGCGCCAAAGCATGGAAAATGCACTTCAACGGACGGAAGAGGCAGAAGTCCAAAATCTTCCGGACGAATCGAACAACCCGGCTGCTGATGAGCCCAAAGGTCATGAAATACAGGCAAAAGCCGATGCCCTCCCCGGCGAGCAGATAAAACCGCACCTCCCCATAGGAGGCGGCCAACGCCAACAGGAAGGTGACGATCCCCGCAACCGCCATAAACGCCAAATCCATCCAAAAGACATGGGAGGGCGTGCTCCGGATCATCGTCCGCACCATCTTCAACGCGTCGTAGAGGATTGCCAATGCAAAACCGGCCACCGTTGCGAGGATGAACCCCTGCATCTGTACCGCAAGCGAAATTTCCACGAGGATTCACTCCCTATTTGAACAGCTTGGCAAAAATTCCGCCTCCGGTGGCCTGGGGCTCTGCATAAGAGAGCGAAGAAATCTCTCCATCCAGCGTAAGCTCGCCCGTCTCCACGTTTAATTTATTGATATGCAAATTTTTCCCCTTGACCACAAGCTCCCCAAGGTCCGTATAGGCCACGATGGTTTGCTCGTCGAAGCTGTCCACATTGGAAACCCCCGTCGCCGTGAAGGCTTTCCGGTTTTCCAAAATGACGCTGTGGGGCGTCTTCCCCACGATCTTCTTTTCCTCCGTCATGCCGATCCCTCCCATTGCATTTCTTTTGTCTATTTCTATGCGCAGGGAAGCGGGCATATGCGGAACAAAGCGTCAGGCGCGCGGCGCAGCCGGCTCGTCGGAGAGGACGCGGTACATCTCCCCCGCCTCTTCCTTGCGGGCGTACTCGTTGACGGAAACAACCTCCGCCTTGATGTTGCGCGAACCGAGCTGCAGCTCCAATACGTCCCCTTGCTTTACGTCGTAGGAGGCGCGTGCCACCTTACCGTTCACCAGCACGCGCCCAGCATCGCAAGCTTCGTTTGCTACGGTGCGGCGCTTAATAATCCGCGAAACTTTTAAATATTTATCCAGTCTCATTTAAAAACTCCTTTTCCCAGGCGCCATCACAGAGCGCCATGTGTTTTAAAAGAAAAAGGGCGCAACGCTCCAGGGCGATTTGCCCCGAGCCTTGCAGCCCTTGATACCCGAATACGGAACAAACTTATTTGACCATGGCATCTTTAAATGCCTTGCCCGCCTTAAACGCCGGCACCTTGGAAGCCGGAATCGTGATCGGGGAATTGGTCCGCGGATCGCGGCCCTGGCGCTCGCTGCGTGCGCGTACCTCAAAGGTGCCGAATCCAACAATCTGTACTTTTTCCTCACAGGCGACTGCTTCGATGATCGTATCAAGAACCGCATTTACGGCGCTGTCCGCGTCTTTCTTAGACATACCGGTTTTTTCCGCAACAGCGGTAATCAATTCTGTCTTATTCATGAGATGTACCTCCGTGTTTTTTTATTATTCAACAGCCTTCCTTCAACCATAGTATGATTGAAAAGCTGTGAATTATTTCAGTATTCTGCGGATCAAGCTTGAGATTTCTTTGCTTCTTCCCAAAGCTTGTCTAATGCATCGATGCCCGCGGACTGCATATCGACCCCGCGCGCATTCGCCAATTCTTCCACCTTCTGGAAACGGCGGATAAATTTTTCGCAGGCCTCACTGAGGGATTGTTCTGCGCTGACGTGAAGGAAGCGGGCCACATTGACGACCGAGAAGAGCAGGTCCCCCAGCTCCTCGGCGCAGGCATCCTCGCCCTCTGCGCGGATTGCTTCGCGCAGTTCAGCGGTTTCCTCCTCGACCTTGTCCAGTGCTCCAGAGACGTCCGGCCAATCAAAGCCGACCTTCGCCGCCTTCTGCTGCACTTTCTGGCTGCGCATCAACGCCGGCAATGCCTTGCTGACGCTTTGCAGCACTTCGGTCTGCGTCTTTTGCGCCTTTGTCTTCTTCTTGATCGCGTCCCAATTGGTGAGCACATCCTCTGTGCCGTCCACCGTTACGGAACCGAACACGTGCGGATGGCGTTCCACCATCTTTTTCGCTTCCCCGTCCACCACATCGGAGAAATCGAACCGGCCCTCTTCCTCTTCGATTTCCGAGTGGAAGAGCACCTGCAACAGGACATCGCCAAGCTCCTCCTGCAACAGGACAGGGTCTTCGGTATCGATGGCTTCGACCGCTTCATAGGTCTCCTCAATGAAACAGTTGCGGATGCTTTGATGCGTCTGCTCGCGGTCCCATGGACACCCGCCGGGGGCGCGCAGGATCTTCATGATTTCCAGCAAGTCGTCCATACTGTATTTGTCTTTTCTTTGAAACTCCAAGTGTCTTACACCTCTGCTTCCGAAACCGTTCTACGAATCCAATCAACCCGTTGCCATCGGGCAAAAATGAACAAGTTCTATATTACCTTATCCAACCATGATTTTCAAGTATTTTGGCAATTTTTTGTCCCTTCGGCAGCATCAGGACATCGCTTTTCTGCAAAGCCCTCGTCCAAAGCATGCAGGCGCCATAGACCACGACCGCCACAAACAACGCTAGAACAGTGGCAATACGGCTGCTTACCACCACGGAGGCAAATTTCTGCACCAGATAAGCGGACAGGACGCAAACGCCTCCCGAAAGGAAGGGCTTTACAAACAGCCCAATCCAGTTCAGCTTGATCTTGGCCTCCCGGCACAGCAGAACCAACCCGAACACCGTCAGGAAGAAATAGCAGACCAGCGTGCCGATCCCTGCGCCCATCACATTGATCTCCGGGATTCCAACCAACAGGTAATTGAGAACCACTTTGATGACCAACCCCACAGAGAGCAGCTTAATGGGCAGGTCGACGCGCCCCACCGCCTGCAACATACTGTTGATCGGGGTATCCGTGGCGGCAAAAATTGCGCCGAGGCCCAGGAGGATCAGGATTTTTCCCGTTATCTCATTATAGCCCAACAGCTGCGTAATCGGCCCGGAGAGGACGGAAAGCCCCAAGCCCGCCGGAATGGTAATCATCGCCACAACGCGCAGGACGGTTTCAATGCTGTTTTTGATCTTCTTCGGGTCGCCTGTGGTCCAGGCCGTGGTGACATTCGGAAGGGCTGACACGCCAAACGCCTGGGTGATCGCCGGTACGAGCATAAACAGGGTCGTCGCATTGCCGTAACAGCCGAACAGGAACGTCGGGACGCGGTCCGTTTGGATGACGACTTCGCTCAACAAGCCGCTGTATTCCTGCAGCAACACCTCCGGATGAACGGACATAATATCGCGCAGACGGCGCTGTACAAACGTCGTATCTACCAGGCTGGAAAGATTGACCGCCAGAGCGCCCAGCGCCACCGGGATGGCCGTTCGTACCAGGCGGACCACCGTCTGCTTCATCGGATAGGGACGCGGCGAGCCGGCCAGCATCTCGTGCGTAATCCCGTCCCCATTGCATTTATGGTAAATCCACAGGAAGACAAAGCCAAAAGCGGAGCCGACGGTCACGCCAAAAATCGCTCCCGCAGCGGCATAGGGCAGGGCGGCTGCTTTGGCGTATTCCACCGATTCCACCGGGATTCCATAGACCGTGCCGGAGGCCGCATATTCGTTTAATCCGTTCTGGATCACTAGATATGCGCCCGCCAACCCCAGTACCAGCTTGAACAGCGCTTCCACCACTTCGGAGAGGGCGGTGGGGTACATATTGCGCAGGCCCTCGTAATAGCCGCGGTAAATGGCCACCATGCTGCTGAATAAGATCGCAGGGGATAGCAAATAGATGGCGGGCAGCGCGTTCATATCCCCGCTGTCCGTTGCATAGGAGACGTATGGCTTCGCGCCGAAGAACATCAGGCAAAACGCCAAAAGGCCCAGCGCCAGAAAGATCGGGATCGACACTTTATGGATCTGCCGGATGTCCCGGAAGCGGCCCCTCGCATAATTCTCCGATACCAGCCGGGCAATCGCAATGGGGAACCCCGCGGTGGCCAGGCTAAAAATTGGGTTATACAGGTTGTACGCCGTCGAAAAATACCCCATGCCGACCGGCGTGATAATTAAATTCAGAGGAATTTTGAAAAGCGCGCCGATCACCTTTACAATCGCGACAGCGACTAGAAGGATCAATGCGCCGTGCAGGAAGCTTTGCTTCGTGGGGCCTCCCATCCGTTTTCCCATAGATAATCCTACCATCCCATCTCCATCTTTTTGCGGCTGCACCGCCGCTCTCCCGGGATAGATCCCATCCGTTCATATATACGGTATCTATGGATGGATTAGACCTCCATCACCCTTGCACAACGCTAAGAACACAAAAAGAGGGGTTTCCCCCTCTTTTTCATCTACCTATTTCCTTAAATGCCGAACTTACTGCGCATCGAATTTACTGCCGCACATATTGCAATAACATGCCTCCGCCGGGTTTTCCGCTCCGCACTTCTTGCAGATCACTTTACTGCGCAACGCAGAAATCTGATCGTTTACTGCATCCAACTGCTCATACAGGTCGTCGATGGTCGTGATGCATTCATCTGCCAAGTCCGCGGAATCATTTCCCGTCTTTTTGGCGTCATATATCACCCTGCCCAGGGCTTCAAAGCGCTTGGAAATTTCATTGTTCAGATCCGCCGCGCTCAGCCTCAGCTTGGAAATATCCACCATCTGGCCCGCTTTTTTGCCAACGGCATTGACTGCTTCTTTTGCATTCACGACGACATCTTCAAAAAGTCCCATTTTCACACGCTCCCTTTTTATGATAGTTTGCTCAATTATAGCACCAATTGATTCTGGAAATCAAGGGTTTCCCTAGGAATCTCTTCCAATGTGGATAAAATGCCTTTGTCCACTTGCTATTCCCCGTAAACGCCGCCCCCGATAAACTCCCGTAGTAGGGAAGTTTTCGGCACAAGCGCCTGCGAAATCGTTGTGAACCGCCGCAGGCAATCTGCCAGTTCACACGCCTGCGGATAATAGGGTTCCGAGGGATCCACGCGCTCCAAAAGCGGAAGCGCCTGCGCCCGCATCACGCACGGTTCATAGCAATGCAGGGAATTGATTGTGACATCTGCCTCCCCGCGATAGGGCTTGATGTATTTCCGCTCCCCGTCCATCACGGTATCCCACATATCCAATGTCCGGCCCGGCTGGGTGTTGCGGAACAGGGAATCCCGCACCAACCGGCGCACCAAGCGCACCTGGTTCGGTGAAAGGAACGCTTCGCCCTGCTCTTCAAAGCCCTGTTTAACGCTGATATATATTTTCAAAACACCGTCCTCCGGCAGATGCCGGCTGATCGCTGGATTGAGCGCATGGATGCCCTCGACCACCGCGATCTCCCGTTCCCCAAAGCGGATACGCCGGGTATAAGGGTGCGGGCAGTGATTCTCAAAATCAAAGACCGGCATATCGCAGGTGTTGGTCTCCATCAAATCGAGCAGGCAGCGTTCCAACAGCGGGACGTTCAATGCCTCCACCGACTCATAGTCATGCTGGCCGTTTTCCAATAGGGGCGCGTCCGATTCCCCTTTATAAAAGTTATCGAGCGAAATCACCTGCGAACCGATGCCGCATTCCCGCAAAGCGTCCAACAGGATGTGCGCGGTGGTCGTCTTTCCGCTGCTGGACGGCCCCGCCAGCATGATGACCTTGCATAGGTCCGTAGAGGAGGCGATGGTTTCCGCGATCCTTCGGATATCCCGATGAAACGCAGCCTCTGTCCGGGCAATAAACGCAGAGGCATTGTGTTCCGCCTCATAATTGATGCGCTCCAGGTCGTTCTCATACCGATGATAAAGTTTGTCTTGCCCGCCAATATTCTTCATAAATGGTTCTCACCTGTTCTTTTCTTGTAAGCATTTCCCCGTGGCGGCGGATGTATTCATACGGGTACTTGAAATTAAAAATGCGTTTGAGCTGGTCGGAATACGGGTCCCGCACCTTCGTGACCGCACCCGCACCGCATGCCAATATGGTATGCGTTTCATCCATGATATAGACATTGTAGAGGCTCTCTTTCCCCTGCTTCGCCCAACCCGTGTTTTCCAGGTTGCCCACCATCCGGCTTTGCCGGTACAGATAATACGGCGCATAGCCATGTTGGAGGAGCTGTGCATCGCCCCAATCCAACATATCCCCCGCCAGCGCAGCATCCCTGCTGAAGGGTTCGCTGTCGTCCTGGAAGATGCGCGCGGACCGCTTCAAGGAAAGCGTGTGTACGGTAATGCTCTCTGGATGGAGTGCCAACACGCCCTGCATCGTCTCCTGGAAACTCTCCATGGTATCCTCCGGGAGGCCGACGATCAAATCCATATTGATGTCATCGTATCCGCAGGCGCGGGCCAACGAAAATGCTTCCAGCGTCTGCGCCGCCGTGTGCCGGCGTCCGATCGTCTCCAACACATGGTCGTTCAGCGTCTGCGGGTTGATGCTGATCCGCGTCACCCCGCGCGGAAGCATGGCTTTCAGCTTCTCTGCTGTGATGGTGTCGGGACGCCCCGCCTCCACGGTAAACTCGCGGCAGGTGCTCATGTCAAACGCCGCCGTAATCGTGTCCAGCAACTGGGCCAACTGCTTCGCAGAAAGCGTAGTGGGCGTTCCACCGCCGATGTACACCGATTCCAGGCGGAGGCCAAGCCCCTTTGCCACCTCTGCCGTATGTTGGATTTCCACGCAGAGCAGTTCCAAATACTCTGGGATGAGCTTTGCGGTGCGCTCCACAGAAGACGACACAAAGGAGCAATACGAACAGCGCGTGGGGCAAAACGGGATGGAAACATACAGGCTAAACGATTCGGGACGGGAAAGGGACAAAATCTTCTGCTCGTTCCCCATGGTGATGCGGCTCAACTCCGTTTTTTCCGCGCTCACCAGCCAGTCCTGCTGGAAGCTCTGCAAGGCCGCTTCCTCCCCCATGCGCTCTGCGAGGCTGCGCAACAGCTTGATCGGGCGAACCCCCGTGAGGATTCCCCACTTTGGCGTGTATGCACAGGCCTGTGTAAGCAGCCCAAAGAGCAAGACGCCCATACGCCGTTCCAACTCCTTGAGATCCCCCGGGAAAGAGAGCGATGTGCGTTCCTCGGCTGTCCGCTCCCTTCCGCCAAAGAATAAACGGGCTTGCAGCCGGATGCCGCCTAACTCCGTTTGCATACCCGTGTAAGCACCCAATGTGCCGTAGTCCAGAATATGCGCCCCGTTCCCATCCGTTCCGCAGGGGATGGTTTCAATCCGATGATATGGAAAAAAGATGCGGCACAGGTTTTCCATCTCATAGTGGAAGGGATGCTCCGCAATGTAAAGCCGCATCACCGGGGCGCTTTGATACAATGTTCTTTCTGCCATGAGGTCAGCCCTCTACAAACGGATTGTGCTTCCGCTCAAAGCCCAAAGTTGTCTCCCATTCATGCCCTGGATAGACATGATAATCCCCTTCCAAAGCGCAAAGGCGTTTCAGGGACGCGAGCAGCTGCGGATAACTACCCGTCGGGAAATCCGTCCGCCCGGCGCTCATCTTAAAGAGGGTATCCCCACTGAAAATAGCGCCCTCCACCACATAGCAGCAGCTGCCGATGGTGTGACCCGGCGTGTGCAGGACATGAATGCGCAGGTTTCCCAGCGGGATGACGTCGCCATCGGAGACCGTGACGTCGGCCTTTAGCGGCGGAAGCGGACGGCCCGTCAGTTCAACGGACAAATTCAAGGCACTGTCCGTGAGGAACAGCTCGTCCTCCGCGTCGATGTACAATTTCGCGCCGGTCTTCTTCTGAATCTCCGCAACGCCCGCAATGTGATCCCAATGGCCGTGGGTCAGCAAAATCGCCTGGACGTCCGCTTCCTCCACCGCTTTCAGGAGGCTGGCATTCACAAAGCCCGGGTCAATCACCGCTGATGCGCCGGTGGATTCATCTGTCAACATATAACAATTGGTGGGCAACGGCCCGCCGGTATATCTGGTTACTTTCATAAGGAACTCTCCATTTCTATAACACAGCCGATTACGCTCTACGCACCGAGACAATCCCGGAAATGTTCATCAAACGGCTGATAATGGTCTGTAGATGGTCTCTTCCATTGATGGTGATGGTCACCGAGATGACGGCGCTGCCGTCCTTTGTCTCGCGTGAATTGAGGGAATGGATAAACAAATGCATATTGAAAAGCTGTTGGGTGACATCCGCCAGCAAACCGGGGCGGTCTGTTGCCACGATTTCCAGTGTGGATTTGAACACCTCTTTGACCACGCCCTCCCAGTGCGCCTGAATCCAACGCTCCGGTTCCGGTGCGTCCCGGATCACCTTTGGCACATTGGAACAGCTCCGCTTGTGGATGGAAACGCCAAACCCGCGGGTGATAAACCCGATGATCTCATCGCCCGGCAACGGATTGCAGCAGCGGGAGAACTTGATGAGGCACCCCTCCATGCCGTCTACGATCACGCCGCCGACCGGTTTTTTGTTTGTCCTAGGCTGTTGCTTGGGACGCTCCTCCTGCACCGCCGGCTTGTGGGATTTGATATATTCCTCCTTGAGCTTCGGCATGACCTTCCAAAGCTGGATGCCGCCGTAGCCAATGGCTGCATAGACGTCGTCCTCCGAAGTGCAATTCTGACGGCGGCCGATGAGTTCCAGGCAGCTCTTGAGCTCTTCGTCCGTCAGGTCGATGCCGTTGCGCCGGAATTCGCGCTCCAGCTCGGCCCTGCCCTCCACAATGTTCTCCTCACGGCGCTCCTTTTTAAACCACTGGCGGATCTTGTTGCGCGCCTCGCTGGTCTTCACAATCTTTAACCAGTCGCGGCTTGGTCCATGGCTTCCCTCTTTGGCCGTGAGAATCTCGATGATCTCGCCGTTTTTCACCTTATAGTCGATCGGCACGATGCGCTTGTCGACTTTGGCCCCCACCATGCGGTTACCAACCGCGCTGTGGATGGCATAGGCAAAGTCGATCACGGTAGAACCGCTCGGCAGGCTGATCACGTCGCCCTTTGGGGTAAATACAAACACCTCTTCCGGCGCAAGGTCCGACTTAATCGTCCGCACCAGGTCGGTCGCATCGCCGCTGTCTTTTTGGTTCTCCAGCATCTGCCGGATCCAGGCCAAACGGTCGTCCAGCTTGTCCCCCTTGGTCACACCAAGTTTGTATTTCCAGTGCGCCGCGATGCCGTATTCCGCCGTATGGTGCATCTCCCAAGTCCGGATCTGCACTTCAAACGCAACCCCTTCTTTGCTGAGCACGGTTGTGTGAAGGGATTGGTATCCATTGGGCTTCGGCGTGGAAATATAGTCTTTAAACCGGTTGGGGATCGGGCGGAACATGTCGTGAATCACGCCCAACACATTATAGCAATCGTTGATAGTATCGACGATGACGCGCACCGCATAGATGTCATAGATTTCATCCATACTTTTCCCCTGGATGAACATCTTCCGGTAGATGCCGTTGATGCTCTTGACACGGCCTTCCAGATACACATTGGGGATTTCCGGCGAGATGCGGTCGTAAATGCGCTTTTTGGTCACCTCAATAAACGCCTTCCGCTCCCCACTGCGCATGGCCAGGCCGCTTTCAATCTCCTGGTAAGCGATGGGGTCGAGATAGCGCAGGGAGATATCCTCCAGCTCCTCTTTGACCATGCGGATACCAAGGCGGTGGGCGATCGGCGCATAGACCTCCATATTCTCCAGTGCTTTGTCGCGCTGTTTCTGCGGCGCCATAAATTCAATGGTGCGCATGTTGTGCAGGCGGTCCGCCAATTTGATGATGATGACGCGGATGTCGTCCGCCATAGCGATCAGCATTTTCCGCAGGTTTTCCGCCTGCTGTTCTTCCCGGGAGGAATAGGGAATCCGGCCGAGTTTGGTGACGCCGTTCGTCAAATTGGCGATTTCATTGCCAAACATTTTGCGGATCTGCTCAAGGTCCACCGGCGTATCTTCCACCACATCGTGCAGTAGGCCCGCCGCAACCGATTCGGAATCCATACCCATCTCTACCAGGATGCAAGCCACCGCGATGGGATGGGAAATATATGGCGCTCCGGAGAGACGCTTTTGATCCCCATGCATCTGATAGGCCAATTGATAGGCTTTGTCGATCAGAGCTAGGTCATATTCCCGTTCGCTGTCCTGAATCAGTTTTAATAAGTCGTTATAGGTTCTGAGTTTCTCCGCCATAAGGTTCCCCCTCCTTCTGTAAAGCCCGCAATCCCGCCAAAATCTTGGAATCAAATAAATTGACTTTCCGTTGTACCGGCTTCAAGGTCAACTTACAAACGCCGCCGGACCGCTGCTGTGACGTCAAGCCGTGCTCCGACAAAACATCTAACATCGTCAACAGCTTGCCCATATTCCCTCCGGGCGAAGCGCAGGTGCGATAAAAAAGCACCTCTTCGGGACCTTCATAACCGTTTTTCGCTCGTAAGAACCGATAGACATTGGCAAATTCCTCCCGGGTAGGGGTAAGACTGTCCACCTCTTGTTTGGTCATCGATTCGTTCCGCATCCATTTTTCGTACACCTGCACGCCGGTCAATACGGAGGCGCCGTCCATCCCGGAGGGTTTACAGTCCCTGACGATGATGGAAAGCGTCTCTTTCCCATTAAAGGGCTTGGCGTCCAGCGTCACCGCCAAATCGAGAAGATCCCCCGCCGCATAGGGGAACATCTCCAAGGACACGCCAAACCGCATACAGCGCACCGCGTAATTCCCCTTTACCACCGTCAATCGGAGGTGCTTCCCGCCGCCAACCGGCGTAATGTCCTGCAAGCGGACGCCAAACAATCCAAAGAGCGGGGCAGGATTTCCCGTTCCAAACGGCTCCAGCAATTTTACACTGCGCGTCACTTCCAGGGTCAGCTGCTCCGGCTGCAAAATACAGTCGATGGTGAGCGTTGGCATGGGCATCTGCGGCGTATGAGCCGCGGCATAGGCATTGATCCTCTCGCGGAACCGTTCGATGTTTTCCGGCCGGAGGCTCAGCCCCGCCGCCATGGGGTGCCCGCCAAATTTGGTGAGCAAATCCGAGCAGGAGCAAACCGCCTCAAATAGAGAAAACCCTTCGATGCTCCTGCCAGAACCTTTTGCTTCCGCCCCATTGACCGAGATCAAGATGCTCGGTTTTCCAAATCGCTCGGTAATGCGCGCAGAAACAATCCCAATCACGCCCGGATGCCAATTTTCTCCCGCGACTACCAGAACGCGGTCATATAGCCGCTGTGGGTCTTTCTCTAATTCTTCTAAAACCCGCTCAAAGATATCGCTCTCAATCTGCCGCCGGTAATCGTTGCAATCGCAAACATCCCCCGCCAGTCCAGCCGCTTCCTCCGGATCTTCGGAGAGCAGGAGGCGGACAGCGCGGTCCGGGGAAGCAATCCGGCCCGTCGCGTTGATCCGTGGCACAATGCCGAACGCCACATTGGCCGCCGTGAGTTCCCGGTTGTCCAGGCTGGCATTTTCCAAAAGGGCCCGCAAGCCCAGGCGGTCGGACCGGGACAAATGCGGCAAGCCGGCACGGACCAGAACGCGGTTCTCCCCCAGCAGGGGAACGACGTCCCCAATTGTACCGATGGCGACCAGATCCGCATAATTTTCCAACAGGCCGGTCAAATCACAATCCGGCCCTTCCAAAGCCATAATCAATTTAAAGGCCACGCCCACGCCGGCGAAATCCTTAAAGGGGCTGGGGCAATCCAGCCGGTGCGGGTCCACCACAGCGCAAGCGGCTGGGAGAACCTCGCGCGGCCGGTGGTGGTCGGTCACCACAACATCCATTCCAAGCTGTGCCGCATAGGCAACCTCTTCGACGGACGAAATGCCGTTGTCCACCGTGATAATCAGTTGAGTCCCCTGCTGGTGCAGCTGGTCAAGCGCCGCTACATTCAAGCCGTACCCTTCCCGCTCCCGTTCTGGGATATAGTATGTCACATCGGCCCCATTGGATTCCAAGTAAGAATACAGCATCGCCGTGGAGGTGACGCCATCTGCATCGTAATCTCCATAGACTGTAATTTTTTCAAAGCCATTGACCGCTCGCCAAACCCGCTCGACAGCGCGGTCCATATCCACCATTTGCATCGGGTCGGACAAAGAGATCTCCGATCCAAACATTGCTTCAATCTGTTCCGGCCCGGTCAACCCGCGCGTTTGGAGCAGCGCCCCCATCGCCGCCGGGACCTGATACCGCTGTGCAAGTGCTTCCGCCGCTTTCCAATCACACGGCAATACATTCCACTTCTTCATTTTCCCATCCACCTCGTATCTGCTAGGGCCCACCGTTTCCTGTGCGCACATGCACCGTATCCGTTGCCACACTTAGGATAATAACGCATTGCATCCTTGCATTCCGAAAGGCGCGAAATACACCATCTTGTGCATGCGCCCGGTCCACTAGGACCTCTCGTCATGAAAGCAAACGATCATTTTACAGAGTTTTATTGTACCATTTTGGCAATTCTTATTCAATACCCATGGCCTGTGCTCCCAAATACTTTTCCAAACGGTTCTGGACTTTTCAGGAAAGCAGAGAAAAGGAGCAACCTGCCGTCAAACAGGCTTGCTCCTTTTCATAGGTCCTTGCATATCGCTTGTTATTCCATTTTTGCGCTCACACCAATATTGACCATATAGCTGCCATACACCCAGGAATTGGGTGCGCCCGTTACGGAAATCGTGACAGGGACTTCCGTCTGACCGGTAAATTGCTCTTTACCAGTCATATCAATCTGAGCCACCAGATTGTTTTCCGTAAACGCCTCAATTTCATCCGGCGGGCCGACAGCGGTCACGCTGAGACTCTGCGTATATACGGCCGCTTCGTATCCCGCGGGAAGATTCTTGAAGGTAATCGTCTCCGGGTTGAGGGAAACAGTCCGGGTTGTAAAAGTGTCCAAATCGATGCTCACTTTGGCCGTATAAATATTACTGACGTTTTTAAATCCCGTCGGCAAACTGACATCCACATCAAATTCATTGCTTGTGGGGCTGATCGTCGAAAAATCAATGGCGGGCAACGTGAGCTCGGAAATATTTGCAAACGCATCCTCTGGCCCAGCCACTTCGATTTCCTTTGGTTCGACGGTCACGCGGCTTTCAAAGCCGGTAAGGTTGCTCGGTCTCCCCGAGAATTCCACCTGTAAGGGCAAAACCTTTCGGTACAACACATTGCATGTGACTTCGACCGATTCCATGCTCAAAGTAAGATTATCGCTCTTAATTTCATTTCCATCTGCATCTAGCATTACCAGCCGGCCTGTAAAATGTTTGGTCTCTGTCAAAGGCGTCTTGTCCTGCTCATAAGGGATGGTCACCTTTGCGACCTGATCGACCTCTTGTTTTGGGCCGGAAACCGTCACGCTATCGCTAGAAAGGGTCGGCGTATTCAAATAGTACTGCGGGTCTACAGGCGGCGTAATCTGGCTGGTATCAATATTGAATACCTTTTCGCTGTAGTAATCCACAGTGACTAAAATGCTGGAAGGTTCAATCGAAACCACCTCATAGTTGGAGAGATTCCCCAATTTGGTGGCGGAAAGCTCCAATTTGTAGTTGCTTACTGGACCGGTCAAAGACGCTGCCTGTTTCGCTTCAATCTGCAAATCGGTATTTTTAACCTGGTTGACGGTCAGGCTGTTCCCTTTGATCGCCACTTTTGCCTTGGCGTTGATGGGGCTAAACACTTTTAGACCCGACTGCTGAGCCGAGTCCGACAAATTGACGACAATCGGCACATCTGTCACAGTACGTGGGATTTCCTCGGTATTGCGCGTGGCAAAAACAACCCAAATGACCAGCGCGACAAATACAGAGAAAATCAAAACAAATTTATTGTTATAGAATAAACTTCCTAAGCTAAATTTTTTATGGTTCATGATTTTCTTCCCCTCCTAATGGAAGGAATTCTGCTCGTACGTTTTTCACCGTTCGCATTTTCTTCCGGCAGAAGAAGCGCTTCCAGTGCGCTCTGCAACGTTTCACGCGTATAATTCCGCGTCAAAACCCCATTGACCGCAATGGAGATCTGTCCGGTTTCTTCGGATACGACCACGACGACCGCATCGGAGTTTTCACTCATTCCGATCGCAGCGCGGTGGCGGGTGCCAAGATCGACGCTGACGGTATCGCTTTTGGTCAGTGGAAGGATACAGCCAGCGGCATAGATCACTCCGTCACGGATCACCATCGCCCCGTCATGTAACGGCGCTTTATTCCAAAAGATGTTGCCAATCAGCGGCACCGAAGGCTCCGCGTTGACAATTGTACCTGTGTCAATGATGTCGCCAAGCTTTGTTTGCATTTCGAACACCATCAAAGCGCCTGTTTTGGATTTCTGAAATTTGCCAGACGCTTCCACGACTGCGTTAAGGCATTTCCGTTTTTTCTGCAGGGCTTTTTCCGCTTCCTCCGAAGAGATCTGGAACCAATATTTCCCACCCAATTTGCTGCGGCCAATTTGCTCCAACGCACGGCGAATTTCTGGCTGAAAGATCACCAACAGGGCAATAATGGTAAAATTGAAAAAATAATCCAATAAGGTCCTCATCATGTTCAAATGGATCACAACAGAGGCAGCATAGACCCCCATCAGGATGATGATTCCCTTGACCAGTTGCTCTGCCCGTGTTTCGCGGATCAACTTAATTCCATTATAAATAATAAAGGAGACCAGCAATACATCCAATGCGTCGCTCAAACTGAAAGTATGGATCAACGCAACAAATGTATCCCAAAGCCCGGTAATAAAATCCATATTCTCTTGCACCCACTATCTTCCGCTTTTCACAAGCTCTCAATCTATTTTTAACGTTCGTATGCCTTCATATAATAAAAATATCCAATATAATATTATCACAATTAATGGGATATGCAAATGCTTTTCCCCTATTTTCTATGAATTTTCATAACCGTGTTGGAGAACGCACGGATCTCATTCATATTATTAAAGGCGGACGGGCATACACGCACAGCCCCCTGCTGCAAAGTCCCAAAGCTCTCGTGAGCCCTAGGCGCACAGTGCAACCCCGCACGGACGGCGATCCCCGCCGCATTTAACCTCTGCGCTACAGCCTCGCTGTTGGCCTCCTTTATATTGAAGGAAAGCACAGGGGCAAAGTACGGCTCCACAGGCTCCGGTGTGTAAAGCTGAACCCCTTCCATCTTGGATAGGCTTCGGTATAATGCCTGGATCAGCCCCAGCTCATGCCGGTAGATCCGTTCAATCCCCTTGCTTTTCACAAAAGAAATCCCTGCACGTATCCCGGCAATCCCCGGGATGTTGATGGTCCCACTTTCCAGGCGGTCGGGCATGGTCTCCGGTTGCTCCAATGAGATGGATGCCGTCCCGGTCCCGCCTTCCATCAACGTTTCCATGGACGCCCCATGCGGTGTAATCAAAATTCCCGTCCCCATGGGGGCATAGAGCCCTTTATGGGCAGCCACACAGAGATAGTCGAATTGAAACTCCTGCATATCAACCGGCAGCACGCCCGCGCTTTGTGCGCAATCCACAGCAATCGGGACCCCATACTCGTGCCCCAGTGCAGCTAAACGCTCAATGGGCAGACGAATGCCCCACACATTGGAAACATGCGTGCAGACGATCAATTTGGTATTGGCGCGCAGTGCCTTCCGGAAGGCGTCTACCGTAGCGTCGTTATCCCCAGGGACTACCTGCGCCTCTGTATAAGTGACGCCCCTCTTTTGGAGCGCTTGGAGAGGGCGCATGACGGCATTGTGCTCCAAATTGGAGGTGACCACATGATCCCCGGATTTTAACACACCTTTTAAGACGAAATTGATCGCTTGCGTACAATTGAGTGTAAACACTACGCACTCTGGGCCTGGCGCGTGGAAAAATTCTGCCACAGCCGTCCGGCACCGGTACAGCTCTTCCGCTGTCTCCATGGACATCGTATGGCCTGCCCGGCCTGGATTTGCCCCGTATTTTCGCATCGCTTCGTCAACTGCACGAATCACCTGCGGCGGCTTTGGGTAGGTGGTCGCGGCGTTATCGAAATAAATCATCCCACGTCCTCCCTTTCCGTCCGGCCCAGGACCCGAATGCCAGCTCGTGTCAAAATGGCCTCCGCCTCGTCGGTGCGGTTGGGGACATATATACTGTATCCGCATCCAGCGTTTTCATTGCTGTGCGGTGTTCTCTCTACATAGGACTTGATCCCGTGTTGAAAAAGCAGGTCTCGCCCCTTCATCGCGTATGTGATGGAGCTAACCATAAGCATAGGCTTGCCCACAAGTATCACCTCTCTGTTTTTATTACCAGAGTATGCTACAAACAAGCCCTTTGACTATTTCCTTAGAAAGAACAACCTGCCCCTTTATTTTTCCAACAAGCACACCGCATGAGCGGCGATCCCCTGCTTTTCCCCTGTAAATCCGAGCCCTTCTTCCGTTGTAGCCTTCACGCTAACCTGCCCAAGTTCCATTCCACTCGCCTCAGCCAAACGGCTGCGCATCATCTCAATATAAGGCTTGAGCTTTGGTTCCTGGGCCAAAACCGTCGCGTCGATATTTACAATCCGGCAGCCGTGTTTCTGCAAGATATGGACCACCTGCCGCAGCAGCGCCAAGCTGTCTGCGCCGCTGTAAGCTGGGTCTGTGTCCGGGAACCATGTTCCAATATCGCCCAGCGCCGCTGCTCCCAGCAACGCATCCATCACGGCATGGGTCAATACATCGGCATCCGAATGCCCCAAAAGGCCTTTATCATAAGGGATTTCAACACCACCCAAAACCAGTTTCCGGCCGGGCACCAGCCGGTGGACATCGTAGCCGTGCCCAATTCGCATAGGATCGCCCCTTTCTTTCTTGAGGAGCGCCTCCGCCGCAGGGAGGTCCTCCGGGGTTGTAATCTTGATATTTGTATAACCGCCGGTGACCAAATGGACCATTTTTCCCAAATGCTCCACCAGTTGGCAGTCGTCCGTATAATCCGCGCCTTCTTGCGCTGCAACTTGCATCGCCTGTTCGTAGAGACCCCGTTCAAAAACCTGCGGAGTCTGCACCGCGCGCAGGGAGCTGCGATCCGGCGTAGAACAAACAAATCCATCCGTATTCTGCATTTTAATCGTATCTTTCACCAACGTGCAAAGCGCGGCAGCTCCATAAGTCCGGGCATCCTGTACGGTGGCGTCGATCTCCTCAGGGCGAATCAGCGGACGCGCCCCATCATGAATAGCCAAATACTCCGTTTCCTTTGGTACGGCAGCCAGTCCCGCAGCGACAGAGCGCTGCCGGGTCGCTCCCCCCGCTACAACGGCGCACAACTTTCCAATTGCATGCTGATCCGCTAAACACTGTACAGCTGCCTGATCCTCCGGGCGGCAAACTACAACGATGCTGGAAATGCTCGCCGCCCGCTCAAAGGCAAGCAGCGTATGTACAATAACCGGCTTCCCCCCCAACAAAAGGAACTGCTTGGACATTCCCATCCCCATGCGGCTGGAGTTTCCCGCCGCGACAAGGATGGCGCAACAAGACTCTTCCGGCATCTCACCGCCTCCTTTCTGCATAGGAACCATTATAGCTACAAAAACTACCTGGTGCAACTACAATCCTGTTACCTCTACCAGGCTGATTGCAATCTTTTGTTCATTCTTTCAGCCTCTTGTACAAACCAGCTTTACAGAACCGGGCATTTTACGTTATAATTAGAAAAGAAAATCTTGGAATCCAGGTAAATCGTAAATTTTTTGTGATTGGTATTCTGTGCAAGTGTGGCCTTCAAAAGGGCCTTGGCGCCAACAGATCCACACCTATTCAAAATCCTGCACTCCAAAATCATGTTTAAAGGAATGATCCTATGGAATCCAACATCCCTGCAAAACGTGTGGCAGACTCTGAAGTCGAACAGGTACAAGCCATCATGCCTAACCATTTGAATGGGGCTGGCCGCGTATTCGGCGGACAGCTGGCCGCCTGGATTGATGTTGTAGGCGGAATCGTCGCGCGGCGACATTCCAATCGGAATGTCACAACCGCCGCAATTGATAATCTCCAATTTAAAGAAGCGGTTTATGCGAACAGTACAGTCGTCCTGCATGGGAAAATCACCTACGTCGGGCGTACCTCTATGGAAGTGCGCGTCGATAGTTTTGTGGAAAGCCTCTCCGGGGAGCGAAAACTTGTAAACACCGCCTATCTGGTGGAAGTCGCCTTGGATGACCAGGGCAACCCTACCGCTGTTCCCGGGCTGATTCTGGAGAATTTCCAAGATCGTGCCGAATGGGAAGCCGGTGAAAAACGCCGGGAACTTCGCCATCAGCGCCATCGTGAGGCATTTTAAAGCGATTGCCCATTTAAAACCGCGTCAAAGGGATATCTGTTTTCCAGGAGAGGACGGAATCCTTGGCCTCCCCCTGGAAATATGGAAAGGCCTTTGCCATTCAACATCTATAAAAGCTCCCCTCGGATTCTCAAGAAAGAATCCGAGGGGAGCTTTTTACAACGAACGGCGCCTTTAATCGCCGAGTTTAATCTCCATATAAGCCTTTACTAGCGCCACACATTTTTCCCAGCCAAGGTCGCTGCTGTTGAGGCAAAGGTCGTAGTTATCTGCATTATGCCAATCGCGTCCAGTAAAATAGAGATAGTAATCCCCACGGCGTTTGTCCACTTTGCGGATATACCGTTTGGCCTCCTCTTCGTCCATATTTCCATGAACCATCATGGTCTTTTCTACGCAATAGTCAAACGGGGCGTGTACGTATACGCGCACAACGTTTTTGTAGTCTTTTAATACAAAATCTGCGCACCGCCCAATAATCACACAGGATTCTTTCTCCGCTAAATCGCGGATCACCTTTGCCTGATAATTAAATAAATTCTGATCGGAAACAAAATCTTCGCTATCTGGGGGAATCACTTCGCCTGTGTACGCACTTTTACGCGGCTTAAACAGACGCGGCGTTTTGAGCTTCTCATCCACCTCTGCAAAAAGGTGCTCATTGATCCCACTTTCGTCGGATGCAAGCCGCAACAACTCCATATCGTAATATTTGACGCCCAGATCCTCCGCCAACATTTTGCCGATTGTCTTGCCACCGCTTCCATATCCGCGCGCGACTGTAATCACAAACGGTTTCATCGAAACGCCCTCCCTGTGATGTAGAATGAAGCTTCCAAAAATTTGTTGTACCCTCTATTCTTATTATAAAATATTACACATGAAATAACAAGGATTTCCAGAATGTTTTTGTGCGAATCCACATGCTCATTCTGATCCTTTTTTCTTCGCCGCTTCTAAGCTCTTCGCCCACGCGGCTGCAAATGCACTGACGCCTGGATCTTTCTTCTGGTTTTGATTTCTCAAATACTGTTGTACATCCCGTTTCGATGCACTGGACCGCTTTTCCCGGCTTTCAAAAAACTTATCCGCCTTGGAGCGGAAACCGCAGCGGCATGCGAATGTCTTATTGTCCCCCTCGCCAAAGAGTTCCATAAACTTATGGCAATTGGGGCAGCGCACCCGCGTCTCCGTCACAACATTGCGGCGATAGCCGCATTCCCGGTCCTGGCATACCAACATTTTGCCTTTTTTGGTGTTGACCATCAGCAGATGCTTTCCGCACTCCGGGCATATCTTCTGGGTCATGTTTTCGTGCACATAGGTCGCCTCGCTATTGGCAACCGTTTTGACCAAAGCGGTCGCGTATCCCTTGATCTCTTTGATAAAAGCACCCCGATTTTCTTTGCCCTGGCTGATCCCTTCCAACCGCTGTTCCCAGCGCGCTGTGAGAAGAGGTTCCTTCAGATCCGGCGGCACAAGGCCGATCAGTTGCATGCCTTTCGACGTTGGAACCAGCGAATTCCCTCTCTTCTCTACATAAAAGGAACTGAACAGCTTTTCAATGATGTCCGCGCGGGTAGCAGGCGTTCCCAGTCCGCCGCCGATATATTCCTTCATCTTTTTATCCTCGATGAACTTTGAAGGATTCTCCATAGCGGAAAGGAGCGTCGCCTCTGTATAGCGGGCAGGCGGAGCGGTTTTCTGCGCTTTGAGTTGGATGTTTTTACACACAAAGGAATCCCCTTGGCGCAGGTTTGGAAGCACCTGCTCTGCGGCTTCTTCTTCGTCCTCTTCGATGCCTTTTTCGACCTTTTTCCACCCCAGCTCGATAATCTCACGGCCGGCCGCAGAAAACGACTCGCCCTCAGCGGTCAATTCCACACGGATTTTCTTAAAGTCATAGCTCGGATAGAAACAGGTCAGGAACCGTTTGACGACCAGCGTATAGATCCTTCTCTCTTCCTGGTTCAAGCTGAGCAAATTGACCTGCTCCTCCGTGGGGATGATCGCATGATGATCGGTCACCTTCGCATTGTTGACGCACGCATGGGAAATGCTCTTCCGGGTACGGAATATCTCCCCTACAATGGGGCCAAACTCCCCGTGGTTCACCGCACGCAGGCGCTCCGGCAGCGTCGGTACAAGATCTGCAGTCAGATACCGGGAATCCGTGCGGGGATACGTAAGCGCTTTATGGGTTTCATACAGCCGCTGCATGATGTTTAACGTCTGCTTGGGGGAGTATTGGTACAATTTATTTGCATCGCGCTGCAATTCTGTCAGGTCATAGAGCATCGGTGGCGGTGTCGAACCAAATGTTTTTTTTACTTCGGTGATGCGAAACTTCTTTTCTCGGATCTTCTCCGCGATGGCATCTGCCTTCTCCTTGTCTGAAATTGCGGTCTGATTCTTGCCATTGTGCCAAGTCACAAAGAAGTTTCCCAGGTCAGCGCGAACTGTATAGTAGTCTTTCGGGACAAAGCGGCGAATCTCCTCTTCCCGCTGAACAAGCAACGCCAAGGTCGGCGTCTGCACACGCCCCGCAGATAGCTGTGCGTTAAATTTGCAGGTCAGCGCGCGGGTGACATTGAGCCCGACCAGCCAATCCGCTTCTGCACGGGACTGGGCCGACATATACAGGTTATAATACGCCTTTCCATCCTTTAAGTTTGCAAACCCCTCGCGGATGGCGCGATCCGTTTGGGAAGAGATCCACAGGCGTTTGACTGGCTTATGGAAGCCTGCTTTTTCCAAGATCCAGCGTGCGACCAGTTCTCCCTCCCGGCCGGCGTCCGTTGCAATAACCAAGGAGCCAACTTCCGGACTATGCAACAATTTTTTTACAACGCTATATTGCTTGCTCGTTTCAGGAATGACTTTCAATTCCATTTTTTCCGGCAGCATCGGCAGGGTATCCATGCTCCAAGTCTTGTACTGTTCTCCGTACGCCTCCGGTTCAGCCAGCTCCACAAGATGTCCCAACGCCCATGTCACAATATATTGCCCACCGGACAGATACCCATTGCCGCCCTGCCTGCATCCAAGCACCCGCGCCAGCTCTCTTCCGACAGACGGTTTTTCCGCCAATACCAATGTCTTTGCCATCGTTTGAACCCTCATTCTTTCTCTATCATTTTATTATGGAAACACACCCCATCCATCTCTCCGCACACATTTCAGGGATGTAATGAATCTTTTTCTCGATGCGCATGATCGCACGCTATATAGAAAAAGGACATGAAAGCCACGTCCTCTTTCTGCCAATCGTTTTCTATCCGTTGCAATATTTTTGGATAATCCGATCTTTATGCTTTCCAAGCGTTGTTTGCCGCACGATACGGCGCAATTCCAACACCGCAGATGGAGCGACAGAAAGCTCTTCCACCCCCATCGCAAGGTAAAATCGTAACAGTTCCGCATCTGCCGCCGATTCACCGCAGATGCTTGTCCAGATTCCATGCTTCTTGGCGTTTGCCACCGTCATATCAATCATGCGAAGTACCGCTGGATGCCGTGGATTATACAACGAAGCGATCGAATCATTCATTCGGTCTGTTGCGAGAATGTACTGTGTCAAATCGTTCGTTCCAATGCTAAAAAAATCCACCATCGATGCAAGACGGTCGCTCAGAATAACCGCGGCCGGTGTTTCGATCATAATCCCTATTTCAATCTTGTCAGCCACCGGAACTCCTTCTGCTTCCAACGACGCACGTGCTTGTTGCAACAATGCTTTCGCCTTTATAACCTCCTCTTCGGATGTCACAACCGGAAATAGAACCGCAGCTTTCCCATAGACGGACGCCCGCAAAATTGCCCGAAGCTGTGTCAAAAACAAATCCGGCCGGCGCAAGCTGAAGCGTATCGCCCGAAACCCCATAGCAGGATTGACGCGGTCTCCATAGCGCCACTGGCTGATCTCCGGCTCTTCGCTGACATCGAGTGTCCGGATGACCACGCGCTTCCCCTGCATCTTTTCCAGAACTTTTTTATAGGCTTGGAACTGCCCCTCTTCGGAACAATCCATATTGTTCCCCAAATAAAGGAACTCTGTACGCAGTAGGCCGATTCCATCGGCGTCATTGTCCAAAACCTGCTGCACATCTTCCACATGCCCAATATTGGCATGGATGTCGATGCGATAGCCATCCCGCGTCACAGAGGGACAGCCGCGCAATTCATGAAGCGCATGCAAATGCAAAAAGTATTCATATTGCTTTTCGCCATATTCTCTCAGCGCCATAGTATCTGGATTTAAAACGACGTCGCCTGTAAAACCATCCACAACCACGGTCTCTGCCTGGACCAAAGATTGATAGGAATCCTCCAAGCCAACCACATAGGGGATCCCTGCATTACGCAAAAGGATTGCGGCATGCGAGTAACGGGAACCGCTTTTCGATAAAAAAGCAAGCACTTTTCTGCGATTAAATGTAACCGCCTCGCTTGGTAAGAGCTCTTCCACAGCTACAATTCCCTTTTCCCGCATTCCATTCAACTGTTCTGCGTAATCCGGATTTAAATAGCGCAGCAAATGCCTAGCGACATCCCGAATATCCGTGTCACGCGCCCGCATGTACTCGTCTTCCATCTCAGAAAAAAACTGATAAAAATGCTGGGCGGTCATATAAACGGCCGACTCTGCTGTCATATGATCGTGAAGAATGTGGCTTTGGATATGATCAAAAAATTCATGATCTTCCAAGAGCATAATATGACTTTTAAAAATCAACGAATCTTCGGCTCCAAATTTATGTAGCGCTTGGCGATAGAGCTTGTTGATCTTCCGCTCTGCTGCCGTGCGCGCAGCATACAGGCGCTGAATCTCAATGTTTGCATCGGCAGCAGGCGGCATGTTTTTCATCTCTGCAGGATTCTGCCGGATGCAGAGCTTTCCGATTGCGATTCCCTTGGATGCTGCTACTCCGCAAATCGTTCGCATACTGCCACCTCCCATGCAATTGTGTTGCTTTGGTTGCAAACCACTTTATATTGTTTAATCTTATCGCAAAAAGGAGGACTGTGTCAACCTCTCACCTATCACACTTATACACGGACACTCCCAGCAAAATCTTATCAATAAACTTCGTCCATAGTGTGTTTCAGCCGCGCTTTCCGTATAGAGAATGGTCAAGGGATCTGTCAGGGTAAACATCGGACAGGTATTTCAACCCACACCCTCCACACGGAGGGTGACCGTAGAAAGAACGGAGCACTTTGAAGTGGTAGCAGATTTCAATCCACACCCTCCACACGGAGGGTGACCGTACTTTCGCAACGGCTTTGCGTGCAGTATACGATTTCAATCCACACCCTCCACACGGAGGGTGACGTTTACCCGGTCGGCGATCGTTTTTGCCACCTCAATTTCAATCCACACCCTCCACACGGAGGGTGACGGAGCGCTTGCTACGCTATGCAATCCTGCGAGGATTTCAATCCACACCCTCCACACGGAGGGTGACACATACTCCAGCAGGGCAAACAGCCGCCCGGAGAATTTCAATCCACACCCTCCACACGGAGGGTGACAGTTTACTTCCCGTAAGACTTTGCTGCTGTCCGATTTCAATCCACACCCTCCACACGGAGGGTGACACCAGCATAGCAGCGACAAGACACAACATACTTATTTCAATCCACACCCTCCACACGGAGGGTGACAAAATGCCATAGGGGAACAGGCATATTGGTCAGATTTCAATCCACACCCTCCACACGGAGGGTGACTTACGCGCACTGCTCACTCGCGCACTGATCCTGATTTCAATCCACACCCTCCACACGGAGGGTGACATAAGGAGTTATATAATATAACCACAGGAAACGATTTCAATCCACACCCTCCACACGGAGGGTGACCAGCTCCATATTTTCCAAAGTTTTAGCAACGTTAATTTCAATCCACACCCTCCACACGGAGGGTGACTAGAGGGGACGCGAGAGATTACAGAAATCAAACAAATTTCAATCCACACCCTCCACACGGAGGGTGACATGACTACACAAGAGTGGAAAAAAAGAATTTGGATTTCAATCCACACCCTCCACACGGAGGGTGACTATATCCATTACACTCCTCCGTACTGTTTCCTCCAATTTCAATCCACACCCTCCACACGGAGGGTGACCATACTCCAGCAGGGCAAACAACCGCCCGGAGAATTTCAATCCACACCCTCCACACGGAGGGTGACTTGCAGGTAGATCTACAATAGCCTGCCAGATATTTTATTTCAATCCACACCCTCCACACGGAGGGTGACGCTTTATTTTCCTATTGAATTGACAATTGATATGGTATTTCAATCCACACCCTCCACACGGAGGGTGACGCAGTTTTATCCGGTGTTTCAGGCTATAGCAGATATAATTTCAATCCACACCCTCCACACGGAGGGTGACTAAAAGTTAGTGCCAGTTTTGCGGGGTTTAAAGCATTTCAATCCACACCCTCCACACGGAGGGTGACTTTGAGCACAAATAATGACCAAACAACGACCAAATTTCAATCCACACCCTCCACACGGAGGGTGACGGAGGGAGAGGAGGACACCTGATGGACATTTCTGATTTCAATCCACACCCTCCACACGGAGGGTGACAGGTGTTTGGACGATTGATGACTTTGTGTTACCTATTTCAATCCACACCCTCCACACGGAGGGTGACTGGTGCTTTCGCTTTGCATATTACCCAGCATGCCAATTTCAATCCACACCCTCCACACGGAGGGTGACATCTTTTTCATGGTTAACGCTCCTTTCAATTTTCCATTTCAATCCACACCCTCCACACGGAGGGTGACAATCTCTGTGCAGAAACACCGCCAAGGTTAGAGATTTCAATCCACACCCTCCACACGGAGGGTGACAGCAAATACAAACAATTATATCACATTTGTACATCTATCGATTGTACAATCTATCCTATAATCTAACACCGATCCATTCGATATAGAAATATCGCCTCCTCTGCTATAAGAAAATCATCTCAAATTCCGTGCGAACCCCCTTGGACTTGTCTGTGCGCTTCCGGTTCGCACTTTCCTAAACCATAAGAACACCTTCCGCTTCATACGTGGGTTTTGCTCCTATATGTTCCACTTTCGTTTTATAATTGTTTCCCAAGTAATAAAAGCGTAGACTGTCCTGTTTTGGATCGATGATCTGCTCTAAGATGTGCTTCACTTGGAAGCACTGTGCGGCATCCAAAATACATTCAAAAACCGAATTTTGAACCCGTTGGCCGTAGTTCACACACTGTTTTGCGACTTTTCGAAGCCGTTTCCTGCCTGCCGCTGTTTCTGTATTGACATCATAAGTGATTAAGACCAACATAGCATTTCCTCATTTCCACAAAAACGGTGGGTATTCGTCCAAATCCCCACGCAAGCAACGATTGAGCAGCATTGCCTGCACATAGGGGACTAATCCCCATGGAATTTTTTCCTGCAAAAATGGATGCTGAATCTGTTCCTGCTTTTTTGTCTGCCATCCAGTTAGTACGGCTTTTCGCGTTTCATCATCCATTCGAACAGCTCCCGTCTCCTGTTGATAGAACCCTTTTTCTATGATCACACGATTGTTAATCAGAGACAGCACAAAGCGATCTGCAAAAATGCTGCGCAGTTCTTCCATTAAGTCCAATGCCAAGGAGGTTCTGCCGGGCCTCTCCCGGTGCAAAAATCCAATGTATGGGTCCAATCCAACCGCTTCCAAGGCAGCGCAGCAATCATTGGCCAACAATGTGTATACAAACGAAAGCAGCGCATTGACATTGTCCAGCGGCGGGCGGCGGTTCCTTCCATGAAAATAGAAGGCCTTTTTGTTTTGTAAGATGCACTGATCGAATACACGGAAGTATTGTTCCGCCGCAGCCCCCTCGAATCCACGCAGTTGTTCATCGCTGGTGCATTCCCGTATGGAGGGCAATAAATCACTCATTTGTTTCGAAACTTGTTTTAGACCGGCAACATCCACGCGCATCGCGTGGTCACGCGTTGTACGTTCTAAAACCCAACGGCTATTAAACACTTTTCCAAAAACAAAGTTTCTCGCATAACGGGTCCGCGTGACCGGGTCGTCCGAGACACGCACCTGTTGGATGCGCAATAAAACATTTCCCTGAGCTTTTCCGCATGCCGCAGCTAAAAAGCGGCCATTGGGGGTTAGAAAGGCCAAACGGATTCCCCGATCAGTACATGCCCCCATCAACGCAGGGCTTGCTCCCTTATAGCCGAAATATAAGATCTGTTCTAGTGTATGCAAAGGAACGCGCAATACGGTTTCCTCTTCCCGGTAGACCACTACATTTTCTCCGTCGAGCGCCAAATAGGTGTCCGGTGAAGTCACAAACAGGGTGTTGAGCAGTTTTCTCATGGTTCTTCCCCCTGTAAATTGGATTCTATGTAGGTTTTTGCGGAGCGCCTTCCACAAAGCTTGGGCAAGCAAAGTTCCTTCAGAGAGCATGCATTGCAGCTTTTCGACGGCTTAACTTTTGGAGTATAGCGACGGTTATAATAGTCAAACATGGACAATAAACACAAAAAGTCAGGAGGATTGATTACTATGAATACGAAAACGGCTCGGATTGGAGCAAAAGACCTTGTTACAGTTGGCATTTATTCAGCCATCTATCTTGTCATTACCTGTGCGCTGGCTTTTTTAAGCCTGATTCCAATTATGTATCCGCTAATGACGATTATCTGCCCGATTGTCGGAGGCATCCCCTTTATGCTCTTTCTGACGAAAACAAAAAAATTTGGCATGATTACCATTATGGGCATTTTGATGGGCCTTGTCATGCTTTTGACTGGTATGGGATATTGGAGCCTTATTACAGGAGTAATTGCTGGACTTTTGGCTGACCTTGTATGGAAAGCTGGAAGATATTCCAGCGCAAAAATGAGTATCGTAACAAATGGAGTATTCAGCCTTTGGTATATCGGCAACTATATGGCGGTATTTGTAACCAGAGAGGCTTACTTTCAGCACGCAGTTGAAAGCTATGGTCAGGCATGGGCCGATACGATTCAAACTTACCTGCCAAATTGGATGGCGGTTGTGCTGTTAATCGTTTGCTTTATCAGCGGACTTGTGGGTGGTTTGATTGGAAAGAGCCTGTTGAAAAAGCATTTCAAGAAAGCAGGAATAGCATAATGTCCTGGGAATTGCTGAGTGCCTCAAAAAAATCAAAGGGAGTTACTCTCGATCCGCGCACAAAACTAATCGTGTTGATTACTATTTGCTTTTTGGTTCTCGGCGGCGAGGGCGGCGGTCTTGCGTTGGTTACAAAGCCAATGCTGACCGCTATCCCCATTCTGCTACTTTTCTGTTTTGGAAAAAAGAAAGCGGCTCTCGTTTGCGTGATCATTTATGTGACCTGCTATCTTGGGGAACAGTTTGTTGTGCCTGTGACTACCGGGGCTACAAATTTTGTTTTGCTCTTTTTGTGCGGCTTTATTTCCCGTGTGTTGCCAGGACTGGCAATGGGATATTACACCGTTCGTACAACAACAGTCAGTGAGCTTGTAGCCGCCATGCAACGTATTCATTTGACGGAAAAGCTGATTATTCCTCTGTCTGTTATGTTCCGCTTTTTCCCCACAGTGGGCGAGGAATACCATGCGATTGGTGACGCTATGCGGATGCGGGGGATTCGGTTTGGCGGGAAGAAAACTGTCAAAATGCTGGAATATCGGTTTGTCCCGATGATGATTTGCTCTATTAAAATTGGTGAGGAATTGTCTGCGGCGGCTTTAACCCGCGGACTTGGAGCGCCAGTACGTCGTACTAATATCTGCAAGATCGGGTTTAAGGCATTAGATATAGTTCTCATTACATTTTGTGCTGTGCTTTTTATTCTGACCATCTTACGGAAAATTGGACTGCTGGGGGTGTTGGCATGATTGAATTTCAAAATGTTTCTTTTGCCTATGAAAACGGCGATCATGCCGGGCAGCTTCATAACATCAATTTTACGATTCCGGACGGTCAGGTTGTCCTGCTCTGCGGTGAGTCAGGCTGTGGGAAAACCACATTGACCAGGCTGTTAAACGGACTTATACCAAGCTATTATGAGGGACGGCTTGAGGGGAGCGTTTTTATTGATGGGAAAAGTATTGTAGAAAAACCGTTGTACGAAATTGCTTCTCTGACAGGCTCGGTATTTCAAAATCCACGGAGTCAGTTTTTTGCCGTTGATACAAATTCTGAATTGGCTTTCGGATGTGAAAACTTGGGGATAGCGGAAAATGAGATTATCGCCCGGATGAAAAGAACAGTGGCGGAGCTGCATATTGAAACGTTGATGGACAGAAGTATCTTTGCGCTTTCAGGAGGAGAAAAGCAAAAAATAGCTTGTGCGTCGGCAGCCATGATGGAGCCGGAGGTTTTTGTATTAGATGAACCATCTTCCAATCTGGATATAAAATCTATTCGTGAACTTGCAGAAGTTATTACACTTTGGAAAAATCAAGGCAAAACTATTTTAATTGCTGAACACAGACTAAGTTATTTAATGGATTTGGCAGACCGCGTTCTTTACATGAAAGACGGACAGATTGAGAATGACTTCTCAATAGCTGATTTCCGAAAAATCCCCCCGGATGAAATATCGCGTATGGGACTTCGTTCTCTTTACCCGGTGACATTCCACAATCATCACACTTTTACAGCAAAGAACAAAGACGAAATCATTTTATCCGATTTCCGATTTGCGTATGCTGAGAGTTTAGTGTTAAAAGTTGAACATCTTGTAATTCCACAAGGCAGCATTGTGGGGGTTATAGGCAATAATGGCGCAGGAAAAACAACTTTCGCCCGTTGCTTATGTGGTTTGGAAAAAAAGGCATCCGGGGCAATTACGATAAAGGGGAAAACTTACTTACGAAAAAAACGTCTCAATCAATGTTATATGGTGATGCAAAATCCAAGCCATCAACTTTTTACAGAAGATGTGTTGGATGAAGTTCTTTTGAGTATGGATGGAGACGAAGAAGAAAATCGGCCAATAGCAGAGAAAATTTTATCTGATCTAAATTTGACGCCATTTACTGAACGGCATCCTATGTCTTTGTCTGGTGGTCAGCAACAACGAGTGGCAGTAGCCAGCGCTGTGGCATCTGGCCGGGAAATCATGATTTTTGATGAACCGACCAGCGGATTAGACTTTCGCCACATGGAGGAAGTCGCAAATGTGCTTAGAAAATTGCAAAAAGCGGGAAAAACATTGTTCATTATTACGCATGACCCGGAATTGATAGAAAGATGCTGTGATTACTTCATTTTCATTGAAAATGGAGAAGTGAGTTGGCATGGCGGCTGGAATTTGCAAAATAAACAGCAGTTAGAATTATTCTTCGGGCCACAAAGGAAAAGGAGATGAAAGATGAAACTTCATGCGTCCGGGGAGGACTATCTGGAAAGCGTTCTCGTTCTCCAAAAGAAACTCGGTATGGTGCGTTCCGTGGATGTTGCCCGGCACATGGGAGTATCAAAGCCAAGCGTATGTGTGGCAGTAAACACTTTGAAAGACGGCGGCTTTCTCACGATGGACGAAGATCATTTTCTCCATCTGACCGATGTGGGCCGCGAGGTGGCTGAAAAAATCTATGAGCGCCACTGCTTCTTTACCGAGCAGCTTATCGCCGCAGGTGTTGACCCAAAAACTGCGGAGGCCGATGCCTGCCGGATTGAACACATTATCAGCGATGAGAGCTTTTCGCGGCTGAAAGAGGCAGCCGAACAAGACTAAAACCGAATAAGTAAACTATCCTGCCCCGCTAAACGGGGAAAGAAAAAAACCGTTGCGGGGCAGGTGGCTTTGTGCGCGCAATTTGCATTTTTACCCCGGCGGCGGTTTTGAAATACATTTCAAGGCCGCCGTTCTCCATGCCCTTATGAGGATGACGACCCTGTGCTGAATGTTACGGCGGCTTTAGGAGGGAGCCGCCGTGAAGCACAGAGGGTTTCGACATAATCCGGCAGGAATTTACCTGCCAAAAAAAGCCTGTCCCCGGCAACGGGGATTTATACCCAAGAAGATGAACTATACGATGTAAGGCAGCATCAAAATACACCAGATGGCGTCTGGCTGGATTATATCCAGTCAGGCGTTTTTTGTCATATCCTGCGGTTCTCCGTAGGGTGCCGATCTCCACCGCCCCCATTTCAATTCACCCGTCAACCCCTGAATTGAAATGGAGGACAAGTATGTTTGATAAGAAAAGCGAATATGCCCTGAATAAACACGATCAGGACAGCATTATATACATAAGCGTCAGCGGACACATCCGGCTCACCCGCGCCGACTTTTCCAGTGAGGAAGAATTTCTGAAATGGAAAGCCTGGTCTGATGAGGATTATCACGAGAGAGAAAAAAGCGGCCGCAGCTTCAACGACAACCGCATGGATCTGAATGAGTGCCTGGATGTAATCGGTACAGTCCAGTCCGCAGAAGATGCATTTTTCTCGAAGCTCATTGAGGCTGATATGCAGGCCGTAAAGAAAGCTCTGACGGAGCGGCGGCTGGCTGAACTCAGGAGCATTTTGAACGCCAAGCAGTACCGGCGTATTTGGATGTACTGTGCCGAGGAAAAGTCCGTTACGGAGATTGCAAAGCTCGAAGGAGTAACGAAAGCCAGCGTTTCCCGTTCGCTTGCCAGGGCAATCAAAAAAATTTCAAAAAAATTTCGTAGCGGGACTCAAAAATAGCTAACAAACGGCCTTAAAAAATGTGATAGGTGAAGGACACATTTTCCTCACCCTTCACAGAACCATGACAACTGAATATACGGTATTGCAGGTACGAAACCCGCGTGATGAGCGACATAAGGTGCGCCGCCAGGACGATAGCTTCAAGGAGGTGATGGGACAAGCTATCCGAGCGATCAACGCATACCTTAGACCCGGACAGGCACTCCGGGCGCGATGACAGCGCGGGGGTTAAAGATACTTTCTCACGACCTCCCACAGACTTGAGGGGGAACCCTGCGGCACACGCCTTGAACGATGCTGCGGAGTTATGACAGCCCTGCCAGGGGCGGCCTGTAATATCCCCACCGCTGGGGATGCGTGGCAAATACAGCGGGCTTGAAGTTACTGAAAAGTCAAGGCAGCCGCGCCGAAGTGCGCCGTATGTTACAACGGCTCCAACCAGATCGGCGCGGTTGCTTTTTTGTTCTCGAAGGAGGCGAACAATTATGACTTCAAATTCGCCTGTTTGTTATGCGAATATTCCGTCCGGGACTTCCGGGCGTACTCATACAGAAAGATACTCCGCTGTTCAGCCTGCGGGCTTTGGTAAGATCGGCATGACGATTGAAGAAGCTGCCGACTATACCGGCATTGGACGCAACACCCTCCGCCGCCTTGTGGATTGGGGAAAAATTCCGGTCCTGCGGATTGGGCGTAAATCTATTGTCCGCGTGGATGTGATTTGCTGTTTCATGCAGATCAACGAGGGCCGCGACCTTCTGGACCGCAATCAGGTCCTTGCAGTGAAGTAAATATTGAAACCTTGAAATTTAGCAAGCGGTATGTTTGATAGATTGGCCACCCTTTGCTATAATCAGGGTGACACATCACTACGGTTCCGTTTGCCAGCATAGAAAGGAGTTTGCTATGGCAAAAGGATCTGTAAGAAAGAAAGGAAAGAAGTGGTACTATCGCTTTTATGTAGAGGATGCCAGCGGCAACCGTGTTCAGAAAGAATTTCCGGGAACGGAAAGCAAGAGTGAAACCGAGTCTCTGCTCCGTAAGGCGATGGAGGACTATGAAACCAAGATGTTTCTGGCGCAGGCCAAGAACATCACTTTGGGAGATATGCTGGATATGTGGGTGGAGGAAGAACTGAAACCCGGCTCGTTGAGTGATGGGACGGTGACGGCCTACATCAACACTGTTTCCCGTATCAAGAAGCACCCCATTGGTAAGCGCAAGCTCAAGACGGTAACTTCCGACCATCTGCAAAGCTATATGGATTTGTTGAGCTTCGGAGGAACAAGTCCCGATGGAAAAACCGTTGAGGCTTTGAGCAAAGGCTCGCTGGGCCAGTATTCGGCAGTGCTTCAAAACTCCTTCCGGTTTGCGGTTTTCCCCAAAAGGCTGATTACCTTCAACCCGATGCAGTATGTGGTGAAACGGGTCAAAGACGATGAATATGAGCTGTTCACCGAAGATGGCACAGGCGACCTTCCCGTTGAAACGCCGACAATCTCCCATGAGCAGTATTTGGCACTGAATGAGCTTTTGAAGAAAAAGCATAATCCCGCGTTACTGCCTATCCAGATTGCCTATTTTGCCGGGCTTCGTATCGGCGAGGTGTGCGGGCTGACCTGGCAGGACATCGACCTGAAGGAACAGTGTCTCACCATTCGCCGGAGTATGCGGTATGACTCCGTAAGGAAGAAAACGCAGATCGGCCCCACAAAGCGCAAGAAAATCCGTACTGTGGATTTCTGCGACACCCTGGCGGCCATCCTGCGGGAAGCCAAAAAGGAGCAAATGCTGAACAGCATAAAATATGGGCCGTTGTACTCTCAAAACTACTATCGCATCGTCAAGGAAAAGAACCGCACATACTACGAGGTCTATTCCTTGCCCCGGACAGAGACACCCCCGGAAGATTACACCCAGGTTTCCTTCGTTTGCCTGCGTCCTGATGGAGCCTATGAAGCCCCTGCAACGGTCAGTAGCGTATGCCGATACTCCCGAAAGAAGATCGGGGATATGGATGACTTTCATTTCCATCTGTTGAGGCATACATATACGACCAACCTTCTCTCTCACGGGGCAGCACCCAAGGATGTGCAGGAGCTGCTGGGACATTCTGATGTAAGTACCACAATGAACATTTACGCTCACGCCACCAGAGAGGCCAAGCGAACTTCCGCAAGGCTGCTGGATAAGGTTGTAGGGACAGCCTGAAAAAAGTTTCCCTCATTTCTTCTCGCAAGGGAAAAAATGAGGGAAAAGGGCCAAATCGAGATGGCGAAAACGCTGGAAACACCAGTGTTTTCAAGGGGTATAGAAATTTTAACTGAGAAAACTGAATTGGATTGATCACATGAATGCGGTCAATATGCCATCGCAATCCCGGATGCCAATAAACGGCTTCCAAAATGCCGCGTGCCGCCGACGGAGTCATGACGTCATAGGAAACCCGTTCCACCTTCATTTCGGGTCTGGAAAAGCAAGCATACTTTCCCCAGACCTCCATTTGAATTGCCATCTCTTTCACTCCTTTCTCCAAAATAAACATCCTTTTCTCTCTGAATAATGCCTCACCTCTCTCCCTGCGAAAATGGCTTTTAACGCTACACAAACAGGGCTTTTCCCGCATCCGCCTCTAAGGAGAGGCCGGTACCCTTTGTGTCATACAGTCGAAGATTTGTTAAAACCGCAAGACCGTCCGCAACCACAACGAGATCGTTTGCCCGATAAAGCTCCTGAAAGTGCTGGTCATATACATTCACCATATAGCGGCCCGCTTTGCGCAGCAAACTCCGGGAGCACTCCCCTTGCTGCAAGCGCTGCGCCAGTCTTTTGGCCCTTTGCCCCAACGGGATAAAGACAGATTTTGTATTCTCTTCAATCAGGCGAAACTCCTTTGCAACCTGTGCAAATGGCAACATACATCCGTTTCTCCCCCGCTCAAAGGCGTCCACAATCTTTTTTCGGTCGAGCAGATCCCCTTTTAAGTTGTGAAGTGCGTCAAAATAAGCCTGTATCGCTTCTAAAGAAGCTACATCGGAAAAGCTTAGTTGAATCTCATTTTTAAATATACTGACATTTTGCTGCATCCGGGGCGGGATCCGTTCTTCGGTCCGAAAGATATAGACCGCGCTCTCATCCACCGGACGTTTCCCTTCCCGATTGCATCTTCCGGCCGCCTGGATGATGGAATCCAGGCCAGCCTCTGCCCGAAACACGGTTGGGAAATCCACGTCGACGCCCGCCTCAATCAACGAAGTGGCAACAACACGGCACACAAGCCCTTGCCGCAGTCTCCTGCGGATGTTGCGGAGCGTCCACCGGCGCATCAACGGCGTCATCAGGGTGGAAAGGTGAAACCGTCCCCCGGCGGGCAACGCTTGGTAGAGCTCCGCCGCCTGTTTACGCGTGTTCACAATGGCCAAAACCTGTGTTTGCATAGCCATCTGTCCGGCCAATTTTTCTATGGTTAGCGTTCCGATATGTTTCAATTGGGTGCGGCGGAAAAAGTGGAACATCTCCTGCGTATTGGGACAAAGTTCCTCTATTTTCGCCGTCTTCGGAAACAGTTTTCCCAAAGACGGCTGCGTTGCAGTGCACAACACCGCCGTTATGCCATACATCTCCACCAATTCCCAAATGGCCCGCACACAGGGCGTCAAATAGTCCACAGGCAACATCTGGGCTTCGTCAAAAATGACGACACTATTGGCAATATTGTGAAGCTTGCGGCATCGAGAGGTCCGGTTCGCGTAGAGCGATTCAAAAAATTGTACGCTGGTGGTAACAATGATCGGAGCATCCCAGTTTTCCGCGGAGAGACGCAGTTTCTCTGTCTTTCGGTCGTCGTCCCCCTGTTGGTCAAAGCTGACATTGGCATGATATTCCAACACATTTTCCGCTCCCACGATTGCGCGAAAGACCTTAGCGGTCTGTTCGATGATGCTGGTATAGGGGATAACATAGATCACACGGCTCAACCCATGCTGGACGGCATGCTGGAGCGCAAACGCCAAGGACGCGATCGTCTTTCCACCCCCTGTCGGAACCGTCAGGCTTTTCAGTCCACGCTTCCCTTTGCCCGCCTCTAAGCAACATTTCAAAATCTCCGTGCGTTTCCGGTTGATGGGGTTGACGTCCCCCTGTGGATGCAGCCAAGGGTCTATGTATTGCTTTAGGGCATCAAACAGTGACAAAATCGATGCATATCCGCCTCGCTGCACAGCGCCAGACTGCATAAAGGCTTCCGTATCCAAAAAGTCGGCGTCCACCAGGGCAGAAAACAGCATGCGTGTGAAAAAAGCAATTCGGAACCCATTGGCCTCCGGTGGCCGGGATACCGCCTCCAAAGTGATTTCACGCCGATACGCTGCATAAGGATGCACTTGCTTTTTCAGACGCCCCTGCCAGGTGGGGAGCCCTGCCGGATCTCCTGGCCCGCCCCCGTCGGGAAGTCCCGCATGATGCCCGGCCGCACATAGCGACGCCGGTAACATCCGTAATCGAAACAATTCCTTCGCGCCCGCCGTGGAATGATCCCCGCCGGTTCCCTCGTGTAAGAGATACTCCTGAAATTCCGCAGAATATTTTCCAATGTCGTGGGCCAAGCCAAGGACATAGGCATATTCTCCCGCTTCAAATACCTCTGAAAATCGTTTTGCGTATTCTGCTACATTGCGCAGATGCTCTTCCAGGGGTTGCAAACGTCCATCTGCGCTCTTGTGCGCAACAATCATAATACTCCCCTTTCCACACTTGAAGGATCTTATAGATTGTATTCTAACGCAAAATAATTCCCACAAATAGATTTTATAGAATATTGCTCTTTTTTGTTTTACTATTTGCACTATTTTTAGATAAAAACATCAATTATGTACATACGATTCACTACACAAACAAAAAAGGTTTACAAATGGTACCACTCCATTCGTAAACCTCTTGATCATCTATACCAAGACCGCAACAAAACAATCTGTGTTGAACTCTTTTACAAAAGAAAAAGGTCTAAATGCTTATTGCATTCAGACCTTTTTGTGGTGCGAGGGGGGGGACTTGAACCCCCATGAGCTAAGCGCTCACTAGAACCTGAATCTAGCGCGTCTGCCAATTCCGCCACTCTCGCGTTTATCCTTGCGGTGTTTTTGACTGCTTGGCTAGTATAGCATATCAAAAAACAAGTTGTCAAGCATTCTTTGCAAAAATTTGAAAGTTTTTTGACACCTTTGGGATAATTCGAGAAAAGGGTTGCAAATTTGTAACTTTTCGTGTATGATAAACGCAATCACATTACAAACTTGTAACTAATTTATGAACACGAAAGGAAATGGCTATGCGATTCCCCTATCGATTTACTGGGAAAGGGTCCGCAGAGCAGCGCGTGGAGAAAAATCATGGGTTGACAAAACAACATATACAGTCTTTCGAGGCCTCGTGTTACGCTTTTCTTTATATTGTTGGCATACAATCCGTTCGTATTTTGAAGCGCTTGCGCCGCCGGACGCATCGTTTTTTCCTCCCAGCGACCAATTTGATAAAACGAGTCTATGCAAAAACCTTAGGGCGGCAGTTTGCCCGTTTGCGCAAGGAACTCCATTCGATTCGCGAAGGATTTACAATTGCGGGAAAACGCTTGCGCGACGCCAAACAGCAAAGCGTTGGGCAAGCTTTAAAGGAATCCGTCAAGGTTACCGGGAAAAGCTTTGTCCGGCATAAAAAATTCGTCTGCGGCATCTTAAACATCGCTGCCCCGCTTGGCGCCCTGGTACTGCTGATTTTCACCATTCAATATTGGAATAGTCTGAACTACGGGTTGGTCCTGACCTATGATGGCCAGGAAATCGCCACCATCCAAGATGAAAACATTTTTGAGCAGGCTACCGAAATGGTAAACCAGCGCATGATTCACGATGTGGAGGGTGAAGATACCCAAGTGGAGATCACTCCTTCGTTTAAGCTGTCTGTTGTAGACGAAAATCGCTATTCTGCAGCCAGCGCGGTCTGTGATCTGATTATTAAGCAATCTGATGGAATCATTGAAGAGGCAAGTGGCCTTTATGTTGACGGCGAGTTGATAGGGGCTGTAAAAAGCAGCGCGGACCTTCGGTATATTCTGCAAAACATTCTGAATGCCGCAAAAGAGGGCGATACGGACGCAGAGGCCGCCTTTGCGCAGAATGTGGAAACCGTCAGTGGCTTATTCCCCACCAACAGCATTATGACCACAGAAGAGATGGAGAGCCTTTTGACCGGTACGGAAAAGGACGCTGTCCTTTACACTGTAAAAGCGGGCGATACCGCCACCTCGATTGCGCAGGATCACAATTTGACCTTGACGGAACTGGCCAGCATCAATCAGTTCAGCGACATAGATGTTCTTCACGAAGGCGACCTTCTGAATATTGAAATGGCTGTCCCGAAGCTCAGCGTTAATATTATGAAAAATCAGGAATATGACGTCGACATTCCTTATAAAACCATCACACAGAAGGACGACAGCCAATATACGGATTATTCCAAGGTCATCACTGCAGGCGTCAACGGCCGGCAACACTGTGTGGACCAAGTCACTTATCTCAACGGCGTTGAAGTTAAACGTGAGAACCTGAGCACAACGGTGCTCGAAGAACCGGTGGATCAAGTGGTCGTCACTGGCACAAAGAAACGGCCCAAGACTGCGGAAGCGGGCGTCAGCACAGGCAGCATGATGTGGCCGGTACCCTCCCTGCATACGATTACCACAGGGTTTGAGTACCGCTGGGGCAGCTTCCACAGTGGGATCGATATTTCCGGCAGCAGCGCATATGGAAAAACCATTGTTGCCGCGGATGGCGGAACAGTCACAGCGGCTGGATACTCCGGGAGCTATGGACTGCGGGTTCAAATTAACCATGGCAATGGTTTGCAAACCCTATATGGGCATTGCAGCAAGTTACTCGTTTCTCCGGGGCAGAAGGTCGCGAAAGGGCAGGCGATTGCTCTTGTGGGAAGTACGGGGAATTCCACAGGTCCACATTGCCACTTTGAAGTCTACAAAAATGGATCGCGTGTGAACCCATTCAATTATGTAAATTAAAAAAAGAGATGGCGTTCCTCCGAAAAAAGTCGGAGGGACGCCGTTTTTTTAGCTCTGGAAGGCTCTCAAAATGAATTCAGCCAAATAAATTATGTTAACCTCTGGATGCCTTCAATTTTTTGATACAACGAAAATCCGCTCTTTCTCCATTTTTTATTTACAATCACAAACTTTGCCAGAATCCCTGCCTTCCCTTGACTTTTATCGCTAGGTGTATTATGATCTTTAGAAGTAAAGGTGCTGTTCTTGCCCCTTTTGCTTTGTGATAATAGAAGAATTTTACTTTAAAAATTTATAAATATTAACAGCCTTCCTCAGCATTAATTCTGCTATTTCTGTAAAAGCTAGTGATGCTTTTCTTTTATATAGCGCTGGGAAAGGCGGCAAATGGGATCCATCTTCCTATGCCGTCAATAGACGTATGTCGACTATGAGATTGGAGCGTGCCGCATTGGATAAATTTGTTATTACTGGTGGCAATCGGCTTACCGGAGAGGTAACGATCAGCGGTGCAAAAAATGCCGCTATTGCAATTATTCCTGCTGCAATTCTTTCGGATGGAGTATGCCGAATTGAAAATATCCCGAACATCACGGATGTGAGTTCGATCACCCGCATTCTATATGATATGGGCGCACAAGTCCGTACAATTGATAAGTCTACCCTTGAAATCGACCCCCGTAAAATTCACACCTGCGTAGCGTCTTATGAGCTTGCCAAGCACATCCGTGGATCGTATTATCTGCTTGGTGCCCTTTTGGGACGCTTTTCTCACGCGGTCGTAACCATGCCTGGTGGGTGCGATTTCGGTGTCCGCCCGATTGACCAGCACCTCAAGGGTTTTGCTGCTTTGGGCGCTTCCTATAAACTCGACGGCGGTATGGTGGACGTCCGTGCAGAACAGCTGAAGGGCAGCCACATTTATCTCGACGTGGTCTCCGTGGGTGCGACCGTCAATATCATTTTGGCGGCGGTGCGCGCGAAGGGCATGACAGTAATCGAAAACGCCGCCAAAGAGCCACATATTGTTGATTTAGCCAACTTTTTGAATTCGATGGGCGCGGACATCCGAGGCGCAGGTACGGATGTTATCAAAATCTATGGCGTAGAGCATTTGAATGGGACCACCTATTCCATCATTCCCGACCAAATCGAGGCGGGAACGTATATGGTTGCCGCAGCTGCAACGAGTGGGGATGTCTTAATTAAAAACGTCATCCCCAAGCATCTGGAATCCATCACGGCGAAGTTGGAAGAGATGGGCGTCGAGGTGACCGAATATGACGATTCTATCCGCGTGCGACGGGAAGGCCCGCTCAATAAATGCAATATTAAGACCATGCCACACCCAGGCTTCCCTACCGATATGCAGCCACAAATCGCGGTTTTGCTCTCAATTGCCAATGGGACCAGCATCATCAACGAAAGCGTTTGGGATAACCGCTTCCGTTATATTGAAGAACTCAAGCGGATGGGCGCGCAAATTTCCGTTGATGGACGTTTGGCAGTGATCGAAGGGGTTGACCATCTTTCCGCCGCACCGGTAAAAGCGACCGATCTCCGCGCAGGCGCCGCCATGATCATTGCTGCATTGTGTGCCCAGGGGACTTCTGAAGTAGAGGATATCCAGCACATCGAGCGTGGTTATGAAAATATTGAGGAAAAATTCCGCAATCTCGGTGCGGATATCAATCGGGTGCATATAGCAGAACCGGTGATCGCACGGGCGATTTAAACAGAACCTGGAAGGCGGTCCGCAAACGCGGGCCGTCCATTTTGTGTTGAAAAAGGTGGGGTGCAACCCTTGGCGAGATTTTGTCCGCTTTTTAGCGGAAGCAGCGGAAATTCGTATTACATAGGGTCTTCTCACGCGGGGATTTTGATCGATGCAGGACGTTCTGCAAAGCAGATGGTACAAATGTTGGATACCTGCGGGCTGGAACCCAAGGCCGTCCAGGCCATCTTTATCACCCATGAGCATTCCGATCATATCAAAGGATTGCGTGTATTTGCATCCCGTTTTCATATTCCTGTATACGCTTCTGCTGGAACACTTTCGGCCCTGTTGCAGATGGGATGTCTGGAGGGGGATTTCCCTGTTGAGGAAATTTCTCCGGACGGCGTTATGTGCGCCGGTATGTTGATCCAGCCCTTCCGTACGCCGCACGACAGCGCAGAAAGCGTTGGATACCGGGTATTTACCGCAGATGGACGCAGCGCGGCCGTCTCGACGGATCTGGGCTATATGACGGATACCGTGCGGGCAGCGTTATGTGGAGCCGATTTGGTTGCCATTGAGTCGAACCACGATATTGGCATGCTGCAAAATGGACCTTATCCCTATCCTCTGAAACGGCGGATTTTGTCGCGAACCGGACATTTGAGCAACCTTGCCTGCGCTGATGAGTTGTATAGCCTTGCTGAACGCGGGACAACCCGTTTTGTTTTGGCACATTTAAGCGCAGAAAATAATACGCCGGAACTTGCTTATCAGACGTCCGTCTGTTCCCTCTCCCTCTGTGGGATGAAAGAAGGAACGGATTATACGCTCTATGTAGCGCCACGTGAAAATAGCACGGGGAAAACCATTCTTTTTTGAGGGATCTATGCTCAATATTCAACTGCTTTGTATCGGAAAATTGAAAGAATCCTATTGGCGGGAGGCTTGTGCAGAGTATGCAAAAAGGCTTTCCGCTTTTTGCCGTTTTTCCATTATCGAGTTGCCAGAAAGCCGCCTTCCAGAGACGCCCTCCCCTGCGCAGGTCACAGCAGCCCTTCAAACCGAAGGGGAAAAAATTTTAGCCGCTGTGGGAAACGCCCCGCTTATCGCGCTTTGTATTGAAGGGAAGGCCCTTTCTTCGGAAGCGCTCTCCCTTAAAATCGATTCCATGGCTGTAAACGGAGCCAGTAAGCTCTGTTTTGTCATTGGAAGTTCGTTTGGGTTGAGCGATTCTGTAAAATGTGCGGCCAATTTGCGCTTATCTATGTCGCCCATGACCTTCCCGCATCAGTTGGCGCGTGTGATGCTCTGCGAACAGATTTATCGCGCTTTCCAGATTTTAAACCATGGGAAATACCATAAATAATTCCGGTTTGGCAGAAGTATGCTTTTGGGGAGGTTCTGGCCCGGCTCCATGTGATCTGCATCTTCACTTTCAGACGGTCTTTCCTGTGACGGCTATTTATAAAAGGAAGCCTTTGCCATTTCCTGCTTCTATTGGGGGAATGGGCAAAGGCTTTCTTTTTTAATTTTTCTATTATGCCAAGCCAAGCATGCGCGCAGTTGTCGCCACTAAGAAACAAATCAACATCCCAATACCTGCTGGGACGGCAAAGGAAATGGCCGTCCATTTTAGGCTTTTTGTCTCCTTTCCAATAGTCATACAGGTCGTAGAACAGGGCCAGTGCATCAGCGAGAACAAAATGGTGCACACTGCGGTTAACCACGTCCATCCATTGTCGACCAAAAGCGCGTGCAATTGCGTGAGGTCACTGATATCTATGAGGCTCCCTGTCGCCATGTATGTCATAATAATAATGGGTACAACAATTTCATTAGCTGGGAACCCAAGAATAAATGCGAACAGGATCACCCCATCCAGTCCCAGAAGCTGTGCAAAGGGATCTAGGAAGGCGGCACAATACGCCAACAAACTTGCATTGCCATATGGAATGTTTGCCAGTAACCAGATCAGCAACCCGGCGGGGGCTGCTACTACCGCCGCCCTGCCTAAGACAAACAAGGTCCGGTCGAAAATCGAGCGGACAATCACCTTCCCGATTTGCGGCCGGCGGTACGGCGGGAGTTCCAATGTAAACGAGGAAGGGATGCCTTTCAGAATAGTCGCAGATAGCAAGCGTGAAACCAAAAAGGTCATCCCGATTCCCAATACAATCACACCCATCAGGAGCAGGGTGGAAAGCACAGAACCACCTATTCCGGCTGTGCCAATAAAGAACATGGAGATGATTGCAATAATAGTAGGAAATGCACCACCAGACAAACGGCAAACTTTCGCTAAACAACGTATGGAATGTGTTTTATAGGGATTCTGTCCCATTGGATGCAAGGTCTAAAAACACATGCAAGTTTTTGCCGTCCCACACAATCCTCTGCACTAGCAAATGAATCAAGCTGCGTTTTTCCTGCACAGACAGCGAACGCAACAGACCTTTCAGGTCGGACAGGCTGCCTGCCAATCGTTCGATCTCTAAATGTAAGCCCGTGATGGAGTTGCGCTTCATTTGTAGCTGCTCGCGTTCCTGCAATAAGCTGGACCGTTCTTGCTCCAAAGCCTCTATCCGGTTGTTGACATGCTGTATGAATGCGGCGCCAACACCATCTTGTGAAAGCGTATGTACCAGATGGCTAATTGCATCGTCACACCTGTGGAGCTTTGTTTCAATACAAGCTGGAGGGTCCTCCCGTGTTTGCTTTTGTAAGTCCCTTTTCAGAGCTTCCAGCAACTTATAAATTCCTGGGCTTTCCTCCGCGAGATTCACCAGATATGCAAATACCATAGCATCTGCCTGTGAGCCGCTGATGTTTTGACAATCGCACAAGCAGACGCCACCGCGCAACTTATTGCCGCATATATAATCGAATTCACCGCCGGCCGTCCCTGGGTGGGAGCGCCTTTTGGCAAACATCCGGCTGCCACACTTGCCGCAAATAATCCTCCCAGACAGCAGAGAAGATTCATTATGTATGTTTGCGGGCTTTTTCCCAGTTGGAATGCTGTCCTGTAGGATGCCCTGGACCGCGACCCACTTTTTCCCTGGAATTTTCCCTCTATGCCGCCCTATCGCGACGATCCATTGATCCATAGATTGGCGTGGCGCATGTTTCTTTTTGTAATCACGCTTGTTATAGGCAAGCAACCCATATCTGCCCTTACAGTCTTTTTCTTCAAAACAGACATTTGCATGTTGTGCGGTAAAGTAGCTGAAAGCCTCTTTATCCGCAATGCAATAGACAGGATTGTGCAAGATTTCTTTGATTCCGAGGAGGGAATACCACGTCCCGTTGCGGGATTGGATTCCTTGCCGGATCAAGTATTTGCTCACGCCGGTTAGACTATGTAACTCCAAATACTTTTCAAAGATCGTTCCCACAACCTGCAACTCGTCAGGAGATTCTTTCAACCTACAAGAGATCTTGATCTTCCCATCTACAAGCATCTCCTGCTGTTTTTCAGAGCGGTAGCCTGTTGGAGGCGTCCCTCCCAACCAGCGCCCTGTGCGGGCCAACATGCACATATTATCCCGCACACGCTCTGCAATGGTCTCACGCTCCAACTGTGCAAACACAGAGGCAATATACATCATTGCTTTCCCCATTGGCTTTGATGTATCAAATTCCTCCTTGATGCAGATAAAGGAAATATTTCGATCGTTTAGTTCCTCTATAAGCGCAGAGAAATCGCTGACACTACGGCTAATCCGGTCGAGCCGGTAACAAACGATATAATCGGGTTTCCTTTCCCGAATATCCTGCAACATGCGTTGGAATTGCGGCCGAATGGTATCTTTCGCGGAAAAGCCCTCATCCTCATAGATTGTTATGGCATCTTCAACCACATCTGGAAATTTAGATCTAATATATTGTTTGCACATTTCAATTTGGTTTTCGACGCTTTCCCCTTTGCCTGTATAGACGGATTTGCGGCTATAGATGAAAAAACGCAAACACTCACCCCCACAAGCTTATCGGACAAAGGCACTTGCATATCGGTCCCTCTAAGCTCTCTTTCTCCCTCAATCCCCTCCCTATCCCTGTAATTTCTCCTTCCCTATTTATATCCGCCCCTTTCCAGCTTGATGCCTATTCATGGGGCCTTAACCCGTATAGAAACTGCACGTTCCAATGCAAACCGAAGGGCCTAATTAAGAAAAAACGCGCTTACAGGTTCAATACCTGTAAGCGCGTTTTTATGGATAAAACAATCTTTTTCTAATGCCATTAAATACGGGCTACGCCGGATGCACGAGCCGCTTCTGCGACTGCTTTTGCAACTGCTTTGCCAACATTCCGATCCAGCGCGCTGGGGATGATGTAATCCGGGGACAGCTTGTCGTCGGTTACAAAAGACGCGATTGCTTTCGCTGCCGCAATCTTCATCTCATCGTTAATGTCGCTCGCACGTACGTCCAAAGCGCCACGGAAAATGCCCGGGAAAGCCAAGACGTTGTTGATCTGGTTCGGGAAGTCGCTGCGTCCAGTACCCACCACAGCAGCGCCAGCCTCTTTTGCCAAATCGGGCATAATTTCGGGCACCGGGTTGGCCATCGGGAACAGGATGGGGTTGGGCGCCATAGACTTGACCATCTCCGGGGTCACGCAGCCAGGAGCGGATACACCGATAAACACATCGGCGCCTTTGAGGACTTCCGCCAAAGTCCCTTTGCGGCACTCTTTGTTGGTAATGGCAGCCATCTCTTCTTTTTCAGGATTCAGATTCTCGCGGCCCTGATAGATAGCGCCGTGACGGTCACAGAGGACAACGTCCTTCAGGCCCATTGCAATGAGCAGGCGGATAATTGCGATACCCGCAGCACCCGCTCCACTGGTAACCACGCGGATTTCATCAATCTTTTTGCCAGTCAGCTTCAAAGCGTTGAGCATAGCGGCCAGTGTGACTACAGCTGTGCCATGCTGGTCATCGTGGAAAATCGGAATGTCGCAGCATTCCTTAAGTCTCCGCTCAATCTCAAAGCAGCGAGGTGCAGAAATATCCTCCAGGTTAATACCGCCAAAACTGCCAGCCAGCAGGCGGACTGTATTGACAATATCGTCAACTTCCTTGGAGCGGACGCACAGCGGAATGGCATCCACATCGCCAAAGGCCTTGAACAGCGCGCATTTACCTTCCATAACCGGCATGCCGGCTTCCGGGCCAATGTCGCCCAAGCCCAAAACAGCAGTACCATCGGTGACCACCGCTACCAGGTTCGAACGGCGGGTCAGCTCATAGCTCATGTTAACATCTTTCTGAATTTCCAGGCAAGGCTGGGCAACGCCCGGGGTATAAGCCAAGGAGAGATCGTCACGCGTTTCCAGGGGAGCACGGCAGATCACCTCAATCTTACCTTTCCATTCCTTATGCTTTTTGAGAGATTCAGCAGCGTAATCCATTGTTTTCCAATCCTTTCCAATCATTATATTTCCAATTGAGAAATAACTTGCTTCAATGCATCAGCACTCTTGTGCAGCAGATCTTCCTCATCTTTGGTCAGCGGAGGAACGACAGCACGGCGAATTCCCTGCGCCCCCACCACAAACGGAAGGCTCAGGCATACATCGTTAATGCCATACTGGTTGTGAATCATAGCGGAAACCGTCATCACCGAATCCGTATCCCGCAGGATGCACTCGCAAATGCGGCGAACCGAAAGGGCAATTGCATAGAATGTAGCGCCCTTCAAAGCAATGACCTGAGCGCCTGCTGTGCGGACATCCTCTTCAATTTCCTTCAGTTCGGTTTTCCCGCAGCGGTTGTTCTGATCACAAATATATGTACAATATTTGCTCATTTCCATGCCTGCGATTGTGGTCAGGGACCACGGGATCATAGAAGTATCACCGTGCTCGCCAAACACATAAGCATGAATATTCTTGGAATTAAGGCCCACATGCTCTGCAAGGCGGGAACGGAGACGTGCCGAATCCAACATGGTTCCGGAACCAAACACCTGGTTTTCAGACAGGTTGGTGTTTTTCAGGATAGCATACGTGATAATGTCCACCGGGTTGCTAACCACTACATAAATCGCATCCGGAGCATAGCGGGTAATCTGCGGCATAACAGACTTGATGATGTTCACATTCGCTTGCGCCAGATCAATACGGGTTTGGCCGGGCTTCCGCGCCAAACCAACGGTGACAATAACCACATCGGAATCTACTGCTTCTTCATAGTCGCCCGCATGAATATTTACCGGTGCGCAGAAAGGCGTTCCCTGGAAGATATCCATAGCTTCGCCCTTGGCCTTTTTGTCGTTGATATCGATCAGCAAAATCTCAGAAGCCATGCCGTCAATAGCCAACGTATAGGCGATAGTAGCTCCCACGTTTCCTGTTCCCAATATGGTGATTTTCTTGCCTTTTTTCATACAGTTTTACTCCCTTGAATAGTGATGCATGGGACGGTTTTGATCTGCCATTTGCAAAAATTCGTCTTCTCCATAAAGAGCATCCTTTCGATTTTTCCATCCGGCAAAAAGCTTTAACCGTCATCTGGGAGAAAGCAAAACAGAAAGCCGCCTTCTCCCCCATGCTAATATATTAAAAATTATACACGACAATCTCGCCTTTGTAAAGAATTTTCCCGAATATTCCACCATATTCGAGAAAATTCTTTGGCCAGTGTACATTTCCGAACATAGGCTTCACCCCAAACCAAATGGGACTGCATAATGGCGCCAAGGGCCTGCACGCATACATACTAACCCACGCTACAGAAAGGAAGGAGTTTCATGCGAAAAAACCATGTACAGAGAATCATAGGAGCCCCTCTCAGTGGAGAGGCCATCCGCTGTCTAATCAACAAGGTTAATGGGTTCTACTTTGAGATAATCGAGCGGAAGTTGAACCAATCCCGCCTTTCTTCCCGTCAAAAGATTGCCATTATCGATCAAATTCTCGCTTCTCTAAAGGCACATGAAGGAAATAACGCAAGCAAGTGATGTTTCCCATACGCCTTTTCCTTTGTTCTCATTGCCTATTAATTTCCTAAACCTACGTCCCCAATGTGTTTGGCATGTCCTAGATGCGCTGCGTCCTACCTCTGAAAGGATTTGTTTCCCCTTTGTGTGGTGGCGCAAATCGACCGTTGCACGGTACAAAGGAATTGGTGATCATCGCGATCAACCGTTCTCTGGGAGAATCAATGATCCGGCAGCCGACAATGCCTGCTGCGTTACATCCGAATCCCATACACATCGTTAATGCCTGTTTTCCGCAGGCATGCGCCTTTTTGAAGTACTTATCCAAATTAAATGCCACACGGGGAAGGTAGCCCAGGTCCTCCAATAAAGTGAACAAAGGGAAAAAAATAGCCATCGGCGGAAGCATCACGGATACCACCCAAGCCAATACCCGGTAAACCCCTTCCACCAGCATGCTCCGCAACCAGGCCGGCACGCCTATGGCTATGAACCCATCCATCAGACGGTCTTGCAACCAAAACAAACCTTCAGAAAGGAGTTCCGATGGATAATTGGCACCTGTGATCGTCAGCCAGAAGATCACGCCCAACAGAAGGAGCATGACCGGGAACCCCGTCCATTTGCTTGTCAAAATGCGGTCGATTTTTTGGTCGCGCAGCTCGCGCTTTGTTTTTTCATGAACGACTACGCCGGTGCAGACTTTTTCCGCTGTGCGGACAATGCTGGATACAATCTGGTCACGGAGGTCCTCCTGGGAGATGCCCCGGCTGTGTAAACACTGTTTTGCCTCTTGTAATTTTCGCACAATCTCTTCTTTTTCCAACAAATCAAACCCTAGCGCATCATTGAGGGAACGAAGTAGGGAATCGTCATGATCCAATAGACGCAGAGAGAGCCAACGCGCGTTCAAGGACTCCCCGTAGATCGTTGCCACAGAGGGCTGCAACATGGCTATGGCATCTTCGATGGGGCGGATATACGAAACTTGGATGGAAGATGGTGCGTCTTTGCCATCCAGTTGACGGCATACGGCGTCCATCAAATCGTCCAGCCCTTTGTGGGACCGTGCGGCCGCTGGAACAACGGGAACCCCTAAGCGTTCCGACATCCGTTCCAGATCGAGGCGGATTCCCTTGCGTTCTGCTTCATCCATCAAATTCACGCAGACGACCACCCGGTTGGTAATCTCCAATGCCTGCAAGACTAAATTCATATTGCGCTCTAGGCAGGTGGCGTCGCACACAACCACTACGGCGTCCGGATGCCCAAAGCACAAGAAGTCCCTTGCCACCTCTTCCTCCGCAGAATGCGCCATTAGGGAATAGCACCCGGGAATGTCCACCAGGATAAAAGGACGCCCCCGGTATGTACATGTCCCTTGCGCGTTGGTCACCGTCTTGCCAGGCCAGTTTCCTGTATGTTGGTTCATTCCCGTCAATTCATTGAATACGGTACTTTTCCCTACATTCGGATTCCCAGCCAAGGCGATCACACGGTCCTCCCCGCTCTGCCTTTTTATCACCAATCCCATATCCACCGCTTTGATTCCTGTGGACCTGCTGGTCAGCCCCAATTTCATCACCCCATTTGTCATTTGGATATACAACGGGAGGCGGGAAGCCTCTCCCCGCCTCCCGGCAAGCAGGCAGCAAGCTCATCCATTGCTCGCTACCAAAATATTGGAAGAATCCTCCGACCGCAGCGCGATCAACGCGCCGCGAATCCGATAAGCCACAGGGTCTCCTGCAGGGCTTTTTTGAACGCACTCGACCTCAGTCCCTTCAATTAGGCCAATGTCCTGTAACCTTCTGCGCATACTTCCTCTGGACAGCAGCGATGCTACACGCGCACGCTCCCCCACCTGTAAATTGGCCAGGGAATCTATCTGAATCATAAGTGTATTCACCTCAAAATAAGTATTAGGATGTGGAAACTTTCTTTCCTGCTGCTAATATATGCGCTATGGAAGGATATGTTCCAGGGGGAGGTGTGGGCATGGATGTGCCGTCCAAATTCCATACGCAAAAGGGATACGAATTGGCCGAACAAAATAAGCTGACGGCCGCTATGGAAGATTATTTGGAGATGATTTGCCGGCTAAGCCGGGAAGAAGGATATACGCGCGTCCATCTTTTGGCCAAACATCTCAATGTCAAGCCGTCATCTGCATCCAAAATGGTGGATCATTTGAAAGAGTCCGGCCTTGTCCAGGCGGAGCGGTACGGATATATCCGTCCAACGCCGGAGGGAATCGCTCTGGGAGACTATCTCCTATACCGGCACAACCTGCTAAACCAGTTCCTTTGCTATATCAATCATTCGGACAACGAACTGGAACAAGTGGAGCGTATCGAGCATTTTATCGATGAACGGACCATCCGTAACATTGCCATTTTTTTGGAAAGCGCCCTGTAAATCAGATCATTCTTCGTTTTTTAAGCGGTTCATGCTATAATAACTTCACCGGGAATGGTTTTGGTCAATGGCTTGCTGTTCCCCTTCCTCGTCCGATGGGAGGGCATGGAACCATGGTCGATCGTTCAGGAGTCCTGTTTTGGATAAGGTTCTTTGGCCTTTGATATGTTATAATAGACTGGATGGGAAAATAAATTGCTAAGGAGGAAAGTGAAATGATTCGAAATATTGTTTTTGATATGGGAAATGTGTTGATTGACTACCAACCGATGAAATATACCCGGCGTTTTTTTCCGGACCCTTCTGAAGCTGCTCAAGTTTGTACGGAACTCTTTGGCGGCCCTGAATGGCCACTATTGGATCAAGGGACCATCGAACCGCAGGCTGCTCTCCGCCAGATCTGCGAACGGCTGCCAGCCTCCCTGCGTGCCCGTACAGAAGAGCTTTTTTGCCACTGGTTCGATCAACTGACCATCATCCCAGAGACCAACGCGCTCGGCAAACAAATGAAGGAAAACGGATACCGCCTATATATCCTCTCGAATGCCGCCTCCAGCTTTTATCAATACTGTTCCTGTATCCCAATCTTCCCGCTGTTGGACGGCTGTATCGTCTCCGCCGACGAAAAGTTGGTGAAACCTGACCCAGCCATTTTTCAACTTCTTTGTGAGCGCTATCATCTAATCCCAGAGGAATGTTTCTTCATTGACGACCGTCTCGAAAACATCGAAGCAGCAAGCAATTTGGGGATGGCGGTTCATCAATATCAAATGGATGCGGATGCTTTACAAAATGCGTTGCGCAAAGCTGGCGTATCTTTGAAATAGTCCATCGTTCCATGCGGCGGGGAAAATGAGCGGACCCGCCGCATTTTTGCTGCCTAAAATTCCCTCTTAAATGCACATACGAAAAAGTCCACAATTTCATAAATAGGATGCTGAAAAGATTTTATCGTCTGATTTTTGAAAATAGAGTTCTTGCTGCTGTTCTTCCGATGCAAACATGGTACAATAAGAAAAGGTTAAGAAGAGGCAGGGCTTATAAAAATTTTACGGGAAAAACTCGTCTTTTTCCCTTCCAAATCCATCTATACTATATCCCCCAATTTACATGAAAGAGTTGTGATTTATGGTCTTCTCCAATCTGTTTTTTTTATTTGTTTTTCTTCCCCTCAATTTGCTATTCTACTCCTTGGCAAAAACCATCCGCACGCGGAACATCATTATGCTCCTGTTTTCCCTATTCTTCTATGCATGGGGGGAACCCGTCTATGTATTCCTCTTAATTGGGATGGCCTTCGCCGATTGGTTCTTCGCCCGCTTAATCCAAATAGGTAGGGATCGAAGAAGTCCTGCTTTAGCCAGAGGCGCTTTGATCGGCTCCCTGGTGGTCAGCTTAGGGCTTCTCGGGGCCTTTAAATATACAGGCTTCCTTGCGGAAACACTCCATCAATTGACAGGGTTTCCCTCCGTCATCCCTCAAATTGCGTTGCCGATCGGCATATCATTCTACACATTCCAATTGATTTCCTATGTGGTCGACGTGTACCGCGGAGAAGTGAAAGCGCAAAAGAAATTTTGGCTGCTATTGATGTATGTCAGTTTGTTCCATCAATGTATTGCTGGGCCAATTGTCCGCTACCAGGATGTCAACCAGGAAATCCTCTCTCGAAGGGCGACAAAAGCGGAGATCAGCCGCGGAATCAGCCGGTTTTGCACCGGATTGGCAAAAAAAGCGCTCCTTGCCAATAGCTGCGGCGCCTTAGCCGATACCCTGATCCTCTCCGATGCAGTTGCCTCAAATGCTGCTTCTCTTGCGCAAAATCTGGCCACTATACAAGCGCGCCCTGTGCTCTCCCTCTGGCTGGGGGTCTTTGCCTTCATGCTTCAGATTTATCTCGATTTTTCCGCCTACTCCGACATGGCCATCGGCATGGGACTGATGATTGGATTCCATTATAAGGAAAACTTCGATTATCCATATCTCTCCCGTTCAGTCTCCGAATTCTGGCGCCGTTGGCATATCTCCCTTGGCTCCTTCTTCCGCGATTATGTCTACATCCCGCTGGGCGGCAACCGCCACGGTGTTCCCCGCACCATTGCCAACCTCTTTTTTGTCTGGTTCCTGACGGGATTGTGGCATGGCGCCAGCTGGAATTTTGTACTCTGGGGGCTTTATTTCTTCGTATTTATCGCAGCAGAACGTCTCTTCCTTGGGAGGATATTGGAACGTATCCCCGTCATATTTTCGCATCTTTACCTCTTGATTGTCGTGTTCTTTGGCTGGGCGATCTTCCGTTTCCGGCAACCGGTGTTACTGAACGCCGTATTGGGCGGCATGTTTGGCGCAAATGGGAACCCGCTGACCAATTTTGAATTCAACACCGTTTTCTTGAACTATGTATTCTTCCTGATTGCGGCGGTGATCGCCACCACCCCCTTGCTCAAGGCTTTGGGGGAGAGGTTCTCTTCCGGCGGCCTACGGACAGCTTATGCGTATAATGCACTGCAAATGTTTGTCCCTCCGCTTCTGCTTTTGCTCTCCACGGCCGCCTTAGTGGGCAACAGCTATAATCCATTCCTGTATTTCCAGTTTTAAGGGGAGGTATATTCATGAAAAAGAATCTTTCCTTCCACTCTAGGAAAATTTTGCTTTTTTTCCTATCCTTGGGCCTATTGACCGTGATCTCATGGATCATCCCCTTGCGCCCAACCTATTCGGAGTTCGAAAAGCGGGAACTGACCAAATTCCCCTCTTTTAGCCTCCAGGCGCTCTTCGACGGCAGCTACTTCGATCAAATCGACCTTTGGTTCTCCGATACTTTCCCTTTTCGCGATACATTCATCACCGGCAACAGCTATCTAAGACAGCTATACGGGCTTCATCCGGTACAGGTGAGCGGGGATGTGGAAGAGGGCGATGCCATTCCCTCCGCGCCTTCGCGGCCGTCTTCCTCCCCGGAATCCTCTTCCGCACCGGAAACGGCCGAGAGCACTTCTGCACCAGAGGAACCCTCTTCCGCACCGGATGTTTCTTCGGAAGCGCCGGCCCCAGAAAAAGATGTCACCGGGGAGGTCACGCAGAGCCTTGGAGCCGTGCTGATCGTTGGGGACAGCGGTTATGAATACTACAACTTTTCCAAAGATGTAGCCGATCAATATATCGGGATGCTCAACCATACCGCGCAAACCCTTGAGGGCACAGCACAAGTTTACGACATGGTCATCCCCACCAGCATGGACATCATGCTGCCGGATAGTTTCCGGCAGGGCCTCAATACCTCTTCACAAAAGGACGCCATTGCGTATATCAGCGGTTCCCTTACCCCTTCCATCAAGTCGGTACAGATCTACGATACGCTAAAGGCCCATTCGGATGAATATATCTATTTCCGCACAGACCATCACTGGACCGCGCTGGGGGCATATTACGCCTATCGGTCGTTTGCAGATGTAAAGGGAACCACACCGTTGGAGCTTTCTCAATGCGAGAAAAAGGAGTTTAGCGGGTTCCTGGGAGCGTTCTATTCCGATACCAATAAGAATCCCGCCTTGGCACAGAATCCGGATACCGTGATGGCCTACGTCCCCCCGGGGAATATCAAGATGCAGTATACCGACCGAAACGGCAACACATACAATTGGCCGTTGATCTCGGATGTGACCGACTGGGCAACCTCCACCAAATACAGCACCTTCATCGGCGGGGACAATCCTTATACCATCATCCAGAATTCCGACCTGACAGACGGTTCCTCCTGCCTGGTGATTAAAGAATCGTTTGGAAATGCCTTTATCCCCTTCCTAGCAGCCAACTACCAAACGGTCCATGTGATTGATTACCGCTATTGGAACGGCAACATCCAGGACTTTGTCAAAACAAACGGTGTGCAAGATGTCCTATTCTTGAACAACGTATCCGCTACCCGGAATTCTTCTCTGGTTGGAAAAATGGCCACCCTTACAAAATAATGGCCAGCATGTATATCCATTGATCGAGGAGTAAAAAATAAAAGCATCTCTAGAATTGCAAATAATATAAATAAGTTTATTTTCAATCACTTGACATTATCTAGATTATGATATATAGTATTAAAAACTAGATGATGTTTAGAGGTGCTTTTATGCCTAATAAGATCTGTGTATTTGGTGATTCGGTGGCAAAAGGTGTTGTCTTCGATCACGTCAAACAGAAATATAGCCTTCTTAAAAATGGTTTTGCCGATCAATTGGCTAATATCTTCTCGCTTTCTGTGACCAACTATGCAAAATTCGGATGTACGGTCACAAAGGGATTGGAACTTGTAAAGAAGCATCTGGACAAGATTCCGGACTATGACTATATCGTCTTAGAATTTGGCGGAAACGACTGTGATTTTGATTGGGCTGAGGTATCCAAAGCGCCAACTGCTCCCCAACGGAGCAAAACGCCATTGCACTCTTTCATTGGCACTTATCGCGAGATGATCCGGCTAATCCGTGAAAATGGCGGCGTACCTGTGTTGCTTTCCCTGCCCCCAATTGATGCGGAGCGGTATTTCCAGTGGATTACACAGGGGTTGGATTCTGACGCCATCCTGCGTTTTTTGGGCGATGAAGCGCATATTTACCGTTGGCACGAAATGTACAATATGGCGGTATATCGCGTTGCAAACGAAGAAAACGTCCCGCTGATCGACATCACCTCGGACTTTTTAGAGATGTGCCACTATCAATCCTGCTTCTGTGCGGATGGCATCCATCCTAACGAGAAAGGCCATGCCGCTATCACCAAGCAAATCGTCCAATTTGTGCAGGCATCCCCAGAAAAAGCGCTGGCACATTCCCCCTCCGCCCAGTCGTTGGCCTGTGGTTGACCCGATCTGGCCGAGGGGTAGGAATTTTCTATCTTGCTTTTTTCCTCCTACATTCTTAATAAATCGAAGCACTCCTAACAGGCGGTTACACAAACGGCCCGTTGGGAGTGCTTTATTTTCATAAGTTCTGTACTCTTATCCACAAAAGCGCCGCCTGTACAGATAAAAATCTGCACAGGCGGCGCTTGGTTCTTTATTTTACAATTTTTCCAATATCATGGCGATAATGTGCGCCATCAAAATGAATTTTCTCTACCGCAGCATAAGCTTTCTGGAGCGCTTCATCCAAGGTTGCTCCCCTTGCTGTGATGCCCAACACACGGCCGCCGTTTGTGTAAAATTTGCCATTTTCCAGCTTGGTGCCCGCATGATAGACCACCGCGCCATCGACCTGTCCATTCTCATCCAAACCGGTGATCTCCAACCCCTTCGGGTACGAGCCCGGGTATCCGCCCGAAGCCATCACCACGCAGGCTGCCGCCCCATCGTACCACTCGATGGGCTGCTCTTCCAAGCGCTCTTCGATGACCGCCTGCATCACATCCACCAGATCGGTCTTCATTCGCGGAAGCACCACCTGGGCCTCCGGGTCGCCAAAGCGGGAATTGTATTCGATCACCTTCGGGCCGTCCGGCGTCAGCATCAGGCCGAAATACAGGCATCCCTTGAAGGGACGGCCTTCCGCCTGCATCGCACGGATGGTCGGCAGGAAGATGGTCTCCATGCACGTCTGTGCCATCTCCTCCGTGTAGTGGGGGTTCGGGCTGATCGTTCCCATACCGCCTGTGTTCAGGCCCTGGTCGTTGTCTAAGGCACGCTTGTGGTCCTTGCTGGATACCATTGGCTTCACACATTTGCCGTCTGTAAACGCCAACACAGAGACCTCCGGGCCGGTGAGGAATTCTTCGACAACCACCTGGTTGCCAGATGCGCCGAACGCCTTGTCCTCCATGATCTTTTTGACAGCGTCCTTCGCCTCTTCCAGGTTCGCCGCAATCAGTACCCCCTTGCCCAGGGCAAGGCCGTCCGCCTTGACGACGATCGGAAACTGGTTGTTCTTCTCAATGTAAGCGACCGCCTCCTTGGGATCGCTGAACACCTCATACCGTGCAGTGGGAATGTGGTATTTCTTCATCAAATTTTTCGAAAAGACCTTGCTGCTCTCGATCTGAGCTGCTGCGGCATTCGGGCCAAAGGCCGGGATGCCCGCCGCCTCAAAGCGGTCCACCATGCCCGCTGCAAGTGGATCATCCGGTGCGACAAAGACCAAATCGATCTGGTTGTCCTTTGCAAAGGCGACCGCTCCATCCAAATCCATCGCGGAGATGCCCACACATTCGGCGTCCTTGGAAATGCCGCCATTGCCGGGCGCACAATAGATTTTGTCCACCTTCGGGCTTTCCTTTAATTTGCGGATAATCGCGTGCTCACGCCCGCCTCCGCCTATCACCAAAATCTTCATATCGAATCCTCCGATGCATCAATGGTGGAACAAACGCAAGCCGGTGAAGGCCATTGCAATGCCGTACTTATTGCAGGTCTCGATGACATTGTCGTCGCGGATCGAGCCACCCGGCTCTGCAATATACTGCACACCCGTCTTGTGGGCGCGTTCGATGTTGTCCCCGAACGGGAAGAACGCATCGGACCCCAAGGAAACGCCGGTCAGCGTATCCAGCCATGCGCGCTTTTCCTCCCGGGTCAGCGGCTCGGGCTTTTCCGCAAAGAGGTTCTCCCAAGTGCCGTCCGCCAGCACGTCCATGTATTCGTCGGAGATATAGACGTCGATGGTGTTGTCGCGGTCCGGACGGCGGATGCCCTCCTTAAATTTCAGGCCGAGCACCTTCGGATGCTGGCGCAGGAACCAGATATCCGCCTTATTGCCCGCCAAACGGGTGCAATGAATACGGGACTGCTGGCCAGCGCCCACGCCGATCACCTGGCCGCCCTTTGCGTAGCAGACGGAGTTGGACTGCGTGTATTTCAGCGCAATCAGGGAAATCAGCAGGTCGCGCTTTGCATCTTCAGGGATATTCTTGTTGTCCGTCACCACATTGGAGAGCATGGCTTCGTCGATTTTGACCTCATTGCGGCCCTGCTCAAACGTGACACCGTATACATCCTTGCACTCCACCGGGGCAGGCTTATAGTCCGGGTCGATCTTCACCACATTGTAGTTGCCCTTACGCTTCGTCTTGAGGATTTCCAGCGCTTCGTCGGTATAACCGGGGGCGATGATGCCGTCGGATACCTCGCGGGCCAACAGCGTCGCGGTTTCTTTGTCGCAGACGTCGGACAGCGCCGCCCAGTCGCCATAGGAGGACATGCGGTCTGCACCGCGTGCGCGTGCATAAGCGCTCGCAATCGGGGACAGTTCCAGGTCGTCCACAAAATAGATCTTCTTTTCCACATCGCTCAGCGGCAGGCCAACCGCCGCTCCCGCCGGGCTGACATGCTTAAAGGAAGCCGCTGCCGGAAGGCCGGTGGCCTCTTTCAGCTCCTTGACCAACTGCCAGCTATTGAACGCATCCAGGAAATTGATATAGCCGGGTTTGCCGTTGAGGACCTCGATCGGCAATTCGCCGCCGTCCTTCATAAAAATGCGGGACGGCTTCTGATTCGGGTTGCACCCATATTTCAACAAGAGTTCGTTTGCCATTTTATACTCCTCCTATTCCTGATTCTTGTTCACGATCCGGGTTTCTGTCTCCCCTGTTGCTAAATCGATGTAACGGGTAAACAGGGATACTTTATTATCTGCATTCAAAGCATTCCATACCATCGCGGTAAAGGCGTCGATGTCCCCTTCCAGCTTGACCTGGGTCGGCTCGCCCTCAAAAGATGGCAGCGGGTTTCCATCCCCCTCATAGGTATGGATGAAATGGCCCTCGCCAGCGCGCGGCGCATCGTAGTCAAAGAAATAGCGGCGGGTCGAGGATTCATCCCCATCCGCGCTCTTCAAAATGGAGAGCTTATAGCAATTCGTCTCCAGCTCCACCACGCCCGAAATGCGCGGGGTGAAGTTCGGGCCGTCCGGCTCAAATGTCCGCGTGCGCAGCGCGTCCTCAAAGCTCTTCCCCTGCTGCAAAAAGTCATAGATGGTGTCCGTCTGGTCGCCGTTCGTCACCACAGTCGTCTTTTCCAAAACGCGGACGGGCGAATAGATGATGAGGGACGGGTCCACCATTTTGCTTTCATCAAAGGCCTTTGTCTTAATCCCTGCTCCATCTTCCACAAAGACACGGTTGCGGCTGTTTTCGCTGCGGCCCATAATGAAATACGCGATCACTGCATGTTTGCCATCCGCGCTGCGGCCCAGCACAATGCCGCGCCCCGGATAGGAATTGGAGTACAGCTCCTCCGCCAAATTCTTCGTTACCATGTTCGTTCCGTCCTTTCCCTTAATCCAAGATCCTGGTCCTGCCGTTTTCCACAACAATCTTTCCTGCGCAGAACAGCTCGACCGCCCGCGGCAGGAGCTTCCACTCCGCCTGCTCCATGATCCGGCGTTGCAACGTTTCCGGCGTATCGTCCGGAAGCACCTCCACCGCCTTCTGCAAGATGATCGGGCCGCCGTCGCACACTTCATTCACGAAATGCACCGTCGCGCCGCTCACCTTGACGCCCTTTTCCAGGGCCGCTTCATGGACATGCAGCCCGTAGAATCCCGGCCCGCAGAAAGATGGGATCAGGGCCGGATGTACATTGATGATTTGATTCTCATATTGCCGGATGACCGTCTCGCTGATAATGGTCATAAAGCCCGCCAACACAACCAGCTGAATTTGAAATTCCTCCAACAAGGCAAGCAGGGCAGCGTCATAATCCGCCTGCTCTGCAAACCCTTTGCGCAGCAATACACGGGTGGGAATCCCCGCCTTCTTAGCGCGTTCCAGCGCAAAGGCGTCCGTTCGGCTGGAAATCACCAGCGAAATGGCACCATTTTGTATCTGCCCGGTCGCTTGGGCGTCAATCAGCGCCTGTAGGTTGGTGCCGCCCCCGGAAACCAGAACGGCGATGTTTAACATAGGACGACGCCCTCCTCACCGGGGACCACCTCGCCCATGACGAACGCATCGGTGCCAGCCTCTTTGAGGGCCGCCAACGCGGTATCCACCCGGTCCTTTGCCACGGCGATGCACATTCCCACGCCCATGTTGAAGGTGTTGTACATCTCGCGGGTGGGAATGGCGCCCGTCTTCTGCATCAGGTCAAAAATCGGGAGCTTCGGGATCGAAGCGGTATCGATCTTTGCCGTCAGGCCGTTTTTGAGCATGCGCGGGATATTCTCAAAGAACCCGCCGCCGGTGATGTGGGAAATCGCCTTGACCTCGCAGCGCTCCAGCAGCGCAAGCACCGGCTTCACATAGAGCTTCGTCGGGGTCAGCAGCGTCTCGCCGAGCGTCCCTCCCAGCTCCGGTACATAGAGCCGGACATTCTCTTCATCGATTGCAAAGAGCTTGCGCACAAGGGAAAAACCGTTGGAGTGTACGCCGGAGGAGGGAAGCCCGATCAAGGCATCTCCCGCCTCCAACTTCGATCCATCGACGATCTTTTCCCGGTCCACAATGCCCACGCAGAAGCCCGCCAGGTCGTATTCGTCCACCGGATAGAAGCCGGGCATTTCCGCGGTCTCGCCGCCGATCAACGCGCAGCCGGACTGCACGCAGCCCTCCGCCACGCCGGAGACGATCGCCGCCACCTTTTCCGGCACGTTCTTCCCCACAGCCACATAGTCCAGGAAAAACAGCGGCTTCGCGCCGCAGCAAACTACATCGTTCGCACACATGGCCACACAGTCGATGCCGACGGTGTCGTGCTTATCGAGCAGGAAGGCGATCTTGAGCTTCGTGCCCACGCCGTCCGTACCGCTCACGAGCACCGGCTCTTTCATCCCGCTGAGATTCGGCTGGAACAGCCCGCCAAAGCCGCCGATCCCGGAGACAACGCCGGGGATCTGCGTACGCGCCACATGGCTCTTCATCAATTCTACCGCTTTGTAGCCGGCGGTTACATCCACGCCCGCCTCTTTATACCGATCGCTATAGCTGTTTTTGTTCATACGTTACTCCTCTCCGGCAACGCCGGTCTCACAATATTAAAGTTCCGCCACTTTTTCCTGGATGGCGGCGTCTTTTTTCGCCACGCCGTCCGCCATCTGCTGCTTCATCTCCAGGAGCTTTGCCGCCAGCGTCTCATCCGAGAGGGCCAGCATCTGTGCAGCCAGAATCGCTGCATTGTCGGCGCCGTCGATTGCAACCGTCGCCACCGGGATTCCGCTGGGCATCTGTACGGTTGCCAAGAGTGCATCCAAACCGTCCAAGGTCGAGGACTTGATCGGGATGCCAATCACCGGAAGGGTGGTGTGGGCCGCCAGCACACCGCCCAGATGCGCCGCCTTGCCTGCTGCTGCGATAATTACACCAAAGCCGTTCTGCACCGCATTCTGTGCAAATTCCGCCGCCGCATGGGGCGTTCTGTGCGCGGACATCACGTGTACCTCCACCGGGATCTCCAGCGCTTTGAGGCGTTTGATTGCTGCGGAAACCGTGGGGAAGTCGCTGTCGCTGCCCATAATCACTGCCACTTTTTTGACTGCCATACTTTTACACGCTCCTGTTTCTTAAAAGTCTGAAGATTTCCATCCGCAGGAAGACATAAAAACAAGGCTGCGACGGCAAAACGACGCAGCCTATCTTTTTATGCAAAAATGGACATGGATACACCCATCCGGCGAATCACGAACGCCCCTTTGCGAACGGAAATCCTCTTCATTGCTATACCTCCGTCTCCTTTTCTGCCTCCGGCTTTTCCGGACGCCACGGCCGGCACGCAAAATTCTACATCTATTTTAGGATATTTTCCGTACAAAAGCAAGCTATTTCCAGGGAATTCGTGTTTTCGTCCAGTTCAGATGATGTTTCCAGCTTTTTCTCCTCCATTTTGTATATTCTGACGCAACGATGGGTTATTTTGCAAGGTTTGTATCATCCGACACAAACTCCTTGAGGGAGGTCGCCAAGCCCGCGAGCGATTGCAAATTGGATGGGATGATAATCTTGGTCGCCTTGCCGTCCGCCGCTTTCTCGAACGCCTCCAAGCTCTTGATCGCGATAACGCCCTCGCCCGGATTTGCCTCATTCAACATCTTAATGCTGTCAGCCAGGGCTTTCTGCACCGAGAGGATGGCCTCCGCCTCGCCCTGCGCCTCGCGGATCTTAGCCTCCTTCAACGCTTCCGCGTGCAGGATGGCAGACTCCTTTTCACCCTCTGCAATCAGGACTGCGCTGCGCTTTTGGCCTTCTGCTTCCAAGATCTTGGCGCGGCGCTCACGCTCGGCCTTCATCTGCTTTTCCATGGAATCCTGGATTTCCGCCGGCGGCAGGATATTCTTCAATTCCACGCGGTTGACTTTGATCCCCCAGGGATCGGTCGCCTCGTCCAATATCTGGCGAATCTGCGTATTGATGACATCGCGGGAGGTCAGCGTGTGGTCCAGCTCCAGATCGCCGATGATGTTGCGCAGGGTGGTCGCGCTCAGGTTTTCGATTGCGGAAATCGGGCTTTCCACACCGTATGCATAGAGCTTCGGGTCCGTGATCTGGAAATACACAACCGTATCAATCTGCATGGTCACGTTATCCTTGGTGATTACCGGCTGGGGCGGGAAATCGATCACCTGCTCCTTTAAAGAAACCTTTTTGGCAATCTTATCCAGGAACGGAATCTTGACATGCAGGCCGGTTTCCCAGGTCACATGGTACGCGCCCAGACGCTCCATGACATACGCATGGGCCTGCGGAACGATTTTGATATTGGCAATGATGATCACAATCAGCAGTAAAACAAGTATCGCAATTACATATGGCATAAACCATTCTCCTTTGTTCTTCTCTCGTTAAGTTCGTCGTTATTCGGTCTTCAGATAGTGATTCTCCGGTTCTACAATCAGTTTTACCCCTTCGATCGCTTTGATGACGACATTCTCTCCTTCCGGCAACACGGAGCCGTCGGCGGAACGCGCTGTCCAGACGCTGCCGAGCACGGTCACCTGGCCAATCCCTTCCGTGTTATCGATCCGCGCTGTGACAATGCCAGTTTTCCCTATGTAGCGTCCTGCATTTGTGTCCACCTTTTGAAAGTGCATCACCTTTTTGACCATGGGGCGGCTGATCAAGAGCGCCAAAGCCGTGACGCCGGCAAATACAGCCGTCTGTACCCAAAACGGCGCTCCGCACAGGCCAGCGATCAGCGCTCCTACACCGCCAATTGCCATCCAAACGGAAACCAACTGCACGGTACACGCCTCAACTACAACGGCGATGACGATGACCACAAGCCAAAAAATGGAACTTCCTCCCATTGTCGCACCTCCTTTCCGGTGATGTGCCTATCTTACCATACCCAGCCGATTTCCTCAAACCGCGGAAAAAGACAGGGAAGGCGGATTTCGGCCTCTTTTGAAAAGCTACTCCTTTCTCCTAGCCGGGACGTTCCAAAGGCAATTCAGGCTTCTTCAATCGTGAAAAAGGTCCATTTCCGAGCAATGCTTACAAATCTGTAACAAGTCTATGGGAAAATTTGGACAAGGTCGTGACGATCACCAAATGGATGGTTGGTACAAGGCGTATAGAACCAAGTGATCTTCCATCACCTCAAGACGCTGCCTTTTCGTTTGTTCCACCCCATTTTTGCCACCAGAAAGCAAGAAGATTGGAAACAACAGTATGCACTTCGTCAATCCAATTCACATTTGCCCTCCACTAAAAATTTGATTTGTGTTTCATTGTCCCTATCTTATCACAAGTCCAAGAGCGTGGAAACATGCTCTTTCTAGCCGGACTTCCCACCGTTTGGATAAACGGCGCCGCGGTCATAAATTTACATCTAAAATAATAAAGAAGCCCTGGGTTCCGCAAAAGTGAAACCCAGGGTCCAAAACTTCTTATTGCAATTTGGATTAATACATGCCGCCCATGCCCGCATCAGCCGGAGCAGCCGGCGGAACCGGCTCTTTCTTGTCCGCTACAAGGCTCTCGGTGGTGAGAACTGTCTGTGCGACGGAAGCTGCGTTCTGCAGTGCGGAACGGGTAACCTTCGTCGGGTCAACGATGCCAAAGGAGATCATGTCGCCATACTCGCCGGTCAATGCATTATAGCCATAGCCGACCTTGGACTCCTTCTTGAGGTTCTCCACGATGACAGATCCTTCGACGCCAGCGTTCGCCGCAATCTGACGAACCGGCTCCTCCAGCGCTTTCAGCACGATCTGCACGCCGGTCTTCTCGTCGCCCTCAACGCTCTCCAACAGCTTTGCAACCGCCGGAATCGTATCGATCAAAGCAACGCCGCCGCCTGCTACGATGCCTTCTTCCACAGCCGCCTTCGTTGCCGCCAAAGCGTCCTCGATGCGGAGCTTCTTCTCCTTCATCTCAATCTCTGTTGCAGCGCCTACGCGGATGACCGCTACGCCGCCTGCAAGCTTTGCCAAGCGCTCCTGCAGCTTCTCGCGGTCGAAATCAGACGTGGTGGTCTCGATCTGGCTGCGGATCTGATGGACTCTCGCCTTGATGTCGTCCGGGTTGCCAGCGCCGTCAACGATGATGGTGTTCTCTTTGTCCACCTTGACCTGGCGTGCACGGCCCAGCTGGGCAATCGTGGTGTCCTTCAGCTCCAAGCCAAGCTCGGAGGAGATCACCTGGCCGCCGGTCAGCACGGCGATATCCTGCAGCATTTCCTTGCGGCGGTCGCCAAAGCCCGGAGCCTTGACTGCAACGCAATTGAAGGTGCCGCGCAGTTTATTCAGGATCAGGGTTGTGAGCGCCTCGCCCTCAACATCCTCTGCAACGATCAGCAGCTTCTTGCCACCCTGTACGATCTGCTCGAGGAGCGGCAGGACTTCCTGGATGTTGGAGATCTTCTTATCGGTGATCAGGATGTAGGCGTCGTCCAGGACAGCCTCCATCTTGTCGGTATCGGTCGCCATGTAAGGGCTGATATAGCCGCGGTCAAACATCATACCTTCCACGACGTCGCAGTCCGTCAGAGCGGTCTTGCTCTCTTCCACGGTGATGACGCCGTCGGAAGTGACCTTCTCCATTGCGTCCGCAATCAGCTTGCCAACTTCTTCATTCGAAGCGGAAACCGTTGCAACACGGGCGATGTCGTCGGAGCAGGTAACCTTCTTGGAATGCTCGCGAAGAGCATCCACAGCTGTGTCTACAGCGTCCTGTACGCCCTTGCGCAGCACCATCGGGTTTGCGCCAGCTGCGACATTCTTCATGCCTTCGCGGATCAAAGCCTGTGCCAGCAGCGTTGCGGTCGTGGTGCCGTCGCCAGCGACGTCGTTCGTCTTGGTGGCAACTTCCTTCACGAGCTGTGCGCCCATATTCTCGAATGCGTCGTCCAGCTCAATTTCCTTTGCGATGGTCACGCCGTCGTTCGTGATGAGCGGAGCCCCGAACTTCTTATCCAACACAACGTTGCGGCCCTTAGGTCCCAACGTAATCTTCACGGTATCTGCGAGCTGATTGATGCCGCTCAGCAGAGCTTTTCTTGCTTCTTCGCCATAGATGATCTGCTTTGCCATAGTCTATTCCTCCAAATATGATACTATAAATTCTCTTAAATACTTATTTATTCAACCACTGCCAGGATGTCGCTCTGACGGACGATGGTGTATTCCTCTCCGTCCATCTTGACGTTCGTACCAGCATACTGGCTGGTGATGACACGATCGCCCACTTTGACATTCATAACGACTTCCTTGCCGTCTACCATACCGCCGGGGCCCACTGCGATGACGTCCGCAACCTGCGGCTTCTCCTTCGCGGAACCTGCCAGGATGATGCCGCTCTTTGTGGTCTCTTCTGCTTCTTCCATCTTAATCAGAACTCTGTCTGCCAACGGTTTGATTGTCATTTAAATTTCCTCCTTCAGAAATAGATCCTACAAAATCCATGCATACCCTTTCAAACTGCTCGACGCTTTGACCGCGCCGCTTGAAACGATATGTTCTTAGCACTCACTATCTCTGAGTGCTAAGACTATTTTAGCCACTTACGCAGGAAAAATCAAGGGGTTTTTCCCGAAAAAATGCAATTTCATAAATTATTTACAATTCACCCAGAAATATGCAAAGCAGGGCCGGATTTCCAAGGGGAGTCCACAAAATATGGCGGGTTCAAGCCATTGCTCCTACAACCGGCCACATGCGCTATAAAAGCCTTTCCGCACACTCTCCCTGAAATTTCCAGCCCTCTTCTTGCATTTCTGCTTCGGCAACCAGCCGCTTTTGCCGTAGCGGACTGGCTGTCCATCTGCTAAATCCCGCTTTTATAATACATATAAAACTGACACTTAATCATGCCGTTGTAAAGCTTTCTGCGGCGGTCCGCCTTGCGGCCGTAGCACTCCTCAAAGGTCTCATCGGGGCTGATGATGTTATAGCTCCATTTTTTCTTGGGGGTAAACACCTTCCCCATCGTCCGATAGAGCTCTTCCGCGGCGCGGATATCCAGCAGGCGCTCACCATACGGCGGGTTGCAAATGACGTCGCCGCGTTCGCCCAGTGGTTGGAAATCCGCCACATCCCGCTTCTCCGCATGGATGCAGGAGATCACACCGGCCTTGCGCGCGTTTTCCAGCGTCAGGTTCACCGCAGCCCCGTCGATGTCGTATCCATACCCGGCAAAGGAAGCATCCCGGCACACCAGGTCCCGCGCACGCGCCCGTTCTTGCTGCCAGACTGCGGACGGGATATTCTTCCAGCGTTCCGCTGTAAACGAACGTTGCAGCCCCGGGGCGATGTTTTTGGCGTAAAGCGCGGATTCCACCAAAATGGTGCCGGAGCCACAGAATGGGTCGATCACAATTCCATCCCGGCGGACGCGCGAAAGATACGCCATCGCCGCCGCCAAGGTTTCCTTGATCGGCGCCTCTGTGGAATTGGCCCGGTAACCGCGCTTGTGCAGGCCCGCCCCGGAGGTATCCAGCATGACGCTGACGTGGTCCTTCATGATGAGGAATTGAATCTGATGCAGAGTCCCGGTCTCTTCAAACCAATTTAGATGGTATTTGCCCTTCAGGCGCTCCACGACGGCTTTTTTGATGATGGATTGGCAATCTGGGACGCTGGCTAATTTGGAATTCAGGGAGCGCCCCTTGACGGGAAACGCATCCTCTTTTTCGATCCACTGTTCCCAAGGCAGGGCCTTTACCCCCTGGAAGAGCTCTTCAAAACTGCGCGCCTCGAAGCTCCCCAGTTCAATCAGAACGCGCTCCCCATACCGTGAGCCGAGGTTGGCGCGCGCGAGCATCGACGCATCTCCGGTAAAAAACACACGGCCGTTCTGCGGTTCCACATTTTGCGCTTCCATGGCGCGCAATTCATCCCCCACCAGTCCTTCGATCCCCAACAGGCACGGGATTACCATTTTCCACTGTTCAGCCATAGATACACTCCTATTTCCCGGGAAACACCCGTTTTCGATTTGATTCGCATCCGCCTAAAAAGGCGGCCCACACCGCATCCAAACGCCGTTGCCCCTTTCCGGCAAGCGCCCATGCGGAATGGATTGATTATACCATAGGCCCTCTACAAAAGCAAAACCCATCCGGAAAAGCAGCAGCGGCCGGGCATAAACACCTGTGCCCGGCCGCTGTCCCATTATTTCTTTAGGATCTCCATGAATTCCTCGCCCGTGATGGTCTCCCTCTCCAACAGATAGTGCGCCAACTCATGCAGCTTCTCCATATTCTCCTTCAAAATCGCAATCGCCTTTTCGTGCGCAGAACGGATCAGCTCCAAAACCTCCTCGTCGATCTTAGCCGCGGTCTCCGGCGAGCAGGTCAAGGAGGCGTCCCCGCCCAAGTATTGATTGCTGACCGTCTCCAAGGCCATCATGTCAAAGGTCTTGCTCATGCCCAACCGGGTCACCATGGAGCGCGCAAGCTTAGTCGCCTGCTCGATGTCGTTGGATGCCCCGGAGGTAAACGAGCCAAAGATCAGTTCTTCCGCTGCACGGCCGCCGGTCAGCGTGGCGATCTTGTTGTACGCCTCTTCGCGGGACATCAGCACCCGCTCGCCCTCTTCCACCTGCATGGTATAGCCCAGGGCTCCGGATGTACGCGGGACAATGGTAATTTTATGGACGGGCGCCGAGTCGCTCTGCATCGCGGCAACAAGCGCATGTCCAATTTCATGATAAGCGACGATCTCTTTTTCCTTTGCGGAGATCACCGCGCTCTTGCGCTGGTAACCGGCGATGACAACCTCCACGCTCTCTTCCAAGTCCGCCTGCGTCACGCTGAAATGGCCGCAGCGTACCGCGCGCAAGGCCGCCTCATTGATGATGTTCGCCAACTCCGCGCCGGAAGCGCCTGCGGTCGCGCGGGCGATAGCGTTGTAGTCGATGTCGGGTGCCACTTTGATCTTTTTGGCGTGAACCTTCAAAATAGCCTCGCGCCCCGCCAGGTCCGGCAGTTCCACCGGGATACGCCGGTCAAAACGGCCCGGGCGCAGAAGCGCTTTGTCCAAGGAATCCGGGCGGTTGGTCGCGGCCAGGATTACAACGCCCTTTTTCCCGTCAAAGCCGTCCATCTCCGTAAGCAACTGGTTGAGGGTCTGCTCCCGTTCGTCGTTGCCGCCCATGCCGCCCTCGCGCTTTTTTCCGATGGTGTCGATCTCATCGATAAACACAATGCAAGGGGCCTTCTCCTGGGCCTGCTTAAAGAGGTCGCGGACTTTGGCTGCCCCCATACCGACAAACATCTCTACAAACTCCGAACCGGAGATGGAGAAAAACGGCACCTTTGCTTCCCCAGCGACCGCCTGCGCAAGCAATGTCTTACCGGTTCCCGGAGGGCCCACCAGCAAAGCGCCCTTCGGAAGAGAAGCGCCGATCTCTGCATATTTCGATGGATTGTGCAAGAAATCCACAATCTCCGAAAGGGCTTCCTTCGCCTCGTCCTGCCCGGCAACATCGTCAAAGGTCTTGCCCGTTTGCGCCTCCACATAGATCTTGGCGTTGCTCTTGCCAAAGGTCATGGCGTTGGGGCCGCCCATCTTTTTCTGCATATAGCGGGTGAGCAGCTGCCCCAAAATAAGAAACATCAAAATGGGGAATACCCAGGAGAGAATAAACGTAAGAAGCGGCGACTCTTCTTTCGGGATTTCCTTTCCATATTGAACATCCGCTTCATCCAGGCGGCTGCTCAGCGTATCGCTGTCCTCCATTTTGCCGGTGACGAATACGGCTTCTTTTCCATTTTCGTCCTGCCCGATAAAAGCAATTTTATCCTCCTGGTCTTCCACCTAGGTGATCTTACCCGCCTCTAGTTGGGCCAGGAATGCGTCATAAGAAACCTCGGTTACCCGTGTGCCAAATATACTGGGGAATATCAGTGCATTTAATAAAAGAAGCACCACGAGCGCAATTACATAATAATAGATCAATGATTTTTTCGGTGATTTCTGTTCTTTCATTCGACTGTTCCTTTCTGATGATTTTCCAACATGTCGCGCAGTAGCGCATCGATCTCACGCAAATTTTCGGCAACTTGCTCCATCCGTTCCCGTCCAAGCCTCTCTAAGCAGGAGGCATATTTTTCTTCTGCAAGGCGGTCAATCGCCCGGACAGTGTCCCTCCCCTTCTCAGATAAGGCGATTTTGACCATACGTTCATCCTGTAAATCCCGGACCCGAAGAAGGAAGCCTTCTTGCTCTAAACGTTTGCACATGGAGGACATATTTCCGCTGGTCATCCCCAATGTGCGCCCAAGCTGGCCGATTGTGGGGGAATCCTCCGCGGACCAAAGCTCCATAAGAATCCGCATCTGCATGTGTGTCAGGCCATATTGTTCGCTAATCGGGCGGAACATCCCATCCATACATTCGGAAATCCGGCGCGTCATATCCCAAACCACATTTTTGAATTCGATGACCTCCATATCACACCTCCGTTGGCAATAATTTGTTCAAATAGTTTTCATGTATATATAATATATTGAATAGAGTGTTTATAGTATAATATTTTTGAAATAAAAACATGTTACCGGTTTTTGAACTTTTCCTAACGCTTTTGCTAACCGATGAATGGAGAGAACCTATGAAATTTGATAACGATTGGGAACGCATCCGCGAATTCAGCAAATTGCTCTATGAAGTATCACAAATTCCCATTCAAATTGCTGATATCCATGGGGCCACGCGCCTTTTCTTTCCCTCTCTCCCAGAATTTCAGGAGATCGGCCTCCCGCGCTCCATTTCTGAATCCCTTATTGCACGCGCGAAACAAGGCCCGGTCCTACAGACATACCATTCGGTCTTATTGTGTGCCTGCATCTCCTTTTCTATGGATGAACAATCCCTTTTTTTGATTTTGGGACCAGCGCTTTTGGAGGAGATCTCTCCGGGCAGCATCCGTGACCTGACTTCGCTTTATCCCTGTAAGGATACGCATAAGCTCTACACTCTTGCCAAACAGCTCCCTGTTTACAACACGGTACAGTTTATCCGCTATGTGCAGATGTTCCATCTGACAATTTTCGGGGAAAGTATCGGCATCTCGGATTTTTTTATCGCCCAACAGCAGCAGATCCCCCAGGACGCAATCAACCGCGCCTTGGAATCCAGCTACTTTTCCCAGCGGGAATTGACCAATATGCCAGTCCCATTTGCGCTCGAGCAAATGTTTACAAAATGCGTCCAGACCGGTAATACCGCTGAACTAAAACGCTTATTGGATACCTACCTCTCAGGAACCGCCGGCACACTCTCTTCCACTCCCTTGCGGCAAAGCAAGGATACCTCCATTGCGATTGCCGCCGTAATTTCACGCGCCGCAATCGCCGGGGGACTGAGCGCCGAATCTGCATGCCGCCTCAGCGATGTATATGTGCAGCAGATGGAAACCTGCGGGGAGGTAAAGGATGTCTACATGTTGTGCGCACGCATGGTATTCGACCTGACCGAACGGGTGGCTAATGTCCAGCGGCAGACAGCGTATTCCTTTCCCATCACTCAGTGCATTCAATTTATCACCGATCATTTGCACGAGGAGCTTTCCCTTTCGATCCTTGCAGACCAGGTGCAGCTGAGCCCCCGGTATCTCTCGCGCCGCTTTAAACAGGAGACGGGGACGACCATTACCTCTTACATCCAGCAGGCACGTGTGCGCGAAGCGCAGAATCTCCTCCTCCTATCCGACGAGAGCTTTTTGGAGATCAGTAACTTTTTACATTTCATCTCCCAAAGCTATTTCATACAAATTTTCAAACGGTATACAGGGATGACCCCGCAGCAGTATCGCAAACGAGGCCAAAAGCTCTCCAAAGCAAAGCGCCCCGGCGAACACTGAACAAAGGGGTTATCCCTTTTGATTTTCAAAAATGCTAGGTAGAAAAAATAATATAATATGTATTTTTATGGTATACAATTCTGTTTTTTATCCAGTATCATGTGCAATATCCGATTTTTCATCTAGAATTTCTGATTCGTTCCAGAATGCCAAATGATTTCCACAATTTGTCACAGGAGGCGATTGCAGTTGGAAAAGGAAAAACATACGGTCCACCGTTTTTCCAATTTTGTCATCAGAAAACGCAAATGGATTGAAAAGATTTTTGCCGTTGCCGTTGTCCTCAGCATTATTGCCCTTTGCTTTGTCCGGGTCAATTATGATTTGAGCAAATACTTGCCGGACGACGCCGCTTCGAAAGCCGGATTGAATGTGATGGATGAGGAATTCGGCTACCCCGGCACGGCACGCGTCATGGTCGGTGATGTATCCCTTTATGAAGCCAAACTGTACAAGGACCGTATCGAAGCGGTGGACGGGGTCAATATGGTCACCTGGGCGGATACCGCAGCCGACGTCTATCAATCCGAACTTTTTATCAATTACGAGGCGATCGAGGACTATTACAAGGACGGATACGCCGTGATGGATATCATTTTTGATGAGGACGATTCCGATGCCAAAACGCACAACGCACTCAACGAAATCGAAGCCATCACCGGGGATAAGGGGTATTTCATGGGGCCCGCTGTACAAAACAAATCTCTGGATGAAACCTTGACCCGTGAAATTGCTATCGCCATGGTGATGGGGATTTTTATGATTTCGGTGATCCTCTGCCTCACCACAACATCCTGGTTTGAACCCTTCCTCTTCCTATTCATCATGGGCGTGGCCATTATCATCAACATGGGTACCAATATCTTTTTGGGGGAAATCTCCTTTCTCACCTTTAGTACAGCGGCCATCCTGCAATTGGCCATCGCAATGGACTATTCCGTCTTTTTGCTGCATTCCTTCACCAGGGAACGGCAAGCGGGGGTAGAACCCGAGCAAGCTGTGGCAAATGCGATTCACAGCTCTGTGACTTCCATCCTGTCCAGCGGCGCAACGACCATTGTCGGCTTCCTCGTGTTGATGCTGATGCGCTTTAAAATTGGCTTTGACATGGGCTTTGTCCTGGCAAAAGGCATTGTCATCAGCCTTTTAACGGTATTGCTTTTGATGCCTGCCTTATTGCTCCGCTGGGGGGATAAGATCGAAAAAACCGCCCACCGCTCTTTTATGCCCTCTTTCAAGGGATTAGGAAAGGCCGTCTTTAAGATCCGCTACGGCGTACTCATCCTGGTTGCCCTTCTGGTTGTTCCGGCCTTTACCGCGCAGAATATGAACCAGTTCCTTTTCGGGAACGGCTCCTTGGGCTCCAGCCCTGGAACAAAGGTGTATGAGGATGAGCAGGCGATCAATACCCGCTTCGGCCGCAGCAACCTGGTCCTTGCATTGGTCCCCAATACCAACAATGTAACGGAACGCGCTTTGACCGAATCGCTGCGGGATTTGGATTATGTAAAATCCGTCACATCCCTCGCAGATACGCTGCCAGAAGGGGTCCCCGAAGACTTCCTTCCAGAATCCCTGACCGGACAGCTCCACTCGGACGATTACAGCCGCATCATGATCTACCTTAAGACCAAGGACGAAAGCGCGTACGCTTATCAATGTACGGATGAAGTGCGTTCGATTGTCGAATCCTATTATCCAGAGGGCTCCTATCTGGTGGGGACGACACCCTCGACACAGGATATCCAAACCATCATCACCAACGACTACAATTACGTCAATATCCTTTCGCTTTTGGGAGTCGCGGTGGTGGTCCTGTTGACCTTCCACTCATTCATTATTCCTATCGTGGTAATGATCCCCATCGAAGTAGCCATCTTTTTCAACATGGCGATCCCCTATTTAGCGGGCGACAAGATGATTTATATGGGATATATCATCGTAAGCTGTTTACAATTAGGCGCGACAGTGGACTATTCCATCCTGACAACCAACAATTATTTGGAAGCGCGTACCCATCTTCCCAAAAAAGAGGCTGCCATCCATGCAATCTCACAAAGTGCCCTGTCCATTCTGACGTCCGGTTCCATCCTAACCATCGTTGGTTACGGCCTGTACTATGTTTCCACTGTTTCCGCCATCGCAGATATGGGGCACTTGGTGGGGCGCGGCGCCCTTCTGAGCACCCTGCTGGTGATTTTCCTTCTGCCTGTCCTCCTGGTGCTCAGCGACAAACTGGTCATGAATCAAATGCGCCGCCGGGCGCTCCGCAAAGCTAAGCGTTCCATCCGATGGAAAACATGGCTGGAAAAACACAAACGAAAAAAAACTACAGCCCCTGATACAGCTCAGCAAAACTCCAAAGGAGGCCTCTTATCATGAAGAAATATAAACGCTTGATTGCTTGTATCCTATCTTTCGCCATGCTGCTTCCCCTTGCTACAATTCCTGCACATGCGGTGGAAACGCCGGTCACAACGGATGAGGCCGTCTACGTCAACCTGGACCACTACGGCGCCGTCACCGGCACCAGCGTAGTCAAAGGATGCAGCCTCAATGGGAACCGGGAATTTAAGGACTATGGATCGTACACAAAGGTCACCAACATGTCCGGATACGACGAGCCGGAATTGACGAACGACGGCGTTGTCTGGAGCCTCTCCCCGGATGCGAACGATCACTTCTTTTACGAATGCACGCCTGCGCAAAACAGCATCATCCTGCCCTGGTCCTTCAAAGTCTCTTACAAGCTCAACGGCGTTCCCACAGAAGCGCAAGACCTCGCCGGCGCATCCGGCTTGGTAGAAATCAATATTGAATGCATTCCGAACGGGAGCGCAGAAACCTACTATCAAAACAATCTGCTGTTGCAGGCGGCTACCATGGTCAATGTCGAGGATGTACTCAGCATCGAAGCGCCGGGTTCCCAAACACAATCCATCGGTACATACAAAGCGGTTCTCTTTGCGGCGCTGCCCGGCGAACATACAACCTTTACCATCCGCATCGGCACGGAAAGCTTTGAGTTTCCCGGCGTGATCATGCTGATGATCCCCGGAACCCTGGAGCAGATGAAGACCATCAAGGATCTGAAAGAGGCGAAGGACACCATCGGCGATTCCGCCGACTCCGTCTATGACAGCCTGGATCAAATTTTGAACGCGCTGGAGGATATGTCCGGAAGCCTGGAACTGACCCAGGAGGGATTGCAAGCCCTACAACAGGCGCGCACATCCATTCAGTCCGCGAAGGGAGGCATCTATGACGGCGCAGACGCTTCTTTGAAGGATCTGGATGCACTCTCGCAGAAGATTGTTGCTCTCGTACCGCATTTGCAAAACGGGGAACAGCTTGTCAACGATGTCAGCGCAGACATCAATGCCATGGTAGATACCACCGGCCTCCTAGCCTCCGACTTGGGAAGCCTTTCCAGTTCTCTTTCCCGTCTCCAAAACAGCATGGAAGATCTGGAGGACGCTCTGAACGACGCCACCATCAGCCGCAAGCATCTCACCAACCTACAAGACGCCATTGATGATCTAACCGATTCATTCGCGCCGTTTGAGGGAGATTTGGAAGATCTAAAAGGAACGATCGACCGCCTGGAAGACCCGCTTGGAAAATTGCTCACCGGTTTGCAGGACACCAAAAGCCAGTTGGACCAGGTGATCGCGGACCTTACACAGAAAGGCGTCTCCGATACACTGCTTGCGCCGCTCAAGAAATACCGCGACCGATTGGATGAAGCCACCGTCAAGCTGGAACAAGTGCGGAAAAAGCTGACCGACCTTTTAAGCAATACCAGCAATACCGTTGGCACGTTGGACGGCTTAGGCAGTGCAATCGATGATCTATTGGACGACCTGAAAGGGCTCTCCGATTTAGATTCCGCCGCGGACGTAATCGGTGAACTCAACCGCACCGGCACATCTTTGCAAGCTGCCATCGCCACCTGCTCTTCTTTCCTCACCACCGTACAAACGTTAAACCATACCTTAAACCAATATAAGGAGGGTACCATCTCCCTGCTGTCGGATTGTTCCGAACTGGCCACACAGCTCGGCTCCACATTGACCAGCACCTCCACCTTCCTACAAGATCTCGAATCGATGATGAAGGAGAGCGGCCAATATCTGAATGAAGGGACCCAGAAGACACTGGACGGATTGATCGGCGCATTGTCAGAAGCCCTGGATATGTCCGGCAGCACGTCGTCCCTTCGCGATGCAAGCGATTCCATCAAAGGGACCGTGGAAGACCAGCTGGATCAAGTGGAAGAGGACAGCAATTTCTTAAATTTGGACGCAGAAGCAGAGATGGTTTCGTTTACATCCCGCAAAAATCCTGCTCCTGCCAGCATTCAGGTCATCTTGCGCACAGAAGAAATCTCCTTAGGCGATGCGGAGGAACCCGTCGAGGATCTGGACCCAGATTCCCAACCTACTAGCTTTTGGGACAGGGTGGTAAACCTTTTCCAGCAGTTATGGGAATCCATCACTTCCCTTTTTCAATAAAAACATACTGCCATGTATAACGCCGGATGCCTTGGGAACCCTATGGCATCCGGCCTTTTGAACCATTGATAATTCCAATGAATTGGAACGGCTTTTCTTTACTTCGCTCACACCGCGTATTATAATGAGCTTGAGGAGTGAACGATATGAATTTAAAACAGCTGATCGAAGATCCCAAGCTGACAAAGCGGATTGTGCTTTTAATTACCTACACCGTTTTGTTGATATTCGCTCTGTTCAACCTGGACAAGCTGTTCAGCTTTTTCCTCTCTATCTTTTCGCTTGCATCCCCGTTTTTTATCGGAATTGCCATTGCATTTGTAGTCAATGTGATCTTAAAGTTTTACGAGGAGAAAGTATTTGCTTTTCTCAATAAAAAAGATCTCAAACTGTGGAAGAAGTGCCGGCGCGCCGTTTGCGTGGTGCTCTCCTTCCTAACATTGATTGTCATCTTAGGCGCAATTATCCTTTTTGTCGTTCCGGAATTGGTTTCCTCTTTAGAAGTCTTGATTCGGAACGCCCCCACGTACATCAGCCGCTTATCAAACGAGATTATCCGTCTTCTGGAAAAATACAATGTGACCCAAGATCAAATCAACTCCCTCTCCATCGATTGGACTTCCCTTTTGTCCAAAGCGACAGAGGTTACCTCCAATTTTATGGGGTCCCTGTTTAACATTACAGCCAGCGTGGCGAACGGCATTTTTACCATGGCCATGAGTTTTATCTTTTGTATGTATATGCTGTTCGGTAAGGAAAAGCTGACCAGCCATTTGAAGCGCCTACTCTATGCGTTCCTGCCCAACCGTGCAGCAAGGCGGACCATCGAGATTTCCAGCATGGCCAACCGGATCTTTTCCAATTTTGTGCGTGGGCAGCTCACAGAAGCGTGCATCTGGTTTTTCCTGGTGTACATTGGATTGAGTATCCTCCGATTGCCTTATGCGGTATTGATTAGTTCAATTGTCGCGCTATGCAGCCTGATTCCCATCATTGGGCCCTATATCTCTATGTTCACAGCGGGTTTTATCCTGCTTTTGGTGAATCCATGGTACACGGTAACCTATATTGTATTCTTCCTGATTCTCCAGCAGATTGAGGGGAACCTAATCTACCCGCGCGTGGTCGGCACCTCCATTGGATTGCCGCCGATTTGGGTTTTGCTCTCCATCATCCTATGTGGGAACCTGTTTGGGATCGTCGGTATCCTGTTGGGCATTCCAACCTTTTCGGTGCTCTATGCGCTTCTCCGCGAAACAGTTCGTAGGCGCCTGTACAAAAAAGGGCTTACCAAAGAGAAGTTCCAGCGAAAAATTTTTCCCGAGGCGCAAACCAAGGGGAAGGCCGCCGCAGAAAATATGGTAGAAACCTCCTCTATAGATTCTGAACGTAAATAAATCGCAAAGTAGGAATGGGATATACCTAGTCCAAACATCCATTAAAAACAGCCTTAAAGAATGGTTGCCACCATCACTTTAAGGCTGTTTTCTCTGTTCCTGTATGCGCTGAATGGGAAAGGCCAGAAAACCGGTTGTCCCTCCAACACTTGTAACACATCCCTACATAACGCTCGTTGCCTCCGATCAAAATCTGTTTGCCTTCCTTGATGATGGCCCCGTCGTGGATACGGGCGTTCACTTCTGCCTTCCTGCCGCAACGGCACACCGATTTGATCTCCGAAAGGGAATCCGCTAATTCAAACAGGCGCTTGCTCGCAGGAAACATCTTCGTCTGAAAGTCTGTCTTCAATCCAAAGCACAACACGGGAATTTCATCCACCGCCAGGTCCTTGAGTTGTTCCACCTGTTCTGGTGTAAGGAACTGCGCTTCGTCAACGATCAGCACCTGGTATTCCCGGTGTGCATCGTACCAGTCCAGCAGGTTCATGTCCTCATCAATCACATAACACCGTTGCTCCAACCCAATGCGCGATTTTACTACCTCTGTTCCGTCACGATCATCAATGCTGGGCTTTAACAGCGCAACACGGTATCCCTGCTCTTCATAATTGAATTTCACCATCAAAGCGTTTGCCGATTTAGAGCTGTTCATGGCCCCATACTTAAAATATAGCTTTGGCATGCCCTTTCCCCCTTTTCCGGAAGGATACGCACCTACGGATGAAAAGGCACAACATCCGTCTGGTATTGGTCTGTACTCTATAAAGTAAGCAGGCCGGCCCAGATGCTCCTGAACCGGCCCCACACAAGATTATTCTCCGATGATTTTGATCAAAGCGTGTTTATCCCGCTTTCCATCGAATTCAAAGTAGAAGATCTGCTCCCATGTGCCAAAGTCCAGCCGGCCGTTTGTCACAGCTACCACCACTTCACGCCCCATAATCGTCCTTTTTAGATGGGCGTCGGCATTGTCTTCAAACCCATTGTGATGATATTGGTCATACGGCTTTTCCGGCGCGAGCTTTTCCAGCCACACTTCATAATCATGGTGCAGTCCTGCCTCATCATCATTGATAAACACACTGGCAGTGATATTCATGGCGTTTACCAGAACCAGCCCCTCTTTAATTCCGCTCTCACGCAGCGCTTCTTCCACCTGCGGTGTGATATTGACCAAGCCCCTGCGCGCCGGCACATGGAACCACAGCTCTTTCCGATAAGATTTCATCATTCCGGCCCCTTTCATATTTTTTCCCATCTTACCACAACCGCTGTGAAAAGCGCAATCCCTTATTTCTCTTTCCACCTCTTTAGTTCCGGGAACCAAGACAGCATCGCTCTTTTCGCTTCTGCACGGTCCGTATACCTACCAGAATCCTTTTCCACGTCCAAACAAAAATCCACCATCTGTTCCATCGTACAATCCGCTAGAAAAGCGCCATTTTGGTAGCAATAACGGCAATAATCGGTATTTCTTGTCCCATCCGCATTCGTCCCATACTGGGAAGCTTCTGTCATTGGCATACCGCAGCTCTGACAAAAGTCGGCCAGCGCTACATAGATCGCCACATCCGTAGGTTGGCCATTCCCCATCCCGATAGAATATTCTTCAAAATCACAAGTAAACTTGCGCGGGAGATTTTCCTGCCAAACCTGTTTCCAAAATATCCCCATATCCTTTGTTACATCGCCATGAAACTGAAATTTTGCATAGGAACCGGCTGGGATCGTCACATACCGGATTCCCTCCTGTGGCGCCGGGTCACCATCCACTTCACAGCCGACGAAAGCATCATAATCGCCTTGTGCGCCATTTTCGTAATTGGTATATAGGCCGTAGGCAGCTTGTCCCTTGCCCCCCGCCAGTCTTCCATTGATCTCCCGAAAATAACGCGTCCAAAGTTCGCCGATCTTCTGCTGCATGTCCGGGCTGGCGTTGCTCGTACGTACAGAGACGCCGGCGATTCTTTTTTTCTGCAATGTTACGATTTCATAGTTCATACCTGTTCCTTCTTTCCCGGGGATCTCCCGTTTTTGTTTCCTCAGTATAAACCACAAAATAGGACAAGAGCATGTCATATTAAAATACAAAGCCTCCCTATTTTTCATAAAGGTCCGCTATATTATGGGCAAAACAGGCAATCCGGTTCTGTATTTCCGGCGGGGAAAGGATCTTCATGGCATCTCCAAAGGACAATAAATAGCCGCAGAGCCAGGGATCGTCCGGATATTCTATGGATACAACGAAAGTCCCATCCTGCCTCCGCCGGATGCAATCCACTGGGAACTCATCATAAACCCGGTAGGCCATCTTTGCGGAAATCTGCAAAACCAATGGGACGGTATGGCCCGATGCATAGGATGGAAGCTCCATTTCCGGCAATGAATGCTGGTCGCGGGTAAAGCGCTGACCGGTCAGGCAGACATGCTGCATCCGGGATATTTTAAAGGTGCGGTAATCCTGTCTGGTGCGGCAATAAGCCTGCAAATACCAACTGCTGTTGCGGAAGTGCAATTTCATCGGTTCCACACAGCGCCGGGCGGTCTCCCCCAAAGTATTGGAATAGGAAAATTCCAACACATATTGTTCCAAGATCCCTGTTTTGAGAATACCGAAAATCTCCCGCTCCGCTGAGGCGCCATTCCAACTGGAAAAGTCTACATCTATCCAATCCGTTACACGCTTCTGAAAAAGCCCATGTAAGCGGGACAGCACTTGTGTCCCCTGCATGTTGGCCGCCCGTAGGCTTTGCAAGGCAAATAGAATTTCATCCTGCTCTTCGGAAGAAAGCAACGAACGGTCCAGAACGAAGTGGGATAAGAGCTGGATTCCGCCGCCCTTTCCCTTGCTGGCATAGATTGGTATTCCCGCCCCGGACAGGAGATCAATGTCACGGTAAATTGTGCGGGGCGACACCTCAAACCGCTCCGCAAGTTGTTTGGCAGTCATGTTCCCATGTTCCATCAACAAATATAGGATGGAAAACAAGCGGCCTGTCTGCATATCGTCCTCCCTACTATACACATCGCTTAGAAACGGGTACAAAAGGCTTTCACACTATACTTAAGATTGCTTTCTGGCTAAAACCATTTCTGCCATTCGCTGCACATTGGGCAACATCTCTTCTGCCCAAGAGTATTCGAACAGAAATGCCCCTGCAAACGAAGCCGCTGCCTGTACATCGCCGGCAAGCAATCGAAAATAATCGCAATCGAAGCGCTCGCAATTGATTCCCAACTTCCCGCGGACGGATATGAGCGCGTCACCAAGGCCAACCTTTTCCAATGCTTGGCGCAAATACATGCAAGCCTTTCGATACTTTGCCTTGACTTTGCTATCATACTGCTCATCTTCCCATAGGGTCCCAATGATTGAATCCATATCAACCAGCGCGCCGTCTTGACTGATGAGCAGGGCTAGGAGTTCTTTGGCCTTGCTACTTTTGAAATCTACAGGCTTGTCATCGACAAACAATCCAAACCGGCCAAAGGTCCTTATAAAGGCTTTTTTCCCTTCTGTTGGCCCTACGACCCGGCGCACTTTGTCGATAACTTTGCGCACAGACTGCTGTTCAAACGGCTTTAAAATATAGCCATACGCATCTTCATTAAAAGCGTCCAAGGCATACTGTTTATAGCCTGTCACAAATACAACCGCAATGCGTTCATTGATTGCATGAAGCTGGTGTGCCAGATCCAACCCCCGAATTCCCGGCATTTCAATGTCCAAGAATGCTAAATCAACGGGATGCCCTTCCGCATATTTTAAAGCTTCTGCGGCATGCAAAAAGCGTCCTACAATCTGCACATCTTCGATTTGTTCGCAAGTATCTGCCAATTCTTCTACTGCAAGCGGCTCATCATCAACGATCATCGTCTTCATCAAAGAGCTGCGCCTCCTGTTCTGGAATTTGAATCACCTGTTTAGTCCCCTTCCCAACCTCGCTCTGGATCTCAAGCTTTGCCTTCAGCAAGGTCTCTAAACGGTAACGAAGGTTTTTTATCCCAACTCCACCAAAAGAAGAGGATTGCAATTGCTCAACGTCAAATCCCACCCCATCATCTAAAATCTCGATCCAGACAAAGCCATCTTTTTGGTAGGAACACAGAGATACGGTCCCTCCCTCAATCTTTTTACAGATGCCATGCCGCACAGCATTCTCTACGAGGGGTTGTACCGTCAAAGGCGGCACCATAAAATTCCGGCACCGAATGTCTAAAATCACATGAAGACGTTCGCCAAACCGCATCTGTTCAATGTTTAAATAAGCGCGGATATTTTGCAATTCCTCTTCAAACAGGATGGGCTCCGTGCTTTCAATCGAATCCATATTTCCGCGCAGGTAGGTGGAAAAATCGTACACCGCTTTCTCTGCTTTCTCCGGGTCTTTCCGGCAAAGCACTTTAATAGCCAACAGCGCATTGTATAAGAAATGTGGTTGTATCTGGTGCAAGGCCAAATTGGTCTGGGCCTGTTGCAACTCAGCGCGCATTTCTGCAACTTTCAACGCCTCATTTTGGATTGCATTCAGACGCTTTCCATCCACATATTTGATAGCAATGGTCAAACACACCAGCCCGATCTGGAAGGCAAAGCTGTCGTCAAAGGGGAAAAGCCCTCCAAGCGCCATATCCCCCAGAAGGCATCCGGCATAGACGCAAAGGCATCCGAGGTAATAAGGGAAAAAATAAGGACTTGGTGCATGTTCATCTTGAAGGATCGGTTTTACCATTCCCACAAAAAGGATGGGGGCAAGAAGGATATCAACCAGGGCCCACCACCAGGTAATGTGGAAGGCCAATCCAATCCCTACAGCGATTGCATAGGCTCCCAGAACCAATAGGTTTACACAAACAATCCTCTTCTTGCTTCTTGGAACCCCAGAAGGCTTTGGATTCGCACATAGGAGAATTCCCCAGGCTGCCACGCCCGCAGCATGGAAGGGGAAAAGCATATAATCATAAGGAATCGGTGACCAAAAGCAAAACGCAGAAAAGATCGGCCCCCTGTAAAAGCTTTTTAGCAAAAATAAAATCATCACCAAAAGGATGGTGACTGAATACCCACTTTTAGGTTTCAGCATACGATCCATTGCATAGAAAATAATAAACACAATCGCAATGCCCAACAGCAGCGAACTAAAAATGATATCCCGCTCCGCCGCCTGTTCGTATGTAGAGCGGTCGATCAAGATGGGCGTCAGGCATAGGCCTGGATAAACATGGCTGGATACTTCAATGACCAATTCGCATTCTGAAGAGCGCAGCGGCAAGGTGTTCATTTCAATATAACTCGGGAATACTTCCGTGTTTTCCGGATTTTTCAAAACCGTCCCGCTTCCAGAAACCGGCTGCCCATTCAAAAATATCCGGTATGCGGAAGGAAGATTGGGGACCACTACAAGCACGTCAGCCTCTGGTGGGCAATTGACAAGCCGTATGCGGTAACTGGCATATCCTTCATTGGGCAGGGCCTGTCCATCCTGTTCCAGCTGTGTCCAATAAGATGGCACCTGAACCAATGCATCCGGTTCCTGATCTTTTAAATGATCTGTAACCAACAATTTTTGCCAAAAAAATTCCCATTCGCCCTTTAATATAATGGGTTTCCCCGTATCAAAGTCAATTCCTTGCAGGTCCACTGTACTGTTTTCCAAGCGGGAGATTTCTGGATCATGCAGCGGCTGCCAAATCCCCATAAAGATGACCAATCCTATTATCATAAAGCACAGACAAGCCGCCCAGATATATTTTTTGTTTTCTTTTCGCAAAGCTTTCATGCAAGTGCCTCTTCTCAAATGGAACTTCCCATTTTAGTCTAACGTAGTTCATGCGCATGAATTTTCCTTTGAAAAATCATGCTATGAGAAATCCATCAAAATTTTATTTTTATATCTTGTAGGTGCCTTGTATATAGAAAACGTTTATGCTATGCTAAAAAATATACAAATTTCTATGATACATTCCAGGTGATATGTGTGAAAAAGGTGAAAATATATTTTCTTCTTATATGCCTTATGGTTGGCTTCACCGCTTGCAGCACGCCGCAACCCTCTCCGAAAAATCATACACATCCAAAAATCTTGCGGTATGCGTTGGCTCAAGAGCCCAACACATTAGACCCACAAAAAGTAGATGCCTCTCCTGAAGCAACCATTGCCTATCATATATACGAAGGATTGATGCGTTCTTACGGCGACCAACTTCTCTATGGGATTGCCAACTCTTACGAAATCTCAACAGACGGGCTGGTCTATACCTTTTATTTGCGAGATGCATGTTATAGCGATGGGACGCCCGTGCGTGCACAAGACTTTGTCTATGCCATTCAACGGATGCTGACGGAAGAAGATTCCAGCCGTCCCTTTATGGCGTACCCAATCAAAAATGCTGCGAAAATCCACCGGAAAGAGCTTTCGATAGATACTTTGGGAGTTCAAGCGACCAATGACAAAATTTTAAAATTTGTTCTGGAAAATCCAACCCCCTACTTCCTGCAATTATTGACCTTGCCAACTTTTAGCCCAATCCCTGCACAAAGCGATCCTGCTATGGTGGATATAACGCTTTCCAACGGCCCGTTTATGCTGAAAGAATGGAACCATAATGATTCGATTGTTCTGGAAAAAAATCCAAACTACTGGGATGCAGATAACATCCCACTAGACCAGGTGTCCATTATTATATCGACCAATGGGACAAAATTGCTCGACATGTTTTTTAATGGTGAACTGGACGTCTTACCCACAAGCACAACCAATGTCCCAGAATCATTCTCCCCTTATATCCAATACTATTATAATGGTGCGAATGATTTTATACGGTTAAACATGGATGGCAGTTGTCCGCTCAGCAATAAAAATTTACGTTTGGCATTAAATTATGCACTTGACCGGAATGCCTATGTGGATGCTTTGGGGTCGGAGGATGTGACTGCCATTTCTCGCTATGTGCTGCCGATCCTTCCCGGGACTCACAAAACTTTTGGTGAAGAATATCCACTGGAAGCGTTCCCTCTCAATGGAGACGCGCAAAAGGCAACCGACTATTTAAATGCCGCCCTTCAAAACTTGGGGCTTAAAGAAGCGTCGGACATCCGCTTAGAGCTTTTGGTTTCGGATGATTATTGGGCCCGAACGGAAGCGAATATCATCAAAGAACAACTGGAATCTGTTTTAGGAATTTATATAAACGTTTTCTCAGTCCCTTATCAAACCCATATGGATTTAGAAGAGACCCACAACTTTCAAATGTCCCTATCCGGCTGGATTCCGGAATATGCAGACCCCGCTACTTACCTGGAACTGTGGACATCGGATTCTTCTTATAACTATGCCAGTTATAAGAGCGAAGAATATGACGAATGCTTTCAAACAGCCAATAGCCAAATGGACGCCCAAAGCCGCATGAGCCTCCTGGCGCAGGCGGAAACCATTTTGCTGGAAGACGGGGCGTTAATTCCCCTGCAAATACGGCAAAGCGCGCTATTAAAGAATCCAAAGCTTACAAATTTCCAAACGTATTATATCAATACGGAATACCAATACATCTATGCAGATTTTTCAACCTAAATAAAATCTTATACAACAAAAGAAAAACGCCTCCTGCCTCAGTGAATCCTGTGGCAGGAGGCATTTTTACTGGGAAATGTTTTGCTATTTGACTGAATGGACAGAGGCTTCCTGCGGAAGATGTTCCGCAGGATTGCCCCTTAAATTTGCTGAATGGATGGTAATTACAATGCTTCATCGGACGCGCGGCGTCTTTCGCGGGCACACAGTGCCTTTTCGCGCCTACGGCATTCCCTACGGAAGCAAATCACAATAGGTTTCTCTTTCTGCTCCACAAAGGAACATCTTACGGAAGCAATCAGCCAATCGTCACCGTGCAGTGCTTGACGGCGCTCTGGCCCGGCAAGGTCGTGTAAACGCCTGTGCTCTGGCCAGGTGTGCCAATCGCCCATACGCGGAAGTAGTAATCGTTTCCGATCTGGGCTACAAACTGCGTCTTCAGTACATTGCCATTGCCCACTGTAAAGCTCGGCATCAAGTTATTGCCATTTACAACAGTCATCTTGAAACAGTATGCGCTGCCGCTCTTGACTGTGAAATCAATCGTTGTATCGGAAATCACTCTGGGCTGAGCAGTTGCTGCACCTGTACCAACAGCCACTACAACGCCATCAGAACCCATCGGATTCCCACTGTTCGACGAACTGGAACCGCTGGAGCCACTGTTGCTGGGTCTTCTGGCCAGGTTTACAATGGCATCTTTAATCGCCTTCGTTGCTGCATCGATGGTTGCCTGGTCTGCAGTTTCCGGAAGCTGCTCTGCTGCTGTAATGGCTGCTTCGACTGCACTCCAACTTGCCGCTGTGTAATTGCTGGAATTCAAGCTCTTTGCCTCTGTCAGCGCCGCATTCAGCTCGTTCCAATCTGCCGTCTTCACCAGCTTTACAACTGCACCGCCGGTCTCCTTCAGGTCAATCGACATCGCCTGGCCCTTTGTAACGGTCATCGTCTCGGTGATGATCGCCTTGGAGGTATCGTCGTTCATCGGGTCATCGCTGTCGCGGAAGATGTATGCGGTATACGTCGCGCCGTCATCCAGGAAGTCCAGGTTGAACGCCGCAGTGCGGGCTTCGTTTGCCAAAAGGCTTACATACCAATCATCGCCTGTAGTACGCGCCATATTGACATAATGGCCCGGGTCGCCGTCCAACAGGATGCTGTCTTCCCAAGAGGTTGGGATATTCTTAAAGAGGTTTTCATATGCCACATGCGCACGATAGACAGCCGGCTTATCGGCCATTGTCTGGATGCCGCACTCAAACATGATGGTTTCTGCCACCAGGTGCGCCTGGGTTACGGTCTTGTTGCCGAAGGTGTTGCCATAGGAGGCCATCGGGGTGAAGTCCGCACCGCCCACTGCAAAGCGGGTGAACGGAAGCATACAATCGAAGTATGCGTCATTCCAACAGCTCTCACCGCCGGAAACAGCCTCGCGGCAGATTGCATTCGGATAGGTCCTTCTTTCGCCGGTCGTCTTGCCAGCGCCGTGGATATTGATGAGCAGATGGTTCTCTGCTGCTTCCTTGGTCAGGATATCCAACAGCTGGATGATTTCCTGGCTCTGCGAATCAAAGAAGTCCGGCTTAATGCCCTTGATGCCCATGTCAGCCCATTCCTTGATGCGCTCGCGCTCTTCCGGCGTATCCAGATCGCGCTTGTTCGCCCAAACAATCAGGCCAATCCCCTTCTCTTCTGCATAATCCAGGACTTCCTGCATCCAGTCATAGTAACCGTCGTACAGGTCGTTGCCGCGGTTGTACACGCGCGGCTGCCAGCCTTCATCCAGAAGCTGGTATTTCCAGCCCATCTCAACCGCGAAATCGATGTACTGCTTATACAGCTCCGGTGCAGTCTCTTCCCACGTAGTGCCTTCCGGCAGATTGTCGTGGCGGAGATCGCCGTTCAACCAGGTCCAGTCAACCGGGCTCGGAACAATCCAGCTGGTGTCTTCGATTGCGCAATCGGGGTTCAAGGTTTCTGCCAACGTGTTCTCCGCAATGTCCGCCGGATCGCCGATGACCATAAAGCGCCATGGGGATACAAACGGTGCGGTGGTGACGATGTCGCTGAACTGCTCCGGCGAGAACACGACGTCCAACATACCGGAATCATGGCCCACGATCTGTCCGCCGCTGTACTGCGGGGTAAGCGCTGCTTCGGACAAGAGCGCCCAATCGCCGTTCTCGGTCTCATAGAGCAATGGCATGCAATAGCCGCCTTCCAGCTCTTCGATCTCCTTCTGATAGTAGCGTTCCTCGTTTGCCTTATTGAAGTCCATCGTCTGTGCGATGGAGCCGTCCGGCATCAGGAATCCGGTCGCCTCCGAAGAGATCGTCAGCTCCTCGCCTTCCTGTCCTTCGATCTGATACTGGAATGCCATGCCATCGTCATAGACGCGGCTGACAATGCGATAGGTGACGCCGTCCTTTTCAAAGCTCATTGTGAGCTCTGTGCCGGTTGCATCGACATGGCTCTTCTTCGCGCCGATCAGATCATAGGAATCCGTCACGATCTCGGTCTTGGAGTCCACAAAGGTCAAACCTGTGCGGAAATCGCCCAGATTGGTAACCAATCCGGTGGGAGAAGCACCGATCACGGTGTTGCCATCTCTGGAGGTTGCAAATACGACGGAACCATCGTCGCGCAGGGTAAACAGGGTCTTAATGGAACCATCCGGGGAAACAGCGGTCCAAGAATCTTCCGTGCCGTTTCCAACGATGACATCCAGGGTCGTGGACTGCGTTACGCCGTCCAGTTCCACATTGCAGGTGATCGTCGCAGTACCGTCAGCCACTGCTACAATCGCACCATTCTCTACTCTGACAATGGATTCATCGCTGCTGCTGTAGGTGATGGTTGCATTTGTCAGGTCTGCCTTGATGTTCTGCAGGCCGCTCCAACCGACCCGGCCGGTATAACCGGTCACGTTGATCGCGGAGGTTTCGCCCACCTGCATCCAGGTCTCTTCGGTTCTCGCTGTGACGCGGGCCAAATCCTCCTGCGCTTCCTCGTCGCAGTAGAGACGGGCATCTGCCCAAGTCGTGCTGCTGCCGCCGTTTGCATACAGGGTCAAAATCTTTGTCCCTTCCGGAATGGCCACTTCCAAAGCGCCGTTGTCCGGCGTAATCTGGTTTCCATCGTACGAGAGTATCTTTGTGAGGATCGGCTCTCCGTCCGCCAGAACGATAAATTCGCAACTACCTCTACCCGCTGGGAAGCAGCCGATCGCCTTAAAGGTTTCTGCATGCAGGCCGGTGATGTCAAAGGTCACCTGGGACGGTGCAAAGGTACCGATGCCCTTTTCATAGATAACGGTTTCGCCGTTTTCATTCCAGGAGATCTCCGTCTGGTCCACTGTCTGATCCTTGCGAACCAGGAACCAGCTGTCTACCGCATTGATCCATTCCAGATCACTCAGATAGATGGCGTCCGGGTCCGCCTCATGGTAGTTCTCGTTTCGGATCTGCTCTTCGATCGTCCATACACTAGAGGGCGCTGCGTCGGTCGCCAAAATGACCAACGTGCCATCCATTGTTGCATCGTTTTCCAATGCAATATAGAGCGGGGACGCCTCGGAAGCCTTATTCATCAGGCGATACTGTCCCGCTTGCTCTGCCGGGACAATCTCCCACCACTGTGCATCGTTTGCCGTGTCCGTAGCGCCGAGGGTCAATGCAACACCTTCCGCGACATTGGAACCGGTCGGCATCAATACGGTGGAAGTTGCAGATTGCAACTGAATCATATAGTATTCATTGTTGCTGTCCGGGATCAAACGCCAGTACTCTGCTTCGCCATCGAAATCCCACCACAGGTCGATGATCGCGCCTGCACTGGAATTGTTGCTGTTGGATTCCATGCAGCTGCCGTTCAACACGGTCTTGATCTTATAGTCCGATTCTGTGTTCCAGGTCGGCTGCTGCGGTTCATCACTCGGATGGAAGTTATCGGGAACATTCGCCCAAGCTTCCGAAACCGCTTCGGTCTCCGGATAAATCTTCGCAAGGAAGTTATACATATCGACGTCGTATGCTTGGAGTTCCTCGCGGGTATTGACCGGGCCGCGCACGCCGTCCCAAGAGCCGTCGTTCGATTCGGACATCGCATTGAACCAGATCGCCGTGCATGTTGCGAAATACTCTTCCCTGTTCGAAATCGCGTAGCTGTTCGGCCAAAGGTTCTTCGCCTGTGCAGAGGCATAAACCGCATCAAATTCCTCTTTCAGTTCCGGGATCGAATCCACGCCGAGCAGATGGACGGAGTGGCCAAACTCGTGAACCAATACGGATTCATTTTCATAGCTGGTATAATGATTCGGAGAATCCTGCCGCAGAAGACGGAGGACATTTGCATCATAGATGCTGGCAACCGGATTGCCAACCATCCCGCCGTAACCTTCTACATAATACATATCCGGATCATACGTCGCACGATGTTCCGGGATGCTATAGGCGCTTTCGCCCTGGCCATACACAGCCAGTTCTGCGCCATTCTCAATCATCTTCTCCGCAACATCCGAGCGTTCGGAGAGCATGACATCCACCATGTCCGCCGCAGCCTGCAACGTGGAAGGCTCCACTGCATCGCTGGACTTCACGGTGATGCCGCAATCCGCCTGGACAAACTGCGTATAGAACGGGGCCACTTCGACTGTATAGACCTCTTCGGTATCCGCAGCTTCATTCAGTTCGTTCGTCACATTGCCAACCACCTGAACGGTGATCTGTGCATCTTCTGCAGGAACGTCTTTCAGCTCCAAAGTGGTCATCTGATCGAAATACAGCGCTCCATTGCCGGCATTGTAGCCATAGTCGTTGAGCTCTGCTTCCTGTCCATTCACCATGACCTGGAAGCTAGCCTTTTCATCGGCGCCCGTCACGTCCTGATTCCAATCCAATTCGATCAGGCGGTCCGTGATCAACTTTGCCTCGGTGATGGCCGGAGCTTCTTCCTGCACCTTGTCCTTCGGGACATAGTGGATGGCTGCGCCGCCGGTCTCTGCCAACGGAATCGTCAGCGTATCGTCCTTGGTGACGACCTTGATTTCCTCTACAATGCTGCTGTTGACCGTTTCTTCATCGACCACCAGGTTGCTTCCGTCCTGATTGTGGCGGCCAAACTGGTCATAGGCAGCGGGGCCTGCCTCCAGAACTTCTGGGGAATCCTTGTAGATGTAAGCAACGTATTCGCCGTCGCCCAGGAAATCGAGCGGGAAGGTTGCATCCAGCTTTCCATCGCAGATGATACCCTGATACCACTCGTCACCGTTTCTACGGGCCATATTGACATAATCGCCCGGATACCCGTCGATCAAGATTCCCTCGTCCCATTCGGACGGCATATTCTTGAAGTAATGCTCATAACCGGGATGTGCACGATAGACATCCGGCTTATCGGCCAAGCACTGCAAGCCGCACTCATAAATTACCGGCAGCGCCGTCATGTGCGCGACCGTGAAGCGGCCTGGATTGTGGTTCGTCAGGTTGTCGTTTGCACCGTAAGAGACCATGGGGGTATAGTCCATCGGGCCTACCGCGCCGCGTACAAACGGCAGCGAACAATTGTGATGGGCATTCATAATGGCGCCCCAGGTATCGATATTGTCCACCGCATAGGCTTCTGCACCGCGGACCGCCTCACGTGCGATCGCGTGCGGCCAAGTACGGCGTTCGCCGGTCGGCTTGCCCGCACCGTGGACGTTGATGAGCAGATGATATTCTGCCGTTTCTTCCATCATCTTTTCGATGAGCTGGATGGTTTCCTGATCCTGGGAATCAAAGAAGTCCGGCTTAATGCCCTTGATGCCCATATCGGCCCATTCTTTAAACATCTTCTGCCGGTATGCATCATCGGTCAGGTTTGCCTTTCTTGCCCAGACAATCAGCCCGACACCCTTTTCAGCGGCATAGTCGATCAGCTCCGGCATCCAATCGTAGTAACCTTCGTACTCATGTTCACCGGCCGCTGTATTGCCGCGCGGCTGCCAGCCTTCGTCCAAAAGCTGATACTTCCAGCCCATTTCCACGGCAAAATCAACATACTTTTTATAATACTCCAAGCCGGCAGTTTCGAAGGTAACGCCATCCGGCAACTGATCGTGGCGAAGATCGCCGTTCAACCACGTCCAGTCAACTGTACCCGCCTCGATCCAGCTGGTATCTTCTACCTTGCTTTCCGGAGAAAGGGATTCAGCCAAAGTATTGTTGGTAATCGTCTGCAAGTCGCCGATCACGACATAGCGCCACGGGCTTGCAAACGGCAGCGTGGTTTCCACATCGTCCGTCTGCTCCGGGGTAAAGACAATGCGCAAGAGGCCGGTACCATCGCCGGTCATCTGTGCACCGCAATATGTACCATTCAGGTCTGCCTCGTTCACCAAAGCAAATACATCGTCTTCTGTCTTGTAGAGCAACGGCATCGAATACCGATAATTGAGCTCCGTAATCGAAGGATGCTCAATCTCTACGTCTTCGTTGGACTGGCTGTAATTCATCGCCCAGGTATACGCGCCATCCGGCAGGCGAACGCCCGTATGCTCCGAAGAGATCGACAGATCCGTGCTTTCATCGCCATTGATGCTGTAACGGAACGCTACGCCATCGTCAAACACTCGCAGGATGATGGCATAGGACGCGCCTTCTTTTTCAAAGGTAAAGGTCATCTGCTTGTACGAAGCATTGACATGCTTGACTTTGGCGCCAAAGAGGTCATAATCCTCCGTCCCGCTGGTCTCTTCGACATCGACAAATTCGAGGCCACTGCGGAAGTCCCCTTCGCTGGTAACAATGCCAGTGGGAGAGGCCGAGACAACAACGGAATCGCCATTCAACGCGGCGTAGGATGCCACTCCATATGCCGCATCATAGGCAAACAAAGCAGAAACTTCGGAGGTTGGCGCCGTCAATTGATAGATCGCGCCATCTATTGGTTCTGTTCCTACAATGATTGGCGTATAGCCTTCTACGGAGCTGCCATCGCTCAAAGTCGCCGAAGCAACGATCGAAGCAACGCCATTGGCCTTCGCCGTAATTGTATACTCGCTGCCTTCCTGCGTAACTTCCACCACATCCGGATTGCTGCTGGTGATTTCGTCGATCGCAAGGCTCTCTTCATACTCGTCCAACGCGGTTGCTTGAAGCGTTGTGCTTTCGCCCACGTTCAAGAGGGTCTTACCTGCGGAGACATTTACAACCGGGTCAACCGGCTCCGGAGGTGCTACCTCAACCTTACTGATATTCCAGTAACTAGAGGCTGTCGTCCCATCGGACAAGATAACCGGGGTCCCATCGTCCACCGCATCGTCTTCCAGCGCAATATAAACCGGTGCGGTTCCTTCCGAAGCCTTATTCAACAGTTTATACTGGCCCTCTGTCTCTGCAGGGACAATCTTCCACCACTGGGAATCGTCTGCGTCGTCGATGTTTCCAACCGTCAGCTCTGTGCCTTCCACAGCCGCCGAATCAATTGGCATCAAAACGGTCGCATTGGTGTTTTTCGGTTGAATCCGGTAATATTCCCCATCGCTATCCGGAATCAATCTCCAGTACAACGCGTCATCGTGGTAATTCCACCAGAGGTCTACGGTTGCACCCGGGTTTGTGTTTCCAGAGTAAACTTCAATGCCTGCGTCTTTCAACACAGTAAGAAGCTCATACTCTGCGGAAGGATCCCACTCTTCCGTGGCTTCACTTTTTGCGAATGCAGGCGTCCAAATGGAACATACCATTGTGAATGCCAGAAGTAGCGACAAAAGTGATCGCCATGCTTTTTTCTTCATCCTTTCTTCTCCTCCTTTGTTTTCAGGCAAAAGCCTGTTGGTACCTTTGTTATTGTAGCAGAGGAAGTGTTCCAAAAGTGTTCCATAATCCATTAAATTTTCAGTATATTTTAATAAAAGACAATTCATTTCTACTGAATCAAAAAATTTGAATTAAAACTTTTTCACTTTTCTTTGAATCTAACGCAACAGAATCCTATATAATAAATAAGTATACGAGAGATGAGAATATGAAAAAACGATCTGTGCAGTATCCGAACTCTGTGAAATCCGTGTGTAAACACTTCATCATCGTGACAAAATGGCATCTTCTTTAATGATTATCACGAATCATTTTAACCTCCAATCAAGACATTAAAAAATGCCCTCCAGAACTCTGGAGGGCATTCTACATCCATACAAAATAAACTATATAAAACTATTGATAAAAACAAAAACCCTTCCAAAATGTCCTACATTCGGAAAGGGTTGGTGGGCCATCAAGGACTCGAACCTTGGACCGACCGGTTATGAGCCGGTTGCTCTAACCAACTGAGCTAATGGCCCCTATTCACATTTCAACGAAAATATCCGGATAAACCAAAGGAACTACAAAAAGTAGTTCCTTCATCAAGTGGCTCCCCCTGTTGGACTCGAACCAACGACCCTGCGGTTAACAGCCGCATGCTCTACCGGCTGAGCTAAGGAGGAATGTTTGTGTTGGCGTCTTCCTATTGTCCCGGGCCGTCACCAGCCAAGTATCTTCGGCACTAATGAGCTTAACTTCCGTGTTCGGGATGGGAACGGGTGGACCCTCATCGTCATCAACACCAACTCTATTTATCACATTCCTGTGTAAATAGCTCTATATTCATTTTTCCTTGTTTGCTTTTGGTGACCCGTGCGGGAATCGAACCCACGTTAACGGCGTGAGAGGCCGCTGTCTTAACCGCTTGACCAACGGGCCATATCGTCAGCTCAGGAGCCGGAGGGTTCCGGCCCCTCTCTGACCTTCTTTGGTGCACCATCAGGGACTCGAACCCGGGACACCCTGATTAAGAGTCAGGTGCTCTACCAACTGAGCTAATGGTGCAGACCTGTGGCCTCGCCGCTTCCGCGACTTACCATTCGCCAGTATACCTTTTGCCAGTACACTGAAAACTGAATAAAGA
>NZ_NFJK01000010.1 GCF_002159845.1 Anaeromassilibacillus sp. An250
GATCGCGGTTGGATTTTGTGGCTGCCGCCCGTAGGCGCGAAAGGTACTGTGTGTCCCGTGTCCCGGCCGGAGGTCCGCGAAAGACGCTGCGCGTCCGATCGGCTAATCTAAAATAAACGGGAAGGCTTCTTCCCGATAACGGTAAGGCCCCCACCCCGGGAGTTCCCAGGGTGGGGGCCTTCTGTATTTGATCCTTCTATTTCTCACATGTGGTGGGCTGTGATGGCTGCCTTTATGAAGATTTTTACCTTGCTTTCGTAGGGAACGCCGTAGGCGCGAAAGACGCTGCGCGTCCGCCGTAGGCGCGAAAGGCACTGCGTGCCCGCCGTAGGCGTGAAAGACGCTGCACGTCCAGTGAAGCACTGTGCAGTGACGATTGGCTAAGTGCTTTTGTAGAAAGGGTTACGAAATAGAAAAAGGTTCTTTCTTAAATAAATGAAATAGCAAGGCCCCTTCCCCGGAATTTTCCGGGGAAGGGGCCTTTTGCATTTTTCTTTTCAATTCGGAGGTGTGATTCGTCTGTAAGAAAATACAAAGGAAACTCGTATGGATGGACTCTTAGAGAAAAGATAGTTTAAAGCAGGTTTATCCGATGAATGGACGATGTTAATATCAACAATTTTGGGTATAATCCCGCCGGAAAATCTTGCTTTTTGTGAACAAATATGATAATATAAAAAACATTCCTAAAGCCGTATCTTAATAAGATCATAAGAATCTTATTAGAATTCCGATGCTTGTTTGCCTCTGCAAGAAACAGCGCGGTGCTTACATTGGCAACCAGCATTTTGAAGGCTGTGGGTGCGATCGGGTGCAGCAAATGGGAGGAGGCGGTATGGCCACGGACACAGCGGTATGCATGCTGTCTGGTGGCGGAGAACGAACCAGGAATTAGGACCCCAGGAAGGGGGCTTCCCAGATATGCTAGAAAGGAGAACAAAATTTTATGAAAAGGAACATGAAAACACGTCTGTTCAGCGGCCTTATCGCATTGTGCATGCTGCTGACATTCCTCCCGACGACAGCGTTTGCAGCAGACGGCGACGTGGCGCAGGTTGGAGATAAGACGTATGCAACGCTGGATCAGGCGGTGGAAGAGGCGCCGGAGGGTTCAACGATCACCCTGCTTCAGGACTGCGAATTGACCAAAGGTTTTAATAAGACGTTGACCTTTACCGGAAATGGTAAAATCACCATTGACCGCCAGCTTACCAGCAACGGCGAAGGTTGGATGTGCTTTGGCCTCAATGACCCCAGCCGCGTTTTGACCTTTGACGGTGCCGGCGTTTCTGTAGAGTGGACGTCGGATGGTACGTCTCCTTGGTTGATGCTGTCCTTGAGCGGCACATTGAATGTCACAAATGGAGCGGAGCTGACCTTTAAGTTTGATAGCCGGACAACCGGTGCCCGCAACGCTATTTATATGAATGCTGGATCGAAGATTAATGTGACGGATGGATCGACGTTCCAGATTCTTGGCGTTGGTACGGAGGGCAATGCGGGCCAAGGAATCCAGCTGGATGCAGCGGGCACCGCCAATGTAAATGTCACCGGCGGCAGTAAATTCCTGATTGACGGCACAAACCGCGGTTATGTAAACAGCCCGACGATTTATGTCGAGGATTCGACGTTCGCTATCCAGAATTGTACAAGCAACGCTTCAAATGGCGGTAAATTTACCGCCATCAATTCGCAGATTACCTTTGAGAACAACAACGGCCATGGGCTGTCTGCCAGCAATGTGACCATTGAGAACTCCGTGCTGAACTGCAATAACAATGCCCTCTATGGAATTACCTATTCCGGCGATATGACGATGGATGCAACATCGGTCATCAACGCGAACGAAAACGGCTATGGGTCTGCGGGCGGCGGCCTGCGTGCCCACGGCGTTTCCACCGTGGAAGCAAAAGCGGAAATCAATATCTTGAATAACGTCCGCAACGGCATGGAGAACTACGGAACCTTCAACATTGCAGAAGGCGCGAAGTTTACGGTTACAGGCAACGACGAGCCTTCTACCAACGGCGGCGGTATCTATAACGGCGGCAGGCTGGTTTTGCCCAGCACGGCTGTTATTATGAACAATTCCGCTCATCAAACGGGCGGCGGCATCTGCAATGCCGGAACCGTTACGATCCCTGTTGGCGTAAAGCTGTACAATAACCACGCCGGTACTGCAGGCGATGATCTCTACAACCGCAACGGAGCAAACGCCACTTTGACGGATGTAGGCGACATGTGGGTATTGGACGATTGCGACCACCTCATCGACGGCTGGTACGACGACGCTGCGGATGCCCGCTGGGAAGCCCATGCGGAAACCGAAGATGGAAACCACATCGAAGAATTCACGGATTTCTCCGAAGAAACCGGCTTGGCTACTGTTAGCGGCCTGACCTCTCTCAAAGCAGCCCACGGCAAAGACCCCATCGATAAGACCAGCTTCCCGGGCCTGGATAAGGTCATTGTGACAGAAGAAGGCGACAAGAAAGAGGATACGGCAGCAGCGGGCGATACCGTGGATTTCAAACTGACGTCCAACGTGCCGGACGACCTGCTCAACTACATAAAACCCGAAGAAGCGGACGATCCTGAGGTGGTCAACACTTTGGCAAATGTGCCCGTGGAAGATCGCGGCGAGTATAAGCTCACCTTCCATGACGACATGAATGACATGTTCATTGATCCCACTAATTTCGTGGTCAAGGTTGGGGATGACGAACTGATTCAGCCTGACCAGTATACGATCAACTACGAACCGGCGCAACATGAAGATGGCACAACCTGCGATTTTGAGATCACCGTGGACCTGGTCAATCTCTACGAGATGGGGGCCATCGACGACGAAGACATCGCAAACGCTACGCCGATCACCGTGACCTATACGGCCACATTGTCCGAGGAAGCAACGGCTGGCAGCTATCAGAACACCGCGTGGGTTACCTATCCGGACGGCGAGACAGAGAAATCCATCGTCAAGGTCAATACATATAAGATCGATGTCTTTAAGTACGACCAGACCAATGAGGAGAAAGGCCTGGAAGGTGCGAAGTTCGAGTTCTACCAGAAAGATGGCGAAGGAAATCCCATCAATGTCGTCGTTGAGCTGACTTCGGACGCGAATGGCCATATTATTCTGGATGGCCTCGATGCCGGCGTCTACTACCTGAAGGAAACAGAAGCGCCCGAGGGTTATGTTTGCAGCAACGAGGAACTGACCATTACCATTCCCGACCAGGCAGATGCGAGCAATGTTGTTACTGTCAAGTTTGCCAACAGCCCGGTCCCGCACACCGGCGGCACGGGTACCATGCTGTTCACCGTTGGCGGTATGGGTATCCTTGCAGCAGCAGGCGCCGTGATGATCGTCCCCCGCAAATTCCGCAAAAAAGAAGAATGCTGATTTACTCCCTTTCAACCGTTTCTAAAGCAGTAGGAACAGAGGATAAAAAAGGTCCCTGCTGCTTCGGCGGCGGGATTGCCGCAAGGGCCAGCGCTGTCCGATAAGCGTTTCAAAAGCGAGGCAATCCCCCAATGGCTATGCGTTGAATTATGATCGAAAAATCTTCATAAAACAGGGAAGCTCCCGTCCTGGATGTTCCAGGGCGGGAGCTTCCTATTTTATAAATCCGTATTTGTAGCCCTTTTCTCCGCATTAGGCGTTTTTGGCGCGTCCAAGTTCTACAAGCTTCTTTGCCATAGCCGCCAATTCCCGCGCGGCTATGCCCGGGGTTGCGCTCGACATAATGGCGGATACCACGGCAATCCCGCTGATGGGGCATCCTTCCAGCACAGACAAGTTGTCCTGTTTGAGCCCTCCAATGGCCACAACCGGGATGTTCACTGCCCGGCAGACCTCGGAGAGGGTCCCCACACTGGTGGGGATTGCGGCGGCTTTGGTCTGCGTTGGGAAAATAGCCCCTGTCCCCAGGTAGTCGGCTCCCTGGGACTGTGCTTCCAGCGCCTGTGCCACGGTTTTGGCCGTTGCCCCGACGATTTTGCCGGGCCCTAGCAGTTTCCTTGCCACGGAGACGGGAAGGTCGCTTTGCCCCACATGTACGCCGTCCGCGTCCACCGCCAGGGCGACATCGATGCGGTCGTCGATCAGAAGCGGCACATGATACCGCTTGGACAATTCCTTGACAGCCAGGGCCTCTTCATAAAATTCCCGGCCATCCTTGTCTTTTTCGCGGAGCTGCAACAGGGTTACCCCGTTTTGCAAAGCTTCTTCGATCACGCGGAGAAACGGTTCCCGTGCGAGGTGGTCGCTGTTGGTGACGAGATAGAGCAGGCAGTCCGATTGGTTCATAGGGATGCTCCTTCCATATGTAGATTCTGCGCGAGCGCTTCCGAGGAAATCGTCGATAAGGCGTCCAGCAAAGCGGCGTGGAATGTTCCGGACCCCCGGCCGCGCGCCCTTGTCTCTGCGGCAGCTTGTTCGCCGCAGATCCCCATGAGGGCAGCCGCTGTGACAGCGGCCTCCAGCGGCTGTCCACCGGCACAACAGGCCCCCGCCAAAGCGCTGGACATGCAGCCCGTCCCGGTGATTTGCCCCAGCATCGGGTCGCCGTTGGAGAGGAACCAACAGGACTGCCCATCCGATACGATGTCCACCTCGCCCGAGGCGGACGCCACGCAGTGAAAGCGGCGCGCGGCTTCAACGACCCATCGCGCCTGCTGCTTCGCCGTGCTGCGGGTGATCTTGTCATCCGCGGCAACGTCTACGCCGTCCGTGGTGGAATCGCCGCTGCATAGGGCGCGGAGCTCCGAACTGTTGGCCCGGATGATGGAAAATGGGGCGATCCCCGCTAATTCTGCAAAAAATGCCCGGCGCAATGGGCTGCACCCCACCCCGGCAGGGTCGAGCACGATAGGGATACCAGATTTCCCGGCGGCGCACGCCGAGCGCCGCATAGCTTCCATGCGGGAGGCGCTGATATTCCCTAGGTTTAAGACCAGGGCTTGGGCGTGGCCGGTGATTTCCGCAGCCTCATCCGGATGTTCGGCCATGATTGGGCGTGCGCCGAGCGCCAAAACCGCATTGGCGCAGTCATTGATGGAGATGTGGTTTGTGATACAATGGATCAACGGCGCCGTTTGCCGCAAATTTTTGAGAAGCAGGGCCATGGATTCCATTTGGTTCATTGGTTCGCCATCCTTTGCAGCCGGGTCAACAGCCCGTTTTTGGAAAGTGCGATTAAAAAGAGATACCCGGCAAAGCCACCGATGATCGTGCCTGCCAAGAACGACGGCACATAGGTGAACAAAACAACGCCGTCCATATGATAGAGGAACGCCATCACCGGATACGAGGCCATCGCGCCGATGATGCCGGTCCCGACGATTTCACCCGCCACGGCGGCGAGCATTTTGCCGGTCGCCCGATAGAGCAGCCCGGAGAGCACCGCCCCAAACACCGCGCCTGTGACCGCCAACAGATTGACGCCCAGAAGCCACATGCGCAGAAGGGCAATCAGCACTGCGCAGGCGAGGGCGTACCACGGCCCCAGCAAAACGGCAACAATGACGTTGATAAAATGCTGCATGGGGGCCATGCCGGGGACGCGCAAAATCGGGGATAAGACGACGCCCAGCGCGACCATCATGGCGAGAATGGCCATTTTTTTCACATTCGTTTTGGCTTTCATAGTATGCCATCCTTTTTGATACAGAAAAATAGGACACGCTGGCGGCATGTCCCTTTGAAACGATTACCTGGCAAAAATCCCCTAAAAGGCCGGTTTTCCTGCGGCCTTTGATAAGCTATCCAGACAGAAAGCTAGGGAAATGTGCAAGGACCAGCCCGGCCGCCTGCAAGGGATGACCGGTCCAAAGTCTGTTTTATGCTAGCATATTTTTCCGAAGCTTGTCAAGAAAAGGGGGCTTGTGTCGTCCGTACAAAGATGCCGCCATAGTATATGCGGCACGGAAATACACGAATCTACGCCTCGAAACTTACGAGGCGCTCTGGCCAATAACCAGTTGGAAGCTCCAAAAGTCCGCTGCGTTGCATCATGCTCTGGAAGGGAGGCAACAAGTGCAAAAAATATAAAAAGCCATTGAAGATTGCTCTTCAATGGCTGGAATATACGGACCTTACCGCCGATCCCGGCAGTATGCATTGGGTATGCATGGCGCTAATTCAAATATATCACGCGAACTTACGATTGTTCTGTCCTGTATAACTGATATTAGTATATGATAAAAAGGAATCGTTGTCAAGGGGATTTTTAAAATTTTTTAGAAAACATTTGTTCTATTTTGGTTGACTTTTTTCACCTATAGTGTTAGCATAAAATTAAAAAGAATCTTATTAAGATTCAAATGCGTTAAGGAGAAATGTCAATATGGATTACCTTGTATGGGGGGAGGAATACCTGCGGGAGGCGGAACATCTCCGCGAGCGGGTGCGTCTGCTGCGGCGTCAAGCCGCGGACGCGACAGAGGAAAAAGAGGCGGACAAGCTGGAGGGGCGGATACAACTCCTGTATGGGATGTATCTGGACTGCCTCCATGTGGGGAACTACCTGATCAAATGTGGGAGGTTGCGATGAGGCGAAAATCCAATCTGAGCTTAGAACTCTTCGGGGACCGGCTGCCGGCGATGCAGGGAAGCGGCGGCGAACCGGATGCGGAATATCGAAAGATGCTGCGGGCCTTACACGCCGCTATGGAGGGGGAGTTGACCCAGCGGCAGCGGGAATGCATCCAACTGCGGTATTTCGAGCAGATGCGCGTAAATGAAATTGCCGGGCTGCTGGGGCTTACGCCGGGGACGGTATCCGTCCATATCAAAAAGGGGCGGGAGCGCCTGGGGAAGGTCATGCGCTATTCATTCAGCCGCCTGGACCCCTCCGGGAAACCTTCACCGGAGGAAGATTTTTCGCGCACATAACACAGGCTATTTGGAATGGGGGCGCGCGGGAGGAGAAAGCAGCAGCCGGGTCTCCCCGGGGTTCAGGCAGAGGATCTTTGCGCGGATGCGTGGATGCTTCAGGCGCTGGCGCACCATATTGCCCAGGGCTTGCCCACCGTGGTACCCGTGGATTACGATGACCTCGGTTACACTGGCGGGCAGGCGGGACAAAAATTGTTCCAGCTTCCGTTTGGCGTCCGCGGTTGTGAGGCCGTGCAGATTGATTTCCACAGTGGTTTTGCGGGGATTTTGAAGCATGTGATCGCGTCCTTGTGTGAAAATTTTTCTCAAAAAAGATTCTTTATTGGATTTTATGGGGGTATATGTTAAAATGAAAGAAAGAAAATCCGGAAAGGCCCGATGGGTCGCAAGATGTTAAAGGAGGGAGGACCATGCGGTTCTTAGGCAGGTGGAAAGAACTCTATTGCGGGTGCTCCGATCAGGAAAGCGCCCGTATCTGTGCGCTTTTGGATGCGGCAGGCATCCCATATCGTTACCGGGCGAAATGCGGGCATGCGGGCGCCGCAGCCAGCGGCTGGATGCGCTTTGGCTCCTTTGGAAAATATCCCGCCGGTGTGGTGATGCAATATGTCGATGTCCGCAGGCAGGACCTAGAAATAGCAAAATTTCTTCTGGAACAAGCAGCGAGGGAGGGATAATCAATGCTGTGCTTTTGGCGATGGAAGCAGGTTTACGCCAGCACTTCCACGGTGGACTGCGACCAGGTCTGCAATGCGCTTTCCGAAGCCGGCGTCCGCTATATCCGCAAGGGAAAAACAGGCCATCCGGTGTTCTTTTTGGGTGGGGACACCGGCGCGCGCATGATGGCAAGCGCTATGATGGAAACTCCGGAGCATTCGACCATGTACTATATCTATGTACGGCGGAAGGACGAAGGAAGGGCCAACTATTTGCTATACCGCCGTTGACCGTGCGCATCGGCGGGAGGGGCTTTCCGGAAAAAGAAAAGGATTTGGAAGACAACCGTTTTCCAAATCCTTTTTGTTATGCATAGCGGGTTAATCGGAGGATTTCCCCGGGACATCGCCCTCAAAGATAAACTCAACCAGGCTTTCCGAGCACTGCTCACGGTATGGAACCAATACAGACCCCACATCTACGCGGGTGGCATAGTATTCGTCATCCCCCGGAACGCGGTGTTCTTCCATCGAATAGTTCATATAGGTGAGCGCATTTGCCGCAAGGAAAAATACCTCGTCCTTTGTCATATTGGTCTGGACCAGGCCCAGGCAATCGTACAGCGCTTTGTTGATCGTCCCAATATTGGAATTTTTAAACTTGTTCACCAAGCTGGTCAATACATTGCGCTGGCGCTGCGTGCGCTCGAAGTCGTCGCCGATCGCGCGGATACGGGAGTAGTAATGCGCCTGCTTGCCAGTGAGATTATGGGTACCCTCGGTCAGGTTGCGGCTTGGATCGCCGGAATACTGGTTGATCAGCCGGGCCTCCGCCGCTGTCAGCGTGATCTCCACGCCGCCGAGGTTGTCGATGATCTGGTCGAACGCCGAGTTATCGATCAGCACAAAGCGGTCGATATCCACGCCGAAATTGGCTTCGATGGTGGAGACGGCCAGTTGCCCGCCCCCCGCTGCGCCGTTCTGTTGATACCCCAGAGGGTAGGCGGCGTTCAGCTTATTGCTGCCATGGTAGGGGATGGCCACATACAGGTCGCGCATGAAGCTGGTCAGCTTCAATTTTTTGTGGCGGGTGTCGATAGAAACCATCATCATGCTGTCGCTGCGGCCCACATCGTTCGCTTGGTAATCATCCACGCCGAGCAACAGGATGTTGGTGATGGCATCGTCGTGGTACAGCCCACCCAACAGGTTGGGATCGCCCAATGTCTCGTCTGTGGAAGACGTGTCTTCATCGCTGCTGGAGACAGGGCTGGAACTGCTGGAAGGGGGCGCCAGCGAACTCAATTCCGTATAACCGATTTGGCTCAACAGCATGTCCGCATAGACGAGGCCGCTGCCAAATACCACCAACACCAGGCTCAAAAGCAAAACAGCAATGTTGCGGATCAGACGGATCCGCTTTTTTTTCTTATCTTGATTCACAGTATCATTCCTTAAAGCAACGGCCAAGCGGCTGTGCGAAAAATTTTTCGAAAAAAGGCGCATTAACTCGTATATTATACTGGTTTTGCAAGGAGATATAATTTTAAATAAGAAATTAAATATTTGTTAATCCCTGTATCAAATGGTATATGCAAATTCCCTCCCTTGAGAACGTGTGGAAAGGGAAAACATGGGGGATTCCACTATCCCCGGCCTTCTCCGCCCGTTCCCGGCTTGTCAGGGAAGGGACCCTTCGCGTGCAATTGGCCGGGCTGGGTTTCGTCGAGCGTCAGGGAATAGGCCGGGAGGAATTCGTCGAGGAAACAATCGGCCTCCGGCAGATGCAGGCCACGCACCGCTTTCCAGAGGCTTTCCTCCGCCTTGAGGAAATCTGTATTCCCCATGCGCCGCTCCTCCAAGCATTTGATGAGTGCCGAGAGCTTGTCCGCCGCCTTGACCAGCTTGTGCAGCTCGGCGTCCGATTCGCTGTCCCCGCCCAGCAGGGGCGAATAGGAATCCTGCAAATCGCTTGGAAGAAGGGAGAGCAGGGTCTGTTCCGCCGCCTTCTCCACCGCGCCGTAGGCGCCGCGGATATCGGGGTTATAATATTTGACCGGCGTGGGGAGATCCCCCGTCAGCGTCTCCGGCGCATCGTGGAATAGCGCCAGTACAGCGGCCCGCTCGGGCTGGACGTGCCCGCCGAAGCGTACGTTGCGCAGGGTGGCCAGCGCATGGGCTAAGACCGCGGTCTCAAAGCTATGCTCGCTCAGATTTTCCTGTCGTGTGTTTCGCATCAGCCCCCAACGGTCGATATATTTCATGCGCGAAAGCATGGCGAAAAATTCGGATGGCATTTCCTCTATACCTCCAATACCACTGAAGGGCGCAGAATCTTTCAGATCCTTCCCAAAAATAGTCAGAAATTGGAAGAATTGAAAAAAGCCGCGCCGGTCAAATGTTTTTCTATAAGAATCGGATGATAGGCGGCCAGCCAGACCGCCGTGCGCGTTGGCCTCTTTTTGTGGCTCTGGCGGGCTCGCCCATTTTTTTGCTTGTTTTCCATGGGGCTGTGCTATAGTATAATAGGTCTGGTTTTTATGGATGGAATTGGCAGGCAGAACGCTTCCTGTTCGATAAACCACGGCGGCGCGTTTCCCACAAAGATCGGCCGGAGTCCACGCTTCATCCACTTTTCCGGTCCATGGGCCGGTTTCCAGGCTTGTGGCTTTGCCCCATACGCATTATAATAATAGCATCTTGCGGGAAAAAATACCACGGTAAATGACGAAACAACGAAAAAGATAACGAAAGTCAGGTGATTCTGTGACGCGGCTGCGTTTTCCGGAAAAAGCTTCCAGCAATTATTGGAGGGCGTTCCTTTATGGGATCGGCATTTCCCTTGTATTCTTTTTGCCTTTCATCATTTGGGATAACGGCTATTTTTTGTTCTATGGCGATTTCAATGTGCAGCAGGTGCCGTTCTACCAGATGTGCCACGACGCCATCCGCAGCGGCAACATTGGCTGGAGCTGGACCACCGATCTCGGCGCGAATTTTATCGGTTCCTATACCTTCTATCTGCTGGGAAGCCCGTTCTTCTGGCTGACGCTTCCGTTTCCCAGCGAGGCGGTACCATACCTGATGGGGCCGCTGTTGATCTTGAAATTTGGCTGCGCGTCTTTGACGGGATTTATCTACTTAAAGCGGTATGTCCGTACGCCGGACTATGCGGTCCTGGGCGGGCTGCTCTATGCGTTTTCCGGCTTTTCGGTGTACAATATCTTCTTCAACCACTTTCACGAGGCCATCATCGTTTTCCCGCTGCTCCTGTGGTCGCTGGATGAATACATGGCCACCAAGCGGCGCGGCGTGTTCGCTTTGCTGGTTTTTGCCAGCTGTTTTATGAACTATTATTTCTTCGTGGGACAGGTAGTATTCTGCGTGATTTACTTTTTCCTGCGGCTGGCCGTCAAGGATTGGCGCATTGGCCTGCGGGATTTCGCGCTGCTGGCCTGTGAAGCGGTGCTTGGCCTGCTGTGTTCCTGCGTGCTGCTGATCCCGACGGTGCTCTGCGTGATCCAGAACCCGCGCATCGACAACCCGCCCAACGGCTGGAGCGCGCTGCTCTATAGCTGGAACCAGCGGTATGTGCACATCCTGGAGTGCTTTTTCTTCCCGCCGGACATCCCGGCGCGCCCCAATTTTACCCCGGATTCCGAGGCAAAATGGGCGTCCCTGGGCGCGTGGCTGCCGCTGTTCAGCATGACAGGCGTGTTCGCCACCATGCAGGCGCGGCGCAAAAGCTGGGTCAAAACCCTGCTGCCCATCCTGTTCTTGATGGCGTTTGTGCCGGTTTTGAATTCCGCCTTCCAGATGTTTAATTCCGGTTACTATGCCCGCTGGTTCTACATGCTCACCCTGATGATGTCACTGGCGACCGTGACCGCGCTGGAAAATCCGCGCGCCGACTGGAAGCGGGCGATCAAATGGACGCTCGGTTTTACCTTGGGCATCGCGCTTCCAATCGGCCTGATGGTCCAGACAGGCGCCAATGGCGACGGGGAGACCGTCTCCATCGGTCTGGAAGCGTATCCCTCGCGCTTTTGGGCGTATGTGGCGATCGCCCTGCTCAGCCTGCTGCTGCTCACCTTTTTAATGAAGGACTACCCGCTGCGCCGGCTCCGGCAGGAGCTCTCCAAGCGGAGGGGACGGTTCTTCTTCCCGCGGCGGTTCAACGGGGAGCGGACAAAGCGCTTTGCGCGGTACTGCATGTGCGGCGTGGCGGTCATCACGGTGGTATATTCCCTGTATTTTATCACGCTCGGCAAGACGCAGAGCAGCGACAACCACATCCATATGATCCCCTATTCGCTCAACGGCGGGAAAGACCTGGGGATTGACACGAGCGATTGCCGGATCGACGTGTATGACGGCATGGACAACCAGGCGATGTTTTTCCAGATGCCCACCATCCAGGCGTTCCACAGCATTGTGCCCGGCTCGGTGATGGAATTTTATCCCACGATCGGCATCCAACGCGACGTGGCGACCCGCCCGGACGTCAAATATTACGGCCTGCGCGGGCTGACTTCCTGCCGCTGGCTGCTGGACCCCACCACGAGCGGCGGTACATTCGAGCAGGACGGGGAACCGCAGATGCCCGGCTGGGAGTATGTCGGTACACGAAATGGCTTTGATATCTGGGAAAACCAGTATTTCATCCCCATGGGTTTCTGCTACGACAGTTACATCACCCGCGAGGAATACGACCAGGTGCCCGAGGACGACCGCAATTTGCTGCTCCTCAAGACCATGGTACTGGACGACGAGCAGGCCCTGCGCTATGGGGACATCCTGAACCATTTTGAGGGCCTCAATTCGGTCTCTTACACGGAATCCGGCTATTTTGCCGACTGCCTGGCGCGCCGCAGCATGTCCTGCTCCAGCTTTGAACGGGACAACAGCGGCTTTACCGCAACGATCCAAGCGGATAAGGACCGGCTGGTCTTTTTCAGCGTCCCGTATGAGAGCGGATGGAGCGCCACCGTCAACGGCGAACCGGCGCAGATCGAGCAGGTGAACGTCGGCTTTATGGCGGTGCGCGTGCCTGCGGGAGAGAACACCATCCGGTTTGACTATGAGACGCCGGGCCTCAAATTGGGGGCCGGCGTGACGGTGGGGGCATTCCTGCTGCTGGGCGTATACTGGCTGGTCACGCGCCGGTACGACCGCGCACACCCGCCCAAGCGCCGCACGTTCCGGGTGAAAGAACCTTCGGTCGAAAAAGGAGAGGATGTCGGATGAACCAGATCCGTTTGTTGCTGTTGGGCATTTCCACCATTCTATTTGGGATTGCCCTCATTCTTGCCATCCCCGGCTCCCCCGCCATCGGCGTGATTATTGCGACCCTTGGCTTGATCTTTTCGCTGGCCGGGGCGTCTGGGCGAAAGGAGGAGAAATAAGCCATGCATGAGAATCCAAAGACGCATATCCCGACGGTCTATCTGGTGGTGCCCTGCTACAATGAAGAGGAGGTGCTCCCGGAGACCGTCAAACGCCTGACGGCAAAGCTGCAACAGATGCAGCAGGCGGGCCTGGCCGGGGAAAAGAGCCGCATGCTGTTCGTGGACGACGGGAGCAAAGACCGCACCTGGGAGCTCATCTCCGCCTTCAGCGCCCAGAACCCGCTGGTCACGGGGCTGAAACTGGCGCACAACCGCGGCCATCAGAATGCGCTGCTGGCCGGGCTGATGGAGGCGAAGGACCGCGCGGACTGCGCCATCAGCCTGGACGCAGACCTACAGGACGACATCGAAGTGCTGGACGAGTTTGTGCAGAAATTCCTGGAGGGATGCGATGTGGTCTATGGCGTGCGGAAAAAGCGCGAGACCGATACCTTCTTCAAGCGCACAACCGCCCAGGGCTTTTATAAAGTCATGCGCATCCTGGGGGTGGAGACGGTCTATAACCATGCGGACTACCGCCTGATGAGCCAACGGGCGCTCGACGCGCTTTCCGAATACCGCGAGGTCAATCTTTTCCTGCGGGGCATCGTCCCGCTGATCGGATACCGCAGCGACTACGTCTATTACGACCGGCATGAGCGGTTTGCTGGCGAATCGAAATACCCGCTGAAAAAGATGATCTCCTTTGCGCTGGACGGCATCACGTCGTTCAGCGTCAAGCCGCTCAAAATCATCTCCAATTTGGGCATCCTGGTCAGTGTGCTGAGCGTCGGCGGATTGATCTACGCCCTGATCTCCTATTTTACGGGGAATGCCGTGGCGGGGTGGACCGCGACCGTCTCCTCCATCTGGCTGCTGGGGGGCATCCAGCTGCTGTGCATCGGCGTGGTGGGCGGCTATGTCGGAAAAATTTATAGTGAAGTCAAGGCGCGCCCCCGCTACCGCATCGAGGAGAAGACGGGCGGGGACGAACCCGGCCAACCGCGGAAATAGGTGCGCCTATGGAAAAGAAACCTTTGGATTTTTATCAGGAGCTTTCCCAGGACTGTACAGCGGCGCTGGAACAGGACCGGAAAGAGTATAACCGCTGTTCGTTTCTCCGGGGCGTGGCCATGCTCTGTATCATTGGGGCGTGTGTCGCCGGGTATGTGCAGAACCAGCCGCTGTTTTATGGCGCCGGTGCGCTGGCATTGCTCGCGTTTGTGTGGTTGATCGGCCGGCACAGCCGCATTGTGGAGCGGCAAACGCACCATACCGCCCTGCGGGACGTCGCAAAAGCGTACCTCGACCGCAGCGGCGACGGTTGGAAGGATTCCCCGGTGGACGGCGCCGCCTACTTGTCGGAGGATTACCCGCCGGGGCGGGACCTCGACCTCTTTGGCAAGGATTCCCTGTATCAATACATCTGCGCCGCGAGCACGCCGTTTGGCCGGGACTGCCTGGCGGATTGGCTCAAGCGCGGGTGCGGCAGCCTGCCGGAATGGAACAGCCGCCGGGAAGCGGTGGAAGAATTGGCGGAGAAGCAACATTTCTCCGCGGAATATCAAGCGTTCGCGCTGCCGGAACGGGACGCTAAAAAGGGGACCACCAGCGACGTTTGGGACCGCTTCCTCCATACGGAAGGGCGGCGGCCTGTTTTCCGGGGGCTTTTGCTTTGGGTCCTTCCCGTTTTGACATTGCTGTGCCTGTTTTCCGCCCTGCTGGGATTCTATCCGCAGATTGGGCAAATCGGCTTCAGTTGCCTGGCGCTGGTGCAGCTGGGGACGGCCCTCCTGTGCTTAAAAGGGCATAACCAGCAGTTCGGGCCGGTGTACCGGTTCCATAAGATGGTTTTGCCCTACCGGAAACTGGCCGCCCGTTTTGCGCAGGAGACCTTTAAAAGCGGCTATTTGCGGGATTTGCAGGACCGCCTACAGCAAAACGGCGGGGCGCAGCAGGCGCTCAAAGAGCTGGAGCAGATTTCCGGCTCGATCGCCGCGCGGCACAACGGCTTGGCGCTGCTTCTCTACAATGCGCTGTTCCTCTATGACTTTCACTGCGCCAAACGGCTATATGCCTGGAAGAAGGCCTACGGCCCCTACATCCAGGGATGGTTGGAGGCGCTTGGGGAGGTGGAAGCGCTCCTCAGCCTGGGGGTGCTGTCCCAGGTGAAAGCGGTCCATACGTTTCCGGAATTGCGGGACGCCGCGCAGCCCTTTCTGGATGCGCAGGACCTGCGCCATCCGTTGATCCCCGAGGAGCGGGCGGCCGGCAACGATTTCTCCCTGCGGCAGCGGACCTGCATCATCACGGGGTCGAATATGTCCGGAAAGACGACCTTCCTGCGCACTGTTGGGACCAATCTGATCCTGGCCTTTGCCGGGGGAGCGGTGGCGGCAAGGCGCTTTTGTGCTTCGCCGATGGCGGTGTGCACCTCCATCCGCGTGGAGGACAGCGTCAGCGAGGGGATTTCCAGTTTCTATGCGGAGCTGCTCCGCGTCAAAACGATCATCGACCGCAGCCAATCCGACGCGCCCATGATCGCCTTGATCGACGAAATCTACCGGGGGACCAATTCGCGGGACCGCATCATCGGCGCGCGGGAGACCATCCGCAGGCTGGCGCGGCCGAACGTCCTGACCCTGGTGACGACCCACGACTTTGAGCTGTGCGATTTGGAGAACGATCCCCGCACGCCCGCGGTGAATTACCACTTTACCGAGCACTATTCCGGCCGGGAGATCCGGTTTGATTACCGAATCCGGCCCGGGCGCTGCCGGACGACCAATGCACAGCACCTGCTGCGGCTGGTGGGGATACTGCCGGAGGAAGGCGAAGGCTTCCAATAGAGGCTGGGAAATTGCATAAAAATTTTCCTGAGTTGAGGTGAAAATAATTGAATCTCCTTGACAGAAAAAGCAAATCGTGTAGAATACAGCTCAAGGAGGGAGAATTATAAATAATAATTCAAAAGGTTTATCCATTGCGGCTCTAGTTTGCGGTATTTTGGGAATCATTGGTTCCTTCATCCCGATTGTATGCTATGTGACGTTTATTCTGGCGATCCTTGGCATTGTCTTTGGCGTAAAAGCGCGTAAGACGGCCTTGCCGGGAGAGACGGGCCTTGCTACGGCTGGCTTGGTGCTGGGCATCATCGGAACCGTATTTGGCGCGTTGGGTGTGATCTGTGTCATTTGCGCGCTGGGTGTGGTTGGCGCAGCAGGCGCAGCGGGCGCACTGGGATAACCGACATTTAAAACAGAAAATGCAAGCATTGCATTCTTGCGATGCTTGCATCTTTTTTTGGAGAGATTGCCTTGATTCCTACATTTGAACTTTTTGGAAAGACCTTCGGGATTTATCCCGTCTTAGCGCTCGTGGGCATTTTCACAGCGGGGATTTATGCCTGCCGCCAGGCGCGGAAAAAGGGCCTGGATGAAAATGATATGATTATGGTGTTGCTGGTGTCTGCGGTTGGGGTATTGCTGGGTGGGCATCTGCTGTATGGGTTGGTCAATGTGCTGAGCGCGCCAGGGTCCGCCCCAAATTTGCTAGCCAGCGATTCCCCAAAGGCATTTTTTGAGAACGCTTATATCTTGTTTGGCGGTTCGGTCTTCTATGGCGGGCTGCTGGGGGGATCTTTGCCGGCGCACTGTATGTCCGGAAAAAGGGGTTTGCGCTGCCCGAGTGGGCTGACCTCTTGGCCCCGGCCATCCCGCTGTTCCATTTTTTTGGACGGATTGGTTGCTTTTTAGGGGGCTGCTGCTATGGCGTCCCTTGCAGCTTTGGGTTTACCTATACGCACAACCTGATCGAGCAGGCCAACGGGGTCAGCCGGTTCCCCATCCAGCTAGTAGAGGCGGCGTTCAATTTGGCGCTGTTTTTCCTGCTGTGGACCTTACAAAAGAAAGGAAAATTCCAGGGGAAGCGGCTCGTCCTGTATCTCCTCTGCTATTCGGTTGGCCGGTTTGTTTTTGAATTTGGCCGGGGGGATACTTACCGCGGCATCTGGTTTGGCCTATCCACCTCGCAGTACATCAGCGTCGGATTGTTTTTGGTTGCCGTTGTTTTTTTGCTTTATCAGCGGTTTACAGGCCGGGCAACACAGAAGCTGTAGAAAAGCCCAAAAAAGAAGATTCTACTGAACAACTTGCTGCCTATGCAAATGGGCGGCAAGTTTTTTTTGCAGGCTCATAAGAACAGGGTTGACTTTTCAAAGTACTTGTATATAATAATAGATGAACAATAGCTCATATGAAAGAGTGTGATAACATGACAGACCAAAACGGTGTGGAGCGCTGTGAATTTATCCATGCGCACGAGGACATTGTGGAGAAGGTCACACGGGATATGCCGGACGACGAGATCCTGTATGATCTGGCTGAACTGTTCAAAATCTTCGGCGACTCCACCCGCATTAAGATCCTGTACGTTTTGTTTGAATCGGAGATGTGCGTCTGCGACATTGCACAGCTGCTGAATATGACGCAGTCCGCCATTTCCCATCAGCTGCGCGCGCTCAAGCAGAGTAAGCTGGTGAAATACCGCCGGGAGGGGAAGACGGTCTTCTATTCCCTGGCGGACGGCCATGTCCGGACGATCATCGACCAGGGCATGGAGCACGTGGCAGAATAACAACTTTTAAGGAGGATTTTTCCATGAAAAAGCGCTTTCAATTGACGGACCTCGATTGTGCAAACTGTGCCCGCAAGATGGAGGACGCCATCAAAAAGATCGACGGCGTCAACGATGCGAACGTCAGCTTTTTGACGCAGAAGATGATGGTGGATGCCGACGACGCCCGTTTTGACGCCATCATGCAGGAAGTCGTCAAGGTCTGCAAACGCGTGGAGCCGGATTGCGTCATCAACCTCTAAGTGTGCGTCCCTTTTTCGCAACTCGGTCGGCGAAATCACTTCATTTTTGATGCAGGAGGGATTTCTATGAGAAAGAAACAGAAAAAGACCCTGGTTCGCATTATCCTCAGCGCGGTCCTTTTGGTGGCCGCGGCACTCATTCCGGTGGGCGGAATCGTGAAATTGGTTCTATTCCTCATCCCGTACGCTGTCATCGGCTGGGATGTGCTTTGGAAGGCCATCCGCAACATTGCGCATGGCCAGGTGTTCGATGAAAACTTCCTGATGGCGATCGCCACCGTGGGCGCCTTTGCCCTTGGGGAATACCCGGAGGGCGTTGCCGTAATGCTCTTCTATCAGGTGGGCGAGCTGTTCCAGAGCTATGCCGTGGGGCGTTCGCGCCAGTCGATCGCTGCTTTGATGGATATCCGCCCGGACTATGCCAACATTGAGCAGGATGGGAAGCTGGTCCAGGTGGACCCGGAGGATGTGGCGGTCGGCGATACGATCGTCATCAAGGCGGGCGAAAAGATCCCGCTGGACGGCGTGGTGTTGGAGGGCAGCGCCGCCGTGGATACGGCGGCGCTCACCGGCGAATCGCTGCCGCGCGATGTGGACCCCGGGGACGATGTGGTCAGCGGCTGCATCAATCAGAGCGGCCTGCTCAAGGTGCGCGTGACAAAGGTGTTCGGTGAATCCACAGTGGCGAAGATCCTCGACCTGGTGGAGAATTCGAGCAGCAAAAAGGCGCGCGCGGAGAACTTTATCACGCGCTTTGCGCGGTACTACACCCCGGTCGTCGTGATCGGAGCCGTGCTGTTGGCGGTGCTACCGCCGCTGCTCTTCGGGGGCGATTGGAGCGATTGGCTGCAACGCGCATTGATCTTCCTGGTGATTTCTTGCCCGTGCGCGCTGGTCATCTCGGTGCCGCTCAGCTTTTTTGGTGGGATCGGCGGGGCCTCCAAGCAGGGCATCCTGGTCAAGGGCAGCAACTATTTGGAGGCGTTGGCCAAGACCGAGACGGTGGTGTTTGACAAGACCGGTACCCTGACAAAGGGGACCTTCCAGGTCACGGCCGTACACCCGGACCGCATCAGCAAAGGCGAGCTTTTGGAGCTTGCCGCGCTGGCGGAGAGCTATTCCGAGCATCCGATTTCCCGTTCCTTGCGCGAGGCGTACCAGAAGCCAGTGGACGCCTCCCGTGTGACCGACGTGGAGGAGATTTCCGGCCACGGCGTGCGCGCGAAGGTCGATGGGCATGATGTATATGCCGGAAACGGCAAATGGATGGATCGGATTGGGGCGAGCTGGCGCAACTGCCACCGCACCGGCACGGTGGTGCATGTGGCGGTTGACGGCGAATATGCAGGCCATATTGTGATCTCGGACGCGGTCAAGCCGGATGCAGCTGCGGCCATTGAAGCGCTCAAGCGCGAGGGGGTCAAAAAGACCGTGATGCTCACCGGCGACGTCAAGGCGGTCGGCGAGGCTGTGGCAAGGGAGATCGGCATCGATGAGGTGCATGCGGAGCTCTTGCCGGGCGATAAGGTCGATCAGGTGGAACGCCTCCTGAAGAATACCAGCGGCAAGGGGAAGCTCGCCTTCGTGGGCGATGGCATCAACGATGCGCCGGTGCTTTCCCGCGCGGATATCGGCATCGCCATGGGCGGACTCGGTTCCGATGCGGCGATCGAGGCTGCGGACATTGTACTGATGGACGACAAGCCGTCGAAATTGGCAGTGGCGGTCCGGATTTCCCGCAAAACGCTGCGCATTGTGCGGCAGAACATCGTATTTGCCCTGGGCATCAAGCTGCTGTTTTTGGCCTTGGGCGCCTTCGGCATGGCCAACATGTGGGAGGCCGTGTTCGCAGACGTCGGCGTCTCCGTGCTGGCTATCCTGAACGCGTCGCGCGCTCTGCGCACCTCCGGGCAGGAGGTGCCGGAGCCGTCCGTCCCAGTGGCGCTCCAAGAAGGCAACGGATAAGAAATCCTCTTTTTAATAGGCAAAGACGCCGGTTTTCCGTTTGGGAGAATCCGGCGTCTTTTCTTTTAAAAGGAAACATGCCTGCAATGCGCCCATTCGATATAGCGCCCGTGCAAGATTTATGTTATCATACGGTGGGAAGACAGCGCCAAAAGGCGAGAGGAACATGGAGGGAATTGTATGGATGACAAGATCCGCTATTGGTTTCAGGGATTCGAACAGGGTGTCGCCGCGTTGGGAACATCCCAACAGGAAGCGCTGTTTCACGAATGTGGGAAAAATTGCGTACAGCAGGGCACTTTGGAGTTTTATCAGTCGCTCTACCGGACGGCGGAAGGCAACCTCGACCGCTTTTTTGAGGCGGTCAACGACACCCCTGGCTTGCGGGGCGAAGTAGTGGAACCGGATACGGTCTACCTCCTTGCCTTTGCGCAATGCTCTTGCCCGCTTGTTACAGAGGGATATGTGCGGTCGCCGCGGCTGTGCGAGTGCTCCAGGCAAAGCGTTCTATACGTTTTGCGGACGCTCTGGCCGGAAAAGCGCTTTGAAGTGACTCTGTGCGGCACGATCCTGCGCGGCGCACAGGAGTGTGCCTGTAGGATTACTGTGCAATAAGTGCCCGCCGTCCTGCGGAGGGACGAACCTGTATTAAAGAAAAAGCAGCGGAGAATGGTTTTCGGCCTTTCTCCGCTGCTTTTGTTGTGTAAAGCCCCCGAAATGGAATCCCCAAAAAATACAACCGTCTGGGAACCATACCACTGTACAGGGCGGTTCTCATGCGCCCACCAGACGGCATTTGCCTGAAATTGCACCAAACGTCCCGCTGCGGTTTAAAAGCTTTGACCGCAAAGCCAGTCGATTGCCCGCAGGAAGCGCTCCGGAATCTCCCGGAAATGGCCGCCGGGATTCCACTCCAGGGTGCAGGAAACGCCATGGCCTTTCAAAAGCTGGAGGATTTCGCGGGTGCAATCCCCCACGCGGGCCATGCGCGGGTTCCGGGCCTTTTCCTCCGCCGTGCCAAGGGAGAGGTAGACCCGCCGGACGGCCGGGTTTAACGGATGCGACCGGAAGTATTCAGCCGCGCCGTCGTACCAGAGGGAACCGGAGAGACAGCCGATCTGCCCAAACGCCCCGCACTGCGTGGCGCTCCAAAGGGCGTGAAGGCCGCCGAGCGAGTAGCCCACCAGCGTTGTGCGGGCAGGGTCCGCTGTGACGGGCAGGGCCTTGCGCGCTTCCGGCAGGAGCGTTTTTGTCAAAAATTGCAGATAGGCCCCGCCCTCCCCGGAAAAGGCGGGCGCTTTTTGCGAGAGCGCAGGCGCTGGCCAAGGCGTATATTCCCGGTCGCGGTCCATGGGAGGGACGGCCAGGAACACGCAGTTTTGCTGTTTTATATGGGCGAAGATGGCTTCAAAGTCCGCGGCGGGCATGTCGCCGTCGTTGGAGAGCATCAGGGAAAAGCCGCCCGGCGGGATTTTCCCTTCCGGTACGAACAGAGGGCAGTCGCGCCCTGCCAGTAAAATGCTTTTCATCGGTTTCCCTCCCGAAAAAATGAGGTATCCGGTTGGCTAGGGATGCCTACGCGGACACTGAGAATGGGACGTTCTTTTGCTTGCAAGCTTCCTCGGCCGTGGAACGGCTTTATTCCATCTGAATCCCGAAGAGCTTTGTCACGGCGTGCAGGCCCTCTTCGATCTCCTGCCGGGAATAGTTGTGTGCTTCCAAATAGGCGTCGTCAAACTGGTTCAAGCGGGAGTAAAAGGCCAGAGCCAGCTCCAGCATCGGTAAGCGCGCGGGGTCCAGCTCCTCATAGAGCCGGTTTTCCGCCTCGTTGACCTTGCCCTCGTCCAACATGCGGATCAATTCGATGTAGAGCTGGTCCGAATCCGAAAGCTTTTCCTTTTCCACGATTTCATAATCCGGCTTGTCCTTCCCAAACAGGAGACGCGCCAAAATCACGCCGATCATTTCAATCTGACGTAAAATCCAATCCTGCTGAAACATATTGCATCCCCTCTTTTCCATTTCATCATAGCATAATGCCCCCGGTGGGGCAAGATAGGATGAATGATTTGTATAAATAACAAATAATAATACGATTTGTATAACAAATGCCGGTATAAAACGATACCAACCTTCCAATGCTAACAGGAGATTTTAGGCAGAGGGAGGCAGGAAGATGGAAAAATTGCGCGGCCTGAAGAAATTTACCCCGGCGCTAATCGGCACGCTCTGCGGTATGCTGAACGGACTGTTTGGCGCGGGGGGAGGGATTGCCGCCGTGCCGCTGCTCAAGGCGTCGGGCATCCCGCTCAAGAAGGCGCACGCGACCTCCCTGGCGGTCATCCTGCCGGTTTCCATCGTCAGCGCGATCCTGTACCTGGCCAACGGGACCATCCGGTTTTCCGATGCATGGCCATATTTACCAGGCGGGCTCCTTGGTGCGATCCTGGGCGCGCTGCTAATGGAGAAGATCCCGGATAAGCTCCTGCGCAAGGCGTTCGGGGCCTTCATGATTTATGCAGCCGTGCGGCTGCTCCTGCGATGAGCGGGTGGCTGGTCGCGGGGATCGCAAGCCTGGTCGCGGGGTTTGTCAGCGCGCTTGGGCTGGGCGGCGGCGGGATCCTCGTGCTCTATCTGACCTTGTTCCTCGGGATGGAGCAGATGCAGGCGGGCGGCATCAACCTGATCTTTTTCTTGCCCCTTGCCGCGGTCTCGATCTACATCCACATGAAGCACCGTCTGATCGACTACAAATTCGCCCTGAAATGCGCGCCGTTTGGCGTGGTGGGCGCGTTCTTGGGCGTATGGCTTGCAAATGCCCTGCATCCTGTATGGGTCAGCAAGGGATTTGCCGTATTTGTGCTGATCCTGGGCATACGGGAACTGTTTTCCAAGGGAAAGAAGGAGGAAGACGGGCCGGACAAAAAATAACTGCCCCGTGCGGTTCGCACAGGGCAGCGTATGAATGGTTTTTAAGAGACGCTGGACAGGATCATGGTGACCAGCCAGGAAATGCCGTAGATCACCGGCTGATGCACCACGTAGATCACCAGCGCGTGGCGGCCCAGCCAGGAGAGAAAGGGCACGCGGGAGCGGTAGGCAAAAGCGGGGAAACGCCCCTCGACCGCGAGGCGGCCGATGCTTGTTCCGGCAAAAAAGACGAAAATCCACGGCAAAAGCGGGAAATAGTCTGCGGAGAAAAAGTTGGGGCTGTGAAGGCCCAGGGGCGCGAGCCAATCCGTGGCATAGAGCACATCGGGGAGCGGGATGCAGATGGGGCCGATGCCGAGCAGACGGCTGCCCACCTGCCGGGTACATAGGTAGAGAAGCGCGCAAAGGATGGTGGGAATCCAGGTGAACGGGCGTTTCCTGCGCAAATGCGGCTGGATCAGCCCGAATAAAATCATGCAGATTGCGAGGAAATGCAAGATGCCAAATAGAATGCACTCCGCCGGGACCACCAGCCACGTGACCAATGTGACCACCGCCGCAATCCCCGCCAGTTTGAGGCCGCGCAGCAGGTTGGAATGCGAGAGGTTGGAGGAGATGCCGGCGATCAAAATAAAGAGGCCGGCAAACCAGGGTTCTGCGGGCATGAAAAAGTTGAGCAGGGCTTTGCCAAACTCCAAGTTAAATAGATAGGCGAGCGTATAGAAGGCATGATAGAATACCATGCAGAACACGGCAAAGCCGCGCAGCTCGTCCATCAGATGAATGCGCTTCGTTGCACGCTCCGTTTGTTCCATATTCGTCGCTCCTTTGTGAAAATGGGAAACGGAAGAACTTCCTTCCGAAGGGAATGTCTGCTATAATAAGACGGCAAACTCATCAGAATTATAACAGGAATAGGAGGCAAATACAATGGATAAGACTTTGACAAAGGAATATGTAGTGAAGCCGGAGATGCTGGCAACCGCCGTGGGAAGCGGCAGTGTGGAGGTTTTGGCTACGCCGATGGTAGCTGCATTTTTAGAGGGCGCGGCCGCAGAGCTGGCGCAGAAGGAACTCCAGGATGGCTGGACCACCGTGGGAAGCCAAATCACCATCGAGCACCTTTGCCCCACCGTGACGGGCGTGAAGGTGGAGGCGACCGCAACATTGACCGAAGTGGACGGGCGTATGTACCGCTTTACGCTGGAAGCCAGGGACAATGCGGGCGTGATTGCGCGCGGCACCCACGAGCGCGTCAGCGTGGAAAAGGAGCGCTTTTTCGCAAAGGCGCAGGCACGCAGCCAGTCCAACTAAACGGTGTTTTATGCACAGCGCGGAGATGTCCCATCCGGCGAATGAAAGAAATGGCGGCAGGAATCGATGGCGCTTTGCAAGATGTTTCTCACATGAAATACTTTTATTTCAACAAAAATCGATTTTTTGATGGACAAAATGAAACATCTGGTGTATAATATTGTCTAATGTGCTAAAAATGCCGAAAATGATTCGTCGGAACTGCGCAAAATAGATTTGCGTGCCGGCAATTAAGGAGAGTGTAATCATGAAAACATGGAAAAAGTGCCTGGCGGCTGTCCTGTCGCTGGTCATGATGGTAAGCGCTACCGCTTGTTCTGGGACGGACAAAAGCTGGGCGGTCAAGAGTGAGAACCTCACCGTTCCGATCGGCGCTTATATCTATAACCTGTACAGCGCTTATCAGCAGGCGTACTACATGGTAGAGGACGCCACCCAGCCTGTATTGGAGCAGACCGTGGAGGATCAGGATGCAGCTACCTGGATGAAGGATTTTGCCCTGCGCCAGACCAAGTCCATCCTTGTGATCGACGACATGATGCGGGATATGGGCCTCAGCCTCACCGAGGATGAGCTGCAGCAGGTTTCCGACCAGACCGACAGCTTCTGGGGATCGATCTCTACTGCTATGACCGAATATGGCGTGGCGAAGTCTTCGTTTAACTTGGCGTATGCCGACTATTACACCAAGTTTACCAAGGTGTTTGACGCAACCTATGGCCCTGGTGGGACGGAAGAAGTCTCTGACGAGGATGTGAAGGACTATTATCTGACCAATTATAAGGCGTTTTCGTATGTTATGGCGCCGATCATCGACATGACCACCGGTGCAAGCCTGAGCGACGACGAGCTTTCCCAGCTGGATACGGAATTTAAGGGGTATGCCTCCCAGATCAACGACGGTTCTATGACCATCCAGGATGCGGCCGACGCCTATAAGGCTTCTTCCGGCGACGACACGGTGCAGGTTTACACCGATGCGGCGGATTTCAGCGGCGAGACGGCTTCCTATCCGTTGGAGTTCGGCACGGAGTTGGACACGCTGGAAAACGGCAAGGCGAGCGTCATCGATGTGCAGGGGCTGTACAAGGTCCTGCTGGTCAAGGACGACATCAATGCGACGGCGGACGAGCGCATCAGCGACGAGACGAGCCGCACCAGCATCCTGCAAACCATGAAGCAGGAAGAATTCCAAGCAAAGATCGACGACGCAGCGGACAGCTATAATGCGACGGTCAACCAGAGTGCGATCGACTCCTACCAGCCGGATATGTTTGTACAGGAGACGTCCTCGGTTGCCGCGTCCACGGACGAGACCTCTTCGCAGGAGGGCACGGATGGCTCCGGCGAGGAAACCTCTTCGGAAGCCGCATAATTTCATCATAAGAATCGCGCCGGGGGCCATGCAAATGGTTCCCGGCAAATTTTTTGCCCGTTGTCAGGCAGAAACATCTTTTTGGTAAGGCAATCTTTGTTGGGATGCGGTAGGATAGGTCATGGGGAAGACGGGACTGCCCATCTGGGAGCATACCGGAAAGGACTCCCCCTGTCAAAAGGAGGTATTTGTCATGAAGGCGTTTCAGATTCCTTCCAAACCATCGACGACGTCAAAATCCATCCGGTTTCCCAACGATGTGATCCAAGGGGTGGAAACGGCCATCCGGGGCCGGAATTGCAATTTTTCCATGTTTGTCGTGGAAGCGGTCCGCGCTTCTTTGGAGAGGCAGGAAACAGGGGAGGACACCTTGGAAAGAAAAGAAGGATGATAAAAGAACTTTCTTTTTGAGATCGCCTAAAGGTAAAAGGAACCAAGCCGGTCCAAGGCAATATGCCTACGGGCCGGCTTGGTTCCTTTTATAGGTCTGTTTTCTTCCTGGATTCAGACAATCGTCCCTCCGCCGACGACCAGGTCCCCGTCGTAGAAGACGACAGCCTGCCCCGGCGTGATGGAACGCTGCGCCTCTGCGAAGTCCACCCGCACGCGGCCGTGTTCCACCGGGGTTAAGACTGCCTCGGCGGGGCGCGCCTGGTAGCGGACCTTTGCGTGTACCTGTAAGGGCTTGTCCAATGTATCAAAGGGGATGAAGTTCAGGTCGTCCGCCAGCAGGGACGACGCATATTGGCTGCCCTCTTCCCCAAGGGTGACGCGGTTCAAGACAGCGTCGATTTTTGTCACATACATGGGCCTGCCGAAGGAGACGCCCAGCCCCTTGCGCTGGCCGATGGTGTAGTGCGTGATTCCCCGGTGGCGGCCCAAAACATGGCCTTCCGCATCCACAAAATCGCCCTCCGAGGCTTTTTTCCCCGTATAGCGCTCCAAAAAACCGGCGTAGTCGTTGTCCTCAACAAAGCAGATTTCCTGGCTGTCCGGCTTGTGCGCCACGCGGAGCCCGGCTTCCTCCGCCATGCGGCGGGCCTCCGGTTTGGTGTATGCGCCCAGGGGCATCAGCGTATGCGCGAGCTGGTCCTGTGTCAGGGAATAGAGCACATAGCTCTGGTCCTTGCTGGCCGGGGCCTTTTTCAGCAGCCAGCGCCCGGCGCTGTTTTGCTCGATCACCGCGTAGTGCCCGGTGGCGATGTAATCATACCCCAGCAGCCGCGCCTTTTGCAGCATCGCGTCGAATTTCAAGTGCCGGTTGCATGCAATGCAGGGATTCGGCGTGCGGCCCGCCGCGTACTGCCCGGCAAAATATTGGATGACGTCGCGCTCGAATTGCTCGGTGAAATTCAAGACCAAATGCTCGATGCCCAATTGGTAACACACCCGGCGCGCGTCGTCGATGTCGTCCAGGGAACAGCAGCCGCCGGAGGCGCTCTGCTGCATGTAGGCGTCCGGCCGCAGGCGCATGGTCATGCCCGTCACGTCGTAGCCGGCTTTTAACAGCAAAAGAGCGGCGACCGAACTGTCCACGCCGCCGCTCATGCCCAAAAGAACTTTCTTCTTGCTCATTATTCCGCGTCGTCCTCCGCCGCTTCGCCAAAGATGTCCGGCTTGCCTGCGGTTACGTCGGATGCAGGGGCGGGCGCATCCTCCAACTCTGCGTGCTTTTCGGCCTCCTGGCGTTCCTCTTCCGCTGCGGCCGCATCGTGCGCCTCATTGACAAAGGGCGCCGCTGGAATATCGTCGTCGGCTTCATCCGCATGGCCGGCGCAGTGGGCGAGCTCTTCCCGCTGCGCCGCATCCAGGTCTTCATAATACGGGCATACGTCGCAATCGTCGTTGCAGCCCGCGCACTGGTCTTCCTCTTCCACCGGGGAGGCGATCTCGTCCAATTTGTTGAACGCCTTGCGCATACGCGCTTCGCTTTCCTCTACAGCCTTGCAGAGCTGCTCCGCCTGTGCGTCCTCCGGATTGCGCAGGTGCTCCATATAATATTTTCCAAGCGCAACATAGGCGCGCGCGGTGTTTTCCCGCTCGTTTTTGATGACGATCCGGAGCCGGTTGATCATGGCGGCTTTGCGGTTTTTCTCTACGACATAGTCGACGGCTTTTGTTACTTCATTGCCAATTACACTGAAAATACCCATCGTTTTCCCTCCGGTCCCGCTGATGCGGCGATATTTGGCATGACGCCTTTTCTGATGCGCTCCAAGCGCTCTTTTTGAATTAACCTTATTATACCGCAAAATAGGCAAAAAGAACAGTGAAAAATTTGTATCCGGTTGGACGGAATTTTCCTTTCCGGGCTTGAAACGTTGTACCTTGCAAGGGATTGTGTTATACTAATTTTTAAACGACATTCTTTCCAAAAGGCTGGATACAGCCCGGGATGATTTGAGAAACTAGGGAGTGAACGATGCATGTCAACCGAGATCAGCCGGCCGGTGAGCTGCCCGCGGTGCGGGGAGGCGGTGGAAACACGGATGTGGCCGGGCATCAACGCCGAGGTGAACCCAAACCTGCGGGAACAGGTGCTTCAGGAGACCCTGTTTAATTGGACGTGCCCCGCCTGCGGCTATGTCGCACAGATGGCTTATCCCTGCCTGTACCACGACAAGGGGCGTAAATTGATGGTCTATCTGGTTCCAAACGGAGGGAAAGAGGAACTGGATGCGGTCGATGTGGACCGCGCATTCCCGCAGATCGGTTACGTGCAAAAGCGCGTGGTTTCCTCCCTGGCGGAGCTCAAGGAGAAGATTTTGATCTTTGAAGCCGGCCTGGACGACCGCGCGGTCGAGCTGGTGAAATGGGCCCTTTCTGCTGTGGTGGAGAAAAAGGATGGAAAAAAGCCACGGGAAGGGTATTTTTCCTTTGCGGAGGAGGAAAAGAACCGCATCGGGTTTGTGTTCTTTTTCCAGGGGAGCGCGGAGCCGGTGCTGAAAACCACCCGGATGGACGCTTACCGCCGTTCGCTGGAGATTGTGGAAGAGGTCCACCCGGAGCAGAAGGGCTTTGCGCCGGTGGACCCGGTGCTCGCGCAGAAGCTTCTCGACGCATACAAAGAAGAGGATTGAAATTCCGGCGCCGGATGCACGGCGCTTTTGAATAAGTGAGGTGCCAACCATGTGTGGAATCTGTGGTTTTACGGGCGAAGTGCTCGACCGCGACGAGGTAATCAAGCGGATGACGGACGTCATCACCCACCGCGGCCCGGACAGCTCCGGCGTATTTGCCGGGGACGGCGTGACAATGGGGTTCCGCCGCCTGTCCATCATCGACGTGGGGAACACGGGCGACCAGCCCATCTATAATGAGGACCGCACCCTTGTGCTGACCTTCAACGGGGAGATCTACAATTATCAGGACCTGCGCAAGGAATTGCTGGAAAAGGGCCATAAATTTTATACCAATACGGATTCTGAGGTGTTGGTGCACGGCTTTGAGGAGTGGAAAGAGGGCCTTTTGAACCGCCTGCGCGGGATGTTTGGCTTTGCCATCTGGAACACGGTGGACAACAGCCTTTTCCTGGCGCGCGACTATTTCGGCATTAAACCGCTCCACTATACACAGGTGGGCGATTCGTTCGTCTATGGGTCCGAGATCAAGAGCATTTTGGAATTCCCGGGCTTCCAGAAGAAGTTCAACCGCCATGCGCTGGACAACTACATTTCGTTTGAATACGCCCCGCCCCCGGAAACCTTCTTTGAAAACGTGTTCTGCCTGATGCCCGCCCATTACCTCTGGTATAAGGACGGCAAGGTCACGACCACGCGCTATTGGGAGCCGAAATTTGACGCGGACGAAAGCATGACCGAGGAACAGGCCGTGGACGCGATCGAGAAAGTGTTTGAGGAATCCGTCGCGGCGCACAAGATCAGCGATGTGGAGGTCGGCTGTTTCCTGTCCAGCGGCGTGGATTCCAGCTATGTGTCCACCTATTTTAAGGGGCAAAAGACCTTTACCGTCGGGTTTGACTACGGGGAAAAGTACAACGAGATCGACTGGGCCAAGGGGTTGAGCAAAGAGGTCGGCTTGGAGCACCATTACAAAGTGATCTCCACGGAGGAATATTGGGACAGCATCCGCAAGGTGCAGTACCATATGGACCAGCCCCTCGCGGACGCCTCCTGCATTGCGCTATATTTTGTCTCCAAGATTGCGAGCGAGTATGTCAAGGTGGTCCTTTCCGGCGAGGGCGCGGACGAGCTCTTCGGCGGCTACAATATCTACCACGAGCCGGACGACCTGGCGGGCTATAAAAAGCTGCCGCTGTTCCTGCGCAAGGCGTTTGCGGCGATCGCCAAGGCGCTGCCGTTCCGCTTCCGCGGCAAGAGTTTCCTGATCCGCGGCGCACAGCCGATCGAGGAAAGCTTCATCGGCAATTGCAGCATGTTCACCATGGAGGAGAAGCGCAAGCTGCTGCGGGAGGGGATGCCCTGTACCCGCCCGCAGGAACTGACGCGCCCCTTCTACGACCGCGTCCAGGGCAAGGACGACGTGACCAAGATGCAGTATCTGGACATCAACGTCTGGCTGGCCGGGGACATCCTGCTCAAGGCCGACCGCATGAGCATGGCCAACTCGTTGGAGCTGCGCGTGCCGTTCCTGGACAAAGAGGTGTTCAAAGTAGCCTCCCGGCTGCCGCGCCGCCTGCGCGTCAACCCGGAAAACACCAAGTATGCGATGCGCAAAGCGGCCATGCGCCATCTGCCGCCCGCCACGGCCCAGAAGAAGAAGCTGGGCTTCCCGGTGCCCACGCGCGTGTGGCTGCGGGAGCAGAAGTATTACGACATTGTCAAGGCGGTATTTACCGGCGAGACGGCAAAGCAGTTCTTCCATACGGATGCGCTGGTCAAGCTCCTGGACGAGCATTTCCAGGGCAAGTGCGACAACAACCGCAAGATCTGGACGATCTACGTGTTCCTGATCTGGTACGACATTTATTTCAGCGACCCCGACAAGGTGAAGCTCTGATTGAGAAAAAGAAGCCGCCGTGCAGGACAAGCTCCTGTACGGCGGCAATTTGTTTGGCTTTATCTGTGTGTTTCCGGCGGGTACATAAGATGGGCAATCCTGGGAGCAGGACGGAAACAGTTTTGCTTCTTCGGATTTCGTTCAATGGCGCTGCTGTCGAATGGTAGCTGGCGCCGCTTCCCCGCGCGCAGCAGGGGCAACCGCATCTGTTGGGCTATGTGGACGCTTCAATGAAGCGTAAGTGTCAATACAGGACCACCGTGCCGCCCTCCACCGCGCAGGCGCATTCATAGCTCTGCTGCTCCCCGGTGAGGCAGTCGAAGATGGAATGGAATTCAAAGGAATCCTTCTCGTCGGCGAGGATGTATTTGGCGATGATGAAGCGGTCCTCCACGCAGGTGATGAAGTCGCCCAGCTCCTTGCTGTACCGCGCGTGGAGGCTGGAATTCAGCACGCCCACGGCCTCCAGATAATCGCCGCGGTCCACGATTTTGTAGGCGCGGCCGTCCTCCGTGTCGATGCAGAAATACCCCTCCTGCTCGTCCGGGCGGAGGTTGAGCTGCGCCACAATCTGCCGCTTCCCGGTGCGCTTATCGACGGCGCAGAGGCGCTGGTCGTTGGAGGGAAAATGTTTCGCACGGAAATAGATGGATTCCGCATTCATACCCGCGTAGCGGACCAGCCCAGCCGTGCCTGCGCTCAGGATCAATTCCAGCGGGACGCGCTTTTCCCCCGCCTTGGCGGAGACGATAAAATCAAACAGCGGGCACAGCCAGACGTTGTCGTTGACATGGTCGCCGAGCCAGCGCCGGTTGCGGTAGCAGTTCCATTTTTCGGTCTCATCGCCGTGCGGCTGAAGCACCAGAAGCTGTTGGTCGCCGTCCAGGTTGTATGTAACGAGGTCGCGGGCAGCGGCGTTGCAGATGCGCGGGTCCCGCAGGTAATAATAGGCTTCTTCTTCCAGATCGAACAGCAGGGCCACGCGCGCAAACCCGGTCAGGCGGCGGTATTCCGAAAAGAGCTCCGCGTGTGAATCGTCCTCTTCGGTAAAGAGGATGATGCGGCTCTCATCCAGCGCGGCGCACTCGGAAAAATTCCCCACCAGGCTCAGCACCACCGCGTGGCGCTCTTCGCCGGTGATTTTGTCAATGGCCAGAAGCTCCACATGGCTGCTGCCGTCCTCCAGGAGCAGCAGGATCACATCGGAAAAACTGAAAAAATGCGGCACAAAGGCGGGCCTGTCCAGGATATAGTTGGCCAGGATGCGCTCCCGCCTGGTGATCCGGTTGTATTCCAAAAGGAAAAGGCTGTTGTGGCCCTCCTCGTTTTTTTCTTCGGCATAGTAGATCCGGTTGTCGCTGATTTCGATGAGCTGATCGTTGCAATTGGCAAAGATGTTGCGCAGGTCCACGACCTTCATTCCCACACCCCCTGTGGCGCGTTTTCCGACGGGTTTTGCCGTTTTCCAACCATCCGTGGAAATATTTACAAGTCTTTTCTGTTATTATAGCATACCGAACCGGAGAATAAAACAGAAAAAGACAGATGGATTTGGATAGAAAAATCCATACAAGATTCGGGGTGGATTTATCTTTAGAGAGGGAAAAGGGATGGCCCTGCGCGGGATTTCCGGCACTTTTTTGGAAAGCGGCCTTATGGCAAAAAGGGCCGTTCCTTGACAGATCATCTGGAAGCAGATATGATAAATAAAAATGAATAAGGGGTGATGGGTGTTCCCGGCTGAGAGAACGCGAATCGACGCGTTTCAACCGTACCTGATCTGGATAATGCCAGCGTAGGAAGATTATGGTTTGTGCCCCGCGGTTGCCCGCGGGGTATTTTTGTGCGTTTCGATTCCAGCAGACCTGCGCTCAGGGGCGGACACAGGCCGGCGGGATCGCCCGCACACAGGAGGGAATGTTTATGAAAAAGAACAACACAACGGTGATCTTGGTGGAGAGCGCGCTGATGATCGCCCTTTCGGTCGTGCTCGATTTCTTCAAGCTCTGGCAGATGCCGTTTGGCGGCACCGTCACCTGTGGGATGGTCCCGCTGGTGCTGCTTTCGTTCCATCAGGGCCCGAAATGGGGGATTGGCGCGGCGTTCACCCACAGCCTGTTGCAGATGCTCATGCGGTTTGACGCGCCGCCCGCCAAGACATTCGGTGCATTTGCCGTGGTGATTTTGTTGGATTATGTGATTGCCTTCACCGTCGTTGGAGCGGCATCGGTCTTTGGGAAGCCGTTCCGGAACCGCAGCGTCAGCGTGGCGGTGGGAACCTGTGCGGTGTGCCTGATCCGCCTGCTGTGCAGCTTCCTCTCCGGCGTGACCGTATGGACGGAGTATACGCCCGAAGGCTGGGCGGTCTGGCAGTATTCATTGACCTACAATGCGCTCTATATGATCCCGCAGACGATCCTGACGGTGGTCCTTGCGGTGGTGCTCATGGCGGTGATCGACCGGTATGAGGGGCGGAAGGCAAAGACCATTTGATTGTATCGGTGGGTCCCCCTTCACGGAATTTGGAGATGTTCCATGAAGAGGGTCCTTTTTTGTTCTAACGAATCGTTCAAAAAGGGTGGACTTTATACGCCAAAGATGATAAAATAATAAAACATTCCATACTTTTGCATGATATTGGAGGAAAGAATCTTATGAATATGACAAAAACATTCAAAAAGGTAGGCGTCCTTGCGATCGTTCTTCTGATGATTGCCGCGCTGGTCGGCTGCGGCGGGAACCAGGAGGAGAAACAATGGGAAGAGGACGTCACAGCGATCATGAATGACATCACGCTGTCCCAGACCGATTTTAATACGGCGTTGGCGGGCATCCAGCCGGGGGACGCTGACTCCCAGACGGCGATGCTCAATGCGATTGACACCCTGGAAGAGGATTTCAACGCGCTGAAGGCCGTGGAAGCGCCGGAGAAGTACCAGGCGGTGCAGGAAGAATTCAACACAGCCGTGGATAAAGCTTTGGAAGGCACAGCGGCATTCCGTGAGATGGCAAACAACCTCGGCGACGGCGGGGATCTGACGGTTGTCAGCGATAAGCTCTCCGAAGGCCAGACGAAGTACGAGGAGTTCCTGGAGCTTTGGCAGACAGCGGTCAACAATCTTGCGGAGATTGCAGGCTAAATTTGAACAGGCAAATACGAAGGGGCTGTTGCAGATGATTCTGCAACAGTCCCTTCTTTATGCTTGGAAAAAGCAGTTCCATACCGTCCTCGGTTTGCAAGGCGTTTGCCCATGCAAATTAAGCGAATTCTTCCAGAAAAGCGGCCAAGTCCTGATAAAGCTGCTGGCCGTGCATGCCCCCAAACCCGACGTCATACTGGGTGCCGTTCATGGTGAAGTCCCCCGTGCTGTGGACGGTGATGGCCAGGATGCCCGATGGTTCGTGCGCGTCCGTCAGATCGATCGCGAGGCGGTAGACTTCTTCCCCGATACCGCCATATGTCTGATTCGGGCTTTTAAATAGGACATAGCGGTCCAGAATCTCCAGAAAAGCTTCCTGTTTTTCTGTATCCGTGTAGGAAAAAGAGAGCTCCCCCTCCTTTTGGGGCGGCAGATGCGACGTTGCTACGGTATAGTAATTTACAATATGGATCTTTTCTGTAGAGCTGAAGTCCCGCACAACATTCCCCAGAGAGGCTGGATGAAAGAACAGGGCGAAACAGAGGAGAATTGCCAAGAGAATGCCAATCCAGATCAAAGGCCGGGGAATGGGGTTTCGCAAGCGTTGCACGGGGAAGCGGATTTCTTTTGGAGTCATTTTTTATCCTCTCTCCTAAAAGGACAACGGGATCAAATTTTCCACAGGATACGGCCGTGGATGCCGGGAGAGACCGTTAGGAGGAAACTTCCCAAAGGGGCGAATGGGATTTCTCGGCAAACAGACGCAATAGCGCTTCATAAAACGCTTGATTTCGTTGCCCAAACCGCCCGATTCCACAGGGGGCCCCCTCCAAATTCATTTTCCCTTGGGAATTGATGCCGTAGGACACGGAATCCAGGGTGCCGTCCGGTTTCTCGTAACTGAGATAGATGTCCAGAAAAACGATGCCGCTATTTTCAACAAAATTGCCATTGTCGGTGATGCCAATCCAGCTTTTCCAATTTACCTTCCGGTTGACCGGGTACCCGTCCAAAAACGATGCGAGATCCTCCAATTCGGAGGGGGATTTGGTAAAGATACTGGTTGTAGTAGTTTTTGGGGGCACGTCCCCCGGCTGAAACGAGATTTCGTATTTCAGAATACTTGCGGATATAAGGGAATTTCCCCCGGTTAGGCCGTCCACGGCGAGGGGGCGCGTGTAGAAAAAGTAGACGGCCAAGAAGAAACAGAGAAGGGAAATAAGCAAAATCTTTTTGCATTTGGGATTTCGCAGTTCTGCAAGCTTCAAGGGAATTCCCTGCCTTTCCAGTATGGCATAGGAGGTAAACAAACGGGCATCCGTTGAACGGGCTACATGGATCAAGGCGATGCAGCCCAACTGCCGCCTTCCTACGGGGAATTTGTTTGCGCACAGATATTGCATGGATTGTGCATACCGTTCACCAGCGACCGAAAAAGGAGTTAAGAAGGCCCACTTCCCAGATAGAACGGATCATTGAAAAAATATGTGGGATCGTTTCAATGGCAATGAGAATCAACAGCAATACCGATGTGGAAATATCCGGCCGCCAGGAACGATGGAGATTTTCATACTTTTGAGATGGATCCGTCCTCAAGAGGAATCCCCCGTTTCCTGAAAAATACGTTGAAAAGGGCTACACCGGATAGGACATGCAGCAATGTGATGGTCCCGCTTTCGGGAGCCAATACTGGATAGAACATTCCCCAGTAAAAAGCCGAGGTAAGCCCAATCAAACCGACAAACAACAAGAGAAAACCGAAGGAAAACCGGTGCAAGCGTCCTTCGCAGGGAGTCGCCAAGAGGCACAGGATAAATCCAAAGGCAATTTCCGTGACGAATACGAAGCCCCACTTTATAACAAACCATTGGGGCTCATAAGTAAGGGAACGTTGCTTGTCCAAAAATCCGATAATAAAAGGTGTTGTTATAATTATAATTGCGAGTACAAATAACAGAATGATTTTTTGAAAAATAATTGTTGGATTAGAATTTTTTTGCATCATAGCATCATGAATGTGACATTAATGATTATTGCTCAATTCGGCTATCCATTCACTACTGCCTCTGGATAAAATAACCTGATAACGGCATCCAACCGCTTCTTGATCTCCTACAACAATACTTTCCCAATTTGAAGGAGGGGTAATGCTCCAACTTCGTTTCGTTCCCATATCATAGTTTTTGACTTGATTGGTGATACTTCCACCACTTAGTCTAAATCCAATCTGTCCTAGTCTAACTTCACTTCCTACACAATATACTCCATTCCCCATATAATCTCCTGCCGCATATGGTGAAGTGTAACTGCCAGTTACTTTTGTAAGATGAATCAATTCTCGATCGTCCACATTAGAAGGGGAAATTGAGTAGTATATTGTAGTCGTAAGAGTTACAAGTAGACTATCGTCCATAGTTTCTTCAGTATTAGTACCAGATGAACGAAGTGCATTTTCAAATTTATCTGCATTTTCATCGCTATTAAATATAAGTTTTTTCAGATCAGTCCTATAATTTGATACTCCTATGGTATTTCTGCTTTCAGGAAGTATTTGTGTTTTGGAAAATGTAAATTCAGTACCTGACCGTTCGACTAAGTTCTCAATGCGAATATCATAGAGGCTTTTTGAAGGAGACTCTACTGCCGAAGCTGGAACAGAAATAACACAACAAATCATTGCCAAAGACAAAATGAAAGAAATAAGCTTTTTCATTTTTATTCTCCTTTACTCAAAATTATTAGTAAATTTTCTTTATATTTTCTGTACATTTCCATTGGACTAATCACACCTCTCGAAAATCTTTAACAGATTTATTCTATTGCAATAATAACATTTTATTAAAAATATGTCAATAAAAATGGTAGATTTGCAAATTAGAAATAGTTGTGTGTAATTTAGAGGATTTGACGAGATGATTTTATGGATTATCAATCAAATAATAGTTTAAATGAGAAAGAAAACTCCCGGAACAGGCACCTATTCCACGCCCTGCTCCGGGAGTTGCAATCTCTAAAAAGATTTATTTCTTTACGCTTTTCCGCGCGCTGTTCCGTTCGCCCCATATTTCTTCCCGCACGACCGGCGAGAAGGAACGTTACGGCGAAATGGTTCCGTTGCCCTCTCCGCCAATCCATGCAGAGAGCTTTTGATAGAGCCCCTTCCCTTGGAAATTGCATAGGCCAACATTGTAGCGCGTATTTCCCCACCGCAGGTCTCCGTCCTCATATAAAATGAGCGTGATGAGTTTTTCCGGTGTGCTGACGCTTATGATCAGATAGTGAAGCTGTCTGGGCTTTGACCGCTTCCACTGTTGAAAAGAGCGGGAATAGGTATAGGCATTGACAATCTGAAAAAAGTCTTTACAGTTTCCTGGAAAGGTTTCGCTTCTCCCATCGAGTTGCCTCTGCGCGAGAAGGACGAGGTCGTCATCCACCTCTTCGCCCACATCGTAGACGCCGCCCCAAATGCTTTGAATCTGGCGGCATTCCCAAATCCCGGCGTGATTCGAAAAGGAGCCCGGTTGTTTGTAAACAACAGCGATGAGCATGCAAATCAGGACGGCCAGAAGCAAGAAATGGTCAGAAACCCATTGCTGGATGGATGCGGTTGCGCCATGCTTTAATAGAAATTTAGATTTATACATAAGGCGGCGCCCCCTTTTTTCCTTGTCGATTCGATAAATAACCCCCTACGATAGTTCAATATATTTCCATTGAGCCAATCGTTCCCTTTCGAAAATCTCAATAAAGATTTTATATAGTCATCATATAATACCGGGCAAAGGCATGTCAATAGAATCCATAAATGTTTATAAGAAACATATATGAGCTTTTAATTGGTTGGCTAGCAAACAAAACTCCCGGAACAGGCGCACATCCGACACCTTGCTCCGGGAGCTGCCATTTCTAAAAAGATTTATTTCTTTACGCTTTTCCGTGCGTCCTTTATCCGATTTTCAACTACCGTGGAATTCTCACGGCCAACGGAGTAGATTGTTCATAGGACACGCGGCAGATGCCGGGAGGAAGGCCGTTAGGAGGAAACTTCCCAAAGGGGCGAATGGGATTTCTCGGCAAACAGACGCAATAGCGCCTCATAAAACGCTTGATTTCGTTGCCCAAACCGCCCGATTCCGCAGGGAAAACCGTCAGCATGCATATCGCCTTGAGAATTGATACAGTAGGTTACTGCATCTAATGACCCATTCGAATCCTTGTAATAGAGATGAATTTCCAAAAGGATGCCCTCGTTGCCCTCGCAGGAATCCTCCACAGAATTCGTATGGGAGCTTATACCCAATTGTCTCTTGCGGTTTACAGGATATTGATTCAAAAATTGGGCGACGCTTTGCAGTTCAGACGGAGCCTGAGTAAAAATGCAGATTACGTTTGCGGTAGAAGCCTCAGAGGAACGGGGAGTCTCTGTTAAATCTAGCGGCCCCTCACGTTTTAGGATACGGACGGATACAAAAGGGTTTTTGCCTGCCATATCTTCTGCAGAGAAAGGGCGCGTGTAAATAAAATATGCAGCAAGGAAGATCCCCAAAAGGGTTGGAATCAGAATTCTTTCTCTGCCGAACCAATGAAAAACAAAATCGAAAACGAGAATAGCCGTCCATATTACTTCATAAATGATGGTTTCGATTATGGCGCGATTCCTTTTTAGGCTTAGACCTTCTTTTTTCCATACCCGCATACATACCACAATGTCCGGATAAGACCCGATGAAGCAGCCAACGCTTACGCATAGGATTGCCAACGGAATCGGAATGTTTTGTTGAAGCTGGACCGGGGTAAGGATTAGAATCACGCTAACAATTAACCAGATAAGCCGTCTAAGAGCCATTCTATAAACTCCTCTAACGGAAGTTAAAAGGCAACTTCATCAACTATGCGCATGGGATATGATCCTTCGTAATAATGGGTGACAGCAGGGAGATCTTCTTCCCGCCCGCTTGTATCAACTACTGTTGCAACAACCACATATTTGGATTGGAAATAGGCAAAACTTCCGTCAGAGTACTTTACTTCTCTATACGATTTGTATACAGTGCCATATGTATAATCAATTTCAAAACCTGTCGCAATGACCACTTCTGCTGCACCATAAAGAGATTTTGCTATTAACTTTGCAGTAGGATCAGGAACAACTCTTTGGACCACAGCAGATACTCTGGATACAAAATCTGCCCATTCTTGTACACTCGTAGTCCATACTTCTTCTCCGTTTCCAAACCAAGGGCCATAGATCATACTATCGGCAATTGATGCTGTTCCAGTGGCACCTATGGAAACATCATTTGCTTGGGTGATAACTTTTTCCGAGACATTATTTTCTTTCGGAAAAGCAAATGAAAAAGTTGGGCTATATGTTGTTAGAGCCAATATTAAAACCATAAGAGTGCAGAAAAACTTTTTGTTGTTTTTCATTTTTATTCTCCTTTACTCAAAATTATTAGTAAATTTTCTTTATGTTTTCTATACATTTCCATTGGACTAATCACACCTCTCGAAAATCTTTAACAGATTTCTTTTATTATAATAATAACGTTTTATTAAAAATATGTCAATAAAAATGGTAAGTTTATAAATTAGAAATAGTTTGGTGTAATTTAGAGGATTTGACGAGACGATTTTATTGATTATAAATCAAACAATATTTTAAATGGGAAAGAAAACTCCCGGAACAGGCGCACATCCGACGCCCTGCTCCGGGAGTTGCAATTTCTAGAAAGATTTATTTCTTCACGCTTTTCCGCGCGTCCTCCATTAGGTTCAGCGGGAAATCCAAGGCGGAAACTTTTTTAGTCGACAGTTGATGCACTTATTTGGGAAAATATTTAGAACTTTTATCTCCTGCTTACTATGTAAGCTCCATATGTAAGCCAAGGGCCTGTCATGTCAACCAAAAATAGGAACCGATTACCAAACAGAGACAGATCAAAGAAAATCCCGTAAATAATAAGAGTTTCCATTTGTTTATGGCCGTTCGCTCTTCCCGCCATAACAGGAGATACTGAAGGATCCCAGTTACACAAATAATTCCAGTGGCAACAAGGCCAAAAGTAAGACGGATCGGACGGGGAAAATTAAAACAAATTGAAATTAATAGAAGAGCAGAGGCGAAGTATCTTAAAATATTACCAATGTTTTCAAATTTCTTCATTGGCCTTCATCATCATTTGACCCTCAAAAATCTGTGTGTCGCTTGTTAAATAATCGGTTCTACCAGGGTCGCTGTAGAAGGTAGTTATGACCATCGTTTCATAGTGGGAAAATGCACCTCCAACCTCAATTTCCCGATATCGTTTTTGAATCGTGACATAATAAGTATGTGCGGAACTTTGATCATCTTCTACAGAAGAAAGAATCGTAGCCCCTACAGCACAAACAGACTGAATCGCAGGGTAGGGAATAAAAGGACCAATTGCAGCCATTAATACCGCACTTACTCTAGCCTGAAATTGTTTTTCTTCTCCAGAAGGGACATAGATCGAAAAGTCTTCTGAAACATCCCCAAACCATGGCCCTGCACTTTCTGCGGCAATTGTGTCACTGTCATAATTCGTTAAAGGAGCTTTTGTACTGACTGCCGAAGCCGGAACAGAAATAACACAACAAATCATTGTCAAAGACAAAATGAAAGAAATAAGCTTTTTCATTTTTATTCTCCTTTACTCAAAATTATTAGTAAATTTTCTTTATGTTTTCTATACATTTCCATTGGACTAATCACACCTCTCGAAAATCTTTAACAGATTTCTTTTATTATAATAATAACGTTTTATTAAAAATATGTCAATAAAAATGGTAAGTTTATAAATTAGAAATAGTTTGGTGTAATTTAGAGGATTTGACGAGACGATTTTATTGATTATAAATCAAACAATATTTTAAATGGGAAAGAAAACTCCCGGAACAGGCGCACATCCGACGCCCTGCTCCGGGAGCTGCCATTTCTAAAAAGATTTATTTCTTTACGCTTTTCCGTGCGTCCTCCATCAAGTTCAGCGTTTCGCCCAGCACGTCCAGCGGGGTCATCGGGGGGAGGATCTTCACGCTGATGTACGGTTTCCCGCTTGCGTTGAGCGTCACGCGCTTTTTGAGGGTGGAGGTCAGCGCCGCCATCTGCGCCATGTCCGCTGGGTTCTTCAGGCTGAAGCCCGGCTTATACAGCAGCAGGCAGTCGTCGCGCTGTTTGACCTCGCTGATGCCCAGGCCGGAGGCCAGGTTGCGCAGCAGCGCGACTTCGATCAGCCCGTTGACGCTCTCCGGCGGCTCGCCGAAGCGGTCGATCAGTTCGTCGGTCACGTCCAGCGCGTCCTCGCGGGTACGGATGTCTGCAATGCGGCGGTAAATTTCCAGACGCTGGCTGAGGTTCTCGATGTATTTGTCCGGGATGTGCGCCTGAATCTGCATATCCACCAGGCATTCCTGGCCGTATTCCTGCACCTCTTCGCCCTTCTCGCGGCGGATCGCCTCGCTGAGCAGGCGCAGGTACATGTCGTAGCCCACGGTCTCCATATGGCCGTGCTGTTCGCCGCCCAGAATGTTCCCTGCGCCTCGGATCTCGAGGTCGCGCATCGCAATCTTAAACCCGGACCCGAATTCGGTGAATTCCCGGATTGCGGACAGCCGCTTCTGGGAGATCTCGGAGAGCACCTTGTTCGGCGTGAACGTCAAATAGGCATAGGCGCGCCGTGCGGAACGGCCCACGCGCCCGCGGAGCTGGTGCAGCTGCGAGAGGCCCATGCGGTCCGCGTTCTCGATGATGAGCGTGTTGGCGTTCGGCACGTCCACACCGGTTTCGATGATGGTGGTGCATACCAGCACATCGATTTCGTGCTCCAGGAGCTTCCGCCAGACCTCGGAGAGCTCGTGCTCCGCCATCTTGCCGTGGCCGAACCCGACGCGCGCCTCCGGAATCTGCGCCTGGATGCGCGCGGCGGTGCGCTCGATGGACGCCACGTCGTTGTGCAGGTAGTAGACCTGGCCGCCGCGCCGCAGTTCCCGGCGGATGGCCTCGTTGATGACCGCGTTGTCGTGTTCCAGCACATAGGTCTGCACCGGATGGCGGTCGTGCGGCGCCTCCTCGATCACGCTCATATCGCGAATGCCGGACAACGCCATATTTAAGGTGCGGGGGATGGGCGTTGCGGAGAGAGTCAATACGTCCACATTGTTGCAGAGGGACTTCAGTTTTTCCTTTTGTGCCACACCGAACCGCTGCTCCTCGTCGATGATGACCAGGCCGAGGTCCTTGAATTTCACGTCTTTGCTGACCAGGCGGTGGGTGCCCACGATCATGTCGATTTCCCCGCGCTTGAGCTTGCGGAGAATTTCTTCCTGCTGCTTCGGCGTGCGGAAGCGGGAGAGCAACTCCACGCGGACCGGGAAGCCCTCCATGCGGCGCGTCACCGTCTGGTAGTGCTGCCAGGCCAGGATCGTGGTGGGCACCAGCAGCGCGCACTGCTTGGAGTCGCACACGCATTTGAAGGCGGCGCGCAGGGCGACTTCCGTCTTGCCGAAGCCCACGTCGCCGCAGAGCAGCCTGTCCATGGGCGCCTCCCGCTCCATATCGTTTTTGATCTCATCGATGCAGCGGAGCTGATCCTCCGTCTCGTCGAATTCGAAATGGGATTCAAAGTCGCGCTGCCATTCGTTGTCCTCGGAAAAAGCGTGCCCCTTGGCCTGCATCCGGTCGGCGTAGAGCTTGATGAGCTCCTTCGCCATGTCCTTCACGGCGGTGCGCACGCGGGCCTTGGTCTTTTGCCACTCGGTGCCGCCCAGCCGGTTCAGCTTGATGTTGGCGTCTTCGCGCGGCCCGATGTATTTGGAGACCATGTCTAGCTGGGTGACCGGGACATAGAGCGTATCGCCCTTGGCGTATTTGAGCTTGATGTAATCCTTGACAACCCCGTGCATGTCGATTTTATGGATTCCCTCGAACACACCGATGCCGTGCGAAGCGTGTACAATATAGTCGCCCGGCTGCAATTCCGCGATGCTGTAGATCTCCTGGCTGTTTTTGGCGCGCTTGGGCTTGCGCTGTTTGGTGGTGAGCAGGCGGCCATGGGTAATCAGCCCGAAAAAGGCGCCGGGGAATTCCATGCCGGCGGAGAGCGCGCCGGCGGTCACGACGACCGTGCCGCGCTGGATGGTCTGCGGGTTTTCCAGGTAGTCCGCAGGCAGGCCGGCGGCTTGCAGGTCCGCCGCAACGGTGCGCGCGCTCCGTTCGTTTCCGGCCAATACCACGCAGGACCACTTGTTGTGGAGCATGTTCCGCAGGTCCTCTTCCAGGAGCTGCGTGCTGCCGCCCCACACAGAGAGCTGGCGCGCGGTTACGCCGATGAGCGTGCGGATGGGCGTGTCGTAACTGCCGCGCGCAAAGGTATCCAGATAGACCGTATCGTGCGAAAATTGCCCCACCGCGTAGGTCCAATCGGCGCTGTAGGTGTCCAGCCCACGGCAGAGGACGCCCTCCTCCAAATAATCCTTGAGGTCCTCGCCCCATTGGAAGGCGGTGCTGCGGGCGCGGTCCTTGACCTTGGTCCCCTCGCTGACAAACAGGAGCATGTCGTCCGTCCGGTAGTCGAACAGCGTGGCGATGCGCCCATACAGTAGGGGGAAGAATTTGTCCGCACAGCCGAGATGGACGCCCTGTTCCAGCTTTTCCGCCTGTGCGCGCAAAATCTCCTTGGCCTTGGGCGCAGCCTTTCCGCGCAGCGAGGAGGCCAGTTTTTCGATCTTTTTGGCGAGCACCTGCGGGTCGTCGACCAACGCCTCCACAGCGGGCGCAAGGGTCAGCTTCTCGATGGATTCCGTGCGGCGCTGCGTCTCCAAGTCAAACAGGGAGAGTGTATCGATCTCGTCGCCCCAGTATTCCAAGCGCACGGGATTGGCGGCGTCCGGCGTGAAGATGTCCAGGATGCCGCCGCGCTGGGAGAATTGCCCGGTGCCGTCGATCTGCGCGGCGCGCTCATAGCCGCAGGCGACCAGGGCGGAGACCACCTCTTCCATGGGGATGCTCTGCCCGGCGGAGATCGTGATGGTGCGCTTGCGCAGCTCCTCCGGCGGGATCGTATATTGCAGGGCCGCGTCCAGGCAGGCGATCACCGCGTCGCACTCGCCGTTCAGGATGCGCGCTAGGGCCTGTAGGCGCTGATGTTCGTATTCATGGGAAGCGCCCTCCGCGTCGCGGAAGGTGAAATCACGCATGGGGACAACCAGCGGGTGCATCCCCATGGCGGAGAGGTCGTCGCAAAGGCGCTGCCCTTCGCTCTCGTCCCCGGCAAGGATGAACGCCTTGCGATGCTGGTTGGCGCAGAGCGTGTAGATAAAGGCCGCCTTGTGCACGCCGGATAAGCCGTTGACCGCGGCGGGAAGCTGCCCGGTTTGGACGGCATTGTCCAATGTTTGAAATTCTTTTAAGCGGTTTAAGGTGTTGCAAAGAAATTTCATATCGACTCCATACTGTGCGCAATGCAAATGCATTACGTTCTGTTAATCAGAAATAAAAACTACAAATAGGAAATATTTGATAACATAAGTAAGGCCAAAAAGCGGATGAACGGTGGGAAGACGTTGCTTGAAAGCCTATCAAAGATGGCCAGCAACACACGGAAGTATCTGTTACAAAATATACTATATGTATCAATTTACATAAACAATCCAAATTGTATACGAAGATAGGGGCAGGGAACCGGCGCAACTCAAGCCCCGTTGAAGCGGTTCATCGCCTCCGTACTGTTGCCGTTGACCATAAGCGCCACAGCCTCAGCCGCATGGTCGAATACATCGGAGAGCTGCTTCTGTTCCTGCTCCGTAAAGCGGCTCAGCACCCAATCCGCCAGATCCCACCCGGGGTTGGGTTTTGCGCCAATCCCGAGCTTTATCCGGGGAAAGGTATCTTTTCCGCTCAAATATATGATATTTTTCATGCCGTTATGCCCGCCGTCGCTGCCCTTCATGCGGATGCGCATCCGGCCCACCGGCAGGGAGATGTCGTCGAACAGGACGATCACCTTCTCCGCGGGGAGCTTATAAAACTGCATGGCCTCCTGCACGCTCTGCCCGGAGAGGTTCATAAAGGTGGAGGGCTTGAGCAGCAGGACGCTTTTCCCGCCGACCTCCGCGCGCGCGCAGAGCCCCTTGAATTTGAGGCGGTCGATCTGGACGCCGGCCTTTTCCGCAATCCGGTCGACGGCCATAAAGCCCGTGTTGTGCCGGGTGCCGTCGTATTTGCTGCCCGGGTTGCCCAGGCCGACGACCAGATATTCCACAGGCCCGGTGACCGGCGCGGGCCGTCTGAAGAACTTCTGAAACATAAAAACTCCCTTTCTATTGCCGGGTGGCACGTTTTTACGGGGCGCCCGGCGTTGGAATGCCTCGTGAACCGATGCGGCCGCCCCTGGGGGCGCGCCCGGACCGGCCGGGCGCTTTGCCGCACGAAAACGGGCGGATGGAACGGAAAGCGTGGTCCATCCGCCGGGTTGGTATATGATTTCTGCGCGAAAACCGGCGAATCCCTGCGGAACCCGTCGGTTTTGCCGGACAGAAGAAGCAGGCGGGATAGCTGCGCTACCCCGCCCGTGTGTACAAAATCAAAGGAAAACAGTCAGAGAGACCGCGCCCGGTTATACAAACATCGGGCTGACCGGCTTGTCCTCATAGATGCGCTCGATGGCTTCCGCGAAGAGCGGGGCCACGGGCAGGACTGTGAATTTCGGAAGCATCTTTTCTTCTGGCAGCGGGATGGTATCCAGGAGCACCAGCTCCTTGATCGCGCTGTCGCGGATGCGGTCGATCGCCGGGCCGGAGAGGACCGCGTGCGTGGCGCAGGCGGTGACGTCCTTCGCGCCCTTTTCCATGATGGCCGCCGCAGCGTTGCACAGGGTGCCTGCGGTGTCGATCATGTCGTCGACCAGGATGACCTTTTTGCCCTCAACGCTGCCGATGATGTTCATAACCTCGCAGACGTTGGCCTTCTGGCGGCGCTTGTCCACGATCGCCAGGCTGCATCCGATGCGGGCCGCGAAATTGCGCGCACGGGTGACAGAACCCAGGTCGGGAGAAACGACAACGTATTCGTCGCTGTTTTCGCCCACGCGCTCCTTCATGAACGAGGAGAGCAGCGGCGCGCCCAGCAGATGGTCAACCGGGATGTTGAAGAAGCCCTGAATCTGCGCTGCGTGCAGGTCCATGGTCAGCAGGCGGTCGGCGCCCGCCGTGGTGAGCAGGTCTGCAACGAGCTTTGCAGAGATCGGGTCGCGGGCCTTGGCTTTGCGGTCCTGACGGGCATAGCCAAAGTAGGGCATAACAGCCGTGATGCGGGCGGCGGACGCGCGCTTCATGGCGTCGATCATAATCAGTAGTTCCATGAGATTGTTGTTGACCGGTTCGCAGGTGGACTGCACAATAAAGCAATCGGAGCCGCGCACGGATTCAAAGAGCGAAACCGAGATTTCCCCGTCGCTGAACGTGCCGACCTCGCTCTTGCCCATGGACAATCCCAGGCACTCCGAAATCTGCTTTGCCATGCGCTGGTTTGCGCTTGCGGCAAAAATCTTGATGTCCTTGCCATGAAAATTCATTTTTGCTTCCCCCTATATTTTGTGTGACTCTTTCCCTCTTGGAATGCCCCGGCATCAAGGCGTCCCAATCACCGTAAAAGGCGCAACGGCCTGGCTGGATGAAATATTGGTGTGTTCGCAGGAGGCGAAACACAGCGACGCGCCATCGCCCACCGTACAGTCCGTCAGAACAACGCTTGGCCCAATGGAGCAATCCGCCCCGACCGCCGTATTCCCACGCAGGATGGTGTTTGGCAAAATGCGGGTGGAACGCCCAATGGTGACGTCCGGGCCGATTAGGACGCCGTCCGTGCAGGGGATCTCCACGCCCGCCAGCATTTGGGCATGCAAAACCCGCTCCCTGGCGATTTCGTTCAGGGAGTTCAGCTGCACGCAGTCGTTCGCGCCCATCACCGCCGCCGGATCGGATGCGATGTAGGCTCCCGCGTTCTTATTCTGTTCGATCAAGAGGCGCACTGCGTCGGTGAGATAATACTCGCCCTGTGCATTGTCGTTGCGGATGCAGCCTAAGATGGAGAGCAGGTCGTCCGTGCGGAACCAGTAGGCCCCGGAGTTGATCTCCCGCACCGCAAGGGTCGCTTCGTCGGCGTCCTTCTGTTCCACAATGGCGCGCACGAGCCCCGTCGCCGGGTCGCGCACGATGCGGCCGTAGCCGGACGGATCGTCCAGCTCCGCGCTGATCACCGTGACGGCATTGCCCTGGCCCACATGCGCTGCTAAGGCGGTTTTGAGCACCTCCGCGCTGACAAACGGCGCGTCCCCGTTGAGGACAAGCGTGTTCCCGCCGTTGTGCGCGCGCAAAAACGGCTCCGCCATCATCACGGCGTGCCCCGTCCCGCGCTGTTCCGCCTGCAACACATGGTGCAGGTTCGCGCCGCCGGGCTTTTGCGCCGCTTGCAGGTAAGCTTCCACCTGCTCGTGCTTATGTCCCGTCACCACGCACAGTTCCTTTACCCCCGCGCCCTCCGCGGCGTCCATCACCCATTGCAACATGGGTTTGAACAGCACGGAAGCCAACACCTTCGGGTGGTTTGATTTCATGCGCTTTCCCTCGCCGCCGGCGAGGATAACGGCACAGGTCTGCTCTGGCATAGGCAAAATCCTCCGCATAAACTTTTAAAAGTTCCATTGGCGCTTGGGCCTTCCCTGTATCCGGCCGCAAGCACGAAAACGCCTGGCTTGCTATAAGCACACCCGGCTCTTGTTATTATTATCTCATATGTACGGAATTTTTCAAGCATTAATTCATGTTTCCAGCCGGATTTGTGGAACTTCCTCGGTTTTGCGCCGGAAAATTTACAAATCTCGGTGGGTTTTATTGAAAAAGAACTGGTAATCCAGCGGCTTTTTTGATATAATACGGGGAGAGCAAGAATGAGAATGTGTGTGACCTGTGCTCGTTATTTATTTTATTTAGGAGGTATATGTTCATGAGCCATAAGTATGTCTACCTTTTCTCTGAAGGAAACAAGGACATGCGTGAACTGCTCGGCGGCAAGGGCGCAAACCTTGCTGAAATGACAAAAGCAGGGATGCCTGTTCCGCAGGGTTTCACCATCAGCACCGAGGCGTGCACCCAGTATTATAAGGATGGCAGAAAGATCAACGATGAGATCCAGGCCCAGATCTATGAGTATCTCGGCAAGATGGAAGAGATTTGCGGCAAGAAGTTTGCCGATCCGGAGAACCCGCTGCTGGTTTCCGTCCGTTCCGGCGCCCGCGCTTCCATGCCCGGCATGATGGACACCATCCTGAACCTCGGCTTGAACGACGTCGTGGTTGAGGGCCTTGCGAAGTTCACCAACAACCCGCGTTTCGCATACGACTCCTATCGCCGCTTCATCCAGATGTTCAGCGACGTTGTTATGGAGCTGCCGAAGCCGGAATTCGAAAAGATCATCGACCAGAAGAAGGAAGAGAAGGGCGTCAAGCAGGACACCGAGCTGGACACCGAGGACATGAAGGACCTCGTCAAGCGCTTCAAGGCCTTCTATAAGGAAAACAAGGGCGAGGATTTCCCGAGCGACCCGAAGGTGCAGCTCATGGAAGCGGTCAAGGCCGTGTTCCGTTCCTGGGATAACCCGCGCGCAAACGTCTATCGCCGCATGAACGAGATCCCGTACGACTGGGGCACTGCTGTCAACGTGCAGGCCATGGTCTTCGGCAACTCCGGCGATAAGTCCGGCACGGGCGTTGCGTTCACCCGCAACCCGGCAACCGGCGAGCATAAGCTCTTCGGCGAGTACCTGATCAATGCACAGGGCGAAGACGTTGTGGCCGGCGTCCGTACGCCGTCCCCGATCAGCCAGCTGGAGCAGGATATGCCCGAAGTGTACAAGCAGTTTGCAGAGATCGCAGACCGTCTTGAGAAGCACTATAAAGATATGCAGGACATGGAGTTCACCATCGAGAATGGCAAGCTCTACATGTTGCAGACCCGTAACGGCAAGCGCACCGCAAACGCTGCCCTGAAGATCGCCGTTGACCTCGTACACGAGGGCATGATCGACGAGGAAGAGGCAGTCCTGCGCGTAGAGCCGCAGCAGCTCGACGCTCTGCTGCATCCGCAGTTCGACGCGGACGCCCTGAAGAAGGCGACCGTCGTTGGCAAGGGCCTGGCGGCTTCCCCCGGCGCAGCTTGCGGCAAGATCGTCTTCACGGCTGAGGACGCAAAAGAGTGGGCCAAGAAGGGCGAGAAGGTCGTTCTGGTCCGCCGCGAGACCTCCCCGGAGGACATCGAAGGCATGCAGGTTGCTGAGGGCATCCTGACCGTCCGCGGCGGCATGACCTCCCACGCAGCGGTTGTTGCTCGTGGCATGGGTACCTGCTGCGTTTCCGGCTGCGGCGAAATCAACGTCGACTATGACGCAAAGAACTTTACCCTCGGCGGCAAGACCTACAACGAGGGCGACTATATCTCCATCGACGGCTCCACCGGCAACATCTACGGCGAAGCCATCCCGACCGCTCCGGCTTCCATCGCGGGCGATTTCGGCCTGTTCATGGGCTGGGCGGACAAGTATCGCAAGCTGAAGGTTCGCACCAATGCGGATACCCCGCGTGACGCGCACCAGGCTCGCGAGTTCGGCGCAGAGGGCATCGGCCTCTGCCGTACCGAGCACATGTTCTTCGAGGGCGACCGCATCAAGGCGATGCGTGAGATGATCATTGCGGACAACACCGAGGACCGCAAGAAGGCGCTGGACAAGATCATGCCGTATCAGCAGGGCGACTTCGAGGCTCTGTTCGAAGAGATGAACGGCTATCCGGTCACCATCCGCTTCCTGGACCCGCCGCTCCATGAGTTCCTCCCGACCAAGGAAGAGGACATCGCGGAGATCGCCAAGGAGCTGAACGTGACGGTTGAGAAGGTTCACGAGGTCATCGAGAGCCTGCACGAGTTCAACCCGATGATGGGCCACCGCGGCTGCCGTCTGACGGTCACCTATCCGGAGATCGCAGAGATGCAGACCACCGCTGTGATCAATGCAGCGATCAACGTCCAGAAGAAGGGCGTCAAGGTGATCCCGCAGATCATGATCCCGCTGGTAGGCGAGGTCAAGGAGTTCGACTTCGTGAAGAAGATCGTTGTCGCTACGGCGGACAAGATCATTGCAGACTCCGGCGTTGAGCTGAAGTACGAAGTCGGCACCATGATCGAGATCCCGCGCGCTGCCCTGACCGCAGACAAGATTGCGGCAGACGCAGACTTCTTCTGCTATGGCACCAACGACTTGACCCAGATGACGTTCGGCTTCAGCCGTGACGACGCAGGCAAGTTCCTGGATGCTTACTATGACAATAAGATTTATGAGTCCGATCCGTTTGTGCACATCGATGTGGATGGCGTTGGCCGTCTTGTAGAGATGAGCGCAAAGGCTGGCCGCGAAGCAAATGCAGCCCTCCATCTGGGCATCTGCGGCGAGCACGGCGGCGACCCGACTTCCGTCGAGTTCTGCCACAAGGTTGGTTTGGACTATGTCTCCTGCTCTCCGTTCCGCGTGCCGATCGCGCGTTTGGCTGCGGCGCAGGCTGCTGTTAAAGAGAAAAGAGCGTAATAAAACGAGTTAACAGGATAGCACACGGTTTCAGAACGAGGGTATCCCAAAAGTCATGAAATGACTGAAGGATACCCTCGTTTTTTAAACCCAGATATTTTTCCAGACAGAAAGAGGGCGCCCCTTTCCTATGAATCGAAAAATTCGTAGTTTTGGGACACCCTCTTTTGTCTGGTTTGCGCTGAAAACAGCATTTGTAAACGTTAAGCCTGCGGGCAATTGCTCCTAGGTGGGACAAACTTTACTCAAGCGCTTGGTAACATAAGATACAGGGGATCGCAAGGAAATAAATGGCCTGCCATATGAGGAGCCACATGAAAACACTTCCTTTTTTCGATGGTTTTCTCCATTTTACTGCATAACGCGGTATTCGTCAATACTGCAATTTGCGGTAAGAATGAATAAAAAAACAGGACTGCGTTATTCTGATGTTAGGTGATCACATGTATCAACGTATCAGAGATTTACGGGAAGACAGGGACCTGACACAGGCGGAAATGGCGCAAATTCTTTATTGTTCCCAGCAGGTTTACAGCAATTATGAGTTGGGACAGAGGGATATTCCCACAAAGGTTCTCATCAGCTTGGCAAAGTACCACCAGACGACGACCGATTATCTATTGGGCTTGACGAATTACCGGGGAATTCCAAAGGAATATACGGAAAAATCCGAATAAGGATAGGATGGGCCACCGATGTATATGCCAGGAGAAGCGCTTTCTTACTCAATGGATCAACAGGCGATGCAAAACCGCTTTTCCAGGGAGGAAGGAAAGTGATCGAAAGTCCTCAGCGTACAGCTGGGGACTTTTTTCTTACCATACAAAAACCGCCAGCTGTCGGTGCTTACCTGTTTCCTGTAGCAATATATTGAGAGGGAATGTCCCAAAGGCGATCGTTATAGGGGGCTTACAAGCTGAGAAATGTTGGAGACGAACGGAGCGATCATAACAGGGAGCCTGCAAATAAAAAGTCAAGCCCAAAATCAAAAAAATTGAGAGCTTGAAAAAGGGTACGACAAAGTAACCAGTGAGCGAAATATCCATCGGCGGAGGCGAAGATATAAGGAATGTAAGATGTCTTATAGAAAGATGATATAGGGCTCCTTCAAAACAATGAAAGATTTTTGCTGTGTCTGCGCAGGGTTGGTCCGGGAAAAAGTCCCATAAAATTTGGGAACATATGTGTAACACCCTGTGCTACAATAACAATAAGAGCCCGATCAATTTTGAAGGAGGAAATGATTATGAAGAGGCATGGACGGCTTTTCGTCTCCCTATTGTGTGCATTTTGTGTCGCATCGATGCCTGTCACTTGCGCATGGGCGGAATGTGCTACACAAAGTGACTCGAATCTTTTGTCCGTTGAAAAATCTACCGAAACCTTTGCGGATACAGCCGTTTTAACAGAAGGAACGGCTCTGGGAAATTTGGCAAATGGCGGAACCTGTGTGGCCGGCGGTGGATATGTATTTTATGTACGCAATGGAGATATCTGGCGTATGGCGCCGAACGGCTCTGGGGACACTTGCATCCGGGCCGCGGACGGTACGGGTATTTGGAACCTCAGTTATCGAGACGGCTGGCTCTATTATGCCCGGAGCGATCAGGGAATTTATCGCTGTGATATATCTGGTAAGCAGACCACCTGTTTGGTAAAGCTTCCCGGCGTAATCGGCCAATTCTGGTTGGATAAGGATCAGATCGTGATTGCCTGCGGCCGGGATTCGGTCTATGATTTCTACCGCTGTGCGCTGAACGGTACGGGTTTAACAAAGACCTGTACTAATCCAGGTAGATTTATGTATACCTCCTTGTCCTATGCAGACGGCTGGCTCTATTTTATGGGCGGAAGGTTTGGCGAAAGTGATGCGGTCTTATATCGGATGAAGCCCGACGGGAGCGGAAAAAGCCAAGCAGTCCCTGGAAATGTAGACGATGATTTCTACATTATGGACGGTAAGTTGTATTACCAGGAGGTCTTGAACTATCATGCGGAAACAACAAGCGATGATACCACATATTATACCGGAGAATATGGGGATTTTTATGTGAAAAATCTGTCGACTGGAGAGAGCACTCGGTTGATGCAGCATTATATCGTTGAAAATAACGAGTATGTGTTTTTAGATTTGGAAGGCGCAGCGTATGGAAAACTGTTTTTTGATAAGGAACAGACGCTTTATATGACGGATGCGAATGGAAAGAATGGCAAGGTGTTGCCTTCCCCGGCCCCGTCCTTTTGGGACATTCAGTATGCTGGAGGGTGGATTTTCTGCCGTGGATGTGATACGCCTTCGACCTGGGTGACCCCGAGCAACGCCTATCGAATGCAGGAAAACGGAAGTAATAAACTAAAGCTGTACAACGCTTCGATTTCAATATAGGTTTTGATGATAGGGGATAGATGAAGAAGTGGGGATGCTGTTCGAGGGATGGCGTCTCCACTTTTTCATAGGGAAACGAGGGGATTTTCCTAAGAGTAAACCTGTGGAAATATTGACAAGCTTTGGCAGACCACCTATAATATAAAAATAGGTGTATTTGCCTCTATAAAATTAGATGGATAGAATGAACCCTTTTTAAAATCGAAGGGGCCAAACCCAATTGGGCTTGAAAACAGAATATTTTATATGCCTCCATAGTTAAATGGATATAACGAGCCCCTCCTAAGGTTGCGTTACAACGGCCACCTCAAAAAAAACTAAATAAGGGATTGCAGTTCGACTTTGATCGGGCTATAATCATATATCAGACACGTCCATATAGCTCAGCTGGATAGAGCACACGCCTCCTAAGCGTGGGGTCGGAGGTTCAAATCCTCTTATGGACGCCAGTGAACAACGCCGAAAGCCTTTGTTTTCAAGGGTTTTCGGCTTTTCTTATATAAAAAGCTACGAAAAAGCTCTTTCACTGTATGAGATAAAATTCTACTCCAAAATTTGATTTTTGACAACCCCTCCAGAATCGAACGGTTGTTATAAGACAAAATCGCCAGCTAATTTTTAGCAGAAAACGGGCTGTTCTTGCTAATGAAAATGCCCTTCCTGCTAATCAGCCCCAAAATCGTGCCAAAAATCCAGCTAATCAAAAAAGGCGGATGTTTTGAATACCATGCAGTTATAGCAGATAAAATTAAATATCGTTATGTACATAGAGCGTCTATTTGCCCCGCATTGGGGATGGATAGGCGCTCTTTTTTTATGCCCAAACCCATGGGCAAATACAAGAGATTGGAGGTGTTTTATTTGAGCAAGCCTGTTTATACCGCAGACAAGCCGAGCGACTGTCATTACTGCTACTTCTGGACGAATGGCAGAAAGGGCTGCCGTCTGGGTAGAAATAATTGCTACTACTTAATCTCTTTGCCGCCGAAACCCAAGTCGGAATGTGATGGCTGTCCCTATGGGCGAGATCACCCGTGCATTGGTTGGTGTACGAAGAAGGTTATGCGTGAAGTGGGGCTTCGTTGATATGGATGTGTATGAACAGGAATACCGCTTCTACTATTTTGCCCGATGTCCTTACGAAAAGACGGATACGACTTTCCGCAGCATTCCGCTGACAACAGAAAGTTTTCCGCAGAAAGAAGGTGGTGAAGCCGTGTGAGTTTTGATTATTTTTACGGTCAGCAATCCGATCTATTCACATTCTATCGAGTTCCGAAGGTGTTGTTCACGAACGAGAGGTTCTGGAATATTTCTGCCGATGCCAAGATGCTGTATGGCATTTTGCTTGACCGCATGAGCCTGTCTGCCAAGAATGGTTGGATAGATAAAAACGGTAGAGTGTATATCATTTTTACAATCGACGAAGCGAAGATGGCTCTGAACTGTGCTGAACAAAAGGCTATCAAGCTGCTCAGTGAACTTGAGAAGAAAGCAGGATTGATTGAACGTAAGCGCCAGGGTTTGGGAAAGCCCAACCTGATCTATGTGAAGAACTTTATCTCTGCTGTGGATTCACAACTCTTGAATTGTGAAAATCACAATTCTGGAACAATGGAAATCACAACTCAAGAACTTCCGAAATCACAATGTAATAATACTGATATTAAAAATACTGAATTTAGTGATACTGATTCTATCTTTCCTTCCGGAAATGGTGGAATGATGGACGAGAATGACCGGTATCAAGAATACTTTGATTATTTCTCGGATCAGCTCAGTATGGATTTGTTGAAGAAGGATTACCCTTACGATTCCGAAATGCTGGATAACATTCTGGAGTTGATCGTTGAAACAGTTTGCACGAAGCGACCGTTGATTCGCATTGGTGCAGAGGAGCGTCCGGCAGAAATTGTCCGCAGTCGGTTTATGAAACTGAATGCCGAACACATTCGATATGTTATGGACTGCTTCAAGGAGAACACCACAAAGATTAGAAATATCCGTCAGTATATGCTGACTACGATATACAATGCGCCGACGACAATAGACACCTACTACGATGCTCTTGTTCGGCACGATATGTCACACGGATATTTGGAAGGAGGATTTAAGAAATTGAAAATGAAGCGAGAGGAAGGAGAGTGACGATAAATGTCGAAAAAAGCAACCATCATTGCGGTGGTCAATCAGAAAGGAGGCACTGGAAAGACCACCACCACCGAGAATCTGGGCGTTGGCTTGGCTCTTGAAGGAAAAAAGGTGCTTCTGGTAGACACCGATCCCCAGGCTTCCCTGACGGTCAGTTTGGGCAATCCCTGCCCGGATGATCTGTCTCCGACACTTTCCGATCTGATGGGAAAGATTATGATGGAAAACCCTATTACTCCCGATGAAGGGATTCTTCATCATCCGGAGGGCGTTGATTTGGTGCCGTCCAACATCGAACTCTCAGGTATGGAGGTAGCACTGGTCAATGCCATGAGCCGGGAAACCATTCTCCGGCAATACCTGGATACAGTCAAACAGAATTATGATTACATTCTTCTTGACTGTATGCCGTCTTTGGGTATGCTGACCGTCAATGCGTTGGCAGCTGCCGACAATGTGCTGATACCGGTTCAGGCAGCATACCTTCCTGCAAAGGGTCTGGAACAGCTGCTTGGAACCATCAACAAGGTCAAGAGGCAAATCAACCCGAAACTGAGGATTGAAGGGATTCTTCTGACGATGGTGGACAGCCGCACCAACTACTCCAAAGACATCAGCAATCTGATTCGGGAGAGCTACGGCGGAAAGCTGAAGGTTTACAAGACCGACATTCCCCGCTCTGTCCGTGCAGAGGAAATCAGCGCAGAGGGAACCAGTATCTTCAAGCATGATCCCAAAGGCAAAGTTGCCGAAGCCTATAAAATTCTGACGAAGGAGGTGTTAAACAATGCAGAAAAAAGGCGCAAACATCAGCTTGAAGGGGTACGATGATATTTTCTCCACCGATCAATCCAGAGCTGAAGCCCAGCAGGAGCGTGTGCAGGAAATTCCGCTTTCTGAGCTACACCCCTTTGAGGGACACCCCTTCCGTGTGGTTGATGATGAAGAAATGATGAAAACGGCAGAGAGCGTCCGAGATTTCGGAGTTCTCACTCCTGCGATTGTCCGTCCTGACCCCGACGGTGGTTATGAAATCGTTTCTGGTCACAGGCGGCACCGGGCATCGGAGCTTGCGGGTAAGGAAACCATGCCTGCGATTGTTCGTGACCTGGACGATGATGCAGCCATTATTTTGATGGTTGATGCGAATTTGCAGAGGGAGAGTATCCTGCCGAGTGAAAGAGCATTTGCTTATAAGATGAAGCTGGATGCGATTAAACATCAAGGTCAACGCACCGATTTAACTTCATCCCAAGTTGGGATGAAGTTGCAGGCAATGGATATAGTCGGTCAGGAGGCAGGAGAAAGCAGAAATCAGGTACACCGTTATATCCGTCTGACCGAACTGATTCCGGAACTGCTGGATATGGTAGATACGGGTCAGATCAAATTCAATCCTGCGGTGGAGCTTTCCTATCTGGCAAGTGAAGAACAGAAGGATTTTCTTTCTGCAATGGATTATGCTCAAGCAGCTCCTTCCCTTTCGCAAGCACAGCGAATTAAAAAGCTCGCACAGGAGGGCGAGTGTACGCTGGATGCGATGTGCGAGATTATGAATGAAATCAAGAAGGGAGAGCTGGACAGAGTAACCTTCAAAACGGATTCGTTGCGAAAATACTTCCCGAAGTCCTATACCAACAAGCAGATGGAGGATAAAATCATTCAGCTTTTGGAGCAATGGCAGAAAAAAAGAGAAAAATCAATGGAAAGGTAAGGTAAAAAATGTTTACACCCAAAAACATTCAGGGCGCTTTGGAAGAACTCTACGACCTTTGCGATCCTGATTATATGGTAGATATGCTCGTAAACTACAGTGAGGAGTTCGATGATATTTCTCCTGCGCTTCTGGCAAAGTCGTTTCAGAAAAATGCCGAGATGATTAGCGAGTATCGAGTATTGTCCTCTGCTGGTGAGGGTATCGACTATCAGGGAAAGGTACTTCTGAACAGCAGAGCCGTGCGGCTTCTGTCCTATGTAGAAGATATGAGCGGCGATGAAAAAGTTCGCACGATTCAGAGCAAGGAGCTGTGGTTAGCAGAAGATATGACATTCTATGTGGTGTCCTGTATGTCTACGATCACGATGGACAAGGAAGAAGCCATTTGTCTTAACGAACACCGCAGCGTGGTTACTACGGTGGAATGCGAGGACGATATTTTCTTCGACATGGGTTCCCTGATTTGCGAACTGGACGATATTTGCTTGTTCGAGCTTTTAGCCGATGTGGATGCGACTATTTATGAACTGTAACAGGTTCATGGATGGTCGCTTTTCTTATTTCCAAAGAAACGGAGGTATCGAAACTTGAAAGAATACGATGTGAAGATCACCGAAACCTTGGAGAAAACGGTTACGGTGCAAGCAGAATCTCACGATGCGGCAGAGGAACAGGTTAGAGCCGCTTATTACAATTCGGAGTACATTCTGGACTCCGAAAACTTTACCGGTGTTGCGTTCGGCACGACCGAGGAACGGGAGGTTCAGAAAGAACAGGCAGATACCATGAATGTGTTGCTGGTAAAGCCGTTCATGTATCCGCAGGCTGTGCAGATCGGCTGTGAGCTGGAGGATTTGCAGAAAGCCGTAGGTGGCGATATTGAGGCAACTTATCCGTTCAATGAGCCGGTTGCACTGGTGATGCACGACGAAGGTAAACTCGTAGGCAAAGAACTGAACCGTGCGCTGCGTGATGATGACGGCGATATTTATGACATTATCGCCGGTGATTTTCTGGTTGTGGGATTGGGCGAGGATGATTTTTGTTCTCTGTCCCCGGAACTGATGAAGCAGTTTGAGGAACACTTTCATCAGCCTGAGACTTTTGTACGCATGGGGCGCAGCATTATGGCGCTTCCCCTGCCGGATGACATGGTGAAGAAAGAAGATGCACCTGTCAAAGCTGATTCGGTTCCCCACAAAAGTAACCCTGACCGAGATGTTCTGTAAGGAGGTTCTTATGCAAAGAAATTCGACGATTGGAGAGCTGATGGAGCGAAAGCGGATTCAGGATGGTGCCAAGGAGTACCAGGGACATACCTATATGGACTTGGCACGATTTGATGACGCCACCAAGCACATGATTATTTTCGATGTGCTGACCGATGAATCGCCTGTCGGTTGGAAAGGCGAAAGAAATCGCCTGTATTTGAGCGATGTGGGTTATCAGAAGGCTCTGGATAACCAGAAAGCTGGCAATATCAAGATTATCAGCCATGCCGCAGTTGCCAAGGGCAATCTGTATTACGACCACAGAGATATGGCACGATAATCTGTTCACTCTACTGCTTGCAGGAGGTGATGAATCATGCAGGAAGAAGTTGAAAACAGAACAGTAAACCTGGCGATCAGCACAACCAAGCTGACGGGGCGCACTATCATTGCCGGTATCCGCAAGTATTTGCAGCACCGGGAAAAAGTGAAGATGAAAAAGGCACGAGACCCTGCCGTTCATGGAAAGCAATCCGTGAAACAGCTTTTGGGACAGAATCAGGGTGCTACGAATGTTGAGATCGACAAAGAGAGTATCCGTGATTTTGAAAAGCTCGCCAAGAAGTATGGCGTGGACTTTGCCGTAAGAAAAGATAAGTCCGTTGATCCTCCCCGGTTTCTTGTTTTTGTCCGTTCTAAAGATGCAGATGCTTTGGATGCAATCTGCAAGGAACATCAGGCAAGGGCATTACGACAAGGCGGAAAAGCTGGTTGAGAAGTCAGATAAAGCAAATGTAAATGCCCTGTATGAGAAGTTCAAAAAGGACAACCCCGATGCCGGTTCCAATCCCTTTTCCCGTTGGCAACAGAAAAGGGCAATCAAGAAAGAATATGCTGCCGCCAAAGCCGGTAAGAATACCGCTTCGACAACGGCTTCTGCATCTAAGGGTGCAGGCAAGGCAACGGGCAAAGCAGCTCAGGGAGCCAAGAACATCACAGAAAGAGTAACGGAGTTCTGCACCACACACTCTAAAACGATTCTGTTTGTTTTGATTGCCGGACTGCTTTTTATGATACTCTCAGGGATGTTCTCGTCTTGTTCGGCTATGTTCCAAGGCGGCACACAGATCATTCTGGGAACTTCTTTTACTGCAAAAGAGGAAGATATTATTGGTGCGGACAATGATTACAAGGCTTTGGAAGCTGCGCTCCGCAATAAAATCAATAATATCGAGCGTACTCATAGCGGATATGACGAGTACCGGTATGACCTTGATGAAATCAACCACAATCCTTATGAGCTGGCGGCGTATTTGACGGTGAAGTTTGAGGATTACACCAGAGATGAGGTGCAGGCTACCCTGCAATGGCTATTTGAGCAACAATATGAGCTGACCCTGACGGAAGTAGTAGAGATTCGTACACGAACAACATCTTCTACTGATCCCGAAACGGGAGAGACAACAACAGAGGAAGAAGATTACGAATATTATATTCTGAATGTGAAGCTCAGAAATAAGGGCTTGAACAGTGTGATTTCAAATTCCGGCTTGTCGGAAGATGATATGGAGCGATATAGAATTTTGCTTCAGACAAGGGGCAACAGACCGGATATTTTCGGAAATGACATTTACGCCACCCCTGGCGGCGAGTACACCGATTATGATATTCCGGGCGAAGCGCTGACAGACACAAGATTTGCCAATATGATTCGGGAAGCTGAAAAATATCTGGGATACCCGTATGTGTGGGGCGGCAGCAGCCCGTCTACCTCCTTTGACTGCTCCGGATTTGTTTCCTATGTAATCAATCACTGCGGAAACGGTTGGAGTGTTGGTCGTTTGACCGCAAACGGTTTGATGGGCGTATGCGACATTATCCCGAAAAGCTCTGCCAAACCGGGAGATTTGATTTTCTTCCAAGGCACTTATGATACCTCCGGTGCATCACACGTTGGTATCTATGTTGGCAATGGTATGATGATCCACTGCGGAAACCCCATTTCCTACGCTTCTATCGAATCGAATTACTGGCAACAGCATTTTTACTGCTTCGGCAGAATCAGAAACTAAAGGAGGGATGGCGATTGAGTGCCAAGTTAGACAGAATAGGTGCAGACCTTGAAAAAGCCCGTAAGAAACGGGCAGAATGGGATGCTAAGGTGAAAGACCTGGAACGCAGATACCGTGAGGAGGAAAATTCCGAAATCCATGAGATGGTTCATGCTGCGAACCTGAATCCCGAACAGCTTTCCGAGCTGCTCCGTATGTTTGCTGCGGATATGGCTCCGAAGCCTGATACGATCAATACTATGAATGAGGAGGAAACGCAGAATGAGATTTAAGAAAATTGGAGCCGCATTGCTGGCGTGTGCAATGTGTTTTGGCGTGTTTTCTACAACGGCATTTGCCTATGTAGATGAAAGCGTAGCGACTGAAGAACCTGCGGTCGAAGAAAAAGTTCCCGAAACAGAGCCGGAGGAGCCGATGCTACCGCTTACTCCCGACGGCAATCTGACTTTGGTTGATGACGCTGGCTCGCCTACGAAAAGCGGAAAGCAGTTCATTACCGCTGTAACCAAAAACGGAAACTACTTCTATATCATCATTGACCGTGATGATAAGGGCGAGGAAACCGTGCATTTTCTGAATCAGGTGGATGAAGCCGACCTGCTCAAGCTGATGGACGAGGAAGAAGTTGCAGAGTTCACCAAGCCGGTTGAGGAAACAAAGCCGGAAGTAGTTGAAACAGTTCCTGAAATTACAGAACCGACACCGGAGGAAAAGCCGAAATCCACAAATATGCTCCCGGCGATTCTTACTCTGATTGTGCTTGCCTGTGGTGGTGGATTCTTCGTATTTAAGAAAGTCCAGGAAAAGAAGAAGGCACAGGAAGCGGCAAAGCCTGACCCAGATGCTGATTATGTGGACGATGACGAGGACTATGGGTACGATCCGGAGTTTGAGGACGACGATGAAGATAGCTCCGTCGATGAAGATGATAATGAACCTGTGTAAACAGGATAGGCTTGATGCCTGGGGCAGCCTTCGGGTTGCCTTTACATAGTTTCCGCTTTCAAAAAATAAAAAAATTTGCGTTTTTGAAAGTGACATCTTGCATATACTATTAGCAGACAGTATAATAAGTACAGCGAAGCGGTTTCGAGAAATGAAAAAACTTCAATTTTTGAAAGCGGGTGACTATATGAAAACAATCACGAGAGCAAAATATCTCGATAGAATCATTGAACTGAATGGTACTCCTGACATCAAGATCATCACGGGCATTCGTCGATCTGGTAAGTCCAAATTGATGCAGGCGTATATTGCGTATCTGAAAAGCAATTTTGAAAACATCAATATTATCTTCATCGACTTCATGGATTTGGCGTATGAAGAAATCAAGGAATACCATGCCTTACACGCCTATGTGGAAGAACATTATCAGGAAGGAAAAACGAACTACCTGTTTGTAGACGAGGTTCAGATGTGTCCCAAGTTTGAGTTGGCAATCAATAGCCTGTACTCTAAGGGAAAATACGACATCTATGTAACAGGCTCTAATGCTTTCCTGTTGAGTGCAGATCTGGCAACTCTGTTTACCGGACGCTATATTGAAATTCATGTGTTTCCTTTCAGCTTCCAGGAATATTGCCAGTATTATGATGATATTAGTGACAAAGATAAGCTCTTTGATGAGTACGCTATCAAGGGCGGTTTAGCAGGTTCCTATGCTTATAGAACCGAAAAAGACAGAACAAACTATATCAAAGAGGTCTACGAAACGATTGTTACAAGGGATTTGGTACAGAAATATACTCTCCCGGACACTTTGGTTTTACAACGTCTGAGCGAGTTCCTTATGGATAATATCAGCAACCTGACTTCTCCGAATAAGGTCAGTCAGCTACTGACAGCAAATGAGACTCCAACCAATCATGTAACCGTCGGCAAGTACATTAAGTATTTGTGCAATGCTTTTGTATTTTATGATATTAAGAGATATGACATCCGAGGTAAGAAATACCTTGAAAGCTCTGAAAAGTTCTATTTGTGTGACAGCGGTATTCGATATGCAATACTGGGAAGCAGAAATATAGACTATGGCAGAGTATATGAAAACGTTGTTTGTATCGAGCTTCTTCGCCGTGGATATGATGTCTATGTCGGCAAGCTCTATCAAAAGGAAATCGACTTTGTTGCTCAGAGAGGTAGCGAAAAGATTTATATTCAGGTCAGCGACAACATTTCCGGGCAGGAAACATTTGAGAGAGAATGCTCTCCTCTGCTTCAGATTCGAGACGCTTATCCGAAAATGATTATTGCCAGAACCAAACATCCCCAATATAGCTATGAAGGAATCGAAATTCACGATATAGCCGATTGGTTGCTACAAGAATAAGCAAGGTGAAATATCTCCGTCATTCTCTTTTGAAATGATGGAGATATTTTTATTATGACGGAGATTGTAGAACAGAAAATTGTATCAGGTTGCAAAAATCCTTTCCGAACTTTTTACATAGCAGTCATGCACTACGGTGTGTGGCTGCTTATTTTTTTGTGAAAGGAGCAGATGCAAATGAAATTAGTTTTGGCTGAAAAGCCTTCGGTTGCACAGAGTATTGCCAAAGTGTTAGGTGCTGCCAAGCGTGAGGATGGCTACTTAGAGGGAAACGGATATGTGGTCAGCTGGTGTGTAGGGCATTTGGTGGAGCTGGCACAGCCGGAAGTCTATGATGCGAAGTACAGCAAATGGGCTTATGCAGACCTTCCTATCTTCCCGATGGACTGGCAGTATGAGGTTTCTGCCGGTACGAAAAAACAGTTTGGGATTCTGAAAAAGCTCATGGCCAGAGAAGATGTTGCGAGTCTTGTGTGTGCAACAGATGCCGGTCGTGAGGGCGAGCTGATCTTTCGGTTGGTGTACCACAAAGCCGGGTGCAGAAAGCCGTTTGAGCGGCTTTGGATTTCCTCGATGGAAGATGTAGCAATCAAGGAGGGCTTTGAAAATCTCAGGTCTGGAACGGAATATGATGCTTTGTATGAAGCAGCACTGTGTCGAGAACGAGCCGACTGGATTGTTGGTATTAACGCTACTCGACTTTTTTCGACCCTTTACGGGCAGACCCTGAATGTTGGTCGTGTTATGACCCCTACCCTTGCTATGGCTGTTATGCGAGAAGCTGCCATTTCCGCATTCAAGCCTGAACTGTTCTACACAGTTCAGATTGGATTGGATGGTTTTACGGCTGCAAGCGAACGCTTCAAAACCAAGGCAGCAGCCGAAGCTGTCAAACAAAGCTGTTCGGTGGCAATCGTTCAGAAAGCTGAATGTAAGGAGAAAACAGAAAAGCCGCCTGCGCTCTATGACCTGACCAGTTTACAGAGAGAAGCCAACCGTGTGCTTGGCTACACGGCACAGCAGACCTTGGACTACACGCAGAACCTCTATGAAAAGAAACTGGTCACTTATCCCCGTACCGACAGCAGGTTTCTGACGGAAGATATGGCACATAGCCTGACCGACCTCGTAAAGCTGGCTTTCCACACATTCCCCGTGGAGGATGTGGATAACATACCAGTTCATGCAGAGCAGGTTGTGAATAACAAAAAGGTCACAGATCACCATGCCATCATTCCGACCAGAGAATTGCAGAAATGCAATCTGAGCGAACTTCCCAAGGGTGAACTTGCAATTTTGCAACTGATCTCGAATCGGTTGTGCGTAGCTGTTGGCGATCCGCACCGATACGCAGAGACAGTTATTGAGCTGGACTGTGGCGGTACCGTGTTTTCCACCAAAGGCAAAACTGTTGTGCAGGATGGATGGAAAGCTCTGGTTCAGAAAAATGATTCGACAAAATCCGACGAAAACGTGCAGACACTCCCTTCTGTTTCCGTTGGTGACGAAATGACCGTCAGCGGCACGGAAATCAAGGAAGGGAAAACATCTCCCCCTAAACACTTTACCGAGGATACTCTGCTTTCTGCTATGGAAACTGCCGGTGCGGACGAAATGCCTGATGAGGTGGAGCGCAAAGGTTTGGGAACGCCTGCGACCCGTGCCGGTATCATTGAGAAGCTGGTTCGCATCGGTTTTCTGGAGCGTAAGGGTGATAAGAAAACCAAACACCTGATTCCGACCCACAAGGGTACGGCTCTGGTAACAGTCATGCCGGAACAGATTCAGTCCCCATCCATGACGGCGGATTGGGAAGAAAAATTGTTGCTCATTGAGAAAGGCGAATATGCCAGCGAGGACTTTATGGACGAGATCAAAGATGTGATTGCCGGTCTGATTCAGAACTATGAAGTAATCCGTGATTCCGAGGTTATGATGTCGAAAGAAGCCAATTCTATCGGCAAATGCCCGCTCTGCGGCAGTGCTGTAGAGGACAAAGCCAAGGCATTTTTCTGTTCCAACAGAGCTTGCAAATTTGCCCTCTGGAAAAACAATCGCTACTTTGCGAGCATCGGCAAGAGCATGACTTCTGCCACGGCGCAGAAATTGCTTGGTTCCGGCAAGGTAAAGCTCAAGAATTGCAAGTCCGAAAGAACGGGCAACACCTTTGATGCCACCGTCTTTATGGAGGTATCAGATGATGGCAAAACGAAGTTCAGTATGGAATTTGAAAATGGAGGAAAGCGCAAATGACAAATGAGTACAACCCGGATGGTAAGGAAATCCGATTTATCGACAGCCATTATAAGGATTTGTTTCATATCCCCGATGGCAGCTGTGTGCAGATTCACTACCCGGATGAAATGGTTGTGAAGCCCTGCACCTTCATTGACGAGTATCATACGCAGATCGGATACAATGTGTTTCATATCTGCCAGTTTGCAGAAATTATGGAGCGCAACGGCGCAAGCTATATGCCGGAGCCTGAGATTATGGGCGATGAAGCCGCATGGAAGGTCGGAAAGGATAGAATCCTTGCGGTGCAGACCTGCGAAGATGGTTACGACTACACCCTGTTGGATGAAAACTACAACGAGATTGATGGCGGTCAGGTTGATAACCCTGAACTGTCCATGCTCGAAGTCCGCCGGGATATTCTGGAATCCTTCGGGCTGGAGCGCCGGGAACTGCGGGCAATGTTCTATGAGGATGTCATGGAGCAGGCTTTTGAAGTCGGCAGACAGGCGGTGGTGGTCAATGACCCTATCGCTGAGCTTGCTTTTAAGCTCGACCGTTTTGCAGAGAACTTCGACCCCTATGAATATATGGATCAGGTCGATGATGTGCAGGCGCATATCCAAGAAATCAAGGCAGATCTTGCCGCTGGTAATACGGCTCCGTATCGTGAGTTCCTGAATACAGCCATTGAAGAAGCCCGTGAGGAAACTGCGGTTGAGGTTGCCAAAGTGCTGAAAAGTCAGCTGGATAAGCTCGACTCTCCGAAGCGTGAGTCGGTCATGGAAAAACTGGCACAGGCCGCAGAAAAAGCTGCGCCTGCCAGTCCCTCTCCCAAACGCAAAGAGCCTGAACGATAAGGAGGACACGGATATGAAAAACGAAAAATGGGATGATGTTCACGGAAATACCACCCCGGATGACAGAATGGTTGCTTTTCTGGAAAGCCCCACGGATTCCTATGCGATTCTTCAGCTGCGGGAAGATGTAGACGATATGCTCAGCGCCCCAATGCGACCTTTTGCAAGCCCTATGAGGACTGGAACGCTGAAAATTACCGCAGATATGTAAAGCGTGGCTCTACCGGCATTGCTCTGTTTGTGATGAACAGGGATAAACCGTATCTGCGCTATGTGTTTGATGTGGCGGATACCGGCGTTCGCCGTTCTTCCCCGGAACTGAAACCGTGGGAGGTGACGCCTGAAAACCGCTCCTACCCTGACGAAAAGGCACACGCACAGGTCAGAGCCAGTGCGGAACCCGAACAGCAGGAACCGGAACACTTCATCGATCATTTTTATGTTGCCGAGGACATTCAGAAGCGGGGTGCGCTGGACATCAAGGAATACAGTTCCTTTGATGATGCCCTGCGAGCCTACTATGCACTTCCTGACACGCAGAGAAAAGCCCTGGGTGCAATGAATACCAGAGATCTGCCGGGTAGTCTGGACTTCGTACAGTGCGTAGATGGAAAGGACACCATCATTCAGGATTATGCCCAGGTGGACGGATGGCAGAATGCCGAAGTCATGGACATTATCGCTCAGCTTGAGCAGTCCATCACCACCAGAGAAATCCCACCTGTTCCTGCGGTGAACTTCCACATCACGGATGACAACATCGGTGAAGGTGGACCGAAGCAGAAATTCGCAAGAAACATCGCAGCCATTGAAACTCTGTTCAAACTGGAAAGCGAGAACAGGAACGCCACTACCGAAGAACAGGAGATTTTGTCGAATTATGTCGGTTGGGGCGGTCTGGCAGATGCCTTTGACCCGGACAAGGGAAATTGGGCGAAGGAGTATCAGACACTGAAAAACCTGCTTTCCGAAGATGAATATGCTGCGGCAAGAGCTTCCACCCTGAACGCACATTACACCAGCCCTACGGTCATTCGCTCCATCTACGATGCGGTCGGACAGATGGGCTTTGAAACAGGAAATATTCTGGAGCCTGCTATGGGTATCGGCAACTTCTTTGGTATGCTCCCTCCTGAAATGCAGAGCAGCCGTTTGTATGGTGTGGAACTGGATTCCATCACCGGCAGAATTGCTCAGAAGCTCTATCCCAACGCAGAAATCAAAGTAGCCGGTTTTGAAACGACAGACCGCCGAGACTTTTACGATCTGGCTGTGGGTAATGTCCCTTTCGGCAACTACAAAGTGTCCGACAAGCCGTATGACAAGCTGGGATTCTCCATTCACAACTATTTCTTTGCCAAGGCTTTGGATCAGGTTCGTCCCGGTGGTGTGGTCGCTTTTGTGACAAGCCGTTACACCATGGATTCCAAGAACTCTGACGCAAGGCGATATATGGCGCAGAGGGCGGAACTGCTTGGTGCAATCCGTCTGCCAAACGATGCCTTTAAGAAAAACGCAGGCACGGAAGTCGTGTCCGACATCCTGTTCCTGCAAAAGCGTGACCATCCGATTGACATTGTACCGGAATGGGTAAACCTTGACCGCACCGAAGAAGGACACACCATGAACAGCTACTTTGTCGCTCATCCTGAAATGGTTCTGGGCGATACGGTGGAAGAAAGTACCGCCTACGGCATGGACATTACAGTGCGTCCCATTGAGGGCATGGAACTGTCCGAACTTCTGAAAGAAGCAGTTTCCCACATCCAAGGAACCTATCAGGCTGTGGAGCTTCCCGAAGCTGACAAGGGTAAGGAAATCGAAACCATTCCTGCAACCCCGGATGTAAAGAATTTCTCTTATACCGTGGTGGATGGCAATGTGTACTTCCGTGAAAACTCCCTGATGCGCCGTGTAGACCTGAATGAGAAAGCAAAAGACCGTGTGATGGGCATGGTGGAACTTCGTGGTATCGTCAACGAGCTGATCGAATATCAGCTTGAGGATTACCCGGATGAAATGATTACTCAGAAACAGGCAGAACTGAATGATGCCTACGATGCGTTTGCCGCAAAGAACGGGCTTATCAATAATCGAGCCAATGGTCAGGCATTTGCTGACGATTCCTCCTACTATCTCCTGTGTTCTCTGGAAAATGTGGATGAGGACGGCAATCTGAAAAGCAAGGCGGATATGTTCACCAAGCGAACCATCAAGCCGGAACGCAGAGTGACGAGCGTGGATACGCCGTCCGAAGCTCTGGCAATCTCTATCGGTGAGCGTGGCAAGGTGGATTTGCCGTTTATGGCACAGCTGCTTGGAACACCTGGAGAATACGATGCGATTCAGGCAGAGCTTCGAGGGGTGATCTTCAAAGACCCGATGGCTCCCGATGCTGTGGAAGTTGGATGGCAGACTGCCGATGATTACCTTTCCGGTGATGTAAGAAGCAAGCTGCGTGTCGCACAGATGGCGGCAGACAGGGATTCTTCCTTCCACATCAATGTGGAAGCCTTGCAGAAAGCACAGCCGAAGGACTTGGATGCGTCCGAGATTGATGTGCGTTTGGGTGCAACATGGATTGATGCCGATTATATTCAGCAGTTCATGGAGGAAACCTTTGAAACGCCGTATTACTTGCGCCGTTCCATTGAGGTCAAGTTCTCCGAGCTGACCGCAGAGTGGCGCATCAACGGTAAGAGTTCTCCCAACTACAACGATGTGGCGGCGTATGTCACCTACGGTACAGAGCGAGCCAACGCATATCGGATTCTGGAGGAAACGCTGAATCTGAAGGATATTCGTATCTATGATACGATTGAAGATGCAGATGGTAAGCAGAAGCGTGTCCTCAATAAAAAAGAAACTACCCTGGCACAGCAGAAACAGCAGGCAATCAAGGATGCGTTCCGAGATTGGATTTGGAGAGATCCGCACAGACGAGAAACCCTTTCCACCAAGTACAACGAACTTTTTAACTCCACCAGACCTCGTGAGTATGATGGCTCTCATATCCGTTTCGGCGGCATGAACCCGGATATTACCCTCCGTGAACACCAGAGAAATGCTATCGCTCATGTGCTATATGGTGGAAATACGCTGCTTGCACACGAAGTTGGTGCGGGCAAGACCTTCGAGATGGCTGCATCGGCTATGGAGAGTAAACGGCTTGGATTGAGCCAGAAATCCCTGTTCGTTGTGCCGAATCACTTGACCTTACAGTGGGCAAACGAGTTCCTGCACCTCTATCCGAGTGCCAAGCTCCTTGTTGCCACCAAGAAGGATTTTGAAACAGCAAACCGTAAGAAGTTCTGCGCTCGTATCGCAACGGGTGACTATGATGCAGTCATCATCGGTCACAGCCAGTTTGAAAAAATCCCGCTTTCTGCCGAACGACAGGAACGGCAGCTGCGGGAGCAGATTGATGAGATCGAGGGTGCGATTGCGGAGCTGAAATGGCAGCGTGGCGAAAACTTCACGATCAAGCAGATGGAGAAAACACGAAAATCATTGGAAGCCAGACTGGACAAGCTCCTTGCCGCTGACAAGAAAGATGATGTCATTACCTTTGAGCAGTTGGGTGTAGACCGGCTGTTTGTGGACGAAAGCCATGCGTTCAAGAATTTGTTCCTCTACACAAAAATGCGAAATGTGGCAGGTCTGTCCACCTCCGAAGCCCAGAAATCTTCGGATATGTTTATGAAGTGCCGCTATATGGATGAGCTGACCGGCGGGCGTGGTGTGATCTTTGCAACCGGTACTCCAGTAAGTAACTCGATGACCGAGCTTTATACGGTCATGCGCTATCTCCAGTACAGTACGCTCCAGCAAAAGAACCTGACCCATTTTGATTCCTGGGCATCGACCTTCGGAGAAACAACAACTGCGATTGAGCTTGCACCGGAGGGAACCGGCTATCGTGCCAGAACCCGATTTGCGAAGTTCTTCAACCTGCCTGAACTGATGAATATGTTCAAGGAGGTTGCCGACATCAAGACCTCTGACCAGTTGCATCTCCCTGTTCCCGAAGCAAAGTTTGAAACGGTTGTGGTTCAGCCCTCTGAGTACCAGAAGGATATGGTGGCTTCCCTTTCAGAGAGAGCAGCAGATGTTCATGCCGGTATTGTAGACCCGTCCGTCGATAATATGCTCAAGATTACCAGCGACGGACGAAAATTGGGACTGGATCAGCGGCTAATGAACACCCTGTTACCCGATGACCCTGACAGCAAGCTCAATGCCTGCGTGGGAAATATCCTGCGTATCTGGCAGGACGGTCAGGCTGACAAATTGACCCAGTTGGTGTTCTGCGACCTTAGCACACCGAAAAATGATGGAACCTTCAATGTCTATGATGATGTCAAAACCAAGCTGATTGCAAACGGTGTGCCTGCGGAAGAAGTTGCCTTTATCCATGATGCAGATACCGAGGCAAAGAAAAAAGACCTCTTTGCCAAGGTTCGTACCGGGCAGGTGCGAGTGCTTCTTGGCAGTACGCAAAAGATGGGTGCAGGAACCAACGTCCAGGACAAATTGGTGGCAGTTCACCACTTGGATGTGGGTTGGCGTCCGTCTGATATGACCCAGAGAAACGGTCGTATCATCCGTCAGGGCAACCGGAACAAAGAGGTTCAGGTGTATCAGTATGTGACCGAGGGAACCTTCGATGCCTACCTGTATCAGACCTTGGAAAACAAGCAGAAGTTTATTTCTCAGATTATGACCTCCAAATCACCGGTTCGCTCCTGTGACGATGTGGATGAGCAGGCGCTGTCCTATGCGGAGATCAAGGCGCTGTGTGCCGGCAATCCGCTTATCAAGGAAAAGATGGACTTGGACATTGATGTGGCAAGGCTGAAGGTGCTGAAAGCTGACCACCAGAGCCAGCAGTACCGTATGGAAGATAAGCTTCTGAAATACTTCCCGGCTGAGATTGAAAAGCAGACAGGCTATATTCATGGCTTTGAAGCTGATATTAAAACCGTGGAAGCACACCCGCAGATTGCCGATGGCTTTTGCGGCATGGAAATCATGGGCAAAGCCTACACCGAAAAGGCAGATGCCGGTGAAATCCTCCTTGCGGCTTGTAAGGACACGAAAAGTGCCGATCCGGTTCCTCTTGGCAGTTACCGTGGCTTTCAGATGGAGCTTTCGTTTGACAGTTTCCGGAACGAGTTCGATGTGACCCTGAAGGGCGCTGTGAGCCACAGAGTAGCCCTTGGAACGGACGCACGAGGAAATATCACCCGACTGGACAATGCCCTTGCAGGCATCCTTGAGCGCTTAGAACGAGCCAATGAGCAGTTGAATAATCTCTACAATCAGCAGGAAGCAGCCAAGGCGGAGGTTGGAAAACCGTTCCCGCAGGAAGCAGAGCTGACAGCCAAAAGTCAGCGACTGGCAGAACTGGATGCAGCCCTGAATATGGAGGACTCTGTGGAAAATCGTGACGAAAGAAGCGAGTCAGAGCGTCCTTCTGTGTTGGCTGATCTGAAATCCAAAGCGGAGCATATCCCGCCTGCAAAATACTCTGAAACCCGTGAGGAGGTGTTGTAATGGCAAAGCGAGATCAGGATGTTCATTTCCTTGCATCCAAGGAGGAGGTCGAGCGAATCCATGAGAAGATGGACGAGCTTGGCATCCGCAGCATGGGAGCCTATCTGCGGAAAATGGCTCTGGATGGTTACTGTATCAGACTGGATTTGCAGGATGTGAAAGCCCTGGTTTCGCTCCTGCGAATCTGCTCCAACAACCTGAACCAGTACGCAAAGCGAGCGAACGAAACAGGCAGCATCTATCGTGCTGACATTGAGGATTTGCAAAAACGGCTGGAGGAGATCTGGACGGACATGAGAGAAGTTCTTGTTCGCCTGTCCTCAATCCAGTAATCCGACAACTTGTTGGGAAGTCGCAGTTTCGGCTGCGGCTTTTACATAAGGGTTGACATCATTGCGTTATGGCAGATACCCTTGTACAATATAATTAAAAGAAAGGGGTTGAGCCTATGAAGCTGGTATTGAAGATATTGGCACTGCCGGTGCTGTTCGTTGTAAAAGTGATTTGCATTCTTGGAAATCTGCTTACAAATGTTGTGTCCTATGTAATTGGTTTATTGCTCTTGGTCATTGGCGGATCTGCGATTTACTGCATTGTAAAGGCTTTGTGGCAGTCCCTGCTTATTCTTGTGGTTCTTGGAATTGCGACAATAGCAGCGGTGTTCTTGCTCGTCTGGGCTGTTATGAAAGTCGAGAATATTGGAGAAAGTCTGGGAGCATTTATCAGGTCATAAGATAATATCAGAGAAAAGTCACCGACCGGTGGCTTTTTCTTTTTGGGAAGGAAGTGATGGGAATGGCAGCGACAAGATTGATTGCACTCCATGTGAATAAGGGAAAGACGGTCGCTCAATGTTTGGCAGACAGAACCGACTACTCACAAAATGCCGCAAAAACCAATGATGGCGAATTTATCAGTTCCTATGAGTGTGATCCAAAGACAGCAGATGAGGAATTTCTGCTTTCCAAACGGCAGTATCAGCATATTACCGGCAGACAGCAGAAGAACAATATCATCGCATACCAGATACGCCAGTCCTTTAAGCCGGGAGAAATCACCCCGGAAGAAGCGAACCAAGTCGGCTATGAAACAGCGATGCGATGGACAAAGGGAAAACACGCTTTCATCGTTGCGACCCACATCGACAAATCCCACATTCACAATCATATCATTTATAATTCGACCTCGCTGGATGCCACACGGAAATTCAAAAACTTCTTTCTTTCCGGTCTGGCGGTGCAAAGACTCAGTGATATGGTTTGCCTGGAACACGGGCTGTCCATTATTACACCGAAGCCGTATCGGGAGCGCCAGAAAAGAACTGTTTATCCCAAGAAGCGTACCCAGCGTGACGAATTATGTGATGCGATTGATGCGGTGCTGAAGCAGAAACCAAAGAGCTTTGATGGCTTTGTTCAGGCTCTGGCTGACATGGGATTTGAGTTCAAGGATGGAAAGCAGCCTGCGTTCAAGGGCGAGAATCAGAAGCGTTTCATTCGGCTGCGTTCCCTGGGCGAAGGATATAGCAAAGAGGAAATTCAAGCGGTTATCTCCGGCAAGAACCTGCACAAATCAAAAGGCGGCTCTGCCAAGGCTCCTGCCCCGAAGCAGTTCCAGATGCTGATTGATATTCAGGCAAAGATGGCCGAGGGCAAGACGGTCGGTTATGAAAAGTGGGCGAAGAAGTTCAACCGAAAAGAAGCTGCCCGAACGGTAATCCTACTGAAAGAAAAAGGCTTGGGCAACTACGACGATCTGACTGCTCATATTGAAAATCTGTCTGCCCGGTTCGATGCGCTTTCTGATTCTATCAAGGTCGCAGAGAAACGTATGGTTGAGGTTCAGGCGTTGCAGCAGCACATCAAAAATTATCGCAACACAAGGCAAATTTATATCGAGTACCGCAAGTCTGGATATAGCAAAAAATTCTTTGAAGAACACCGTCAGGAAATCACAATTCATAAAGCGGCGAAGCAAGCCTTTGATGAATTGCAGATTACAAAGCTCCCGTCCATGCAATCATTGTATGAGGAGTTTCATCAGCTGGCAGTCCAGAAAAAGCAGGACTACGCTGAGTACCGTCAGATCAGAAAAGAGAAAGAAGAACTGCTGATTGCCAAACGGACGGTTGAAACGATTTTGAATATCGACAGGCAGAAAGAGCAGGAAAAAGAGAAAGAGAAAGAGGAAAAGAAGAACTTCCGTTAAAGCAAAAAGCCACGGTCTGCACTCCCCAAAGGGTGCGGATCGTGGCTGCTTTTTTGCTTTTCGATTTCGGTGCTTTCAACCATGGGCAAATTTTTATTCTACTGTTCTTTGAGAAACGATTGAAAATCGTGTAGCCATCATCGGCAGATGATGTTCAAAGGGGATTGGGGATGCTTCCCCAACAAGCAAATTTGCGAAGATTGCACCGAAGGGAAAATCGAGAAAATGAGTGAACCTGTACAGGTTTACACTGCTTGCCAATTTGTGAGATTATGAATTTAGTATCGAGAATAGTTTCGATAGAAGAAATGGAGGTCCGCATATTTTTCAGTATTGTCAGTAATTGAGTTGCATCAGCATTTACGTTGCTCAAACACTCACCTCCTCATTTGTTAATCATTTCGAGTGTAGCTACCTGTTACTAAAACCGGGATATATGTATCAAGCGATTGAGCTGCAAGTGTTCGATGTCGCCCATCACTCTGAAATACATAATAAGAACCTACCTGCGCAACCTGGACAGGATTATTGTAATAGCTACGAATGGTATCATCTAACACTGGGTTTTGTGAAAGCTCATCCAAAGACATTCCTGACTCAGTATTTTGACGAACATCTTGGATGTGCGAAGCTCGCCTTAGAATGTTTTCTCTCGACCATCCCTCTCGACCATTCCGTGTCCAAAATCCTTCCGGGTTCCCAAGTTCTCGGTCACTGAGATAAACTCCTTCAATATCCCTTGCTCTAACGTATACGAGTTCTGGATTTTCATTTCGAGAAAAGGTATAGTTCCCGTTCTCCCAATAATCTCGATATTCTTCATAGTGATTTCCACGGGAAAAATATCGTTCAGCTGATAGTCTGTCTTGAACAAATGCAAGATTAGAACCAAAGGTATTTGACTCAAAGGTGGTTGTATCTGCACTTGATGGTGTAACAGCAAAACTACTGGTCTGAGGTGTGCTTGCAGATATTCCATTTGTAGATCCTAGTTGAACACTTTCGTATTCACTAAGGCTCTTGGCGAGTAAAGCCACATATTTTTCTGCTTGAAGCATAATTACCAATATGTCATTGAGAGCCTTGTTGCAGTCTCTTACAACCACGCCCAACTCGTTGTATTTTTTATCTTGCCATCCAGCACCTAACTGTTCATATTTCATCTTTACAGATTTTTTGGTAGTTTCGATGGAGGAAATGGAATCCTGCATTTTTTTCAGCATTGCGAATAGCTGAACGGAGTCAGCATTTACCATACTCATTTCATCACCTCCTGGCAGCGGATTTTGTGAAGTGCAAAGCGGCGATGTGTCAGGAAAGTCTGACACATCACTGCTTCGGCAAGATTTAATTTAGAGAGGAAAGAAATTGTTCCAACTCAGCAGCGGTCGGTGCAATGTACGGTTTCATCTGGTAAGTATCCTTAACACCGTCTGTGAAGTATACGCTCCTTTCTTTTTTCGTTTTGTTGGTTCATTTTCGCCAGTGTGTTCGTGTCGTTTGCTGTGACGAGAACGCAACATAGACACAAAGAAAACACAAGGGCGAGCTTGCTCGTTTATATACCCTTGTGTTTTCGACTGGATATCTCCCTTCATAAAATTTTTTAGCTGTTGCAACGTGCTTGTTCTTTGGTACTGGACAGTAGAACGCAGCATATTCAGCTTGTCTCCGATTTCTCGGTCAGACAACTCAAGGAAATAGGAAAGCAAGATAATATCACGCTTGCGTTCCGGCAAACTTTGTAATGCCTCTGCAATCACATCATCAGTAACGATGACATTAAGACCTAAAACATTGAAAATCTGCTCGCTAACAAAGTATTTATCCTCTGTATAAAGCTGAGCCAATTCTTTTTCAGACAAATCGGAAAAGGACACTTCTCTATCACGCTGGCGTTTCAGCTCATCGTAATAATCCCTTGCCTCATGTTTCAGTACCTTTTTACAAAAACTATCAAAGGTGTGCCGCTTACTTTGCTCATGGCTGTTAGGTTTCACATTCTCACCCCCTCTCGGGCGGTGACTCCGCTGTTTCCCTTTCGCCACTACTACGGTGGGAATTGCAAAACTGCCAAACTTATAAGTGAATTTCGGAAAAAACTTTAAATAAAACCCAAAAATGCCCGACTGAAAGCACAGTCGGGCATAACATGAAATATTTACATTTATATAATGATGTGTATATTCATACTGATAGCCATAATATCCCGTTGGAGGATATAGACTTTTTTTAACAAGTTATAAATTATCAAGTTTTGTCGAAAAAAAATGAACACAGCGATACCTCCTTGATACCGCCGTGTCCTCAAAAAAAAGGGTGAATTTAATACACCCTCCGCTTATCTAATTTTTCAACAGGAAAACGGCAGCTTTGATTGTCAAGTCAAAACCGCCATTTGGCTCATTACAAAAATATTGCCATAACTACAGTTTTTATATAACCGTTGATATGTATACTTGACTCCATTTAATAACTACTTATATTTTACCAAGTTTTGTTTTATCATAGGGTTACACGTTTCTTTTATGATTAAAGATGTTCCAAAATATCTAAATGTGCTTTTAAAAATATATCAAAAATAGTGTAAATCTAACTTTTCTTTATAATAAAAATGCGCCATGATAACATGACGCATTTGGGGTGGAACTTATCTATTATTTTTTTCATATCTAATAATTCGTTGAATGCTTTTTTCAGCCAAAAAATATTTCTGAGCTAGTTGCTGTACAGATATGCCATCACAATAGTCATAATATATTTTTTTATTACGGAGTGACAGTATTTCTTTTGTATCTGTACAATCTCCCCAAGATTTTTTATTCTCACTGCGTTTGGGAATATATATTACTTCTCCTTCAATGTAATCTTGAATTTGCAGTATAATGTCTTTTGGTAAAACCTCATATATTTTTGGATAGCTCATCCTGCACCTCCTAAAAAATAAATCTTAGGATTAGCAAAAGCTGTTACAAAATAGTTTCTAAATATTTAGAGTGCAATAGCTTTTGCTATGCACCCAAAAAGTACCTGCCATACTACAATGCCCTCCTTTTTGTCATTTTATATCAATTTATTTTCTTAGCGTTATCTGCCATACAGCACACCGCAAATAACTAATAAAACACCGGATACAAACAACATAGATTGCACACTAACAATGTCTGCCAATGGTCCCAGAAATAGAATAGCTATTGGCAAAGCACTTGTTGATGCTATTTGAATAATTGAAAAAACTCGCCCTAATACATCTGGCTCTGTAATTTCCTGAACATATACGGTTTGTACAGTAGTGAGTATAGGCATAAAGAATCCTGCTATTAAGATAAATACGAGATACAATGCAAAATTTGTCGCAATACTCATAAACCCAAATGCTATTCCAAATGCAATAAAAACAGCAGCAATTGCAAATACCTTATTTTTAATTTGCTTTCTTAAAGCAATAAAAACGCCTCCAATAAGAGAACCAACAGTCCAAAGAATTTCATTTGCAGTCAATCGCCATACTTCATTTCCAAATGTACGTTCAATCATTAACGGCGATAATACCATTGCCGGGGTCAGCAAAATAAAGGCAATAGCATAGAAAGCAATTAGTTTCTTTAACTCGGAATGTTCAAATACATAATCTATTCCTGCACGAATATCTGAAATCATTGAGTTTGTATTTACTGTTGAATTTTGTTTTCCAACCTTGATCATGCTCATTATGGTAATAGCAATAACTGCTGTAACAACATCGACCATGAAAGCCCAAACAAGACCGATGGAACCAAGCAAAACTCCACCAATAGCAGGAGCAAGTAATAAACAAATTGCATTTACTGTTTGATTAATACCCTGAATTTTAGTCAAATTTTCTTTTGGCACTATTTGCGGATAAATAGCATTGACTGCCGGAGATTGAATGCCTGCCCCCGTCGAACGAATTGCTAAAACAACCAACAATAGAATTTTATCTTGAAAACCTGCCCAATACGATATTGCTAAACCCAATGTTGCCAACGCTATAAAACCGTCTGCCGCCATAATCATATATTTACGATTAAACCTATCTGCTAAGGCACCTCCCCATAAGGAGATTATTATTTGGGGCAGATTGCTAAATATAGTTGCCATCATCATCCAAAAGCCTGATGATGTTTCAAGGGTTATATGCCAGATTACAGCATAGCCAACAATTGACGAACCAAAAAGAGATATATTTTGGCTTAATAAAAATAATACAGCGGAAACTTTCCAGTTTTTATTTGATTTCATATATAGTATCCTTTCTTCTTCATAAACACAAGGACAACAAAAAAGCGACACGCTAAAACGCAACTGTCGCTTATATATCTATATATAAAATAGTTGTGTCTATGTGTTTTTAATTAAATTTATTTTGTTTATCCAAGATAATAAAATAATTAATAATAATTCCTGACATAAGAACGATGCTCCTTTCATATTTCATGATCGTTGAAATTGTATCTTAATGAGCCATGTAAGTTAAGCATCATGTAAATTCGGCCTAACAAAACTCCATACAATTAAGCAATATTATAATTCATTTTAACTCAGCAGTCAACATATAAAACGCAATAATTAGAGTTATTTTTATCAGCACTATGATTCTTAACTTCCAGAAATTTTTCCACTCAAATGTAAAGATTGGAGCCTACTTGTTGCAGCACTCCAATCTTCATTATTTTACGCCAGTATTCGTTTCAAAGATATCAATAAGAAATGGCAACATTGCTTCCTGTTCCCTAACATATGATTGATAGCTAAATATTGCACCTGGTGCATCCAAATCATTTGCATTGCCAACGCATACAAAACCGTTACCTTCAATCCCTATGTAAGTAGTTATATGGTGCATCTTACCGCTGTCATTTTTTTCAATTAAATTCATAAGCGTCAGACCATCACCGATATCATATAGGTCGATTCGTTTCTTTGATTCCTTTTTCATTCTGTCAGACCTTCCCCTTTCACAAATGCAAGAATCTCTTCATAGGATCTGCTGCTATTTATAACCGCATCCATTAATTCTTCCTTACGCAGTTCATTACGCATTTTTACAAGCTCTGCAAGAGCATCCTTTTCTGCTTCATATCTGGCTTTGGCCTTTTCCAATGTCTCTTTCTGCTGTTCGATTTTTGCATCAAGCTTTTCTGTAGTTACTCTGGATTTATATTTTCTTGCCACTATGATTTCCTCCCGTTAATCTTAACCTTAAGAACTTTTGGATTCAGTTCATTGCTGATTTGTTCCGCTTTTCTTTTGATATAATTCGCATCAATACCAAATGCTTTGAGTATTATTTTCTGGTTTGCTGTTACAGCATGATCCAGGCGATAAACGCCATCCGCCTGCCGTATCATCTCTATTTTCTCAAGTTCCCTGATTGCTGCAGGTACATTCATAAAGTTTGGAGAACTGAGCAGTTTTTCTTCTTCATCCTTGAGCTTTGTATACATGCGATTTCTGATAATCAGGGCAACAAATGCAATCAACATTTTCCCTTCCAGCGCATCACCGGTATACACCCTCATACTTCTGTTGCCTAAAAATGTCTTATCCGCTTTGAATAACTTTTCAGAAACATCCCTGCTCTTATACAGTTCAAGAGCCTCTTTCGCCTTCATATTTTCCGAAGTAATAATACAGAAATAACCACACATTTTCAGTTCTTCTTCAATAACAGAGCTCTTTTCTATAGCACACACAAAGCACTGGTCTTCCTGACCCTCGTGGTAGTATTCCAGGCTGAAATACTTTTCATATGATTTATCAAGTACTACAGGTTGCCCCTCCAGTTTCTTAAAATAAGCAGCGAGCTTGTCTATTTTTTGTTCCAGTTGTTCCCTTTCAGCAGCTGCCTTGCTATAGCTGTAATAAATGTGCAGATATCTGTTTCTTTCATCCGATGGAAAGACAGTTCTTTCCACAGTAGTTCCATTTACACCAAAGCGTCTTATTGTATACTGCCTGCTATCTTCAAATGTACCCTTAACTTCTTTGACAGCATCGTTAACAAGGGCTTTCATGCCTTTTATCATGATTACAAAATCATAACCACATTTATCCATATATTTGATATTTTCACGGCTGAAATAACCGCGGTCGAGAATAAATCCTGCGTTCTTATATCCGTAAGCCTTGGCTTTATCAAGCATGCACTGAAGCTGTGATACATCCACAATACTTCCGGGATAATCCTCATAGAAGAGAGGCTCTCTGTTATTACAGTCATAAGCAATGGAATAATTAAAAATTGGCAGTCCCTTATCGTCCTTAGCATGACCGTATTCAACAAGTTCAATATCTCCAGCCTGACAATTCTTATTGGTAGAATCGTAAGATATATATATCTTGTCCTTATTCTTCTTTAATGCATTCCATTCATTCTGAAATTCTACAGAATCATCAATAGAAATCTGCCCGATAAACTCAGATACCGTTGAATCACTGTATATTTTATAGCCTGGTGTAAAAAGCGGATGATTATAAGCATAATCCGGATAATACTGTCCCGTTTCCCTTAGTTAAAGATATTGTTGGGTATCTCAAGATGTGTCATTCGATTTTGCCGATAAAGCGGTAGAAGATTTCCACTTCCTGTTCCCGGCTTCCGTCCTCACTTTTGACCGCTTCATGGACAAGGATTTTTTCAATCAGCGTATTCAGAAGTTCAGCCGTCAATTCTGTGGGATTGACATACTGTTTCATCAGACCTATCCACTTTTCAGCGTCAACCGCTGTCTGGGCGGCGACCTCCATCGCTTCGTGAAGCCGTTCAATTTTTGCGTCCAATTCTCGCTGTTCGCCCTGATACTTTTCGGACAGCATATTGAAATTGTATTCTGTAATGCGTCCGGCAGACCAGTCCTCATACATTTTTGCAAACAGGGTGTCTACTTCTGCTTTGCGCTTTTCCGCCTTTTTCAGTTCGGCTGTCTGCCGCTTCCTTGCAGTATTGTGTTCCTTGTCGCTGGCGTTAAGTAGCCGTTTCAGAAGTTTGTCCCCATCCTGCTGTGCCAGCACAGACCAGTATTGCAGACGGGAAAGGACATAGGCGTAAAGCACATCATAGCGGATATAGTGCATGGAACACTGGTGCAATCCTTGCCCGTACTTGCTACAATGGTAGTGGGCATAGGGATTTTTGTTCTGGCTGTTCATACCATAGGCCAGCGACCAGCCGCAGTCCGCACATTTTACCAGCCCGGAAAATATCTGTGTTGTGCCGTTCTTCTGCCGTCTGCGCCTGTTGCAAATCTGCTCCTGTACTTGACGGAACACATCTTCGGAAATAATCGCTTCGTGGGTGTTCTCCACACGATACCATTCCTCTTTTGGCTTGCGTACTTTCTTCTTGTTTTTGAATGAAATGTTGGTCTGCTTATTGTGGACGCTGTGTCCGATATAGGTTTCCTCTTTCAGAATACTTTTCACCTGCGCTATCGTCCACGCATAGGCTTTTTCCTCCGGCGCTCCGGCATAGATATTTGCGAAAGTGCCGTATCTCTGGAAATTCAGCCAGCCGGGAGTAGGTACTTTTTCTTCGACCAAAATCCGTGTAATGCTGGCGGCTCCCCGGCCATGAACGGCAAGGTCAAAAATCTTTTCAATAATCCACCTTGTTTCCGGGTCAATCAGAAGATGGCCTTTCTTATCTGGGTCTTTGACATAGCCAAGCGGAGCATAGGCTCCATAGTGTGCGCCATTTGCGAACCGTGTCCGCATGGCCGCCTTTACCTTTTTGCTGGTCTGGCGGGCGTGCATTTCATTCAGAATGTTGAGGAATGGGGCAAGCTCATTCTCTCCGTTGATGGTGTCCACATTGTCATTGACAGCGATATAGCGGACGCCTTTGCTGGGAAAGTAGATTTCTGTGTACTGGCCGGTCAGAATGTAGTTTCTGCCTAAGCGGGATAAATCCTTCGTAACAACGCAGTTGATTTTCCCGTCCTCAATGTCATCAATCATTCTCTGAAAATCCGGCCTGTCAAAGTTCGTTCCAGACCATCCATCGTCGATATATTCATCTATGACATTCAGGCCATGCTCGGCGGCATATTGCCGGAGCATCATGCGTTGTGTCTGAATACTCCCGCTTTCTCCTTGCAGTTCATCGTCCCGGCTCAATCTCATATAAAGCGCCGTGTTGTAAATCGTAGTATTGTAAGGTTGTTTCACCGTAAAAATCCTCCTTCTAAAGAAACAACCCACGCTTACAATACTTTTGCTCTATGGCAATTATATCATAAGCGTGGGCGTGTTATCAATGATGGGCTATCAGGTTGAAGCGGCTTTTTCTGCGGTATGCCGCACCACATCTACAATCAGATCACCGAGGGGCTTCCCGCCTGCGGCGAAGTGTTCGGAGATTTTTATACGGTTGTTCCCACATACAAAATACTGCGTGCCGTTCTCTGCTTGTATAACCTGCCCTGTTCGGGGTGTAAAAATATCGCTTTCACTTTTTGCCATCCAGTGTCCTCCATATTCAGTTTTCAAGGTACAATGCCGCACAAAGGCGGCGAAAATTTCTGCTTATATCTATCACCTTTCCTTTACCGTGTGCCGCTGCTGACGTTTCAGTTCCGCCAGTATATCCGGCGGGATACGGTCAACCAGCCGCTGTAAATTGTCCAGTTCGCTTTTCAGCTTTGCCCGTTCCATCGTATCTTTCATCTTTCCTTTTTCGCTGGCCTTTGCCCTTGCTTCCAACTTCTCATTCTCCGCCAGCAGGTCATTGATTGTGACCTTGTACTTTTTCAACTGCCCGGAGAAATTCTCCATCTGCGGGAACCACTTTTTCAGCATGGAGAGGGCTTCCTCTTTTTTCTTTCCGGCGTTCAGCGGGTTAATGCCGTCCAGTGTGGCTTCAATGGCTCTTGCCTGCCGGGAGAGGGAAACCGCCTGTTTGAAAAGCCGGGTGGGGATATGCTTCCGGCCTGTCCTGCTGGCGCTCTCCCCACGCTCCAAGTCAGGATATTTCTCCACCATATAGGCGTGAAAATCGTCCTGCCACTTCGTCAGGTTTGCCCGGTTGCCGATAATCTCCTTTGCACACAGGCGGTTGTCCTTTGTCAGCGGAACAAAGGTCAAATGCAGGTGGGGCGTTTTCTCGTCCATGTGTACCACCGCCGACACGATATTTTCCCGTCCTACCCGGCCAATGAGGAAGTCCGCCGCCCTCTGGAAAAACGCCTGTATCTCCTTTGGGGATTTCCCCTTGAAAAACTCCGGGCTGGCAGTTACCAGCGTATCGACAAACCGTGTGCTGTCCTTGCGGGTTCGGCACCCGGCCTGTTCAATGCGGTTTTGAATGAAATGATAGTACCTGCCCTCCGGCTTGACGATATGGAAGTTGTACTTGCTCCGGCTTGTGTCAATGTCGGGGTTGCTGGCGTATTGTTCTTTCTGTCTTTCGTGATGGGCTTCCAGCGGCCTTGCCGGGTTGCCCTTGTGCTTCTCAAACCGCAAAATTGCGTGTTGTGCCATTCTGCTCCTTTCCCCATTCCTTTCCGACCCGGGGTTTTCCACAGGGAAAATCCCGCCGGAAATAGCTCGGATAGGATTGGAATGGATAGAATATAAATCAATCTTTTTATCTTTGTATTTCTATATACCGTCCGGTTTTCGTACTTCTCAGGAGTGATTTCCGTACTTCATGGGTACGGTTTTCAGCCCTCCGGCGTACCAGAACGGGATTTCTTGAAGTCGGTGTTTGGAACCGCTTCATAGGATTTTGGGAAAATGCGGTTGGGTTTTCCACAGCCCTGTTTCTGGATTTCCACCAGTCCGGCATATTGCAGTTCCCGCAGGGTGTTTACCGCTTTCTGCCGCCCACAGTGGAGTAGGTCAACCACCTCGCAGATGGGATAGTACAGATAAATCCGCCCGTACTCGTCCGCCCACCCATTCTTGCGGGATAACTCTGTCCGGCGCAGGATAAAGGCGTACAGAACCTTTGCCTCGCTGGACAGGGGCTTGAATGTAGGGGCTTCAAAGAGGAAATTCGGGAGCCGGGTGAAGCTGAACGCCTGTTCCGGCTGGTGAATGTAAATCGTATTTGTCATAGTTCGTTTTGTGGACGGTTAGAAGCCCGTTTTCCAGGGCGGGCGATATTTTATACCACCTGCCCCGGTTTGGGGCTTGCGAAGCCTGATAAATCAAGGCTTTTTCCGCTCCTAACTGTCCACAGCAGACCTCCTTTTCCGTTCACTTTCTGTTTTCTGCCGCCTGTGAACTCTGGCGGTGCAGTCCGGGCAGTATTTCCCCCGGTTGGAGCGTGGGACGAAAGCAGCCCCGCAGACCGCACAGCGTTTCATGTCCTTATCCCGGAAAATCTCCGCTTCCAGCGTCCCGTCCAGCGGCAAGACCGCCCAGCGGAACCACTTACAGCAGACCGAGAAAGAAACTGTCTGCGGGCAGGTGCAGGTGTCCCCATCGTCAAGGGCGATACAGTTACCACCCTCACAGTTGCAGCATTCCCGGCGAATGAGGGCAGTTGCCCGTTTCCTCTGCGCCGGGGTCATGCGGTAAAGGGAACCGTCCGGTCTGCGTTCCAGCGGCGGCAAGCGTTTGTATGGATTTTCTATCATGCGTCCCTCCATTTTTCGCTTTTGCCGTTCTTCCCGAAAAGGCTTCCTGCCCCATTTCTGCGGCGTGTTCCGGCATTGGCACGCTCCCCACAACTTCGGGACATTTTGTCCCGAAGTCCGGCTCCTTGCGGTGCTTCCCCGGCCGGGGTATTCCTTTTCGGACGGTCATTCTGTTTTCAAGGTGCTGTCCATCGATGAACTACCCTAAGTCTACACGAAAAAAATGCAATCCCCGGAATTTTGCGAGAATTGCATTTTGATGAAGTTTACACTTTGGAAATTGCATTTTTGTAATCATCCTGTATAATGGAAGTATGCGGAGGAGGTGCGTGTCTATGGCTTTACCCGGAACACCCGGACAGCGGATTTCCGATTTATGCAACGGAAACCATATCACACAAAAGGAACTTGCGGAGAAGATAGGCGTTTCCGCTTCCCAGTTGAGCCGCATTGTCAGCGGCGAAACGAGAACGGTCAGCAGTGATATTCTCATAGGTGTGGCAAAGGAATTTAAGGTATCGACAGACTACATACTGGGCTTGTCTACCGTGAGCGTCCGCAAAAGCTACGATATTTCTGAATTAGGCTTGTCCGAGGGAGCCGTGAGGGGGCTCGTGACGGGTGCTGTTGATGTGCAAATCCTCAACCGCCTGTTGGAACACAGGAATTTTCCTAAGCTGATAGATTTGATACGGATTTATTTTCAGGACACAGCGGCAAAAGGCATAACAGCAAGAAACCAGCTTATCGAGATAGCAACGGCTTCCCTGTCCGACCTGATGAAAGAACACCCGGAACACCGGGCGGAAGCAAAGCAGGATTTACAGCTTTTGAACGCCCAGAAGATGGGGGAACATGAGGCGGAGATTGAGAAAATCAAAAATGTGTTCCTTGCTATCCTGCGGGATATTAAGAAAGACATTGACAACGGGGAACAGCCGGGAGAAGCTGTGACCGCCGCGATGTTCCAAGCCATGCGGGACGCATTGGCGGAACAGAAGCAAAACCCGCTTTCCATTGACGATGTAGCGGCGATGGTTGCCGGACAGATCGGACAGCTTACGCCGATGGATGAAGAAACTGCCGACCTGTTCAAGCAGTTGGCAAAAAAGATGATGAAAGGAATAGAATAATAGCCTGTTATTCGAGATAATAATATGCCATTAGTAAAGCATGACTACCCTGTTTTAGAGTACGATACCGCATCAAAAGCTGTTTTTCAGCCGGGAAATGGGAAAAAATGTTTTCCTGCAAAAGCAGTGTTTGCTTTTTTAGGAGACGAGGTTGAAAATTATGCACATACCCATGATGGAATACAGATAGATGAATTTGAAAGTGCAACAAGACGATATCCTATTTATGAATGTCTTTATAATCAGGAGAAAATATGTCTATGTCCGGCTCCTGTGGGAAGTGCTGCTGCCGTCCAAGTTTTAGAATATTTAATTGCAGGGGGTGTAACAAAGATTATTTCCGTCGGCTCCTGCGGCGTATTGGAAGACATCCCGGAAAATAGATTTTTGATACCTGTTTCTGCATTGAGAGATGAGGGAACATCTTACCATTATCTTCCTCCCTCCCGAGAAGTAGAGATTTCAAAGGCTGGTATAAATGCGATTGAATCTGCTTTAAGCCAAAAGAATATACCATATTGGGAAGTTAAAACATGGACAACAGACGGTTTTTATCGAGAAACAGTAGAAATGGTTCAGTATCGGAAAGAAGAGGGATGTCAAGTAGTAGAAATGGAATGTTCCGCATTGGCGGCGTGTGCAAAATTTAGAAAAGTTACATGGGCTATGCTGCTTTTTTCAGCCGATACTCTTGCAGACCCTCATAAATACCAAGAAAGAGAATGGGGAAAAACAAGTATATCCATAGCCTTAGAATTAGCCTTAGACGCTGTTTTATCAGTTGTTGAGGAGTAAAAATAAATACATATAGGAGTTACAATGAATATAAATGAATTTCCACAACAAGTAAATCAAGTTATTTCAATAGCAGAAACCATATTACAAGGTCAAATATTGGGGATATATTTATATGGTTCAGCAACAATGAATGGGCTGCGTCCAGATAGTGATATAGATATACTGATAATTACTAAACAAGAATTGAGTAATTCAATCAGAGCAGATCTAACAAAGCAATTATTGAAAATTTCTGGCTCCGTAGGCTGTATTGAAAAAAGACCTTTAGAGGTAACTATTATCAATCAATCTGATATTGTTCCGTTGCAATTTCCGCCAAAATGTCAGTATATGTATGGTGAATGGCTAAGGGGAGAGATGGAAGCAGGAGAATATCCGCAAGCCTGCAATGACCCAGATATAATGATTTTATTATGGCAAGCAAGAAAAAATAGCATAACTTTGAAGGGGGCGGAAAGCAAAGAGCTTATTCCCGCTATCCCATTTCACGAAATTAAAAAAGCAATTCGGTTTTCTTTACCTGGTTTGATTTCCAGCTTTAAGGGTGATGAAAGAAATGTGTTATTAACCTTATCACGAATGTGGTTTACTTTAGTAACAGAAGAAATCACGACAAAAGATGTTGCCGCAAAATGGGTAATTTTAAAATTGCCGGAGAGATTTCCCCCCCTGCTAACAACGGCAAAGGAAGCTTATTTGGGAAATTTGTCTGATGAATGGGAGACAGTAGAAAAGGAAGCGATGGCACTTGTAGAATATATGAAAAAACAAATTGAGGAATTACTTAGAACAGAGTAGCAAAGTTAGCGGGGCCAATCAACGGTCAAGATGAACGGCGCATAAATGCGCCGCCGTTGACAGTCCCGCCCGTCTTTGCTGATGGGCAATCAAGGCGGGAAAGCCCTAAAATGGCTTCCCGCCCATTTCAATCTTGAGAGAAGAAACGCTCCAAAATCAGAAAGAGAGCGGTAAATCTGAATTGCGAGGGAGAATGTAGATGAATCAAGGAAGAATTATTGTGATTACAGGTTCGCCGGGAACAGGAAAGACAACAACTGCGTCGATTGTCGCAAAAGAATCGAACATGGATAAATCTGTGCATATGCACACAGACGACTTTTTTCATTATTTAAGCAAAGGAGCAATACCGCCGCATTTACCAGAGTCCAACGAACAAAATTTAGTTGTCATTGAAGCCTTTTTAGAAGCTGCAAAGCGCTATGCCCGCGGCGGATATGATGTAATTGTAGATGGAATTGTCGGGCCGTGGTTTTTAGAACCATGGAGAGCCCTTGTTCGAGAAGATTATGAAGTACACTATATTGTTTTAAGAGCCAGTAAAGAAGAAACTATGAAACGAGCTGTGGAACGTTCAAAATTAGACAGAAAAACAAATGTTGAATTAGTAGAAACAATGTGGGAGCAATTTTGTAATTTGGGGATATATGAATCGAATGTTATAGAAACGACAACCTATTCTATCCAAGAGGCTGTTTTTGCAGTAAAAGAAAAAATTTCAAGTGGAGCCGCATTGCTATCTTAAACGATTTCTAAAAATCGAAATTTCATTTATCAGAGAAATAGCAAAGCCAGTCAACGGTCAAGATGAACGGCGCATTTCATGCGCCGCCGTTGACCGTCCCGTCTGGCTTTGCTGATGGGCAATCAAGGCGGGAAAGCCCTAAAATGGCTTCCCGCCCATTTCAATTATGAGAAAAGAAACACTCCAAAATCAGAAAGAGAGCGGCCAAGCACTTTGAGGGATTGGTCGCCTTGTTCACCCATTCAGTGGGACGGCGGGTGGCGGTCAAGGCCGGGTGTAAGCCCGTTCATTTCAGCCTTGACGGTTGCCCGCTGTCCTGTTACTTTTCCGGGAGTGTAGCCACAACTTCGGGACACTTTGTCCACAAGTCGGAGCATAGGACGAGGGACGGGGGCTTTCATATACGCCCAGTCTGCTGTTGAAACCAGACCTGTGCTTACGGCTCTACGCCACGCAAGCACAGCCCTGTTTTCCTGCCGCTCCAAATGCCCTTGCCCTCCCCGGCGGCAACGGCATTTTCACGGCAACGCCGACAGAGCGTATAACACACTACACTTTGCTTCGCAAAGTCGTGTGCCAAATGGGGGCGTTGCCCCCTTTGGAAACCCCCACAAGAAAAGGCGGTACGCTACCCCTCCACGGGGCGCATACCGCCTTTTCTTGTTATCCAGCCCTCCGGCTGTATCGGTTGAGCAAAAGTCAGCGTGGGATTGATGTGGTATCTTTATCTAAGTGAACCCCCGGCATTATTCTCTGTTGTCAGATAGTAGCTTGCCAGGTCAAGAAATAAACCTGTCCCTTTGTCATTGTTATAAATGGAGGACACGATGTTTTCCACCATGCTTTCCATCATCAGTTTTTCTATAACCATAAAGGTTCCAATTCTTAGGCAGCTGCTCCGCTCATCCCGTCCCTCATCCGCAGGAAGCTGTGCGTCAGGAAAATATTTCATAAAGTTCGGATTAGGATACATCATGGTATCATCATCTTCACACTTTTTTCCTATCGTGGTTCTCTTGGGAATGTTATATTTCTTGTCCGGCTTATATACCCTGTCATACTCATAGTTAATGTATGTTACACCCTTTATGGTACGCTCAAAAATCTTTCCTTTTTTCGCAGGAATTTTAACCAAAAAATCATAATACATAATCGTTTCTCACTCAAATATTGAGTATGTATACCTACTCAATTATTATAACAAGAAATGGGCAGGAAATCAAGAAATTTCTTGATTTCCTGCCCGTTTTGAGCATTTATTTTTCGATTGAGTGTCAACTTCTACTGGAAGTTAAGATTCTATCATTTAATGCAATCTGCCTATAAAATTTTATCATATTGCATTTATAAATGCAACTTGCACCCGATGTTGGTTGTTGAGATTTTTGGTACATTTTATAATGTATAGCAGAATCATACACAGCATGGAGGTGATTGAAACGCAACCGGAAATTGATTACGTTAAGATTGGTCAGCGCATTAGAGCTGCCCGACTGGAAAAGGGTTATAGTCAGGCTGATTTGGGTGCGTTGGTTGGTTGCTCGAACAATCATATGAGCCATGTTGAAGTTGGACAGACGAAAGTTTCTTTGGCAATGCTTCTAAAACTGGCATTCGTCTTGGAAAAGAACTTTGACTATTTTTTACTGGATACCCCATATGCAAAATGCGACAGCATCATTGATAATGAGATTGCTGCAAAACTGAAAAAGTGTAATGTAACAACATTGATAACCGTAGGAAAGTTGATTGATGTCTTGATTGACCAGCAAGAGATGATAAAAAAAGCGGAGCTTGATTGATATAATGAAAAAGAAGCCCATTGACGGTACAGAGTGAACTGCTATGGGGTTCTTTTTTGCAGCACAATATACTGATTCTTTAAGAAGCAAAAAGTCCACCAGTCATGATGCACTACGCATCGTACTGGTGGACTTTTTCTGTAAAGATATAAAAATAGATATTCATATATCGCCATAACCAATGTCGTTATCGTAGGCATGAAGATCTTCTTTCAGGAAATCTGCTTTACGAATATACATCGAATTTACCAGCTCTCCTTTTTCGTGGAGCAGGCTGAATTTGTAGTCTAATAATGCTGCCGGTACATAGAGCATTTTAGCCGTTTCAAAAAATGTGTGTTCCGAAAGGCATTCCAGGACTTTCCCATCTTCTAACAGAAGCTCCGCCGCAAAGAAGTTTGCTTCATTTTCTTCGATTGATCTATCATCAAAAACTTCCATTTCTTGAAAGCCGTGCATCATAGCGATTTTTGTATGCAGGACAGCGTGTCCTAATTCATGTGCGACTAATATACGCTCCAGGATACCGTTCACATTGTGATCTATCACGATATTCTTTTGTCTGGACTGGTAATAGAAGAAGCCCTTCAATTTCTTCTGTAAATCGTAATAGTGGATTTTGATACCTAACAGCTGACATAGCTCGTAAGGGTCTCTGGTGTGATATTTTCGCACAAGCTTATCGACAGTTTCAATGATATGCTCTGCCGTTTTCATTTGCTTCACCTCCGAATCGCACACAGAAAACATATTCTGTGCTTGAGGATTTTACTCTTTATCTTTATGCTTTCTGTATTTCTTCGGAGTGTACTTTTCCCGTGCTGTTTTCTTAGAGTCCATATAAACTGACATAATCGCCTGGAAGAATACATCTTTTGCGTCCTCGTCCAATTCTCCACCGGCAAACAGAGAATTTACACGACCCAACACTTCCTGAGCTTCTTTTGCTCCTTTTGAACCGAAGTTTTCCTTTGCCTCTAAAATAAACATATCCTGATCTATATGGCTCTGGCTATCCGTTTCAGATTCGTCCAAAAGATAGGACACAGAGATATGCAGTGCTTCAGCAAGTTTTCTGATGTTGCTTTTTCTGGGGAGTGTTCCGAGCTGCTCATAGGTGTAAAGGGATCTTTCGGAAATGCCGGTCATCTGGGCAAGCTCCGTTTGAGATAGGTTCATAGCCAAACGAGCTTCTTTAATTTTTTCTCCAAATGTCATGGTAGTATCCTTCCTTTCAAAAAATATTTATTCGTAACTTCCGATTATTTGTTGACAAACTTCTGGAAAATGCTATAATAAGAATCATAACAGAAGTTTTAATTCCACTTAATTATATATCGGAACTTTTATAAAGTCAAGAACTTCCGATTTCACTTCTGTTATTTTAATCAAATATCGGAAGTTATAGTCATTCTTGTCCCATGGTATTTGTTTCCCTTTAGCCAAGTGACAGGAGTTAGAAAGGAATTCTTATTTTATGGATTAGGCTGAAAGGAGATTCTGAATGAGCAGATATAATACACAGGTATTAAGCAGTATTCGAATGCTTTGCCGGATGCAGAACATTGACGAGAAGGTTCTGTATGAAAGAGCAAAGCTGATTTTATCCATATATCGAGAGGTGTGCTGGTCTACCATTGATCGTGCGAATGATGTATGTGATACCCTTATTTGTACTTACGGTGACAGCTTAGATGGTGCATTGATTTATCTGGAGAACTTTGCTCCGGATGAAGCGAGAGAACGATTTGAAGAACGCATTCGCAGCTTATTTGAGACAAAGTGGATCATTGAACTGGTAGATATGGCTATGTTGAAAATCAGAGAATATCCAGATAAAGGCGCTCTGTACTGTGAGATTATCTCAAAGGCATATCTCAACCGCTTCAAGTACAGGGAATCAGAAATGCTGGAGGTTTTGAATATGGAACGCAGCACCTACTATGACCGAAAGAAAGAAGCGATACTGTTATTTGGTCTGTCACTTTGGGGAACAGCCATTCCTAAATTGAAAGATTTCCTGGAAAGTGCCCGGGAGGAAGAAGCATTGTGTTATTGTGAATGCTAAGACAGGATTTTAGTCCGACTAAAATCCGATGAAAATACGACGGTTCCCCTACTGAAAGTCCGACTTGTCCAGTGTTAAAATGGCTATGCTGGGAGATAGCGGCATAAAATTGAATAGAGAGAGTTACGCCTCGTGCCTGTAATGGGTACGGGGCTTTTTTTATACCTGCCTATTTTCCCCCATAATTAACACAAAGGCATGAACGAGAGCTTGGAGTAATTTACTCCGGCTCTTTTTTTATGCCTGCAAGGAGGACAGGCAGATGGCAAAGGGTATTGAGAATCGGGCACGATCTCCTCCCGCTGTTTTTGATTTTGCAACTTCACAAATTCAAAAACACGGAGGAACGAAAATGTATTACGACTTGGTTGAAAGCGGAAAAAGAATTAAAGCCTTGAGAAAGGAACATGGGCTTACACAGGAACAGCTTGCGGAGCAGTTAGGTGTTGCCGCAAACACCATTGCACGAATTGAAACCGGCAACAGAGGTATCTCTATTGATTTGGCAATCGAACTGGTTGTGCGCTTTGAGACAACCCTTGATTACATATTTTTAGGTCGTGAATAACCTCAAAACTATACCTACGAGGCAATAAAAACTTGCATGAGGAACAGGTACAATTTAGATACAGCCAAAGAAAATCGGCTGCTTGATCCTTGAAAACTGAATACACAGTCATCGAATACGTTCCTGTTGCCGGTGCGAGAGCATCAGCCACATCAGCGGTACGCCGAGACGTATCGGATAGAGAAACAGAACGACTTTCTTCTATAAATTAAGCGCTTGTCTCTCTCCCGATGCCAGCGATCAATACTGGCTTGTAAATATTGGGTTGCTCCCAATACGGCCATGAAAGCAACAGGATTAAAGATACTTCTCTACGGAGCTGGCGGAGAACCCGGCAGAGGTTAGATTCCTATGGAACTGATTCGCAATCAGTCGTTCGGTGATTCCCTGAGGGCGTAAGCCCTCTTTCCCAGGGGTGCGTGGCAAATATGGGACACATAGACTTTTGGACTGACTGCCTGATTCCTTTCTGGCAGTCAGTTATTACATAGCCAACGAAAGGAGGTCATGGCACATGATGAAAGAAAATTGGGTATATTGCCGTGGTGATATTTATTGCGCCAAGCTGGACCCGGTAGTTGGGTCGGAACAAGGCGGCATCCGTCCGGTTATCGTCATTCAGAACGATACCGGTAATAAACACGCTCCCACATTGATTGTGGCAACGGTCACCACCAGAATCCATAAGAAAGCGAATATGCCGACGCACTTTGTTATTTACGACAATCCTGCATTCAAAGAAGCGTCCGTTGTTCAGCTGGAACAGATTCGTACCATTGATAAAAGCAGGATTGATAATTACTTAGGTAAGGTAACGCCCCGTGAAATGGTAGCGATTGAGAAAGCCTTATCTGTCAGCCTGGCAATGGAACAGCTGAAAAAGCGTTCCCCAAAACATAAAGCAAAGAGAGCGAAGGAGTGAACATAAATGTTTGAAGAAAGAATCGCTGCCATGAATCAGCGCACCGAAGAAGCGATGGCTGCTAACGCAGTTCAGTTTGATAAGAGAACCTATACGGTTGATGAGATTCAGGATATTCTGGGCATCAGCAGAACCAGCGCATACAACCTTGTGAAAAAGAAAGTTTTCCATAGCGTCCGCATCGGTGGCAGTATCAGAATCTCCAAAAAGAGTTTTGATGAGTGGTTGGATCATCAAATGTAAGATTTGTCAAGGGCGTCGTACAACCCGGCGACAAACTTCAAAACATATTGAGAGTTCGATAAAATGTAGCCATGACAAGAAACACATGGCTACATTTTTTACATAGGAGGTTGTACGATGGCGGAAATGAGAAAACGCACGAGTATGTCTGTTCTGGAAATGGGCAGGATGCTCGGTCTTGGTAAAACGGAGTCATACTGGCTCATTAAGAAGAATTACTTCAAAACCATTCTTGTCGGCAACACCATGAGGGTGATGATCGACAGCTTTGAAGAATGGTATGCCAATCAGTTCAAATACCAGAAGGTCGATGGAACCCCTCCCGGCGAGGAATTGAAGAAAACTACATATTCAATGGAGGAGCTTGGACAGCGCCTTGGGCTGAAAGAAGCGACTGCTTACGAACTGGTTGCCAAAGGGCATTTTGATGTGGTCGATGTCCTGGGCAAGCGCAGAGTGACAAAGGAGAGCTTTGAAAGATGGTATGCTTCTCAAACCGATTACCGCACGGTAGAGGATCAGGAACTGGATGCAGATATTATGGCATCCACCTACGGTCTGCCGGAAATGGCAAGAATGCTTGGGGTACATCGTCAGACCATTTACTATATCGTTGCCAATGAAGATTTTGAGCTTATCAAGGTTGGCAGGTATAAGCGAGCTACCAAAGAGAGCTTTGAAAAATGGTATCACAATCAGACCCGCTACCAGTTAGCGGAAGATAGACAGGAAAGGAGCTGATTACATGGCATCTATCGTTAAGAGAAAAAAGAAGTATTCTGTGGTTTATACATACACCGATGAGAACGGCAACAAGCGTCAGAAGTGGGAAACCTTTGAAACGAATGCCGAAGCAAAGAAAAGGAAGTTGCAGGTTGAATATGAGCAGGAGTCCGGAACCTTTATTCCCCCTTCTGCTAAAACCGTCAATGATCTTTTGGATGAGTATATGTCAATCTATGGTGTGAACACCTGGGCGATGTCTACCTATGAAAGCAGAAAGAGCCTGATTGCAAACTATATTCGTCCCCTCATCGGTGATATGAAGCTGGAGGATGTCACGCCGAGAATCATGGACAAGTATTACCGAGATTTGCTTTCTGTCAAAGCGGTTTCTTCTAAGTATGTAAAAGCCCGTACAGAATATCTGACTCCGCATACTGTCCGAGAGGTTCACAAGACATTGCGAAATGCTTTCAATCAAGCGGTCAAGTGGGAATTGATGACCAGAAACCCTGTGGAGCACGCTACGCTGCCGAAAGAAGAACACAAGACCAGGGATATCTGGACAGCAGAAGTGCTCCAGAAGGCTCTGGAAGCCTGTGACGATGATATTCTTCGTCTGGCTATTAACCTTGCCTTCTCCTGTTCCCTGCGAATGGGCGAGCTTCTGGGGCTTACCTGGGACTGTATTGACATTTCCCCCACCAGTATTGAACTTGGTCAGGCAAGCATCTTCGTTGAAAAGGAGTTGCAGAGAGTAAATCGTGAAGCGATGGCAGATCTGGACGGTAAGGACATCATGTTCAAGTTCCCACCGACCTTCGCCAGTACGCATACCGCATTGGTTCTCAAAACTCCTAAGACCAAAACAAGTGTCCGCAAGGTGTTCTTACCGAAAACCGTAGCGGAAATGTTGGTACAGCGAAAGGCTGACATCGAAGAACTGAAAGACCTTTTCGGTGACGAGTTCGTAGACTTCAATCTGGTTTTCTGTTCTTCCAATGGCAAGCCGATTGAGGGGCAGGTTATCAACCGTGCTTTCAATAAGCTGATTGAGGAGAAGGGACTGCCGAAAGTGGTTTTCCATAGTCTCCGACATTCCAGTATCACTTACAAGCTGAAGCTGAACGGCGGCGATATGAAATCCGTTCAAGGCGATTCCGGTCATGCACAGGTCAAGATGGTAGCGGATGTTTACTCCCATATCATCGACGATGACCGCAGACTGAACGCTGAAAGAATGGAAGCTGCGTTCTACTCAGGCAGACAGGCAACGCCTGAGCCGGTTCAACCAGCCGCAACGGAAAGCTCCGCTGATGATAAAGAACTTCTTCTGAAGCTTCTGCAAAATCCGGAAATGGCAGCACTCCTGAAGTCGCTGGCAAAAACATTATAGTAACTGCAAGGGCAGATCCTTTTACATAGCTACAATAGCTGTAAAAGGGTCTGCCCTTATTTTTTTGTTATGGAGGTCAACGAGTATGGATAGAATCTTTATGGACGAGTATTACGAGCATCTGAGAGCTGACAATATCGAGGCATTTTCCAAGGAAAGGAACGACGAATATGTTGGCAGAGCTGAGGAATACAAAGCAGCAAAGTCGGCATTGCTTGAAGGATTGGGACTTGAGCATTTGTTTGACCATAGCCATGAACTGACTCCGAAAGAGAAAGAAATATGGATGCTGTTCGATAGGGTTGATGTAGCAGAGCTTCTTGCAAGGGATGCTTTTGCCAAGGGTGCTTATATGCTCGGCGCTGAGGATAGAGAGATTATGCTGAAATAAAAAAAGACCTGCTTCGGCGGGTCTAAATTACATAGAATCATTGAGTCTGAAAAACCTTTGAAATTCTTAATAATTCTGGTTGAAAAATTCATTTTGAAATGATATATAAAACAGACTGAAATCTGTGTCTAAGGACACCCGCACCCTCACACGAGAATGAATAGGATTTCCTATCATTTCGCATCACGAGAAGTTACATAGTGACATTTACTTGCACTTGCAACGTCCACCAAAAATCGAAAGACTTGCTAATTTCGAGCCAATCGGACGGTGTAAAATCCCTCTGAATTAGCTATCACAGCGTAGTATCAGATGGGATTTGAAATGCTGAAAAACCTTGTATTTCCAAGCATTTTTAAGCATTAGATGCCACTTCCCGATGTCGTATCGGGTCTACTCCTAAGGGCTAATTGTAGGTTCGATTCCTACTGGGGGTGCCATCCGGCCAGGGCCTGGAGCCAATTCGCGCTCCAGGCTTTTGTTTTGCCGAAAACTTCGTATCCGCGCCGAACAGATCGATTTTTACTGCCCCTTCCAAAAGGCCGCACAGTGCATGCACTGCGCGGCTTTTTTAGGTTTTACGAATGGAAAAGAGGTCCCGCCTTGTAGGAAACCCTTTCGAGAGAAGGGTTCGTCGATCGAAAGGGCGGACGCAGCTGGCCTATGTAAGCTTTAAAAAGGCCAGTACTATCAGGAGAAGGCCGCTGACCCACGAGAGGTCCAGAGGAATTTTTTCCGCAACCTTGTTGCCGGTCAAGCACCCTGCGCATACGGCGATGACATTCGCCACTAAGGAGAAAAGAACCGCGCGGAGGGGGGCGGCCTCCGAGAGGGCCGCGCCAAACCCGACCGCTAAACCATCCAGGGAGAGCGCGATGGCCAGGGGTGCGGCTTCCACGGCGGAAAGGCTTTTGGAACAATCGCTGTCCGCGTTCTCTGGGTTGGCGTACACATCCAGGATAAAGCGCAGATGCATGGCCGAGAAGGAAATCTTTTTGTGGATTCCCTGTGAGCGGCGGATCAACGATTTGATGGCGCTGTCGCACAGTTTGGCGATGCCGAGCAGAAACAGGATGGAAAAACAGAGCACCCCGGCCAGATGCTCCGGCATGAACGGACGCACCAGAGAACCAAGAAACAACGAAACCCCCAGGATGGCGCTGCAAATCCCACTGATGACCGCAACGGAGCGGAAGGGAATTTTGATTTGATTGGTCCCATAGGCAAAGCTGGCGACAAAGGCGTCCACCGAGAGCGCGGTGACGAGCACGAGCGGCTCAAGGATTGCAAATACCGGATTGTCCAAGCAATCACCGCCTTCAGGCTTTTTCTCCATTCTATTCCAAAGGGGAAAAAACGTGATAGGAGGCTTTTCAGGAGGCTTCCCGCGTTGCGCGCAACCGTTTCCTGGTGAAGCTGAGAGCGGAGAACCGCTGGGGCCTCCCAGAGAAAAGCCAGGCAGAGAAATCGCTGGGACCCGGACCGGCCACTCCGCTCCCAAAATTCGGCGGGATTCTGCCTTGCAGAGGGATTTATGTTGTACTATAATAGCGGTGGAGGTGATTGGTTTATGTTGAATGAAAAAGTAAAGGACCTATTAAACCAACAGATCAATAAAGAGTTTTATTCGGCCTACCTGTATCTGGCGTTTTCTAATTATTTTGCGGACCGGAATTTGGATGGGTTTGCAAATTGGTATCAGGTTCAGGCGCAGGAAGAGCGCGACCATGCCATGTTGTTCTTGCAGTATGTGAAGAACAACAGCGAGAAGGTTACGCTGGAAGCCATTGAATGCCCGGAGCAGGATTTTGATAAGGATATGACCGTGCTTGAAAAAGGATTGCAGCACGAGCGGTATGTCACTGGTTTGATCAACGCCATCTACGACGCGGCCTACTCGGTCAAGGATTTCCGGACCATGCAGTTCCTCGACTGGTTTGTCAAGGAGCAGGGCGAGGAAGAGAAGAACGCGGAAGACCTCCTGAAAAAGATGGAGCTCTTTGGCAGTGATCCAAAATCCCTGTATTTGTTGGATCAGGAGTTGGCAGCGCGCACCTATGCAGCGCCTTCGTTGGTCCTTTAATGTGCAAGAAAGCCCCTGGAATCCAGGGGCTTCTTTTTGTCATGGGAAAAAGCGGCTATCCCTACCGGACAGCCGCTTTCTGTTAGATGAGATGCAATTCTTTCAGCGCTGTAGCAATACCTTCCTGTTGGACCGTCCCTGTGACCATGCGGGACACCTGCCCCAGCTTGGGGGTATGCCGGCCCATAGCGATGCCGGTCCCGACGGCGCGGAACATTTCATAGTCGTTGTCCGCGTCCCCGAATGCATAGGCATTTTCTTTTGGAATTTGGAAATGCTCCAGGACCTTCTGAACGCCCAGTCCCTTTGAGACGCCGCGCTGTCCGACGTCGCAGGCTTGGTTGCCAGGCTGGTCGGTGATGTCGTACCGGTCGCCAAAGTCGCGCATAAAGCGGTCGCGCTTGTCCATCCGGTCGTAGGTGACCATCAGCTTGTTGATGCGCAGGCCCTCCAGCGATTGCAGGGGGAGGAAGCGGTCGATGGGGAACGCATATTTTTGCATCATCCCCTGGAAATACTCCTCGGAGAGATCCCGGCAATAGCAATAGTCGGGTTCTTCTAGGACGGAGTTGATCCCCGCCGCATCGAGGTATGCCACGAGGGTGCGCAGCGCCTCCGGCGCAAGGACCTGGTTGTGGATCACTGTCCCATTTGCTTCGGACCGCGCGCCGTTTGCCGTGATGTAACAGTCAAACAGGAGCAGGCTGGGGAGCACATAACATTTCGAACGGCCGGTGGCGAGCACGGTGAGAATGTTTCGTTCACGTAAACGCACGATGGCCTCTTTTGTCTTTTCAGTGGGGGCAATGATGCCGGACGGCCCATCGATCAATGTCCCGTCCGCATCAAAAAATACAGCGCCCTGGTACATGGGAATCAACTACCTTTCCTCCATGTGGTTCTGTGGGGGCCGGTTAAAAACGGCCGTTCCGATTGTACCATCGAATGGCGAGCCGGGTCAAGGCCGCCTTCTGTTCCTGAAACAGGCGCGGTATATTTGCCCTGATGAAAAGAATTGGAGCCGGCCCGCGTCTTGCGGGATAGCTCCGAGTGTGCTATAATACCTTTTATTTAAACATAAACTGTTTTGTCAAAAAGGGGGGCTGAAATTGGCCAATTACGATCATCCATATGTACCGCAACAAAATCCCATGTACACGCCCTATTCGCAGGTTGAGATGGACCCGTTTTATGAGCAGAGGCGTGAGGAGAAACACCGTCTGGGAAAAACGGCCAGCGGCTTGAGCTGGATGCTGCTGTTGGTGGTTTTGCTGATGGCGGCGCTGCCGTCCGTGGAGAGCAGCTTCCTGCGCATGATCGGATACCGTTGGCAGGGCGAATTGCAGTTTAGCGGATATACGCCCCTGCTGTATTATCTGGTCAATGGGGTGACGTATCTTTTGGCGTTTGCACTGCCGCCCCTCCTGTATATGGCCGTCAAACGGCTGCCGCTGCAGCAGGTGCTGCCGTTCCAAAAGACACGGTTCAGCACGGCGCTGGCGTGCGTCTTTTTGGGGATGGGCGTGTGTATGCTGGCCAACTTCCCGGCTAACTGGATGATGGACTTCCTGGAATGGGCGGGCTACAACGGCACCGTGCCGGACTCCCCGCTCACGGGTGAACCGTCCATCCAGGCGCTGTATGTTATTTCGTTGGCAGTAATCCCGGCGCTGGTGGAAGAGCTGGTGTTTCGCGGTGCCGTTCTGCATGGACTGCGCCGGTTCGGGGATGGGTTTGCCATTGTTGGTTCCGCGTTCCTGTTCGGTATGTTTCACGGAAATCTGGTCCAGCTGCCGTTCGCCTTTTTCTGTGGGCTGGCGTTGGCCTTTGTGGTTGTCAAGACTGGAAACCTCTGGGTGTCTGTTGCCATCCATTTCCTGAACAACGGCCTTTCGGCTGCCATTACACTGCTGCAATGGTACCAGGGCGACGTGCTGGCAAACGCCGTGTACCTGATCGCCTTTTCCGCCTGGGTGCTTTTGGGGATTGCCTCGGTTGTATTCCTGGCCCTGCGCAGAAAGGGGTTCTTTCACCTGCACAAGCCCAATAGCCTTCTGACAGCCGGGCAAAAGTTTGTCAAGTTGGTCGTCAACCCGGGCGGGCTGGTGCTGTTCGGCTATTGCGTGTTGTCCTGTGTGATGATGATGTATTTATAACCCTGAAGGAGGGCTTGTTCTGGAAAACAGGGATGAAGCGTTTATGCGCGAGGCGTTGGAGCTCGCACGGGAGGCTGCCGCGGAGGGGGAGGTTCCCGTGGGCGCGGTGGTGGTCTATCAAGACCGTGTGATTGCACGGGGGAGAAACCGGCGGGAGACTGGCAAAAATGCGCTTTGCCATGCGGAACTGGAGGCCATCGACGGCGCGTGCCGCGCTTTGGGGGGCTGGCGGCTGTGGCAATGTACGCTTTATGTGACCTTGGAACCCTGCCCCATGTGCGCTGGGGCGATCATCAATGCGCGCATCCCCCGGCTGGTGTTCGGCGCCAGGGACCGGAAGGCCGGTTCGTGCGGGTCGGTTGTCAACCTGTTTGCGCTTCCGTACAACCATGCGCCGGGGGTGACCAGCGGCGTGCTGGAGGAGGAATGCGCGGGGGTGCTGACCGCCTTTTTCAAAGAATTGCGCGCCCGGCGCCAAAAAGGTGCGCAGGGGAAATAAACAACATAAAAGGGCGCCAAAAACGCAGCTACAAGCGTTTTTGGCGCCCTTTTTGTGTGGGTGTCTGAAAAGTGTGTGGGAAGCCCTGCTGTAGCAGGGCTTCCATGGCCTGTGCAACCCCCGGAAAGGTTTAAGAGGCCCGTTTTGTTTCCTGAGGTTCAAACAAAGGGATGATCAAAGTAAATCGTAGTGTTCAAAAGCCTTGTAAAGGCCGTCGTCGAGGATGTCCGCGGTGACGTAATCCGCGACCTCCTTCAGCTCGTCTACAGCGTTCCCCATCGCGATGGAATGCCCGACCACCTTCATCATGGTGATGTCGTTGTATCCGTCGCCGATCGCATAAGCGTCCTCCGGGGCGATGCCCGCCTGCTGCAGGAACATCTTGACCCCGCGGGATTTATCCTTGCCCTTGAAGGAGAGGTCTGCCGCCAGACTGCCCGGGTGCTTGTTGAGCACCATCGGTTCCTGAAAGGCGGGCTTGCACTGCTCATAGTGCGCATCGTCCCGGAATACAAAGTCGATGATGCTGGCATGGACGTCCTCCGGTTCCCACTCGGTTTGCAGGTATCCGGGCATGCCGTAGCTCTCGTTCAGCGGTTCGATCTGCTCCGGTGGGACATGGCGGGCCCATCCCCGGCTGTTCCCAACAAAATTGTACCAGCATCCATACTGGTCGAAATACTGCATAAATTCCCGAACCTCGGTGGGGGAAAAGAATTCTTCGAAGACGGTTTTCCCATCCACAACAACGTGCGCCCCGTTCATGGCAACATAATTTGAGAAGATCCCTGGGAAATATTTATGAATAAACCGCTCCGGCCTTCCAGAAGAAATGGCGACAATGTGCCCCTTTTGCTTTAATTGTTCAAGCGCCTTCCATGTGCTAGGTTGAACAAAAAAGTGCCGCTCATTCTTTGAGGAGAGCAGGGTGCCGTCAATATCAAAGAAGATTGCCTTCCTACTCATATGCCCCTCCTTTTTGATCGCTTAATCCCAGAATATAATCGGTTGAAACGTGGTAATATGTAGCAAGCTTGAGGACCGCCCAGACCGGGATTTCCCGGATCCCCTTTTCGTAACGGCGATAGACCTCCCGTTTACAGCTCAACACGTCCGCAATCTCCTGCTGTGTCTTGTCGTGGTCGATCCGCAAGTCTTCGATGCGTTGGAAAAACATGGTTCCACCTCTTTACTCTATGCTACTATTTTGTAGTACCAAAAACACGAAAATGCAACCAAACGGTGGCTAAATGAACATAGAATTAAACTGGAATAATTAGCGGAGTTGTGTGAAATGTAAAATTGCATTTTAAAATTCTATCCAGAATTTATAGAAAAATGATTGGTATAGCGATGTTTTTATAGAAAAAACAGGCCCCCACGCCAATCATAGGGGCCTGCAAACGGTTTAATATTTTAAATTGCGATAATATTTATCATTCAATAAATGCTTTTTACGGCGTTTCGGCCTGCGGTAACGCTTGCGCCCGCTTCCGCCGCGCGGCGGCCTACGGTTGCTCAAGATGACAATCACCACGACAATCACGCCCAGGCCGATGCAGACCCACGCAATGATGCCAATCCAATTGAGCGTCCGGTTGGAAGTCGGGGCCATGCTGGAAGAGGGGAGCAGGCTGCTGTCGTCCGGCACACTGACGGAGGGAAGGGAGACGGAGCTGGAGGATTCCTCCGGCTCGGAAGGAGTCTCTGACGAGGATTCCTCCTCTTCTTCCTCTTCGGGATCTTCACGGGAAGTGGTAGGACGACGGTTTTGATTGGTGGTAGACGGCGTCTGCGAAGGCTGCTGCGTATCCGTATTCTCGGAGTTCTGTGCCGGCTGTGCCGGCGGCTCCGAAGAAGGGGTTGTCGCAGGCGGCTCCGTAACGGGCGGCGTTGTCTGCTCGGGCGTGGACGGCTCCGTGGGGGTGGTGGGCGTCTCCGAAGACGGTGCGGTGGGGTCCGGCGTGGGTTCTACGACCGGCGCAGTGGGATCTCCCGTCGGGACAGTGGGGTCCCCGGTGGGGGTAGTGGGGTCGGTAACTGGTGTGGTGGGGTCAGCCGCGGGCGGTTCAGATACCGGCGTGCGGCCGATGACCTGCTGCGTATTGGTTGACGGATCGACAGGCGTTTCGGTCGCAAACGAAACGGTCCCAAACGTGGAAACCATGCCAAACAGTATCGTAAAAACGAGCAAAAAAGCTCTGTTATGTTTTTTCAAATTTGAAACCTCCTGAGATAACCAGCAGGGCGCGTCGGCATAAGGCCGCAGGGTCCCACCGTGGGAATGGACGGCGAATCTCTTCGAATGGGGGATTTTGCCGGATCGCGTGCATCCGACACGTTACAAGTTATTATAGCATATTTCGAACAGAAAGCAACCAAACCAACCCCGGCGAAGCCGCGCCCAGAGGTGAATTTTTTATGAACAATCCGGTTAGAGGTGCAAATCCCATCCGGTCAGCGCATGGATCAAGGTCTGATCGTCGCCAAATCCGGTTTGACGGGAGTAGTAGTCCACTTCTAAGATACCGATCGCCAGGACCAACACACAGAGCGTTGTGTAAAACGATACGGCAAAGATGCGCGCGTTTGTATTCCGTTTCATGATACGTCCTATCCTTTCAAAGGCTTATGTGAGTTGTTCCAGGGTTTCCGCCAGCGCTTTCCCAAAGAGCTGGCCAGAGTATTTGACCTCCTCCAAGGTGTTGACCTCCGTGCCGAACTCGACCAGCAGGGAGCCCTTTGTCATGTGCTCGTTGTATTTTTTGGGGCAAAAACTGAGCGGCCGCGCCAGACCGGGATAGAGGTCAGAGAGGCTTTTTTGGATGCGGACGCCGAGGCGGAGGTTGTATTCCCAGTTTGGAAACCCCAGGGTGCCGTCGTCGTCGCAGCCGGAGATAATCATGACCTGGGCGGCTTTTTTCCCATTGATCAGGGCGGTCGGCTTGATGCGCATGCCGTCCTGCGTGCCCATGGCGTCGCGGTGGACGTCCAAGGTGACCTGGATGTCGGGATATTTCTCCAGATTGCGTTGGATGGTTTCGCCGGAGCGGTCATAAGAGCCATTGTAGCTGGGGTAGTCGTGGCAGGTGGTGTCGTGTACCACGCCGAACCCGGCGGCTTCGAGCTGCTTTTTGATTTCCTCCCCGACCGCCACCACGTTTTGGGAATTGTCCTGTGTGCGGGAGGAACCGGCAAACGCTTCCGTGGTGTGCGTGTGGTAGATCAAAATCTGTTTGGTGCCGTCCTTTTTCATTTTGACCGCCGGTTGCTTGGCCAATTCCGCAGCAATGTCGATATCGTGGTATTGGTTTGTGTTTTTGACCCACATATTCTCATACTGTATGCCGGAATTGCTGATGCTCATCTCCCGGACTGTCCCGGTGACCGTTTCGCTGACGGTCCCCGACGACGCGGAGGAGGAGACCGGCTTGCTGGACGAGCTGGCGGCCGGTTTGCTGGAGGAGCTCGGCGCCTGTGAGGAGGATTCCGGAGCGCTGGCGGCAACGTCTTCGGAGAGCTCTGTGCGAAATGCTTCCGCCGCGCCGCCCGGAAGGATGAACCCCGCCGCTGCGAGCGCCGCATCGCCTGCGTGCAGTTCCGGCAGGCGGGTAGCCGTACAGAACACCGCTACAGCGGCGAGCACCGCAGAGCAAAACATCAGTCCATATTGTCGCCAATTTCTCATATTTTGCATTCCCCCGCCATTCAACCGATTTGCCACAGCTTTTGAAGCGCAAAACCATAGCCGTGCTTCTTAATGTGTATGCAGGGCCATGGGAATCCAGACCTTGCGGGGGATGCTTTGAAAAAATGTCAAATGCAAAGGGAAGGGACAGACGAGCCCTATGGCCGAAAGGCGGTTTTTCCCGCTCAGCTTGCGAGGATGGAAAACTCCTCTACGGAAAGGGTGGGGTTGAGCGCGGTGTTGATCGCCATGGCGACCATGCGGGCGGCGCGGGTGATGAGCAGGTCGATTTCCCGCGGGGTGACGACCATGCTTGCGCCGCGCGGCGAAACCTTGTCTTTGGGGGCGGCGCGTCCCAATAGGTCGGCGGCGAGCGTGCCTGCGTCCACGACGGTCGGGACGCCGATCCCGATGACCGGCACGCCCAATGTCTCACGGCTGAGCTGCGGCCGGGCGTTGTTGACGCCGGAGCCGGGGGAAATCCCCCCGGTGCTCAGCTGGATGGTGCACCCCAAGCGCCCCAGGCTGCGCGCGGCGAGGGCGTCCACCGCGATCACCGCGGAGGGCCGGAATTCCCGCGCCAATGCGGTCAGGAGTTCCCTGGTTTCTACGCCGGTGCATCCCAACACGCCGGTGCTGACCACCGCCACCGGGCGCAGGCCGTCCAATCCGGTGATGCGTGCGATTTCCCCGTGGATGTGCCGCGTTGCCAATACCTGCTCGGCGGTCTGTGGGCCCAGGGCGTCCGGGGTGATCGCCCGGTTCCCGAGGCCCGCCACGAGCACTAGCCCCGTTTCCGGGAGCAGGGCGCTAAGCTCATCCCGCAGCTGGTGCAGCAGCTCGTCCCCGCTGTCGATGTGGTCGGAAATGGCCGGGACTTCCAACGTGATGTAGTCCGCTCCGTTTTCCCGGATGCGCGTGATGGTGCAGTTTTTCCGTTTCTCAACGCGCTGGCTCGTTGGCTCCGTGTATTCCAGCGCAAGGTCGGTGCGGTATTCCATATACATTTCTCCTTTTTTTAATTTTCGGTAGCCGTGCAGGTTTTTGAGAAAAAGCTTGATTTTTTAGAACCTTGATGGTAGAATAAAAACTACATGACAGCACCAAAGGAGGTGGAACCATGCCGAATATTAAATCTGCTAAGAAGCGCGTGAAGGTGACTGCTACAAAGACGCTTATCAATAAAGCATTCAACTCCAGCCTGAAGACGGAGATCAAGAAGGCGAACCATGCGGTGGAGACCGGTGCGGAGAACAAGGCGGAGGCCGTCCGTGTTGCGGTGAAGAAGATCGATCAGGCGGCTGCAAAGGGCATCCTGCATAAGAACGCTGCCGCGAGAAAGAAGTCCGCTCTCGTCCGCAAGCTGAATGCTGCACAGGCATAAGTCGAATAGGCGAGGAAAAGCTGAAAGCAGAGCATATGCTCTGCTTTTTCTCATTTTTACGGGAAATCATTTCCAAAAGCAATTTCATTTGACTTTTTGTAGGAAAACGGTTATCATATAGATAACAATTTGGTTGTATCAACAAGTCCCTCGCTGCGGTGGAACCCCTCGTCCCGCCGGGCTTGTATTTACAAATGGAGGTGCTCACATTGAAAAAAGGAAATAATTTTGCTGTTTTTATCACGATCGTTTCTGCTCTTGCGGCTGTTGCTGCTGCAGCTGTGGCCGTCGTCCTCTTTTTTGAAAAAAAGCGCAAGGACGAAGAGGAGCTTGAGCACTATCTGGATTGCTCGATTCAATAAGGGACGGGCTATCCATTCCTGGCTTCATTGGGAAAGGATACGGGCAGGTGGATTACCTGCCCGTTTTATTTTTGCGCTTTTTCCGGAATTCGCGCCAACGCTCGATGTCGCGGCGCGTCTTTTCATAGATGTGTTTCATCAGCTTGTAAAGCAGCATGCCGATCACGCGCCCCTGCAGGATACGCAGGCCGCGGTAGGCAAACTTCCCGTACCGGACGTACCGGTTAGCTCTTATCTCCGGGTTTTGAAAATATGGCGGCTAAATAGCCGAAGAACACCGCCGCGGCAATCCCTGCGGCGCCCGCTGTTACGCCGCCGGTGAACACCCCCAGAAGCCCCTGCTCCTGGATGGCTTCCCGCGTCCCTTTCGCCATATTATAGCCAAATCCCGTCAATGGGACGGTTGCGCCCGCGCCTGCGAATTCCACCAGCGGTTCGTAAATGCCGAGAGCGCCCAGCACCACGCCCAATGTGACAAATAAAACCAGGATGCGGGCTGGCGTCAGTTTGGTGTAATCGATCAACAGCTGTCCGACGACGCAAATCGCTCCGCCGACGACAAATGCCCAAACGTATTCCATATGTTTCACCTCATGGTTAGTATGAGGAAAGGGCTGCCATTTTATACAGTTTGGGGGAGGATTGCGGCCCGGCAAAAGGAGGAAGGGAAATGGGCCCGTTTGCAGGCCGGGTACACGTTTGCGGGCAAAACGAATTTGCGGTTGGTTCTCCACAAAATGGTAAGGTTCGGTGGAAAATTTGAAAAAATTTCTTTTCTCGGGCGGTATTCTGAATAGAAGGAGGAATGCCAAATGAAAAGAATGCTTTGCACAATGGTATGGTTGGGAATCTGTGCGGCGCTTGTGGGCTGTACAACAAGCGCCATCGAAGGGCCGGAGACGGTTTCCCACCATGTGGACCCGTCTTCCTCCGTGTCGGACCCGGCGTCTTCCGAGGACCCCGGCGCATACGACGGGGAATTTTCCCTCTCCGTTGGGGAAGGCGCTCTTCCGGCTGCCCCGGAAGAGATCGTCATTCAGATTCACAACGGAACGGACGAGGAATTCAGCTATGGGGAAGCGTATTGGCTGGAGCGCCTCTCGGACAACGGCAAATGGGAGATGCTCGAATATCTCCCGGATACGGCGTGGCACGACATCGGGATCCTCGCGGCCCCGCACTCCCAGAGCGAGCACCGCATCCACCCGGTCAATTATTATGGGAAGGAAGCACTCACGCAAGGCCACTACCGTTATGGGAATACGTTTAATGGGGAGACGTACTATGCGGAGTTTGATCTTGGGGAGGTTTGAGGGGGAACGTTCCCGTTTGTTTTACAAATAATCGGTTTCGATCTGCCCTAAAAGGATAGAAACACCGGCTTTCCGGCAACACCGGTTTATAAGTCTGGAAGAGGAATCCATTCTGTGGTATAATACATTATTATGGCCGATTTTATAGCTTTCTCCACAGGGTTAGGCTGTATGGAACTTTTTGAGATAAGAGACGGTGATTCATTTGGCAATACCACGCGAACGGATCCGGAATTTCAGCATCATTGCCCACATTGACCACGGCAAGAGCACGCTGGCGGACCGCATATTGGAACAGACGAAATCGGTCGCGCTGCGCGACATGGAAGACCAGATCCTGGACGACATGGACCTGGAGCGCGAGCGCGGCATTACCATCAAGGCCCATGCGGTGACATTGGTCTATCACGCGAAGGACGATCAAGATTATGTGTTCAACCTGATCGACACGCCCGGCCACGTGGACTTTAACTATGAAGTATCGCGCTCGCTCGCCGCATGTGAGGGCGCGGTGCTGGTGGTGGACGCCTCCCAGGGCATCGAGGCGCAGACATTGGCCAACACGTATTTGGCCGTGGACGCAGGGTTGGAGATTGTGCCGGTCATCAACAAGATCGACCTGCCGAGCGCCCAGCCGGAGCATGTGCGGCAGGAGATCGAGGACGTGATCGGCATCCCGGCGGACGAGGCCCCCTGCATTTCCGCCAAGATGGGCATCAACATCGACGCGGTGATGGAGCAGATCGTCAAGCAGGTGCCGCCGCCGGAGGGCGACGAGGATGCCCCCTTGCGCGCGTTGATTTTTGATTCCTACTACGACGCCTATAAGGGCGTCATCGCCCATGTGCGCATCAAGGACGGGACCGTCCATCCGGGCGATACGATCCGGATGATGAGCGTGGGGAGCGAATTTACCGTGGTGGAATGCGGCTATATGCGCGCCACCAGCTTCGAGCCGATGGACTGCCTGCGGGCGGGCGAGGTCGGTTATATCGCGGCGTCGATCAAGGCGGTCCGCGAAGCGCGGGTCGGCGATACGATCACGCGCGTGGACAACCCCGCGAAGGAGCCGCTGCCGGGCTACCGCGCGGTACAGCCCATGGTGTTCTGCGGCATCTACCCCGCGGACGGCGCGAAATACCCGGACCTGCGGGACGCGCTGGAGAAATTGCAGCTCAACGATGCGGCACTCTCCTTTGAGCCGGAGACCTCCGTCGCATTGGGCTTCGGTTTCCGCTGCGGCTTCCTGGGGCTTTTGCATATGGAGATCATCCAGGAGCGCCTGGAGCGCGAATACAATTTGGACATCGTCACAACCGCGCCGAGCGTCGTCTACCATATCACGAAGACCGACGGCGAGATGATCGCCATCGACAACCCGACCAACTATCCCGACCCGTCGCTGATCGCGCAGGCCGAAGAACCCATTACGAACGCCCATATCTACACCCCAAAGGAATATGTGGGCAATATTATGGACCTTTGCCAGGAGCGCCGCGGCGTATTTAAGGATATGAATTACATCGACACGGACCGCGTCGATATCCATTATGAGCTGCCGCTCAATGAGATCATCTACGACTTTTTCGATGCGCTGAAATCGCGCACCCGCGGTTATGCCAGCTTCGATTATGAGCTGGCGGGCTACCAGAAGAGCAACCTGGTCAAGCTGGACATCATGCTCAACGGTGAGGTCGTGGACGCGCTCTCGTTTATCATCCACGCGGACAAGGCGTACCCGCGTGCCCGCAAGATGGCGGAAAAGCTGCGCGAGAAGATCCCGCGCCAGCTCTTCGAGGTGCCGATCCAGGCGTGCGTGGGCGGCCGGATCATCGCGCGCGAAACCGTCAAAGCGCTGCGCAAGGATGTTCTGGCGAAGTGCTACGGCGGCGACATCACCCGAAAGAAGAAGCTGCTGGAAAAGCAGAAGGAAGGCAAGAAGCGCATGCGCCAGCTGGGCACGGTCGAGGTGCCGCAGGAGGCGTTTATGAGCGTGCTGAAGCTGGATGAATAAGATCGGTTTATACCTGCATGTGCCGTTTTGCGAGAAAAAGTGCCCCTATTGCGATTTCTATTCCGTCCATGCCTCGGAGGATTCCCTTAATTTATATACAGATTGTATGATTGATAGATTAAAATACAATTCGGATAAAACCAAACGCCCGGCGGATACCCTGTACTTTGGCGGAGGGACGCCCGGGCTGTTGGGCGGCGAACGGGTGGCGCGCCTCATCGGGCAGGCGATGGCCTGCTTTGGACTGGATGGGGCGGAGATCACCGCGGAAGTCAACCCCGGCGTGGATTTAACGGGCTTTTTGCAGGGGTTCCGGGCAGCGGGCGGCAACCGCCTGTCCATCGGGATGCAGTCGGCGGACGACCGGGAGTTGGAACGCTTGGGCCGCCGCCATACGGTGGCGCAGGCGGCCGAAGCGGTGGCGGCGGCGCGCAAAGCGGGGATCGAAAACATCTCGCTCGATTTGATGCTCGGCATCGAGGGGCAGACGGTGGAAAGCGCCCGGCGTTCCGCAGCGTTTTGCGCGGAACTGGGGGTGCCGCATGTGTCCGCCTATCTGTTGAAGATCGAACCGCGCACGGCCTTTTACCAGCGCAGGGAGCAGCTGCAATTGCCGGACGAGGACGAGACCTGTTCCCTCTACGAAGCAGCCTGCGAGGAATTGGAGCGGCACGGCCTGATGCAGTATGAGATTTCCAACTTTGCCCGGCCGGGCTTTGAGAGCCGGCACAATTTGAAGTATTGGCACTGCGAGGAATATCTCGGTCTTGGCCCGGCCGCGCATTCCTTTTTGAACGGGAAGCGCTTCTATGAGGCGCGCGACCTGCGCGCGTTTTTGGCAGGGCAAGCGCCGGAGGAGGACGCCGACCCGGAGATTCCCGCCGGTGGGCCGGAGGAATATGCGATGTTGGCACTCCGGTTGGCAGAGGGCTTACAGGAGGCGCGCTACCGGGACCGCTTTGGCGAGCCCATTCCGGAGCGATGGAAACGTGCGGCGCAGCGGTATGCCCGCGTTGGCCTGACGGAGTGTTGGCCGGAGGGTTTCCGGTTTACCCGGAAGGGGTTTTTGGTTTCCAACGCACTTTTGGCGGAGATTTTATACGAAACGTAATAAGTGAAAAATAATATACAAAAGGTTGTGTAGATTTGGCGGTTTGGCCGGTCTGTGCGGCCTTTTTTCTATTTATTAGCATGGCGGTGGGCGCGAGGACCGGTTCAGGGAAGGGAAACCTTGTTGCCATATTCGTCCTTTTGGCAAATTGCTAAGTTTCTCTATTGCAGATTCATAATTAATTTACATTTATCTTATTGACAACCGGGCAAAGTAATGATAAATTAATAACTAGAGTTAGCACTCGATATAAAAGAGTGCTAAACCCAGAATCCAAACAAGAGAGGTGGGAAGGTTGGAACTCAGCGAACGCAAGAAAAAAATTCTGGCGGCGGTCGTCGAACTGTATGTCGCCACCGGCGAGCCGGTCGGCTCGAAGGCGCTTTGTGACAACCTCGACTTTGCAGTCTCTTCCGCCACCGTGCGCAATGAAATGAGCGATTTGGCGGAGATGGGGCTTCTGGACCAGCCGCACACATCGGCGGGCAGGGTTCCCACCCAAATGGGGTACCGGGTGTACATCGATTCATTGATGAAGAAAAAGCCCGTGACCCGTGAAGAAAAACGCTATCTGGACAGCCAGCTGCTCTCCAGCGCCTATGACCCGGAAAAACTGCTGGACGGTGTTTCTAGGGTGATGGCAGCCGCCACCCGGTTTGCGGCGGTATCCACAACGCCGAGCGGCCGCGGGGCGAATATCCGCGCGATCCAATTCGTGCAGACCAGCCGCCGCACCGCGATGGTCATCTTGATGACCTCCGCCGGGACCATGAAGACGCGCGTGTTCCACTGCGACTTTGACCTGTCGCAGGAGATCTTGCGGGTGTTCTTCCGGGTGTTCAACGAGAAATTGGCAGGGATGCCGGTTTCGGAAGTGACGCCCGCCTTTATCCAGAACATGGCGGCCTCGATGGGGGAGATGGCGATCCTGATGTCGTCCGCGTTTATGGCGGTGCTCGACGTGGCGCGGGATTCCATGCAGGCGGAAATCTGCATGGAAGGGCAGACGAACCTGCTCTTCTATCCGGAGCTCTCGCTGACCGCGCGCCGGATGATGGATTTCCTGGCGCATGCGGACGAGTTGAACCGCTTGTTGGAGCAGCGCAGCAAAAACGTGAAGGTGCTCATCGGCGACGAGACGGGCCGCCTGGAACTCAAGGATTCCAGCGTGGTGATTTCCCGCTACACCGTCGGCGGCAAGGACGCCGGCGCGTTGGCGATCATCGGCCCGATGCGCATGAATTACGCGAAGGTGATCGCCCATATGGAATATCTTTCCGACGCGGTTGGGAAGATGCTCACCGAATTGATGGACTATGACTTTTAGTGTTTGATAGAGCGCAAATGGCGCAATTTAAAACGAAGGAGGGTCCGGACAGTTGAATACGGAGGAAAAGAATCCGCAGACAGAAGCCGGAACAGACCCGCAGACCGACGCGGAGCCGGAGGCTTCCCAGGAAACGGAAAAGGCCGAAAAAAAGGATAAAGGAGGCTTTGGCGGGAAAAAGGCCAAGGCAGAGAAAGAAGCGATGCAGAAAAAGCTTGAAGAAGCAGAAGAGGCCCTGAAAAAACAGAAAGACCAGTTCCTGCGCACCGCAGCGGAATACGACAATTACCGCAAGCGCACGGAGCGCGAGAAAGCAGCGATTTATTCCGATGCGACAGCGGCCGCTGTGCTGGAGTTCCTGCCGGTGGCAGACAATCTGGAGCGCGCGCTGGAGCAGCAGGAGTGCAGTGTCGAAGACCTGCGCAAGGGCGTGGAAATGGTCCAGGCGCAGCTGAAAAAAGCGCTGGAGAAGCTGGGCGTGTCCGAGATGGGCGCCGCAGGGGAGGCGTTCAACCCGGAACTGCACAACGCCGTATCCCATATTGACGACGAAAACGCAGCCGAAAACGTGGTTGCGCAGGTTTATCAAAAGGGATACAAGATCGGCGACAAAGTCGTCCGGCATGCAACGGTGGTCGTTGCAAACTAACCGTCCACTGTCCCGCAATCCCCTTTCTAATATATAGATTCAACTGAAAAAACAGAATGAAAACTGGAGGTATAGATTATGAGCAAGACAATTGGTATTGACCTTGGTACAACGAATTCCTGTGTAGCCGTGATTGAAGGCGGCGAGCCGGTTGTAATTCCAAACGCAGAAGGCGCGCGCACAACGCCGTCCGTGGTCGCGTTCTCCAAGACCGGCGAGCGTATGGTGGGCCAGGTGGCAAAGCGCCAGGCCATCACCAACCCGGACCGCACCATTTCTTCCATCAAGAGAGAGATGGGTTCCAATTATAAAGTAACGATTGACGATAAGAGCTACACCCCGCAGGAGATTTCCGCAATGATCCTGCAAAAGCTCAAGGCGGACGCAGAAGCCTATCTGGGCGAAACCGTCAGCTCCGCGGTCATCACCGTCCCGGCATACTTCACCGACGCACAGCGCCAGGCGACCAAGGACGCCGGCAAGATCGCGGGCCTGGATGTAAAGCGTATCATCAACGAGCCGACGGCCGCGGCTCTGTCCTATGGCATCGACAAGGGCGAAGAGCAGAAGATCATGGTGTATGACCTCGGCGGCGGTACGTTCGATGTCTCCATCATCGAGATGGGCGACGGCGTGCAGGAAGTGCTTGCAACCGCTGGCAACAACCGCTTGGGCGGCGACGACTTCGATAAGCGCATCATCGATTGGATGGTTACCTCCTTCAAGCAGGAGAACGGCATCGACCTCTCCGGCGACAAGATGGCCATGCAGAGACTGAAGGAAGCCGCAGAAAAGGCAAAGATCGAGCTGTCCGGCATGACGTCCAGCCAGATCAACCTGCCGTTCATCACGGCGGACGCCACCGGCCCGAAGCACCTCGACATGACCCTGACCCGCGCAAAGTTCAACGAGCTGACCGCAGACCTCGTCGAAAAGACCATCGGCCCGGTCCGCCAGGCCATGCAGGATGCTGGCTTGCAGTTCAGCCAGATCAGCAAGGTCCTGCTCGTCGGCGGTTCTTCCAGAATCCCGGCTGTCCAGGAAGAAGTCAAGAAGTTGACCGGCAAGGAGCCCTTCAAGGGCATCAACCCGGATGAATGCGTCGCCATCGGCGCGGCATTGCAGGCCGGTGTGCTCGGCGGCGAGGTCGAAGGCCTGCTGCTGCTGGACGTTACGCCGCTGTCCCTGGGCGTTGAAACCATGGGCGGCGTGATGACCAAGGTCATCGAGCGCAACACCACCATCCCGACCAAGAAGAGCCAGATCTTCTCCACGGCTGCGGACGGCCAGACGCAGGTAGAGGTCAACGTCCTGCAGGGCGAACGTGAATTTGCCCGCGACAACAAGCAGCTCGGCCTGTTCAAGCTGGACGGCATCGCACCCGCGCCGCGCGGCATCCCCCAGATCGAGGTTACGTTCGACATCGATGCGAACGGCATCGTAAACGTCTCCGCAAAGGACCTTGCAACCGGCAAGGAACAGCACATCACGATTTCCTCCAGCTCCAACATGAGCAAGGAAGACATCGACAAGGCCGTCAAGGACGCAGAGAAGTATGCGGCTGAGGATAAGAAGCGCCGTGAAGAGGTTGATACGAAGAACGAGGCGGAGAACCTCTGCTACTCGGTCGAAAAGCTCATCAAAGACAGCGGCGACAAGATGGACGGTTCCGATAAGACCGACCTGGAGGCAAAGTCCAATTCTTTGAAGCAGGCGATCTCCGGCAACGACACGGCATCCATCAAGAGCCAGATGGAGGATTTGCAGAAGGCGCTGTATGCGGTATCCGAGAAGCTGTATAAGGCAGCAGCTCCGCAGGGCGGCCAGCCGGCCGGCGGCGCAGGCGCACCGGCGCAGGATGCAAACGGCAACCCGGTCTATGACGCCGAGTACAAGGACGTAGACGACAACAACAATAACAAATAAAAATCGGGGCGTTGTGCAGCGGCACGGCGTTCTGTGCGAGGTGGAGGCTGTTGTGGGTACGGGATGTACCTGCAACAGCTTTAGCCCGTAAAATGGCGCATCTCGATTTTTTATAAAGTGATTTACAACAGGCGAAAAACCTGATAGGATAGAGGACGCGGCATTGCCGCGCAGAAATTGAGAGTTGGCGCAAAGCAGGGGCAGCGGTAGGGCTTGTTCCCGGTTGCGATGCGCTTTTGTAGGAGTGATTGGTGTGGCCGATAAAAGGGATTTTTATGAAGTGATGGGTGTGCCGAAGAACGCCACCGAAGACGAAATTAAAAAAGCCTACCGCAAATTGGCGAAAAAGTACCACCCGGACCTCAACCCGGGGGACAAAGAGGCGGAGGCAAAGTTTAAGGAAGTCAACGAGGCGTACGAGGTGCTCTCGGATAAAGATAAAAGGGCCCGGTACGACCAGTTCGGCCATGCCGGGGTGGACCCCAACTTTGGCGGCGGCGCAGGCGGCGGAAGCCCCTTCACCGGCGACATCGACCTGGGGGATATTTTCAACAGCTTCTTCGGCGGCTTCGGCGGCGGCGCGCGCCGTTCCAATCCAAACGCGCCGCGCCGCGGCAGCGATACGGAGAGCGTTGTCAACATCAGCTTTGAAGAGGCTGCAAAGGGTTGTAAGAAAACCATTTCCTTTCATAAGATCGAATCGTGTCCGGACTGCGGTGGTTCCGGCGCTGCAAAAGGGACCAGCCCGTCCACGTGTTCGCAGTGCGGCGGCACCGGCCAGGTGCGCATCAACCAGCGCACGCCGTTCGGCATGGTGCAGACCGCCCGCACGTGCGACCGCTGTGGTGGTTCCGGTCGTGTGATCGATTCGCCGTGCCATACGTGCAACGGCAGCGGCCGTGTGCGCAAGCAAAAGACCATCGAGATCAACATCCCCGCGGGCGTGGACAACGACCAGATGCTCAACGTTTCCGGCCAGGGCAACGCGGGCGCAAACGGCGGGCCCAGCGGCGACCTGCACGTCTATGTGAACGTGCGGCCGCATCCGATCTTTGAGCGCCGCGGCGACGACGTGTGGTGCGAGATGCCGATCACGTTTACGCAGGCAGCGCTCGGCGCGGAGGTCACGGTGCCGACCATCGACGGCCGCGTGAGCTACCAGGTGCGCGAGGGCACCCAGCCGGGGGATGTGTTCAAGCTCAAGGGCAAGGGCATCCCGCATATCAACGGCAGGGGCCGCGGCGACCAGTACGTCCGGATGACGATTGAGGTCCCGAAGAACCTCTCCCAGAAGCAGAAGCAGCTTTTGCAGGAGTTTGACAGCTGCGCCGAGGAGAAAAATTACCAGAAGCGCAAGGGGTTCTTCGATAAGATCAAAGAGATGTTTGACGAGAAAAAACAATCTTAAAAAACGGGGCAGGATGCAAAATCCTGTCCCGCTTTTGCTGTGTGAAAAAATTGACATAATATGCGGCGGAATGGCCGCTATATGTGCTGAAACGGCGCAAGGAGGGCGGATTCTCCCCAAAAGGCCCTGCATCAAGCATCCTCGCTTGGTGCAGGGCCTTCGCCATCTTCCTGGTCGCGCCCAACCAAGGTATCCAGGGAGACGTTGTAGATTTTGCTAAGCAACAGGAGCCTGGAAAGGGGCGGTTCGGTTTTCCCTGTTTCATAATATGTATAGGTGGAACGTTTAATCCCAAGGATACGGGCAAGTTCCGTCTGTTTCCAGTGGTGTTGTTCGCGCAGTTGACGGAGGGAATCTTTTAATTCCATAATATGTGGCCTCCTCAAATATAGACTAATACATTATATAATGTATTAGTCTATATGTAAATAGATATTATCCACTAATATCTAATAAAAAAATTAGATATTGGAGAGATAATATATGATTAAATTAAACGCTTTAGAATTGCTTGAGAAAAGTGGACATACTCGTTATTGGCTTTATAAACAGTTGGGCATGAGTTATCAGAATTTTAATAGGATGATTAATAATCAGACCAAATCGATTCAATACCAAAATATTGAGGCGCTTTGCCAATTGTTGGAGTGTACTCCGAACGATCTATTTGTTTTTGTAGATGACTAAATTGTTCTTCTAAAAGAAAGTTATTTTTTGCCAGCAAACGAAAGGGCCTTTCTCCAAAGGCTCCGCAAGGGTGGAACCCTACCGCCCCGCGCGCATCCTGGGGAACCAAGGGAATTCCGCTGGGATTTCCTGCAATTTTGCCCGGACAAACCCTTGCGAAAATTCGGAAAATAGCCTATAATCATCATGTATGGTGGTTAAACCAAGGAAACTTGAAACCGAAAGGAGTACCGATATGAATTATTCCCATGAAGTGGAAAACATGTGTCCTGTAACCAAAGGTCCCCATCACGGTCCCGCGCCCATCCCGGAGGAGGGCAAGTGGGTAAAAGCCTATGAGATCAAAGACATCTCCGGCCTGTCCCATGGTGTGGGCTGGTGCGCACCGCAGCAGGGCGCTTGCAAGCTGACCCTGAACGTGAAGGACGGCATTGTGCAGGAGGCTCTGGTGGAGACCCTGGGCTGCTCCGGCATGACGCATTCCGCTGCTATGGCCGCAGAAATCCTCCCGGGCAAGACCCTTCTGGAGTGCTTGAACACCGACCTCGTTTGCGACGCAATCAACGTTGCAATGCGCGAAATCTTTAAGCAGCTGGCCTATGGCCGCAGCCAGACCGCGTTCTCCGAGGGTGGCCTGCCGATCGGCGCAAGCCTGGAAGACTTGGGCAAGGGCCTGCGTTCCCAGGTTGGCACCATGTTCAGCACCGGTGCAAAGGGCGTCCGCTACATGGAGATGGCCGAGGGCTACGTCCTCAAGACCGCTCTGGATGAAAACAACGAAGTCATCGGCTATCAGTTTGTCAAACTTGGCAAGATGATGGAAGATATCCGCCACGGTGTGGACCCGAAGACTGCTTACGAGCAGAACATTGGCCAGTATGGCCGCTTCGACGGCGCGGCAAAGTACATCGACCCGCGTGAAGAATAATTCGGCAGGGATCATACCGAACATTCCAAGTCAGGCGTCTCCCAATCGGGGAGGCAGCCGAGAAAGCAGAATAAAGGAGGACAACTTACATGGCTAACGATGTCAAGTTTGAAGGTAAAGAAAGAAGAATGCCCAAAATCGAAAAGTGCCTTGCCGAGTATGGCCTTGCCAGCCTCGAGGAAGCGCGCGACCTTTGCCTGAGCAAGGGAATCGATGTAGATAAAATTGTCAAGGGTGTACAGCCCATCGCGTTTGAGAACGCCAGCTGGGCATATACCCTGGGCTGCGCAGTCGCTCTGAAGAAGGGCTGCAATTCCGCTGCGGACGCTGCCGAGTCCATCGGCATTGGCTTGCAGGCGTTCTGTGTTCCGGGTTCCGTTGCGGAGAACCGCAAGGTCGGCCTGGGCCACGGCAACCTGGGCGCCCGTCTGCTCCGCGACGAGACCAAGTGCTTTGCGTTCCTCGCAGGCCACGAGTCCTTCGCTGCCGCAGAAGGCGCAATCGGCATTGCCAAGACAGCGAACCGCGCCCGCAAAGAGCCGCTCCGCATCATCCTGAACGGCCTGGGCAAGGACGCTGCCTACATCATCTCCAGAATCAACGGCTTCACCTATGTGAAGACCGATTACGACTTCTTCAACGACGAGCTGAAGATTGTCGAAGAGAAGGCGTTCTCCGACGGCGAGCGCGCAGCGGTTAAGTGCTACGGCGCAAACGACGTCCTCGAGGGCGTTGCGATCATGAAGCACGAGGGCGTGGACGTCTCCATCACCGGTAACTCCACCAACCCGACCCGCTTCCAGCATCTGGTTGCCGGCACGTATAAGAAGTGGGCCATCGAGAACAACCGCCCGTACTTCTCCGTTGCTTCCGGCGGCGGCACGGGCCGTACCCTGCACCCGGACAACATGGCGGCTGGCCCGGCTTCCTATGGCCTGACCGACTCCATGGGCCGTATGCACGGCGACGCACAGTTCGCAGGCTCTTCCTCCGTCCCGGCGCACGTCGAGATGATGGGCTTGATCGGCATGGGCAACAACCCGATGGTCGGCGCGACCGTCGCATGCGCTGTTGCTGTGTACGAGGCTTGCAAATAATCGGAACAGGACATCGCCGCTTCCGGCAGCCTGATTCGAGCCAATAAGAACCTTACAGCTCCCGTGGATCGCGGGACGCTGACCGGCGCGCGATGCCGCGCCGGTTCCGGGCGCAAAAGCGCCCGGGAAGGCGGCTTTGCCGCCTTCTAGCGTCCCGCTTTCTCGGGGGCTTTTTCGTTTTCCCGCAAACTTTTTGAAACGCGAGGCCGTCTAATAGACAGAAAACGAAATACAGAACAGATTGGTGGGATGAACTGTGGCAACCACACAGGCTTTTCGGGAATATATCACCCAAAACCAACAGGCCTTTTACCGGTTGGCCTATAGCTATACAAAGAACAGCGACGCCGCACTCGACGTGGTGCAGGACGCCATTGTCAAAGGGATTGAAAAGCTGCATACGCTCCGCAATCCCGCATATATGAAAACGTGGTTCTATCGGATTTTGGTCAATGAGGGCCTCAACTACCTGCGCGGGAAAAAGGTGGTTTCGCTCGACGAATATGCGGAATCCCCCCTCTCCGCTGCGGAGGACCGGGACGTCGCGCAGGATGTGGACCTTTACAATGCCGTCCAGAGGTTGGAACCCAAATTGCGCACCGTGGTCATCCTGCGCTTTTTTGAAGACATGAAGCTGGAAGACATCGCGTCCATCACCGGCGATCCGCTCAGCACGGTGAAGTCGCGTTTATATAAAGCCCTCAAGCTCTTGAAGGTAGATTTGCAGGAGGGGGTGATGGCGACGTAACGATCCTTTAGCCAATCCAACAGCTCTGAGCTTGCCCGCGGCAACCCGGGAACGCCGCGGAAACAAACTTTTGATATATATTTTTAGGGAGGACATCTATGATGAGAAATTTTGAAGAGGCAAAAAGGACTTATGAGTCCATGGACATTCCGGAGAAGCTTCCGAATGTCGTGGATCAGGCTTTTACAAGGGCTACGGCCCGCCGGAGACTGGCCTGGTATAAACCAGCGCTGTCGGCGGCAGCGGCCGTATGCATCCTGTTTGTTGCGCTTTTGAACATCAGCCCCACCTTTGCCAATGCGATGGCGGAGGTCCCGGTGCTGGGCAATGTGGCGAAGGTGTTGACGTTCCGCCAATATGCCATTGAGACGGACTCCGAGTGGATCACCGTGAACCAGCCCTCCATTGCTGGGACGGGGAACACAGAACTGGAAAAGCGCGTCAACAATGAAATTCAGGAAAAAATCGACGCGATTGTTGCTGAAGCCCGCCAGGAGGCCAAGCAAAACCGCGAGGACGCCATCGCGCGGGGGCAGGACCCGGCCCAATTGATGCCGGTGATTTTGGACATCCGCTATGAGATCAAGAGTTCCAGTGAAAAGGCGCTGTCCTTTGTGATTTACAAGACCGAAACAGCGGCAAGCGCCTATACGCAGCAAATTTTCTACAATTTGGACCTGGCTTCCGGCAAGGACCTCACGCTGTCCGACGTCCTCGGGCCGGACTATAAGCAGATCGCTGACAAGGCCGTCAAAGATACCATCGACCAGCGTATGGCGGAGGACCCGGAGAAGTGGCCGTACTTTGTGCCGACGCCGGAAATGCCGGACGAAGGCTTCCAGGGGATTGCCGACGACCAGAAGTTCTACATCGACAAGGACGGCAATGTGGTCGTGAGCTTCGATGAATACGAAATCGGCCCGGGGTCCATGGGCATCCAGGATTTCGTAGTCGGGAAATCGTTGGTATAACATTTCACAAGGAAAGGAGTAAAAGACAATCGAGGGCCCTGCCCTGCGGATGTGTAGCGCATCCGCGGGGCAGGGCTTTTTTTGCTTGGATTTGAGGGGGTTAACGGAACTAGAAATTTTTGGAAATATTTCTGATGGATGCGATAAAAAAGATGCGGCCGGGGCATTTTTGCTGGGGCCAAAGTGCATTGAATCAAGAAGGAAATTCCCAAAAACTTTGGGAACGCTGGGATTCTTTGGGGGAGATATTGCACAACTTTCACCAATTTCCACAGAGTTTTCCACCGCCCTTTCTATGGGGATTTTGTCATTATAATTCTTTTTGAAAAACTATTTGCGAGAATAGCGCGTGAAACGGGGGTTTTATACGGCTTGTAATTCCACAGGTTTACATAAACCATGTGGAAAACGATGTGGAGAATGTTGAAAACTCGGTGGAAACAGTGGAGAAATGCCGGGTACAGGCTGTTTAAAGTTTTGGAAAGGTGCAAAAAGAAAAAGTTATGTAAACGGATAAAGGGAACGGTAAAAACTTTGCGTAAAGTTTTTACCATCGAAAAAGGAAAAAAGCGCAAGCTTTCCACATTTCCGCAATCGGGATGCAAAACTTTTCCACAGAGTTTTTGTTAGAAAAGATTGCGGTTGTTTTTAGCTTGCCAATCCGCTATAATATTATATTTAGCTGCTGCTCTGTTTGCGTGTTGTTTTGCAGGCAAAGCAGCCGAAAAGGATACGGAAAGCAACTTTATCGGAACTGCATTTTCCTATCCTCACATGGGAAATTTTATGTTATAATAACCTCACGGCGTAAGCGGAAGCCAGCTTCGCAAAAGCTCGCTGCCTTCCGACGCCTGAGAGAACATTGAAACATCGGCCAGAAGGTTTCGGTAACTTTCAGAAAGAGGCCTAAGGCTTTCGACGGACTGGATGTTTTAGATAACCTCACGGCGTAAGCGGAAGCCAGCTTCGCAAAAGCTCGCTGCCTTCCGACGCCTGAGAGAACATTGAAACATCGGCCAGAAGGTTTCGGTAACTTTCAGAAAGAGGCCTAAGGCTTTCGACGGACTGGATGTTTTAGATAACCTCACGGCGTAAGCGGAAGCCAGCTTCGCAAAGGCTTGCTGCCTTCCGACGCCTGAGAGAGCATTGAACCATATACAGAAATCGCAAGGCGTTTTCTGTTCAAGGGAGAGGCCGTCCGGCCTTTTTATATGGTATAATAAAATCCATATGACATTGCGCGAGAAACAGAGGGAAAATAGGCGTCAAACCTCAAGGATTGTCCGATTGGGGAAGGCGAGGCGCCGCACTTTATCATTTGATTACGATACAGGAAGCAGGGAAATGTGTTTATGAATAAAGAAGAGCAGAGCCGCCGCGGGGAAGACGTGATCGCCGGCAGGAACGCCGTCACGGAAGCGCTGCGCAGCGGCCGGTCGATCGATAGCCTGTATGTGACACGAGGCGCGCATACGGGGAGCATCGGCGCATTGATTGCCAAAGCAAAGAAGCAGGGCATTCCCGTCAAGGAGGCGGATGCCAAAAAGCTGGATTATTTGTGCGGGAACGCCGTACATCAGGGCGTGGTGGCGTTGGCCGCCGCGCATACGTATGCCTCTTTGGACGATCTCTTCGCCCTGGCCCAGGAGCGCGGCGAGCCGCCGTTTTTTATCGTGGCGGATGAACTGGAGGACCCGCATAACCTCGGGGCCATCCTCCGGACCGCGGAGTGCGCGGGCGCCCATGGGGTGATTATCCCCAAGCGCCGTTCCGTTGGGCTGACCTATGCCGTGGGTAAGGCCTCGGCAGGGGCGGTCGAATATGTGCCTGTGGTCCGCGTGACCAATATCGCCTCCACTTTGGAGGAACTCAAGCAGCGCGGGGTTTGGACCTACGCCGCGGATATGGACGGGCAGGACTGGTGCTCGGTGGATTACAAAGGGCCGACCGCTTTGGTGATCGGTTCGGAGGGATTCGGCGTCAGCCGCTTGGTCAAAGAAAGTTGTGATTTTGTCATATCCCTGCCCATGAAGGGAAAAATAAACTCGCTGAACGCCTCGGTTGCGTGCGGTGTGATCTGTTATGAGGTGGCGCGCCAGCGCAGTGGAATTGTGACCAAGTGAGACAGGGGGAAGAGGAATGGATAAAAGGACCAATACGCCCCACGACGACTTTTCCGTGGAAGAAATTTTGCAGGAAGCCCGCCTGTTGCGCGAGCAGCAGGGGGAGGAGATCACCTTTTCTGTTGCAACTACCGATCAGAAGCCAGCTTCGGAGCGCGCCCAGGCCACGCCTGTGGAACAGGCGGGCAAACCCGTTGCGCAGCAGCCGGTAAAAGAGCCGGTGCGCCGTCCGGTAGAGCGCAAGGAGCCCGAGCCGGGAAAAAAGGTGGAGGAACCGGCTGTGGCCGCGCCCAAAACGGAGCGCATGGCAAAGGAAGCGCCGAAGGCGGACCCCATCCAGTGGACAGAATCGGAACAGCCGGAGGAAGAAGAGCCCCGGAAATTGAGCTGGGCCGAGCGGCGCGCGGAGAAGAAGCGCATCAAAGAGGAGCGCCGCAGGCTGAAAAAGCAGTCCGGTGTCTTTCCGTCCGAGGAAGAAGATATTTACTATGGGCTGCAATTGAAGCCCTTGGAGGAATATAAACAACAGTACGAAAAAACGCTGCAATCGGGCAGCGCAAAGGCGGACGAGCCAAAGGAGCGGACGTCCGCACAGGCCAGGCCGGTGGCGAAGCCCGTGGGGGATAAAACGGGGTCGATTTTCTCCTACTTGTTCGATTCGACCGATGAGGAGATGGACGAGGAGATCGCCGCCCGGTTTGAAACGCTGCACCAGGAGCGCAAACAGCGTATGGAGGAAGCCGCCCGGCAGACGGGCGCATTCAAGGTGCATGAAAACACCATTGAGATTCAATTCCCCAAGCGCGCTCCAGAGGCGGCCCAAAAGCCTGCGCAAGCCGAGAAGCCCGCAGAGAAGGCGGCGGGTTCCAAACAGCCCGCGGCGAAGAAAGCGGCGGAGCCGGAAAAAAAGGTGGAACCGGCGCCAAAAGAAACCGCGAAGGCAGAGCCGGTAAAACCGGATTTGGAGCCAAAGACGCAGACGCCGCCCATCTTGGATGGCTTCCCGGTGGGGGACGAGACGTTTGAATTCCCGGCGATGGGCAGCTTTGCCCGGCCCGTGCAGCGCAAGGGCGCGGAAAAGGCGGGAGCCGCCCCAGATCTGCCAGTGGAAGGGGAGACGTTTGAATTCCCGGCAGTGGGAGGGTATGCCGTACCCCCGCAGATCGAGGACACCAACCCGATCGAGCCGGTGCAGCCCATGGAACCCAAAGAGCCGGTACAACCTGCGGAGCCAAAGACACCGGCGAAACCGAAGAAAGCGCCGAAGCAGGAACCAAAGCAGCCGGTAGAGATGCCCTCCGCGCCGGTTTCGACGCCGGAAACGCCGGTGCATACCGAACCCGCCGCGCCTGCGGCGCCGCCGGAAATCCCCACCCAGCCGGAGGTGCAGCCCTCTGTGACGCCGATGCGCGCAGAGGAATCCGCTCCGGCGGATACATATCCGCAGGAGAAGCCGCTCCGTCCAAAGACGGGGGAGAAGGTGCGCCGCGCCGATTACCGTCCGGCGGGTGTAACGCCCGTCCACGTGGTGGAATTGCACGACTATGCGGAAGTGATCTTAAAAGAGGCGAAAACATATCCCAAGGCATCGGCAAAGCTGCACACCGCGCCGCTCCCAAAGGTGGAGGAAGCCGCAGCGGAGCTGGCGAAAGAGGAGGAAGTCTCGAAAGCGGAGTCCCCTGCCGTGGAGGAACCCACCTTGCCGGTTTGGGAGCCGCTGGCAACGGATCAGGAGGGGCAACCGGCCGATACGTTCCTCCATGCGGATGGGCCGGAGGCGGAGACGGAAGAAGAGACGCCGCCCCCGCCCAAGAAAAAGAAGAAATTCTCGATCATGGGCGAGGAAGAGCCGGACAACGACCCGGAGGACAACCTGCCGGAGGAGCCGGACGAGCTGGACGATTACCAAAAGCCCTCGGATGCGCCTTCGGTTGCGCACGAGCTGGGTTCCAGCCTCCGGGAACTGACGCTGCGCCTGGCGGTCACGGGGATTATCACCGTGTTGCTGCTGGTGCTCGGCGTTTTGGGAGAGATGACCAGCCTGCTTCCGGAGGCGATCCGCGGCGCCCTGCCGACGCAGACGTATTTGATTTTAAATCTGATCTTTTTGGGGATTGCCTCGGTATTTTGCTGGGTGACCATCTTCAACGGGATCAAATCCATGGCCCGGTTGCAGGCCAATTCCGACAGCGGGGTCGCGGTTGCGGCGATTGCGGCGCTGATCCAGAGTGTGGCGCTGCTCTTCTCGCCGGAGAGCGTGGCTTCGTCCAGCGTCCACGCATATGCGGTCTTGGCGTCCGCCGCCCTGTTTTTGAACACAGCGGGCAAGTTCTCGCTCATCAAGCGCATCCGGCACAATTTCCGCTTTGTCGCGTCGCCGGACCCGAAATACGCGGTGCAGTATTTCGACGATCACAACACCGCGCTTCAAATGGCCAAGGGCTGTGTGGCGGACACGCCCGCCATCGCCTATCAGAACAAGACGGATTTCCTCAAGCATTTCCTGAGCTTGAGCTATGAGAACGATCCCAGCGACCAGAGCTCGCACATCATCGCCCCGCTTGGAGCGATCCTTTCGCTGGTGCTGTGCATCGTGTACTATGTGTTAAACCAGGATGTGATCGGCGCAATCACCGTATTCGCGGCCGCCACCTGCATCAGCGTGCCGATGATGAATATGTTGAGCGTCAATTTCCCCCTCGCCCGCCTGAGCAAGCTGGCGACGCGCGTCGGGGCCATGGTGGTCGGCTATCCCGCGGTCGAGCACTTTTCCACGGCGAATGCGGTGATCCTCGATGCAAAGGACCTGTTCCCGAAGGGGACGGTGATCCTCAATGGGATCAAGACGTTTGGGGGCCAGCGCATCGACGACGCGATTGTCGATGCCACCGCGCTGATGTGCGCCACAGGGGGGCCCCTGAGCGACCTGTTTGACCAGATCATCAAGAGCCACCACGACATCCTGCCGAAGATCGAGAACCTCAGCTATGAGGACGACAAGGGCGTTGTGGGCTGGGTCTCGGGCCGGAGAATTTTGGTCGGCAACCGCGACCTGATGAAGGGGTACGGCATCGAGCCGCCTTCGAGGGACTACGAAGAAAAATATCTGCTGGGGGGCAAGCAGGTGGTATACCTGGCTTCCGGCGGGGATCTCGTGGCTATGTTCGTCCTCTCTTACAATTCGGACCGCCGCCGTGCGGCGGAGCTGCGCCGGATGGAGGACAACGGGATCAGCCTGATCGTGCGCACCTGCGACCCGAATATTACGCCGCGCCTGCTGGCGCAGGTATTCGACCTAGACGAGCATGGGATCCGCGTGTTGCCGGAGCGCCTGGGACAGGAATATTTGAAGCTGGTTGAAGCGCCGGACGAGCGCACCGACGCCCTGCTTGCGACAAAGGGCCGCCCCACCGCGATGATGCGTATGCTGACCGCCTGCGTGCGGCAGCGCAGCAACATCTCTGTTGCAGTTGCGTTGCAGACCGTTGCGGTGATCTTGGGGTTCCTTCTGGTGGCGTTCCTGGCATGCTATTCCGGGTTGAAACAGCTCAGCACCGCCGCGCTGCTGTTGTTTGAACTGTTCTGGCTGGTGGCGGTGTTGATCGTACCGCGCCTGCGGAAGCCTTGATGGAGGGGCCTGGGATGGAATTCGACGCTGCCTGTAAACAGTATGAAGGGCAGGATCTGGGGGATGCAACGTTCACCGATTTGGAACTGCGCGGCATCCGCTTTGTCAATTGCCGCTTCCACGGCGCTTCGATGGGCGGCCTGATTACCCGCGATTGCGCCTTTTTGAACTGCAATTTTTCCTTTGCCTCGCTACACGGCAGCATGCATTACGCCACGCTGTTTCAGAACTGTACCTTCCATGGGGCCAGCCTGTTCAGCGCGGAGATGGAGGGCTGCAATTGCAGCGGCAGCAGTTTTGCCGGGGCCAATCTGACGGGCTTTGCGATCCGCGGCGGGAATTTTTCGGATACGGTGTTTGACGGCTGCGACCTGCGGCGCATGGATTTGCAGGGGGTCTGCCTGGCGCATGCGTTCTTCCAGGGGGCCAACCTGGAAAAGGCGGACCTGCGCGGCTGCGACTGTTCCCACGCGGTGTTTGCGGACGCCGCCCTGAAGGGGGCGGATCTGCGTGGCGCCAGGTTCAACGGCGTGGACGTCCGGCAGATGCGGTTCCAAGAGACCAAAATCGACCTGGAGCAAGCGGTCCGCTTCGCGGAGAGCTTGGGATGCATCGTATCCGGTTGATAGAGACGATGCAAGAGGCGTACGGTTTCTTCGCAGGATGCCGTGTAACTGGGCGAAGGGGTACCGGTGCCCAAGGATAAAAAATTTTTTTGTTGCGTTTGGCGAACAAATTATACAGAATGGAATCGACGCGCGGGGAGCAAGAACGGCTTCTTCCGCGCGTTTCCGGCGATTTGGGCCTTTTTTGGATAGGAAATTTGGGAAAATACGACATCTAGTATTTGTCAGACTATATATTGACACTGACCCCAATATGTAGTAAAATGCAATCCTGGTAAGAGGAGCTTGTAGAAGCAAGCAAAGCCGCGTAGAGCTGGCGGGAGCCGGTTCGGGAGGGCCTTTTCTAGGAGTTTTGCCCGGAAAGGGGCTTTTGCCGGGGCAGCCGCCGGTTGGGGCCGGCGTTTTGGAGCGCTGCCCGGGAGGGCTTTCCCTGGGATGCAAAAGAGAGGATGGAGACTTTGGCAATTCAAATCAAAAAACGGAACGGCGTTGTGGTGGAATTCGACGCCCAAAAGATCCGCAACGCGATTTTTAAGGCAAACGTGGCCGTCGCCGAGGAGGAGATGACGGGCACGGCGCTCGACGAGCTGACCAAGCGGGTGGCCAGCGCTTTTGCAGACGACGTGATCCCCACGGTAGAAGATGTACAGGACAAGGTGGAGGAAATGCTGATCGCGGAGGACTACGCGAAGACCGCGAAGGCGTACATCCTGTACCGCGCGGAGCACGCAAAGATCCGCCAGGCCGAGGGCGACCTGATGGACATCTACAAGGAGCTGACGTTCCGGGATGCGCGCGACGTGGACATCAAGCGCGAGAATGCAAACATCGATACGGACACCGCGATGGGGACCATGCTCAAATATGGTTCCGAGGGATCGAAATACTTTATCAACAACTATGTGCTGCCAAAGGATATTGCAGCGGCGCACATCAACGGCGACATCCACATCCACGACGAAGACTTCTATATGCTGACGGAAACCTGCTGCCAGATCGACCTGCTCAAGCTGTTTAAGGGCGGCTTTTGCACGGGCCACGGCTTCCTCCGTGAGCCGAACGACATCCGCAGCTATGCGGCGCTGGCCTGCATCGCGATCCAGGCCAATCAGAATGAGATGCACGGCGGCCAGAGCGTCCCGAATTTTGATTATTCCATGGCGCCGGGCGTGGCGAAGACCTTCCGCAAGGCGTATTACCGCGAGCTGGCCAAATACCTGCACATCACAAAGGCGATGTCCATGGACGACGCGAAAGCGCTGGCGGCCACGGTTCAAAAGGACCTGCCCGGCCCGGTGACGCTCGGCAATGCCGGCGAGTACGGCGAGGCGGTTGCGGCGTATCTGCCGCGCCACCAGCGGGAGAACGGCTTTGAAGAGATCATCGAGGAGGAAGCCCGCGACGCCCACCGGTATGCGGTGGAGGCGGCGACCACCAGCACAAACGACGCCACCTATCAGGCGATGGAAGCCCTGGTGCACAATCTGAACACCATGCATTCCCGCGCAGGCGCGCAGGTGCCGTTTTCTTCGTTGAACTACGGGACCGATACATCCCCCGAGGCGCGCATGGTCATCCGGAACCTGCTGCTCGCCACGGACCGCGGCCTGGGCGACGGCGAAACCCCGATTTTCCCCGTGCAGATCTTCAAGGTAAAAGAGGGCGTCAATTACAACGAGGGCGACCCGAATTACGACCTGTTTCAACTGGCGTGCAAGGTCAGCGCGAAGCGCCTGTTCCCGAATTTCAGCTTCCTCGACGCGCCGTTCAACCTCCAGTATTACAAGGAGGGCGACTACGACACCGAGATCTCGTACATGGGCTGCCGGACCCGCGTGATGGGCAATGTACACGACCGCACGCATGAGACCACCTGTGGACGCGGCAACCTGAGCTTTACCTCCATCAACCTGCCGCGCATCGGGATCGAAGCGAAGGGGGACATCAAGCGCTTTTATGAACTGCTGGATAAGCGCATTGATTTGGTGATCCGCCAGCTGCTGCACCGCTTCCAGATCCAGTGCGGCAAGAAGGTCTATAACTATCCCTTCCTGATGGGCCAGGGGGTCTGGCTCGATTCCAACAAGCTGGGCCCGGAGGACAACATCGCCGAGGTGCTCAAGCACGGGACCCTCAGCATCGGCTTTATCGGCCTGGCAGAGACGCTCAAGGCGCTCACCGGAAAGCACCACGGGGAGAGCGAAGAAAGCCAGAAGCTCGGCCTGGAGATCATCGGCTATATGCGCAAGCGCATGGACGACGAAAGCGAGAAGCGCGGGCTCAACTTTACGCTTTTGGCGACGCCAGCAGAGGGGCTGTCCGGCCGCTTTGTCCGCATCGACAAGAAAAAGTACGGTGTGATCCCCGGGATCACCGACCGCGAGTATTACACCAACAGTTTCCACATCCCGGTCTATTACCCGATCAACGCCTACCGCAAGATCCAGCTGGAGGCGCCCTATCATGCATTGACCAACGCGGGGCACATCAGCTATGTGGAGCTGGACGGCGACACCGCCAAGAATGTGGACGCATTCGAGTCGATTATCCGCTGCATGAAGGAAGCCGGCATCGGCTATGGCTCGGTCAACCATCCGGTGGACCGCGACCCGGTCTGCGGCTATACCGGCGTGATCGACGACGTATGCCCGCGCTGCGGCCGGCATGAGGGCGAGGGCGTCCCGGTGGAAAAGCTCGACGAGCTGCGCAAGCGCTATCCCGGCGTGCCGCACTTTGCGGGAAAAACCTGAATAGAACCATGATCCATACATATCTAGAAATAAAATCAATCGAAAAAGGAGCTTGATAACAATGGCAACCACCCATGCAACAACGAATTTGGTCGGCGAGGGCGTCGGCTTTGAGAGAATCCGCCGGATTACCGGTTATCTGGTCGGCACGATCGACCGTTTCAACGATGCAAAGCGCGCGGAAGAGCACGACCGTGTAAAACATGGCCTCTCTAAGAATTAGTGGCGTCGTGCCGGAGTCCATTGTGGACGGCAAGGGCATCCGCTATGTGATCTTTACGCAGGGATGCCCGCACCACTGCCCCGGCTGCCACAACCCCCAGACGCACGATTTCGAGGGCGGCTATCTGGTGGATACGGACGGCCTCCTGGAGGAGATGCGGCAAGACCCGTTGCTCAAAGGGGTGACCTTCAGCGGGGGGGAGCCGTTTTGCCAGCCCGCGCCGTTGGCAGAGCTGGCCCGGAAGATCCACGAAAGCGGCCTCGATGTGACCGTCTATACAGGATATACCTATGAGCAGCTCCTGGAACAGCACAACCCGGACACGGACGCGCTGTTGCAGCAGGCGGACGTTTTGATCGACGGCCGCTACGAGCAGGACAAGCGCGACTTGACGCTCCGCTTCCGCGGGAGCAGCAACCAGCGCGTGATCGACCTGAACCGCACCCGCGCAGAGGGGCGGGTCGTTGTAGAGCAATTGGACGAAGAATGAACAGCGCCGCCTTGCGGTCCCAAATGTGGGAACGAAGGGCGGCACTTTTTGTAGCCGTTCGGTTCTGTGCGGTGAAAAAGAATGACAGACGGTGGACGTTTAGAGAAATTTCTGCTAAAATAGAAATAAGAACAGGCGATAAACGCCGGTTGATTTTCAGGCAATGAACGATTTGACGGCGGTTGCTCTGCAAGAGCGGTACTTTCTATGGTGCGTTCGAATAGGAAGGTGGACAGGATGAAGAAGTGGAGAAAATTCTTGCTTGCTGCTGCACTTTTGTTGGGGATTTTTTGCATCTGGTTCTTTACGGGAAATACCACCATACAAGGGGACGCCGTGGACCGGCTGGTGGTCTCCTCCATCCCACGCATGGACTTGCAAAAGGTGACGGAGGACCCGGAGGACATCCAAGAATTTGCCGGGCGCTGGAACCGGCTCCCCTGCTATCCGTCGCTCCCGCCGTTGGGCAATGGGACCATTGGGCGGTTTTGGTTCCGCACAAGGGAGAACGGCAATGTCCACCGCGTGTTTATCACCGGCTTCCATACGATCACTTTTGATAATCGGCCGTACTATACCCCGGTGGATTTGAGCCAGTGGTTTCCGGAGCTCTACCACTCCTTGGAGGATGTGCCGGAGGAGCCGTTTTCCTATCCGAACTAGAAAACGGTTCCAGCAAGGATTCCCACGGAAAGCCTAAAAGCCAGCATGGTAGCTTTACAGGCAGAGTGGTTTGTGAAAAATATGCACATTAAGAAAAAAGGGTTGTAACGCAAAAAAGTGTGTGCTATCCTATAATTAGGAAAAATCATTTTCCTTTGTAATGAACCACATGAGATGGGAGGGAATCCAATGCTTCACATGCAACTCAAACGGAGGACAAACCGTGCAATTTTATCCGCCATGCTCCTATCGCTCCTTCTTGCGGCGGAAGCCGTTCCCGCACAGGCTGCTGGAAGGGCGGAGCTTGCGATGGATGGAAAGGCGGTCCCTTCCGGCACAGTTGTTGCGATGCCGGAGGGGTCTGTTGCGGCGTTCTCTTTAAAGCTGGACGGCAGCCTGGGTACGGGCTATACCAGCGGGAACGGCGCGGTGGCACAGACGGGAACGGTCCAGCGGTTCTCCGATGGCGAGGCTGTCTATGCGGTCAAGGCGATTGGGCAGTTGGGCGAGCGTGCTGGTTTGTACATCGATGGGGAAAAGGTCCTGGAGATCGAAATTGCGGCAGGCGCGGCATGTCCCGCCTGCCAAAAGACAGGATGCGCTTCGGTCCAGGTTGAATATGGAGCATGGCATACCGATGGCGGACAGAGGGCCTGTTCCCATTTTGCTTACGGGCAGGATGCCCGCGAAGCGATGGACGCCTACAATGCCTATCGATGTGCAGCATGTGGCGCCGCCTCCCAGCTGAAAACCGGGACAGCGCACCGGTGGATTTGCCACGGATCGCGCGGATAATCCCGAAGAAAGCCAAAAAACACACAAAGAAAGAACCGGAGTCCATTTTGAAGTGACCCCCAAAAGTTAGACAATATTTGAAAGTAAAAATTGTTTAAGTAGCCGAAAGGGCTTGTTGTCTGTGA
>NZ_NFJK01000011.1 GCF_002159845.1 Anaeromassilibacillus sp. An250
TTCCTCCTTAGCTCAGCCGGTAGAGCATGCGGCTGTTAACCGCAGGGTCGTTGGTTCGAGTCCAACAGGGGGAGCCATTTGATGAAGGAACTACTTTTTGTAGTTCCTTTTTCGTTTATTTAGTAATACGAAAACTTAGATGCGATAAAAAAGAAGCGTTCGATGAGAAAACTCTCGGACGCTTTTTTTATACGATTGAGGAAGATGAAGCGGCCATTCGCTCCAATTATCCGGCCTTATTCCTCTTTGTTAACACAATCATATAGATGTTGATAGAGCTGATCAGACACCAGGCCCTTGATGTTGTTTGACCTAGCGACAAAAAAGAATTCTAAAGACATCTCTGGATCGTGGGGATACAGTACCTTTGTATTCGGAAAATGCAGCAACGAAAGTGCATGTTCCCCCAAAAAGCAGACACCGATATCCTGTGCGCATTGGTGCATTGCCGTGAAGGGAGAAAAGGTTCGGATTACTTTTGAGAAGGTCAATCCCCTTTTTGCCATACGTTTCAAAAATTTATCATATGTATTGAATAGGCGTTCGCTTATTATAATAGTTTGCCCTTTTAGGAGTGTCAGGTCAGGAGGGTTACTTTTGGTAATCGGCTGTTGTGCGCTGACGATCAATGCAAGATATTCCTTATAAAAAGGACGAATATACCATTTCCCAGAATTGACCAAATCGCTCACGATCGCAGCGTCGTAACTCCTTTTTTCCAAACCAGAAATCCATTCGTCTTCATCAACTTCTGTGTAGGAAATCGGCCGTCCGGCAAATTGATTCGGCAACCGGTTTGTGAAGATCGCACTTGCGCCATTTGGAACAGAGATTTGAATATCTTGAGATTCGGAATACTGTTTCAAATGATTTTGAGTTGTATCGATCAAATCAAGAATCTGATGTCCCTGTTGCAGAAGATATGTCCCCGCATCCGTCAATGTAACGCCTGAGTGTGAGCGTATAAATAATGTACACTGCAATTCATTTTCCAGGCTATTTATGGCTTTGCTAAGTCCCTGCTGAGAGATAAATAGCCTAGAGGCCGTTTTTGACATATTCATATCTTTACAGATTTCAAGAAAATAATAAAGCCATTTAAGTGTCAAAATTAGATCCTCCCCCATAAAGATATATATAAGTTTACAGTATTTGTATCGTATCACAAAATAATTGCCTGTGTCAAATGCAAGCCGCTATGACCATTGGCAATAATAGACAAAATGACACTGCTATTTTTCTGTATAAAACAAGACTTTGCATGGATCAAGGTATAGAATGAAGGATATGTAAAGATTTATCAACATGCATCCCATTGAAGGCCAGCCGGGGGATTTTTCAGGAAATTTGGAAACCGGAAATGGAATTTTAGGTGTATGAAAGAGTATATGTATTATTTAAAAGCGCGACAATATTATCAGAGTGAAATTACTTTTTAAATATTGGGGATAAATTATTTTTAAGAAAAAATATTCGCGAGACAGTGAGAGAAGCATGTGGCTCTCAGAAAGGAAGAAAAAATACATAGAAAGACTTAGCGAAAATGTCCTATTCCCAATACATTCCATATTTTTATTAGTCCAATTGAAAAACATAACATTATAGAAGAAATTGTACAAATCTTTACGATAGCGGAATAGAAGCATGAAAAGGCAAGGAATCGTTTGAAAGATTCATAATGAAGAAAGAACTTCGATGGAACAAGGGGGATTTTTTTGACTTCCAAGTTGTTAGAGAATATAAAGATAAGATTTATACAATTTATACAATATCATTGTTTGAATAATCTTGTCATTTTTGTTACCAAGTGGAAGTTGTAATTAAAATTCCTATTTGTAATAAATTTAGAAGCCAGTTCAAGAGCTTTTAAAAGAAAATTCCTAATTGAAACAAATTATAAGGATATGATTGCTATAAAACAGATGAAATTGTACTATAGAAATCACATGTTTTATATAATATAGATAAAAAGAAACTGCTTGTTTTATATTCCACAATTTTGTGTCCAGAAGCAACAAATAACAATTGTTTTACAAATTTTTGGAATACTTCTATAATGAAAGAAACTTTGTAACGACAAACACCGAGGCCGCTCAGTTGTGTGAATTTTTAACTGCGGTTTGTTGAGATCAAAACAAGAATCAGTCATTAGGCAGGCTTTATGATGCTGTTTAGGTGTCAAAAGCTTTTGTCTAGTGATGTTTTGTTTTGATCTAATTTCACACATCGGGTGAGATGGGAAAGGAGGAAATGGATTCAGAGAGTATGCGTTTGTTCCAAAGTGACATAAGAAGGTAAATTTTTTGAAAAGAGAAGGAATGTTATTCAAGCGCATCATGGGCGGCGTATTGAGCCTGACCATGACGCTTTCCATGGTAACAAGTACCATGGGGACAGCATTCGCGGCTGAAAAGAGTGAAGAAGACGGCTACCAAATCTATCCGCAGGTGCATTACGCGGGTTACGGTACGGATACCCTGTCGCTCTTGGATGGCGTCAATGTGGTCTTGGAAGATGATTTGGATTCTTACACGGTATCCAAGGCGGAAACCGTATTGGAGGAGCACGGCATAGATGCCACCTTCTCCGAAGTGGCTTCCGAGGATCAGGTAAATCTCTTCGTGGGCGTACATAACGACGAAGGCGAAGACGATGCCTATCTGGATGGAAAATACGATGCCAGCAATTCGGTTGACCAGATTGATGGCTATGTATTGTCCGTCAATAGTGCAGACCAGACCATCGCTATCACGGGTGCGACAAGCGACGCCGCATTCTATGGCCTGGTAACGCTGGACCAGATTTTGAACCAGGCGGACGGCGAGGTCCGCGATCTGTTGATTGAAGACTATGCGAGCATTGCGTTCCGCGGCTTCATCGAAGGCTTTTATGGCACGTGGAGCCATGAAAACCGTAAGAGCATCATGGAGTACTGCGGACAGTTCAAGATGAACTCCTATCTCTACGGCCCCAAGAATGATCCGTATCACAGAGGGCAGTGGAAAGATCCCTATCCGGATGACAAGCTGGCGGAGCTCCAGGAGCTGGTTGAACTGGGCCGTGAGACCAAGGTGCAGTTCGTCTGGGCAGCCCATCCGGGCGGGAGCATTGACCTGGGATCGGAAGAAGACCTCCAGGCGCTGCTTGACAAATTTGACCAGCTGTATAGCATCGGCGTGCGTCAGTTCGGCTTGTTCTTCGACGATTCTTCGACGGATTTCACAAACCTGGCCACATTTGCAGCCGGTGTTCAAGCGTATATTGAAGAGAAGGGCGACGTGAAGCCGTTGATCTTCTGCCCGCAGGTCTACCGGAAAGACGACGGGACGACCGGCACGCAGAATCATCTGAAGATGTTGGACGAAGCGCTTCCTGAGGATGTACAAATTATGTGGACGGGCGACTGGGTTGTTTCGCAGGTTGACCAGGGGATGATCGACTGGTTCTGTGAATATGCCAACCGCCCGGTGTATGTCTGGTGGAACTATCCGGTAAACGATCTGGGCCGCGCAGGTTACGCCCATATGGGGCCGTCCAATGGCCTGTATCCGGATGTGGAAAACATCTCCGGTTTGGTTTCTAACCCGATGAACCAGGCACAGATTTCCAAGGTTTCCCTGTTTAGCGTAGCGGACTATACCTGGAATACCCACGATTATGATTCCGACGCCAGCTGGCAGGCATCTTTTGATTGGGTGATCCCGGATGATCCGGAAGCGGCAGAGGCACTGCGGATCTTCTCCCAGAATTCCACTTACGGCTGGAATCCGTTTAATGCACCGGAATCGGCCTATATTCTGGAGGATATGGAAGCCTTTGAGCAGGCGTATGCGAACGGCGAGGATTGCACGGAATCCGGTGAAATCCTTGTGGATCGCTTCCAGGAGCTTGCCGATGCGGTGGAAACGCTCAAGGCTTATGAGGGGACAAACGGGATTTCAGAAGAGCTCAGACCCTGGCTGGACAAGATGGGCAATATTGCAGTAGCTGCACGGGATACCGTACAGGGCCTGATGGATTTGGATCTGGTTCCCCTCGACAATCCGGATGCAATTGCCATGGCGCAGCAAGCGTTGACAGACCTGCGTGCGCAATACCAGAGCGCAACCGGAACAAACAGCAAGGTTGCCGCATCGAAAGAGATCATGCCGTTTATCGAGAACATCCAGTATCTGCTGGAATGCAGAATCCAGTTGGCCCAGGGAGAGGAACCTGTGCCGCGTGGATTCGGCAGTTTCGCCATCAATTACGCTCCCATGCTCGACGGCAGCCTCTCTACGGCAACGGGCACCGATAAATTCAGCCCGGCCGCAAAGGGCGCGTATTTTGGCGTCAACCTGGGGCAGATGACGGACATTACGGACGTCGTCATTACGATGGATGGCACGCATTATTTCAAGAAGGGCCTGTTGGAATGGTCTGCCGACGGCAAAACTTGGAATGAGATCGGCGAATACGACACGAATATTGTCTCGGTTGAAGGATTGGAGATCCAGGCGCAGTATCTGCGCTATACCGCTACGGACGAGTTTGTGGACGAATTTACCGGTTCGCCCAACCGTTGGATCAATATCAAGGAATTTGCGATCAACAAGTTGAGCGAACAGCCTGACACCAGTAAAAACCTTGCGCTGCACAAGCCAGTGACGGTTTCGACCGATAAGCCGGGCTTCACCCCTGCAGACGCTATGACGGACGGCGATATGAGCACTCGTTGGGGCGCGTCTTCTGGCGCATACGATCCTGTGCAGTATGCGATCGTTGACCTGGGTGAGGTATACGACATCGCAAGCTTTACGTCCTATTTCTATGGCGAAACCTCCCGCGCGTACTTGTATAAAATTTACACAAGCATCGACGGCAATAGCTACGAGCTTTGTGTCGATCGGAGCAATAACACCACGCGCGGCAAGGTGGAAGACGAAGCTCCTGAAGGGACACAGGCACGCTATGTCAAGATGGAAGTCAGCCAGTCCAATCCGCAGGGATATAACGCATCCCTCTATGAGTTTGAGGTGTATGCGCCGGAGGATAAGACGGTCAACTTGGCTCTGAACTGCAACGCGTCTGCTTCGGCCGACAACTATGGCAACACGCCGGAGAAGGCGTTCGATGGGAGAGTCGCCAAGGATTCCCGCTGGGCGCATGAAAATGGCGGCGTCGGCGATTGGCTCCAGGCGGATCTCGGAAAGGTCTGCAAGATCGATTCGGTAAAGATCTTCTGGGAAGGCATCACCAACTATCAGGTGGGCTATAAGGTGCAGCTGTCAAACGACGGCAGCGAATGGACCGACGTAGCGACTGTCCCGATCGCTGAGCACGAAGAGACAAAGGAACTGGTATTCGACCAGCAGCAGGAAGCACGCTATGTGCGTGTGCTGTGCACCGAGCACACCGGTTATCCCTCCGTCTCGATCTATGAACTGGAAGTTTATGGACCGGACCCGGATGAGGAGCCGGTAGATGAGGACGTCAACCTGGCGCTCGGACGTTTTGCAACAGCTTCTAACGACAACTATGGCAATACGCCGGATAAGGCGGTCGACGGAAAGGTTGGCAAGAGTAACCGCTGGGCCGTTGAAGGCGGCGGCGTTGGCGATTGGCTCCAGGTGGATCTCCGGCAGGTCTGCAAGATCAATTCTGTGAAGATCTTCTGGGAAGGCTTCGGTTCCATTGATGTGGGCTACAAGGTACAGCTCTCCAACGACGGCAAGCAGTGGACCGATGCGGCGACTGTCCCGATCAGCGAACATGAAGCGACCAAGACGATTACGTTTGAAGAGCAGCAGGAAGCGCGCTATGTGCGTATCCTGTGCACCGAACACAGCGGTTATCCCTCTGTTTCGATTTATGAGCTTGAGGTTTATGGGCCGAAGCCGGAGCCTTTGCCCGGTGATTACCACCTGGATCCTGCCAACTTTGCATTTGGAAAGACGATGACAGTGTCCGGTGAAGAAATCAGCAAAGGCAACGTAGCGGCCAATATGACGGACGGCGACCTGGAAACCCGTTGGGCAGCGGCAGACGGCAGCTACCCGCAGTGGGCGATGATTGACCTCGGAAAAGAAGAGGAAATCTCCCAGATTGATACGCTGTTCTATGGCACAGAGGAGAGAGCTTATCAGTACACGATTTCCACCAGCACGGACGGCGACACATTTACGCCGTGCATCGACCGCAGCGAAAATGCGGATAGCCAGTGGGTCACGGATGTGGTTCCGGAAGGGACAACAGCCCGGTATGTCCAGTACACCGTCACCGGCCTGACGGGTGTCAGCAGCGGAAACGCCTCCATCTACGAGGTGCGCATTTGGGCGCCGGATGTCTCCAATATCAATAAGGCGGAGAACCGCTTTGCCGAGGCATCCCAGACCACGCCGGAGAGCAGCGCCGACTATGCGGTGGACGGCGACCTCTCCACCTATTGGGCGAGCGGAAACGTTGAGGATACTGCTTCTCTGGAAGTTACGCTTCCCGCAGCAGTCCCGTTCAACCGTCTGAAGCTTCAGTGGAACAACACGGACGCACGTGTGGATTTCCATATTGAGCTTTCCGACAATGGCACGGATTGGAAGTCGATCTATTCTGTAGGCGAACGTGAGATGCAAGCGGAAGAGGAGTTCATCCTGGACGAACAGTATACGTCCAAGTATGTCAAATTGGTGATTGACGCCGTAGAAGGCGGAAATGGCGTAGAACTCTGCGAGTTTGGCCTGTATCAGGACCTGGACTTCGTCGGCAAGATTGACCAGGCGAAGAACCTTCTGAGCTCCATCGAATTGACGGACGAGGATACCAAGCTGGAGATCCCGGAGATGCCGGAAGGCGTTGAAGTGACCTATGGCGGTACCGATTATGAGCAAGTTATCGATGCGAACCGCAATATCCTCAAGCCGTTGGTGGATACCGACGTGATGGTTGAGTACAAACTCGTCAGCGCAACCAACCCGGATGAAACCATTCTGTATGAAGTACCTATGACGGTCCCCGGCCAGTACGACGCGGCTCTCTCGCAGAATGCAAAGCCGAAGGTGCTGCCAGAGCTGCAGCAGTGGTTTGGCCACACGGGTGACTTTGAAATCACCGAAAACAGCCGCATCCTGCTCGATCCTGCATTGGATGAATCGTACAAGGATATGGCGGACCGCTTTGCGGAGGACTATCTGGATATCACCGGCAACCCCATCCAGGTGGAAATCGGCCAAGATTCAGCCGCCGGTGATTTCTACTTCAAGCCGAGCGATATCGAGCTGGAAAAAGAGACCTATGACATGGAGATCGGCGATGCCGTCACCATCCGTATGAGCACGGAGACAGCGGCCTTCTGGTCGACACGTTCCATTCTTCAGATCCTCAAGCAGACTGGCACAACGATCCCGAAGGGCCTGGTGCGCGATTATCCGAAGTACAAGGTCCGTGGGTTCATGTTCGACGTGGCCCGTAAGCCTGTCTCGATGGATTACCTGGAGATGTGGGTCAAGCAGATGTCCTGGTACAAGATGAACGACCTGAACCTGCATCTGTCGGACAACTCGTTTGACTGCACGTATGCCGGATTCCGTTTGGAATCGGACGTACCGGGCTTGTCCAGCACAGATCTCCATTACAAGAAGGATGAATTCCGGAACTTCCTGTTGGATTCCAAGGCGCAGGGCGTGAATATTGTGCCGGAATTTGACACCCCCGGACATTCCCTGGCGTTTGTTTGGGCGCGCCCAGACCTGGGACGCGACGGGCCGAACAGTAGTTACCTGGATGTCAGTAACCCAGAAACAATTGAATTTATCAAGTCCGTATGGGCAGAATACATGCAAGAGGAGGATCCGGTCTTCCTGGAGGATACCGTAGTCAATATTGGTACCGACGAGTACAAGGGTTCTAATCAGGAAGGCAAGGAAGCGTTCCGGAAATATCAGGACGACCTGTTGCGCTTCATTCGCGACGAAATGAACCATACGCCGCGGCTCTGGGGCTCTCAGACGGAGAACGACGGCGTGACGCCGATCACGGCGGAGAACGTACAGATGTACATGTGGTACGTCGGCTACGCGGATGCCCAGGAGATGTACGACAAGGGCTATCAGATGATCAACATCAACGATGGCGATGTCTATATCGTACCTGGCGCGGGCTATTATTGGGACTATCTGTCTAAGAGCCATATCCTCAATACGTACGACCCGACCAAGATCTATGGCGGCAAACTGGTCGTTCCGGCGGGCGATCCGCAGATGCTCGGCGGTTCCTATGCACTCTGGAACGATAAGACCGGTGGATCGGATAATGGCACCACGGATGTTGAGCTGTTTGACCGTATGTTTGACATTCTCCCAACCTTTGGCGAGAAGCTGTGGAGCAGCTGCGAAGACTATGATGTGGCGGCGATCGACGCTTTGACGGAAGAAGTGCTGTATGCGCCGAACACCAACCCGACTTATGAAGTCGAGAGCAATACGCAGACGGTCCTGCGCTATGACTTCGAAGACGGCGTAGAAACACGCGATTCCTCTGCAAACGCATACAACCTGCTGGGCGAAGGCGTGAACGTATCCTATACGGACGGCCGCGACGGCAAAGCACTGACGTTGGCAGGCGGCGAGAGCTATGTAGAGACGCCGATTTCGGATGCGCGCATCAATACCACGCTGGACTTCTGGGTCAAGCGCGATGCCGATAGCGACGACAGCGAACAGATCCTGTTCGAGTCCCCGATCGGTGCGATCAAGGCCGTACAGAAAGAGACAGGAAAGTTTGGTTTCTCGCGCGACTTCCGTGACTATTCGTTTGACTACACATTGCCCAAGGGCGAGTGGGTACATATTACGATGGTCATGGAATTCACAAAAACCACCCTGTATGTCAATGGAGAAAAGGTTCATACCTTGGAGAATACGGCGACCGGCGGAAACCAGTGGGCGTCTTTGATCACCCCGCTGAACCGGATTGGCAGCACGACGGCAGCCTTTAAGGGCCAGATTGACGATGTGGCATTCTACACCTATGCATCAGCTGCTGATCAGCTGAATGCACTGCCGGTTGACCTGCTGGATGCAGCGACAGGCGTCACCGTCCATGGCGATAGCGGCGTTTTGCCGGCAGACAGCGAACTGTTTGTCGAAGACTTGTCCTCCGGGGCAGCCGTGGACGCACTGAAGAATTCCCTCGCAGGAACGCAGGAGCGCTTCAAGGCGTATGCCGTGGATGTACAGTCCGGCGGCGCAACAGTAACACCCAATGGCGTCGCAACGATTTCCGCACCGGTTCCGGCCCAGCTGAATCCGGATACCCTGCGTGTTGTCGAAGTATCCAATGACGGCGTGATCCGGAATGTGGATTGCACCGTGAAGAACGGCGTTGTTGTATGGCAGAGCGACCACTTCAATGCAGACAGCGCCTTTGCAGTGGTGGGAACCGTGGCATCTAGTTCCGTGGTAATCACCTATAACAGCAAAGACGTCACGCTGAAAGTGAATGGCGAGCCGCAGAAGATTGCCGACCTGCTCGGAAAATACGTCATAGAAGACATGACGGATGATATGCAGGTAGAGTTGACGTTTGAACCGCGCAGAGAGGGCGAGCAGTTCCGTGCTGTGACGGTCAACGGCAAGACCGAAAATATCACCGGAAGCTCCTACACGTACACTGTGACGGCAAAAGACGTGGGAACCGAAAGCGATTTCCTGTTTGATGTCACAAACAAGACGATTCTGGAGCAGCTTTATGCATACGCCAAGACTTATGTCGATGATGGCACAGTGGATAAGCTGATCCCGAGCGTAAAAGAAGCGTTCATGAAGGCTTACGATGCTGCTGGAAAGATTATCGAAGACCCGGCGGCAACGCAGGCAGAGATCGACCAGGCGTGGAGCGACTTGCTGGATGTCATCCATTATTTGGACTTCCAGCCGGGCGATAAGAGCGCCTTGCAAGACCTGTACGATATTTTGAAGAACTTGTCCGAGAGCGATTATACCAGCACAAGCTGGGCGCCGTTCGCGGAAGCCCTGCAACAAGCAGCGGATGTCCTGGCGGACAACGAAGCGCTGGAAAACGACATCACCGCGGCATATGATGCCCTGCTGAATGCGGCTCAGGCCCTGGTAAAAGTTGCGGACCGCACTTCCTTGGATGCTGCGCTTGCAAAAGCAGAGACCGTGGCAAAAGATATCGAGGCTGGAAAGTACTTGCCGGATGGCCAGGAAGAATTCCAAACCGCTTATGCAGCGGCAAAAGCTTTGGATCAGAATGCCACGCAGTCTGCGATTGACGAAGCAGCCCAGGCATTGGTGAAAGCCATGCTGAACCTGCGGAAGATCCCGTCGAGAGAAGAATTGAAAGCATATATTGCAGAAATGGAACGCGTAGACCTGGACGCTTATACAGCGAGCAGTGCCGCAACGTTCCGGAGTGCGCTGGCTGCGGCAAAGGCGGTAGCAGCGGACGAAGAAGCGGATGGACAGATGCTGGCGACAGCGTTCTATCAGCTGCAAGATGCTGAACAGGGCCTGGAAAAGGCGGAGACACCCGCTCCGAATCCTGGAAACGGATCGAAGGGTAGCACTTCCCAGAATTCCTCCAACGCATACGGCGCGGCAGGCGTAGTCTCTGCAGGCCAGAGCGTTGCAGCAGCCGGCGCATATGTGCGCAGCGATACGACCGTAAACTTTACGATGAAGCGTGGGCAGGCATACTGCTTTAAGATGACAGTTTGCAACGGTGATAACACCATGGTCCCGAGCTTTACCGTGGGAGACGGCAGCGTGTTTAAGACGCAGTTCGTTGCACGGATTGGAAACGATTTCTACTATCGCATTTGGGCGGTGGGCGAGAGTGGCCAGTCCTCTGGCATCTATACCACCCTGCCGAATGGCGCACCGCAGAAGCACTGTGTGGTGACCATCGGAGCGTAAGCAATTTTCCTTAGATGCGGAATCAGGCAACAGCCTGGCCGCTACTAGGCAACTATTTGTGTTCCTTTTCTAAATCGTCGCCGTCCGGGCAACCTCACCCCGGATGGCGGACGGGAATCCATAAGCGTTTTTTCTTCTTCCTTCCAAAATATAAAAGGAGCCCGGCTTGTGCCGGGCTCCTTCCTTATATTTAAAGAAAACCACGTGATAGTCGCGTGGTTCAAAAGAAGGCTCGTGCCGATGATATAGAAAGAAAAACTCCTTCTGAATAAGTTTGCGGTCTGGAAACTGTAAGAAACAACAGAAGGAGGACATTCAAAAATAAATGACAAGCCGAGTTTCGCACATACAACATGGAATTGCAACCATCACATCGGATTGTCTATCGTAATTTAAACAAATCAGGCCCATGGATTTATCAAAACGGGAAAATCATGTTTCATATGAGCTTGCCTCATGATGAAGTGTGTGATCTGATCGCCATGGCATCCGCGTTGAAGGATAGGAGGAACGTATTCTACAAAGAAAAAAGCGAGAAGTCAGATGGACTCCCTTGGGATTAAAAGGAGGCAACCATTCGAAAACCCTTTGCAGAACAGGGGAAGTACGGCATGGCATAAGGCCAATGAAAGGGAAAGGAATATGAACACCTTTGGAAGGGCAGACGGTAATGGGAATCCCTCTTCAAAGGCTGCAAAAAATAACGGCAAATAAGTCTCCCCGCCTGGACATAGCTACCGGCCAGCGCCTTACGGCGCTGGCCGGTAGCTATGGGCTTTTAGCCCTGTGTAAACCACACATTCGACAGGTGGTTTTGATGGTCTATCATAAATATGGATTTCAAGCGGTTGGAGTGATCGGTCCTGTTTCCTCAGTGGAATCCCCTATGTACTCTCCCTCAGCGGAAGCCACCGGGCCGCCGCCAATCTGCATGGTGGGCCCTGTCACGGTGACGGTGCAGCTCACAGATTGGCCCGTTGGAGTAGTAGCCGAAATTACTGTATCGCCAGCACTCATACCCAATACGAAGCCACCTTGGTCAACGGATGCAACCGCCGGGTTGCTGGAGCGCCAAGTCAAGGTTGGAACTGCCTGGCCGGTTGTAGAAGAGACATTTAAAATAATGGCAGTACCTGTGGAAAGGTTTGCAAAAATACGGTTCATAGAAAGGCCCGCAGCGACCGAAGTACCGGAACTCCCCTGCGCATATGCGTTCACCGCGTCCGCTAAACTTTTAGCCATGGTGTTGATATTGCTCTTAATCCATGTGACGTCCTGCGCGTTATCGTGGAAAGCAGTTTCAATCAATGCATGGGGCATCGTAGGCAGGTACATCTCCATCAGCGCGTCGTTGTAGGCGAGCTTGATGTTGGATTTGTCTGGATAATTAAAATTCGATTGCAAAACTTTTGCAAAACGTAGGCTTTCCGAGCTCTTTGTATAATAGTAAATACGCGTGCCGCGGGTATTGCCGTTGGCGGCGTTGGAGTGGATCGCCAAATAGAGGTCGCATCCGGTATTTTTGGCTTCGTTCGCACGGTTGGTCAGGAAAGCTTTTTGGGTGGAAGAGGACCCCGTTTGCGCACCTGGCAGGACGTAGTCAATGCCGTAACTCTGCAAGTAGGGGATCATAGCGGTGGCAACCTGCCGCATATAGTATTCCTCGCTGCCGCTGCCGTCGCAATAGGGATTCCAAGGCTGGGCAGACGGGCTTAGGTAGACCTTAAAGCGGCCGTTGGGACCATCGTATTGCTGGGTTGCGATGGTACGCTCCTGTGTAGGCTCTGCTGCCGCGGCCGCAGCGCTGCACAAAGATGCGGAAAACAGGCAGACGGTCAGGCCCAGGGCAACTGCGGAAACAAGTTTTTTCAGTATTCGGTTCATCTTTCTTTCGCTCCATCCTCTCTTTAACACATCGGGTTGTTGAACAGTTCCAATTATATTACAAAAATTCTTTCAATACAACAGAAATTTTGTGATTATGTAAAGCAATTGCATTTCCAACGCCAATCAGGTATACTGTAAAAAAATGGATTTTCAGACGGTTTTTTCCGAAGAAAACCGGTCTGTATTTTTGAGAATGGTGGGATGAATGATGATCGGTATTATTGGTGCAATGGCGATTGAAGTAGAAGAAATTCTTGCAAAACTGGAACATCCACAGACGGAAACCATCAGTGGAATGGACTTTGTGCGCGGCGCCATCCAAGGGGTAGAGTGCGTTGTAGCGCGCTGTAATGTTGGGAAGGTCAATGCGGCGATCTGTGCGCAGACGATGATCCTGCGCTATGCGCCCAGCCGGATTATCAACAGCGGCGTTGCCGGCGGAATCGGCGCGGATGTCAAGATCGGGGACCTGGTCCTAGCGGACGGTGCCATTCAGCACGATGTGGATACCACCCAGATCGGCGACCAGATTGGCATGGTATCCGGAATCAACTTGGTTGTCATCCCCACCTCCTCTGAAATGAATCGGGTGCTTGCCGAGGCTGCGAGACGCTGCGCGTACCAGGGAAACGTCCACATTGGGCGGATCGCCTCCGGGGACCAATTTATCAGCAGTGCAGAAAAACTTCATTGGATCGCCTCCACCTTTGGGGCGGTTGCCTGTGAGATGGAGAGCGGAAGTATTGCGCAGGTGTGCTATATCAATGGAACCAAATACACAGCGGTGCGCTGTATTTCCGACAATGCGGATAGCAACGCGGGCGTGGACTATGAGCAATTTTCCACCTTTGCCGCGCATCAGACAACCGAATTGCTTTGCACGGCGCTGCCAATGTTGGAAAATATATAGGAATCGAGCAAGCAGAAATCCCCTACCCATAAAACAAAAGAAACGGACCAGATCTTTCAAAAGATTTCAAAAGATTACAAAAAGTGACAGGGAAAAGGAGGCGGCAGGATATGAAGGTCATCGACATTTCGCGGGAGCTATTTTCTACACCGGTTTATCCGGGGGACCCGGAGCCTCGCCGTGAACTGGTGCGGCGCATGGAGCTGGGGGATTCATACAATCTCTCCGGGTTCTATACCGGGTGCCATTCTGCCACCCACGTGGATGCCCCCCGCCATTTTATCAACGACGGAAAGACGGTGGACGAGCTGGACCTGTCCCGGTTTATGGGGCGCTGCACAGTTGTGTCAGCACACGGGATTGTCACGGGGGCCGACATCGACCGTATCATGCCCTATTGCGAAAAGATCCTATTGTTCAAGGGCGGAGGGGAGGCTTACCTCTCCACAAGCGCTGCATTTGCCTTAGCTGCCGCCGGCGTGACGTTGGTTGGGACGGATGCCTGGAGCATCGGCGCGCCGCATGAGGAGGCGGGGCCGCATGTTGAACTCCTGGGTGCAGATATTCCCATTTTGGAGGGGTTGTGCCTGTCCCATGTGAAGGAGGGTACCTATACGTTGGTGGCGTTCCCACTCTACTTGAAGGGGGCGGAAGCCTCCCCTCTCCGGGCAGTGTTGTTGGCGGAAGACGGCGAAGCGGATTAAATTTTGAAAATCAAACGGCGCGGCTCTGCTAAAAGCAGGGCCGCGCCAGTCTGTTTATAGGGGATGTTTGCTCATTTATAATAGCGGATGCTTGCGACGACTTTTCCGATCACGGTGACGTCGGTCGCATAGATGGGTTCATACTCCGGGTTATCGGGCTGCAAGCGGATGCGGTCGGGCTCCCGATACAGATATTTGACCGTCGCCTCATCCTCGATCAGGGCGACGACCATCTCCCCGTCCTCCGCTGTGGATACTTTGCGGGCAATCACAAGGTCCCCGTCCAGGATGCCGGCGCATTTCATGCTTTCCCCGCGCACGCGCAGTGCAAAGTAGTCGTCGGCATTTTGGTTGGGCGGGCAGAAGGGGACATAACCCTCCACCTCTTCCACTGCGAGGATGGGCTGCCCCGCAGCCACACGGCCAACGACCGGCACCTGTACAGTGGGCTGCTCCCCCACAAGATGGATGGCGCGGTTGAGGCCGGCGTCGCGGCTGATATATCCCTCGCGTTCCAGTGTCTTCAGGTGCGCGTGGACGCTGGACGTGGATTTCAGGCCGGTCGCTTTGCAGATTTCCCGAACGGTCGGAGGAAGGCCGCCCTGTGCCCGGCTTTTTAAATAGTCGTATACTTTCTTTTGGCTTTCTGTCAACATATCGCATCCTCACTTTCCTGGTGGTGGTTTTCGATCCATTTCCGGAGCCATTCGGAAGAGCATGTTAGAAAAATAGATGGGCGCCTGCGAAGGCTTCTATCCATTGCCCCTTTATTATAGAGAAAGGCGGTACACATCTATGAAAATGGTTATTTTAATAATTCCATTATAACACAGGCGGTCAAAAAATGTAAACGTTTGTTTGTGAAACTTTCGAGGGATTTCTTCCCAAAGCGTCCCTTTTTGGCAATTTCTACGGAAATTCGTTCAAAAAATCTACTGAAATAGTTTAAAGAATATTCATAGCATCGTAACAACTCAAATCGGTAAAGTGAGTATAATAAGAACCGTAATCAAGCAATGGAGCCGCACCAGAACTTGATACATGTTCTACCCTCCTCAATATACCCCTCAAGCTAAGAAGAAAGACCGAATCCGTAAGGGTTCGGTCTTTTTTCATTTGTTGTGTACGGTTCCTATTTTTGCAGCTGCCGCATATTCCCCGAAATAGGTGGCAAAAATAGACTCGGAGGTGCAACGAATGACTAACAACCACTATCAGAAGAACCATTCATCCGGAGGGGCTTCCAAAGGCTTTTACATTGCTCTGGGCGTCTGTTTAATTGCAATCGGTGTGGCCGCCTGGACGACGTATGATAGCGTTATCAACTATGCGACGCCGGAGGAGGAACCATCCAGCAGCCAAACAACGGCCTATCCAGCGAATGAAGCGGTGAGCGGCGTGTTGGAGGTCCCTGGAAGCAGCTCGCCGGGCACAACATCTTCCACACCATCCGCACCGCCGAGCACATCCCCCAGCAGCCAGGCGCCGCAATCCAAAGCGCCGGTTTCCTCGGAAGAGCCCGCCGTAAAGACCACGACGGTTCCATTGTCTTTTTCGTATCCGGTCGATGGAACGGTTGTGCAAAAATTTAGCATCGACAATCTAATCTATTCTAAAACGATGAAAGACTGGCGCGCGCATGCGGGGGTGGATTTCGCTGCGGAATTGGGCACGGAAGTGAAAGCGATCGCCGATGGGACCGTGAAAAACGCTTACCACGACGACCTATTTGGGAATGTCGTGTATATCGAGCACGGCGAGACCGGCGGATGCTACTGTGGCCTGGAAACGATGGACGTGAAAGCCGGCGATACGGTCAAGGCCGGTCAAAAAATCGGGACGGTTGGGACAACCCCTTGTGAGAGCGCTGACGACCCACATCTACATTTTGCGGTTAAGAAGTCCGGCAAGTGGATTGACCCCCTCACAATCTTTGAATAGGCGCCCTCGGCAACGTTTAGGGGCATAAAAAGCAGAGTCAAGAGAGGAATCTTTTGACTCTGCTTTTTTGATCTCTGCCTGTAAAGTTTAGAATATATTCATAAAAATTACAAGAATGTTGCTGGAAATATTATTAATTTCGTGGTACACTATATACGAAATGAAAAGGCCCCTTCTTTTCGGTGAAGTGCGTTTCAATTGATGTAACGGGGTGGAGATTAAATTGGATGCGAGTTGTCCGTTCGGGTGAATCCTTAACAGTTTATTCATGAAATAGACACCGAACGTTACCATACCCAGCGGAAATTTTACTATACTTAAATAGACGGGGAAAGAGAACAGACAGGTTTGTATAGCCCGGTTCCCCACGGGCATACGGAATGAGACTGGTAGAAAGGAGGTACATTCGTGAACAGCAGAGGAGCGGTTCTGGTTTGTGTTACAGGCCAGCGCGATTGTGACAGATTGATTAAAGCAGGGAAGCGGATTGCAGAAGAGCGGTCGGTTCCACTGCATGTATTGTGTGTACAGCCGACTTCGGCGGGGTTCGATGCCGACTGTGAGGAGTTGGAGTATCTGCGGCAGACATCGCGCGACGTGCAGGCAGAAATGTCCGTCTATTTTCATGATGACGCAGCGTTGTTGGCAGTCGGGTTTGTAAAACAAATAGGAGCGACTCATATTGTGACGGGAATGGCGGAAGCCCCCGTTAATGGATTTGTGGAAGTCCTTCATAAGCTTTTGCCCCAAATCCCCATTTCCATGGTGGCAAAAGACGGCATCATATATAATATCTGCCCGACAAACAGAAAGGCAGTGCCCGCCAGAATGATGAATGCATAAGCTGGCGGCTGTTCCAGGGGTCCTGGCCTTGTGCCAGGACCCCTTTTTGCTCCCTCTAGATGGCAATTTACATCTCTTAAATTAGCAAGATGGAATTTTGCTTGTCTGCTTGCCATTTCATGGCCAATGCCGTACAATAGACACATCCCTGTGAAATCCGAAGAAAGGAGGGGGATACACAGATGCTCAAAGAAAACCAACGGATTTTTAATGTGACCATGGTGGTGCTGGATGCATGCATCTGCCTGATTTCTATGGTCCTGGCCTTTGTGATCCGTTTTAACGTGTTGGATGGTGGCCATGACCGCATTGGAATCGTCTACTATTTGAGGCTGATGGTCCTGGTAATCCCGTTTTATTTTTTATTGTATCAATATTTTGGCCTGCACGATTCCTTCCGAAGCAAAGCGCTTGTGTCGGAGATCGGAAAAATTGTTCAGGCGAATATGGTTGGTTCGGTCTTTATCTTTGTGTTGGTCTTCTTTTTGAAGGAGGTCAACGTTTCCCGAATGGTCGTTGTGCTGTTCGCGGGGATGAATACCCTGTTCGGCTCCATCGAACGGGTGGCGATCCGGAAAATCCTGCGGCGCTTGCGCGAAAAGGGATATAACCTGAAGCAGCTCCTGATCGTCGGCTGGAACCAGGCGTCCGGAGAATTTTACGATAAGATCATGCTGAACCGCAGTCTGGGATACGACGTCTGCGGCTATCTGAGCGGGCAACCGGAAAATGTGGGGAAACGCAACCTTCCCTATCGGGGGACGTTCCAGGACCTTTCCAACCTTTTGGAAAATAAGGAGATCGACGAGGTGGTTATCTCGCTCGATTACGATGAATTCCCGGAGTTGGAGGAGATCATCGATACCTGCGAAAGGGAAGGGGTCAAATCCAGCCTGCTCCCCTTCTATACGAAATTCTTGCCCACCAGGCCGTATATCGACGTGGTGGAAGGCATGCCGCTCATCAACTTGCGCCGCGTGCCATTGGACAATTTGGTAAACGGCTTTTTAAAGCGGAGCTTTGATATTGTGGCTTCACTTTTGGGCCTGGTCCTTCTGTCCCCCGTCTTTTTGGGGGTGGCGATCGGCGTGAAATGTTCGTCCCCCGGTCCGGTGATCTACCGCCAGACACGCATCGGCCGCCGCAAGAGGGAATTTACTATGTATAAGTTCCGTTCCATGAGTACGGAGAACAATGCGGATATGACCACATGGGGAACCCGCAACGACGGACGCCGGACCGGGTTTGGGGCCTTTTTGCGCAAGTACAGCCTGGACGAGCTGCCGCAGCTCTGGAATGTGCTAAAAGGGGATATGAGCCTAGTAGGGCCGAGGCCCGAACGCCCGTATTTTGTAGAAAAGTTCCGGGAGGAGATCCCCCTGTATATGATGAAGCACCTTGTCCGTCCCGGGATTACGGGATGGGCCCAGGTCAATGGCTGGCGTGGGGATACCTCCATTGAAGAACGGATCAAATGTGACATTTATTACATTGAAAACTGGACCTTCCTTTTGGATATCAAGATCTTGTTCCTAACCATATTTAAAGGAATTGTGAACAAAAGCGAAGATCTCTGAAAAGGAAGGGATTCTGTGCTATAATGATTCCATAAATGCCTGTGAAAACGAAGATTTCCGCGTGGATAGAGCGTTGCGGCTACCCCAAAGCAGCGGGGACTGCCGTATTGCCGTTTGGCGGAAGGGTGTGGAAATAGGGAGGAGACAGCTTTGCTGCCGTATGTTTTGCTGTTGCTGTTTCTTGTTGTGTCTGGATTCCTCTTATGCGAACGGAATCCAAGCAGGAGGAAAGACGCGATTTACTTGGGGATCGCTTCCTTGGGGTTGATTCTCTTTGCTGCATTCCGCGGGGAGACGGTTGGCATTGACTATCCGATGTATCAGACATACTTTGAACAGATGCATCGGGAGGGATGGCAATTTTTGACCGGGCCACAGAATGAATACCGCATGGAGTTCGGCTTTAGCTTTCTCAACTTTGCGATTTCCCGGTTTACCGGGGATGTCCACGTCTTTATGGCGGTTGCGGCAACGATCCTGGTGCTATTGGCGGCCATTGCCATCTATCGGGATTGTTCCATTCCCTGGGTGGGGATGTTTATCTTTGTAAGTTTCCATTTTTTCGGCAATTCCATGAGTTTTATCCGGCAGTCCTTCGCCATTGGGATTTTCTTATTCGCCATTCGCTATCTCAAGGAAAAGCGTTTTGTGCCATATCTGTTGATCGTATTGCTGGCGGCGACGTTCCACAAGTCCATCCTGCTGCTGATTCCCTTCTATTTTTTGGCGCAGGTTCCCATTTGTTGGAAAACCCTTGCGGTGTATGGGACAGGGACGATTCTAATTATGGCCTTCTTCTGGCCGATTTTCGAATTTATCACCCAATTTGTTTACCAGTTCTATGCAACGGAGGAAGGGCTTTATTTCCTGCGTGGGCGCGATTGGCAGACCGCGTTTATCCCCGTATCCTTGGCGGTTGTGGCCCTTTTGTTGAAAGGCCGCCTACTGCGGCAGAACCCACAGAATGGGGCGCTGGTCCATCTGACGGTATGCACGGGTTTGCTCTTTATTTTAACTTGCCAACATTATATTTTTCAGCGGATTGGAAATATTTTCTTTGCCGGCGCGATTTTTTTGCTCCCCGAGCTCCTTAAAGGGATCCGGATCGAACCCGCTGCGGACGAGGACTTGGAGCAGCGGAGGTTCCAGATGCGGTCCGAACGGAAGCAGCAGATGCGGGAGCGCCGGAAGAGGAAGAGTGTGGAGAACTGGCACCGGCAATATTATTATTACAGCCTCGGCGTTACGCTCTTTTTTGGCACCCTATATTATATCTGGTTCCTGCTGCAGAACCGCATCAATCTGATTCCCTATGTGACCTTTTTTTAAAGGGGATATTTGTGCTTAGAGGCGCAATATAAAACGATAAGAAAGAGGGCGACTATATGTGGGCATATGCCATCATTGTATTTAGCATCTTAATTCTTGGCCTGCTTTTGGGGGAATGGAAACCGAGCCGGAAAAAGGAGATTTTATACCTTTGTATTTCCTCGGTGATCCTAATTGTTTTTTCTTCTATCCGGGCGACCAACGTGGGGATTGATTATTTCCAGTTTTATGTGCCGTTTTTTGAGAATGTCCACAGCGGCGGTTGGGGGTATTTAATCAGCGATGCGAACACCTACCGGTCTGAATTTGGGTTCAGCCTGTTGACATATCTGATTTCCTTTGTTACGGGAAACCCCTTTGTTTATGCGGCGGTGATCGCTGTTTTTATGGTCGGCCTGACCGCGCTAGTGCTCTATCGGGACTGCCCGAAACCGTGGGTTGGGATGTTCATTTTTGTCGCCTTCAACTTCTTTGGGAACACGCTGAGCTATCTCCGCCAGTCTTTGGCAATCGCTATTTTCCTATTTGCCATTCGCTATATCAAGGAAAAGCGGATCGTCCCATACATGTTGCTGGTTTTGTTGGCGGCGAGCTTTCACAATTCCCTGCTGCTGATGATCCCCATCTATTTCCTGGCGCAGATTCCGGTCAACCGGGTTTCTATGGGCGTCTATGCGGGCGTTACGGTTCTGGTACTGATCTTTTCCTGGCAGCTCTTTGACCTGGTCACGCAGTTTGTCTATCAATATTATGCGACTGAGCAGAACCTCTACTTTATGAATGGCCGCGACTTCATGACGGGATTTGTGCCAGTTTTGGCCATGGTGATGATCATCGGCTTCAAAAAACTGTTGCTCAAACAAAATCCAAGGAATGTGGTTTTGGTCAATCTTGCCATGTATACAGGGATCTTTTTCATCTTGACCTGGAAGCATTTCCTGTTCCAGCGGATTGGCAATATCTTCTTTACCGCTGCGATTTTGTATATCCCGGAGCTGTTGGCTGCCTTGCAATCCACCGCCACCGAAGAAGAGAAAGAAAAACGCTTTCTGGCGGGCAAAGGTAGCTGGCGCAATTATGGTTATTACTATGGTTTGGCGGCTGTCATGGCCTTTGGGTTGATCTATTACTTCTGGTTCATCCAGCAAAACCGCATCAACCTCTTGCCGTTCTATACCGTCTTCCAGGAGATCCAGGTGAGCGCTCTGCGCGTACAGGCGATTACGACGACCATCCTGAATACTTTGGTGCAAACCTTTGGATAATAAGAAGGAGACGCTCTTTTTACAGAACGTCTCCCGTTTCTTCTATGGACTTCTCAACCGAGCGCTACGTCTAAAATCATCATCACCAGGAAACCAAGCATGACGCCCGCCGTCCCTGGGTGGGAATGTTCGCCGAGGTGTGCTTCCGGAATAAGTTCCTCCACCACAACATAGATCATCGCGCCTGCGGCAAAGGAAAGGAACCAGGGCATCAATGGCGTCACCGAACCAGCGATTAAAACCGCCAATAGGCCGCCAATCGGTTCGACAATCCCGGAGAGCGCCCCGTATGCGAACGACCGGGTGGCCGACAAGCCTTCTTGCCGCAAGGGAAGGGAAATTGCTGCGCCCTCTGGAAAATTTTGAAGGCCCATTCCGAGGGCCAATGCCATTGCAGCCGCCAACGTCACCGGCGCGCCTTCCTGTGCGACAAGCGCAAAGGACAGGCCGACTGCCATGCCTTCGGGGATATTGTGCAGCGTCACGGCAAACACCAACATGGTCGTACGCTTTAGTGAGGAAGAAATCCCCTCCGGTTGGTCGCTGCCCGGGTGCAGATGGGGAAGGAGCCGGTCGAGCAGCATTAAAAACAGGCCCCCCAAGACAAAACCACCCGCTGCGGGAATCCATCCGATTTGCCCCTGCTCCTCTGCCATTTCAATCGAAGGGATCAGCAGGGACCATACGGAAGCGGCAATCATGACGCCGGCGGCAAATCCTAAGAAAATGCGCTGTAGATTTGCCTTTACCCCTTTGCGGAATAAAAAAACCATAGCTGCGCCCATAGCGGTACAGAGGAAGGTGAATCCCGTCCCGATCAAGGCCAGCCATGCGGGATGCAATCCTTGCATGGACGTCCTCCTTTTCCGACTCCCGATATATGGATTATAATCACGAGAATCGTTATTATGATTATAGAGGAGGAACGTTTGAAATGCAATGGAATTTTTCGCAGGCCCTCCCATCTGGTTCCATCGGAGGGAGGTTTCTACTTTTACCGGTTGGAATTGGGCACAGCGGCCAAGGAACCCTTTTTGTATTTCATCCTGGTGGCCATGCCGCCGCGGATATGCCGCTGCGCTTTGTTTACCTCTAGCACATTTTTTACTTCCCGATAGAGCTGTGGATCGACATATTTTAAACGCTGGGCGACATCTTTATGTACCGTGCTTTTGCTGACGCCAAACTTTTTGGCTGCTTTTCGGACTGTGGCCTTGTTTTCGATGATATATTCGCCGAGCTCGACAGCGCGCTCTTCAACGATGCCTTTCATGGTACGCCCCCCTGTTCTAGTTAGGGCATGTTCAGATTGCAAGCTCAAGACATGGAAAACGGTGCGGTTTTCGCTTGAACGCGCCCTATGCTACCAAATATATGTGGGGGGACCCGAGAATATGAAGGGGCCGTCCTCTGGCGGTTGTTCTGGGGTGCGGCCTATGATATAATTCTAAAGAATGAGCTTTACTGTTGGAGGGACAAAGAATGGATGCCCCAAAGGTCAGTGTGATTGTACCGGTTTACAACTGTGAGGACTATATTGCAAGGTGCATACAGTCCCTATTGGCGCAGACATTACGCGAAATAGAAATTATCGCGATCGACGATGGGTCAACGGACAAATCGGGTGCGATATTGGATCGATATGCTGAAAAAGACCAACGCCTTCGCGTATTTCATCAGAAAAACGGTGGGGTGTCCGCAGCACGGAATAAGGGGCTTCAATACGCGCAAGGAACCTATATCGGTTTTGTGGATGGGGACGACTATGTAGAACCTGATATGTACCAAGAGCTCTTGGCCGCTGTCGATCATCGGGCAGAAGTCGCGATATGTGGTTACGACCTGCAATTTGTTGGACATCGGGAAACTCGGCCATGTCAAGGGGCGCCCCTGATCCGAATCACATCTCCATCGGATTTTTATATGCAATATTTTTGGAAGTCTCCAAATCTGTGGGATAAAATTTATTGCAGGCAGATGATCGAGCAAAGGCGGGTATCTTTTTCCGGTGATGTTGGAGAGGATCTTTTGTTTAACCTGGAACTGCTCCCCCATTTAAAGACCGCAGCGATTGTACAAAAGGTTTTATATCACTATGTACAGAGAAAAAACTCTATTATTCACAGAGGTAATTGGAAAATCCTGCGGCAAGGAGATCTTTTCGAAAACTATCTTGTGAAGTTCTGTGGGAAAGCATCTATGGAGGAGGAGCAGAGCCCTCTACTTTATATTTCTTTCTTCTCGGTGTTAACGGGTTATTTGTGCTCTGCGAAGACAGCTTCGAGGCCATTTGGCTCTCTAAAACATCATATTTATAAATTGACTCGGGACACACAATTATGTGCGATTTGCGAAAAAGCCATGCAGAGTGGGGGGTTGTATAAACTGAGAAAGAAATGTTTGATCACGCCAGCGTTTTACCAGATCGAAAAGTGGCTTTGTTTTTTGCTGAAGCACCGGATGGTCCGTGCTTCTTCAGCGGTTATTTGGATGATAAGCCGGTTGTATGTAAAAAGTCACTTGGAGGATGAAACAACACTTTTCGCATAGTGATCAAAAGGACTCGGTTGACGGCAAAGACCGATTTACCTCAAGCGTATGCTTCATTTCGGAATGGCAAAATTGATAGGGATTGGTAAATTATGGGTCTGAAAGGAAGTGGCTATTCGCAGTGAAAACGTTATTATCTATTTGCAGATATTATGGTTTAAAGGGAACAGCCGCAAAAGTTTGGGAAAAATATGTTGTTGACCGAAAGCGTTTTCACACAGACGGGAAGACAGAAGTACCCACTTTTCCACCTTGTCCAGAGAGAGAACTTCCGGTTATAAAAGAGAGGGTTCAACCGTTCTGTATCTATTATTTGGTCCATTATTTTTATCCGAACCGGCAGGGCGGGACGGAGCGCTTTGTATTCAATATGGCGCGGGCCCAACAGGAAAAAGGGCACCGGGTAAAAGTTTTTACTCTGGGTACGGCAGATTGTAACGAGTACCCATTTTCAGTAGGAGATATCCTGTATCGGACCTTCCTCTTTGAAGGGCTTGAAGTGGTAGAGTTTCGCTATCGCAAGACACCTTATGGGTTGTTTTATAAACGCATCGATCCGAATGATCGATCCATGCATCGTTTTGCCATGTATTTTCTGAAGCAGGATTGTCCGGACATGGTGCATTGTGCCTATCCGCAGCCGATGGCGGCGTTTTTGCAGGCGTGTACAGAGCGTGAGATTCCCTATGTTGTGACATTGACGGACTTCAATATTTTCTGCCACTATGCTACAATGGTAGACCGGCAGGGACATTTTTGCCCCGGCTGTAAACAGGGACGGCGATGCGCAGCGGTATGCAAAACGAATACGGTTCCGGACTTTTCCCAGCGTTATAGATATGCAGCTCAACTTTTGCAAAAGGCTGCTGCTGTTTCCGTACCCTCCGAATTTGTGGCGTCCGTGGTTCATCAGGAATTTCCGGAGGTTGTGCCATATGTGATCCCGCATGGGATTGCACCCGAATTTTCTTTTTCCCGTGGGCCGGTCAATCGAGTCAAGGCTTTTGCGTATGTAGGCACCTTTTCGGAATTGAAAGGAATCCATATGCTCATTGCTGCTTTCCGACGCCTGTCTGGAGCTTATACATTGGAGCTGTATGGGACAGGAACGGATGCCTATGAACGGCAATTAAAGCAGCTAGCAGGAAACGATCAAAGGGTTCACTTTCGTGGGCCGGTTGCGTTTAAGCGCATGCCGGAGATTTACCGAACACACGATTGTATTGTTGTCCCCTCCCTGTGGTATGAGACGTATAATTTCGTGGTTCGTGAGGCAATCGCTACAGGATGCTTGGTGGTGGCTTCCCAGATGGGGGCAATGCCGGAAGCGATACAAGAGGGGAAGAATGGCTTTCTTTTTAAAGCAGGGGATGAAGACGCACTGCTGAATGCCTTGGAATGCGCCGCTCATTTCTCCGGCGATGGTTTCCCGTCGAGGCAACCGTCTACGATAGAGGAAGCAAGCAAGTATGAAGCGATCTACAGGCAATATGTTCCTATAAAATAATGTATGAGAGATTTGGTGACGATCATGAAGCAAATTGAAAAGACTCTTTGACTAATGTATAATTCATAGGACTTAAAAGTAAGGTGTACAAAATTTCTATGATATACAATATATCTTAATAATCAGCCGTTTAATTGCGTCTATTCTTTTAGGGGATCTTGTCGCAATGAATTGCTTGTGCATTCTATGGCGTTTTTTATGGTTCACCGTAATGGGGGTTAGACGATGGATACACCAAAGATATCGGTTATCATTCCTGTCTATAATGCGGAGAAATATTTAGAAAAGTGTTTGGATAGTATTTTGCAGCAAACCTTTAGGGAGATAGAAGTGATCTGTGTAGATGATGGTTCTCAGGATGCTTCAAAACAAATACTTCGGAGATATGCTTCCCAAGATGCACGTGTAATTGTTGTTGAGCAGAAAAATATGTATGCAGGAGTAGCTCGGAACCGAGGGATGGAGCTTGCAAAGGGAAAATATTTGATCTTTTTGGATGCGGACGATTTCTTTCACCCAGATATGTTGAGGAGGGCTTACGCATGCAGTGAACAATACAGGGCAGACATTACGATATTTAATGTAAAATGTTTTTCCGACCAAACAAAGATTACTTTTAAAGGAAAGTGGTTATATAATAAAGATTTAATACCGCAAAAGCAGCCTTTTTCAATGCATGATATATATTCTCAAATTTTTCAAATCACAACAGCGGCGCCGTGGAACAAATTGTTTAATAGGGAATTCATACAAAGGGAACAAATCCTTTTTCAGGGGACACGTAGTACAAACGACGTATATTTTGTAAATTTGGCGTTGGCACTTGCAGAGCGGATTGTCACGATTGACCGCTCTTTATTGTATTACCGCGTAGATACAAAAAATAATTTGCAAAACACACAAGAACAATCCCCCCTTGACTTTTATACAGCATGTAGAGCTTTAAAGAAGTCTTTAGAGCAGAGAAAGGCCTTTCAGAATGTAGAGCAAAGCTTTGTAAATTTTGCTTTAAGCTGTACAATGAATGCTCTACGAAAGGTAAAGAACGAAGAGAGCTTTCGGGATATATGCGAATGTTTTCGGAGAGAGATTGCTATGGAATTAGGCATCCATTCTCATATAGAGGATCGTGATTATTTTTACAACGATGAAGATTATAGAATTTTGATCCATTTATGTAACGCATCCATTCCTAGCAATAAGGATTCTATTTTTAATTTAACAGGGTCTAACAACCTTGATAAGAAGCCGTTACCCGGATTACGGAAGTGGCGAGGAATTCTTTTGTGTTTCTATCATCACGGATTGTTCTATACTTTAAATGAAGTATTAAAAACGTTAAAAAATAGATTAGGGTGAACGAACATGTTACAAAAAATGCGGAAATACCAGTTCCTCTTTGAGGAGCTGGTAAAAAGAGATTTTAAGAAAAAGTACAAACGCACCGTATTGGGGATGTTTTGGAGCGTCCTATCCCCTTTGCTGATGTTGTTGGTCATGAGTTTGGTTTTTACGCAGTTCTTTGGGCGGTCTACGCCCCATTATACGATTTATCTTTTTAGTGGACAGCTGGTATTTTCCTATTTTACCGATGCGACAAATAGTGGTATGTCCTCGTTGATGGACAATTCCACAATATTTTCAAAAATTAATGTACCCAAATACATGTTTTTATTGTCGAAAAACGTCTCGTCCTTCATCAATTTTTGTTTGACATTAGTCGTGTTCCTTCTCTTTGTGGCGATCGATGGGATTCCATTCCGTTGGACCTTCCTTTTGCTGCTCTACCCAATCGGATGCCTGGTTGTGTTCAATATCGGCATGGGACTTATCCTATCTGCGCTGTATATGGTTTTCAAAGATGTCAAATATCTCTATACGGTGGTTACACAGGTCATTATGTATTTTTCTGCAATCTTCTATAACATAGAAGCGTTTTCTCTGCACATCCGCTATCTGTTCTATCTAAATCCTATTTTTGTTTATATCCGCTATTTCCGCAAGATTGTAATTGAAAACGATATCCCGGAGCCGAGTTTCCATCTATTGTGCGCCTTTTACGCGTTGGTTGTCTTATTGATCGGTGCATTCATCTATAAGAAATACAATTATAAGTTCCTGTATTATGTGTAAGGAGGCATTACGATGATCATAGAAGCGAAGGATGTCTCCATCCGCTATATCCTAGGGGACTTTAAAGACATCGGGATCAAGGAGTATGTGCTCCGCAAAATCAAGCGGAATTACCATGTGCGGGAATTCTGGGCCGTGGACGGCGTATCATTCACATTGGAACGCGGGGACATGCTTGGGATCATTGGCAGCAACGGCGCGGGCAAATCCACGCTCCTAAAGGCTGTCACCGGCATTATGGTGCCAACAAAGGGCTGGGTCAAGGTCAACGGGTCCATTGCCGCGTTGCTGGAATTGGCCAGTGGCTTTGACGGGGATTTGACCGTGCGCGAAAATACGTATCTGCGCGGGGCGATGCTCGGCTATACCCGCAAATTTATGAACGAAAAGTATGAGGAGATCATCGACTTTTCGGGCTTGCAAGAGTTTCAGGACCGTCCCTTCAAGCAGCTCTCCTCCGGTATGAAATCCCGGCTGGCATTTTCCATTGCCTGCTTGGTACGGCCGGATGTCTTGATTCTGGATGAGGTCCTCTCCGTAGGCGACGGCGCGTTCCGGAAAAAGAGCGAAGAAAAAATGATGGAGATCATCAATGGCGGCGCAACCACAATCTTAGTTTCCCATCTGTTGGAGCAGGTGCGAAGTATGTGCAACAAAGCCCTTTGGCTGGAGCGTGGGAAGCAGATTGCCTTTGGTGACGCCAACGAGCTCTGCGACCGCTATGAAGAATTCTTAAGCCAAAAAAAATAGGCGAATTTTTGGAAAAGTGGCATTAAGAGGCGCATTAGCCTCTTTACTTTATCTCGCTAATCTAGTATTATATTGGTATATCACCCCTCCACACTCCCGGCAGTGGTCCGGCGCGGCAGCGGAGGGGCTTTATCTGATTTTTGAGAGATTTAAGAAGGAGAGAGTACGCATGAAAAAACTGTGGGGAATTTTTCTGGCGGCGCTGATGGTCATCGGCTGCGTGGGATGTGGCAACGGAGCAACAGGGAATGGAGACGACGCTGCGGGATTGGCCACGAATGGCGATATGGCGTCGGAAACCGGAGGAGAGGCGGCTGACGAATCTTGGACAAAGGTCGAAAGCGCGGGCCAGCTCATACTGGGCTTGGACGATGCATTCCCGCCGATGGGCTTTGTCGATACGCAGACCGGCGAATTGGTTGGGTTTGATATCGATGTGGCAACCGAGGTGTGCAGCCGGCTGGGGATTGAGCTGGTCACACAGCCCATCGATTGGGATAGCAAATCCGCAGAGCTCAGCAATGGGAATGTCGACTGCCTCTGGAACGGCTTCAGTGAAACGCCGGAGCGCGCAGAGGAATTTAATCTCAGTATCCCTTATATGAAGAACGACCAGATCATCTTAGTGAAATCCGATTCCACCTATCAGGGTTTGAACGATCTGGCGGGAAAGATTGTCGGGGTGCAAGCGGATTCTTCTGCTGAGGTTGCGCTGAATGAGAACCCTGACTTCAAGGATACGCTTCAAGAAGTCGTACAGATCGACGACTATTCCAAGGCTGTTATGGAAATCCAGAATGGAACCATTGATGCGATTGCCATCGACGAAGTGGTGGCGCGCTACTATTTGCAGAACAACCCCGGCGCCTATACCATCTTGCAGGATGAAAACGGCGACGACGCTTCCCTGGCAGAGGAAAACTATGTCATCGGTTTCCGCAAGGGCGACGACGCTTTGAAGGAAAAAGTAGAGGGCGCTTTGAAAGAGATGTCGGCAGACGGCACGTTGGCGGAAATCTCCAACAAGTGGTTCGGGGAAGACGTCACAACGATTCCGGCGGAGGAATAAGAAGCAATTTCCATGAAAAGGGCTGAAAAGGAGGTGGTTGCAGCGTGAATTACCAGGTATTGCTGTCCCAGATGTTGGAAGGGACGCTGATGTCGCTGCGCATCTTTTTTTCCACGCTGCTTTTTTCCTTGCCACTGGGATTGTTGGTGGCGCTGGGACGTATGTCCAAAAATCCGATCATTAATTTGCCTGTGCGGTTCTACATACTGGTGATGCGCGGTACGCCGCTGATGCTGCAATTGCTGTTTATCTTTTATGGCTTAAAGCCCATTTTTGGTATTCAGCTCGACCGCGTGATTTCCGCGCAGGTGGCATTTGCCTTAAATTATGCCGCCTATTTTGCAGAGATTTTCCGTGGAGGAATCGAAGGAATCCCGCAGGGACAGCATGAGGCGGCAAAGGTGTTGGGCTTTACCAAGAAACAAACCTTCTTCCGAATTGTTTTGCCGCAGGTGGTCAAGCGGATCATCCCGCCGATGGGCAACGAGTTCATCACATTGGTCAAAGATACATCGCTGGCCCAGGCGATCGGCGTGGTCGAATTGCTGCGCATTACGGAAAATTGGGTGTCCTCGGCGGTCGACATGACCCCGTTCCTGATCGCGGGTATTTTCTATCTGGTGATGAATGGCATCGTGACGCGCTGCTTTACCGTGGCAGAAAAGCGCCTCAGCTATTACCGTTAGGAGGGGAAGGACCGTGGAGATATTACAGGCGGAACAAATTCGAAAGAGCTTTGATGGAAATGAAGTATTGAAAGGAATTTCTATTTCCGTGAATAAGGGCGAAGTGTTGGCGATCATCGGACCCTCCGGTTCCGGAAAGAGTACCTTCCTGCGCTGTGTCACCCAGTTGGAGACGGTCGATTCCGGCGCCATCACCCTATGTGGGGAGACGCTGGTCAAAAATGGGCCGGATGGGAAGGCGGTCTATGCGGATAAAGCGACATGCAGCCGCATTGGTCTGCGCATTGGCCTGGTGTTTCAGAATTTTAATCTGTTCCCGCATTTTTCTGTGCTGCGCAATATTACGGAAGCTCCGGTCCGTGTGCTGGGAAAGAAGCGGGAGGAGGCGGAGACAACCGCGCGCGAGCTATTGAAAAAAATGAACCTGGCGGACAAGGCGGACGCCTATCCCTATCAGCTTTCCGGAGGACAGCAGCAGCGGGTTTCCATTGCGCGCGCGTTGGCCATGGAACCGGAAATCCTGTTTTTTGACGAGCCAACTTCCGCGCTGGACCCTGAGTTGACTGGGGAGATCCTCAAGGTAATCCGGGAACTTGCCGCAGAGCATATGACCATGGTGGTTGTTACACACGAGATGAAGTTTGCCCACGACGTGGCCGACTATGTGGTGTTTATGGATGACGGCACGATTGTCGAACAGGGAAAACCGGAACAGCTCTTTGACAGTTCGACCAATGAACGCACCCGCGCATTTTTGGCGCGGTATCACGATATGTAAAAAAGACTCTACAATCACTATCCTAAGCTGTAGAATAGCGATTGTAGAGGATTATTTTTATGTACACATATGGCATCTAAAGTAAGCGATGACTTCTTTAGATGCCATTTTATTATTAAATGATATTAATTAAAAAATATTGACTAATAGTAAAAAATATAGTAAATTTATATCAGAAAGGGTGATTCCAATGAGAAAGATTGATTTATAAATTGTACATAGACAATACAAGGAGGTAATATTATGAAAAAGAGTATATTTACTTTATTGACGATCGCTTTGCTGTTTTGTTTTGTAATAAATACGCAGACAGTATTTGCAATTCCGCAACCTTTTATTAGAAAATTCTCTATAGAGTCGTTGCAGGGAATCCGTCCAAGTGAATATGTCAGTGCGAATGCCGCATCACTTGCAAAGGGGAAGATGTTGCTTCGTTCAAAAGGCAGAGGGGAAATATCCATAAAACGTTGGCAACAAAGCGGACAATCTTACAGCAATGACTTAATGCAGGTACAAAATGTTGATATAGGAACATATGGTTGTATGCTTACAAGTTTTACAATGGTTGCAGATTATCTGAGAAATTTAGATTATGATCCTGGACGGGTCAATAAGATTATTACAACGGCCGCTTGTCCTTTTCAATCTGTCGTCGCAGGTCAACGTTGTAGCTTATCAGTAGATGTGAATGAATTTAAAAACGTATCTGTAGCCGATACAGCGGCTTATGTCGCGGATGGAATCAGTCAAGGCTTGCCAGTGATTATTGGAATGGAAAACAGCTATACAACGCATTTTGTAGTCGCATATGCTTATAGCGGCGAATTAGTTTATATTAAGGATCCAGCATCCGACAATAAAGCAACTTTACAGGACTATACGAATAATGGATATTGGGTGAATCGAATTTTAAGGTATAGCTATTAATCATGCAAAAAGGAGCTTGTTATGAAGTGGACTTTCTTCTTTGGAGCGGTGGTTTTCTTATGCTTTGCGTTGCTTGCTTGCACAACGGCCCCAGGGCCCTCGGATGATCGTTTTGATAAGGGGAGTCCCCTTTCTTCTGCTGGGCCGTCGGAAATCCCTGTGGGAACATCAACGCCGGCAGAGCCGGACGCCATTCAGGAAATCCAAGGATACTCCCTGAAAGATGCCGGATTGACGATCACAGCGGATCAGGTTTTTTCCGACCCCAATACAGATCAAAAGCGCATTATATGGGACACATGGCACATGGAGGATGCGACACAGGAATGGTTTTCTGTAAAACGCGCAGATTATGGAGGAAATCTCACCTTTGTGACGGTTGAAACCACAGAAAGTGGAATCGATTATACCTCCCACGTGATGTTCCTTTTACAATGCTACCGCGGCGAAGATTTGGCAGATGGAAACACCATACAGATTCAAGGGGAACAAGTCCCAGTAGAGGAACTCCGCGAAAAAGAGGTCTGCGAAGTTGATGGGTGGATGGTGTGTGACCTGACCAGCTATGTACTGCCGGAAGGGTTTCCAGCGACTATGGAGAAATGGGAGCAGGAGAATCCAGGAGACTACGATTACCAATGGACATTCGAAGTCTATGATGCGTTTAAACAAAATCTTTCGAATTGGATACAAGTGGGCACCGCATCGGAACCGGCTATGACTTGATCTTTTGTCCGGCAATGTTTTAAGACCCTTCTAACGCTTTTTTCACTGGATACTACGGACATCAAACAGAAAAGCCATGGTGTCTAAAGTGTTTTATCGCTTTAGACACCATGGCTTTCCGTTTCTATAGAATGTTTCGCCGATCAACGGCCGTTGATCGCATCGATGATCGAGATGACATCATCCAAGCTGTCCACCTTGCGCAGACAAAGCTGCAAAACGTCCGGTTCCAATTTGCAGAGGTCGGGAATCAGGATGGAACGGAACCCTCCGTTGTGCGCAGCGCGGATTCCGGCGTTGGAGTCCTCCAAGACCAGGACATTTGCGGGCGGTTCCCCCAACTGTTCTGCCGTCAGCAGGAAAATTTCGGGATTCGGTTTGCTGGCGTGGACCTGGTGCCCGCTGACCACACAATCGAAACGGTGCTCCAAGCCGTGCTGTTTCAGCAGGAAATCGATTTTTTTGGGCTGGGACGAGGAGGCGACGGCTTTTTTTAAGCCGCGCTGTTCCAGTGCATCCAACAGGGGAAACAACCCTTTTTTCGCGGGGATCTGTTCCGTCTGCAACGCCTCAAAAAAGAGCGGCGTCTGGCGGTCGATGACCTTCTGGACAGGGAAATCCGGCCCATAGACGTCCAGCAAGATCTGTGCGGAATCGGCCTTGCTGCGGCCCATAATCAGGCTGTGAATTTCGCGTGTAAAAACCTTTCCCTGTTCCGATACCGCCTGGCCCCATGTGCGTTCATAGAGTTGTTCGGTGTCAAACATCAGACCGTCCATATCAAAAATAACCGCTGTAATCCGTTCCATGGTGATTCTCCTTCCGCTTTGGGGCAATGCGCAACTTCAGATGCTTTGCCGGTGCAATATCTCATGGCTGCCCTAAAGGTCCCGCACGATCGTGCGCTGTTTTTATGCCGGTGGGTCGGCTTTTCCGTATGTATTATACCAACCTGGGGCGTAAACCGCAACTGTGTTGGACGGCAAGACTTTGCGAGGGCGTTTGATCGAAAGGGCACTTGACCAAAAAGGATGCAGGCCAGTCTCCCGCGAAATCCAGGCCGGAGAAAGCATTCCGGCAGGATTTACAGGCGCATCATCCCGGACATAATGCATACGCCTGCCGCGCCGCAGGAAAGAACGCTTTGCATTTGCTCGGAATCAAGGGAGATGCCGCCGATCGCATAGACGGGCACGGACGCTGCGCGGCAGACCTCCCGCAGGAACGCCAACCCCCTGGGGGGAATCCCCGGCTTGCAGCCCGTTGCGAAGATATGGCCCGCGATGAGATACGAAGCCCCGAGTTGTCCGGCGCGGCGTGCATCCTCCACGGAATGCACCGATGCGCCGATACGGGAAAAGCTGTCCAACGGCCGGTTGGCGTCCGCGGCGGCCTCTTCCAGCTTCCACAGGGGGAGCTGGATTTGTTTTACACCGAGACGCTTTGCCACATCGAGGAAGCTGTGAAGGACACAGGGAACCCGGTGGCGGTTGCAGATCGCCAGGACGTCCGCCGCCAGCGCTTCATAGGCGCTTTCGTCCAGGTCCTTTTCGCGCAGGACCAGGGCGGCGGGCTGGAAGGCGCAGACCCGCTCCACCTGTTCGAGAAAGGGCCTGGTACAGAGTGCTCGGTTTGTAACCGCGACGACGGAGCGATTATACGTAGACATAGTCGTTCATCACCGGCTGTAGGCCGAGCTTTTGGAGGTCGTGGAATACTTCGTCCACGCTCCGCCCGTCGGAAATCTCGAATTGGTCGTCCCCCTTTGCTTCGATCTCGTCCGAGTGTTCGCCAATCCCCGTGCTGACACCTGCGGAGATTTTCGTCGCGGCGATCGAGACCAGATTGTCCCGCACGCGCGCGCATTCCCGCGTGGAGATGGTGATGCTGGCAAACGGCATCAGAAGGCGGTAAGCCATCACCACCTGCAAAAGCTGCGGTTCGTGGACATCCATGGGATTGATCTTGTCGTTGTTGATGATCGGGCGGAGACGTGGGCAGGAGAAGGCGATTTCCGCGTGCGGGTATTTGCGCTGAAGCAGCCAGGCGTGGCAGCCGGTGGCGAAGGCGTCCTTGCGGAAATCGTCCAGCCCCAGCAGCGCGCCGAACCCGACGCCGCGCATACCGCCCTTTAGGGCGCGCTCCTGCGCGTTCAGCCGGTACGGGAAAATCCGCTTATGGCCCTGTAGGTGGAGCGTCTCATATTTGTCGCTGTTGTACGTTTCCTGGAAGACCGTGACGTAGTCGGCGCCGCACTGGTGAAGATAGGCGTATTCGTCGGAGTTCATCGGATACACTTCCAGGCCGATCACCTTGAAATACTTGCGCGCAATTTTGCAGGCCTCGCCGATGTATGCAACCGTGGATTTGGAGCGGCTTTCTCCGGTTAGGATGAGGATCTCCTGTAGGCCGGTAGCGGCGATCGCCTCCATCTCCTTTTCGATCTGCTCGGCGTTCAGCTGCGCGCGGTGAATCTTATTGTGGCAGTTGAAGCCGCAGTAGATGCAGTAGTTTTCACAGTAATTGGCGATGTATAGCGGCGTAAACATGCAGACCGAATTGCCGAAATGCTTGCGGGTTTCCTGCTGGGCTACCTGTGCAATTTCCTCCAAAAGCGGAAGGGCAGCGGGGGAGAGCAGCGCGCCGAAATCCTCCAGAGTGCGGTTTTCATGCCGGAGAGCGCGGCGGACGTCTTCCGCGGTATAGCGGTTGTAATCGTAGGCGGCGGTGCGATCCAGAACTTGCTGGCCAATGTCGGAATCCAAAACCTCCATGCCCGGCAGGTATGTCATGTGATCGATGCGTTCCTTTTTCATATCCTGCCGCACTTCGTCGCTCAGGATGCTTTCGTTGATATGTTCATTCTGTGCCATGGCGCGATTCCCTCCTTATTCTCTCAAAAAGCCGGTCAAAGGGGAGGAAGCGCTTGCACCCTTTTCCAGAGTGCGGCCTAGGCCGGAGAGGTAAGCTTTGCGGCCCGCCTCAATCGCCTGCCGAAACGCTTCCGCCATGACGGGGATGTCGCCAGCGGTCGCGATGGCGGTGTTGGCCATCACAGCGGCAGCGCCCATCTCCATCGCCTCACACGCCTGCGAAGGACGGCCGATGCCGGCGTCCACAATGATCGGGAGGTCGATTTCGTCGATCAGGATCTGGATGAACTCCTTGGTGCAAAGGCCCTTGTTCGTGCCGATCGGCGCGCCAAGCGGCATGATGCAGGCCGCGCCCGCGTTGGCCAGATCCCTGGCGGCGTTCAGGTCGGGATACATGTAGGGCATGACGACATATCCCTCTTTTGCCAGGACCTCCGTCGCCTTGATGGTCTCGTAGTTGTCCGGCAGCAGGTATTTGGAGTCGTGGATCACTTCAATTTTGATAAAGTCGCCGCAGCCCAGTTCCCGCGCGAGATGGGCAATGCGGACCGCTTCGTCGGCATTGCGCGCGCCGGAGGTGTTGGGGAGCAGGGTGACGGTTTTGGGGATATAGTCGAGGATGTTGGCCAGGCCGCCCTCGTTTGCGCGGCGAAGCGCCAGTGTGACAATCTGCGCGCCCGCCTTTTCAATGGCAGCCTGGATGAGCTCCAGCGAATATTTGCCGGAACCAAGGATGAATCGGGAGGTAAAGGTATGCCCTCCGATGGTCAAAAGATCCTGTTGTGTATTCATGGTTCTTCTCCTTTTGTTGTACAGATGTATTGTGCGATGCAATTGGCCTCATGCGCTGCGCAGAGCGCTACGCGGGGAGCCATCAGGCCGTAGCCGGGCCCCGTCTGAGCTATCCCATCGCCGCAGAGGTAAAAATGATCGGTGATTTTGCGCGTCTGGATGCGGTTGCTGTCGCTGTATCCAGCCATTCCGGAGGCGGAGACCAGGAAGGCCTGCGGGAAATGCTCCAAGATGCCGTTCACCAGCATCGCCTTTGCCTCCGGGGAATCAAAGGCTTCACAGACAATCGGGTCCTCTGCAAAGAGCTCCGGAAGATTGCCTTCCGTCACGCGGATGCAGTCGGTCCGGATGTCCAGATAGGGGTTGATCTGCAGCAGTTCCTCCTTTAGGGCGTCGGTTTTGTACATGCCCAAATGCCGGAGGAAATACTGCTGGCGGTTTAAATTGGCGAGGTCCACGCGGTCAAAGTCGATCAGGTGCAGGTGCCCGACGCCGATGCGGGCCAGAGCAAACGCGACGTTGGAACCCAAACCGCCGAGCCCTGCGACAGCCACCCGCGCGTGGTCCAGCTTGTCCTGCACGCCTGCGGAATGGCGCTCCCGCAGCGCGCGTTGAATCTGTTCTTTGGTGATGGGGTTGCGCGGTTCCAAATCAGCCACCTCCTACAAAATGGACGATTTCCACTTGGTCGCCGTCCGCGAGGACGGTCGAAGGGTACGCAGCTTTTGGGACAATCGCGCCGTTCCGCTCAACGGCGACACGGGCCGGATTGTACTGGTTTTGGTCGAGGTAGTCCTGTAGGGTCGTCCCCTCCGCAAGTTCGACGGCGGTGCCATTGATCTGAATCATCATGCAGCTCCTTTCTGGAATCCGGCTGTAAGCAAAGAAAAAAGAGTTCACGAAAAAATACACCCGCGGTGGTGTACCCCTTCGTGAACTCTCGTTCACTCTCAACCGTTCCGATTCAATTGTCTTCTCCTGTTGGAGAACCTGTAAAATGTGCGCAGACGGGATGCATACAAAAACGGGAAATGCCAAGCATTTCCCGTAGGGTCCGTTCTTTCCCTACGTTGGCATTATCCAAGTCAGGTTATGGGTCGAAGTTCGCAACTTCCTCTCAGCCTATGTATAAGCTCCCCTGTTCCATTTACGGGTCTACTATACACGATCCACCGGAATTTGTCAAGTTTTGGATAGTGAGTTTCTTGCATGGAAGTGTGGGCAGGGGCTTTGAACAGGGGCATTGGCTGCCGCCCGTGCCGTGCGCCGGCCAGGAGAAAATCCCGGTTTCTCAGAAGATGGCCGCCTACTCCAAACGGAGCTGCATGTCCTTGAGGGAACGGACAGGCCGTTCCGTAATTTGATCCTGTGGCCCAACCGTTCCGCACAAAAGGGGCGCATGTTCCGCATAGAGCCGGACGGTGTCGGCGACTTTTTCCGGGCTGAAATTGGCGTAGCAATAGTTGCATCCGTTCCGGCAGGTGTGATAAGCGCCGATGTCGATGCTCTCGACACACCCGCACGCTGCGCGTTGGTTGCGGTCTTTGCCAGCGCGGAGAGGACAGCCGATGATCCGCTCGATCAGACGAGGGTCGATGCAGCTTCCGTGTTGGACGCCCACCGCCTGTAGGTCGCAGGACTCCGCGCAGCTCTCGATGGCCATGCCGTTCTCAGCGGCGATCTGGGCCATCTGCCCGGCCATATGGAACAGCGTGTCCCCCTCTGGGGGATACAGAGAAAGTCCCGCTGTATTGCGCTTCGTTTTCGCATAGAGGTCGATGAAGCTGATGACCACCCTTTCCGTATACCCGCGCAGGCGCCTGGCAATTTCCGAAAAGGAGGCCAAATGGTAGGAAACGGTGTACCGGCGGTTGAGAAAGATCGGATCGTACCGCCAGACGACCCGCTCTTTGCCGATTTTGGAAGAGAGGGCCTGAAAGGTGGGGATTAGGCGGTTCTTTTTGTCAGGCAGATTGGGTTCGATATCCCGGCCATAGCTGGTCAATGTAAATTGGACATAATAGGGATATGCCGCCAGCTCTCCCAGATGGGGGAGCATGTTCTCCGGATTTTTGGTCCAAAAGACGATGCAATCCACCACCGAAGGCGATAAAGAGATGCGGCTGATTTGATGTGGATTTATCGGGTTGCGGACATACACAAAACCCTCTTGGACGCGGTGCAGGAACCAATCTATATAGTAGTTGGGAATGTCCGTCCGGCGGCTGGCGCTGAGAATCATCGCTTCACATCCTTTTAGAAAGCGGTAAAACGGCGCTTCCTATTCGAGAAGTTGTATCTGGCTGTCCGGTAATAGGATTCAATCGTACGCTGCTAACAAGAATTATTTCCGATATTTATTGCTCCTGAGCATGCTCAAGAAAGCTTGGCGGTTTGTACAGTGGTGTAGCCAATCGTGCTTTTTGGCCTCGTTTCTTGCATTGTCAATGAGATCTAAATGATTATGTAGATTGTTTATGGAAACCGTTTTTCCTATCCATTGCATTGCGGATAGAAATATATTTGCAGGGTGAGAATCCTTCATAAGATGTTGCCTGACTTTCTTTTGAATAAGGTAACACATTCAACTTGCTATTCGTTGTCCAAACTGATATTCATATCTTCCTCGATGATAGGCAGCCGAAACTTGATAGATTTCAACCACTGGCCATTGGGCTGACGCTCCGGGTAAATCTGAATTTCAGAGATCAGTTCCTCAATCAACTGCCGTTTCTCTCTGTCGTTCATCTTTCCATAGAGTTGATCGAAGTAGATCAGGACCTTGTAGATATTATCGCCGGTCAGCTTTTCTGCCTCAATGGACTGTTTTTTGGCTCTGGTTGCAATCAGCAGGGATTCTAATTCTTCAATCTTATCATACATCCCATAGAGCCGATCATCAAGGTCTGATTTCCGCCTGCCGTAATGCCGATCATCCGGGTCAAGAGAGTCGATTTCTTCAATCAGCTTGGATTTGGTGGAATAAGCCTGACGAAGCTGCTTTTCATAGTTGCTGATTTCCTGCTCAATCGCCGTGGTGTCGACTTTCATGTTGATCTTTTCCTGCATCATCGCCGCAAATTTGGGATTGCTGACCAGCTTGCAGATTACCTCCGCCACAGCATCGTCCAGCAGCTCTTTCCGGATTTGCTTCTTGTAATCGCATTTATGCCCACGGGTCATAGAGCGATGTTTGCAGCCATAGTAGTAGAAATCCTTGTATTTGCTGCCGTCCGCTTTCCGTTTTACGCACTTATTACCATACATTCCAACACCGCATACGGGACATTTCACAATGCCGGACAACAGGTGTGTGCATTCGTTTTTCCCTTTGTTGACGTGTTCATACCGTTTGGCTTGAGCAGCCAACTTGACCTGTGCTGCCTGCCATATATCCTCCGGGATAATGGCCTCATGCAGACCATCCACCAACAAGAAGTTTTCCTGTTCTACCAAACGGTACTCGTTTCTAGTTCCATGTACCTTTTCGGTTTTTCGCCTGCCATAGGCAATCTTGCCGCAGTAAACCGGATTTTTCAGAATCATGCGGATCAGACGAGCATCAAAAAGAGGATTTTTCCCGTTCTGGCGCTGGACTTTGCTGATCCCATGATTTTCAAGATATTTTGCGATCCCATTTGCGCCGGAATCGGTTGTGACATACTGCTCATAGATGGTGCGAATCGCCGGAGCTTCCTCCTCGTTGATTTCCAGCTTGCCATCCACCAGTTTATATCCGTAGGGGGCAAAGCCGCCGTTCCACTTACCCTCTCTGGCCTTTTGGATACGACCTTCCATGGTTTGGACACGGATGTTTTCACGCTCAATTTCCGCCACTGCCGATAGGACGGAGATCATCAGCTTTCCCGCATCTTTGGAGGAATCAATACCATCCTCCACGCAGATCAAGTTGACGCCAAAATCCTGCATGACCTGTAAGGTGGAAAGGACATCCGCCGCATTTCTGCCAAAACGGGACAGCTTGAAGACCAGAACAAAGGAAACGCCATCCTTGCCGGTTTTGATGTCCTCCATCATCTGGTTAAATTGCGTACGGCCTTCAATCGATTTACCGGATTTTCCCGCATCCTCATATTCGTGAGCAATCTCATAATCATTAAATTCTGCAAAAGCTTTCATGCGAGATTTCTGGGCATCCAGCGAGTAGCCGTCAATCTGCATGGCGGTAGACACTCGCGTATAGGTATAAACTTTTATCTTTTCTTTCGCCATGGTCCTTCCTCGCTTATACTGCTCAACAGTTCCGTATGTGTTTTCCAAGGGAAGCATTTCTTCCCTTGGAAAATGTGTTTGGACACTTATCTCACGATTATTGTATCATGCTGCTTTTGACGTTTCAATATTTTCTTTGCAAACATTTTTATCTGTGCCGCAGTTTGTGATTTTATCCTCGGGGGACACCGGATCAGGCAAAGAATCTAAGTCCAGCTCCCCAGCATATTTTTCAATCATATTTGCCAGTAAAACGGCGAAGCCGTTCCACTCATCTATCATAGGCATTTATCCTCCATCTGTCCGATTTGTGCATGTACTCCGCCAGCACTTCTTTTGGGATACGATCCAGCACAGCAACGGCGTCTGCATAGTCCCGCCGCAGCTTGGCATCGGCCAGCTGCTTCAAAGTGCTTTCTTGGGTAGCTTTCTTCAGGGATTGCACCAGCTGAGCATTCTCTTGTTTCAGCTTTTTGTTCTCCACAGTGGTTTCCGTAAATGACACCTGATACTTCTTCATAGCCTCGAAAAATTCTGCATTATTGGGAAATGGTTATCTAGCACATAGAACTGCCGATCTTGCCCATCCTTCAAGAAGAATACTTGTTTATCCCGTGCTGAGCTATTTAGGCTCTCCCTATGTAAGCATACAAAATAGTCTAATGTCTTTTCTTCTGGAAGTCGTTCCTGGATATATCCTTTTGTACTTCTGTCATATTTATAACCGAACTCTTTATATAATCGTTGTTTTCCAATACGAGTTTTAAAAGCAAACATCGCTAATTTTATATGTTTTGTTTCATCATGCAATTGGAAAAATTTATTTTTTTCAATCGTTTCTGTTAAATCATCCAAGGTTGCATTTCCCTTGACTTCTATAACCATTATGCAATCATTTGGTTCAACCAGGAAAATGTCTCCGGCTAGTTGACGTCTATAAAAATTTTTCCTACATACGATGATGTCACATTGTGGGCTTTGATGATTGGCCCAAGCAATAAAGCCGGTAACAAATTCTAGCATTTGAAACCGTTCCTGGAGACATTTTTTGAGAATGTTTTCTCCACATCTACCCATCTCAGCATGATGTTTTAACTTTTCAGCTATAAAATATTTGCAAAACAGAAGTTCCTCCGAATATTCCTCATATATCTTTGTAACGTCTTCTTCCATAATAGACCTCTCACTTGCTTAAAACTTTTGTTTAGAAGTCTTTTTGAGCATTTGATAGCCTTCTGTTCCGCCAATTTCAAGCATCGAATATTTCTTTAGCATTTTCTCTAAACTTATACGAATTTGGACAGGGGTATAAGAAGTTAATGCCCCTTGGTTAATGATAGACTTCGTCCAATTTCTTTGCTGATTATAGAGGTTCCAAAAACGATTCATATCAAAATTGGGATTCTGTGCCGCTATTTGTTGCACCATTGCGTTAAGCGTATTTCGATCTGCTTCCGAAACGCCTTGCGGAATCATATTTCCCATAGCAGAAGTGATATTTTGCGCTGTAACTCCGGTGCAAGCATTATTAAGATCGGCCACAATAAACTGCGATTCTATATTTGCCAAAACATTTTGTGTTATCTGAAAAGAATTCTTTTGGAATGCCTTTCCTGCAATATGTAAGTTGCAAGGGCAAAGCTACCTACGATAATAAGCAAAATGTTTGCCCAGTTATCTTTTATAAACTCTAACATACTTTATATTCACCTCAGATACTGGCGTAGTATTTGACTCAAAACCATAACATTTGCTGCTCCAAATAACTCCTCTGCCAACATTTGCTGCTGTTGAGGGGATAATTTTTGAATTGATCTCATTGCCTGAATCAAATCCTGCTTTGCTTTTTTATAATCGTCTGTGGGCTCTATCCCCAGTGTTAATTTATATTCTTCCATTTTATTACCTCACCCAAAGTATTCCTGCATCAGTGCCTTTTTCAACGTTTCCAGCTTTTCGAGGCTGCGGTTAATGTTGGCTTTTGTTTTTTCGGTTTTCTTTACAAACACGGAAAATTGATTCTGTAGTTCTAGTGGTGGGAAGGGAAAGGCCATTTCTGATAGTTGTCCCTTGCTTAGTATCCCTTTAAGTGCCATATTTATGGTGCTATGTATTGCAGGCTTTGATAGTAGCATAAGCCAATATAAATACAGCACATCATCTTGCTTTGGAACAATAGCATTAATTTGCTGATTAAATGCCACCCGACGATCAGTTACTGCTACATTGCCTATACAGTTAATGCTTCCAGCGATACAAGTCATAAGCAAGCTGCCCGCCTCTACAAATCTACACTTATGAAAACCTGTCTCCGATAAGTATTCCTGTGCCTCTGTGAGCAATACAGCAGGGGTATTGATATTATCTGATTTAATCCATTCAATAAAATTCCCATAATTCTCGGGATCAGCACGCGAGGGCGTGTTTCCGGTAACTATATCACATCGTTTTCCCAGTGCAATTTTCTCCCACCCCATAGGGTTTCCCACCGGGTCTCCAAACATCTCCACAAACTTTGCCTTGACTATCTCATCCAGCTTGTCCAGCTGCTGGCGGCGTTTGGCAATCAGGCCGCTGACCTTGTCCAGCACCGCTGCAATTTTGCGCTGTTCGTCAATGGGTGGAAGGGGAATTTCTGTTTCAGAAAGAGTTTTTTTATTGATGGCCTTGAATGTACTTCCAGTACCCTTGGAATTTAGTTCGTCAACCTTACCTGATAACACATGCCATAAATATTCCTGAGCACAAATATCCTCGTTTACCGTTAAAGCGGCTAACCCTCGGCCTATACAGCATTCACAATTTGCGATATTCAACGCACCAATAGGTGCACGAACAGAGATTAAAATATCTTTTTCTCGTGCTATTTTGGTTGGCTCAGAGCACCACATACGAACCGCAGGATAAATCTCTCCAAAATCTGCATTTCCCTGAAAAAACGGAAGGCCGTTACCATCTTCGTTGTATGTAGAAGAATCCGGAGACTGTCCCATATTTATCGCACAAATTTCTTCTAACCTCGCCATTATAGCATTTCCTCCAACTCTGCCAGCCCTGCGGTGATCTCCAGTTCCAGCTCATGCAGGTCTGCCATCAGTTCCGCGGTAGAGGGGTACTCCACCGGCACATACTCCACCTTTTTGTACTTGTTGATGGACAGGTCATAGTCATTGTCCGCAATTTCCTGTTTCGGCACAAAAAAACTCTGCTCAGTGCGCTTGCGGTCAGCTTCCTGGTCTAGATGATGGAACCGCTCGATGATGTCGGGGATGTCATTCTCCGCCACCTCGCTGCGCTTATCGTCCAGGGAAAAGCCGTCGGCCTTCATATCATAAAACCACACGTTTTCCGTACCGCCCGCGCCGGTTTTGGTGAACACCAGCACCGCCGTGGACACGCCCGCGTAAGGCTTGAACACGCCGGAGGGCATAGAGATCACCGCCCGCAGCTGATGCTTCTCCACCAGTTCTTTGCGAATAGCTTTGTGCGCCTTGGAGGAGCCGAAAAGCACGCCGTCCGGCACGATGCAGGCGCACTGACCACCCTTTTTCAGCATCCGCAGGAAAAGGGCCAGAAACAACAGCTCGGTCTTTTTGGTGTTGGTCACGGCTTTCAGGTTGTCGTTGATGCTTTCCGCGTCCACGGTGCCCTTGAAAGGCGGGTTTGCCAGGCACATGGTAAACTTGTCGCTGATCTGGTTCTGCTTGGATACGCTGTCCTTATAGTCGATTTCCGGGTGGCTGATGGAGTGGAGCATCAGGTTCATGGCGGAAATCCGCAACATGGTGCGGTCGGTGTCAAAGCCGGTGAAGGCGTCCCCGGCAAAGTGCTCCCACTGCTCGTTGGTCATGGTGTCCTCGTAGTGGTTGCGAATGTACTCCGCGGCGGAGACCAGAAAGCCTGCCGTGCCGCAGGCCGGGTCCGTTGCCGCACCGAAATTGATACAATGTAACGATGAACCGGATACCCCATTAACGATGAACACGCCACCCTATTAACGATAGTGAACCGGTGCATGGAGTGCGCCTGCCAAAAACAGTCCTAAAAAAGTGCAAATGACTCTCTATCATTTGTACTTATCCATCCCCAAATTTCTAAGCGGAGCGGCGGGCAACGACACCGGGAATAACATAGAAAAACGCCCGGACAGCAGAAAGCTATTCGAGCGCAAAAAATACGGTATTCAGTTACATTGTGACAATTTTCGCACTGGCCGCCAGACGGGGCCTGTTCGGTGGCCGGGCTTTTTTTGACGATAGTGCAAATATCGTCTGAATTTGTCGGCGGTCAGTGTGCTTCATGGCGGCTCCCTCCTAAAGCCGCCGTGTCAGCGTATAGGCGTCACTCCTTTGTCGAGGGCATAAGGAACGGCGGCCTTGATTTTGTCAAAGCCGCCGTAAGTGTGATTAGGGCATGATGATTGCCTGCTGAACGACGGCTTTTTTTCTTTTGCCGTCGTCCGGCAGATTTGTGTATCTGTTATGAAAGTATCATGCGTAGTTGCGCATAACTTTTGATCGAAGTACAAAGAAAATAGCAATCTGAATTATCAGCACCAAACCGCACACACAACCAACTAATTGCATTGTTTCACCAATGTAAATAACGCCGGACACCAGCATAATGCGGTATGTAGTAAAGGCTCCAATGATACAGCCAAGTACGGTGGGAATAAAATAGACGAATAGCATTTGTTTTGTAATAAGTTCTTTAATCTTTTTGCGCTTCATTCCCAATCGCCGTAGATCATTATAGACTTCTGCGTCGTCCCATATCGTGCTAATAAGTTTTAGTCCGATAACCATGACTGCGGACACAAAGGCAACAATGGCGATAAATAACATAAGCATAAGGTAGGTGGCAAAGGCTTCAAACTGCGTAGTCGTGCTGCTTAACTTTGAAAGCGGATATAACGACCACAACCGGGCAATTTTAGTTTCGTTGCCATCAAAGGGAAGATACTCCGCTTGACTTCCTGTTTTCTCGAATGTCGCGCTGTTGTGCCAATTTGTAAAGATTAGCCCGTTGTTGTCAGAGATAACGGCTTCCAGAATATTGTTCTGAAAATCCATCGTGTCTTTCCAATTTTCCACATTTACCATATAGGAAACAGCTCTATATTCGTCGGCAAGTGTAGCCGCAATCGTGCGGTAATCGTCATTGTTCAAAATCAGAAAAGAAGAAAATACAGACCGTGTATTAAAAAGCCCATCGTAGCATATCGGCTCGTTTTGTATGAAGTAAAACTCTTGTTCAGTAGTTGGGTTGTAAAAAAGGCTGCTTTCTGCCGAAAAAGCGTTTAGCTTATATTCCATGCTGCTGTCATAGTAAACCGTGTAGCTTCCCTTTGGTACGGATATTGCCGCGCCGGATAAGATATTAAAGTTATCTTCGCTTACGACGATACGCGAACCCCAATCACGCTCACCGTTTTTATAATTGTTCTGCACACCGAGCAATAGACAGTCTATATGCTTTATGCTGGTAATGACCGTATTGTTTTCCTCGGCTATTTCTTCAATACGGCTTTCGGTCATGGGGTGTTCATAGGTCGCATTGATCGTGTAATCGTATGGCTCGTTCAGAGCGACGTTATAACCGTCAATAAATCCTGCCGCTATAAAGCCAATCCCAAATACGGTAAAGGTAATGAGAAGCGTCGCCACAAATATAGACCGGGTATATTGCCGGATTTTCTGTTTCAGAAGATTGTAAAAGACAATGTTCTTATAATATGCTTTGTCATTGTACTTTTTCAGAATATCCCCGATAGACGCGCATTGAATAATCAACAGATAAACGCCTAAAACCGCTCCTGCCAAGCCTACAAAGGCCAACAAAGTATTGAGAAAACCGCCGATATTCTGCAAGGTGAAAAAGGCAACGATCCCGGCAGGGACAAGTAATGCGCCTAAAATCAACAAGAATAAATTTCCGCTTTTTGCCGTTTCGTTTTCATCAGAGGTCTTAATGATTTTCAAAATATCAACATTTTTGATGTACCTGCGGTTGATCGTCCGCAAAATAAACCAATTAAGCAAGGAAAACAGTACCGCAATGATTAACCCCACCCAGCCGATACTGAATGCTGTTTCCTGTGTTTCCAAAAACAAATTGAGAAGCGACCAGCACAGGTAAGCAAGCGGAACCGACAAAAGCAGGCCAACTAATACAGCAAATTGAAAAAGAAGTGTGTATTCTTTCACAACAATTTTTTGAACGCTGCGCCGGTCTATGCCGAGGGACAGAAAAATTCCGATCTCTCGCGACTTATATTTTAGGAAAATACTGTCTGCATACACAAGAAAGACAATGATACCCAACATGGAGCCGAAAAACATAGCTTGTGAAATAGTTTGTGTTGAACCGCCATCAACCAGGACGTTTGTGACAGTAGGGCTGTATTGCAAAACGCCGTATGCCCCTGTCATTGCTATGGAAAAAACAACAGAGAAGAAGAAAAGCCCGTATTGCTTTCGGCTATTCTTAAAAAGTTTTCTGCTAATATCGTTAAGCGTCATACCCATCACCGTTTACCTTTCTTGTGAAGTCCAGCAATTCGTCAAGAAAATCTCTGGGCTGTCCGTGACGCACCAATTCACCAAAAACGATACCGTCTTTTAAGGCAATCACTTTGTCGGCATAAGAAGCCGCAAACGCATCATGTGTAACCATAAAAATTGTTGCACCGATTTTTTCTTTCGCGTTCAAAAATGCTTCTATGACAGCAGTACTCGATTTTGAATCGAGATTTCCCGTGGGTTCATCTGCCAAGATAATGGACGGATTATTAGACAATGCTCTCGCTATGGACGCCCGTTGTTTTTGTCCCCCGGATACTTCAGCAGGATATTTTTCCGCAATTTCTACAATGCTGAAAACCTCTAACAGAGTATGGGTGTTCTGCTCCATTTGGCTTTTCGGTTTTCCGGCTATGATCTGTGGTAAAAAAATGTTTTCCCGGATAGTCAGCCCGTTCAGCAGCATAAAATCTTGAAAAACAAAACCAAGTTTATGCTGCCTTATTTCTGCAAGTTCATTTTCTTCGCCGGTTAGAATGTCCTGCCCATCAAGAATGACCTTCCCGCCGTCCGCACTTATAAAGCCAGAAATCACATTGAGCAGCGTCGTTTTCCCGCTGCCGGACGGCCCCATAATGGCGACAAATTCCCCGTCGTGAATAGTTGCGGTGATCTCTTTCAAAACAGGATAGTCTATGCCTTTTGAATGATACGTTTTAGAAACCTTTTCAATCTGTAACATAACCTTCACCTTTCTTTTCTGTTAGATTTTGTTTACAAGTTCATTCTAAAAGGCAATTTTCAAATATCTATCAAACGAAAAAATCCCCCTGTAAAAATACAGGGAGATTGCAGAAAGTAATTTATTATTCTATCATTCCAAAGCGGACGGTTACAGACGCGCCCGTTTCTATACCATTCGACAAAATGATATTTCCATTATGCCGCTCACATAGGATTTTGCAGATGTTGAGGCCGAGGCCTAAATGTTGCCCGGTGTCAGACTTTTTCTCTGTTGTATAAAACGGGTTTGTTGCAAATTTCAAAGTGGTATCATCAAAGCCCGCCCCGTCGTCTGTTACAGTGATTGAAAAGGTATCATTTGTGGCGGTGTATTGTATGGATATGGCAGATTTCGCATAACGGGCGGCGTTGGATAATAAGTTTTCAAAAACCTGCAAGACAATTTCCGGGTCAACACAAAGGCTTGTGGCAACGGTTTTATCCGATATAGATAGGTTCTTGTTCTTACAGATTATTTCCGCAGTATCATTAAGCCTTGCGGTAAAATCGCTGGCTGCAAGCTGTTTTCTCACAATCGGTACATCTTCAAGCCGCTGTAATGTATTCATGGAAGAAGCATAGTTTTTCAGCCGTTCAATCTGTCGGGCCATTGCCGCGTAGGTCTGCATAACATCGTCAGCACTTAATTTCCCCTGCGGCGTGTATTTTTGCAAAATGCCTAAATGCCCCTCCATGACCGTAAGGGGGGTTCGCAGATCGTGGGAAAAAGCGGCGTTTAGCTTTTGGCGCTCATTCATCTGCCGCCACATTTCCCGATTGTTACTTTCCAGCGCAGAGCGCATTTTCTCAAACGCTTTGCAGAGCAAGCCCATTTCATCGTTCCTGTCATATACAATCGAAAAATCCAAATCATTTTCGGCTATTCTGTTTGCAGATGTAGTTAAGAACAGTAGAGGCCTTCTAATTTTACTCCTGTAAAAAACAAATCCCGCCAAAATGAAACAGGCAAGATAAGTAAAGGGGGGCAACGTCCACATCCCCATTTCGTACAGCCACATCATTCTCCCATCATGTTCTGAAAGCAAATATACCGATTGATTTCCCCATACCTTTTCAGAATTAAATCCCTCGACCACATCTGAATACTGAAAGGCAATATCTCTCTGTGCATTTGTGAGCAAAGTCCTTTCCACTTCTACCAGCAGCATTGCAAGAAGAAGAAAAACAACTGCAAGTAAAACAAATGTAGAAAGGATTGATAGATCATTCAATTTACGCTTGCTTTTTCCCATTTATATCCCACCCCCCAAACGGTTTCAATGTATTGTTTGGCTCCAACGGCAGCAAACTTTGCGCGGATTTTCCTAATATGTTCTGCTACAACAGAGTTATTCCCCAAACCGTCCAATCCCCATGCCGCTTCGTAAAGCCGTTCTTTATCAAAAACCTGTCCGGGGTTTTGTGAAAGCACTTCGAGTATGTCAAACTCCTTTTTCAAAAGTGGGATTTCTTTTCCGTCCCAATATACTGTTCGCTCTAAATAATCAACCGCTAATTGTCCATCGAACAAAACGCGAGACTTTGTTTTACTGCGATTTTCGCGGCGTAAATGTGCAGATACTCGCGCTCCCAGTTCGTCAACAGAAAAAGGTTTTATAATATAATCGTCCCCACCAGCACCAAAGCCTTTGATTTTGTCGCTGTTCTCAGTATTCGCAGTCAGAAAGAGGATTGGACAGGTAACAAAGTCCCGTATGCTTTTGCAGAGCGAAAGCCCGTCTATATCCGGCATATTGATGTCAAGCAGGATAAGATCGGGTTGCTTTGATAACTTCTGTAAAGCCTCTTTACCTCCGGCAGCCGTAATTACATGGTAGCCCTCAAGGGAAAAATAGCGTTTCAACATATCTAAGATCTCTATTTCATCATCTATTATCATAATCGTCTGCGTCATTTCAACACCTCCAAGAATGATTTTAGCAATCATTTTTCAAATCTCTATCAACTTTACGCCGCTCGTCAATCGCCTTCTCCGCGTCTTTGGGTATCAGCCAAACACCGGCTATCTTCACAGCGCCAGGGATACGATCCTCAACGCAGTAATAGTTGACTTGACGGGACAAAATGCCCCATTTTTCGCTTGCTTCTTTAAGTGTCATGTAGTCCATATTTGTACCTCTGACAACATTTTTTATTATATTTCATTTGCTTAAAGGACACAAGGCAGAAGATATGTCGAAAGCGTAAAAACAAACAGAGGCCGCAAAATAGCAGCCTCCGCTTGTAAAAGAGCTATTGATAAATCAGCTCTGTAAGAACAATTTCCTCCGCCTGCGCTTTCAGCGTATTCATCAGCCCCACCCAGCGCATGGGGTCACGGGCTTTCAGTTCCTCGGTGACGCCCGCCGCCTCCATCATGCGGGGCAGCATGGCATCCATCCGTTCACGCGCCGCCCGGTCAATCTCCAACAGGTGCGGGTACAGCTTTTCGCTCAAAATCATGCTGCTGTAAAGGCCGGGCCGGTGTTCCTTCAGGTAGCGTAGACGTCAACAACCTTTAAACCTGTATCTCCGTCCCATCCTTAAAGGTCACTCGGATGCCCTTCTCGCTGTACACCGTTACGAAATCCACCAAACTCGACCACAGCCGTTCATCAAACTCCGTGACTGGCGCTTGACCCTCAACTGTGTGAAGGAACTGCTCCAGCAACTTTTTGCGGTCAGCTTTGTCGGCGACCGCCTGAGTGACCTCATCAAACTGTGCCTTGACCGCTTCATATCTGCTGACCAGACCATTGTAACGCTGCGTATACTCGTCCTGGTCGAGGGCAACACGGGCGTTCTCCGTCACGCACCGCTCCACCAGTCCAACCACAACCTCCAGTTCTTCCTTCAGTTCTGTCTGTCGCTTTTCCAGTTCTGCACTGTCGCACAGCATGGCGATGACCATCTGCACATTGACAGATAATTCTTCCTTCTCGGAGAGCAGGATGTTGACTGCTCGGACAAATGCGTCCTTGACCTGATCTTCCGTGACATGGGGCGTACTGCAGGGCTTTCCGCCTTTGTACTTGTGATTGCACTGGTAGATGACCCGGCGGTATTTATCTGTGGAGTGCCATACCTTTGAGCCGTACCAACATCCGCATTCGCCGCATTTGATCTTGGAGGAAAACATACTCACGCCGCTGTAGCGGTGCTTATCCTTCATCCGCCGCGCCATCTCCGCCTGGACATAGTCGAAGGTGGCAGGATCGATGATGGCTTCGTGGTTGCCCTCCACATAGTACTGCGGGACCTCGCCCTCGTTCTTTTTTGTTTTCTTCTGGAGGAAGTCCACCGTGAACTCCTTCTGCAGGAGCGCATCGCCTTTGTACTTTTCATTAGTAAGGATGCTGCGGACGGTGCTTTGGCTCCAGACTGCCTTGCCGCCCGGAGTCGGCAGTTTCCGCTCCGTCAGCTCCTTTGCGATGGCGTGGCAGGTCAGGCCATCCAGAAATAACTTGTAAATCAGCTTGACGGTCTTTGCCTGTTCCTGATTGACCACAAAGCCGCCGTTGGGACCCCGGTCGTACCCCAGGAACCGCTTGTAAGCCACGCTTGCCTTGCCATCGGCGAACCGCTTCCGCTGACCCCAGGTGGTGTTCTCCGAAATGCTCCGGCTCTCCTCCTGGGCAAGGCTGGACATGATTGTGATGAGCAGTTCTCCCTTGGCATCCAGCGTCCAGATGTTTTCCTTCTCAAAGTAGATTTCCACACCCTTTTCCTTCAGCGTCCGCACGGTGGTCAGGCTGTCCACTGTATTTCTGGCAAATCGGCTGACACTTTTTGTTACTATGAGGTCGATCTTCCCGGCAAGGGCATCCGCCACCATCGCCTTGAAGCCCTCGCGCCGCTTGGTATTGGTCGCAGAAATCCCTTCGTCCGTGTAGATAGCAACAAACTCCCAATCGTCCCGCCCCTTGATGTAATTCGTGTAATAGTCCACCTGCGCTTCGTAGCTGGTGACCTGGTCTTCGTGGTCGGTGGAGACGCGGGCATAACCGGCGACACGGCGTTTCCGCTTGCTGCCAATAGGAACGGCAGTATATTTGGTGATGGTCGCCGGGATCGCCGTTACTTTTCTCTGCGCCATTTGTCTCCACGCTCCTTCCGTAATTGCTTCATGTGTTCGCTCATCTGCCGGCGCCGCTCTGGCGTATAGGCGCCCTTAATGGATTCCTTAAATTTTGCCCTCTGCTCCTCAGTCCAAGGCCGCCCCACACGTTCCGGCGGCTGCCAGTTGCGGCTTACGGTTCTGCCATCCTTAAAACAGAAGCGGAGTTCTGAAGAGGAAAGCACCTCAACTCGGTCGATCTTCTCACGAAAAGCGGCGGCGTCAAACGCATCCAGCCCAAGTACCTCTGCGGCCATCTGTTCCAGCAAATCCTCCCGCAGGCTGGGGGAATCGCAACCGTTATGCTCTGCGCACCGCCAGTGGCTGACCTTGCTGCCATCTTTGCAGTTCCGTGTTGCCTTGCGGAAATTACAGCCGCAGGATACGCACTTTATCTTCCCCGTGAAGCAGGATGCACCGATGGGATTCGTGCCGTTCTTGCGCCGTTTCATGGACACTTCAGCACGCCGCTCCGGTGTCCAGCAGTCCCGATGCCCCGTGTTCAGGCAGTCCTTTGTTACCACATTGCCGTCCGCCATGTGAAACTCCAGCGTATAGCGTTCTGGCACATCGATATGGTCCACCTTTTCCAAAAAGATGGCTTCATCAAATTCATCAAGCCCCAGAACTTCCGTACAGACTTTAACCATGTTTTTGTGGTTGATGGTGCCGCCCACAGGACAGCCGGTTCCTTTCTTCTTTTTCTTCTTACTGCCACAGTTCCAGAACTCCATATCGCCACGGTCTGTCCGCTTGTTGTGCATATAGCTCTGACCGCAGTATGGGCATTTGATTTTTCCTGTAAAGCAGGATGTGTTCAGACTCTTATTTGCCAGTGCGCCAAGTTCCCTGCGCCTTGCCATCTCCTCCTGCACAAAGTCAAAAGTGGCCTTGTCGATAATGGCAGGATGGGTGTCCTCCACATAGTACTGGGGAAGTTCCCCTCGGTTCTTTTTCCGCTGCTTGGAGATAGGGTCGGAGATAAACTCCTTTTGCAGGAGCAGGTTTCCTGTGTAGGTCACATTGGTCAGCACCACCTTGATGTTGGAATCCCCCCAGCGGCAGCCGTCCCTGGTTGTGATGCCCTCGTCGGCAAGCTCCCGCTCGGTTTCCAGCCTGGATTTCCCGTCCAGGAAGTTCCGGAAGATTCTCTTTACAACCTCCGCTTCCTCTGGCACGATGACCAGTTCATCGCCCTCCCATCGATAACCGTAGATGCGGAAGTGGCCGTTTGGGATGCCGTTTTGCATCCTTTTTCGGATGCCCCATTTCACATTGTCGGAAATGCTGCGGCTTTCCTCCTGGGCAAAGGAGGCCAAGATGGTCAACATCAACTCGCCGTCCCCGTCCATAGAGCGGATGCGCTCCTTCTCGAACCGCACCTCGACACCTAAGTCCTTCAAATGCCGCACCGTTTCCAGAAGGTCCACCGTGTTCCTGGCAAACCGCGAGATACTCTTTGTCAGGATGATGTCAATCTTGCCGGCCTCGCAGTCCGCAAGCATCCGCTTGAACTCATCACGCTTTACTGTGTTGGTTCCGGAAATAAAATCGTCTGCATAGACCCCGGCATACTCCCAGTCCGAGTTCTTCTGGATTAGCCCGCTGTAGTAACTCACCTGTGCGGAAAGGGAGTGGAGCATCCGTTCCGACTGCATGGACACTCTGGCATAAGCGGCCACCTTTTTCTTTTCCCGGATTGCGGGAACTGCCGCTTCGATTTTTCTTAAATTCGGCATGAAATCACGCTCCTTTCCGCTACCATACATCACTCTAAAAGGCTGTAAAGTCAACAGATTTCGGAGAATAATGTGCCGAAAAGAGGGTGGTATTTTTCCAGGAACATTGTATCAATCTGACGGTACTCTTCCTCGGTGATAAGCCCCTCCGCAAGCATCTTTCTGACCATGCTCATGGTCACTTGGTAGAGCTTTTCCTGTCTCATCTGCTCCTTACTCATCCGCGCTGCCTCCGAACCGGTGCCGGATGTAGCACACATGACTGCAGTACTTCCTCGCCGCCTGTCCATAAACCGAAAAAGTCTTACCGCATCCGGCGCAGGTGACCTCCCGAATCACCCTGCGGTCAACCTTATCCAGATGGGCGTTCCACCATTTGTTCCTGCACTTGTCAGAGCAGAACTTCTTTTCCTTCCGGCCGGCGTTCTGCGCCACAGGCGTTCCGCAGCAAAGGCACTGATGCTCGCCCGCACCAGTGACCGGCTTATCCTCTTTCTGTGCGTTCCTGCGGCAGAAGGATTTTACTGTATTTTCTGAGATCCCGACTTTCCGGGCGATTGCGCCGTAGCCCATGCCCTGCGCCCGGAGAGCGGATACGATCATTCTCTGTTCATTCGTCACCGCTGTCCCTCCAATCTGTAACTTTCTACCTCTGAAAGGACAGAAGCCGGGGATTTCAGCGGATAAAAAAAGACCCGTGCGCAGCCGACCATAGAGAGCCGATTGCACACGGGTTTTCTTGTTTCCTTATTCGGTTTTTACTGCATAGTCCAGAGAAATCCAGCCAGCGCCGGACTTCAGCCGTCCCCAGCCAGCAGAGGCCCCCTGGCCGGACTGGACCTCCACGATGGTAAACACGCCTTTGCCGGTAAACTTCCCGGTTTTGGCATAGTCCGTCCCCGGCCCTTTGCGGATGTTCAGATCGGAGATGCTGACCTTGACGGTAAACGGCACATCCGGTGCCGCCTTCGTTGATGTGTTCGGTGTGTAGATGTTTACACCGTTATTATCGAACACGCTATATCCCGGATTGGCATCAGCGCACTTCTTGGCATTAGAGAGGATCTTGTATGCGCCTTTCTGCGATTTACTGTCAGACCATGCCTTACGGACACGGTAATAGCCCTCTGTCAGCTTTTCAGGATACTCAGTCTCGGTGCCCTCGGATGCCCCGTCGCCAAGCTGTGCTGTGACCTTTGCGGCAAGATCACCCATCCGGGCATACATCCAACTGCCCGGACAGGACTTGTTGGCAAACCAGCGATGGACAGTCAGCACCATCTCATCAGACTTCGGCTCATAACTGAGTGTCTTATCCTTATCACCCAGCCAGAGGAGCTTTTTCTTGCCGTTGCGCTTGCAGATATCCACGCAGAGCTTAATGAGCGTCTGGTAGACCACATCCTTAAAGGCATACGGCTCTGTGGTATCGGACGCGCACTCGATGGTGACCGCCCGCTGGTCGTTGGCGCTGGAGGAGGAACACCAGGAGCGGTTTTTCTCCTCCACATACATTCCCACACGACCGTCCACGCCGATGCCGTAGTTACAGCTTGCCTGTCTGGAAGTCGGCAAGAAGATATTGCCCAGCGTCTCCACCGAGCATTGCCCCACCACGCAGTGGGGCGTAATGCGGTCGATGCTGTGCGTCCGCTGCCCGGAGTGGTTTGGGCTGAGTTTCGTATAAGATACCAATGAACTGTTTGTGTAAGTCACTTAATTTTCCTCCTTTTCCGCTCTGTCATGGAGCTGTGCCAGGATGTCCTTCATCTTCTCCGGCACAGGAAGCCCCAGGTGCGCCGCGTTCTCCAAAAGGCTCACACCCTCGTTGGAGAGGTAAAAGAAGATGACCGCCGTGCGAAGGACGCTGCCTGTGCCAATCACCTGCACATCCAGGATGTTGGCGATCCCAACCAGCAGGAAGATCAGCACCTTCCGGCAGATGCCCTTAAAGCCCACCTCGCTGGACAGCTTCTTATCCGAGATGGCGCACATCACGCCCGTGACATAATCCACTGCCACGAACACCACCAGGGCGATGAGCAGCCCGTCGCAGCCGCCCAGGAAGTAGCCCAGCCACCCGCCGATGGCCGCAAAGATCACCTGCGCCGTGTTCCAAAGTTCCTTCATGTTGATACCTCCGTTTCTTGAAATGGTTTTGTGTATGAAAAAAGCGGCCGCCCCGCAGGGCAGTCGCCAGTTCCCGTAAGTTATTCTGTTTGCTTCGGCAGCCATTCCCACAGCCGCATATCCTCCTGACCCAAAGACCACATACACATCCCCCGGAGCTTCCAGCGGTACGCCGCCTGGTTTGCCCAGTAGACCAGGGAATCCACGTCCTGGTAGTAGAGGATGGAAAAGCCGTCCGCGTCTCCAAGGAACAGCCGGGATATCCAGATGTTGATGTCCTTCGGTATGACCTTTGCCGTGTAGTTCCCGCCGCAGGAAATCTCCAGCAGGTCGGAGTGAAAGAAATCATAATCCAGGGAGATGTCCTCGCTCCGGGTGGAGGTTTCCTCCACATCGGAGGTCAGCGTGAATACCTGGAACTCCTCATCCCAGGTGCAGTTCGTGCGGGATATCCTTCCGTAGCTTTTAAAGCTGCCGTCCGGCATCTCCACATCAAACCGCTCATACGGCTCGTAGGTCCAGGCGTCCCCCAGACGCAGAAGTTCGCAGACCGTGGTGTTGTCCGAGCGGTACCCAGCGTATCCGCCGGAAAAGCCGCTGGCTGTCGCCGTGAAGCGCAGGGTGTAGGAAGAACCGGAATACACCCGCACCCGGTTCCCACGGACGCGCATCTCCACCGTGTACATGGTAGGATTGCCCCGCAGGTCCTCCGAGGAAGTCCTTGTGATCTCCTGGCTGTAGCTGCCAAGAAGCGTGGAGCCGTTGTACAGCTCCACCGCCTGGGTGTCGTAGTTTAAGCAGCAGAACAGGCTGCCGCAGAATACGCCGGCCCGTCCGCTCCCGTTTGCCGGGAAGGCCAGCCTTGCCCGCAGATGCAGCTCCGAAAAGCCGTCATACTGCCACGCAAGCTCCCCATGCCCTTCAAGCTGGGAGTAGACACGCTCCATCGAATATTCATCCGACCGCCACACCTCGAAGGAGCCGGAACGCACCGTCCAGTAGTCCGTCTCCAGCACGCCGTAATCCTGGAAATCCTCATACCAGATGAGCGCCGAATCCGGCTTCCTTCGGAGCATCTCCAGCGTCAGCTTGAAGCCTTTGTCAGGGACAGCCATATTGCCGTCCACATCCTTAAAGCTCCTGGGCGCAAGGGCGAAAGTGGCCTCCCCGGCGGTGGGTTCCTCGGAAAAAGCCGAGCAGACGCGGAAGCCGTAAAACTGGACGCCTTTGGCATCCACTGAAATGGTAATGGTGTGTGTCCCGGCCGAAAGCGTTACGCCGCTTGCGAGGGACGCCCAGAAGGTACTCCGCCAGTACGGCCACCACAGGCGGCTTTCCGTGAAGTGCTTTGTGCTGCCGTCCAGCGCCGCATAGATGCCGTTCTTGTCCCAGAAGGGGTAGCAGAGCCGCACCGCCACATCGTAAGTTCCCGCTGCGTCCACCGTAAAACTGTAGGTCACCGAGCCGTTATCGCCCAGGGTTGCGATGCCGTTTTCAATGGAGACAATGCCGGACGCGCTGGAGTAGCCGTCAGCGTCCCGGTCGATGAAAATAGTTCCGAACTCGGTTTTCTGCTCCTTGCCGTAGGCAGTCAGGTAGCGCCTGCGGTTGTATGTGTCCGCAAGCTGAGGGTACTCGCGGGAAACTGCGTCCGCTCCTTCCATGTAATCGTAGACATGGGGAAAGGCGTAAGGCACCTTGTCATAATCATCCCAATAGGCTACGATAGGGAGAAAGGGCTGGGGCGGCGCGTCACCTGTGAAGTTGTACGCTCCCGTCATCCAGTACCTCGCGGCGTAGTAGGTGTTGGAAACGCCCCGGTAGGTTTCGCCCAGGTTCTCCGGCGTGTCATAGATCTGCCAGTTCCAGCCGTAGGCCGGCATCCCCAGGAAAATCTTGTCCGGGTCCATGACCCGGGTGGCGTAATCGTAAATGCCCTCCAGCCAGCTTCTCGGAGAAACCGGCCCCGGCGCGGAGCCTGCCCAGGCCATGCCGTAGCTCATAATAGACGCCGTGTCACAGCAGGAGTCGAGGTCCCCATAGACACACCAGTTCTCGCCGCCCACCGAGCCGTTGACGCTGGTCATCCCTGGCAGGCAGATGTTCATGTGCTTCGTGGCATCGTAATTCTTTACCGTATTGTAGATGTTCTGGAACATGGCGGTGGACGCGGCATGGGTGGAGTAGCCGTCCCCTCGTTCCAGGTCAATGTCGATGCCGTCACACCAGGGATACTTCTCCATGATGCGGATGATCTCCGAAAGGAACATCTCCTGCGCCCCGTTTGTGTTGTCCCGCAGGGCGCGGAAGATGCTGTTCGCCCCGTCGTTTGCCACCGTCAGCAGCCACTTGATATGGGGCCATTTGTTGATGTAGGTGAGCATATCCGAAATCGCCACGCCGCTCTCGTAAATCTCCCCGGTGGCCCGCACCTTAAAGGAGAACAGCCCGATCTGGCTGATGCGGTCGCCGTAGTCCCGGAGGGCTTCGTACATCCGGGCATTGCCCATGAACGTCCATACCATGATCTGTTTGCCTTTCAGTGTGTCCATCAGATCGGCTCACCTCCATCCTGCATTTCCTGCATCTCAAACAGTACCCTCGCCGTTTTCCCTTCCGGGAGCGCCACCTTATGCTTGGAATCCCAGGCGGCGCTGTACTGGTAAAAGCCCTCTTTTTTCTCCGGGCTGCCGTTCTTCGTACACTGCCGTGTGCTGGCAAGCAGAGCAAGGTCCGCTTCGGCGGGGACGGCGTTGGGGAAGGATACCTTCTGGCCGCCCACGCCCTGGCAGAGGGAAACTGCCCCCGCTTCCAGGTCGGACTTGGGGTACAAATGCACATCCAGCCCAGCGGAAGTCTCCCCAAGGTTAAAGAGGATGACCGTTTCCTCGCCCCGCACCACGCCGTTGAACCAGACAGGGGCCTTGACCTCGCCGTCCACACGCAGCTTTTTAAGGAATGGTTCGGTATGTGGCGTGTATCCCGTCAGCGCCGGGCCTTCCTGGAGCATCAGGTCCGTAAAATAGATCGTGCCGGAGCAGTCCGCAATGGTAGGCTTCACGGTAACGCTCACGACACGCATATCCTGTTTCCGGTTGATAACCTCCGCCAGCCGGATAAAAGCAATCTCAGCCATCCAGCGTCCACTTCATCTCGCAGGGATGGCCTACCCATCCCGTCACCACGGACCCTGCCTGCAGGAGGATGTCCGTGATATAAAGCGTCCCGGTGCAGTTCGTGATGCACACCCGCACCGTGATGGACTTGACCCTGGAGGAATAATTCTCCGGCGCGATCCGGGCGGAAGTTGAAGATAAATATGCCATGCCGTCCTCCTTCCATCAGTACAAATCAATGAACCGGCTTTCCGTACTGCCGTCCTCATACTCGATCACCACTTCAATGCCCACCTGGGAATCCTCGCTTAACTTCTCCAGATTTTCCGAGCCGATCTGCGCCGACAGGGTGTAGCTGGAGCGGTTGGCGGGATAGACGGTCTGGGACAGGCTCTTGGTCATGCCGGCCACGCCCTCCGCTTTGAAAGACGCCGTGCCGGACGCGCCGTTTTCACTGTCCGCCTCAAAGCCGGAACTGACCCAGTAGGCAAGCCCGTCATCGGCGCGGGAGTTTCTAAGCAGATTGAAAGGAACCATTTCCCGGATATCGTTGTTCGACACCATGCTGGTGCCTTCCAGCGAGTCCGCCGCGTTGTCCCATTCACTGGCGGAACTGCCCAGGTTCTTCAGCGTGGTGGAAAGCTCCAGCACCGTGTTCCACGGCTCCTGCAGGTTGTATTCCCGGCGGACAATTCTTGTGGTGACCGAAAGCCCCAACTCCTTATCCTCCACCCGGACGTAATCTCCCAGTTCCCAGGCTTCATGCTCGTAGCCCGTCAGCACGGATAAGTCCATCGCGTTTAACACATAGGAAATGGTGGGCTTTGCGTAATCCGCCAGCCGCATCTCGGTATATTCTTTCATCTGGTAGGGATTCGTGAAAGAGGAGCAGTCCAGGGTGGAGATTCTCACCTCGTCTGTGTAGGTGAAGTCCTCCACATAGGGCCTTCCGCCGTTGATGTCCGCGAAGGTCATCCCTTCCGCGCCCACGGCGTACAACCGGGTCACAAGCTCCCTGGTGTCCACCACCCGCTGGATGGATTTCATGTTCTTCTTGTAGGCAAAAAGGGCGCCGCTGTCCTTGCCGTTGACCGTCAGCAGATGCACCAGCCGGTTCGGGCAGTCAAAGACCAGGTCGCCGCCGTGGAGGTCTGCGATATTCCGAAGGATGGACAAAGCGTTTTTCTCCGTACTGGTCCAGGTGCGCTGTGTCCGCACCGTCACTGTGCCGACGCTCCATTCCGTACCCTCCAGGGCGTATGCCATCGCCGTTTCCGGGTACTCCGCTTCAAAGGTACGTTCCTCCTTGCGGACAGAGAAGGTCAGGTCATAGAACTCTGCTTCCGCGTACACCTCTGTGACGGCACTGCCGTCCGTGTCCCTGGTGTCGGTAACTGTCCGTACCTTATACACATCATCCACGATCTGGATCTTCTTCTCACTGTCGATATAGCCCCGCTTGCCGTCCCGGTAGGGAATCTTAAAGGAAAGAGTGTCCTCGCCGTTGATCTCGCCCGTGACAATGATGTCGTATGCATTCTCCAGCACCGCCTCCCATGCACCGTTCCTGTCCAGCACCACCGGCCTTGCGCAGCCGATCTTTTCATAGGGCGCTTTCGGGATGTCATAGAGCCGGATATCAATAACCTTCGGTGTCCGGGAGGTGTCTGTGGTAGTCAGCGTTACCCGGAAACGGATATATGCCCGGTTGGGGGACGCCAGCCGCCCGTCAGCGGGGACTGCCGCCCAATCGTTCCATTCCTCCAGGTCATCGCTGGTGGAAGTCTCCACCAGGGAAACCGCCGTGGCACCGGAGATGTACTCGCTGGTCACAGACACACGCCCGGCGCCGGACAGGTTGCAGTCTGCGGCCGTTGTGGTCAGCACGCCTTCTTCCGGGTAAACGCCGTCCGATGCGCGTAAGGTAACCACTCCCGGCTCGGTGATGCCGTCCACATCCCCGGAGGTATCGCCGCCGTTGGCCATCAGTGAGGAGCGGAAATAGTCCATCAGGTCATCGGCTGTAAGGTTGGTATCACAGTCTAAAAACCAGTCGTCCAGGCCGCCCGCATACCAGTAGGAATCATCGTGCATCCCCAGGATCAAATCCGCCGTGCAGGAGCGGTTCAGCTCCCCGGTAAAGGAAAGCACCTCTGATGCCCACACCGTGCCGCTGCTGCGGTCGCCCACCACATACTGCGCCGTTTTGCCCACCGGCTCGATCAGGCAGGCGATAAAGTACCAGCCGCCGTTAACCAGGGAGAAGGGTGGCTCCACCGACTCATCTAAAATCAGGGAACCGGCGTCATTGTAGAGCATAATCCTCGGATTGCCCCGGATGAGGGACAGGTAGAAAACCGGCTGCCCCGGCCCGTACCGGGTATTGAAGATCGGGCAGTAGGTATTCCCCACCGAATAGGTGGTGGGGTTCATCCAGCCGCCGCAGACGATCCGCTCCCCAAGCTCCGCAAAGATGCTCCCGTCGTTAGCCACCTTCAAATAGTTCTGCTCGGAGGACGGGTTCACGATGTTCATGCGGAAATAGTTCCCCAGCCGGTTTGCGGAAAGGGACGCGCTGGTGCCGCTCCAGTTATTGATGTACGCCATACGCCCCATGCCGGAGGAATCCAAAAGGCAGTCGTCCTCATCCGGGTCCGATTCATTGAACCGCCACAGGCCAGACTTGGCCCATTCCTCCGGGAACTCACCGGTAAAGTCCGTCTGTTTGTTCAGTATTGTTTTCAGTGCCATTACCGCTCACCTCCATCTGCTCCTTGCCTGGATCTCCAGCCCTGTAAACGTGGCGTTTGCCGCCGTTACGGAAACTGTGTTGCTCCCCACCGCCAGGGTGGGAAAATTCAGTTCCTCCAGATACGGCAGGGCGTTGCGCAGGGTAATCCCGTCCGCGTCCTCCACATAGGCGGTCATCCGGTCGGTATCCACCACCAGCGTTTCGCCTTCCGCAAGGGTGGCGTTCACGATTTTCAGTTCCTGCCCGTTGGTAGCAATACAGATGGAATTGCCCGCTCCGGAGGCGATCTCGCCCTCAATGCGGTAAACGGGATGAGATTCCATGTTCCCAATGAGCCGCGTGACCGTGCTGTTTCCTTCTTCCGTGATGGAAAAGGTCTCGTCCTCGATGGCATAGCCGAAGGGGTCCGGGCAGAAGAAGGTCAGGTCAAAGCTGCCGGAAGAACGCAGGAGCCGCTCGCACTCCACCGCCGCGTTCAGCCTTGCCATGAAGTACCGATCCGGCACATCGTCCAGGACGAGCTGCTTTAAGCCGCCCACCGGGTCAAGCCATGCGGCAATCCCGTCCAGCGTGGAAACCAGGGCGGAAAAGCTATGCCTGGGAAAGATGCTGCAGGAGACCACGATCTCCCGATAATCAAAATCCGCCCCGAAGTCCGTCACGCCATATTTGCCGGGGACCGTTGTGGTAAAGTTCCGCAGATTCCCGCTGACCTGCCAGGAGGTCAGCCTTGCCTTCAGGCCCATGCTCTTAGAAGTAATGTCGTTATACGAAAAGCCCACAAAGCCACCTCCTTTATGCGGTACTGAACCGTCCCTGGGCGCGGGAGCCGGTCTGGATCAGGTTGTAAAGTTCCTGGGAAATCCTGCGGATGTCGTCCTCACTGCGGACGATCATCTGCTGGATGGTGATGAGGGTCCCGAAGGAAGCGCCACCGCTGCCCATGCCGCCGGCTGCGGAGCGGAGTGTCCCGCCCGCGTCAAAGGCAAAGTTCGAGGGGACTGCGGACTGCATATCCGCCGCCAGCCCGTTCATCACGCCCAGGATACCGTTGTTTAAGTCCTCTGCGGCGCTGACCGCTTCGCCGGCGCTGTCCTCAATGCCTCCGGCAAGGCCCCTGCCCAGCATTTCGCCCACCCAGGCCATTTCTTTCGAGGGCGAGTTGATGCCAAAGAAGCTGCAGATCCCGTCCCAGATGCCGGAAATCCAGCCGGAGACCTTGTCCCAGATCCATCCGGCGAGGCTCTGGATGCCCTGCCACAAGCCCTGCACGATGTTCTTGCCGATGTTGACGATCTGCCCCATCGAGGAAGTAAAGGCATTGACGATACCCGCAATGATCTGCGGCACCGCCTTTACGATCTCCACGATGATGGTGGGCAGGTTCTGGATCAGCGACACAAATAGCTGCACGCCTGCCTGGATGATCTGCGGGATGCTGTTTAAGATGGCATTTACCAGCGAGGAAATAATCTGCGGGATCGCCCCCACAATGGTGGTAATGATGGTCGGCAGGTTCTGGATCAGGGAAATCAGCAGGTTCACACCCGCGTCAATGATCTGGGGGATACTGCCGAGGATGGCCGTCACCAGCCCGTCAATGATCTGCGGAATCGCCGCCACAATGGCCGTGATAATCTCCGGCAGTGCGGAGACCAGCGAGGTCAATAGCTGTATCCCGGCGTTGATGATCTGTGGGATTGCTCCGACGATAAACTCCACAATCGCCGTAATGATGGCGGGCAGGGCCGCGATCAGGACCGGGATGGCATTAAGCAGCCCTTGGGCCAGCCCCATGATAAGCTGCAGCGCCGCGTCCAGAATCATCGGCAGATTTTCGATCAGGGTCTGTACGATCTGGGTAACCACCAGGACAATCTGCGGAATCAGCGTGGGAACCGCCGCCGCGATGCCCTGGGCCAGCGTGACGATGATCTGCGCCGCGCCCTCCATCACAGCCGGAAGGCTCTGGATAATGCCGGAAAGCAGCGAGGTCAGCATCTGCATCCCGGTGTTTACAAACTGCGGCAGCATGGAAACCGCCGTGTTCACCAGCCCCGTAATGGCCCCGGCAAAGGCTTCATCCGCCCCGTCCACGCCGTTGACCATGTCGGTAAAGGCGGAGATGACTTCCGAAATTGCCGGGAGGAACTCTGCCCGGAGGCTGTTCTTCACATTGGAAATGGTTTCCCCAAGCCCCGCCAGGGTCTCGTCAAGCTGCGCCTGTCCTTCTCTGGAAGCCACCAGCGCCTCATTGTTGCGGTAAAATGCGCCGCTCGCCTCATCATAGGCTCCGGAGAGGGTCTCCATGATCAGGCGGTTTCTCTCGCTTTCACTGGAACAGGCAGCCAGCTTCTCGTTGAAGGCATCCTCGCTGATGCCCACCCAGTTTAAGGCGTCCGCCAGGGAGCCGGTAACCTCACCCACCTTGGCGGTCTCGTTGGCGGACTCAATCATGCCCTCGATGGGGAGGGCATCGCCGAAGGTACCGTAGACGCCGGCCGCGATATTCGTCCACTTGGTAATGTCCTGCTCGTTCTGGGCAAGCTGCGCTAGGAGCTGGGAGGCTTCCGTGGCCGTGTCCGTATCGCCCAGGATTTTATAGAACTCCGTGTAGGATTTCTGTGCCGCGTCCCCGCTGTATCCCGCCGCTTCAAAGGCAGTGGTCAGCTTACCCTGGGCTACCCGGTATTCCTCAGTGGCTTCGTCCAGGTTCCAGATGGCGCTGCCAAGTTCCTGGATGCCGCTTAACGCCGCCTGGATGCCGGAGGAGATGAGATTGCCCATCGCCACCGTAGCGACCGAAAGGCCGGAGCCTAATTTATCTGCTCCGCTGGATGCGTCCTCCAGCGAATCGCCGAAATCCTCCGCCACATCCCCGGCGTCCTTCATCCGCTCCCGGTTTTCCCGCAGTTCCCCGGAAAGCTGGGAAATGCGCCCCTCCAGTTCCTTTGCCTCGCTGGAGCCTTTTCCGTACTCCAGAACCGCATTGGAATAGGCGCGTTTCATCCCGGAAAGTTCCTCTTCCTGGCGGGAAATCTCCTGGGAGAGCCGCTCTGTGGCGTCCGCCGCCTCTGTCTCCTGCCGGGAGAGGGACTCAATGGCCCGCTCATTGGCGGAAAGTTCCCGCTCCATGCCGTTTAAGGCGGCTTCGGCGTTGTTAAGCTGGATCTGCCAGTTCTGCGTCCGGCGGTCGTTCTCCCCAAAGGACTCGGAGGCGTTCTGGAGGGCGGCCCGCAGCGTTTCGATCTTCTGGCGCTGGGCGTCGATTTCCTTGTTCAGAACGGTATTCCTCGCGGAAAGCGCCTGGATGGATTTATCGTTGGCGTCAAACTGGGAAGAAACCAGCTTCATCTCGGAACCCAGCACCTTAAAGGACTGGTTGATCTCCGACAAAGCCTTTTTAAATTCCTTTTCGCCCTCAATGCCGATTTTCAGGCCAAAATTGTCCGCCACGGGCCGCACCTCCTCTCCTCGTTAAATTCCATAGGGAATGACATCATCTATCGTCAGTTCCCGTTTTGGCTTCGCAAGCCCCAAAAACTGCCTGTGGCATTCCCACAGATCCATGAGCAAGCCAAACGGTATGAGCCACACCTCCTCCATGCGCAGGGAGAGGTGGGCCATGCCGTAATACAAAAGCCGGGTAAACAATTCTTCATCGCTTACCCGGCCGCCGTGTTTTTTCCCTCCGGCTCACTTTCGATATTCCGTTTCGTCCCCCGGTACATGGCCTCCATGATGGCGTCCTTATAGTCCGTCAGTTCCATCGGGGAGGTGAGAAGCTCCACCTCCTCGGCGGTCAGCTCCGGCTTTTTGTCCTCCGGGTGTTTCAGGTTGTGGACGAGGATCGGCTGGTTGCACAGAAGGGTAATCAGCCACACGATCTCGTCCAGCGCCATCTCAAAGTTCTCCGCTTTCATCAGCTTCTCGCCCAGGTTCTCCAATCCGCCGTAGCGTCCGGCGATGGCCTTGGTCGCCCTGGTGGTCAGGAGCATTTCATATTTCACACCGCCGATATTGACAGCAGCTGTTCTTTCATCCATACTTCAAACCCTCCTTAGAAATCCTCCTTAATGTTTCAAAAGAATGAGCCGCTCGTAGAGACTGTCCACGGAGCGGCCCTTGGGTTTGGAATCTTCGGTTTTCTTAGGGTTGGTTTTACACTTGGCCGCGATCTTATCCATCAGGGAATTGACCACAGCGGCTTTGGAATACAGCATGGACACTACCGGTGGCTCCATGTCCTCCGGCACATCGGAGCGTTTGAGAATATCATCGGCAAAGCCAAGCTCCACCGCCTTGTTCGCGTCCATCCAGGTCTCAGCGTCCATGAGATGCGACAACTTGGCACGGGACAGCCCGGTCTTGATCTCATAGGCGTTGATGATGGAATCCTTCACACTGCCAAGCATCTCGATGGCTTTCTGCATTTCTGCGGTATCGCCCATCGCCACCGTCATGGGGTTGTGGATCATCATCATGGACACCGGGCTGACCAGTACTTTTGTACCAGCCATAGCAATCACGCTTGCGGCGGATGCCGCGATGCCATCGATCTTGACCGTCACATCGTGGGGGTAGTCCATCAGCATATTGTAGATCTGGGCAGCCGCTACGCAGTCCCCGCCTGGGCTGTTGATCCAGACCGTGATGTCTCCGCTTCCACCCATCAGTTCCTCCTTGAAAAGCTGGGGTGTAACGTCATCGTCAAACCAGCTTTCCTCGGCGATAGTGCCGTTGAGGAACAGCGTCCGTTCCGCCGGAGCTGTCTCCGCCGCCTGGTTCTTCCACTTCCAGAACTTCTTCATCGGGGTTTTCCTCCTTTCCCGTTTGTGTATCTGCAAAAGCGCCCGCATTCCCCAGCGGGAGCATATTGCCATTGATCAGGTACAGGTCGCCGCCTTCCTCGGCAGGGATGCGGTCCATGTTCTCCAGTTCCCGGATGTCGTTGGCGCTCATCCAGCCGTTCTGCCTTGCGGTGGCGTAGCCGGACATCCTGCTGGCATAATCGCCCCGGAGCAGCCCTTCTACGTTGAACTTGGCAAAATACCGTTTCTTTTCCTCCGGGGAAAAAAGCGTCCGCTGGATGGACTGCTCCCAGCGCACCAGCCAGGGTTCCAGCGTGTATTTCACGAACTCCAGAGACTGCTGCTCAATGTTGGAGAAGCTGGACTTTTCCAGGTCCCCCACCATATGGGGAGGCACCCGGAAGATCCGGGCAATCTCATTGATCTGGAACTTCCTCGTTTCCAGAAACTGCGCCTGCTCCGGCGAGATGCCGATGGGCGTGTATTTCATGCCCTCCTCTAAAACGGCGATCTTATTGCTGTTGCCGCTGCCGCCGAAGGTGGACTGCCAGCTCTCCCGTACCCGCTGAGGGTCTTTGATTGTCCCAGGATGCTCCAGCACGCCGCCGGGAGCCGCACCGTTAGCAAAGAACTTCGCCCCGTATTCCTCACAGGCAATCGCCATGCCGATGGCGTTCTTCGCCATAGCGATGGGGGAATAGCCCACCAGCCCGTCAAAGCCAAGCCCTGGGATGTGCAGCACATCGGAGGGATGCAGCCGGACAAGACTGCCTTTGACCGTAGGTGCGTCATCCATGCTGACGGTGTATTCGTAATAAAGCTGTCCCTTGCTGTCACGATCCACCGTCATCCGGTCCGGCATTAGGGGATAGAGGGCAATGACCTCACCTTTTCCGTTACGGATAATCTGTGCGTAGGCATTGCCCCACAGGAGCAGATGCGTCATGAGCGTTTCCCGGAACACGAAGGAACTCATCTCCGGGTTTGGCTCGTCATGCAGGAGCAGATACAGCGGATGGTCAATGGCTTTCTCCTTGCCGCCGTCCTCCTTGTAACGGTAGAGGTGCAGCGGCAGACCTGCCACCGCTTCCGCCAAGATGCGGACGCAGGAGTACACCGCCGTCATCTGCATGGCAGACCGTTCATTGACCCGCTTGCCCGCAGTGCTTCCTCCGAAGAAAAAGCTGTAGGCACTGCCTGCAGTACGGTTCTGGGGCTTATCCCTGGAACGGAAAAGCCCGGAAAAGATACCCATATCGAATCACCGTCCTTTCAGATAAACAAAAGGCCCCGGCTGTCATAGACCGAAGCACCTGTATCGTTGCCACAGCGGATCGCCCGGTCAAGCCCCATGATGGTGGCAATCGCGCCGTCAATCTTCTCCGTGGATTTTTCCTTGTCCGCCTTGATGTTCCCCGCCGGGTCGGTGCGGATGTAGATGTTGTCCATCATCCAGCGGAGGACGGGGTGGCCTCCGTGGGCGATTTTCTCCTCCAGCACCAGCTTCATCAGTTCCTTGGTAGGAGGACTCATATCCTTAAAGCCCTGTCCAAAGGGAACTACTGTGAAGCCCATGCCCTCCAGGTTCTGCACCATCTGCACAGCGCCCCAGCGGTCAAAGGCGATCTCTCTAATATTGAACCGCTCACCCAACTGCTCGATGAATTTCTCAATGTAGCCGTAGTGGACCACGTTGCCCTCAGTGGTCATCAGCGTCCCCTGGCGTTCCCACAGATCATAGGGAACATGGTCGCGCCGGACACGGAGGTCGATGGTTTCTTCCGGTATCCAGAAGTATGGAAGGATATAGTATTTATCCTCCTCGTCCAACGGCGGGAACACCAGCACGAAAGCCGTGATATCCGTGGTAGAGGATAAGTCCAGACCGCCGTAGCAGATGCGCCCTTCCAGGTCATCCTCGGAAACCGGGAAGGCGCAGGCGTCCCACTTGTCCATCGGCATCCAGCGGACGGACTGCTTCACCCACTGGTTCAGCCTTAGCTGCCGGAAAGCGTTCTCCTCGCCGGGATTCTGCTGGGCGGATTCACAGGCGGCTTTGACCTTATCGATGCCCACCGTGATGCCGAGGGAGGGGTTTGCCTTCTTCCACACCTTGGGGTCTGTCCAATCCTCATCCTCGGCAGCGCCGTAAATGACGGAGTAGAAGGTGGGATCGACCTTCCTGCCTTCCGCAATGTCGATGGCCTTTTGATGCACCTCATAGCAGATGGAGTTGGTATCGTTCCCGGCAGTCGTGATTAGAAAATACAGCGGCTGCATCCTGGCATCCCCGGATCCCTGGAGCATAACGTCAAAGAGTTTCCGGTTGGGCTGGGTGTGTAGCTCGTCAAAGATCACGCCGTGGGTATTGAAACCATGCTTATTCGCCACATCCGCCGAAAGCACCTGGTAGGAGCTGTTGGTGGGCAGGTAGGTGATCTTCTTCTGGGACTCCAGAATCTTTACCCGTTTGGAGAGTGCCGGACAGAACCGCACCATATCCACCGCCACATCAAACACAATCTTTGCCTGGTTACGGTCGGCGGCGCAGCCATACACCTCGGCCCGTTCCTCACCATCCCCGCAGAGGAGCAGGAGCGCCACAGCGGCGGCAAGCTCGGACTTGCCCTGTTTCTTGGGGATTTCAATGTATGCCGTATTGAACTGCCGGTAGCCGTTGGGCTTTAACACGCCGAACAGGTCACGGATGATCTGCTCCTGCCAGTCGATCAGTTCAAAGGGCTTTCCCGCCCAGGTACCCTTGGTGTGGCAGAGGGACTCGATGAACATCACCGCATAGTCGGCGGCGTCCTTATCGTAGTGCGAGGTCTTCGCCATAAACCTGGTGGGCTTGTATTTTTTCAGCTTCCGCATGGACACCACCTCCAAAATGGCATAAAAATAGCACCGGCTATTTCTAACCGATGCTGATAAAGTTTTTTTGCTTTCATTCAATAAACTGGAAGTTAATGCTGTTTAACAATGGCACACAATTCTTTTACATAGAGATCGGCATGGTTGATGGAAAACTCTCCATGATACATGGCTGGAAGGACATTTAAGCTGCTTTTTTCCAGGGTTTCATGCAGCTTTCTTGCAGAAAGCAAGATACGTTTGTTTTCCCGCTCCCCGACAAACAAATGGATTTCTGCCACACACTCTCCAAGAGACTTCTTCATGAAATACATAGAACTTTCTTGTAAGAACGCAATCATATTTTGCTTCGTAATGCCGCAAGTATCTTGATAATAGTCATTGAAAAGTTCCGGCTTCATTCGAAGTGAACGAAATTGCAGTTTAGAAAACCATTTTTGCCGAATCAACTCATAACAGCTTCCAAATGCCGGCTTAATCAACGAATAAGTTAGCTTGGATGGAATAACCGCTGCGCTCTCGACCATTGCAAAACGGCAAAGGTCTTTTCGCCGAGATAACATTTCAAGTAATATTTGACCGCCGAGAGATAACCCGCCAATCAGCAATACCGAACCTCCAAAGTTCCTATCAATAAAAGAAATGATTTCAGCGGCATTGTCTTCGATTGTTGTGAAATTTTCATCGCTTCCTGCGTGACCATCCAATATCGGGATAATTATCCGAAAATCATTTTGAAGTCGTTCGGACACTTCTCGGTAATTCCACCATGACAAGCCGCCGCCATGCAGAAGAATAATCACATCTCGATTCTGTTTACCGTATTCTTTGTATTGCAACTTGCCTCACCTCACTGCCAATTTCCGATTTGTCTCTATCAAGACATCTTTATTATACAGGAAAATTGTTAGTTTTCAACCAGGCGGTCTTCCCATATGCCGGTGGATCGTTTCAAGAATCTGCTCCTGCTCAGACGGCTTCACTCCGATGGACTGGAGTGCCTGTCTTGTTCCGCAGTCCGGGCAGATAAGCGTTTCGTTGTCCTCTCTGGAAAGCGCCGGAGCGCCGTGGTAGGCCCTGCCGCACAGGGGGCAGACCGCCATCCGGATCACATCATTATCCTTCATATCCGCATACCTCCCTGCATTTATCGTAGGCGTCAACCAGGACGTTTTTATCAAAGCAGAAGGTGTCGTACCCTTCCAGGCAAATCCTCATGTAGAGATTGCTCGGAATCCCTATCGGCCTGTCCTCATGCATGATGTAGGCAAATGCCGTCACCGTTCTGCGCTTCCCCGTGCGAATGCCCTTGTACTGGAGCCGGATGTCCCGCTTGTAGTAAAAATTGGGAAATCCCTCGTAGCGGTCGAGGGCGGCTTCATCGGTCGCCGTTACCTCCCAGATCACCACGGGAACCGTGCCGCCAGTACATTCCTCAATCGTAAGGTAAGAGCCGGTCTTGCTTCCTTTGAACAGCAGCTCCCATCCCTTAAGGTTAGCCGTGCCGAGGATCGTGGCATGAGGGCAGCGCATCCGCATCTGCGGTACATTGAGGTTGCTGCCGTAGGCGATGTAGTATCTTTTTTCTTTCATGGTATCCGTCCTTTCCGAAGGGGTTACCCTTCTACCACCTTAAGACCGCCGAAGCGGTCGAAGGTAAGGTGGCAGGAGGCTAACTCCTGCGTGTCCTTCAAGCGGCTGCTCTGCCGTGCCGGAAGGCTGTGTCCCCAGAAAGGTTGCGGGTCAGGAAATCCCTGGCCGTTGCGAACTCCTCGCCGATGAAGCCCAGGCGGAGGAGCCAGGTTCTCATGGCATACTTGGGGTTTTCGCTCTGCTGGGGTTTGGGGCTTGCCGTCCGCACATCCTTTGCCATCTGGCTTAAGGCCAGGCAAAGCTGGATGTAGCTCTTAAGCTGCCCTGCGTGGATGCCGCCTCGGCGCTCTGCGGTCGGCTCATCGAATTGGAAAAGCCGGAATTCGACCGTCCCCTTGGTAAAGGTGGCATGGAGGTTGAGCATATGGTAGCGGCTGTCGTTGTAGTGGTGACTCCTGCCGTAGCTTGCGCCGTTGCTGGTGTACCAGATATCCGCAAGGTGCGCCATTGAGCGGGGCTTCCTGCGGTTGACCTGTTCCAAAAACCGTGGGTCTACCGTGCGGCAATAGCGGCTCATGCGGCCCCGGTCGAGTTTCAGCGCCTCAGCGATCAGGCTCTCATGGCTTGCCATGATGTTGGCAAGGTTGCGCAGGCTCTGCGGCGTGTGTCCCTGCGCCCCGATGTGGATGTGGACGCCGCATCCTCTGGAGGCGTCGCTCTTGGCGCCTGCGTGTCTGAGCTGCCTGCAAAGCTCCTGCAGGGTTTCGATGTCGCCGTAGGTCAGGATCGGGGTGACCAGTTCGCATTTCTGCTCGTCCGGCCCTGCGATGGAAACATCCTTCTGGAATTTCCACTCGCGCCCATCCGCATCCCAAGCCGACCAGGTGCTGTACCCGTTGCGGCCGGCAGTGTTCTCGTATCTGCCTGTGCCGAAGTAGGCGGCGGCAACCTTCGCTGCCTTCTGGCGGGTGATGCTGTTCATCTCGACCTCGACCCCGATGGTCTGGTTCTTCATCTCTGCAATCTGCCTTGCTGTTTTCTCGTTCATTCTGAAATCCTCCGTTTTTCTGCCTTGCGGCTGTGTGTTTTCCCTTTCGGTGTACACATATTCGCTCTAAAAGAGGATAATAGCAAGGCCATTTCCGATAATATACTACACAAAGATGACCGCAAGATATTGTGTAGTTTATGGCTGTTTGCCGCCATCCGATATTGGCTTGAGAAGGCCGTTTTCCTCCTCATCAAGGATAGCAAGAGCCAGGCGGAATCCCGTCCGCAGCCCATCGATGAAGTACTCCTCAGCGGTCATGCCCGCAATGGCGGCTTGTAGGCAAATCATCTTATCGAGGACTGTGGCTGCTTCCTGATTCAGCATGGATCGGAGCTTTTCTTCTTCATCAGCCAGACCGGCAGCAGCTTTTCCATACTCCGAATTACGGTCAAACTGCTTTTCATTCGGATTGATGTTCCCATAGAAGAAGTCCTTCAGAATGTTATTTGGCACGGCGGTCACCCACCTTTCTCACAATATCCTCCCCATAGACCACGTTCAGGCCGCTGCCATTGTCCCAGCGCATGAGAAGGGAACCGGTGTCATCCACACCTTTGACGGTGCCTTTTGTACCGGCAGGCGGAGCCTGCACATCATCCATCCGCACCAGTTCCACACGGGTGCCGGCGGGATATTCCCGGCGGACGCGCTCCACAGTCTCTCTACTCGGAAACTTCATGGTTCACACCTCCATCCTTGAAAGCCGAGGAACCGGTCAGATTCTTCAGTAGGATCTTGCGCTCCGCTTTATATTCGCTGCCGATGAATCCCAGCCGCAGCAGAAAACAGCGGAATGCGTATTTCTCATTCTCCACCGGCTTCTCAGTCGCTGTTACCCGCTTGGCATTCCTGCTCATCTCACAGAGTGCGGAAATGAAGTGGGTGTAGGCTTTAGCAGCATCGGAATCGGGCAGTTCCTCGAACCAAGGAAACGCCACCCGGTCGTCCAGCACCTCGATGCGAAGATCAGTGATGCCCATGGCCTTCCGTATCAGATTCCCTTTGGCATCCAGCAGCTTGGTGAGGTTGCCCACCGCCACCTTGTCGAACGGGATTTCCACCGTAAGCCCCACAGGTTCGCCCTGTGGCGCAGTGTCGGCGGATTCTGCCGCTTCCTTGGTTTCCTCCCTGGAGGGCTGTTCACCGCAGTCCCGCGGCTCACATTCAAAGCCAGCGGCTGCGATGGCTTCCAGCACCCGCTCGACTTCCTCGCTGTCGGCACGGTCATCAAAGAGGAGCGTTCCATCCTTGGTGACCGTAAAGTAGTCGATTTCATAATTGCAGGTGGGCATAAACTTGTATTCCGCCCTGGCGCCTGTGGCATTGGCGATGATCTTTACCAGCTCCTTGCGCTTAGCGCCCGTCACATTGTATCTGATTTCCATGCGTGAAAACCTCCTTTGTTTTTGGTAGGTACATATATCACTCTGAACCCCTGAAATAGCAAGCGGTTTTCGCACATTTCTCTGTAGAATAGAAACCAATTTATCCTTCCGAAAACTGTGCATAGTACACGATCCCGGAAAGCACAAAATAGACATTGGGAAGCGCCACGCCGTTGCCCCACATTTTGTATTCGGCGCTGTCGGAGTGGGGATTCTTCAGCCACTTGACGATCTGGTTCCGGCTCTTAGGCTTGGAGGAAGTCCCCATGACGGAGCGGTGTATCTCAAACACCTCTGTCCAGAACTCGATCTCGTCCTCGGTCGGCTCATCGGTCCCAAGCCCGGCGCACCACCAGTCTGGGGACCCTTGCAGTCTGGCGCACTCGGTGGGCGTCAGCCTGCGGACGATGTATTCCGGCTCGGTCTCGTTTACCACAGGCGGGTCTTTATAGTCCCTTGCCATCAAGGTCGGGGACTGTTCCGCCAATGCCTGGGTGTAAGTGCCGGTGGTCATGCAGTAAGCCACCGCATGGCGGTCGGCAGCGTCCAGCGTGAAAGACACATCCTCATTCACGCCGCTGCCCTGGGGACCGTTCTTATCCGCCCTGCCGATCATGGAACCCTGCACAGCCACTACAGCCATGCCGCCCTGGTTACAGGTAGGATTTCCGCCGTTCGCATCCAGGCATCTGGAAGTTTCCGCTTCGTAGAATCCGCTCTTGGGATTCTCGGATTTCATGGCGTTGCTGTCCTTTGAACAGATGCCGTAAACTCTGACTGCCAGTTCATTGCAGCGGATCTCGCCCACATCGTAGGTGTTCAGCGTGTTCGCCACATCAGATGCTTTCCACTGCTGCCCCTCATCAGGAGTGTGGGGGCGAGTGCCTTTCACAAACGGCACAAACAGCGCCTGGTCATTGTTGCAGCCCAGCGTGGCGGATTTATTATCCTGGATCAGCGCGCCCTTGCCTCCGCCCTCACAGCCGGAGCGGATCTTTAGCGTCTTGGGTGTCTCCACCACAAAGGGCTGGTTGTTCCCGCCTGTGCCATAGGTAGACATGACTGTAGGGGCTGTCTCCAGCGGACCGGTGTATCTGGTGTCCTGGCTATGGTTCTCATAGACCGCCGCCGGCACCGTACCGGCACGGAGGGTGGGCGAGGTTTCCTCCTCATATCCGATGCCCCTGGCCTGTGCGGAATGCTCTGTACAGAAACCAGCTGCCCCCATCACGCAGGGAGGATGCCCGTGGTTTTCCGCACGGAGCGTTGCCACAACGTCCTCCGTCACATCCATGCGGCTGCCGCCCTGGTCGTTTAGGCAGACGCAGCCTGATGCTCCAGCGCCTTCTTCAAAAGTTCCGGCAGTTCCTTGCCACGGGCGGAAGCCCTGCGGAGTATACCCAGACACGCCTTCGGACTCAAATAGTATTTTTCCGGCACTCCCACCTGCAAAATCTGCGACAAGGTAGATGCGTTTTCTTCGTTGGGGGACTCCCCAGTACTGCGCATCAAATACCCGCCATGCGAGACTGAAATCGTCTGCCACGATTTCCCCGGCGTTTGCCCATCTCTCAGGTCGAGGAGTATGAATTTCGTATCCTTTGACCGAGCAGATTTCTTCGAGGACGGACTGGAAGTCCGCACCCTTGTTGGAGCTGAACGCGCCGGGGACGTTCTCCCAGACGATATACCTCGGATATTTTCCATCGGTTGCACACCTCATTTCTTTTACAATACGTATGGCCTCATAAAAGAGGTTACTTCGTGAGCCGTCAAGCCCGGCTCTTTTCCCAGCAATGCTCATATCCTGGCAGGTAGAGCCGAAGGTGATGATATCTACTGGCTCGATCTTCCCACCATCCATCCGGGAAACATCGCCGTAATGCTTCATAAACGGCAGCCGCTTTGTGGTCACCCGGATGGGGAATGGTTCAATCTCTGATGCCCACACCGGAGTAATACCGGAAAGCAAGCCGCCTAACGGGAAACCACCGGAGCCGTCAAAGAGACTACCCAGGGTAAGAGTCTGCGGATCTGGTGTATCTCTTCCGACTCTGTCCGGCTCTCTACTATGGATATATATAGGGTTCACGATGTCTCCACCTCCTTCACAAGAGCGGAGTATGGGATCTGATCCCCGTTTCTTTCCACAAAAATATCCTCCGGCGGGATACCGTTCTCCACGGCCCTGCGGAGAATGACCGATGCGTATTTCTCATCCAGTTCCATCATGCAGCAGACACGGTTCATCTGTTCACAGGCCATCATGGTAGAACCGCTGCCGCCAAAGGTGTCGATCACCACGGCGTTCTCCTGGGTGGAGTTGCCGATGGGATAGCCCAGCAGATCCAGTGGCTTGGAGGTCGGATGGTTGGCGTTGCGCTTCGGTTTGTCGTAATTCCAGATGGTGGTCTGCTTACGGTCGGAGTACCACGGGTGCTTGCCGTTTTGGAGAAATCCATACAGCACAGGCTCGTGCTGCCACTGGTAATCCGAGCGGCCCAGCACCAGGGAGTTCTTCACCCAGATACACACGCCCGCCAGATGAAACCCGGCGTCAATAAACGCCTTTCGGAAGTTCAGCCCTTCTGTGTCCGCATGGAACACATAGGCCGCGCCACCTTTCTCCAGATGCTCCGCCATGCACTTGAAAGCAGAGAGGAGGAAGTTGTAAAATTCCTCGTCTTTCATGGAATCGTTCTGGATGGTCAGGCCGCTGGCACTTTTGAAGGAGACGCCATAGGGCGGGTCTGTCACGATGAGGTTGGCTTTCCTGCCGTCCATGAGCAGAGCCACATCCTCGGCGGAGGTGGCGTCCCCACACACAAGGCGGTGCCGGCCGATTGTCCAGACATCGCCCCGCTCCACAAAGGAGGCTTTCTCCAGCGCGGCGGTCAGGTCAAAATCGTCATCCCTGGCTTCGCTGCCGGAATCATCCGCAAACAGATCGGCCAGCTCCTTCTCGTCAAAGCCGGTGAGCAGAGGGTCAAAGTCCATGCCCTGCAAAGACTCGATCTCCACCCGCAGAAGCTCCTCATCCCATCCGGCGTCCATCGCCATGCGGTTGTCCGCAATGATATAGGCTTTCTTCTGAGCTTCGGTGAGATGGTCGGCAAATACACACGGCACTTCCTCGATGCCTTCCTCCTTCGCCGCCAGGATTCTGCCGTGACCGGCAATCACATTAAAATCCCGGTCGATGATGACGGGATTGATAAAGCCGAACTCCCGAAGAGACGAGCGGAGTTTCGTGATCTGCTCCGGGGAATGGGTGCGGGCATTGTTCACATAGGGTACCAGCTTGGCAATGGGTACAAGCTGCATTTCCGTTGTTGTCTTCATCTCACCAGCCCCCATTCCGCAAATTTCTCAAACCCGCCAAGGCTCTGGATGTATCTCCGGGCGGTCTCCACGATCTCACAATAGGGAATACCGTCCACCGTATCATCCCCGATGGCGCAGCACAGTTCCACGGGCTTTCCTGTTTCCTGCGCCTTCAGCCATGCGTAGATATTGACCGACACATCCGCTTTGGAGAGATCTTTTCCATGTAGGCCGCCGCCCGTGATAGAATCAGCCATATCAGAGCCGAGCTTGCGATTGGTGGCGCCGGAGTCCACATCCGTGCCGCCCGTCCAGTCGCCCAGGGGATTGACCTCGGCGGTGGAATACATCTTTTGCAGCTCCTCTGTGGGCGCATTGCTCTGACAGAGGATGAGCCTTGCTTCGTCAATGATGTACTTCCCATCCGAGGGATATGTGTGATACACACTTTTGGCGATCTCACAGAGAACTTTCTGCTCCTCCGTGACCGGCACCCCTTTGAAGATGCCGTTGTCGCCACAGCGGATTCCTTCTGCCTGGTTATTGGCAAGGCGTCCGTCCTGCGGCACTTCCACATAATCCGTGTGTAGGTTTCCGGCAATGCGCTTCACGATGGCGTCCACCTCATCCGGCGAAATGTGTACGGAACTCTCCGCGATGATGTGGCAGACGCCGTGGCCGATGAGAACCTCCACAGCAATCCTGGGATTTTCTTCTTTTCTGTATGCCGCATCCACCAGGGCCCCGGCGATGCGGTCCGCCACCTTATCCGGGTGGCACGGATTTACTTTCTCAAACATGGCTTCACCCCTTCCTTGCACGGAGCAGACGCTCCATCAAATCGTCCTGGGGAGAAACCTCCCCGTAATCCGTGCTGCAGTTTTCTTTCACGATCTGGAAGATTTCGTTCCAGAGCCGCACCGCCTGGTTCATGTAGTTGATGCCGATGTTGATGAACGGGGACGGGATCGGCTTCTGGGTGGTCGGGTGCTTGGAGAGGAAGCCCATGCGGTTGGTCATCTCCTCGCACTGAATCCAGCGGGCGCTGCACATGGCGTACCGCTCCAAAAGCTGGGGAGACACCTTCGCTGCGCAACCCACCTTTTTCAGCCACTCCCAGGTTTCCGTGTATATTTCCTCCGCCTGGAGCGTACTCCCGTCACGCTGCTCGGCGGATAAGAATTCATGGGGCTTTGGCATATCGACACCCTCGACTTCGGGAATGTCCAGCACTTCCAGTCTGCGCCCGCCCGGATTGCCGTTCTCGGCTTTCTCCTTGACCGCAGACTTTTTTCTTCCCGCACCGGGTCTCGCACCGCCGCGCCCGCCTGTGTTATTGGATTTTGTCGGCATTTTCTCACCCCTTTCCTCGAAAAATTAAGCAGCCGCAGCCGGCCGCCCTTAATTACCCTTTTGATTTCGCCTTTTTCGCGCACGAAGCCCCAGGCCGCTGTCCGCTCATGAAGGTCCCGGAGATTTTGACCGCCCCACGGTCACCGGTCGCCAAGCTCGTGATGCAGCTTTGTGTGGCAGGACTGACAGAGGGACATCAGATTGTCATTCCGATGCGTTCCGCCTTGTGATAGAGGAACAATGTGGTGGACTTCCTCCACAGGAGTCAGCCGTCCTTCCTTCAAACACATCTCACACAAAGAATGGGCTGCAGCATAGCGGTCGCGGATTCGTTTCCAAGCCCTGCCGTACTTCTTGTTGTTGTCAGCAGGGCGACCGTACTTGTTGTACCGTTTCCGGGCAATAGCTTCATGCTCCTCACAGTACTGCCCGTCCGTGAGGTTTGGACAGCCGGGGTAGGAGCAGGGGCGTTTTGGTTTCTTTGGCACGCTGCACCTCGCTTTCCGGGCAAAAGGAAAGCCCTGCAGGATTGCTCCCGCAAGGCTCGTTCCTTGTCCTGTTTTTCTGATTCTAACTATATCACAGGGACAAGGTGTATTGCAGTGGCTTTTAGTGGCTTATTTCAGAAACGGCGTCCAACGCCCTGTGATGGAGACGGTACAGCCACCGAAGCTCATATCCCATGTCCACGGCGATCTGCTCCCAGGACTTGAAGCACAGATACCGCAGCTCCAGAAGGGTCTGGTACTCCGTGTTCTGGACAGCCTTGATTTTATGGACGATGTCTTTTTTCGTCTGCACCAGTTTGCAGATGTCCCCATTGATCTCTGCTTCCAGCTCAATGATGGAAAGGATGGCGTCCTCCATACGGTGGAGGTTCCTCGTCTCACTTCCGGGCATATCCAAATAAGTCGCGGTTGCCCGTGTGGCGAGGTCATTCAGTGACGCCACCTGCTCCATCTTGCTCTGTATCCGCTGGTCAATGCGGAACGCCTGGGAAAGGTACTCCTTCATTTCCGTCTGCTGCTTGTTCATAGGCACTACCTCCGAAAAAGAAATTGCTTCCCTCGGATTTGCCTTGATTGACTCTCATTTTCTTAGGTTTGCCCGGACAGCATCGATCAACGCCGACTGCGTCCTGTCCTTATACTGCAGGGCTTTCATAATGCGCTCATCAATGGTGCCGTCCGTGATGATGTGCTGTACGACTACGGTCTTGGATGCCTGACCCTGCCGGTAAAGCCTCGCCACCGTCTGCTGGTACAGTTCCAGGCTCCAGGTGATGCCAAACCAGCAGAGGGTGGAGCCGCCGCTCTGGAGGTTCAGCCCGTGGCCGGCAGAAGCGGGATGGATCAGCGCCACGGGAATCTCGCCCCGGTTCCATTTTGCGATGCTGGCGTCAGAGTCCAGCCTTGCAAAGCCGATCTTCCGCAGCCGCAGCCGTTCCTCGATACGGTCAAGGTCGTGCTGGTACCAGTAAGCCACCAGCAGGGGCTTTCCATTCATGCTTTCGATGATGTCCTCCAATGCGTCCAGTTTCTGATCGTGGATATGTTCCACATCCCCGTTATCCGTATAGACCGCCCCGTTTGCCATCTGGGAGAGCTTGCCGGACAGCACTCCGGCATTTGCTGCCGTTACCTCGCCCTTGTCAAGCTGCGCTGCCAAATCCTCGCACATCTCATCATAAATGGCCTGTTCCGGCTCCTCCATATACACCCGGTACTCGCTGTTTACAAGTTCCGGCATTTTGAGGTGGTCGGCGGCTTTCATGGAAATGGTGATATCGGAGATCTTGTCATAGATCCGTTTCTCCGCTCCCGGCAGGGGCTTATAGGAATACACCATCTGCCCATTCATCCGATCCGGCCGGAAATAGTCCTGGCGGTACTTGGTGATAAACCGCCCCAGCCGCTGTCCCATATCCAGCACCTTGAACTCAGCGAATAGGTCCATCAGCCCGTTCCCGGACGGGGTGCCCGTAAGGCCGATGACGCGCTTTGCCCTGGGGCGCACCTTCATCAACGATTTGAACCGCTTGCTGTTCCAGTTTTTGAAGGATGAAAGCTCGTCCACCACGATGGCGTCAAATTCAAAGGGGACATTCTCCACCATCCATTGGATGTTCTCCCGGTTGATGATGTAGATGTCCGCATCCCTTCGGAATGCATCCAGCCGTTCTTTTTCCGTACCAACCGCCACGGAATAGCGGATGTCTTTCAGATGGTCCCACTTTTCAATCTCCTGGGGCCAGGTATTCCTCGCCACCCGCAGCGGTGCGATCACCAGAACGCGGGTAATCTCGAAGTAGTCAAACAACAGGTCATACAAGGCCGTCAGCGTGATTGCCGTCTTGCCAAGACCCATATCAAGCAGTACGGCGGCGACCTCGTGTGTTTCAATGTACTCGATGGCATATTGCTGATAATCATGTGGTATGAACTTCATTCGGCATCACCTCCGATCTCAGAAAGAATGTGCGGGATCTGGCTCTCATCGTCCAGGATGAATACCAAGAAGCCCAGCCCTCGCAAAAGCCGTATCCTTGACTCCTGCAGTGGCCGTGGCTTTTCGCCAGGGGCCTTGACTTCCACGAAGCCGCATTTCCCATCCGGCAATAGGATAAGGCGGTCGGGAACCCCGGAAAATCCCGGCGACACGAACTTCGGCGCAATCCCGCCTTTGGCCTTAACCGCCTGAACCAGTTTTTGTTCGATGGTTTTCTCTCTCATGGTTTTATTCTCCTCGTTCTTTGTGTGACGGTCATGTACCTCTTCCCCCGATTCTCTCTTATATATTGTTTTTTTATCTCCTTAGAGCAACTCTGGCAGAGAGGTACATGACCTACACACCTACTAATCCTCAAACTCCGATTTGAGTTTCAGCCCGTAAATGATCACGCCTGTACGGGTACGCTTTCTCACCACTCCCGTGGATTCCAGCGCGGAGTAGAAATCAGTCGTACTCGGGTGTATTCGCCCATCTGCAGGCAGTAGCTCCTGTAGGCGTTATAAAACTCCCCGGATTTTGCTTCAAAATCGTCCCCTACCTCACAGCAGTCATCCAGAAAGTGGGCCAGCCAGTCGTTGTTCTCCTTGTATTTCTGGATGGCGTCCTGCACCACCCTGGGCTGGACGATTTTGTAATCGCTGGCAATGACGCGCTTTGCGCCCTCGATGATCCACGAAAGCACCGCTCCGCCCGCAGTTTTGAACAGGAAGTCCGAATAGTTCTTGATGTCTGCTTTTCCCTCGATCTTGGCGTTGAAGGGGATCACAATGAGCCGCCGCCAGGTACCCTGGTCAATGGCCCCGACCCTGGGCAGGTGGTTGGTATACAGCACCAGCGTGTGGGTGGGGACATAGGAGAACGGCGCCTTGTACTTTTTCTCCGCATAGATCTCATCTGTGGAGCAGAGCTGCTTGACGTTGGAGGTGTTCAGGCGCATCCCTTCCTCCAGTTCGGCGGCGATGATCATCCGCTTACCCTTGGCTTCCGCCAGTTCCGGCTTCACGTTGCGCTTGCAGCCCACGGTCAGGGTGTCTGCGGACATATTGCCGGAGTAGGTTCCAAGCACACGAGCGATGGTGTTCCAGAAGGTAGATTTGCCGTTCCTGCCCTCACCGTAGGCAATGACCAAGGCTTCAATGTAGACCTTGCCGATGGCTGCAAGCCCCACGATCTCCTGCACATAGCGAATCAGGTCGACATCTCCCTGGAAAAAGGTCTGGAGGGTGTCCTCCCAGACATCCATACCGTCTCCGGACGGGTCCACCGCCGTCTGCTTCGTGATATAGTCCTGGGCGTTGTGTTCCCGAACAGCCCCCGTCCTCAGATCGCAGGTCCCGGACGGCAGGTTCAGTAAAAACTCATCCGCATCCAGGACACGCTGCTCGATCTGGATCATTGGGCGGGCTTCCTTTAAAGCCGCCGAGATGTATTTGGTATCCCGGCGCTTGATGGCATACTTCCGGTAGGCTTCCGCCCGCTCATACTTTTCAAAGGAGCGCCGCTGGGCTTCATTGAATGCCGCCATCGCTTTCTTGGCGCCCATCGCCGCGAGCATGGCCCATGCGCCATTATCCGACATCTCCTTCATACACCGCTGTATCTCGGTTTCCGCCTCTTCAAGCTGTCTCGCGGTCAGCTCCTGGGCAATACCCTGGGCGTTGGGCTGGGATTCTTCCCAGAACGAGCCATTGAACACGATGTAATCCGTAGCCGGGGAGAAGCGGAGCCGATCCATGTACTCCCTTGACAGCACAATGGCCTGTCCCACATCCGAGAAATCCTCTGGCATGAGCAGGAAGTCCTGGTTATACTGCTCCGGCGGGATATAGCCCTCCTGGGCAGCTACTTTCGCACCGAATTTCACGGCGCTGCCCCAGATGCCCGCAAGCTCCGCGTCATCCAGCGGAGGGCTGCATTTTTCCGCTTCCTTCAAAAACTGCTTATGGGCTTCCTCGGTGTTGCCCAGACGCTTGATGACCCGGCCGGCGTAATGGGACATGGTCTTGTTCCTGGAACCTTCCGGGATCTGCCCCTGCGCCGCGTCCCACTCCGCAAAGCTGTCTGCCAGGAACTCATCAATGGTAATCTCGCCGTCATATACCTCGACCGCCGCATTCTTTACCCCAAACAGGAACCGGGCACTGTCCTTGGCCCCGTCATCGAAATAAGGGTAATCGGCAATCAATCTGTCTTTCCATGAGCTGTAAATCTCTGAATTTGTTGTCTCCGTGCAGATAAAATACACATGGAACCGGGGCCTGGGGCCGCGTTTTCCTTTCTGCTTCATGTGGCTCTTGCTGTAGACAAAAATCATCCCCACGCCCGGAAAATCCATCGCCACATCAAAGGGCGTGAGCCAGTCGTCCGGGTCGTCCGAGTGGTCGTTATCGCAGTCCATCGGCAGGCAGTCCGCTTTCAGGAAATTGTCCACGCTGCGGTAGTTCTGCTTATATGCTGCGCACACATGGTCGAAGGCTGCAGCCTGCCGCATGGTGTCCGCATCCGTGACCGTCACGGGATTCGGATACACGCAGTTTGACCGGCTCCCCACCGTCACGGCGTCATAAATTGTCATCTGCATTCCGTTTCCTCCATATCCTCCGTAAAATAACGGATCTTCATATTTTTCTGCTTTGCCTTTCCAATCTCCCGGCGCATCCCGTCGGACACCTCGCCGCCGAACACCCAGAGCTGCTCACACTTGCCCAGCAGCACCAGATCCATAAAAATCGCCAGCTCCCGTTCCGTTTCTTCCGATAAGAACTGCGGGAACAGCAGATGCGGTGCAATGGGGATCGTGCCGGCGTCTGCGGCAAACCGGCTGTACCGCCTTGCTTTTTCGGTATTGCACTCTGTGTCCCCGGAGTATGGGGAGCAGATATACACCAGCGGCCGGTATCTCGCCGCCTTTTCCTCCTGGGTAACTTTCGTGAGGGCTTCATAGGCCGTCGGGTCGTAGTAGCCTTCGCTGTTATATCTGCTAACTCCCATACACACCCCTCACCTGATACCGCTCGATCAGGTCATCCCGTCCGATGCTGACCAGTCGCTCGTAGCTTTTCTGCCTGTCTGCGTCACACTGCGCCGTGGTCTTAAAAAACGGGCAGTCCTTCCCGTGGAAGTCATTGTCACCCAGGCAGACGCACACGCCGTCCTTATTGGCAAAGCAGTCCCGATGCGCCGTGCAGCGCGGCAGACCTTTTGATTTCGCTGTTCCCATAGCTTTTTCCGTCCTTTCTCTGAAAATTGAGCGGCTTACACCTCTCTAATTGTGAAAGGACAGAAATCCTCCGTTTCAGCGGTGGATATTCAAACTTTTCAAAACTCCTGTGACTGACCTTTTATTTTTATATTGACAATACAGTATGACATACAGTATAATAACATTAGGAGGTGACGCTGATGGGAGAAGAGAAAGATTTATTATCCTCTTTGCTTTTGGAGCTTCGCAGAGGCACACTGACAATTAGCGTACTCAGCCAGATGAAAGAACCGAAGTATGGGTATGCTTTGGTACAGAGCTTGGAAGAAAAAGGCGTTGCCATTGACCCCAACACCTTGTATCCTCTCCTTCGCCGGCTTGAGAATCAGGGGCTTTTGGAAAGCAAGTGGGAAACCGGTGGCGCAAAACCGAGAAAATATTATCAGCGGACAAAATACGGAACAGAAATTTATGAGAAGCTGAAAGCATACTGGCAAAACTTATCCGCCGGAATGGACCGGTTATTAAGGGAGGAAGAATCATGACGCCAAATGAAAAAGACTATATGGATCGATATATTTACCAGGTAATCCGTCGGCTTTCCAAAGCTCAGCGAGATGAAGTGCGTATGGAGCTGGAAGAGCTGATCAGCGATATGTATACGGATAAAGGCTCTATGGAAGAGGCGCTGACTGAACTCGGCGATCCTGCTGAATTTGCAAAACAATATCAAGACGACCAAAGATATTTGATTGGCCCGGAATATTTTGACACCTATCTGTGGTTTGTTAAGGTTGTCATAGTCTGTGCTGCCATACCGATTTTGCTTATTTCTCTGATAAATGCCATAGGAGAAATGCCTGCGATTACTGCACAGAACTCTGCTTCTGTCATTATCCGAGCCATTGTAGATGGTCTAATCACCGGAATTACTGATGCTATTCTGTCCTGCGTGTCCGCATTCGGTGCAGTGACCTTGACTTTTGCCATTATGGAGCGGAAGAAGGTTCAATTCGAGCTGAAAAAGGAAGAAAAATGGTCCTTAGAAAGTCTGTCGGGAGAAGGCAAAACTCCAACTTCCCGCTCCCGTTGGACGCCAAAATTTTTAGAGCCTGTACCCGATAAAAAAGCAATCATAAGTCGGGGCGACAGCGTTGTAGGCATTATATTTATCGTTATTTTTAGTGTGCTGCTGATTTTTGCTCCTCATTTCTTTGCTGCGTTCTTTACAGAAGGCGAAACCGTAATGACCGTACCTATTTTTAATCTGGAACAGTGGGGCATCGTTCTTCCCGTCTTTATACTAAGTCTGCTGATTGGTCTTGCAGACGAGATATTACGCTTGATTGTCGGAGTCTACTGCAGACTGGTAATGATCAGTAATATAGTGTGCGGAGTACTTCAAATTGTATTGAGCATCATTGTACTAAAGGTCTTACCCATTTGGAATCCGAATTTTGTACTTGAGATTGAACAGGCGTTGGGCGATCATGCAGATTCAGGAGCAAGATTTCTCACTTACTGGAACGCTGATATGGTGTCCAACGGGTTTCTTGCTTTTATTGTTGCAATTACCCTATTCGAGATTGGCGTAACAATTTATAAAACGCTCCGTTATGGTGTTGCCGTCAAAAGCAACTAAAAAAAGAGGCTATCATGTCTTGGAAAACATGATAGCCTCTTTTTTTAGTATGCAAAGATTTATAAATCGTTATATTTTAATGGTTTCAAATATCAGATTACATTCATCTGCGTTTTCACACCACAGCTAACTTTGTTCAAAAAAGCACCGCTAAAAAATGCCGTCCTTGTCCTTTCAGAAGTGAGAGGCACAGGGACGGCAAAATTTTTCTCCGCTGAAAAATCCCGGTTCTGTCCTTTCAGAGACAGAGGGGCAGGAAAGCCGCTCAGAAACGGAGGTGCTGCGGATGCAGGAAAACACGGAGACAACCAGAGACAGGCAGCTTGACGAGGAACTCGCCGATGTGCTGATTGCCATCAGCGTGATCGCGAAGCGTCTCGCCAGAAAACTGCAGGCCATCAACGAGGAAGGAGGAACGCCGGATGGGGAAAATGAGCGACCTGGACTTACAGATTAAAGAGCTTCGCTCCTGCGGGGAGACCATCATCGGAATCGCCAATACGCTGGCAGGGATGTTTTCTTCCGGGACAGCGGAGGATACGCCGCCAAAGGCAGGCCCCAAAGAAAAGCCGAAAACACCCGCCTTTGAAGAGGTGCGCCATCGCATGACGGTAATCGCCCAGGCTGGGTACTCGGCAGAGGTAAAAGCCCTCATCACAAAGTACGGAGCGCGGAAGCTGTCAGACATTGATCCTTCCAGGTATGAGGAGCTTCTAAAGGAAGCGGACGCGCTCGGAAAGCCGGAGGCGGGAACCGATGGGTAAGCATTCTTTCCTTTCCGCTTCCGCAAGCCACAGGTGGATCAACTGCCCGCCGTCGGCCCGGCTCTGCGAGGAGTATGCGGACAGGCCCAGCGAATACGCCCAGGAGGGAACCGACTGCCATGAGCTGTGCGCTTATAAAGTGGAAGAAGCCCTCGGCCGCAGGGTGAAGGACCCTACAGAGAACCTGACCTACTACTCCCAGGAGATGGAGGACTGCGCCGATGGGTACTGCGTCTTCGTAATGGAGGAAGTGGCAAAGGCAAGGGAACACTGCACCGATCCGCTGGTGCTTGTCGAACAGCGGCTCGACTATTCCCGCTATGTGGGGATCGAGGGCAGCTTCGGCACTGGGGACTGTGTCATCGTATCGGATGGGCTTCTCCACATCATCGACTACAAGCACGGGCTTGGCGTCCTGGTGTCAGCGGAGAAGAACAGTCAGCTTTCCTGCTATGCGCTGGGCGCCCTCGACCTGTTCGATGGCATCTACGATATTGCGCAGGTCAGCCTTACCATCTACCAGCCACGACGGGAAAATGTCAGCACATACACCATGAGCCGGGAAGAACTTCTGGCCTGGGCTGAGACCGTGCTTGCCCCTGCCGCAAAGCTGGCATACGAGGGCAAGGGCGAGTTTAAAGCCGGGAATCACTGCCAGTTCTGCAAGGCAAAAGCTACCTGCCGCAAACGGGCGGAATATAACCTGGAACTGGCACGGTATGACTTCGAGATGCCCGCGCTCCTGGGGGATGATGAGGTCGCCGCTATTCTTACCAAAGCGGACGAGCTGGTCTCCTGGGCCGGGGACATCAAGGACTACGCCCTGCAGAAAGCCCTGTCCGGGACGAAGTTCACAGGATTCAAAGTGGTCGAGGGCCGCTCCAACCGGAAGTACACCGATGAGGCCGCAGTCGCCAAAGCGGTCGAGGATGCCGGTTACGAGCCTTATGAGAAGAAACTGCTGGGCATCACGGCCATGAGCCAGGCCCTTGGCCGGAAGAAGTTTGAAGAGCTGCTCGGCGGCCTTGTCTACAAGCCGCCCGGCAAACCCGTACTTGTGCCGGAGAGCGATAAGCGCCCGGCCATGAACACAGCCATTAACGATTTCAAAGAAAATGAGGAGGACAACAACTATGGCAAAGATCGTAAATAAGACGAAGGTAATCACCGGCCCCAGAACCCGCTGGAGCTATGCGAATGTCTGGGACCCCAAGAGCATCAACGGCGGCACGCCCAAGTACAGCGTCAGCCTGATCATCCCGAAGTCCGACAAGAAAACCGTGGAAGCCATCAAGGCGGCGATCCAGGCGGCCTATGAGGAGGGCGAGTCCAAACTGAAGGGCAACGGCAAGACCGTCCCCGCGCTCTCAGTCATCAAGACCCCGCTGCGTGACGGCGATGCGGAGCGCCCCGATGATCCGGTCTATGCGGATGCGTACTTCATCAACGCCAATTCCGCCACCGCCCCCGGCATCGTGGATGCGGACCTGAACCCCATCCTGGAGCGTTCCGAGGTGTACTCCGGCGTGTACGGCAGGGCCAGCATCAACCTGTATGCCTTTAACTCCAATGGCAACCGGGGCATCGCCTGCGGGCTGAACAACCTGCAGAAGATCTCCGATGGGGAGCCGCTGGGCGGCAAGAGCCGTGCCGAGGATGATTTCTCCACCGAGGATGACGATGATTATCTTTCCTGAGACAACACAGGGCGGCAGTCACCGCTGCCGCCCGCCCATTCAAAGAAAATGCGAGGTAAATGGATATGACAGAGTTTTATGAGTTTGCAAAACAGTTCGATGTGATCGTGATATTCATTCTCCTGTACGGATTTGCCGTCGGCAGCATCGTGTACTGGATCACCGACTTCCTGCACTGGTGCTGGACAAAGTTCAAGAAGCACAGGGAGAAGAAACGCCAGGCAGCAAAATAGCCGGAGGAATAAGCAATGCGCACCGGGCGGCGGGAACAGCACTCCTGCCGCCTGTTTCTTATGGAGGTAAAACACATGGCAATCCACACCCTATCAATCGACTTGGAGACCTTTTCCGATGTCGATCTGAAAAAATGCGGCGTGTATAAATACGCCGAGTCCCCTGATTTTGAAATCCTGCTCTTCGGCGTATCCGTGGACGGCGGTGACGTCACCGTATATGACCTGGCGTCCGGCGATACCGTACCGGAGGAGATCATCCGGGCGCTCTCGGACGATTCCGTCATCAAGTGGGCATACAATGCGTCCTTCGAGCGGGTCTGCCTTTCCGTCTGGCTGCGCCGGAACTATCCGCAGTATTTTTCTTCCTACAGCATAGAGGAGGACACCGTCCGGAACTACCTTGACCCGTCCTCCTGGCGCTGCTCCCTGGTATGGGGCGCGTACATGGGGCTGCCCCTCTCTCTGGAGGGGATCGGCAAAGTCCTCAAGCTGGAAAATCAAAAGATGGCCGAAGGCAAGGCGCTCATCCGCTATTTCTGCGTCCCCTGCAAGCCTACCAAGGCCAACGGCGGCAGGACGCGCAACCTCCCGGAGCATGACCCGGTGAAGTGGTCAACCTTCATCGCGTATAACAAGCGGGATGTGGAAACTGAAATGGCGATCCAGCAGAAGCTGTCGAAGTTCCCCGTGCCGGATTTCCTGTGGGAAGAATACCATCTCGACCAGGAGATCAACGACCGGGGCATACAGCTCGACATGGTTCTGGTGGAACAGGCCATCGCCATCGATGAACGTTCCAGGGAAGAACTCTCCGCAAAGATGCGGCAGCTTACCGCCCTGGAAAATCCGAACTCCGTCCAGCAGATGAAGGAATGGCTCACAAAGCACGGCCTTGAGGTGGACTCCCTGGACAAGAAAGCCGTGAAAGAGCTTCTGAAAACCGCGCCGCCGGAGCTTGCCGAGGTGCTGGAGCTGCGCCGGCAACTTGCCAAGTCCTCTGTGAAGAAGTACCAGGCCATGCAGAACGCCGTATGCGCGGACGGCAGGGCAAGAGGGATGTTCCAGTTTTACGGGGCCAACCGCAGCGGCCGCTGGGCGGGCAGGCTGATCCAATTGCAGAACCTACCGCAGAACCACATGGCACATCTGGAGGACGCGAGAAGCCTTGTTCGTTCTGGCGATTACGCCCTGCTATCTGCACTGTATGATTCCGTGCCGGAAGTCCTGTCGGAACTCATCCGCACGGCATTTGTGCCGAGGGACGGATATAAGTTTATCGTTTCCGACTTTTCCGCCATCGAAGCCCGTGTGCTTTCGTTTTTGGCCGGCGAGTCCTGGCGGCTGAAGGTCTTTGCGGAGAACGGCGACATCTACTGCGCCAGCGCCTCCGCCATGTTCCATGTGCCGGTGGAAAAGCACGGGCAGAACGCCCATCTCAGGCAGAAAGGCAAAATCGCCGAACTCGCCCTCGGATACGGAGGATCGGTGGGCGCTCTCAAGTCGATGGGCGCTTTGGAGATGGGTCTTGCCGAGGAGGAACTGCAGCCCCTGGTGGACGCCTGGCGCACCTCCAATCCGAACATCGTGCAGCTTTGGTGGGATGTGGACAATGCGGTGAAAACCACCGTCCGCCAGCGGCTGGACACAGAGACACACGGCATCCGGTTCCGTTATCGCAGCGGGATGCTGTTCATCGCTCTTCCCTCTGGCCGGCAGCTCTGCTATGTGAAACCGAAGATGGGAACAAATAAATTCGGCGGCGATTCCGTCACCTATGAGGGCGTTGGCAGCACAAAGAAGTGGGAGCGCATCGAATCTTACGGTCCGAAATTTGTGGAAAACATCGTCCAGGCCATCTCCAGGGACATCCTCATGTATGCCATACGGACGCTGTCCCACTGTTTTATCGTCGGCCATGTCCACGATGAGCTGATTATTGAGTGCAGTATGAGTGTATCTCTGGACGCCGTATGCGAGCAGATGGGAAGGACACCGCCGTGGATAGAGGGGCTGAATCTCCGGGCGGATGGCTATGAAACCATGTTTTACAAGAAAGACTGAAAAAGGCGGTGCCTATCGTGATGATAAGCACCGCCCACTTTTTAACGGTTGAAGATGTCCTTTACCAGCGGCTGCACCAGGCTTCGGATTTTTTTAATATCGTCCGACACCGTGCGCTGCTTGATGCCCAGCTCGTCCGCCATCTCCTGCTGGGTGGCTCCATCGTAGAGCAGACGGAAAATCCTGCCGTACTTCGGCTTGATTTCTGTCAGCATGGAGATAAGGTCTTCCAGGATGGTTTCATAAATCACATCATCCTCAAATGACCCTTCGGCAATCGGCTCCGCACCCTCATCCATCAGTACGGAGAGGGAGGCGGACTTATTCCGCTCACGGCTGGCCTCCGAGAAATGCTTGCACTCCTCACAGCGGTTGCTCTCCGGGCAGCGGATCAGCTTGCCGTTTTTGCCCTTGACCATGCAGCGGCCATCCCGGTCTTCCCGTTTGATTTCCGCCCAGATCGGCGCCATGTACGCCCGATACTCCTCCTCGGTCGCATCGACCATGACTACCCTGCATTTGCGGTTGCCGATGCGGCGCCAGGTGACTTCCTCCGGCTTAATGCCAAAATCACGGATGACCTCGTCGGTTACCATCATTGGGATCTGATGCTGCTTGTCCTGCTTTTTACTCTGATTTTCTGCCATTTTCCGGGCCCTCCTTCGACCCTGTCTGGTCGAAATGAGGACTCGTAAGAGCAGCCGGGAAAATGTGCACAGTTGACCAACCGAAACGAAATCCTCATTTCAGTGCTGGCCAACTATTCCAGTCGTTGGCGTTATGTTCAGTTGTCTGCCGCTCTGCTCTGGAATCATCCGTGATCGGCGGATGAGCTTTGCAGCAGAGTAAACCGATTTTTTAGATTCGCAAATTCTCGTATGCGTTCGCAACTCAAAATTTTGCGAAGGTGTAGAAATTTCATCGGAAGTGTGATAGAATACAGATGTGTATTTCACTCGCGTCAGGAAATTTCTATCCGTCCGGTTTACTGATTCCAGTTTATCAAAACGGCTTATTTGAAAATCGGACTGTACGGACAGCCACGGACGCTCTCGGACAGAGGATAAATCTTAGAGCAAGGAGGTAAATGAGGCATGACATTTTCTGAGTATGCTTTGGGTCTTTCCCCATTTATTTCATATGGAAAATCTGAGCATGACTATTTCACAGAGCTTATCGGAAATTTCATAAAAGATGCCGCAATGGACTCCTGCCAGATATTGAAAAGGAAAGATGACACAAAATATCGATATATAAGAGGAACCCGTACCATACCACAAAGGGATGCAAAATATCTTTACACCCATCGGGATTCGGATAAGTTCTCAAAATGGATTTGGGAGCGGATGGACGAGTCCGACTCTTATGACAGCGTGGTAGACTGGCTAAGCAATTGCGGAATTGCAGATGCCGATCCAGCAATCGCATGCGCCAGCTTATTGGAGCGTATTTTTCTGGATATTATCAATGCTTCTTCTGTATCTCAGACCGTTCCAAAACCGGATATTGATTTAGAACTGATTAATGAAATCGAACAAAAAATAAAATCGCTGCCGCGTCCGACTAATGTGCCGGTTCCCGCAACAGCGACTGATGATGAGCAAAAATATATAAATGAACTGTATTTGGCATATGCCGATGCCGAAGGTCTGAGCGCTTTCTCAGAGGATGACCTTTCCAGTTTCCCAGATTATGCAGAGGATTTGGATGAACGCCGTATTGACTTCTACGCCGCTGAAACAATACGGCGCGGTGTATTAGAACTTGGAAGTGGCAAATTGTCCGACCAGTTTAATGTGTTAAAAGGCGAAACATTCGATGGAGTGAAGGATACTGCCAAACGCACTCATCCGAATGGCTTCGATCATATGCTTGCTGTAATGGAGCAGGCTGTCAATGCCCCAGTAAACAACTATCTGCTCAGCTCTTCTCCATACTGGATCAGCGGAAAAATTAAAAAAGGCGTATGCCATCATCTCGTAAATGACGGCAAGTTAGTATGGGTAAAGAGGAGGCGAAAGAAATGAATACTTCTGCTCTTGGCTCCACCTTTGAAATCTCTCTCCGTATTCTTTTGCTATTGAACGAGGTACACGGGACATCTTTGGACGAGCAACAGATCGGAGCGGTTGATTTTATTTCTGTCTATGCCGCTGATTTTGACCTGTTAGACGAAAATCTTCATGGCTACAGCAACTATAGATTCAGCGAATATCCTGCAAGGAAACGCCTCGTTTCTTCTGCTATAAAAGAACTTTTGCTGGATGGAAATATTCGGTTTCAGATGGCTCTAACAGGGTACAAGTATTCCATAACAGAGGCAGGAAAAAGCATCTGTAAGAAGCTAACCAGCAACTATGCCGATGAATATAGAATTGCGGTTCAAACTGTGATAAAAAGTTTTGACAATGCAAACGCCGAGTTGATGCTCCGGGAAATTAATCGGCTCACCATCCAATCGTTAGAAGGAGGTCAGGCATGAATAGATTCTACATTGAAAAACTCGTCGTGTCTGGCGGAGGGCACAAAGCGTCCGTTATCGATTTCCGGCCAGGATTGAATTTTGTTTTAGGGCCTTCTAACACCGGAAAAAGTCTTGTAATGGACTGCATGGATTATGTGTTCGGATTTACACCTAAAAAGAACCGCCCTTCCAAGATTGTTGATAACAGCTATGGATATGACCGCATTGCCCTCCATTTGGCCACTGATCGGGGAACCGTAGTTTTGGAGCGTAAGATCGGTGATTCCAAAATCAGTGTCAATGGAACAGACCCTACCGTTGATCACGGTTCTTATAGTGTAAACCACAATGCGAAAAAGAACATCAATGCTGTCTATCTTCATTTGCTGGGCATTGATGAGCCGCACTCTGTGCGTTCAGCAGAAACAGGCTCAAAAACCCAAGAACTGACATGGAGAAGTATGCTTCACCTGTTTTTTATCCGCCAAGCTGATGTGGCAAGAGAAAGCTCTTCTCTGTTAGCTCCTGGCAGCTTTGGTCCTACAGCCTCTGCCGCCGTTTTACTTTATCTGTTGACCGGCCAAGATGCAGATGATCTTGAAGCGGATGAAGATCCAAAAATCAGCGCGGCAAAGAAAAAAGCTCTGATAGGCTATATTCAGGAAAAAGTGAATGAACTGTCTGGCAGACGTGAAAAGCTGGAGCAGGCACTTTCTTCCGAAGAAATCACAAGCCCTCACACGAGTGTTGAGCGGGTGCAAAAAGAAATTTCCGAACTACAAGCACAGTTGGATGCCGCCTCAAAAGAGAGCCAGCAGATTATGTCGCAAATATATGAATGGAATGGAAAACTTTCCGAGTCCCAAACCGTGGGGCATAATTTCGCTATCCTGCGGCGGCAATATCAATCTGATATCAGAAGAATCGGCTTCATCGTTGAAGGCGCTGCAAGTACTTCACCTGTGCGTAAAAAAGTTAAATGTCCGGTCTGCGGTGAAGAAACTGAGCGAACCTATGACACAACCTTTATTGATGCTTCTGCCGCTGAACTTGAAAAGATTAAACGGCATTTGTCTGAATTAAACGATGCGCAGCATAGTGTCGCACGCCAGCAGGAAAAAATCATGGCAAATATCCGCGCATTAGAAGAGCGAAAGGGCGCTATCGATACTTTAATTTCAGAACAATTGCGGCCAAAGCTATCTGCATTTGAGGAAGAGCTTGAAAAGCAGCTTAAACTGATGCGTTTGTCGAATGAACTGGAGATTATCCGGCAGGATGAAGTCCAGTATAGAAGTGATTTGTTCAGCAAAGAAACGGAAGAGATATCGACACCTCAAAAGCACAGCATTTTTGAGGATTATGGCTATGACATCATTCACGGCTTTGAGGAAAAATTGCGGGAAATTTTAAGAGCATCTAAAGTTGGCGGTGCAGAAACGGCCAGACTAAATATGGAGAACTTTGATATTGAGATTGGAGGACTAAAGAAATCTGTTTCAATGGGCGGCGGCTTCTGTGGCATATTGAACACGATTACCACCCTTGCGATGAGTTCTTATCTCATAGAGTTGGGGCGGCCGGCTCCCGGTTTTTATGCTGTTGATTCGTCTTTGACGCAGTTATCTGAGGCGGAGCATAAAGAGCAGAGCGATACCATTAAACAGAATTTTATTGAATATCTCATTGATCATGCTCATGAACGCCAGGTGATCCTTGTTGAACAGACAAAGCGTATGCCCTTTATTCCCTCTGAGGATGAGGAAAGAGGAGTCCATGTGATTCGCTTTACCCGGAACAAGCAAGACGGTAGATACGGTCTTTTGAACGAGGTTTTTAATCCGGAAGATCAATGATCCTACATAATTTGCTGTTAATGAAAGAGCAGGAGGCAGACGATGAGAATAAGCTATAACAAATTGTGGAAAATGCTGATTGACCAAAATATGAACAAACGCGACCTGGCAGAAAAAAGCGGCGTGAGTACAGCCTCTATTGCCAAACTGAGCAAAGGCGCAAACATTACCACGGATGTGCTTCTTAAGATTTGTGAGGCGATGAATTGCCACATAGAGGATATTCTTGAAACGATTGACGATCAGGAGGAAAAGTAAAATGGCTATTGATTACGAACAGGCAAAGGCTCTTCTCAACAACTCATACGAAAAAGCTGCCCAGGAACTTCCTGCAGCCGTGACTCAGTATATCACAGACAATAAGGATGCGCTGGATACAATCTTTTCCTCAAAAACACAGTCCTATCGTGAGGTTCTGCTTGGCTGTGCAGTGGCAAGATATCAGGACAGGAACTGCAATATCCGGCACCCCTATGTCAAACAGGGCGAGGACGCTTTTAATGGGCGCACTCTGGATGAGAAGGCAATCAATCCGTTCCTGTTTTCAAAGCAGATCCCTTGTTCCAAAGGTCCTTATCTGGCGACTTTCCGCAGGAATGTTACTTTCACTGAAGATACAAGGGATGGATTGCGCGATAAGGAAGGCTTTGACGCTTTGCTGTCACTGATTTCCACCTTGGAGGCTGTGTCCGAAAGTGACGAGGTGGAAACGATCATCATTGCCTTATTGAAGTGCTTTATCGACCTCCGTGAGCAGTCGATTGTCCGACTTGTTCCAATCCGCCGACTCCGCATCGATCAGTACCGTATGTTCCTAAACAAACTACAGCATCGCCAGAGCGGCGGCCTTATTCCCATGCTCCTGACGGATGCCGTCTTCTCCACTATCAACGGTCAGATGAATGCGGGGTGGACCATAGAACGCCAGGAGATCAACGCCGCAGATGGTGCGACCGGCGCACCAGGTGATATTACGATTTACAAGGATGGAGCGATCTTTAAAGCCATTGAAGTTACTGAGCGGCCAATAGACGGCTCCCGCGTTGATTCCACTTTCTCCACAAAAATCACACTGAACAACGCCGCTGAGTACTTATTCGTTTATACAAACGACCTTCCAAGGGAAAATGCGCTGGAACGAGCAAAAGCGTATTTTGCGCAGGGGTATAATATCAATTTCGCTTCCATCACAGATTTAACCATCCACATCCTGCTTTCTGGAGATGAGGCATTTCGGACTGCATACAATGAAAGAATGTTTGAACTGTTCAATGCCCAGGATGTACAAGCAACGATTAAGGTGGCTTGGAACGATGCCTTGACCGAAGCAATGCAGGCATAAAAAACGGGAATGTGTACCACATTAAGGTAACACATTCCCGCTTTTTACGCTTGGAGATATTCAGCAACAGCCGATGCAACGGCTTCCGCCATTTTACAAGGCACTGCATTGCCGATTTGTTTATAAATTGCCGCCGGCTTGCCGCAGAAGATATAATCATCTGGGAAGGTCTGAATCTTAGCCGCTTCCCGTATCGTAATTCTTCTAAGGCGGCAGGGAGCTTCCTTGTATTCCGGGGTAATCGTTCCATCCATCAAACCTTTATGGTAGTTCTCGATGAAATTATCATCTGCCTCCCCATACAAGTAGTCTTCATCTATAAACGGCGTTTTATTCCCGCCCATAGAAGCCGGAAGGGTATTCGCATAGCCATCGATATCTATCGGGCGTCCCTGCCCATTAAAGTACATACCCGCATAAGGGGATTTACGCATAACCGGCCGTGCGCAAAAATTAATCTTTGCCACACAAGTCCGTGGATTCTCCTCACTGCCTGCTTTGCCAAGAGGTAACAAGATATCCCTGATGGGAGCGGCCTTCATTTTATGATGTGTGATAAGCTGATGAAGACGCTTTTCATCAAACGAATCCCCTCGGATTCCAATAAAGAATACGCGCTCGCGCTTTTGAGGCACGCCATAATCTGTGGCATTTAAGACAAAATAATGGCACGAATATCCAAGGTCAGAAGCCTTCTTCAAATAGCGTTCTCGTACATCTTTCCATTTACTCAGTTCGCCCAGGGCTTTTACATTCTCCATCACAAAAGCTCTTGGCTTGACTCTTTCAACGACATCCAGGAAAGTAAAAATCAATTTGCTTCTGTCATCATCAGGGTCCATTTTCCCCGCTACTGAAAAGCCCTGGCATGGAGGGCCTCCAAACACAAGATCAATCCCCTCGTATTTGCCAAGAGAATCGATTACATTATTGATGTCATCGTTGACCATTATACAGTCTGGGTGATTGGCTCTGTAGGTTTCAGCAGCATCGGCAACCAGTTCATTGGCAAACACAACTTTTATCCCGGCATTCTCAAAACCGACATCCATGCCGCCCGCCCCAGAAAACAACGAAATGGCTCTTAACGGCTCACTCATCGGCTTTTTCTCCTTCTTTATCATGATGAATACGGAAAATCAATTCGTTTTCCTGCGCATTCAAATAAATATCAAAAGTGGTCTTTCCCTTTTCAACTCCCATATTAGAAAGGATTGCTTTCGGCATTCTTACTCGCATATCCTGCTGCAACACATAGGTATCAAGATAAATGCATGAATCTGTCACGGCGTCTTTCCTCCTTGCCCTTAATTCAGTCTAATTATAAACTGTTTTCAGTCCAGAGTCAAGCCTCTATACCACAACGAGGACAGTTTCTACATTTTAACGATAGCCCTACTCTGTAACGATAGCTTTTCTATCGTTACAGAGTACCGTAAAAAAGTGTGAACCACCCCGACAAAGCCGCCATTCTGCCTATGCCGTCACTGTGCCGAAAATAAAAAACCGCCCAGAAACGGCGGATTTACGGCATTTTTGAGGATATGGAATTGTATCAATCTCGGCGTGGTTTTGTCGCAGATGGTGTCGTCCGGGGTGGGTTGCAACAACTCCACCATCATTTCCCGGATGTGCTTGGGAGTGCAAAACTGGCCGTTCTGCCCAGCGGTAGCCAGTTTGCCCAGCATGTACTCGTACAAGTCGCCCTGCATATCCAAATCGGCAATGTCATGCTCATACAGGTCATCCAACCCTGTGATGATTTTTTGCAACACCTGCGGCGTAGGAATCAGGAACATCGCATCGCTCATGTATCGGGCAAAGGCCGTCTCATTCTGCAAATCACTGCTGGAATCGTCGGCGATTTCCACCAGTTCCCCCTGCTCGGTGAAGTCCGGCATGCGGCTATGTTTCATGTTTTTGATGGCAGGGAAGACCCGCTGGGAAATTACATTGAAAATATCGCGGGGATCGTTGTTCTTGAATTTACTCCAGCGCATGGACTGTCCAACGGCAGACTGGGGGAAAATCTTCTCCATCTTCTCGCCGGTCATATGCTCAAATTCTTCCGTTTCCAGCTCTTTTTCGTCCAGAGAGCGGATAAACATAAGATAGGTCAGCTGTTCGATGACGGTTAGAGGATTGGTAATGCCGCCCGCCCAGATGTCCGTCCAGATTTTATCTACTTTATTTTTAATCACACCTGTAATCATGCATCTATTCCTCCGTTTTCTGTATCAGGGATAAATTCCATCACGTCTCCGATATTGCATCCCAGCACGGTGCAGATTTTTTCCATGCTGTCCATGGAGACAGGCTCACCTTTACTTAATCGTGCTAAAACATTGGTGCTGATTTTTGCACGGTGCATCATGTCGGTTTTGCTCAAACCATGGTCGATCAACTGTTTCCACAGCCGATTGTAACTGATTGCCATCCTGCACCTCCTGATATTTTTCATCTCTAGTATACTTGATTTTGCACTAAAAGGCAAATAAAATTCACGAAATAGTGAGCTATAAAACCGCGAAAAGGGCCTAGGATAGACTACCCAGGCCCTTGTGTAATAATTATATCATTTGAAAATGCTTCAACGCCTCCATAATCGCCGCTTCCTTTTCCGGCGGACACTGCGGCACTTTTGCATCTTCCTTCTTTGACAGGTTATAGTTCTGTCCCACATCCAACCCGCACTTGCGCTTTATCTGTGAGATATACAGGGAAGATACCTTCAGACCCGTATGTTCCAGCACATACGCCTTAATCTGCTCATAGGTCGCGCCCTTCTGGAACCCTGACATATCCATGTCCTCCAACGAGAACTCCACCCGTACTTTCTTCGAGTCGATTTCTCCCTTGGAAAGCAAGACAACCGTCTCCACATGATTTGTGTGTGGGAACATGTCCACTGGCTGAATCTCCTGCACATGATATCCCGCACGCACTAGGAATTGCAGATCGCGCTGAAGCGTCTCTGGGTTGCAGGAGATGTAAACAATCTTCTTGGGCGCTAACCCCGCCAAAGAAGTTAAGAACTGCTCGTCGCTGCCTGCGCGGGGCGGGTCCATGAGCACCACGTCGACGGTTTCCCCCTCGTCGGCCATTGCGGAAAGAAATTCCCCGGCGTCCGCATTGTAAAAATACACGTTCTTGATTCCATTGCGCTTGGCATTGGAAATGGCATCCCGGACAGCATCCTGGTTGAGCTCCACGCCGGTCACGTGTCCCGCACCGCGTTTTGCGGCAATCAGCCCAATGGTCCCTGTGCCGCAATAGGCGTCCACCACCGTTTCTTTTCCGGTAAACCCGGCGAGTTCAATCGCTTTATTATAGAGGACCTCGGTCTGTACCGGATTGATCTGATAAAACGACTTGGCGGATATGCGAAACACACAGCCGCATAGGGACTCTTCGATATAACCGGGACCGTAGAGCACCTTCTCCGATTCTCCCAGCACCATGCTGGTGGCGCGGTTGTTGACGTTCTGCAAGATTGTCGTGATCTCTGGATGCGCCTTGCGCAGGGCCTTCACAAAATTATTTTTTGCGGGGAGAATCGGGGAGACGGTCACCATCACGACCATCACCTGGCCGCTGACAAACCCACGTTTGACCAGCACATGACGCACCAGCCCACGCCCGGTGTCCTCGTTGTAGGGCTCCATTTTGAAATCTTTCATCAGCTTTCGGATGGTCCCGACAATGCGGTCCGCCGTCTCATCCTCAATCATACAGCTTTCCACAGGGACCACCCGGTGCGTGCTCGCCTGATAGACCCCGGAGACAATCTGCTTTCTTCGATCCAGGGCAAAGGCAGCCTGTACCTTGTTGCGATAGTGGTAGGGATGCTCCATGCCGATAATCGGGTTCACCCGATGGAACCGTCCCAGTAACCGTTCCACCAGCTCCTGCTTCCAGTGAAGCTGGCGCTGGTAAGACATATTTTGCAACTGGCAGCCGCCGCATTTCCGATACAGTGGGCACGGGTTGGGATTGCGCTCCGGTGCATGAGTCTCCCGCCGTCTTTGCTGTTCCTGATTCTCCATAGTGCATTCTCTCCGTTCCATAACGTCTTTTTCTACTTGTCTTCATTATAAGGGGCGGATTGTGGAAAAGCCAGTCCCATTTTCGCATTTCCCTTGCAGATGGCAAAAGGGCGTACGGTAAATTGGAACCATACGCCCTTTATTGAATACAAATCTTATCTGTCCGGCCGAAACATGATGTTGTTCACCGCTTCTATGCGGCTGTCTTTTTGCCAAAGCATCCGGTATGCGGTTTCGCCGGTCGCATCGTCTATATGCTGCTCGACCAGATGAAACCCGTGCTTCTGGTAAAAGCGCACCGCACGCCCGTTCTTTTCATAGACCTCAAGGGTTAAAGCGCGATATTTCTTTTGGCAGAAGACGAGCAACCCGCCTCCTACACCTTTCCCCCGGAAGGCGGGGGCCACAAAGAGCCCCGCTATGTAATCCTCCTGTAGGCCGATAAATCCGCGCACGGTATCCCCTTCCAAATCGACCCAGATCTCCGAGCAGGGCAGCGCCTCGCGCACAGAGCCGGCCGCCCCTCTCCAATAGGACGCCGGGATAAAGGCGTGCGCCTGTAAATTGCCATGGAGCCAAATGTCCATGCAGGCGTCCAACTGTTCCGGCTGCATGCGCTGGATGCGGTGATTTTTCACACAGTAGAGGATATGGGGCATGTCCACCCCATGGTAGTGTTTGACCATCGTCCCGGCGGGCTGCATCCCGTTGCGCCTTGCCACGCGTTGGGAAGCATAATTGTTGTCCCGGATGATGGAATACACCTCCGGCACGCCAAGCGTCTCAAACGCATACCGTTTACAGCCCTGTGCAGCTTCCGTCGCATAGCCATTGTGCCAATAGTCCTGGCGGAAGAGATAGCCGATTTCCACCACGCGCCTGCCGTTGCCCGCATCCTGCATGGTAAGGCCCGCTTGCCCTATAAAGGTATTGGTCCCTTTCAGCAGCACGGCCCACAGGCCAAAGCCGTCCGTTTGATAGCGCGTGATCTGCCGGTCCAGCCATTCCTGCACCTCTTCGCCGCTGAACGCGTGCTCATACGCATACATGGCGGTTTCATCCTGTAAAATGGTGCACAAGTTGGCAAAATCCCCCTGGTTCAGTTTCCGCAGATAAAGCCGTTCCGTCTCAAAAATCATGGTTCTTCCCTTCTTTCGATTTCCCTGCATATTCGTTGCGCCGCCTCTTCCGGGCGGATGGAGCTCACGTCGATTTTGATCGAATCCATTGTATCATAGAAGGGCAAGCGCGCGACACTGCGTTCGATCACATCCGCAGAGCGCACCCCATTTGCAATGTCGTCTTCCAGCCGGGCGCGCAAAGCCCCTTCCGAAAGGGTTAATGTAAACAGATAGAAACGAAAATCCAGATCCTGTAATTGCTCGAGCAACCCGTCTATGATTTCCCGCTGGTGCATGACCCAACCAAAGATGACCGTTTCATAGGCGGAACACCGCAGGAAATTCCGGAGCAGATAGACAATGTTGCCGGTCACCATGGCCTTTGTCTCCTCATTGACAAGAAATGGCTGCATATTCCAGCACCAATCGCCGTCCAGAAAAACGGCCGGCTGCATCTGCTTTAAAAGCGCTGCACAGGTAGCGCTTTTCCCGGCGCCCATGGTGCCGTTGACAAAGAGCAGCCGTTTTTGTGCCGCCCCCATCTCAGAGGCGGGAGGGAAGATGCTTTGCCAACATCTCCCGGCAATCGTCGTTCTGTTCCAACACATCCGTGGTACATTTCAGCGGTTCCGCATAGATGGTGGGATAGTCGATCTCTCCCTGCTCGGGGTGTACAGGAACGGCGACCTGTTCCCGGCAAGGGTCGTCGGGGAAAAACTGTGCATTTTTTCGCCCGGTATTGCCGCGCGCATCGACGCGGGTCCAATGATCCCGTTCCGCGATGTAAACCGCGTTCAACGCATGGATACAATAGCCGCCCTCCGGACGGTGCCGCGCCAGCCGCTGATAGCAAAACCCCACCGGGATTCCCGCGCTACGCAGCAGGGCCGCAAGCAACATGGACTTTGCATAGCAGATTCCTTCCCGGAAGCGCAGGGCTTCGGAGGCCGTGCGGGTGACGCGGCTGCTGTGGATATCCCCGGAATGGGGGATTTCATCGCGCACAAAGGTGAACGCCGCGAGAATCTTTTCCAGGTCGTTGGTGCATCCGGCAAACAGGCGGCCGGCCTCCTGCTGAATCGCTGGGTGGTGGTAATCGACATACCGGCTCTCCTGCAAGTAATCGCTGAGACGCCCGCTTTCCAAACGGTATTCCATTTATATTCTCTCCTGTCCTGCTTCACAAACAGCGCGCCCGTCCGCTCAGTCCCGTGGGAAAGGACGCTTTTGGTCGCTGACGCCGCAGATGTAATTTAAATCCACATTATAAAATTTTGCCAACACGATCACGCTGTCCAATGGGATGCGGATTTTGCCTGTCTCATAATCCGAATAGGTCTTTTGCCCCACATGAAGAATCCCTGCAATCCGCTCCTGTGTCAAATCCTGATCCTCGCGCAAGGCCCGAATCCGTTCTGTATAATGCATCAAAATCCCACCTATACGATTTTTGTCATGACAGCAGTGGAATGACCCTGCTGGCCTTCCGGTGTATAAAACCTAAAATGATTCGGAGGTGGCTTCCGTTGTTGGCGGGGGAGGTCAAGGATTTTTATCGGATGGGGCGGTCTTGTCCTGTGCGTTGGCGGTATTCCCTTTCCAGAAGATCTTGATCCACAAAACAATATTAACTATTTAGAATTATAAAATTATGTATCATAGCGCTAAACACACAGAACTTCATACATAAATTGAATATTAACGTTATGACTCATGATTATCAATTTTTGGTTTTCCATTGGGAAGATGTGAAGTTTTGTATTCCAACATACTCTCGAAATATTCACGACACAGTTTATCGTTTTTTCTTCCTACTGCTTTATCAATTGTAGAGACTACAATGGTAAGAAATATTGAAATAACCAAAGAAATACCATTTAAATAGCTTGACTCTCCACGGTAAAGAAGTCCGCATACAATAACCGCTGATATCCCGAAAATTGTCGTTCCATATTTTATAATTTTATCATATTTACCTCTTACATTTCTATAACCTTTTTGATCCCAAATAACTTCATTAATTAGTTGCCGATGATATTCCCAAGTCCATCGACTATCACGATCTTCTGTAAGAAATACCTGTATATATGCTGATATACGGTTGCAACCTTCCTGACAATTATTAATCTGTGATTGAAATATAAGCATGACTAAGTAAATCAAAAAGACTAGTACTGAATTTTTGGACTCAATTGTAAATCCAAGAATTGTAATGCAAAGAGTATACATTGTAATATAATAGTTACATATATTTTGAGTTAATACCATGATCTCATCTTTTAGGGTCTGATATTCGACATCTGATGAGATAGTACGTTGGTCATTGCTTTTTAACTCATCAGATATATTTTGATTTCTGTTTCTCATATTAAACTTCATTCCTCCATTTTGGTGCTTATGAAAGTTACACATATTTAATATAATTCTAAAAATACTCAACATCTATTTATTTTAATTTTATGCTAAGTATACGCTATACAGAGATGGCGTTCAATAGAGATATGATTTTTTATTCTTTGACAACTCTATAAAAAGCATTTGCGCGTTTGAGTCTTCTGATAAGTCTCAAAATAGCAATTATTTGTATCACCTTAATTTCGCCCCGCTCTTGGAAACCGCTTCCGATGGAATCACCCAAGCCTTGCAAAACCGGCTGAAATTGAGTAAAATAAAGAAACATTCCAAATAGAAAAAGGGTGGTTGCTTGTATCGGGCATGTATTTTTGACCTGGACGGAACCCTGGCGAATACACTGTATTCCATTGCCAACTTTTCAAACCGCGCGCTCCGGGCATGCGGTTATCCAACCATCGACCCGGAGGACTTCCGCAAGATCGTGGGGGATGGGGCGGATACGCAGATGCGCCGGATGCTCACACGCGTCAAGGGGGCCTTCACCGAGGAGGAGCTTTCCCATCTGCGCACCATATACGACGGCTACTATGCCGCGGACCCTACGGACCGGATTCAGCCGTACGACGGCATGATGGACACGCTCCAGCAGCTCCATGCGAAGGGAATCCGCCTGGCGGTCCTTTCCAATAAGCCCCATGCATGGACGGTCTCCATCATTCAAACAATGTTTGGGGACAAGCTGTTCGACTGCTACTATGGACAGCGCGCAGGGATTCCGAAAAAGCCCGCGCCGGACGGCGCACTGCGCATCGCGGAAGAGCTCGGCGTCCCTGCCAAGGAGTGCCTTTACATCGGCGATACCAACACCGATATGAAGACCGGTGCGGCGGCCGGGATGGACACCGCCGGGGCGCTTTGGGGCTTCCGCGACCGCCGGGAGCTGGAGGAAAACCACGCGGTCTACATTCTGGAAAAGCCCACAGAACTTTTGGGCATTGTCCTGGGTGACAAATGAGGGACGCCATGGAACGGATCAAAAAACTGTTAAAATCCAGCGGGGGAATGGGGCTGCGCATCGTCAAGACGGGCATTGCCGCCACCCTCTGCGTGGTGGTTTCTTATTGGCTGATGTTGGACACCCCGTTCTTTGCCGTGTCCACCACGGTCATTTCCATGGGGAAATCCATCGACATCTCCATCCGCGGCGGCAAGAACCGGATCGTTGGCGCAGCGATTGGCGCGGCGATCGGCGCAGCCTTTGCCATGGCGCTGCCGGGGAACGCGGGGCTGTGCGGCATCGGCGTCATCCTAACGCTGTATCTCTGCCACGTTTTGAAGCTCAACGGTGGGGCGCCGCTGGCCTGTATCATCTTCACCATCGTCGTGCTGTATCGCGGCTCGGACCCATGGTTCTACGCCGGGCAGCGCTGCCTGGAGGTCTTGATCGGCGTGGCCATTGCGCTGCTGGTCAATATCATCATCATGCCACCCAACTATGTGGCGCAGATCAAGCGCGCCTATGCCGACCTGCGCGGCCTTGTGGAGGAGTCCATCGACTTCGTCTCCACCGGCGACCCCATCGACATCCTTGCGATCAATCAGACGATCCGCGCGCTCTCCACGGCGGTGGAACATTACATCGGGGAGATCAAATTCTTCCGTGGAAACGATGAGGAGGTCTTTCAGATCTCCTGCAAGATCGCAACCTACCGTCAGATTCTGCACGAGCTCACCAGCATCGACGAGCTGGGACAGCGGCCCATCCCAAAGGATAGCCCGCTGTATCCGGTCTTTTCGTATCACCTGGAGCGGCTGATTGCATTATACGATGCATGTAAAGAGGAAGCATAACTTCATACGGAACCGGCCCCATACCCCGAAGCAATTCTTCGAGGCATGGGGCCGGTTTTTTAAATATGTTCTTCCGCAGCGCCTTCGCGCCTGCATCCCGAACGTTCGCTTCGCCATAGACGGACGATGGCCACCGTATCCACCACTAAAACGATGGAATCGCTGATGGCGGTCGAAAAGTCGCAGATCAGGAACGAATAGACGATCCAGAGCAGGACGTTCACAAAGATGCTGCATTTGGTCGCCATTTCTCCCTCAATATAATGGCAACAAATGGTGTATTCTACGGTTGCCAAAACCGGCAGAAGCCCGACCAGCCCCCGCGTATTGGCCAGAAGGCCCGCCACAATGGTGAGGATGACAAAGGCCACCATCACCGGCTTTGTATACCGGCCTTTTGCGACCACCAGGTTCCGCACCGCGCTGAGCACCAATGTGGTCATCCCCGCCAACGATCCAAAAAAGACGGACGCCACCGCCAGAAGCGCGCATTCCAAGAACTGGCAGAAAAAGACCGCCTGCTTGCGCTTCACCACACAGCTTGCCACCATAAACAAGGCGGCGAAAAACGAAAGGATGTTTCCTATAATCATCAACCCATCGGCCTCGCATTCGTTTGGCGCCGGCTATAGGCCGGGCCAGTCAGATTCTTCAGATGGACCCCCGCAGCAGCGCCCGGTCCCCAGCGCCTTAGCAATTCTTTTCTGACTTAGATGCATCCTCTTTCCCGGCAAGCTCCTTCTGCGGGATTTGCGCCAGGTGCCGGATATCCTCCCCGATCTCATCCCACTCGTGGACAAGCTGCGGGTTCGACTCCATATCCTCCCGGATGAACATCAGGACAAACCCGATCAGCAACAACAGCGCCGCCACCCAAATGGCGGGCTCCTGGAACCGCAGGCTCATCAGTGCGCCAACCGCCGCGCCGACCGCAAACACGAAGATGACAAAATAATACTGCCGGCTCTTTTTCCAAAGCGAGGGCTCCTTTGTCACACGGAATTTACAGAGCATCGCCGTAGCACTGCGCATATTCCCGATGCACATGGTTGTTGCAAAGGGAAGCCCCTTGAATTTCCGGAAGCTATTGACCTGCATAGCGCAGGCAAACGACAGGCAGGCATTGGCCAGCATATTGACCGACTGCGGCATCAGCCCGACGGCCGTCAGCAGGAGCACCTCCACAAGCAGGACGATCTGCCTCCAATGGATTTTCCGGTAATCCCGGCAGCGCTGATGGACCCATTCGGTCACATAAACGCCGGAAATGAAAGCAGCCAACGGAATCACATAATGCAGCGCCGCCGGCCAATTTCCCATCGCCAGATTTTGCCCCAGCAGGACCAGATTGCCTGTCTGTGCATTGGCAAACACCTTGCCCCTGCAATTGTAGGAGTAGGCGTCCTGAAAGCCCCCGGCCAATGTCAGGAAGACCGCCAGCGCCATGGATTCCGACATTTGCGTCTTTGTTTTCCAGCTTTTCATCATTTTCCCACCTCATTTTATTTCCAGCCACAAGAAAGCCCTGGCCTATCCAAGAAAGGCCAGGGCCCTTTTATTCGCTGCCCGCGGACGGGATTTTTGCGGCCTCCGCCATCATCGCAGAGGCGACGCCGCCCGCCGCCCGAATGCCGGAGGCGCCGTTCTCCACCACCACCGCAAAGGCGTACGGCGTCTGTTCATTGCTCGAGAACCCGACCATCCAGGCGTTCGGCTCCTTGCCACCGCCCACCTCGGCGGTGCCGGTTTTTGCACAAACAGCCATGTTCGGGAATAGATTGTCCCCGTATTCGCTTGTGACGTTGTACCGCATGGCCTCCTTCAGCTTTGCCGCTGTGTCCGCCTGCACAAGCTGGCGGTCGTTTTGCGTGTGCCCCGCCTTGGTCACTAAGCCAAAATGCGTGGTGATGCTTTCGATCATATACGGCTTGACCGGCGTCCCGCCGTTGGCGATCGCCCCCATCAGGAGCATCATATGGTAGGGGTTGGTCAGATCCGTATACTGTCCCACACCGCTCCATGCGAGTTCGTTTTCCTCGGCATCGGACACATCGTACTGGCTTTTGCTGGTCGGAATCCCATCCAGGTCGAAACTGCGGTTAAAGCCCATTGCTTCCGCCGCGGCCGTCATCTTTTCCTTGCCCAGCTCCATCGCCAGCTCCGCAAAGACAATGTTGCAGGATTTCGCCAAGCCGTCTTTGAAACCAATATTCCCATGCCGGCTCAGGCAAGTGATCTTGTTGCCGTTCACCGTGATCTCCCCCTGGCAGTTGAAGGTGCGGGTATCCAGATCGGGGATATTTTCGATGGCCGCCGCACTGGTGACGATCTTGAAAATAGAGCCGGGCGTATAAGATGCAGAGAGCGCCCGGTTGAGGTAAACACCTTCGTACTTCCCGGAGGTGTCGGTATTGAGATCTGCCGGTACGTTGCCCGGGTCAAAGGTCGGCGAGCTCACCATGCAGAGCAGTTCGCCCGTCTTGTAGTTGTATAGAACTGCCGCACCCTTTTGATTTCCAAACGCCTGCAACGTAACCTTGCTCAGGTTGCTGTCCAGGGTCAATTGGATGTCGCTGCCCGTCGTTTCCCCTGTGGGCGTTGCCAGGCCGGTAAAGATGTTATAGCCTGCCAATTCCGCGCGGTAGCTGTACTGCACGCCGGTGGAGATGTACCCCATTGTATCGCCCACCGCGTGGAGCGTCGCCCGGCGCACCAGTTCGTCGTCGTTATACAGGCGTTCGCCGTCCTTGCTCTGGGCCAAAACCGTTCCGTTCCGGTCGAGCACTTCTCCCGCATAGGAGAGCTGCCCGCCGCTGGACAGATGCTTGTTATACGGCTGGAAGGCCCAGTTCCCGCCCTCCATCACGAGGGATGCCAGAAAGATCACCAACCCTACGAGAAATCCGCCGGTCAAAAGGAACAAAATCAGGGAGCGGGTTCCCGTTGTCTTCATCATACCACCGCCTTTCTCTCCATCATGGGCCCACTATTTCCGCTTTCGTACCGCATAGGTGCGTTCGTCGCTGGCCTTGATAAAGGCCAACAGGCCCCAAACCGCTACCATGCTGGACCCGCCCTGGCTGACAAAGGGAAGCGTCACGCCCGTCAGCGGCAGCACGTCCGTTGCGCCGAACACGTTCAGGCAGGTCTGGAACAGCATCATCCCCGCTGCTGCACAGGCGGAGATCGAATAGAAGGTCGAGCGGCTGCGCGTCACGTCGGAACGGGCGTAAAACACCAGCAGTGCAATTGCCAGCACGATGGTGAGGCCCAAAATCAGGCCCAGTTCCTCGCACACCATGCCGAACACCAAGTCACTGGTGGAGGCAAACACGCTCTTTAGATAGCCGTTGCCCAATCCGACGCCGAAAAAGCCGCCGCTGGCCGTGTAGGTGAGGACGCGCGTCTGTTGATAGCCCGCCTCGTTTGCGAATTCCCACACATGCCGCCACGCGGCAAACCGCTGCGCCACATAAGGCCGGAACCGCAAAATCAGGAACACGCCGAACACCGCGGCGGAGCAAATCAATGCGATGGTGCGCACACTGCCGGAGCGCATGAATGCGATAATCAGGAACGTCACAAAAAAGATGCAGGCCGTGCCGAAGTCGCGCATCAAAAACAGAGCGCCGAGGCATACGCCTCCAAAGAGGATGAACCCGGAAAGGTTCCGCGCCGTTTGCAGCCGGTCCAGTGTAGACGCCCCGACAAACACAAAGGCGATCTTAATAAACTCCGATGGCTGCACGCTGACCGGCCCAAGCGAGATCCAATTTCGCGCGCCGTTATTCTCAGAAGCAAACACTAAATTGATCGCGAACAACACAATTGCGCCGATGGCAATGGCAAGCCGCCAGCGCATCACGCGCTCCAAGTCGTTCATGAACCAGATCATGACGCAGAACAGCACAATGCCCAACAAAAGGGCGCCAAGCTGGATATAGGTTGCCTCCACGCCGCTTCCGCAAAGCAACATGATGCCGATGCCGGAGAGCAAAAATCCCACGGTTTCCAACTCAAAGCTGACCCGGTTGAGGCCCTTCATGGAATAGAGATAAAATCCCCACTCCATCACAACCAAAACGCCCAATGGAATCAGCGGCATATAGTTGAATTGCCCGCCTGCAAAGCACGCTTCGATACAGAGCATGATCTGGATCAGCATCACCACAAACAGCAAGCCAAACGGGGAGGCCGCATGTACCCGGCGGCGTTTCGGAGGCTTGAGGTTTTTCGCTTCACTGGTCCGCTTGAGCATCAGGGATGTTGAACCCAACGTAATGACATCGCCGGGCAAAATCTGCGCGCGGTCTTCCACCTTCTTGCCGTTGACGCGCGTCCCCGCCTTGGAATTGGTGTCAACCACAATCCAACCGCTTTCCCGGCGCATTAAAACGGCATGGTCACGGCTGACGGTGCTGTCGTGCAGCACAATGTCGCAGCTTCGGCTGCGCCCAAGGGAATTCTCCCAATACAAAACAGGGATGATTTCCTTGGTCACCATATCCTGCAAAATCACCACCGGGTCTTCCCGCCGCCGCCCCGCTTTCAGGGAATGAAAGCACCGGCAGACCACCACAATGGAGAGCAGCGGCACCGCAATCCGCAGCAAATACAGCGCCACAGAGAAGATATTCTGTATGACAGGATTGTCCAGCATGGGCCGGCCTCCTTTTCTTTAAATTTGCGTACAGTTTATTATACTAGCAAAAAATTGCAAAGTAAACCGCGGCGGCCGAATCGTAAGGGTTTTGTAATCTACCGCTTCAAACAAAAGAGGGACTGCGAACATCTTCGCAATCCCTCTGTATCCCTTTATCTCGCCACCCGGTAACTCACCGGGAACAATCCCAGCTCTTCCATAAAGCGCGGCAATCCCGCCTCGAAGTTCACACCAAAGCGGCGGTCCGTGCCCGCCTCGCGCGTCCGGCGGATACTCCCGCAGGTAAAGTCCACCGCGAGCTGCATGGCATCCCGCAGGCTCATTTCATTGAGCAGGCCAGCCAACAGGGCGCTCCCAAAAATGTCGCCCGTGCCGTGATAAGCTCCCTCAATGCGCGGCGAAAACGCATAGGTGAGCCGGCCCGTATCCCGGTCGAGCCCGGCGGCCCCCAGAAGGCCCGGGCTGAACCAGACCCCGGTCAAAACGACCAACCGCGGCCCCATATCGCTCAGGCGGTGTAATACCCCCTCTATGTAAGCGCGGTCATAGGGACCGTCATAAAATTCCTCCCCAAGGAGGAATGCTGCCTCGGTCAAATTTGGGACGATGAGATCCGCCTTTTTGCAAAGCGTTTTCATCCCGTGCGCCATCTCCGGCGTGCAGGTGGCGTACAGCTTGCCGTTGTCCGCCAACACAGGGTCGACCATCACCAGCGTATCGCTCGTTCGAAAGTCATCCACAATGTCTGAAACAATGCCGATCTGCTCCGCAGAGCCGAGAAAGCCCGTGTAGAGCGCATCAAACGAAAGGTTCAGGCTTTTCCAATGCGCTGCATAGTCCCGCATATCTTCGGTCAGATCGCGATAGGTACATTTTCCCAATCCTCCTGTATGTGTGGAGAGCACCGCTGTCGGCATCACGCTCGTCTCAATGCCCGCTGCGGAGAGGATTGGAAGCACGACCGTTAAAGAGCACTTCCCAAATCCGGAAATATCGTGAATGGCTGCAATTCTTTTCTGTCTCATTACAAAACACCGGGGCACCGCCCCCCTCGCGCCCATTGCGCAAGGTCCTATCTTTCTATATTTTACGGCGGGATTCCCTGAAAATTCCCCATTCTTTTCAGGCGCATTCCTCCGGCCGTAGGCTTCTAAGCATAGCCGAAAAGGGAAGCAGCGTCAAGGCGAAAAATGTAAAGAGATCGAAACTTTTTTGGGAAATATTTGAAAGGGTTTTCGCTGGCGCAGGGCTTATTCCACTTTTTCTGCGATCTCGCCCGCGCGCTTGTAGATGCTGTTAGCAGGCACAAATCCCCGTACCATGGAAAGCGGATACACATTGGTGTGGCGTCCAATCACTGTGCCAGGATTCAACACGGAATTGCACCCCACTTCCACGCAGTCACCGAGCATCGCGCCGAACTTTTTGCGTCCGGTCTCTAGGCGCTCATCGCCCACGCGCACCGTCACGAGCGTCTTATCCGACTTGACATTCGAGGTGATAGAGCCCGCGCCCATGTGGGATTTATAGCCCAGGATGGAGTCCCCCACATAATTGTAGTGCGGAACCTGCACATTGTCGAACAGGATCACATTTTTGAGCTCGGTCGAGTTGCCCACCACACAGTGGGCGCCCACCAAGGCGTTGCCTCGGATAAATGCCCCCTGGCGGACCTCGGTTTCAGGGCCGATGATGGCTGGTCCGTGGATATAAGCGGACGGGAATACCGTGGCGCTTTTCGCAATCCAGACATCCTCCCCGCGCTTTTCATATTCTTCTGGAGAAAGCGTTTCCCCCAGCTTGCAGATAAACGCCCCGATACCGGCAAGTGCCTCCCAAGGATATGTGTATTGCTCCAAATATTCCGCTGCCGCCGTGTGGGAGAGGTCATACAGGTTGCGAATAAACAAATTTTCCAACATGGTAAGATGCTCCTTCATTGGGAAAGCATTTGAAGAAGCTTCCCTCTCCAAATGCTTTCTATTTTTTCCTTATTATAGGATGTTCCCCCGCACAGGTCAACGGAAAATTTGGATTCTTTTCCAAATTTATCATTCAAATAATAGATATCAATCCGTTAGCCTTTTTTCCAGACCATTTCTTTCAAAAGGAGCAGGTCTCCTGTACTGAGGACGCCGTCGTTGTTTAGATCCCCGGCCTTTTCCTGTGCATCGCTGAGGTAACATCCCACTGTAAGATATTCATAGAGGAACTGCGTGTCCGCTGCACTGGGGTTCCCGCGCCCCGTCACATCACCCGGGATACAGGCGACCGCGCGGTCGCTCACCTGCCCGTCGATCAGCACCTCCATGAGATCCCCGGTTGCCACACGGCCGGAAGTTTTGATGCGCCCGTCCGTCCCGGTGACGCGCACGACGCCGACGTGTTCCGTGTAGGAATCCTCCAGCTCCGAAACGGAGATCGGCCCGTCAAACAGATAGAGGAGCGTCTGACCGGCTTCCGGTTCAGAGGGTTCGCTCCCGGCGGGTGGTTCCGAGCTCTCCCCGCCCTCCGGGAACTGCGGCAGTTCCTCCCGCGGCGATAAAACGTAATCTGCGCTATCAAACTGATAGACTCGGACCGGCGTGGCGTCGCTGATCTCTTCTAGCAAAGGCGCATGGACCAGCAGAATCCGTCCGCCGGATTCCACCTGGCAGGTTCGGTCATAGTCGCAGACCGCATTGCGGATGATCCGCGCCTGTGTCTGTTCATCTTCCATGTGGTAACGGATGATCTGGATGGCTGGCGCATCGACGCCGCTTCCTTCCTCCAGCACATCGGTAATATCCATGAAAAAGTAGAGATTTTGGTCCACACAAAACGCCTTGCGGAACCCCGGGCGCAGGGAAGCGCTCAAATGGACCTCCCATCCCGAAGAGGTTCTCCACAATTTGACCACATACATCCGTTTCGTCCCTTCCGTGCTGATGGCCACATAGCTTCCGTCGTCGCACGGGAAAAGCGCCCGGTTATCTTCCAACAGATAGGGGCTTTCGATTTGGGAGAGATCCGGCGGGTCGGTTTCCTCCCCTCCGGAAACCGCTGCACAATACCATGTAGCGATTACAAAGAGCACCGCCACCCAAAGAAAAATCCCGATCCCAAACCGGCGTGAGCGTTGGATCGACATGTGCAGCACCTCCTTTTCCTTCTATCTTATATAGTAAGGGATGGCAGAAAAATATGGGAATTTTGTGAAGGATTTCGACGCGCCTTTCTAAAAAAGGCATAGAAAAAGCGAAAACCGGGTTAAACCCGGTTCTCGCTTTTTGGGGAGGAGTTGTATTGAAAAGGCGTGACAAACTTTGTCACGGGACTTATAAGCAATATAGAATATCGTTTGTTTCCTTTTTCTGGTTCCCATTATAATACGTGGGAAATGCCCCTGTCAACGAAAGATCGCCTCCTTGATTTAGAATCTCTGTTTTGGACAAAACGAAGATTTTCATCATACAATTTTAGTGAATATATCCACAGATGTTTCGAAGCATTTCGTAAATATTCTGAGTTTATATGAGCATATTCTGAATTTTCTTTGATTCGACGATTTTTCGAGCTTATCGCAATTATGTCCACAAATCGAATAAGACGCTTGAATCTCTCTGTTGGGTCATGCAAAGATGGAAAAAACTGGATTTTCCGGAGGGCTTGGATAGCGGCATCGCCTATGGGTAGTATCGATTTTGGCCATTTTTCCGGTGCTCCTCCCACAAAACTTATTTCCTTCTTCCGTGTAAGCGCCTGCATATTTCTGCGCATATTCGAAGCATGCCGTCCACCTTTAGATTCCTCCGCAAATCCCTCTGCCATTCAATCGTGGATAGGAAAATTCCAGGTTCTATGGTACAATAGAAATAATGGATATTCCCGAACTAGTCACACAGGCCGCGGTGCTAGAAACTCCGCGCCGTTTTACGATAAAGGAGTTTTTCAAACAGGAATGGATACGATGAAAAAGAACGAGCTTGTCGAAATCACGATCACCGGTTATACCGCCGAGGGAAGTGGCGTGGGGCGCTGGAATGGCATGGCGGTGTTTATCCCTATGGCGGCCGTTGGCGATGTTCTAGAGGTGCGCATTCTTAAAGTGGCCAAAACCCATGCCTTTGGAAAAATCGAACGGATTCTTTCCCCATCGCCCGCAAGGATCGAACCCGACTGTCCCCAATTTGCCCAATGCGGCGGATGTGTTTTTCGCCACATCCGTTACGAGGAGGAATTGCGCGCCAAGGAACAGCGTGTACGGGACGCCGTGGAACGCATCGGGGGCTTTACAAACCTTCCCTTCCGCCCCATCTTAGGGGCCCTACAGCCGGATGGCTATCGCAACAAAGCGCAACTTCCCATCGGTCGGGCGAAAGACGGCAGCTTGACGATGGGATTCTATGCGCATCATAGCCACAGGATCGTCAATTGTCCGAACTGCAAGCTACAGCCGCCTTCTTTCCAAGCTGCAATGGAAGCCTTCCGCGCCTGGGTTCCGCTGAGCGGCGATGAACCCTATGAGGAAGCGACCGGCAAGGGGCGTTTGCGCCACCTTTATCTCCGGCAGGCGGAAGCCACCGGAGAGGCAATGGCTTGCGTGGTGGTCAACGGGAATGGCGTACACAAAGAAGACGAGATGGTCCGGCTTCTGCGGGAAAACGTACCAGGGCTTAAAAGCGTGATGGTCAACAGCAACCGCGAGCGGACAAACGTCGTTCTGGGGAAAAAGAACCGCGTTGTTTGGGGACAGGATCACATTACAGACCGGCTGTGCGGGCTGGATTTCCATATTTCCCCCCTATCCTTCTATCAGGTCAACCGCACACAGGCGGAGCGTCTGTATCAACAGGCGGCGGACTACGCAGGTTTGACTGGGAAGGAAACGGTATTGGACCTATACTGCGGCACAGGGACCATCGGCCTATCCATGGCAAAGAAGGCCAAGCGTGTGATCGGCGTGGAGGTGGTTGCACCCGCCATTGAGGATGCACATAAAAACGCAGAGCGCAATGGGATCGTCAACGCAGAGTTTCTATGTGCGGATGCGGCTGAGGCTGCTGCCAAACTCGAAGCGCGCGGCGAACGCCCGGACGTGATCATTATAGATCCGCCTCGCAAGGGCTGCGCCCCAGAACTGCTGCACACGGTGGTGCAAATGAATCCGGAACGCATGGTATATGTTTCCTGTGATCCGGCAACCCTCGCACGCGACATGCGCATTTTGGCCGAGCTGGGGTATGCCCCGCAGGAGCTCACGCCTGTGGATATGTTCCCACGTACCGCCCATGTAGAGACGGTAGTGCTTTTGTCCAAACTCAATACCAAGCAGCATATCGAGGTAGAGTTGAATCTAGACGAGCTGGATTTGACTGCTGCGGAGAGCAAAGCCACCTATGATGAGATTAAAGCCTATGTGCTGGAAAAGTACGATCTGAAAGTGTCCAGCCTGTATATCTCCCAGGTCAAGCGGAAATGTGGTCTGGAGGTAGGACAGAACTATAATTTGTCGAAGAAGGAAGATGCAAAGGTGCCACAGTGTCCGCCGGAAAAGGAAGCGGCGATTATGGAGGCGTTGAAGTATTTTCAAATGATATAATTATTACACAAGGGCCTGGGTAGTCTATCCTAGGCCCTTTTCGCGGTTTTATAGCTCACTATTTCGTGAATTTTATTTGCCTTTTAGTGCAAAATCAAGTATACTAGAGATGAAAAATATCAGGAGGTGCAGGATGGCAATTAGCTATAATCGTCTCTGGAAACGATTGATTGATCATGATTTAAGTAAAACCGATATGATGCACCGTGCAAACATCAGCACCAATGTTCTGGCACGTCTGGGGAAGGGTGCGCCTGTTTCAATGGAAAGTATGGAAAAAATCTGCAAAGTATTAAACTGCAATATTGGCGATGTTATGGAATTTGTTCCTGATAATGAAAACGGAGGAAAAGACGCATGATTACAGGCGCAATCAAAAATAAAGTGGATAAAATCTGGACGGATATCTGGGCTGGCGGCATTACTAATCCGCTGACAGTAATTGAGCAGCTGACCTACCTGATGTTCATTCGTTCTCTTGATGAAAAAGAACTGGAGACAGAAGAATTTGAGAATATGAGCGGCGAGAAGATGGACAAAATTTTCCCCCAGTCCCCTATCGGACAGTCTATGCGCTGGAGCAAGTTCAAGAATGACGATCCGCGTGACATTTATGATGTCATTTCCCAGCGGGTGTTCCCTGCTATTAAAAATATGAAGCATGGCCATTTGCCTGATTTCACGGAGCAGGGCGAGATGATCGAAATTGTAGATAACACCGAGAATGATGCGGAAAAAGATACTGCTTTCGCCCGGTACATGAGTGATGCCATGTTTCTGATTCCCACTCCCCAGGTGTTGCAAAAAATCATTACAGGCTTGGACGACCTGTATGAGCACGACATTTCCGATTTGGATATGCAGGGCGATCTGTACGAGTATATGCTGGGAAAACTGTCCACCGCCGGTCAAAACGGTCAGTTCCGCACACCCCGGCATATCATCAAAATGATGGTAGAACTTTTGCAACCTACTCCGGAGGATACCATCTGTGATCCGGCCTGCGGAACAGCAGGATTTCTGGTGGCTTCAGCAGAGTACATCCGCAGCCACTATGAAGATACCATGACAAATGAACAATGGGAACATTTCTCCGGCCCGATGTTTACCGGTTTTGACACAGACCGTACTATGCTGCGGCTTTCGGCCATGAACCTGATGCTCCATTCAATTACGCACCCAGAGATTGATTATCAGGACAGCGTTTCCAAGCAGAACCAAATCCGGGACAAATACACCATTTGTTTGGCGAATCCTCCCTTTAAGGGCACCATTGACGCTGAGAGCATCAATGATGATTTGAAAGCTGTTACCAATACGAAAAAGACTGAGTTGCTGTTCTTGGCGTTATTCCTGCGGATGCTGAAAAAGGGAGGCCAGTGCGCCTGTATCGTGCCGGACGGCGTGCTGTTCGGCTCTTCTAAAGCACACAAATCCGTCCGAAAGGAACTGGTGGAGAATCATCAGCTGCGCGCAGTGATTTCTATGCCCTCCGGTGTATTCAAGCCCTATGCTGGCGTGTCCACGGCAGTGCTGGTGTTCACCAAGACCGGCGCGGGTGGCACGGAAAATGTCTGGTTCTACGACATGAAGGCAGATGGCTTTTCTCTGGATGACAAACGCAGCGAGATTTCAGAGAACGACATTCCAGACATTATAGAACGGTTCCATAATCTCGATAAGGAAGCCAGCCGCCAGCGCACAGATCAGAGCTTTTTTGTGCCGAAACAGGAAATTGCGGATAACGACTATGATCTTTCCATCAATAAGTACAAAAAAGTGGAGTATGTGCCAGTGGAGTATCCGTCTACAGCACAAATTATGGCTGACCTGCATGAATTGGAAATGGAGATCAGCGCAGGGCTGGCGGAGTTGGAGGAGATGCTATGATTGTAAAAATTGGAGATGTAATCTCTGAATATTCTGTCCGCAATAAGTTTGATGAAAATATTCCTGTTTACAGTGTAACAAACGAAAAGGGGTTCTGTACCGGATACTTTAGCAAAGAAGTTGCCAGTAAGGATAAATCAACGTATAAAATTGTCCCGAGGGGATACTTCGCATATAACCCTTCCCGTATCAATGTAGGATCTGTAGACTGGCAGAAATACGAGGACAGAGTTATTGTCAGTCCGCTTTATGTTGTTTTTGGCGTTTCCGACCGGCTTGACCGCCAATACCTTCTTCACTACCTTAAAAGTGATATGATGTTATCCTTTATCAAGGAATACGCAACTGGCAGTGTTAGAGATAATTTGAAGCTGGCCGATCTGGGGAAATTTCCTATCAATCTGCGCCCCGTTGAAGAACAGCGCCAGATTGCTGCCACCTTGGACAAGATAGATGAACTGATTGCCAAGCGCAGGCAGCAACTAGACAAACTAGATGAATTGGTGAAATCCCGATTTATCGAGATGTTTGGGGATATCAATGTAAATGATAAAGGTTGGACAATACAACCTCTCGGAGAGCTT
>NZ_NFJK01000012.1 GCF_002159845.1 Anaeromassilibacillus sp. An250
GTGCGCGACGCGAAGGCGCACGGATTGGCGCTTCTGACCGAGGAACGCCGCCAGAGCGGTGTGTTCGGCATCCTGTCAATCGAGGACAACACCGTTATTGCGGCGCAGAGGAGTTTTGCAAAGCACGGCGTCTTGCAGGAAGGCAAGCGCTTTAAGGCGGCAAAGGAATCCAACGAGAGCATGCACACCAAGACGCCGAGCATGAAGGAATTGATGCAGAACCTGTCCGGTGGTAACCAGCAGAAGGTTCTGATTGCGCGGTGGCTCTTGACGCATCCGGACATCCTGATCCTGGATGAACCGACGCGCGGCATCGACGTCGGTGCGAAATACGAGATCTATACGATCATGCACGACTTGATTAAAGAAGGCAAGTCGATCATCATGATCTCCTCGGAGATGCCGGAATTGCTGGGCATGGCGGACCGCGTGATGGTCATGTGCGAAGGCCGCGTGACGGGCTTCCTGGACCGCGAGGAGGCGGACTCCGTTTCGGTTATGCGCCTGGCTACGAAATTTATGTAAGGAGTGGAACATCAATTATGCAAAACGCGAAGAGCATCCCGCGCAAGCAATATGCGACTATTTTTATTGGCGTCGGTATTGTGCTGGCTATTCTCGGCGTCATCTTTTCGTTTGTCTTGGATGCGGAAAAAACATTTGATTTGCCCTGGTTTATTGTAGGCATCGGCATAGCTGCCGTCATTTACGGTATTTTCCAAATTGTACGGGGGCATCGCCTCAACCCGGAAGTCTTCTTTTCGACAAGAACCGCAAAGAATTTCTTGACGAATAACGCCATTATGCTGGCATTGCTGGTACTGGTTATTGTCATCTGCTTCATTGAGCCCCGTTTCATGCAGATTCAGGTCATCCTGGATATCTTGACGCAGTCCTCCACAAGACTGATCATCGCACTGGGCATCTGCTTCGCCCTCCTGATCGCCGGTACGGACCTGTCCGCAGGCCGTATGGTCGGCTTGGCGGCAGTTGTTTCCACCTCCATGTTGCAGACGGCTACCTATGCGAACCGGTTCTATCCGGATCTTCCGCAGCTGCCGGTATTCCTGCCGATTATTGCGGCAATCCTCGCCTGCATGCTGTTCGGCGCATTGAACGGATTCCTGGTTGCAAAGTATGACATGCATCCCTTTATTGCGACCTTGGCAACGCAGGTTATGATCTACGGCGCATGTTCCCTGTATTTCGATATGCCTCCGAACAGCTCCCAGCCGATCGGCGGTATCCGTCCGGACTTCTCCGCACTTGGCCAGACCAAGCTGTTTGGAAGAATTTCGATTTTGGTCCCGATCGCTGTCTTCTTCACCATTGCCATTTGGTTTATCCTGAATAAGACCACCTTTGGCAAGGACGTTTACGCGATCGGCGGCAACCGTGAAGCGGCTGTCGTTTCCGGCGTCAACGTATTCAAGACCATCATGTTGATCTTCATCCTCGCTTCCTTCATGTACGGCGTCGGCGGCGTCCTGGAAGCAGCCAGAACCGCAGGTGCAACGAACAACTACGGCGACGGCTATGAAACAGACGCCATCGCAGCTTGCGTGGTTGGCGGCGTATCGTTGAACGGTGGTATCGGTACCGTCGGCGGCATCGTCAGCGGCGTGTTGATCTTCACCGTTATCCAGTATGGCTTGCAGTTTATCGGCATCAGCCCGATGTGGCAGCAGATTATCAAAGGCATCATTATTGCTGTCGCTGTGGCCATCGACCTTTCCAAGTACAAGCGCAAATAAGCGATTGCATATACCCATTGCCAAACGGAAATGCCCGGGGAGCCCCCTTCTGCAGAAGGGCCCCGGGCATTTCCCATTTTTCTATCCTTAATATGTTATAGAAAGGAAGGGCGTTCTCCAACATGGGTACGGCGCTCCCGAATGTTGCGCCGGACTTCCCACGGCAGCACGCCTTGCTGGGCATGCCCGCCGGCATACTTCCCCCTTCCTTTCCGATATACTGCTGTGGACCGTCCTTTCTCCGATTTCCCTGTCCACTGCGCTTTCCAAACTTCCATAAGGAATTTTCATCCATCTGTGGGAATCCCTTTTCCATGTGCCTCCTTGCATCGCACTGGAAAAGAAATCGTGTCAATTTCCGTGCAAAAAGCCACATGCCGCTACCCCCTTAGAGGATAACGGCATGTGGCATCATGATTTCTACAGGAATCAACCCACACGGCTCTTTCCGCCGGCATGCCCCAGTACATAGGTCACAAAGAAGATGGCTGCGGCGATCAAAACAATGGTTCCGCCCGCTGCGGTCCCCAGGTAGTACGACGCAATCAAGCCGCTGACGCCGGAGAATAGGGAAATGCCAATCGCCCAGAAATGATAGGAGCGCATACTCCTCGCCAGGTTTCTCGCCGACGCCGCTGGTAGCACCAACAGGGAATTGATGATTAAAATCCCCACCCATTTGATCGTAATCGTGACGATCACCGCCACAATCACAACAAAGAGCTTTTCCATCAGGCGCGTGTGGATGTTCTTGCTGGCCGCCAGGTCGGTATTGACGCTGGTCAGCAGGAAACGGTTGAAAAAGAGTATCCAAACGATCACTACGGCGGCCAGCACAATGGCCAACAGGCCGATTTCGGACGGCTGCACGGTCAGGATATCGCCGATCAGGTAACTGGAATACTTGGCAAAGCCCCCGGTTGCGGAGAGCAATACCACGCCCAGCGCCAAGCCGGTGCTGGAGAATACGCCGATGATCGTATCTGCCGACGACGTCCCGGAGCTCATCACCGCCGATATGCACAAGGCAAACAGGAGCGCGAACCCCAGCATCGAAAGCAGATAATTGTCCACGCCGAGCAAAACGCCGATGGCGATTCCGGTGAGGGCCGAATGGCCGAGCGCATCGGAAAAAAAGCTCATCTTGTTGTTGACCACCATGGTCCCGACCAGGCCGAACAACGGGGTGATCAACAGCACGGCGAGAAACGCATTTTTCATGTAGGCGAATTCCGTCCATTCAAACGGAAGCAGCGTATCAATCAAACTGTATAGAACACTCATGCGCGCGCACCTCCCACAACATCCAAGCCAAAGGTTTCACGCACCTGTGGCGAAGCCATCACCGTCTTGACGTCACCGCTGACCAGGATCGTGCGGTCGAGCAGCGCGGCGCGCGTGGCATAGCGCGCAACGTGGGAGAGATCGTGCGAAACCAAAATCACCGGCATGTGGTATTCGCTGCGTAAGGAGGTCACCAAGTCATAAAAGACCTCGATCCCCTTGCGGTCCACCGCGGAAACCGGCTCATCCAGCAAGAGCATATCCGGCATGGGTTCCAGCGCAAAGGCCAGCAGCACCCGCTGCATCTCGCCGCCGGACAAGTTTCCCAACTGTTTTTGCAATAGGTTTTTTCCGCCCACCTTTTGCAGCATGGCGCCGGCACGCGCCAGCTTCTCCTTTTTATGTCCCAGCCAAATCGGGAACGACGAAAGATTGGCACAGAGCATATCCGCAACGGTCATCGGAGTCGAGCGGTCAAACACCATATTCTGCGGTACATAGCCGATGCGCGGCTTTTCCACGCGCTCTCCCTTTGGATTGGTGAAGGTGATGCTTCCGGTGTAGGGAATGCGCCCCAGCAGCGCTTTGAGCAGGGTCGTTTTTCCCGCGCCGTTGCGCCCGATGATCGCCATGATCTCACCGTGATGTACATCCAGGGTGACGTCGTGAATAATCACACCATCGCGTTTGCGCACCGTCAACCCCCGGATTTGCGTACTACATTTACATTGTTCCATGTTCGAATCCCATCCATCAAGTATTATTCTGTAGAATCTATACGATTTGTAAAAGAAAAAGGCATCTTAGGCGCCGCCCAATGCCTCTTTCAAAACCTCCATATTTTGTTCCATCGCGCGCAAATAGGCGTCCTTATCATTTTCGCCGGTCACGGCCGGGTCCAAAAGATAGACCGTGGCGCCGCTCTCCTGGGCAATGATCTGCGCAGCGTCCGTCGAATACTGCGGCTCTGCAAAAACCGCTTTCACATCCGTGCTCTCAATCAACCGGATGGTATCCGCGAGCTCCTTGGCGCTGGGCTGGCTGTCGGGCTCCCGGTTCACCACCTTGACGATATGCAGGTCAAATTCCTCCGCAAAATAGGGGAACGCCTCGTGGAACGTGATGATGTCCCGGTTTGGAAGATCATCGAGGGCTTCGTGCATCCGCCCCCGCAAGTCGCTCAGCTTTGCGAGATATTCCTGCGTATTCTCCTCCAAAGCCACCGCGTCCTCGGGGTCGGCTTCGATGAGTCCATCCGCAATGTTGCGCACCTGCTTCATGCAATTGGAAATAGACACCCAGATATGGGGGTTCGCATCGCTGTGGTCATGCGCAACCTCTTCATCATGGCCGTGGGCATCTTCCCCACTCATCAACAGGGAAATCCCCTCGCTGGAATCAATCACACGCAGGTCCGGGAGCTGGTCGGTGACTTTTTCCATAAAGCTCTCCATACCAGCCCCATTGATGACAAAAACGTCCGCCTGTTCGATATTTTTCATATCCTTGGATTGCAGCTGGTAATCATGCAGACACCCCGTTTGCTGCCCGGCCATATTGTCCACCTGGATGCCATCAATCCCATCTATAATATTTAAGGTCATAATATACATTGGGTAAAACGATGTGACGATACGGAAGCGCGGGGGATCTTCCGGCTGGCGGGGCGTACAACCGGCAACCGCCGTTATAAGCAAGCATATACAGAAAAATGCGGCGATCACCCGCCGCATTGGATAAAAAACGCCGGGCCTCCCGGCGTGTTGTCTCTTTTTCACGGGAACCTCCTAAATGCAAATCATTTGCATTTACTATCATACCCCGATGTTGTATATCTGTCAAGGGGAAATCGGTCGCTCAAAACGGCTTCTTTCCATCGAGCCATCCCTGCTGCTTCCAATAGGTAGCGTCCGCCCCCGTCCCTTTCTTGCGCTTTTGCATCTGTTTCATTGCGAAAAACAGCAGCCTTGTGTGCATCGTCGGGCGCTTTTTTGCCCCCAAGGAGCGCCAAAAGGCATCCGTCACACAATCAAGCCGTTTTTCGATTTTCCGTTTGCGGGAAGCAGGAATGGCATCCCACCCCGGGGCAAAGATCGAAATGCCGCAGGAATAGATCCTGCGGACGCCCCAGTGCTTTAACGACCGTATGACCGACGCATTGGCATCCTTCGTACCGGCCCCCGCCGCCGTGGAAACCACCAGGGCGGACTTTTGGAACATCTCCGGGTAGGGGCGGTGTACCATATAAAAATAACCCGTGTGATCCAAAAACGCTTTCATCTGGGCCGTCATATCCATCACATAGACGGGCGTTGCAAAAATCAGGCCGTCCGCGCCGCGCATCGCCTGAATGACCGGCTGGACATGCGCCGCATGGGGGCATTTTTCCTCTGCACCGTTGATACAGGTATAGCAACCGCAGCAAAAATCGTGGGGCTCCTTCTGTAAAATGTACTCGACGAATTCCACTTCTTCATGAAGACGCAGGCGTTCTTTTATCTGCTGTACCGCCGCATACGTATTCTTTTTTCGTGGGCTGCCATATAGGATACAAATTTTCATGCTTCTCGCCCTCCGCTGTACATTTCTATCCCTGTGCAAGCAATGCGCGGACCTCCGGCAGCTTCTGTTCCGCATCCTTTCTCCCCATCTCATAAGCCTGTTTCAGGCGCTCCGGATTCTTCTCATAGCGCCCGACCGGGATGGGTTTGCTGGGGCGGATCAACACCGCTTTGCCCGCCTGCTCCTGTTGGGTGCAAAGATCCAATTCGCTGTTGTATACCAATGGCCGCCGCTGCACAGCCTCAATAAAGCTGGGATATTTGCCATAGATTTTTCGAAGCGCTGTGCGGGGATACTCGGACCGGGTGCCTTTCCGGTAGGAGGCGTCGCGCGTCAACACCACCACATTGCGGGTATTCCCATCGTTCAAAGAACGCCGCAGGGGGATCGATGTGGAATAGCTGCCATCCAACAGCTCATGGCCATGATAGCGTACAATTTTCGATACAAACGGCATCGCGCTGGAAGCGCGCACCGGCGTAAAGCCTTCGTCCAGGTCCTCTTTTCCAAAAAAAATGGCTTCTCCAGTATGCAAATCCGTGGTGCCAGCCATCAACTGGGTCGGGGATGCAAAAAAAGCCTGATAATCGAACGGTAGGAGCTTGTGCGACAACTCCCCGAAAATAAAATCAAAGCCAAACAGGTTTCCCGTCTTGCGCAGGCTGGACACGCTCATATACCGGTCATCCTGGATATAATCGTAAAAAATGCGGAAATTGCGCCCCACCTGTCCGGAGATATAGCTCAAAGCGTTGCACGCCCCTGCGGAAATTCCATAAACCACCGGAAAAACAATCTGGTTCTCATTAAACACATCCAACACGCCGCTGGTATAAGCCCCACGTGTTCCGCCCCCCTCCAAAACCAGGCCAACTGACATGATGCATTCCCCTTTCTCGATTGGACGGCCTAAAACCGGCGATTTCCTATTCGCCGCTGAAATGCGCCGCCGTATTTTCATTTGGGTCCCATATTCCCTTTCTATTTTTCTCAGTATAGGGCAAATATCCCCCTTTTACAAGCGAATGGAATCGGGATTAAAAAAATTTTACAAAACCCCTTGATTTTTCCCACCGTCTCGGATATAATAATAAAGCACTTTAAAAACACCTCATCCTTTCTGCCCTTATTGGGAGGGCACGGCGCTCTCTGTCAGGGGACGAGCCGCCAAAGGAAATGGACGTTTAGCTCAGTTGGCTAGAGCATTCGCTTGACGTGCGAAGGGTCACAGGTTCGAGTCCTGTAATGTCCACCAAAAAGCCCTCAGAACGATATCGTTCTGAGGGCTTTTCTTTTTTGTTTTTCAGATGAAGCAAGAGACCCGCCTGGATGGGAACTCCCATTCCGGCGGGTTTCTTTTTAAGCCAGTTCGCGCGCACGTGCGTACAAAGCTGTTCTGTCTGCAAAAGCCGTTAGCAAGTGTTCCGGATGGGAAAGCTCCTGATAAGCCGCATAAGCACCGGCCCCCAACAAAGATGGGCTGGGATGAAGCTGATTGACTTCCAGCGTAATTTTGCCCACAAGCAAGGAATGTGTGCGGCTCTCTACCTCTTTATAGATGGTATCCAGAAGGAGCCCCGGATGGATTTCCGCCAGCCGGCCCCCCATCACGATCTTCCCCGGATTTAACTGGTTGATTAAGCTGACAATGCCCATCGCCAGAAAACTGCATACCTGCCGGTAGGCTTCGCACGCAACATGATCCCCCTTTTGGACCGCCTGGGCCAGGGCATTGGCCGTCAAATGCCCCCTATCGAGGCGGGATAGGGCCCCGTTTTGGAGTTGCTCCACAATCCGTCCCCGCAGAGCGCGCATGGAGGCATACATCAGCATTGCGTCCACGGAGGGTTCAAATTCGGAGACGACCATCGGGTTCTCCATGCTGAGGATGAAGATGATCGGCTTGTCGCCCATCAGTTCCACGGTCTCCTGGATCAGTTCCAGATTTTCCGGGGTGCCCGCATGGGTGTTGCCCTTTCTCGAACGGTTGGACTTATAATCGCCCTTGGACTCGTCCGGGGTCTCGTTATACTGGACCAGCGTGCCGGCCGCGTGGTACCAATCGTACCCGATGCTGACTTCGCGCATGGCGTCCGCCGTATATTCGCCATAGGTCAGGTTCTGCGGCCGGCCGTCGGTGTATTCCATCGCCATGCTGGGGGATTGCAGTTCGATGATGGCGAAATCCGCCTCGCTCGCCGCCTGCGCCTTTTCCTCGTCGCTCGGCATCTCCCCGGCCTCGACCGCTTGGACCAGCGAATCCGGGACATTGTAATACTTCAGCATTGGAGCGCGTCTTGCGGTACTACGACCGCTACATCAAGAAGATTTGTACGCGAACTCTCTATGACAAAGATGGTTTGCCGCACATCGATATTGATGAGTACATGAAGCACCGCTTACAGGTAAAACTTACAGAAGCTATCGTAGGGAAGAAATAGCAAAGCCAAAGGAAGCCGTCAAGGGTCAAGATGGACGCTCCGCGCCCTTGACGGCTTCCTCCGTCTTTGCTGTGTGGTAACCAAGCGGGCGCAAGCAGAAATCTGCTTGCGCCCGCTGATATTATGATGTTTGTGCCTACGCGTTTAGAATCCCCAAAGGCCTACAAATCAGTGCTTCGTGGGCTTGCTTCCGGGCAAATGTATATCTTTATACTTTAGGTGCATATATCGACCCTCTAATTGCGTAGAAATAGTGGTCAAAAAAGCTTAGTTTTCTCTAAAGCTGTGCTGTTGTTCGCTTCTATAGATTATGATAAAATAAAACAAAGAAGTCTGTTGCTATTTTCCATTCAGGGGGGATTTCTAATGCGGAAGTTTGGAATTAATCTTCGTGGCCGCATCAAAAATTTCAATTTACCAAAGAATCAGCCATTGATTCCTTTGTTTGAAGCCATCGTCAATTCTATTCATGCAATTGATGAGAGAAAAAAGTTGGGAGAAGACTTTAACGCCTATATAACGATAAAAATAATTCGAAGCAATCAAATGTCTTTTGATGCAAACGAGTTAGCCCCTATAAGTTCGTTCGAAATAATAGATAATGGCGTGGGTTTTAATGAGGAAAATCTAAATTCCTTTATGGAATCAGATTCGACTTATAAAGCGGCTATAGGAGGAAAAGGCGTAGGCAGATTCTCTTGGCTCATTGCTTTTGAAAAGGCAGATATTGAAAGCATTTATTGGGATCGGGACAGTTACGTAAAAAGAGAATTTGAGTTTTCTGCGGCAAATTCAGAGATCAACGATACTCTGACAGAATGTCAAGACCAAAAAGATAATCGGACGAGTATTCGTTTGGAAAACTGTATGGAACCGTACGCAAAAGTGCTTCCAAAACGAGGGCTGACTGTAGCGTTAAGAATTATCCAACACTGTTTAGTGTACTTTATTTCCAGTGACTGTCCCAAAATTATTTTGGTAGATGATGATGAAAGTTATGATTTGAATCAGATTTTCCATGAGAAAATCCAGACTGAAGAAAATAGCGTTACCATTGAGATTGGAAATGAAACATTTGAGTTGCTTCATGTAAAAGCAGAAGAGAATTCAGTAAATGGCAATAAGCTATACCTATGTGCGCATAATCGTTTGGTTGAAACTAAAGAACTGGACAAGTATATTACTGATTTGGACCGTGAAATATACGAAAAAAGCGGTTTTTGGTATATTGGTGTTTTACGGGGTAGCTATTTAGATGATAACGTTGATATGAACCGTTTGTCCTTCAATATCCCTGACGGGGGTACTTTAGACAGCTTGGCAAATATCGTAACTATAGATCAGATTATGAAATCCGTAATTGTTGAAGTAAGCAAATTTTTGAGTGATTATCTCCAACCCATTGCACAAAATAAAATGAAGCGGATTTCAGATTATGTGACCTATAAAGCTCCGCAATTTCGGCACTTGTTGAAATATATGTCAGACGATATAGCACATATTAAGCCCAACTTGAGCGATGATAAGCTTGATGATGAATTGCATCGTATTAAAAGAGAGTTTGACCGACACACCACGCAGGAAAACGTAAAACTGTTAAGTGATCTGAATAAAGGGGCCATTACGTCCGATGAATACATCGAAAGATTTGGGCAACAAATCGAAAAAATCAACAGCGCAAATGGAGCTGCACTTGCTGAATATGTAGCCCACAGAAAAGTGATTCTTGATCTAATGGAGTTTGCTATTCGACGGCAAGACGATGGTCGCTTTCAGAAAGAAAGCTTTTTGCATAATCTGATTTACCCAATGCGTACAACGGCCTCCGATATTCCTTACAGCAACCATAATCTTTGGCTAATCGATGAAAAGCTCGCGTATTGTAGCTATATTTCTTCGGACATCTCCTTTGATAATAATCCGAAAGAAAAGCGTACGGATATTATGGTTCTGGATAATCCTGTTGCCGTATCAGATGAAGAAAACCGTGGACGTGAGTACGAGACTATTGTCTTATTTGAGTTGAAACGTCCTATGCGAAACGACTATAGCAACGGCTCTAATCCTGTAAATCAGTTGTATGAATATGTCACAAAACTCAAAGGAAACAATGTTAAGGATAAAGATGGAAGAATTATTAGAGTTGGTGACAACACACAGTTTTACTTATATGCAGTATGTGATATCACAAGTACATTGGAACAGGTTCTAACCTTTCATGATTTTACGCAAACTCCTGATAAAATGGGCTACTACAGATACCATGAAAAAATGAATGCATATATTGAGATTTTGTCTTATGATAAAATCATCAGCGATGCACAAAAGCGAAATAAAATTCTGTTTGATAAATTGGGCATTTAAAAAGGGATGGAAGCTCTAAGCTTCCATCCCTTTTTGCACCTGTTTGTCAGCCGTTAAGTTAATTTGTTTCTCGTACTTCCTTATCGGCGTTCACCCCACCGGAATGCTTTTATTTTTTGTATGCAGAAAAAACATTTCAAATAACAAAACATTCAACTATATGCCCTATAATACATTGACATAATATTATAAAGTTATATAATAATCATAATAATACAACCACATAATATATTTTATATCGTTATGTGCCATGAGGAGGTGACAGAGTACACGCTAAAAAGAGGATGAAAAAAAGATTGGATCAAGGAGGAGAAAAATGTCAAAGAAAGGATTCTTTGCAAGGCGAGTTACAGCCATGGCCTGTACTGCCGCCTTGCTCGCCAGCAGCATCCCTTTATCGTGGGTCCAGGCCGTTGCCTACGACAACAACCCTGTAAAAATCCCCCAGTTTTTGATGACGGCAACCGCATCCAGTGAAGAGAGCAGCAGTGACACCTGCTATGCGTCCCTGGCCATCGACGGCGATTCCGGGACGATGTGGCATACCCGCTGGAGCACCTCTGCTTCGGCCCCGCACTGGATCTCCGTAGACTTGGGCCGGAATGTCGAGTTGACAAAGCTGACGTATTTGCCCAGGCAGGACGGGAATTCCAACGGTTATATCCGCGAATATGCGATCTCGGTCAGCGCCGATGGAAACACCTACACGCCCATTGCAGAGGGCTCCTGGGAAAGCGATATGACCGAAAAAGAAGCGGTCTTCTCCGCGCCCGTTTCCGCCCGCTATGTGCGTCTGGAAGCGGTAAACGCATCCATGGCCTCCTGCGCGGAGCTGAATTTCTTTGCCGCCGAGAGCGTTTATGCACCGCTGTGGGATCAGCTTGATAACGCATATGAGGCAATCGGCCAGGCAGAAGCCGGTGAGGAAATCGGCCAGTATCCCCAGGAACAGATCGATCTCTTCCAGCAAGCGATCGACGAAGCGGAGCTGCAAGCCGCCTCCCTGCCGGAATCCGACGAAGCGGCCATCCAAGCGGCTGCCGATACACTGTCCGCTGCGATGCATGCTTTTGAGGAATCCCGCAACATGTATGGCCGGGACGACTTGGAAACCCTGCTCGGGGAGTCCCAATCCCTCCTGGACGGCACGGGGACCGGAACCGAAAACGGTCAAGCGTCCGAAGAGGCCAAAAACGCCTTTGCAGCGGCTATCCAAGAAGCTGATGCGGTCTTCCAGGACCAGGCCGCCAATAAAACGCAGATTCACTCTGCCTACGAAGCGCTTGATTCCGCGGTCGCAGTCTTTCAGGATCACATTGTTACCGATCAAAAATCCCTGGCGGGCGTCTGGGAGCTGAAACTGGGTTCCTATTCCCCAGAGGACGGCACCCTGTCCGATACCTGTATCCTTCCGGGAACGCTGGACGAAAATAAAAAGGGCAATCGGAATACATCGGTCAACACCAACCATCTGAACCGCAAATACACCTATACCGGCGATGCGGTCTATCAAAAGAAGGTTTTTATCCCGGAAAACTGGGCAGGAAAACACGTTACGTTCCTGATGGAGCGCACCAAAAATACCCAGGTCTGGGTGAACGGCCAGGAGCAGACCAACTATAATTCCAACGATACGTTGGGCACGGCACAGGAATACGTCCTGTCGGGCCTGATCCCCGGCCAGGAAAACACCATCACGGTGCAGGTGCGCAACACAGATTATCAGGTGGGAACCAATAGCCACATGTTGACGGAAGAGACGGTGACAAACTGGAACGGCATTTTGGGAAAAATTGAGCTGAAGGCCGTGGACCCTGTCTTTATCCAGGATGTGCGGATCTATCCGGACATTCACGCCAAAACCGCTCTGGCAAAGATCACGCTCTCCAATACGACAGGACAGGCGGTCAACGGCAACCTGACCCTCCAGGCGCACAGCTACAACCACGAGGGCGATGTACATACCGTTCCGCAGGCCGTACAGGAATTCTCCCTGGCCGCGGATGAGACGGAAAAGGAAATCGAAGTCACCTATGCGATGGGCGACGACGTCCGCCTCTGGTCGGAATTTGACCCGTCCATGTATGAGATGACCATCTCCCTGGATGCAGAAGGTATGTATTCCGATACCTTTGTCGAAAACTTCGGTATGCGTGAATTTAAGACCTCCGGGACAAAATTCACCATCAATGGGACCACCACCTTTATGCGCGGCGAGGGCAATTCCGCCGTCTTCCCATTGACCGGATACCCGTTCATGACCAAGGAGGAGTGGCTCGACTTCTTCTCCACGGCACAAGAACTCGGCATCAACTTCTTCCGCTTCCACTCCTGGACGCCTCCGGAGGCAGCGTTCGAAGCGGCCGACGAGCTGGGCATCTACATGCAGCCGGAGCTCTACGGGTTTGGCGGCACGCCCTTCGGCGACTATTTCAACGAAGAGGCTGTAAGAATTCTCGAATATCTTGCAAATCACCCGTCCTTTGTTATGTTTGCATGGGGCAATGAGCTCAATACCACCGGCAGCAACCGGGATGGCGCAAACGCGCTCCGCGAGCTCTGCCGCAGCGTGGACGATACCCGCCTGTATGCGGAGGGCAGCAACAACAACTATTGGGCGCCTTCTCTCAACGAAGGGGACGACTATTGGACCACCTGCAAAACAAGGGCAAATTCCGACCCGTATCATACGCGCATTTCGTTCTCCTGGGTGGATGCGGCCTCCGGCGGTGCGTTGGAGTCCATGCAGCCGAACACAACGTTCACCTATCAGCATGCCATTGAAGAGGTGGATAAGCCCCTGATGAACCACGAGGCGGGCCAGTACCAGGTCCTCCCCCTGTTCGACGAAGAAATCCCCAAGTATGAATCGGGCGTTTTTGAGGCGCGCAACTTGCAGTATTACCGGGATCTCATGGAGAGCAAAGGCTTGCTTCACATGAACGAGATCTTCTCAAAAGTATCCGCCCGTGTCTCCGCGATCGGTTACCGTGCCGATATGGAAACCGCGCTGCGCACACCGGATATGGCCGGCTATCAGCTGCTCAGCATCCAGGACTTCCCCGGCCAGGGCACCGCACACGTCGGCATTCTGGACAACTTCATGGAAGACAAGCCCGGTGGCTTTACGAAAGAGCAGTATAAGAGCTTTAACGATTCCGTCGTTGTTTTGGCACAGCTTCCGAAGCTGGTCCTCACCAACTCCGAAGATCTGACGGGAACGATCTCCGTTGTCAACTACGGCCCGGCCGCTTTGGACGGCGTTGTTGGGCAATGGAAACTGACAAATGGCGATACCGTCCTTGCAGAGGGAACCCTTGACGCGACGGACGTTGCGCAGGGCGGTGTAACAGAGATCGGCGCCTTTACCACCTCCTTGGCGGGCGTGACAGAAGCGGCAAAGCTAAAGTTGGAGGTCTCCGTGGATTCCATCGGCTCCAACAGCTACGACCTGTGGGTCTATCCCAGCGATCTCAACCCCACAGTGCCTTCGGATGTTCTGGTCTCTACCAACATGGACCAGGCAACCCTACAGGCGTTGGAGAACGGCCAAAAAGTCCTCTTCCTGCCGGAGCCCAGCCTGAAAACCATTCCCGACAGTGTGGCCGTACGCTGGACGACGGACTACTGGAGCAAGATGTTCCACCGCTCGGACCGTGACGCCCACACGATGGGCATGTATGTACAAAACGACCACCCGATCTTCCGCTATTTCCCCACGGAATATTTCAACGATTATCAGTGGTTTAATCTGATGAAAGGCTCGCGCGCGGTCGTCCTGGACGATGCTCCGGCAGATCTGGAACCCCTCGCCTGGAACATTGACCACATGGAGTGGAGCCGGAAGCTAGGCAGCCTGTTTGAAGCAAACGTGGGAGCTGGCAAGTTGGTGGTATGCACCTTCGACCTGCTGAACCAGATGGAGGAATACCCCGAAGCAAAGCAGCTCTATTACAGCATCCTTCAGTACATGGCTTCTGATGAATTCCAGCCAGAGGCCGAACTGACGCCGGAATATCTGACCCAGACCTTTGTGGAAAAGACAAACGTGGACCCGTACGAGACGATTGAAGCAGAATCCTATGCGGAAAGCAGCGGCAACCTCTGGACGGAAAGCGGCACCGGGGAAACCGGGGAACCCGAAACGGCCTTAGGCGGAATCACCAGCGGCAACTGGGTTCTGTATGAGGATGTGGACTTTGGCCTCAACGGATGTGCGAAGATCACCATCAATGGCTCCAATAACAACAGTTATTCGCAGATCATCGACGTACGTCTGGATTCCCCCACCGGCGAACTGGTGACCACGCTGGAATTCCAGCCGACCGGCTCTTGGAGTGAGTACAAGTCCCAGACCTTTGATATTCCCCGCATCTCTGGCCTGCACGATCTTGTGTTGGTCTTCCAAAATGGTTCCATCGCCTTGAATTCCTTCTGGTTTGAAGAAGGTACCGTGCAGTATATCAGCCCCTATGAGCAGATAAATCCGGAATCCGCCGCGGGCGATATTGAAATCACGGATATCGACGGCGGAAGCCATGTGATCATGCAGAACTATGTCAGCGCAATCACCGATCAAGTGGAAATCAAATTTAACAATGTCGAATTTGGCAGCTATGGCTCCAAAGAAGTGACAATCCAGGGACGAAGCCTCAATGGAGAAGACGTCTATGGGTATCTGCGTTACAACGACAACGGGACGGAAAAGACCATTCCCTTTGTCTTTAAGGCTGGCGAAGGCGAGTCCTATGAGCTCTCCTCTGAGACGTTCTTTAAACAAACCGTTCCTGCAAAGGGGATTATGGGCCCGCAGGATCTTGTCATCGGCTTTGAAAAGGGCACCAGCTTTGACTTTGAGGCACTGGTCTTCACCGGATACGACAGCGCCCCCGTGGTGAACGAAGATTACGAAAACGCCATGCAGGAGGCCGCCGACATTACTGCGAAGGTTGAGAACCGGCCCCTCCTTTACACGGAAGAAACCTGGAAAATCTTTGAAGCCGCTTATGAGTCAGCATCCGCAGTGGACATCTATGACAACGATGCTGTAGCGGAAGCGGCTGAACAATTGCAAGCCGCAATTGATGGACTGGTTCTCACTGGAAGAAGCAAATCCGCCTATACTACCACCTATGCAAGGAATTATGATTCCGTGGACGGCTCTGTCAACTTGGAACGCGGCGAGCCTGATCAGGTCGTCGGTGGATTCGACAAGGGTGAAATCCTCTACTACGACGGTCTCGACTTTGGCTCAACAGGCGCTTCTAAACTGACCGTCCGTGTGGCAAACGGCCGCGCCGACACAGAAGAAGAAAAGGAAGCCCTTCTGCGCTTCCGATTCGGAGAGGGCGACAACGAGTTTGTCGACGTCCGAATCGCACAGACCGGCGGATGGGATGCGGCCCACGATCAAGACTTTACGGTGGAAATCCCGTCTTCCCTTTGGAATGGCGTAAAGGATGTGTCCATTGAACTGGTGGAAGGTGCGGTTGCTTTCCATTCCTTCACTTTTGAAAAAACTGAAAACACCGAGCCGCAGCTGCTGACGGTACAGTGGAGCGGCAACGCATCGATGAGCGTCGAGGGCGAAGCGGAGGAAATCATCTCCACAGATGCGATCTATGGCGCGAAGGTACAGCCGGGCGAAGAGTTGACCTTCACCTTCACCCCGACCAAGGGCGCGTTCTCCGGAGCGCAGCTCAACGGCGAGGACATCAAGTTTGCAGCGGACGGCTGCACGTACACCTTCACGATGCCGGGCGAGAGCACGACCCTGCGCTTCACGTTCACAAGCGTGGATAAGAGCATCCTGGGCATCGTATTGGAAGAGGCCAACGCGGTGCCGCAGGACGTGATCGACAGCCTGGTGCCGTCTGCCAAGGAATTCTTCGAGAACGCCCTGGCAAAGGCACAGGAAGTCTATGACGATGCGGACGCAACCGAAGAAGAAGTCAAAGAGGTTTGGAGCGACCTGCTGGATGCAATGCACCTGTTGGAATTCGAAGCGGGCGATAAGGAAACCCTGCTGCCGCTGATCAACATTGCAGAGCAGCTGAAAGACATGCTGGATCAGTTCAAGCCGGGCACGACCGAGGGCTTCGAGGAATCGCTCGACGCAGCGAAAGACGTGTATGCAGAGGAAGACGCCCTGAAGGCGGACGTGGACGAGGCATATGACAACTTGCAGGCAGCGATCGACAAGCTGGAAATGCGTGCGGATATGTCCATCCTCCAGAACACGGTGAACGAGGCGAACGGCCTTGACTTGAACAGCTACATCGACGACGAAGCCATGGCGGCCTTCAAGACGGTGCTGGCAGAGGCGGAAGAACTACTTCTGAACGCAGACGCAGAGCAGGCCGACGTGGATGCAAAGGCAGTGGAGCTGTCCAATGCAATGGCAGCCCTGCGGAAGATCCCGAACAAGGATGAGCTGAACAAGCTGATCGCCGAGATGGAGCAGAAGGATCTGGACGGCTACACCGACCGCAGCGTGGCGGCCTTTAAGGCGGCATTGAGCGTTGCGAAGACGGTTGCCGCGGATGCGAATGCAGACGAGCAGGCGGTCGCAAAGGCATATACCAACCTGGAAGCTGCCGCGAATAACCTGGTCAAGGCGGAGAAGCCGGGCACGGGCAACAGCGGCAAGGGCAGCACGTCTGCCAACGTTGGCAATGCATACGGCGTAGCGGGTGTTGTATCCGCAGCCCAGGGCGTGACCAGCCAGAAGGCGTATGTGGTTTCCGACACGACGGTCAACTTCACGTTGAAGAGAGGCAGCGCATACTGCTTCAAGATGACGGTAGTCAACGGCAACGCCATGACGCCGAGCTTCACGGTCGGCAACGGCGATGTGCTGAAGACGCAGTTCGTGGCGAAGATCGGCAACGACTACTATTACAGAGTCTATGCCACCGGCACGCCGGGCCAGAGCACGGGCGTTTACACCACCCTGCCGGGCAATGTAGCCGTGAAACATTGCACGGTTACGATTGGATAAGTGCTTTCTTAGGAAACGCCGTAGGCGCGAAAAGACGCTGTGCGTCCGATTGGCTGATTGCTTCCGTAGGATTTCCCTTGTGGAACGGAACACGCCATAATTGCGGTTTGCTTCCGTGGTTGCCGCCGTAGGCGCGAAAGACGTTGCACGTCCAGTGAAGCATTGTGCCGTGGCGATTGCGTAAGTGCTTTTGTAGACGGGCGCCATGCGTCCATTGCATGTAGCTATTGGCGAATCGGAAACGACAAAATAAAAGGGGAGGCTTTTCCCTAATAAACAAGTAAGGACCCAATCCTGGGAGTTCCCGGGATTGGGTCCTTCTATATTTGATGTTTCTATTGCTCACGTGTGTTGCTGCGGAGCTGTGTGTTTTGTCTTTATGAAGATTTGCTTGCTTCTGTAGGGCTTTGCCCTATGGAGCGGAAAGCAAACTCTTTGCGGTTTGCTTCCGTAGGGAACGCCGTAGGCGCGAAAGGCACTGTGTGTCCGCTATGCGTCCTGTGGCCCGCCTTTAGAGAAATGCCTCCAACACGACCGGATAACAGGCTTACACACGATTGATCCATTTTCCGTATATTCACTTACAATTCCACCTCCCTTTTATAGACAAGGAAATGGCGCTTTCCTAATAAAAGCGCTGGATTCTTATATAATGTGCATTTATCTTGCCCCATATTGTGACACTACAATTAAAGAAGAGCCCCACGGCCAAAAGGAATTTCTCCACTTTGTAGCCCCATGCAAATATTTTGATCAAATAGGAATACCCCCTGTTCCTAAACACGGAACAGGGGGTATTCCTTATATTTTAACATTTTTTGAGAAGGAGAGCTTAAACACTTGCTTATTCATATTCTTCACATTGTAAAGGGAAGTCATCTTCTTCACAGATATATTTGATCTGCTGGAGTCTTTGCATTTCCTTTGCAATTTTGCCTTATTGCTCTCAGGCAATCGGGCGCACAGCGTCCGTCTACGAAAGCAATTAGCCAATGGTTACCGTGCAGTGCTTTGTAGCGTTCTGGCCCGGCAGGGTGGTATAAACGCCCGTGCTCTGGCCCGGTGTGCCGATGGCATAGACTCTGTAGTAGTAGTCGTTGCCGATCTTCGCCACGAACTGCGTCTTCAGCACATTGCCGTTGCCGACCGTAAAGCTCGGCGTCATGGCATTGCCGTTCACAACCGTCATCTTGAAGCAGTATGCGCTGCCTCTCTTCAGATTGAAGTTGACCGTCGTGTCGGAAACCACATAGGCATTCGCTGCCACGCTCTGGCTTGCGGATACCACGCCCGCTGCGCCGTATGCGTTGCCGACGTTGGCAGACGTGCTGCCGCTGTTCTTCGAGCCCGTGGAGGTGCTCTTCTCGACCAGGCCGTCGATGCTGTTCTCCAGCGTCTCGACTGCGTCTGCAACCTCTTCTTCGGTCGCTTCTGCGTCGTTCAGGACTGCCTTCGCGGTGCTCAATGCGGCCTTCATCGTTGCCACGCTCTTCGCCGTGTACTTGCTGGTGTTGATCGCTTCGGCTTCCCCGATCAATGCTTCCAGAGCATCCTTATCCGGGATCATGCGCAGGGCGGAGATGGCCGCTGCCAAATCTTCTGCTGCGGTATCCACCGCATCCTGCGTTGCGTTTTCATTTGCCAGGACGGTTTTTGCCTCTTCCAGAGAGGTCTCAAAGCTCGTCCATGCGTCGTTCTGGATGTACTGGTCTGCATTTTCGACAATGCCGTCGCCCTTGTTGACCAGCGCTTCCAGCTCGGTGACGTCTGCGCGGTAGACCAGGCCATAAATGGCGTCATACAGCGCATCCACCGCTTCGGTGATGTCCGCTTCCAGGACTTCTTCATCGTCCAGCAGGTCTTCCGCCGCCGCATACGCTTCGTCCAGCACTTTCAGGCTGTCCGGCGTAAACAGGTCGCGGTCGATGGAATCTGCGATTTCCATCGGGATCTCCAGCTGGCTCTTGTCGCCTGCCACAAAGCTCAGATAATGCAGCGCGTCGATCAGGTCGCTCCATGCGGTGTTGATCTCGTTCTGCGTTGCAGTCTTCTTGGCTTCGACGTCCTTCGCCGCCTGCAAGGCTGCTTCATACTTCTCCTGTACGGATTCCACTGCTTCCGCAGCTTCGTTCGCCCGGCCCTCTGCAATCTCAATGGCAGCGCGCAGGTTCTGCTTGTCTACCACTGTGAAGCCAAGCTCAATCGTCGTGTCCGCGTTCGGCATGGCCGCGCTGTACACATACTCGGCAGCGTCAAAGCTGTCTTCCGCAATGGCTTCGCTGTTCACGGTGACGCCTGCGATCTCGCGGCCTTCCACTCTGGGCGTGAAGGTCAGCTCGAGCTCGGTGTCCGCCATCACGACGTCTTTATACGCGCCGATCAGGTTGGCAATCGTCTGGCTCTCGCCGTTGATGCTCAGTTCAACGGTGTTCGGGAAGGTGACCGTCAGCATGTGCTCGCTCGGAGTGGTGTTCTTCACGAACTTGATTGCTGCACCGCCGGAGGTCGTCAGGTCGCTGCGGCTGTGTGCCGTAACCGTGCTGCCGTCCGCCTGCTTGAACTCATACTCCAGAACCGGGGTATTGAGGCCAGCAAGTTCGAGCGTCAAAGTGTCTGCACTCGTAACCGTTCTCGTCTCAGCAATCAGGCCGTTCATCGGCTCATCCAAATCGAGCGGGTTGTCCGGGTTATCTCTGTAGATATACGCGGTGTACGTGCCATCGCCCAGGAAATCCAGATTGATGTCGACCGGTTTGGTCTCTTCATATGCGCAGATAACGCCCAGATACCAATCGTCGCCATCGCGTCTTGCCATCTCGACTAGTTCGCCAACTTCGCCGTCGATCAACTTACTCTCATCCCAGGAGGCTGGCATGTCCTTCCAATACTGCTCATAGTAGGGGATTGCTTTATAAACCGACGGTTTATCCGCCAGGCACTGGATGCCACTCTCATAAATGATCGGCAGGGCATACATATGGGCCAGGGTAAACAACGGCGGGTTGTCAAATTCCTGCGGCTTTCCGGTATCCGGATCCGTCGGGCCAAAACGCACGTTGTTCAATGCGCCGAAGGATGCCATCGGGGTGTAATCCAGCGGGCCGACTGCGCCTCTCGTGAACGGGATCACGCAGTTGTTTGCAGCGGTCAAATCGCCGCCCCACGGATAGGAACCGCCGCCGTAATCGTTCGGGTCGCGCCAGTCGCTTACTGCATAGCCCTCTGCACCGCCAACAGCTTCTCTCGTCAAAGCGTTGGGATAGGTACGGCGTTCGCCTGCCGGTTTTACGGTGCCATGCAGGTTGATAATCATATGGTTCTCTGCGGTCAGCTTGAGCAGCGTATCATACAGCTGCATAGTGGACTGTGTTGCGGAATCAAAGAAGTCCGGCTTGATGCCTGCGATGCCAAGATCCGCCCAGTATGCAATGCGCTCACGCTGTTTCTCGGTGACAATATCGTTCTTATGCACCCAAACAAGGAGCTTCACGCCCTTGCTCTTTGCATATTCAACCAGTTCTTCTGTCCAGGAATAATAGCCCAGATAGCGCTGGCCAGCCGGTGCATCCGGATCATAGCCGGGCTGCTCTTCCTTATTTTCGGTGCGGTTGTACGGGATCATCCAGCCTTCATCGAGGAGCTGGTATTCCCAACCCATCTCTGCTGCAAAGTCTACATATTCCTTGTAGATGCGCAGGCCTTCGGTTTCAAACTTATCTGCCGGGATCTGGTCATGGCGCAGGTCGCCGTTCAACCAGGTCCAGTTGGAGACGCCGGACTCAATCCAGCTGGTATCTTCGATCACGCTGTCCGGGCTCAGGTTTTCCGGCATGGTGTTGTCCATAATCTCTGCCAGATCGCCCATCACCAGGAAACGCCACGGGGACGTAAACGGCGCCGTCGTGACAACCGGGCCTTCTGCCGCCTGCTCCGGTGCAAACTTCACGGTGAGCATGCCATCCTCGCCGCCTGCGAGCACGGAACCGCAATAGGTGCCGGTCATCAGGTCTGCTTCGGAATAAAGGCCATAAGCGCCGCTCTCGGACTCATACAGCAACGGCATATTGAAGTTCTGTCCATCCAGTCTCGAACGGTTGCTATACTCTCTGTGCGGCCATTCGTTGGCAACGCTGGAGTTGTCGCCGATGCTCTGGCCCCACAGCTTCTGATAGCCCTCGGGGAGCTGGAAGCCGGTGAACTCTTCGGTGATTTGCAGTTCATCGCCGTTTCCGTCGATCGCATAGCGCAGGGCAACGCCTTCGTCGTATGCGCGGAAGATAATGCTGTAGTTCACGCCGTCCTTAGTGAACGGGAACGTGGTCTCATTGTAATCTTTATCGACATGCTTTACTTTGCCGCCGAGGAGGTCATAGGAATCATTGCCCTCTCTGGTGGTGACTTCGCCGAGGACCAATCCGCTGCGGAAATCGCCCATATTGGTCATCAAGCCTGTCCCCGATACGCCGGCCATGACTTCGCCGTCCTTGCTTGCCAGATAGGATACTGTGCCAGCGACTGCGTCATAAGCGACCAATGCTTTTACGTCCGCATTCGGAGCGGCAACCTCATAGACGCTGCCTTCCACGGGTTCAGTTCCAACAATCACCTGTGCATAGGCATCCACAACGACGCCATCCCCCAGATCTGCACGAACGACGATCGAGGCAGTGCCATTGCTCAGTGCTTCTGCGGTAATGCCATCCGCCGTGCGGGTGACTTCCAAAACGGCCGGATTGCTGCTTTCTACGGTGTATTCTGTGACTTCTTCACTGTTGCTGTCCGTTACAGAAACCGTTACATCGGTCACATCGCCCACGTTGAGCAGGCTCTGGTCAACCTTGATTTCTGCTGCCGGCTCCACAGGCTCCGGCTCGGGCTCTTCTTTTTTCACCAGGTTCCACTTGCTGGAAGCAGCGCTTTCGTCCGCCAAAACGATCGGTGCGCCGTCCGTCGTGGAATCGCTATCCGTTGCGATATAGAGCGGCGTTCCTGCCAATTCCGCCTTCTTATTCAGAATGCGATACGTGCCATCCTCCGCTTCTACGATCTTCCACCACTGGGAATCGTCTGCATCGTCGATGTTGCCGACGGTCAGCTTGGTATTGACTGCCACTTCCGAATCGGTCGGCATCAGAACGGTGACCGTTGTGCTGCCGGGCTGAATGCGATAGTATTCCTGATTTGCATCCGGGATCAAGCGCCAGAACAAGGAATCTCCAGCGAAGTTCCACCACAGGTCAACGATCGCCCCAGGGCTGGTATTGTTGCTGTTGACCTCGATGCCTGCATCCTTCAGGGAAGAAAGAATCGAGTACAGTGCGTTGGTATCCCAAACAGGCTCTTCTTCGGCTGTCTTAACATAATGGATTGCCGCGCCGCCCGTCTCTGCAAGCGGGATATTGAGCGTGTCGTCCTTGGTGACCGTGCGGATCTCTTCGTCAACGGTCTCCATCGGGTTTTCGCCATCCGTATAGATGTATGCGGTGTAGGTTCCCTCGCCGAGGAAGTCCAGGGAGAACTCTGCATTGCGGGCTGCATCGCAGATGATGCCCTGATACCAGTCGTCCCCACTTCTGCGTGCGAAGTTTACATACGCTGCGGGCTCGCCGTCCACCAGGATGGAATCATCCCAATCGGAAGGCATGTTCTTGAAATAATGCTCATAGGCCGGATGTGCACGATAAACGTCGGGCTTGTCCGCCATGCACTGCACGCCAGCTTCAAATACGACTGGCAGGGCAGCCATATGCGCCAGGGTAAACTGACGATGGTCGCCGCTCACGCCATAGGAAGCCATCGGGGTGTAGTCCATCGGGCCTACTGCGTTGCGGGTAAACGGAAGCGTACAATTGTGGCGCGCGCTCACGTTGTCCGGGATAAAGTCATACTGCTCTGCACCGAACACCGCTTCACGGGAAATGACGTTCGGATAGGTGCGGCGTTCACCGGTCGGCTTGCCTGCGCCGTGCAGGTTCAGCAGCATGTGGTTTTCCGCCGTAACCTTCATCAGGTTTTCAATTTGCAGGATTGTATCCTGGGACTGGGAATCAAAGAAGTCCGGCTTGACGCCCTTGAAGCCCATCTGCGCCCATTCGGTGATGCGCTCTTCCTGCTCTTCCGGGGTATCCAGGTCTGCGCTGTTCGCCCAGACAATCAGGCCGACACCCTTCTCATTGGCATAATCGATCAGCTCTTCCGTCCAATCGTAATAGCCCTTGTAAATGGAATCATCATCCGGGTCTCTGTTCTGTCTCTGCCAGCCTTCGTCCAGCAGCTGGTATTCCCAACCCATCTCTGCCGCGAAGTCGACATATTCCTTATAAATGTCCAACGCATCGTTTTCGAAGTCCACGTTCGGGTCGGTATGGCGGAGATCGCCGTTCAGCCACGTCCAGTCCACGGTGCCCGGCTGGACCCAACTGGTGTCTTCCAGCTGGCAGTCCTCGCTCAAGGTTTCTGCCATGGTGTTTTCTGCGATGGCCTTCGGCGTGCCGATGACGGCAAAGCGCCACGGGGAGGTAAACGGTGCAGTCGTAACAACGTCTTCCGTCTGCTCCGGCGTGAATTCTACATTCAGCATACCGGTGCCGTCGCCCACAAGCTGTGCGCCGCAGTAGGTCGAATTCAGGTCTGCTTCGGAAAGCAGCGCCCAAACGCCGTCCGTGGTCTCATAGAGGAGCGGCATGCAGTAGCCGCCGCGCAGTCTGTGTGCTTCCTCTTCCTGCGCAACCGACTCATTTGCATATTCATATTCCATCGCTTGTGCGACAGAGCCGCTGGCAAGCTGGAAGCCCGTATTTTCCTCCGAAATGGTGAGCTCCTGGCCGTCCTCGGTCTCGATTGCATAGCGGAGCGCCATGCCGTCGTCATAAACGCGCACAATGATGCTGTAAGAGGCGCCGTCCTTTGTGAAGTTCAGCGTCATCTGGTTGGCGGTTGTGTCCACATGGTTCACTTTCGCGCCGATCAGGTCATAGGAATCCGTGACCTCTTCGTCTTCACGGCTTACAAAGGTGAGGCCGTTGCGGAAATCACCGGCGTTGGTCACCAGGCCCGTCGGGGAGCTGGAAACAACCGTCTTGCCGCCGTACGTGGTAAAGAAGCGGATGGCGCCCTCCGCGTCCATAAAGAACAGGGCAGAGATATTCTCGTCGGGCGACGTGACCGACCAAGTTGCGCCTTCTTCGCCTTCGCCAACAATAATCTCACAGGTAGCCGTGCGGCTGATGCTCGGATCCACCGCATCCACCACCGTGCAGGTGATTGTTGCAATGCCATCCGCTACGCCGGTGATGACACCTGTATCCGGATCGATCGTTGCAATCTCCGGATTGCTGCTCGAATACGTGCACTGCTCCGGATTCAACGCAATGCTCTCCTGACCGTTGGAATACGCGGAGATCACCAGATTGGTGCTATCCCCCACAGCAACGGCCGGCTCCTCCGGCTGCACAGACAGCGTCTTCAAGCGGTCCATCACAGCGCGGTCGCAGATAATCTGCGCATTCGCCCAAACAGAATTGGAACCGCCGGAGTTTTCCATCGTCAAGATGGTCGTGCCTTCCGGAATTTCTACATCCACAGGCGTAATGCCCCTGCTGCTGGTCAAACTCTGGGTAAAGAACTCCTCGCCATCCGCTTTCAGCGTAAAGCTCGTTCCACCCCACCAGTTATCCGACTGAATGGCAATTTGCGCCTGGAAGCGCAGCGCACCATAGCCCGTCAAATCATAGACAATGGTCGCATTGCCACTGGTTCCGAGTCCCTTCTCGAACGGGACCTCCTCTCCGTTTTCATCTGTCAGGACAATCTTATGTACGTTGACGTCCCGGTCCTTCCGGACCTGCCACCATCCATCTTCAGCGGATACCCATTCCATATCGCTGAGATACACGGCAGCTGTTTCGGCTGGATCTGCACGGTTTTCCGTAGTTGCTGCGAATGCGGAAAGTCCACTGGTAAATACAAGCGTAAAGACCAGCAACAAAGAAAGCGCAGATCGCCATACTCTTTTGTTCATGTTCCTTTCTCCTTTCCTGAACTTTGGCACAAAAGTTTTGATCTTTTGGCCTTTGGTTTGATTATATAGAACATAGTGTTCCAAAAGTGTTCCAAATTCGACTGTCCTTTTAGAGAACACGTATAAAATTTTAAGCCGGCTTTTTGTTTGATTTCCATATATATGCATCCAACGCCCCCACATGCACGGCAGATCGTATCCATAAGGACGCGCTATATACGGGAGATGGTCTGCTGTGCCCACGGGACGAAAAAGCCATGCCGTTCCTTTTAATCTCCCTTTATAAATAGGCCGATGGGAGCCGTATGGCCATCGAACGGGCGGCAATGGACCTCTTCGCCTCTTTGGCCATGAATACCTATGCATGGAGGTACAGCGGAGCTTTCTTCTTTTATTTTCCATCTGATTTTTGTAAAATGATCATTTCTATTTCACGCAGTGTTCACAAAGATTCTTTATACTTATAATCGTTCCAAGGGGAACAGAAAAATCGATTACAAGATCTTCTCTTTTTCATAAATTTTCCTTTTCTTCTCTCTTAAATAGAAACGCCGTCCAAAGGACGGCGTTTCTATTTTTATTCACAAAACCTTTTTGTTTCATACAAAGAAATCTCTTCTCAATCAATGATTGAGAAGAGATTTCTTTTATCGTGTCAGGAAGTCCTCGATCACATCTTTAAAGTGCATCAGGGGCACCTGCCGCGTATTCAGCAACTCGACAAGCCGTTCCACGGCTTCGCGTTTATCGGAAATATCGCTGACCACAGCAGCTCCGGCAATGATGCCATATGTAAGGCGCTGTCCCTGCTCCTCGTCGGTGACGGTCTCTTCCAGCACTTTATAAACCATTCTTTATCCCCCCTTACACCCCATTATAGAGCAGACAGGGACAAATGAAAAGATTATAATGCGAATTGTGAAAAATTACCAACCCCTACTGGATAGGATTGGATAAACACTTTCCAGACACCCGATATTGCCGATCTGCGCCGGCGTAAAGCATCCTGCTACGCCTCGTCGAGCGCAATATATACATATTCAGCTTCCAAATCCAGGTAATGGCGCAGGGAATCCGGCATCTCTGAGAGCCTTACCAAGCCCTTCCCTTTCAGATAGGCCTCCAACTCTCCCAACATCCGCATCCGCACAGCCCCTTCGTGGATCGCACAAGGATGGGGGTCCTGGAAAAACTCGATACTCTTTTCCAAAACCGCCTCCCGGTTCAAGGGCAGGGATACCGCTGCATGCTGCGCCGTCCGTTCCCCTTCCTGATTAAACAGGGAGAAGCCCAGCGCCGCAGGCGATTTCTCTTTTTTCTTTCCAAACATCGCAATCACCACAAGAATACAAATAATAATACGGCAAACAACAAGAACAGCACGCCGTAGAGCAATTTAATCCAAGGCAGCTTCCCGCGCGTCATTTCCGAAAGCTGCAACACCTGGGAACCGCGTTTTGCCAATAGGGTCAGCAGCAAAAGCGGCAGGGACATCGCAAGCAGATAGACCACAAACGCCAAAAAGACCGTCATGTCCCAGGCTGTCTGCCGCTGCATCATATAGATGATCGACGCCAAATAGAGCTGGCCCGTGCAGAGGAACTCCCCTACGGAGAGGACGATCCCCGCGATGAAGACCGTTCCCGTCAGGTACTTGCCGCCGCAATTCAAGGTGTTCTCCAGGTAATCGCGCTGGAATGCACGGAGCTTGGGCGGCAATTGGAAGCGGATCTTCCCATACTCGTTTTTCCTCGCCGCAAAGTAATCCATAAAATTCAGGATCGCAAAGAACACCGCCAAAACTGCGATGAGAATTTGCAAAGCCTTTCCCACCGGGGAAAGGATGGCGCTGATCTGCTCAAATGCGGAGTACAAAACCGTCCCCAGCAGCAAAAAGGTCAAAAAGCGCGCGGTGATAAACGTCAAGCCCAGCTTGAGGATATTGGCATTTTTGGCCAGCAGCAGGGAAAACAACAGCAGGAGCAGCGAGATCCCGCAGGGACTCAAGCCGTTCGCAAAGCCGGTGACCACCAGAAAGGCCCAATCGTTCCACCCAAAGCTCCCGGCCTGGGATTCCGGCACATAGTCGATGTCCTCCCAGTTCAGCGCTTCGCCGCTCATAATGATGTTCGGCATATTGGCGACGATGTCCTCATAGCCCTGCAAATAGCCATTCTGATAGAACAGGACCGGCGCTTTTTGCCGGTCCTCCGGCACGCCGTATTGGTCAAAGAACCAATGCGCCAGGGGCACGTTGTCGAGGGCGCTCATGTTGACATAATTTACCTGCAAATTGGTGACCTGGTTCTGCTCCAACGCAAACTGCTTGTCCATATTGCTCAGGTAAACCTGCACCTTTTCACAGTCGTCACAGGCGGGCACATAGAAATACACAAAGTAAGAGCTCTCGGCCGGAACATTGCGGAAGCTCTCCAGCCGCTCTTCTTCCGTGCGCAGTTTTTCCTTTTCCTCCAGGATCACGCTGCGGGCCTTGTTTGTGATGTCGTCCACCCCAAATAGGCAGGTCCCATTCACATCCAGCATGGGAGGGGCCGGGGTGAACTCGTCCGTTGCCATATCCTTGGTACGTTCCATGAAATCCTCATAGGCGTCCTCTTCAAAGACGTTCTTTAGATGGAATTCATATTCGTCCGGGGAGATCGCGTCCTCGATCTGTCCCTCCAGGGCGAGCAGGTAATTTTCCCCATCCTCACAGCTCTCGCAGGAAGAAAAATAGTAGTATGTAATTTGGATTTTATCCGCATTTCCTTGTTCTTCCGCCGCAAGTACAGGCAGGGGGACAACCCCTACCGCAAACAGCAGCAAAAACAACCCTATTGCAAAACGTTTTATACCCCTTTGCAATTCCATAGCGCTCCTCCTTTGGCAGTGCAGCTTGAGACAACCTTCCCATTTCATTGCCATCATTCGTTAAAATAGACGAAAATCATTCCTATTATACTGAAAAAACACGATTCTTTCAATCCTGTTTCGAACGATTCGCAAAAAAGCATGTAACGGTCACATATGCCACGCCTCTTGACCGCCGCATGAAAAAACGGCCCCGTCTCGGGAATCCCCTGGACAGAAGCCGTTTTCTCTTGTTGTGAACTTTTCCATCGGGTAAACCAGCCTAACACGCCGCCAAAAAGTCCTCCACTACATCCCACAGATGCACCGGGGAAACCTGGTTTTTGATCAGTTTGCGCCGCAAACGGGCGACTGTACGCCAATGGGTGGAAATATCATCCACACGCACATCCCCCATTTTTAGCCCATACGTCCGGTACGTTCCATGATCCGCATCCTCCTGCATTGAACAACAGATCGCGATCTGCACGTTCGCTCCTCCCCTTTCCACGCCATTGTATCACTGGGGAAGGGAGAAAGGCACGGAAGCCTGTCGAAGCGCTAAAATTCCGAAAATGATTTTCCGCAGCCCGATTCCTTCGCTATGCGCCGGCCTGTTCCTCTGAAAAGTGATCCACTTCCCATTGCAACTCCTGGAACAACTGAGCGATATGGAACCCATCCGCGCTGGCGTGGTGAATCTGTATGGTGAGCGGCATCACGGTTTTGTCCCCGCTGCGCTCGAACTTTCCCCACGTAAAAATGGGGCAGAGCAACTTCCCGTCGCCGTACATCTGCATGTTAAAGCCCCGATAGTGCAGCCACGGGATGCATGAGACATAGAACCGGTTGGGCGGCTCCTCCTTCCACTGCGGGCCTTGCAGGGGCTTACTCTGCTCGATATCCAAGACCACCTGCCGGTAAAACGCTTCAAACTCTGGGACATATTCCGTGCTGAGGCTGTAAAAGGAGGAATCCTCCTCCTGAAAGACCGTGTAGGAGGGGGAAACCTGCTTCCAGATGACCGGTTCCCCCTCCGCATTATGCCCCATCTTAAATGCATCGTGCCGGTTGACCACGCGGCTGAGAAGATGCAGGAAGGACGGGAAGAAGCGAAGCCCCCTCTCCCGGCAGGCCTGTAGAAGCGGCGCAACGTCCACGTCCGCCGTCAGGGTCACCGCTGTGACCACCTGATGATAAAAATGGTCAAACGCCTCCTGGCGCGGCCAATCCTGCAATTCACGGATCTTTTGATATTCCATGGTTTTCTCCTGTCACAAACGTTTTTAAAACAAAACCGGCGCGGCGGCCCGGGCCCTTCCTTGGCCGGGAACCGCCCGCCGGTTTCCAATGCGATCAATACTGCGGGTTGATTCGGATCGCCCGCAAAACGTCCACAATGCTGCGGACTTTCTCCAGCTTTTCGTCCAACAGGTCGAATGCATCCAGGCGGGACTGCACCTCTTTTTGGCTGTCCTGCACCGTCTGTAGGCGCGGATTCGTAACGTTCTCCAGGGTGGCCTCCACCTGGACCGTCTTCTGTGCCATGAGTTCCATGGCCTTTCGTTCCTTTGCAATGTCCTGGCGGATCGTCGCCACATCCTGCTCGATCCCGGAAGCAACCGTTTCCAGATTGGAAAGCATCTGCTTCACCGCCAAGAATTCCTGCTTGAATCCGGCCAACTCCTGACGCTCTGCCGCCACAGCCTGTTTTAATCCGGTCACGTCTTGTTCCACACCGGTCACCAGTTGTTTTAGATCTGCTTCCGCCTGTTTTACAGCGGTAATGCCTTGCTTCACCGTGGAAAGATCCTGCGCAACGCCCACCAGCTTTTGTTTAGAGTCTGCCGTCTCCTGCTTCACCGCGTTGATCTCCTGCTTCAGGGCGGTATTCCCTTGTTTCAGTTCCGTCAGGCTCTGCTTGACTCCGACAAGCGTCTGGCTATCCGCCGTCACATCACGGCGGATCGTCGCCTGTTCCTGCCGGACGCCGGACAGATCCTGCTTCATGCGGGCCATATCCTCCCGGATCGGCTCCAGCTTTCGGTCCATCATCGTTTCAATCGCCTGCAAAAGCGAAGTTTCCGTCATGGTTCCACTCCCTCTCATCCCATTGCCGCATCTGCTACGGCTCCACTGCAATCTCCGCCGATGTTCCATTCACCAAACGCAGCAGATCCTGCGGCGCTACTTCCACCTGCGCACCGATCTTTCCCGCACTGAAAATGATGCTGGGAAAGGCCTCGCAGCTCTTGTCCACCACGGTGCGGTACAGCTTCTTCATCCCAATGGGGGAACATCCCCCGCGTATGTAGCCGGTCACCTTATTGATCTCGCTCACGTGGATCATCTCCACGGATTTTTCCCCCACGCTTTTGGCCGCTGCCTTGAGGTTCAATTCCTTTGCCACCGGCACCACAAAGACGTAGAACGCGCCGGATGCCCCCTTCGTCACCAACGTCTTGAACACCTGCTCCACATTCTGGTTCAGCTTATGGGCGACCGCAACGCCGTCGATGGCCCCGTCTTCATGCTCGTAAAAATAGAATTTATACGGAACCTTTGCCTTGTCCAAGATCCGCATGACATTCGTCTTGTTTTCCTTTTCCTTTGCCAATCGGAACGCCCCTTTTCTCATAGAAACCGCGCTCCCGCCGGCTTGGTTAGTCCGGCGGGAGCCGCTTTTCATCCCGGCGCCGCATGGCCCGGTTGTCCTCACCGGGCCGCAAAACCGGATTTATTCCTCAACCTTCCATTTGACGCCCTGCGGCGTATCCTCCAAAACGATATGGCGCGCTTTCAGCTCGTCACGGATGCGGTCCGCGGTGGCCCAATCCTTATTTTTACGGGCCTCGTTGCGCTGCTCGATCAGCTTTTCCACCTCTTCATCCAGAAGCTGGTCGTCCTTCTGGTTGTAGAGCAGGCCCAGCACACCGGCCAGCTCGTTAAAGAGGTCCAGCGCATAGGCACACAGCTCCTTGCTGGGCGCGGAGGACGCATTCAGCGTGGAATTGATGTCCCTCGCCAGGTCAAACAGCGCCGACAGTGCATCCGCCGTGTTCAAATCGTCCTCCATCGCCTCGATGAAGTGGTCCTGGTATTCGCTGAAGCGGCGGCGAATCTCTTTCTCGCCCTCCTTTTCCCCTTCCGGGGCATTCTTCAGCAGGAACGCCAGGTTGTCGCGGCAATTGTACAGGCGCTCCAATCCCGCCTTGCACTGCTCGATGACCTCCACGCTGTAATTGATGGGGCTGCGGTAATGCGAAGCCACCATCAAATAGCGGATGGGTTCGTAGCCGAACTGCGCCGCCACATCGCGCACCGTGAAGAAATTGCCGAGGGATTTGCTCATCTTGCGGTTATCGACGTTGATATATCCGTTGTGCATCCAGTAGTGCGCAAACGGCACCCCGTTGCAGCATTCGCTCTGTGCGATCTCGTTTTCGTGGTGCGGGAAAATCAGGTCCTGCCCGCCGCAATGGATGTCAATGGTCTCTCCCAAATAGTGCTTTGCCATGGCGGAGCACTCAATGTGCCAACCCGGGCGGCCGTTACCCCACGGGGATACCCAGCTCGGCTCCCCCTCTTTGGCGGCCTTCCAAAGGGCGAAATCCATCGCATCCTCTTTCTCTTCGCCCACGGCGATGCGCGCGCCCGCCTCCAGGTCCTCCAGCGGCTGATGGGAAAGCTTTCCATAGCCTTCGTCCTTATGGGTGCGGAAGTAGACGTCCCCATTGTCCGCCGCATACGCATAGCCCTTGTCGATCAAGGTGGCGACCATGCTGATGATTTCCTCGATGTTCTCCGTCGCCAGCGGATGGATCGTCGCCGGGCGGACATTCAAGCCCTCGGCGTCCGTCTTATACTCTTCAATATAACGCTGGGAGACGGTGAGGTAGTCGCTGTTCTCCTCATTCGCTTTGCGGATGATCTTATCGTCCACATCCGTAAAATTCTGCACATAGGTGACCTTCATCCCCCGGTACTCCATATAGCGGCGCAACACATCGAACACACAGATCGGCCGCGCATTGCCAATATGGATGTAATTGTACACCGTGGGGCCGCAGGCGTAAATTTTCACCTCTCCGGCTGTGATCGGCACAAACTCTTCCTTTTGGCGCGTCAGGGTATTATAGATTTTCATTGTCCTTGTTCCTCCCAGCTTTATTGTTCTGTGCGCTCCAGTACCCGTTATTATATGGGATTTTTCGGAAAAATACAAGACGCATCGTGTCTTTTCCGCGCATTGGGCAGGGGCATTTTATCGAATGGCTATTGCGCACTCTTTTCGCGCTCCGGATGTTCCGAAGAACGGGCGCGCTCCTTTTCCAAAGCCTCCAAACGTGTCTGCAAATTCAGGCACTTGGCCTGCATCCGGCACAGCTCCTGCGAAACCGGGTCCGCCACATGCACCTGGTCGAGGCTGTTGGGCTTGACGCCGTTGATCCGCACCACGCGCGCGGGCACGCCGACCGCCGTGGCGTTGGCCGGGACCTCGTCCAGGACTACCGCGCCCGCGGCCACGCGGGCGTTGTCGCCCACTTTAAACGGCCCCAGCACCTTGGCGCCGGAGCCCACCATCACATTGTTGCCTAAGGTTGGGTGGCGTTTTCCTTGTTCCTTACCGGTGCCGCCCAGCGTAACGTTCTGATACAGGGTGCAGTTATCCCCGATCTCGGTTGTCTCGCCGATCACGACGCCCATCCCGTGGTCGATAAACAGGCCCTTGCCGATGGTTGCGCCGGGGTGAATTTCGATGCCCGTCTTATGCCGGGCACGCTGGCTGATCCAACGCGCGATAAATTTATGCCCATGCTGATAAAACCAGTGCGCTTTGCGGTAAGAACGCACCGCTTTGAAGCCCGAATAGAGGAAATAGACCTCCCACCGGCTTCGCGCGGCCGGGTCCCGCTCCATGATGGAATCCAACTCTGCTTTTAACTGGTCAAACATACTTCCCTTGTCACCTGCTTTCCAAAACAATAAAAAACCGCCCCCGTCCCCAAAGGGACGGAGGCGATTTTTAACCGCGGTTCCACTCCGTTTTCTATCTCGTTGCTGCCGGTAACGGCGGCTGCCGTGCGAGGATACTATCCTTTCCCCCCGCCTGCACTGCCGGTCTCTTTTCCGGCATCACGGACGCATTTCCCTCCGGCGCCCGCCAAAAGCGCTCTCAACCCATGGCGCTTTTTCTCTGTTGCAGGAAAATCCAAAGGTACTTCTTCCGCTCGCTGCATTTCAACCATACATATTCTGTACGTTTTATTATATGCCGCTGGGCGGAAAATGTAAAGAGAATGGGAAAGGAAACTTGAAAACGGTTTTCTTTGCAAAGAAAAGAGGTTTGAAACTTATAAGGTAACAGTTGACCCCACAATCCTAGGATTTACCTATTCATGCTACAGATTCAGAGAAATTTTGTTTCCCTTTATCCTCTGGGACTCACATCTATACGCAAACTCTTATAATCTGTTCCCTCAAAGCTAGCCGAATATGTGCCATCTCCATTATCGATAATCCCAAATGTCGGCGGTGCATAAGAACCAGCATACTTATATTTTACTCCATCATGGCTATAAGTTTCAAGGAATTGTTCAATCTGCTCCATAACCTCAGAACCGGTAGCCTGTGTTGTTCCTGCTGCAAAGGTCATCGGAATTGTCAAGCCGCTTTCCACGACTTCACCCGTTTCACCGATAGACACATTTACCAACGTCGCCGGTACATCCACGGTAATAAATTCCGGATCTACGCCGGTATCACCATGGTCGTACGGACCCTGATCCACCTGACGAGCCCAGACTTCCAGAGCGCCGTGATAATGCTGGCCCTGGTATTCGTTGCCCGCCGTAGACGGCAGGTATCCGCCGATGATGTATGTAACCTCTTCGCCGGCGCCGATGAAATCGGTGGGGTCATAGCAGATCTTCTCGTTAGAGGTGGCCGTTTCCTTGTTGAGGTTGATGTTCTCCAAACGCGTCCAAGTATCCCCATCCTTCTTATAGACAAAAATCTTGAGCGCGTCTTCGAGCGTATTTGCACATGGCTTATCCGGGTACTGATTCTGGTCGATCTCATACTTGTTGTCGCCATAGAGCACCGGCTCTGTGTCGTTGCCAGCCGTCGCATTCATGCCGAGATGAATATAGATCGGCAGGGTGCCCCGGTTCTCAATATGGACCGGGCGGAAATAGATCGGCAGATTATCCTCGGGATAATTTTCCGGGTCCTGGTTGTTGTTTTCCAGATTGTTGACGTCGCCGGACTCCACCAGTTCCTTATCAAAATTATCAAGGAGCATCGGGCGGAGATTCTTAAACTCCATCGGCTTCGTGGTCGTAAAGTTTCCGTTCTCCGGGTCTGGATTTACTTCAATATCCAGAATACCAGCGGAAAAATTACCAGCCACTTTTTCCGTGTCAGTAAACCAGGCCATGGTTCCGCCTGCCAGCAGGCAGAAGACCAAAACCAAGGAGAGCGCCGACAGGACGATCCTCTTTTTATTGGCTTTCATGTTTTTTCCTCCTTTTTCTCGGATTATGGGGGCGCGGTAACCCATAAGTTTCTTCCGGATTATTTAAATGATACCGCAGGATTTTATGAGTGTCAAGAAAAATTCATAAGATTTCTTTCATTTAATTGTATAAAACCATAAAAAATTTATAATATTTATAAGCATGAACAAACAAAATTGCATATACAAAGGGGGAAACCATGTTAGGAGAAAGGCTCCAGGAACTTCGCAAGGATCACGGCCTTTCCCAGCAGGATTTAGCGGATAAACTCAACGTATCCATCCATACAATTTCTTCATACGAGCGAAACCGCAGCGTTCCGGATGACACAATGAAAATGGAAATCGCAAAACTATTCGATATATCGCTTGACTACCTGCTTGGTTTGGTGGATGAACCTTATTCGTTCCATAGGGCAGAAAACTGTATGCTTCTGCCCGCCGAATTTGAGGATGCAGAGAAAAAAGAGCTCCGCGAATACATCGCTTTCCTGCGATTTAAGCGTGCGCGAAAGAAGCAGAAAAAGCAATCCCGAAAAACGTAAAAGGCCACGGAATGCAACAAGTGCGTCCGCGGCCTTTTGTTTTCCTTATTTCGAATTGCCGATTACCTTCCAATTCTGTTTTAAATAGATTCCTCCGGAGAGTACCGTAAAAAACACGGTAACCGCCATGAGCGCTTCCCCGATCCACAGGAAAACCATCCCGCCCGGTACGCCTCCCACCGAGAAAGCGGAAAGGGTTCCCGCAGCGATCAGCTCCTGTGCATACTGCATCGCCAAGATCAATGCGATGGCAATGATCTGGCTGACCGTCTTGACCTTTCCCCATTTGTTCGCCGCGATCACCACACCCTCGTCCGCGGCAACCAGCCGCAGGGAAGTCACCAGGAATTCACGCGCAATGATAATCAGCACCCACCAGGGGTTGATCAGCCCCAAGCTCACAAAACAAACCAGGGCGGAAATCACCAAGATCTTATCCGCCAACGGGTCCATGAATTTCCCGAAGTTGGTAATCAGGTTCCGGCTTCTGGCGATCTTTCCATCTAAGTGATCCGTATAGGACGCTGCAAGAAATAGGAGCAATGCGATCAAGCAGTTGTGCGGCAGCTCCTGCCACAGCAGGGCTCCAACGAAAAACGGCACCATCGCCATGCGCAATACCGTCAGTTTATTGGGCAAGTTCATATCGATACCTCCACGGGGCGCGCTATTCCGCTTCGCCCATCAGGTCGCAGTCCATACATGCGGTGATACGCACCCGCACAAACTGTCCCGGGGCAGGCACATCTGCGGCCGTGAAATAGACCCTGCCGTCAATCTCCGGTGCATCCGCATAGCTGCGGCCAAACCAGCACTGCGTCTCCTCATCGAAGCCTTCGGTGAGCACGTCAAACACCCTGCCAACCTGTGCCTCGCCCCAATCCTGCATAATCCCCATCTGGGTCTCCATCACACGGCCGGCGCGGCGGCGCTTCTCGTCCTCTTCGATCTGGTTCTCCATCTCGGCGGCGGGGGTATCCTCCTCCTGCGAATAGGCAAAGCAGCCCAGCCGCTCAAAGCGGATTTCTTTGATAAAATCACACAATTCCGCGAAGTCCTCCTCCGTCTCGCCGGGGAAGCCTGCAATCACGGTGGTGCGCAGGACCAGGCCGGGGATTCGCTCGCGCATCTTCCCGATCAGCGCCGTGAGTGTTTCGCGGTCCCCAAAGCGGCGCATGGCCCGGAGCACCGGCCCGCTGCAATGCTGAAGCGGGAGGTCGACGTATTTGACAATTTTTGGCTCCTGCGCAATCGTATCCATCAGTTCTTCCGTCATGAAGTCCGGATAGCAATACAGCAGCCGGATCCACTCCACGCCGTCCACGGTGCCCAACTTATGTAACAGCTCCGGCAGCATCCATTTCTTGTATAGGTCGCGCCCGTAGCGGGTGGTATCCTGCGCGATGACGATCAGTTCCTTTGTCCCGCTTTCCGCCAATGCCTTCGCTTCCTCCAGAATGCTCTCCATCGGGCGGGAGCGGTACGGCCCGCGGATCAATGGGATCGCACAATAGGAACAGCGGTTGTCGCAGCCCTCCGCGATCTTGATATAGGATGAGTAGAGCGGCGTCGAATGGACGCGCTCCCCGCACAGGGGCAGGAGCGTCTTTTCGGGGAACAGCTCCGGATGCTCGCCACGCAGGGTGCGGTCCACCACTTCCACAATGTCGGCGTCCGCTCCAATCCCACAGACCGCATCGGCCTCGGGCAGCTCCTTGCGGATCTCCTGCTGATAGCGCTCCGCCATGCAGCCGGTGACCACGATCGCTTTGATTTGCCCGGCCGCCTTCTGCTTGCCGAGCTCTAAAATCTCCCCGATGGACTCCTTCTTGGCCGCCTCGATAAAGCCGCAGGTGTTCACAATCGCCACATCCGCACAGGAGGCGTCGTCCACCAATTCATATCCTGCCTTTTGCAGACGCGCCATCATCATCTCCGCGTCCACCCGGTTCTTTTCACAGCCGAGGCTGATCATTCCAACAGATGCCATTCTTCAATCCTCATTTTCGTAGTCGATATAGTCCCGCAGCGCTGTGCGGATGTCCTCGCCGCTGTAACCAAGCCGCTGCAGCGCAGCAAACACGCGGCGGCGCCCTTTTTCATCGGAAAGGGACCTCTGATACTTCCGTTCCAGCAGGAACCGGAGCGATTCCTCCGGCTCTGGGGCGAGCTCTTCCACAATTTCCTGGGCGAGCGCGCGGTCGATCCCCTTTTGCAAGAGCTCATATTCCGCACGGCGCGCCGCAAACCGCTTGCGCTGCAGCAGCTCTTCCGCCAAATTGCGCGCATATTGCGCGTCGTTGACCAGGCCGAGCTCTTCCATGCGCTCCGCAGCGCGTTCCGCTGCCTCGCGCCCCGCCGTCCGGGAAATCTTATCCGCCAGTTCCTTTTTGGAGTGGCTGCGGTGCTCCAACAGGTAGAGCGCCTTCTCCTGCGCGCGGTGTGCGTCGCTCCGCTGGATTAGCCGGTACAGCTCTTCGTCGTCGAGCTCCATCCCAATCCGCAGGCCGGATTGCAACAGGGTCTCCGAGTCTAACTTTGCGGCGAGCTCCCCATCCAGGAACAGGGCCGTCAGGCGTTTCCGCCGCGGCTCCAATGCGGTAACTAACAAAGCATTCCCATCCTTTTATGATTCATGTCTATTCGACGTCGTCGGCCTCTATGTCGATTTTCGCAGCCGCTGCGCGGGAGGCCGGTTTTGCCTCCTCCGCCGCAGGCGCGGGGATCTCCAGCGGTTTCGCTGGGGAAGCGTTCGGCATGGGTACCGCCGACTTGGCATAGAGTTTCCCGACATTTGCGCGGACCTGCTGTTCGATTTCGTCCGCCAGTTCCTTATTGGTGGCGAACAGGTTTTTGACATTGTCGCGGCCTTGTCCAAGGCGCTCCTGCTTGTAGGAGAACCAGGCGCCGCTCTTCTGCACAATGTCGAGCTTGACCGCAAGGTCGAGCAGCTCGCCTTCGCGTGAAATGCCGCGGCCGTACATCACGTCGAACTCCGCCTCGCGGAACGGCGGCGCAATCTTATTTTTCACCACGCGCGCACGGGTGCGGGAGCCGACCTGTTCCGTGCCGTTTTTGAGCGTCTCGATGCGGCGGATATCGATGCGCACCGAGGAATAGAACTTCAATGCGCGGCCGCCGGGGGTGACCTCCGGGTTGCCGTACATCACGCCCACCTTTTCGCGGAGCTGGTTGATGAAGATCGCCACGCAGTTGGATTTGGAAATCGCACCCGCCAGCTTGCGCAGCGCCTGGCTCATCAGGCGCGCCTGCAGGCCGACGTGGGAATCGCCCATCTCGCCCTCGATCTCCGCGCGCGGCACCAGGGCCGCCACCGAGTCGACAACAATCACGTCGATGGCGCCCGAACGCACCAGCGCCTCCGTGATCTCCAACGCCTGTTCACCGGTATCCGGCTGGGAAACGAGCAAGCCGTCCACATCCACGCCCAGCGCGCGGGCGTACACCGGGTCGAGGGCGTGCTCTACATCGATGAACGCCGCGTTGCCGCCGTTCTTCTGCCCCTCTGCGATGCAATGCAGGGCCAGCGTGGTTTTGCCGGAACTCTCCGGGCCGTAGATCTCGACGATACGGCCGCGCGGCAGCCCGCCGATCCCGAGCGCCAGATCCAGGGAAAGCGAACCGGTGGGGATCGCCTCCACATGCATGGCCTCGTTCTGGCCCAGACGCATCACCGCGCCCTTGCCAAACTGCTTTTCGATCTGCGCCAGCGCTGTCTCCAGCGCCGCCTTTTTATCCATCGTTTTTCCCGCAGCCGCGCCGCGGCTTTTGTCCATGGCCATTTGATTCCCTCCGGTCTTTTGATTGGAAAAACGCCGGAAGAAGTTCCGGCGTCTCGAAGTGACAAGTCATAAAATAACTTGCATTATTATATCGTATTTTTGAAAGAAAAGCAATGGATGGGGACAAATTTCGAACAAAGTTTCTTGCAAACCTTCTATCTTTTGGCAGGGGGCGCCTTTCAAGCAAAACGCCGGGGATCAGTCTGCACGTTTTAAGGTGCGCAGTAGGTTTACCATTTCAATGGCCCCTTGCGCACATTCCGCTCCCTTATTGCCCGCTTTCGTCCCTGCACGCTCGATCGCCTGCTCGATGGTATCCGTCGTCAAAACGCCGAACATAACCGGGACGCCGCTCTCCAGCGACACATGCGCAATCCCCTTGGAGACCTCGTTACAAACATAGTCGTAGTGGCTGGTGGCGCCCCGGATCACAGCGCCCAGCGCAATTACCGCATCGTACTGCCCGCTCTTTGCCATTTGGCTGGCAACCACAGGGATTTCAAACGCACCCGGCACCCATGCGACAGAAATCGCATCGCCCAGCACGCCGTGGCGCAGCAGGGCGTCTTCACAGCCGCTGAGCAGCTTAGAAACGATAAACTCATTGAAACGGGAAGCTACAATTCCCACACGCATCCCTTGCGCAACCAGTTTTCCTTCGTAAATCTTCATAAGGTTGTTCCTCCTTCACTGGATACATCGGTTTCATAATGTAAAATGTGGCCCATGCGGTGCTGCTTTGTCTGCAAATAGAACAGGTCCTCCGGATTTGCCTCCATCTGGATGGGGATTCGCTCTACAATCTCCATCCCAAAGTCCCACAATTGGTAGATCTTATCCGGGTTGTTTGTCAGGAGCCGTAAGGTCTTTGCCCCCAAGTCCCGCAGAATCTGCGCACCGATAAAATACTCCCGCAGATCTCCAGGAAAACCCAGGGCGAGGTTTGCCTCCAGGGTATCCATGCCTTGGTCTTGAAGCGTATAGGCCTTCAGTTTGTTGAGCAAACCGATTCCACGGCCTTCCTGCCGCATATACAGCAGAATCCCCCGTCCCTCTTTCTCAATCTGCCGCATCGCCGACGCCAATTGCTGGCCACAGTCGCACCGGAGTGAGCCGAAGCAATCCCCCGTCAAGCATTCGGAGTGAACGCGGCACAGCAGCCTCTGTCCATCCCCTATGTCCCCCTTGACCAAAGCAACATGGTGTTCCCCATTCAGCTTGTTGCGGTAGCCATAGGCGGTGAATTCCCCATATTTGGTTGGCAAGCGTGCCACAGCCACCTGTTCTACCAGCTTTTCATGACGTTTGCGGTAATTTTGCAGATCTCGGATGGTGATGAACTTCAAGCCCCATTCCTGCGCCTTCTGCTGGAGTTCCGTGGCGCGCATCATGGTGCCGTCTTCCCGCATGATCTCGCAGCACAGGCCGCATTCCTTCAAACCGGCCAGCCGCAGCAAATCGACCGTCGCTTCTGTGTGGCCGTTGCGTTCCAAAACGCCGTTCGGCTTTGCCAGAAGGGGAAACATATGGCCGGGGCGCCGGAAATCCTCCGGACGTGCCCCTTCTTCAACGCATTTCATCGCGGTGATGGAGCGCTCTGCAGCGGAGATACCGGTGGTTGTGGATACATGGTCGATGGAGACGGTAAACGCCGTCTCATGGTTATCCGTATTGTCGGCCACCATCTGCGGGAGCCGGAGCTTTTGGACATATGCGGCCGACATGGGCATACAGATCAGCCCCTTGGCATGGGTGGCCATAAAATTGATGTTCCCAGTGGTTGCAAACTGGGCTGCACAGATGAGATCGCCTTCGTTCTCCCGGTCGGGGTCGTCGGTACACAAGATCAAGTGTCCCTGCCGCAGCGCCTCCAATGCGTCTTCAATCGAATCATATTGAAACATGGAAATTCCTCCTTAAAATCCGTTTTGCGCCAGAAATTCCAAGGTGACGCCCCTGGATGTAGGCGCCTCCTTCGATGCGCACAAAAACTTCTCCACATATTTTCCAATTACATCCGTCTCCAGGTTGACCGGATCGCCCGGCCGTTTCTCTCCCAATATGGTGGCGCTGGCCGTATGTGGAATAACAGAGACCGAAAAATCCGTCTCTGAAACAGAAGCGACCGTTAGGCTGATCCCGTCCATAGCGATCGATCCCTTCTCAACGATATACCGTAGAACCTGCGGGGCTGCCTCCACCGTATACCAAAGGGCGTTGTCATCCCTCTGGAGGGCTCGGATACAGCCTACCCCGTCGATATGTCCCGATACAATGTGACCGCCGAACCGCCCGTCCGCCGCCATTGCACGCTCGAGGTTTACGCGGCTGCCCACGGAGAGGCATCCCAGGGAAGAGCGGTTGAGCGTCTCGTGCATCACATCCGCTGTAAACCCTCCGGAGTCCTTTGAACAGACCGTCAGGCATACGCCGTTTACCGCAACACTGTCGCCAATTTTTAGACCGTTCTGGATTCGGACAGCCCCAATCGATAATACAGAGGAATGCGCGCCGCGCCGGACCGCGCGGACCGTCCCAATTTCTTCAACAATCCCCGTAAACATTGCCGTCCACCTCGCTTTCCAGCAAAAAGTCCTTTCCAAGTTGGACAACCACCGTATTTTTCAGCCGGACCGCCTGGGAGGGCAGTTCAACCCCTATGCCCGCCACCGGTGTCTTGGCGGCCGCACCGCCGAAGATCTTCGGGGCGATATAAGCTTGAATCTTTTGGACAATCCCCTGCTCCAGCGCCGCCCAATTCAGCGCGCCGCCCCCTTCCAGCAGAAGGCTATCGATGTTTTCCTCTCCAAGCCTCTCCATCAATGCACGCAGATCCACCCGGCCCTCCCGCTCCGGAAGGGTCCAAACCCGGCAGCCAGCGTCCTCCAGCGCTGCCTTCCTCCCCGGCTCCGGGGAGACTGCGGCCAAAATGGTGGGGACTTCCCTGGCGGTGCGTACAATTTGGCTGTGCAGCGGTATCCGTAAATGGGTATCACAGAGAACCCGGATGGGGTTCTTTCCTCCCTCCAGCCGGCAGGTCAGCAAAGGGTCATCCGCGAGGACAGTGCCGATTCCTGCCAGAACTGCCGCATACCGGTGCCTATCCTGATGGACACGCCGCCTGGCCGCTTCGCCGGTGATCCATTGGGAAGCGCCGGTCCGTGTGGCGATCTTTCCGTCCATCGTCATCGCGTATTTCATCACCACATAAGGGCGCCGGGTCTGGATAAAGTGGAAAAACACTTGGTTGAGCGCGTCACAAGCATCCCGCAGGACGCCGGTGGCCACCTCCACCCCTTGGACACGCAACCGCTCCAGGCCTTTCCCCGCTACCAACGGATTGGGGTCTTCCGAACCGACCACCACGCGGGCAATCCCGGCCTCCAGGATTGCATCGGTACAGGGAGGCTGCTTCCCATGATGGCAGCAGGGTTCCAACGTAACATACATGGTTGCGCCCTCCGGCGATTCCGTGCAGGCCTTCAAAGCCTCCCTCTCCGCATGGAGCTCTCCATAGCGCGTATGGTATCCCTGTCCAATGATACGGCCATGCTTTACAAGGACTGCCCCTACCATGGGGTTGGGGTTCGTCCAGCCGCATCCCCGCTTCGCCAGTTCCAGGGCCAAGCGCATATAATCTTGATCTTCCATCTTTCACCTCCGAAAAAAAGAAAAATACCTTGAACGGTCGTTCAAGGCATCCTGAAATGGCAGGGGGCTTCTGGCCACAGAACATAAAAAAGCTCTGGAATCCAACATTCCAGAGCAAATCCATGCGTGCAGAGACGTTTTTATTCTGCCATACACGATCTTCTTTCATCCAGACTATACGGTCGGCTTCGGAGTTTCACCGAATCATGCCATGCGGCTCGTGGGCTATACCACCGGTGGGGAATTGCACCCCGCCCTGAAGATCCTATTCAATTGAATTGAGTATACTCCTCCTATTGGAAAAAGTCAATCCCTGGGACCCTTTTCGTTTGGCATTTCATCTGCCAGGGCCTTCCCCTCTCATGGCCCCGGATAAAAACATCCTACGACCACGCGGTCCAACCCGTTAAAATCCTTGCGCACTTCGATTTCCCGCACACCCGCCTCTTGGAACAATTCCGTCACGGCCTGCGCCTGTTCTTCCCCGATCTCCACAGCGGCAACGCCGCCGGGCTTCAAACGCGGGACCCATAGCTGCGCAATCGCCCGGTAGAACACCAGCCCATCTTCCCCGCCGTCCAGGGCTGTGCGCGGTTCCTGCTGCACCTCTTTTTGTAGTCCCGCAATCACCCCCGCCTCCACGTAAGGGGGGTTTGACACCACGAGATCTAGCCCGGAAAACGGTGCGGCCGATTCCGGCGACAAGACATCTAACCGGGCCGGATGGACGGCCTTGCTTGCCAGCCGGCGGACATTGGCCTCCAAAAACCGGAAAGCATCCGCATAGAGCTCTGCGCAGGATATCTCTAACCCTGGGAGCAGGGATGCAAGCCCGATCGCCACTGCGCCGCTTCCGCCGCAGAGGTCAACCCCTTTCCAAGGCCCTTTCGCGCCGCTGCCCACACGGAGCCGTTCCGCCGCTGTATACACCAGCAACTCCGTCTCCTCGCGCGGCACCAGAACGCCTTCTCCCACGCAAAGCGTAAAATCCATGAACGGCCACTCGCCAAGGATGTACTGCAACGGCCGCCCCTGCGCCCGCATTTCACAAAGCTCCCAATATGCGGCCGCGTGCGCTTCTTCCGCCGGTTCCATCCCATGGATCATCAGCTTTTGGCGATCCATACCAAAGACCTTTTCAAACAGGCAGACAGCATCAAAGGCAGGGGTTTCAATCCCTGCCTTTTCTAAAAGCATCTTTCCCTTTTGATACGTTTGCCGCAGCGTCATGCCGTTTTCTCCTTTGGCTGCTTGGCCTGTAACGGGCATTGCAGATCCGTCCCGTCCTCCGGGATGACCGCCTTCATCGCCTCAATCGCCACTTCGATCATGCTGTCGTCCGGTTCCTTGACTGTCAGCCGTTGCATCCAGAGGCCGGGGGCCGAAATGATGCGCGTGGCAAGGTTGTCATAACGCCCACAGATACGGATGAGCTCATAGCCGATGCCCACCACCACCGGAATACAAAGCAATTTGACCAATGTGCGCAGGATGGGGTTTGTGAACGGGATGAAGAACCCGATGATGACCCCCAGCAGCAGCATGATAATCATAAAGCTCGTGCCGCAGCGCGGATGGAAGCGGCTGTGATGCCGCACGTTTTCAACGGTCAGCTCTTCTTCATTTTCATAGCAGAAAATGGTCTTATGTTCCGCGCCGTGATACTCAAACACGCGCTTAATCTCCGACATATGCGCTACAATGGCGATATACGCCACAAAAATACCGATGCGCATCGCGCCCTCAATGATGGAGCGCCATGCTTCAATCCCCGTTCCAAAGAGGTATTGCTCGCACACATTAAACAGCCAGGTCGGCAAAAAGAAAAACAGCACAATGGCCAAGAGCAGGCCCAGGACCGTGCCCACCGCCATAATGGCGTTCATCAGCTTATCGCCAAACACCCGCTCCATCCACTGGTCAAACTTGGAGGGTTCCCCCTCTTCCTCAGCCATCCCAGACTTCTCTGCGGAGATATTCAGCGCCTTAAAGCCTGTGGAAAGGGAATCGATAAAAGCCGCTATCCCGCGGAAAATCGGGAGCCGGAAAATTTTGTACTTCTTCCCCAGGCCGTCCGTCTCCAGGGTTTCAGAAGAAATGGTGCCATCCGGCATGCGCACAGAAATTTCGGTGCGCTTCGGCCCGCGCATCATGATGCCCTCGATCAGTGCCTGGCCGCCGATGGAAGTAATACGTTTTGTCTTTTCTCTAGCCATTCTATTCGGATATCCTTTCTGTGTCCTGCGCGGCGTCCGGCGCCTTTTCGAGGAATGCAGGGATCCGGATGGTCACCACAGTCCCCACATTCTCGTGGCTTTCAATTTCCAGGCTGCCGGAATGCAGCCGCATGATCTCGTCGGCGAGTGCCAGCCCAATCCCGGAACCCCGGACGGTCTGGTTCGCCTTATAAAACTTCTTTTTCACGTTGGGCAGGTGCTCCGGCGGGATACCGCAGCCGTTGTCGCTGATGGCGACCCGGATGTAGCCGTTCTCCTCGGAGGCAACCACGCTGATGGTCCCGCCCTCGCCTGTATATTTTAACGCATTGTCCAGGATATTGACAAATACCTGCCGCAAACGGTTGATGTCCCCCAAGACCGGGGAAAGCATCCGCGGCTCTTCATATAGCAGATACTTGTGTTCGGATTTTGCGCGCTCGCTGAACATATAGACCGCTTCGCCCAACTCGGCAAGAATGTCGATTTTGTCCATTGTCAGGGTCATGCGGCCGCTCTGCATACGCGAAAAGTCGAGCAGCTCCTCCACAATGCCGGACAGCCGTTCGGATTCCCGGATGATGACGCTCATGCCCTTGTCGAAGGTTTCGTCGTCCATACCGCCGCCCTGCATCGTCTCTGCCCAGCCCTTGATGGCAGTCAACGGCGTGCGCAGCTCGTGGGAGACGGAGGAGATGAAATCATTTTTCATCTTTTCCGCCGCGCCCAGCTCCACCGCCATGTCGTTGATGGTGTCGCACAGCTGGCCGATCTCATCGTCGTTGGATTTTTCAATGCGCGCTTTGAAATCGCCCTGTGCAATCCGCCGCGCGGTCGCGCCAATCTCCTTGATCGGCGTGAGGATGGACTTCATAAAATAGTAACTCGAAGTGGAAATAAAAAGCAGGATCACGACGCCCGCCAGGATCAGAATCCCTACCACCATACCGATCTGCTTATCCGCTTCCTCCAGCGAAACAACGTACCGGACGCCGCCCACCACGCTGCCGGCGTCGTTTTGGATCACCCGCGTGACAGCCATCACCTTTTCCCCGCTGGTCAAGCGCCCGGTCCATGTGCCATACCCATTCGCATCGGCCAATGCCTGCTGGTAATCCGGCATGGGCTGGCTTTGATCCGGCGCAAACCCAATGGACGTTGTGATGATATGCCCCTCGGAATTGAACACCATCAACTCCATGCTTTCCTTGTTGGGGAAATTCTCCACATAATTTCGCGCGGCCGTGAGGAAGTCCTGCGAAGAACGTTTCCCGTAATCGGAGAAAACATTGGTCAATTCCCCTGCGCGGCCGTTGATCGCCTGTTGAATCCCATAATAAATATAATTTTGTATGGCATACGAAAGGCTGAAAACCAGCGCGACGATCAAGATCAGTATAACACCAAGGCTGTTCAAAAGCCAGCGTTTTGTAATTCCCTTTACCACCATGCGGGTTTTCCTCCTTTCCTATGGATTCCTCTCTAAATTTATGCCTCCCATTTATAGCCGAGTCCCCAGACCGTCACGATATGTTTTGGGTTACTGGGTTCGTCCTCCACCTTCATGCGCAGGCGGCGTATATTGACGTCCACAATCTTCTCTTCTCCATAGTAGGCTTCCCCCCACACATGCTTCAAAATCGCGGAACGGTCCAGAGCGGTCCCCGGATTGGAGAAAAAGTATTCCATGATCTGAAACTCCACCTGCGTCAGCTCAATGGGCGCGCCGCGCTTCATCAAGGTGCGGTTGCGCAGGTTGAGCGCAAAATCCCCGGACCGGATCTCCTCTTTAAAATTGTTTTCATCGCGCATCTGCGCCAAAGCAACCCGGCGGTAGACCGCATCCACACGCGCCACCAATTCCGACGGGCTGAACGGCTTCGTCACATAGTCGTCCGCGCCCATCATCAGGCCGCTGACTTTGTCCATCTCCTGTGTCCGCGCGGTAAGCATGATAATCCCGATCGAGCCGCTCTGCTTGCGCAGCTCTTTGCAGACGGCCAGGCCGTCGTACTTTCCGGGCATCATGATGTCCAGGATGGCAACGTCAAAATCCTTGCCCTCCCGTTCATAGATTTCCAGCGCTTCCTCCCCATTGGAAGCCTCATATGGCTCGTATCCGGCACGTTTCAGATTAATCACAACAAATTCGCGGATGGCCTGTTCATCCTCTGCAACCAATACTTTTTTCACGGCAGTACACCCTTTCCTACTGAACTTTTAAACGTCCGTCCCACGCCCATTCCCCATGTGAACCTTGCTGGGACCTCTCTCAACAACTCCCATATTTTTATCTTATTCCTGACGGATCAGCTCAAATCCATTTTTGATATCATTGATTGTGAGGGACAGCGCATTATCCGGCGTGGGGATTGCTGCGGCAAACACCAAATTGTTGTTGTCCACAAGCTGGTAATACCCATCTGTCCCCTCCTGGCGTTCCCAACTGTCCTTTGTAAAGACATGTAGGCGCAGCAATGCCGCCCCCATCGCGCCGGAACCGGTGGTTTCATCCGCAACCACCCACTCATAGAAAGTCAGTGTCCGCGTGGAAGGGTCCATCTGTGTGCTGACTTTCCCCCGCCACATGTCCGGCACTAGGAAGGAATACCCATCGGTGTAATCCATTACCATAGAAGCGCTTCGGACCAAGGTCCCTTCGCGCTCATCAAAGCGATGCCAATTCGTTAAATAATTTGTTTCATCCGGAGCGTTATCCGTCGTATAACCAGGCATCGGCGTCACAATGGGGATTTCAATAATCTTGCTATCCCCAATCGTCTGCGACACCGCATGTGTCCTACGCTGGGTATAGTTTGACGTCTGCGCATTGCTGTCATAGAAGGGGGATTGCAAGGTAGAAGCCTCCTTGTCCCAATACAGCATCTCGGTTACCAAGGTATCGGCGCTCTTTCGGCCATCCAATACAACGCCTTTCAAGTTCCCGGATTCACTGATGATTCCTGCCGTAGTGGAGGCATAGCTGGTTACGGTCGTATCCAGATTGGCGGAACCGATGATCTCCAACTGGTCGTCCCGGACCCGCAACAACCGGGCAATCGCAGGTTGGTCGCCGACCGTTACGCTCGCGGTAAATATTTCATCGCTGTGGTCATCGTCAAAATCCATAACCACCATTTCTGTGTACGACTGCTCCAGTTTGAGCTCGCACATTTTTCCGTTTTCATAATAGTACACGCAAATGGTCGTCGAGTTATTGAGGTTACTTCCCCAACCGATCACCGCCTCGTCGTGCCCATCGCCGTTTATATCGCCAAAACAGACTTTATCCACTGTAGTGGCCGGGTTATTAAAATCCCCAACCGCCTTCCAGCCATCTTCTGTTTTATGGATAAACATGACATTGATTCCAGCACTGTCGCCTTTTTTCTGATAGAATGCAATGGCATCTTCCTGCCCTGCGCTAACAAGGCTATGCATAATAATTGCAGAGCGGTATTCCCCCCTGCTGGGGTATTTTAAAGTAGGGTTTGCGCCCGCCGATTTTTCCAGTTCGTCGTGGATTTGTGCGCGCTCCCCCGTAGGACGCGGAGGGCGCATCAGCGACTGGGCGTCCAGAGCTGAAAGAGAACAGCCTGAAAAAAGCAGCGAAATGGCCAGTGCCACGGCGACCGCTGCGCACCATATGCGCAATTTATGAGACAACTCACCGCCCCCTTTTTCGATTAAACGCGAACCTTTCTATCGATCTTGCTTGGGAACGAATCCCTTGCCCACCCACGAATATATGGATGTTTATCACTAAATTTTGAAGGGTTTGTTAAAAATAGTTCTAAATTGTCCGTCTATATCTTTGTTATTATAGCATCTTCTACGCAAATTGAACAGTATCAAATCTGTAATTGAATGAGTCAAATGAAATACCGTCTTATTTTCCAGGAACCATTGTGCCAATTGCGTACACAAAAACACCCCTGGCCCTTTTTGAAAAGCGGAAAGCATCTTACAAATACAGCCTTTCCAAACCTTCCTCACACCGCTCTTATTCCGGCCATAGGCAGAAAGGCCCCGCCCTAGGATATCCCAAGACAGGGGCCTCTTTGTTCATAAGGAAAAAACTTTCCTTTTATTTTAGATTAGCCAATCGGACGCACAGCGTCATCCGCGCCTACGGCGGGCGCACAGTGCCTCTCGCGCCTACGGCGTTCCCTACGGAAGCAAACTGTGAGGAGTTTGTTTTCCGCTCCACAGGGAAAGCCCTACAGAGGCAGTCGAAAAATTGTTTCATAAAGGCAAAACACACAGCTCCGCAGCACCACATGTGAGAAATAGAAGCATCAAATACAGAAGGACCCAATCCCGGGAGCTTCCAGGATTGGGTCCTTACTGTTTATTAGGGAAAAGCCTTCCCTTTTATTTTCGATTAGCCAATCGTTACCGTGCAATGCTTGACGGCGTTCTGGCCCGGCAGGGTGGTATAAACGCCCGTGCTCTGGCCCGGCGTGCCGATCGCATAGACTCTGTAATAGTAGTCGTTGCCGATCTTCGCCACGAACTGCGTCTTCAGCACATCGCCGTTGCCGACCGTGAAGCTCGGCGTCATAGCGTTGCCGTTGACAACCGTCATCTTGAAGCAATACGCCTGGCCATGCTTCAGCGTGAAGTTGACCGTCGTGTCGCTGCGGACATATGCGCTCACAGCCGATACATTCTGGCCTGCTGCCACAACACCGGAAGCGCCATATGCATTGCCAACGTTTGCGGACGTGCTGCCATTGCTGGAGCTGCCGGAGTTCGAACCACCGTTGCTCACTTCAACCAGGTTGGCCTTTGCCGCGCGCGCCTGTGCGACCGCGTTGTCCACAACCGCCTGGCCCTCTTCTGCGTCGAGAGTCTCGTCCGCCAGCAGGGTCTTCAGGTTTGCAATGGAAGCTGCAACCGCTGCATAGCTCGTCGCTGTGTAATCGGAAGCGTCCAGTGCTTCGAGCTCATTCAGGATTGCTTCCAGCTCGCTCTTATCTGCCTTCTTGCGGAGCGCCGCCATGGCCTCGGTCAGCGTCTGTGCCGCTTCGTTGATCGTCGCCTGTGCGTCGTCCTTCGTCAGCGCCTTTGCTGCATCCAATGCCGCCTGGAAAGCTTCCTGGCCGTCCGGCAGGTACTTGCCCTCTGCGATCTCCGCCGCAACTTCTTCCGCCTTCTCGATCAAGTCGTTCAGGCTGCTCAGGTCGGATGCACGCACCAAGCCCTCCGCTGCGTTCAGCAGGTCTTCATAGGCCTTCGTGACGTCCGCTTCCAGCGGCTCGCCGTCTGCAATAACTTCCGCTGCCTGCGTCATTGCTTCTTCAAATGCCGCCCAGCTGTCGCTCGTGAAGTCGTCTTCCACCAGGCCGCTCAAAATGTTATACAGCTCTTCCAGCGCGCTTGCGTCGCCCGCCTGGAAGTCCAGATAGTGGATGACGTTCAGCAGGTCATTCCAAGCCGCATCAATCTGCGCCTGGGTCGCCGTGTCGTCGTCCAATACCGCTGCCGCTGCCTCATAAGCCTCCATGAAGGCTTCCTTCGCTGCGGTGACCAGCGAATCGACGGTGCCGTCGTCCACATAGGTCTTCGCGTAGTTGTAAGTCTCTTCGAGGATGCGCTTATCGGTCACTTCGAATACGAAGTCCAGAACAACGCCGTCGCCTTCCATCGGAACCGTGTAAGTGTAGGAATCGCCGCTGATGAGCTCCGGCTCTGCGCCGTCGATGCTCACGGAGCGGAAGTTCTTGCCTTCCACGCGCGGTGCAAAGGTCAGTTCGACATTCGAACCGGTCGCAACATCCTTCATCTCGAGTTTGCCGAGCAGGTCTGCGATCTTCTGCGGTTCGCCGTCCACTGACAGGGTGACGTCCTTGTTGTTATAGGTTGCCGTGATCGTGTTGTCCTCTACCGGCGCCTCTACTACCGTGACGGTTGCCGTTGCCTTCAGATCCATCACATTCAATGCACCGTTCTCCAAAGTAATGGTGCCTTCCAGCGTGTAGGTATCCAGCGTATCGCCGTCGTAGTCGCCTGCTGCCCATGTGACAGGCAGCTCTGCCTCGGTGCCATCGAGCAAGGTCACCTTAACGGTGCTCGGCAGCTGCAGGTCTTCAAATGCAGTGCCCGCATAGACTTCGCCCAGCGCTACAGGCTCTACGTCTGTAATTGTGGTCTCGGTGCTCACAGCGAACGGGATCAGCTCGTCGTTATAGGTGAAGTCTTCGATTGTGATTTTGATGCTGTTGTTGTTACCAGCGCCGTTGCCGGTGTATACACCAAGCATGACGTTGTCCTGGCTCAGGAGCTGCGTGCAATCCTGCTCTGCAATCTGCACCCACTCTTGGCCGTCATAGCTATAATAGCCCTTGAAGATGTTGCCGTTTCTTTCCAGCTTCAAGTATGCATCTTCAGACGGATTGGTGTCCGCCACATAGGGCTCGCTATAGCCGTTCTGATAGCGCATAAACTCAAAGACGTTGCCGCCAAAGTGGCTGTGGTATCTTCTCATGACAGAAGCAGCATTGTTGCTATCTGCAAATGCTGTCAATGCTACCGTCTGGAAAGCGGTATCCAAGCCGCCGCTCACCTTCACAGTGGCCGTGAAGTTTTCATCCTTCATCGGGAAGAGCACCATGTTCTGCGGCCATCTGCTGGAATCCGTATTTCCGTCGACATCGCCGGACAGCGAATTCTGGATCATGGACGTTTCGCTCGGGAAGGAGATGTTCTCGCTGCTCTCGCGCTCGATGGTCCAGGTGTTGCGGTCCAGGGTATATTTCTCCATCTCAACCGTCACGGTGCAGGAATCCGATACGGAATCGTCCACCGGGGAGGTAGCTGTGATGACTGCCGTGCCGGGACGCAGAGCGGTGATATTGCCGCTACCGTCCACCGTCGCAACCGACGGGTCGCTGGATTCCCAAACCAGGCTGGGGATCAGCGGCTCTTCCGGCGTAATGGTCACATCCAACGTGGTGCTGGTATTGCGCTCCAGAGTCAATTCATGCTCTGCAAATTCGATGGTTTCTGCCGCGGAGGGCTTTTCTTTTGTGAAGATGACTGCGCAGCCGCCGCCGTCCTTCATCGGAACGGTGAGGGTGTCGTCCTTCGTGACCTTCTCGATCTCGAGCTTCAGGCCACGGTTGCTCGTGCCGTCATCTGCATAGATCATTGCATAATATTCACCGTCGTCCAGGAAATCGAGCTTGAATTCTGCGTCGCGCGCTTCGTCAGTAATCGCGCAGGCATACCACTTGTCGCCGCTGCGGCGTGCCAATTCGGTAAACTCGCCCGGATAGCCGTCGATGAAATGCGTGTCGTCCCAAACAGACGGGAAGTCCTTATAGAAGGAGAGTGCCGGGCTGCTCTGATAATCTTCCACGCTGCTGGCCAAGCAGTGCATGCCGCTCGTAATCAGGACGGACAAAGCTACCTGGAAACCAGAAGTGGTGGAGTTGCCTCTCGGATAAACCGTCTCCGTTACGTCGGCCGGGCCAACTGCATTACGGGTAAACGGCAAAATCGTATACTGCTCTGCGGTCAGGTCGCCCATTTCCTGTCCATAGATGCCCTCACGGGTCAGGATGCCCGGGTGGGTGCGGACTTCGCCGGTCGGCTTGTTCGCGCCGTGGACGTTCGCAACCAGGTGCAATCTCTCGCAGTCTGCATAGACGTCTTCCATCAGCTGGACACGTTCGTCGGTCTCGCGGTCAAAGAAGTCAACCTTGATGCCCTTGATGCCGAGCCCTGCCCAACGGTCCAAACGCTGTGCGCGTTTTTCCGCTGTATTCAAGTCGTCGACGTGTACCCATGCGATCAGGCCGACGCCCTTTTCGTTTGCATATTTAATGACATCTTCAATCCAACCGTACTCACCAAAGTAACGGGTACCGTCGCCCTGGTTCGAACGCGGCTGCCAGCCTTCGTCCATGATGAAGTACTTCCAGCCCATCTCGGATGCAAAGTCGATATATTTCTTGATCTGATCCGGATCGGACTGCATGCTTGCGCCGCCAACCAGCCAAGTCCAGGAGCAAACGCCCGGCTCTGCCCAGCTGTAATCGCCCTCTGCCGGATCGGGGCTGAGGTTTTCGGTCATGGTGTTCTCGTTGATGTCGCCCAAGGTGCCAACAACGGTAAAGCGCCACGGGAATGCAAACGTTCCCTCTACGGTCGGGTCCGTGCTCTGCAACGGCGTTGCGGAAACTTTCAGTTGCCCATCCTGCGCCACAACCATGGAACCCATGTATCCCGTCAGCAAAGCTTCCGAAATCATGCCGAACGTGCCGTCCGGGGTTTCATACAGCATCGGGATCGTCTGGTTGCCGCTGACCGACTCTGCCGTATATTTATAGAAATGCGACTCATAGGAATAAGCGCCGCTGCCATAGGCCATCGACCATACATTGCTGCCCGCGGGAAGCTTAAACGTTGTCGCTTCATCCTCGACCGCATAGGACTCGCCCTCCGGCCCATGGATGACATAGCGGAACGCCAAGCCATCGTCATATGCGCGAACTACAACGTCAAATTGCACGCCGTCCTTCATAAAGGTAATCGTGCGCTCTGTATAGTGGTTGCGGTACTCGGCCTTCTTATGGGAAGTGACCGAATAGGTCTCGTCCACGGTCGTCGCATCGGAAACCGATACAAATTCCAAGCCCTCGGAGAAGTCGCCAATCTCGGTCTTCATGCCCATTGCGCCGAAATCCAGGACGGACTTTTCATCGCGCTGGACGGTATAAGAGAGATTTCCTTCACTGCCCAACATAAAGATGCCGCCGACATTACCCTCCGGGGAAGTAACCGACCAAACTTTGCCTTCCACCTCATCGCCCACAATCAGGTCGATGGAAGCGCTCTTGGTGATGCCGTCCAATGTAACATCGCAGGTGATCGTTGCCAAGCCGTTGGCTACCGCCGTAATTGCGCCGCTGCCGTCGACCGTTGCAACTTCGTTATCGCTGCTGGTGTAAGAAATCTCTGCATTGGAGAGATCAGCAACGCTATCGTCGACCAACGTGCCGGACAAGCTGATATTCACCGTCTCGCCGGCATCCAAAATGGTCTTGTCCGTAGAAGCGGTCACCTTATAAAGATTCTGCTGTACAGTGGCGTCCAGAATCAATTTTGCATCCGCCCACACGCTGTGGTCGGAATCGTTGGAATCGCCGCCCGTCGTCGTAATCAGAATCAGCTGTTTTGCATCCGCCGGGATCTCTACATCCACATATTGCTGCGGATCGGATTCTGCGATGCGATCTACCGTAAACAGCACCTCGTCGTCCGCCTTAACGGTAAAGCCGCAGGTGCCGCGGGACTTCGAATAGTTAACGCCTATGTAGGACTGGAAGCGCTGCACACCGCGGCCTTCGATGTCGTAAACCAATTCCGAAGCTGCGTGTGCGCAGATACCCTTCTCATAGACCTTGGTGCCGCCGTCTTCCGTGCGCAGCTTCAAGGGCAAGTTTTCAAGGCCCTCATCAAGCATCAAACTGCCCCAGCCGACGGTCGCCTTCGCAGGCTGCATATCGCTGAGGTAACGAGTGATTGTCTCCTCTTCCCCGTCGTTTACCACGGAAACAGAGGCCTGGCTGCTGGGATTCAAAGCAACCATATTGGTCTGCGCCATTGCGGTTACGCCACTTGCCACCGCCATCTGAACGGCGAGTACCAGCGCAACAGCAGAGCGCCATGTTTTTCTTTTCAACTTAAGTCTCCTCCTTTTAATCAAAATAACTTCCCAAATGATTATGGTCTTCTTTATGAGGCATCCGCTCGACTGACGGATCCTTATTATGATCCTCCTTTCTTTTCCTTCACTAGAAATCATGTTGAAACCTAAAGTATTATAGCACTATGTTATGACTTTTTCTAGTATAATTTAAAAAATTTGTGGAAAAATCTTTACATTCCCTTTGGTACGAAAGAATTTATGATATGTTACAAAATTAGAATAGAATTTTGTAAAGAAATATGATACAGTATTCGTTAGGCGGGACAACAGCGCTTTCCGTGGCTATTGTCAGCACGGCTGGCCGGGGAGTCGCCGGCCAATAGGATATCTGGGCAGAAAGAGGCATGCGGGATTCGCCGTGTAATCGATACACTGCGTGTATTCCCACACGGCTGCGCCCGCATCCCTTCAGGTGTTTGATGTGTTGCCCCGCCGCACCTTTAAAAATCAGGAGGGAAGCGGATGATCCAGACACCCGAAGACTTTTGCCAATGGCTCCAGCCAGATGCTTCCATCCGTTCCGTGCAAAAAAGCTTGTATTGGCTTTTGTCCCTGCGATCCGCCCGGAAAAAGCGGCAGGAATACCAAATTTTCTGGCTGGCCAAACACAGCGGCGGTTACCGGCCGGTTGCGGCGCCCTCCCTTGGGCTTAAAAAGGTGCAACGCGGTATCCTTTCGCTGTTGTCTGTGGGGGAAGTCTCTCCCCATGCGACCGCTTATCAGCCGGGCTGCACGCTTTTGCGCAATGCGGCCCCGCATGTCGGGCAACCCTTCGTGGTCAAGCTCGACATCGCTAATTTCTTTGGGAGCATTCCTTTTCCAGCGGCCTATGCGGCCATCGACCGTGCCTTGTGCAGGAATCCAGAGATCCAATCATCCGCCAAGGCATCCTCTGCAAGGGAAGGAGCCACCGAAAGTTACAACGCGGCCCTGAGTTTTTTCTTTGCTACTCTCTGCACCCTCGACGGCGTTTTGCCGCAGGGCGCCCCCACCAGCCCGCTGTTGTCCAATCTAGTCTTTTTCCCTTTGGACTGCCGAATCGCTGCGTTTTGCGAGGGCCGTAAAATCCATTACACCCGGTACAGCGACGACCTGACCTTTTCGGGCGACTTTTCACCGGATACGCTGATCCGTTTTATACGGCGGCTTTTGTGCGAGCACGGATTCCTTCTTCATGAATCGAAAACCGTTATCGCCCGGCGGGGAAACCGGCAACAAGTGACCGGCATCCTCGTAAACGACCGCCCGCAGGCCGGGCGTAAATTCCGCAGGCGCATCCGGCAGGAACTCTATTATATTCAACGCTTCGGCCTATCCTCCCATCTGCTCCACGAAGGGCGGACGGGCGAGTCATGCGCCCCAGGGCCCTATCTCCACAGTTTGCTCGGCCGCATCCAATTTGTGTTGCAAGTGTGCCCATATGACCGGGAATTTCTGGGATACCGGGCATACATTTTGCAACAAATGAAACATTATACATAAATATGACGAAAATTAGGCGGCACGGGCCGCCTTTTTTCTGTCCCTTTTACTTCCTCCCTAACGGCCTCTTCTATCCCCCTGCCTTCGTCGTACAAACGTTTCCTATCCTTCCAGGAATCCCCTGTTCTACGCCATTTTTCCTCTGTGTTTTTCTATTCTTTCCCATATTTGCATATCCCCTCTGTGTACTTGACATAATTCTGGAATTCCCATATAATCAAACACGAAAACCATGTAAAAATCCGCCGGATTTTGCATGAAGTTCCGTGCCGGATGCGGCCCGGCCAACCAGAAGAAAGGGGATATGCGATTGAACGAACCATTTAAAAAAACATGCAAACAGCTTTCATCTATGCGGAGCGTTGTTCCGGCTGCGCGTGTTCGCGGCGTAGCCGCTTTAAAGGAGGAGCCCAATTGAAAAAAATACTCGCTTTGCTTTTGACGTTCTGTCTCACATTTTACTGTGGGGCTGCTGCTTTTGCGGAGGATGTTTCCGCTGTTGCGGCTACGTCTACAGGAACTTTTCAAATTGATAACACGTCCATTGCGATAAAAGTCGGGGAAAGCGCGGTGATTACCGCTTATGAAAATGGTTCCCCCACGATGAACGCCACATGGACCGTCAGCAATCCAAGCATTGCATCCGTCAGCAATGGTCTGGTGGCAGGCCACCAGCTTGGTACAACGACCGTCACCGCCACGAACAGCGCGGGAGAAAGCGCAACCTGCTATGTACACGTTGTCTTAAAGGGGATTGATGTGTCCTCCTGGCAAGGAAATATTGATTGGGGAACGGTCAAAAACCAAGGGATCGACTTCGCAATTATCCGCACCGGATATGGGAAGACCGCCCCGGAAGTGCAGACCGACGCCTATTTTGCGCAGAATTACAGCGGCGCCACCGCAAATGGCATTAAAGTGGGGGTATACCACTTTAGCTATGCGGAAACCGTAGAAGACGCCCTTCAGGAGGCTGACTTCTGTTTGAGCATTTTGGATGGGCGTGAACTGGATTACCCCGTCTTTTACGACATCGAGGACACTGTCCACCGCACCATGGATACCAATTTGATGGCGGACATTGTGGAGGCGTTCTGCGGGAAAATAGAAGCGGCCGGTTATCGCACTGGCGTCTATAGTTCGGTCAACATCTTTAATTCCAACCTATCCAGCCCGCGCCTTGATAAGTATGACCGCTGGGTGGCAAGCTGGGGCAGGGATGTGGCCAACCTCGATAAAGCTTATACCATTTGGCAGTATGCATACGGCACCCTAGCGGGGATCAGTGGGAATGTGGACTTGAACTACTCCTTTAAGGACTATTCACAGGCTGGTACGCCTGTGGCCCCGTCCAACCCAACCACGCCTTCCATCTCGTGCGACACATCTTCTTATGCGTTTGGTTCCAACGATGTATACTATTATAAGGTAGTTACATCCAGCGCAACGCAGCCGACCGCGACCTCTTCCAACCCGTCGGCTGTTTCCGTTACATTTGGCAAGAAGGTGAGCGACGGGTATATTTTCCAAATCAATAACGTCGGTTCTGGCACAGCGACCATCACCACAACCACGGCGGAGGGCGCTTCTGTCAGCTTCCAGGCAACCGGCAATAAATCTGCAACGCCGGCATTGACCTGTGACACATCGTCTTATACATTTAGTAATAATTCTGTATATTATTATAAAGTGTTTACAGACAGTATCGTGCAGCCAACCGCGACTTCTTCCAACCCTGCGGTTGTATCCGTGACGTTTGGAAAAAAGGTCTCGGACGGGTATATCTTCCAGATCAACAACGTTGGTACGGGCACGGCGGTGATCACCACGACCACTGCGGACGGTGCTTCGGTCAGCTTCCAAGCGACCGGCAACAAGTCCATCGTTTCCTCTACGTTGACTTGCGACACCACTTCTCCTTATACATTTGGTAGTAATTCGACTTATTACTACAAAGTGTTTACAAACAGTACCACACAACCGACCGCCACGTCTTCCAATCCTTCAGCTGTTTCCGTTACGTTTGGTAAGAGGGTGAGCGACGGGTACATCTTCCAGATCAACAATGTCGGCACGGGGACGGCGGTCATCACCACAACAACGGCCGATGGCGCTTCCGTCAGCTTCCAGGCAACGGGCACGCGGTCCACTTCAAGCGGTACGCCGCTGCGGTGTGATACCACCTCTCCCTATACATTTGGTAGCAATTCGGCATATTACTACAAAGTGTTCACCACCAGTGCAACGCAGCCGACTGCCACATCTTCCAACCCGTCCGCCGTTTCGGTCACCTTCGGCAAGAAGGTAAGCGACGGGTACATCTTCCAGATCAACAATGTCGGCACGGGCACGGCGGTGATTACGACGACGGTGGACGGTTCCTCCGTCAGCTTCCAGGCCACCGGCAATCGTTCTTCGTCGTCGGGGTCCACCCCCACCGGGAGCCTGACCTGTGACACCACGCATCCCTTTACCATCCGGCAGGGAAACATTTATACGTTCCTGTTTACACCGAATGGAAACGTTGGAACCCCACAGTTCACCACCGGCAACAGCAATGTTTTGATCACCGCCGGCCTGAAGCTGCGCAATGGTTCCTACCTGTTGACGGTCAAGGGCGTCGGCGCCGGCAGCACGGGCGTCTATGCGGCCATCCCTGGTCAAGCGCCGGTCAATTACTGCACGGTAAACGTCGAGTAATTCAAGAAAAAACCTAAAAGGCCCCAACCCTGGGAATCTCCCCGGGGTTGGGGCCTTACTGTTATCGGGAAGAATCCTTCCCTTTTATTTTACTATTTCCGATTAGCCAATCGTCACGGCACAGTGCTTCACTGCGTTCTGGCCCGGCAGGGTGGTGTAAACGCCCGTGCTCTGGCCCGGCGTGCCGGTGGCATAGACTCTGTAATAGTAGTCGTTGCCAACCTTCGCCACGAACTGCGTCTTCAGCACTTCGCCGTTGCCGACCGTGAAGCTCGGCGTCATGGCGTTGCCGTTCACGACCGTCATCTTGAAGCAGTATGCGCTGCCTCTCTTCAAGGTGAAGTTGACCGTCGTGTCGGAAACCACATAGGCATTCGCCGCCACGCTCTGGCTTGCAGATACAACGCCCGCTGCGCCGTATGCGTTGCCGATGTTCGCAGACGTGCTGCCCTTCGAACTCGTGGAGGTGCTCTTCTCGACCAGGCCGTCGATGCTGTTCTCCAGCGCCTCGACCGCGTCTGCAACCCCTTCTTCGGTCGCTTCTGCGTCGTTCAGGACCGCCTTCGCGGTGCTCAATGCGGCCTTCATCGTTGCTACGCTCTTTGCCGTGTACTTGCTGGTGTTGATCGCTTCGGCTTCCCCGATCAATGCTTCCAGCGCATCCTTATCCGGGATCAGGCGCAGGGCGGAGATCGCCGCTGCCAAATCTTCTGCTGCGGTGTCCACCGCATCCTGCGTTGCGTTTGCATCTTCCAGCACGGTCTTTGCTTCGGCCAGGACGGTCTCAAAGCTCGTCCATGCGTCATTCTGGATGTACTGGCCGGCGTTTTCAACAATGCCGTCGCCCTTGAGGACCAGCGCTTCCAGCTCGGTGACGTCTGCGCGGTAGACCAAGCCATAGATGGCGTCATACAGCGCATCCACCGCTGCGGTGATGTCCGCTTCCAGGACTTCTTCATCGTCCAGCAGGTCTTCCGCCGCTGCATACGCTTCGTCCAGCGCTGCCAGGCTGTCCGGCGTGAACAGGTCGCGGTTGATGGACTCTGCGATCTCCATCGGGATTTCCAGCTGGCTCTTGTCGCCTGCGGCAAAGCTCAGATAATGCAGTGCGTCGATCAAGTTGCTCCATGCGGTGTTGATCTCGTCCTGCGTTGCGGTCTTCTTTGCTTCGACGTCCTTCGCCGCCTGCAAGGCTGCTTCGTACTTCTCTTTCACGGACGGTACAGCTTCCGCTGCTTCGTCCGCACGGCCTTCTGCAATCTCGATGGTCGTGCGTAGGATCTGCTTGTTCACCACGGTGAAGGAGAAATCCAGCGCTGTGTCACCGCTGCCCATCGTACCCTCATAGATGTAGGCCGTGGTATCGGTGTCTGCATCGAACACAACCGGTTCGCCGTTTACAGAGATTGCCGCAAATTCCTCGCCCTCTACGCGCGGGGTAAAGGTCAGCGTATAGGAAGCATCCTTTTCCATTGCTGTCTCATAGCGGCCGATCAGGTTTGCAATGGTCATGTCTTCGCCATCCACGGCCAGCTGTGCGCTGGTGGGATACGTAACAATCAGATCGCCCGGTTCTGCTGGCGTGTCGACAGCCGTAAATTCGAACCAGTTCAGGTTCAGGCCGCCGGTCGTCATCAAGACCTTAACCTTATATTTTCCCGCCTCGAGATACACGCGCGGGCCTTCTCTGGTCACCCAGTTCTGCCAGCCGCCGGTCCCGCCGGTGGTGAAGGATGCAAACGTCTCGCCCTTGATCTGCATCACGAACGTATACTGCCCAAGCGCATCCTGCCCACTGGAAATTCGGGCCGCAATGTCATAATAGCCGGATTTCTGGATCTCGATGTTATAGATGGCATATTCGCCCTTGTCGCAATAGCCCAGGTTGCGGCCGCCATCCTCATCCGATGTGTTTTCGGGCCGCATGGTCCCCGAAATGCTGGCATACTGATCCGCGGCCTTGATCCGGGTTGTTCCCGAACCGACTGGGATATACTCCGACTCCATGCTGGTGTCGAAGCGGAGATAATCAAATTTTGCCGTCAGATGGTCGCCATCCACAGAACCGTCGGAGGCCAACAGGCCAATCTTTGGATCGGAATAGTTCCCAGAGGCCGAAGCCCCCAGATCATAATAGGTCTCGCCGTCCACGCTGATCGCACCGGTATAGGTGTTCCCGCGCTTGGAGAGCTTCAGATACATGACGTTGTCCGTCACCAAGTCGGCCAGATCCTTGCTGGCAACCAGCTGGCTGTGGGTCCCGTTGCTCTCCTGCGAGAGGAAGAAGTTCGCGCCGGGACGCTGGGCGCTGCTGCTCTCATTGTACTCCATGCGGAACGTGATGTAATTGTCCTCGTCCTGCATGACGATCATGCCAATCTCCTGATACAACCGATGCGGTTTCTGGTCAAAGGTCACCTTGGTATAGGCGTCCCAGTTGCCGGCGGCCGGCTGCGTCACATAGTTGCACAGGTTGTCGTTCGTCTGGTACAGGTCGCCCACCTCTGTGGTGATGCACAGGGCGCCGTCCTCAAGCTTGAGGTTTTCCGGATTCGGGCGGTTGACGGTCCAGAAGCTTTGCAGCTCGGTACCATCGAATTCATCGCTGCGCGGCCCCTGCGAGAAGCGAACCGTATAGACAAACGCCTGATCCGGGGATTCGCAGCGGATCACCGCAATGTGCGTATTGGGGTCATAGTCCACTGTATAGGTTACGCCCTCCGGCACATCGGCCGTGATCTCCGGAATGGATGCCATATCCTCCAACAGGACGGAATAGTCCGTGAGGGTGGATTCAAACTCTAGGATGGACTCGCCATTGACCTGGATGTCATCTGCATACGCATAGATCGGGTTCTCAAATACCGGCGGGAGCCCCGCTTCATCGGTAAAGATCACTTTATAGATGCGCTCCTCCATACCCTCGTTGGCATAGATGACCGCAATGGGGTTCTCCTGGGTTGCCTGAACCACCTGGACCTTCACGCCGTCCGGCGCTTCCACGGCCACTTCAGGGATTTCCACGCCCTCGTTCAGTTTGGTATAGACTTCATAGTCCAGCACCAGCGGGTTGAAGATGCGGATGGCGCGTCCGCCGACCGTCAGGCTGCTGATCATCGGGTCGCCCGGCTCGCTCTTTTCGACGCTGAACCAATGCTCGCCCGGCTCATAGGGGCTTACATAGTCCAAATCATACATGCGTGCGAACGCTGGGGACTTGATCAGGCAGTTCAGCACATTGATCGCACTGCGCTGCACTTCGCCAAGGGTCAGCACACCGGCGTTGACCGCATTGACAATGGAATCCGCTTCGTCCGCCACAGGCATCGCAATGTCGTTCTGTGCGCGGACCATGGCGGCCTCCTGGCGGAGCAGGCCGTCCTCGTTTTCGTTGGCCCACCAGTCGGTCATGACCATGCCGTCAAAGCCCCACTCGTTGCGCAGGGTCGTGGTGCACAGGTCATAGTTGGAAGCGGCCCAAATGCCGTTGATCTTGTTGTAGGAGGTCATGATGGTGCCGGTGTTCCCGTCGCGCACCACAATTTCAAAGCCCTTGAGGTAGATTTCGCGCAGGGCGCGCTCCGAAACGCGGGAGTCGTTATTATTCCGGTTCTGCTCCTGGTTGTTGGCTGCAAAATGCTTCGGCGTAACCATCGCGCCGCTCTTCTGCACGCCGCGGGTCGCAGCGGAGGCCATCACACCGGTGAGCACGGGGTCTTCGGAGAAATATTCAAAGTTGCGGCCGCAGAGCGGGTCGCGATGGATGTTGATGCCAGGTCCCAGCATGCATTCCACATTGTTGAGCACCAATTCCTGGCCGTGCAGGGTGTGCAGCTTCTCCACCAGGTCGGTGTTCCAGGTGCAGGCCATCAGTGTGCCGATGGGCAGCGCTGTCGCCAGCTCACCGTCATCCATACGGATGCCGGACGGTCCGTCTGCACAACACCCGATCGGGATACCGAACGCCTTGAGGCTGTCCGTCAAACCGCCGAACGCGGAAGCCGTGCCCGGGGTGACCTTCGGGCTGTTCATGCCCTCGCCGCGGCACAGATAGGCGACGTCCTCCAACGGGAGCTGCGCCACAAATTCTTCCATGCTGATATCACCGTTATAGACATCCAGAAGCGTATAGCCCTGGTCGCCCGTCGGTTCGATCGTCTCCGGCAGGTTCGCCTGGATGCGCTCGTTGACGTCCACTGTGCGGGTGGGCACCGGCTCCATCTCCATGACGATGTTGCCCTCTGCATCTTCCGTTGCAGCCATGCGCTCAAACGCATGGTCCGGGTCCACCGCCATGACTTCTTGGAGCTGTTCAACCACGCGCAGCTCCGGCTCCGTATGGGTGTACACCACGTCGCAGTCGCGCACGGATGTGCCCACATAGACCGGATAATCGCCCGCTTCCAGTACATAGGCGGACTTATGGCCTGTCTTGCCTGCATCGTCATAGGAAGCCATATGGTCGATGTCATAGGAGATGGTCATCTCCTGGGAATCGCCTGGCTGCAGGAGACCGGTCTTTGCAAAGCCCGCTAGGGACTTCGCCGCCTTACCCAGCTCTCCCTGCGGCGCGCCGTAGTAGACCTGGACAACCTGCTTGCCCTTATAATCGCCCGTATTCGTTACGTTTACGGTGATTTCAATCTTGCCGTCCACTTCTTCCACGGAGGTGGTTTCCACGGCGAAGTCGGTATAGGTGAGGCCAAAACCGAAGGGATACAGCACCTTATCCGGCGCAAACGTCTCAAAGTAGCGGTATCCCACATAGATGTCCTCAACATAGTTGTTGTACTCATTATTGCCGAAGTTCCCGGCGGAAGGATAATCCTCATACGACGTAGCGATGGTATCGCTCAGCTTTCCGGAGGCCGGGACATCACCGCTGACAACGTCTGCGACCGCCTTGCCGCCTTCCATACCGCCGTGCCAAACGTACATCACGGACTCGACGCCGTACTCTTCCACCCAGCTCATGTCGATGATATTGCCGACATTCAACAGGACGGCCACATGGTCAAATTGGTTGGTGACCTTTTGGATCATGTCGCGTTCGTCGTCGGTCAGGAGGAAGCTTCCCTCCGTGTTGCTGGCGTCCTTGCTCTCGCCCGCAGTGCGGCCGAGCACGATGATCGCCTTATCGGATTTGGAAGCTGCGTCTGCAACCAGCTCTTCGGTCACGGGCATTTCCGCCTGGCTCCAGGGCTCGGTCCAATCCCCGATGCCCACCGGCGGGTTCTCCGCGACCCAGTCTTCATAGACCTTCGCCAGGTCCTCGTTGACATGGATCTTCGGATTTTTGCGGAAACCGTCGAGGATGTTCGTCACATGATCGACGTTTACCTTGCCGCCGGAACCGGTGCCGCTCTTGAAATAGTTGATCTGAATGCGTCCGAACACCGAAACCGTTTCATCTGGCTTCACCGGTAGGGTTTGGTCCTCGTTCTTCAGCAGGACCGCGCCCTCCGCCGCCGTCTGCCTGGATAGATCCGCCAAACCGTCCACCGTTTTGGCCGAGGCCGTTGCAAACGGCAGGCAGGAGGTAATCATACATGCGCTGCACAAAATGGCCAGCGTCCGTCTCCATGGCTTTTGTCCGAAAGTTCTCTTTTTCATTCTTGCACTCCTCTCCACATGAAATTCTTTCCTATTCCAAAAAAGATCCCCTACCCTCCTTTCATCCGATAAATAATATTACCGGAATTCCTTATTTTTCCAATGTCTTCCGAAACTATTAAATCATTTTCATAAGCAATTGTCAACTAGTTCAGAATATTTATATAAAACGATTAATAACCAAATCTCTCAAAACACGAACGGGGAAAACAGGCCAGCAAACACATTACAGCCTGTGTGTCCCTGACGCGCTCCATGCGTCGCAAAAAACAACCGGCTGCCACATGATTCGTCATGTGACAGCCGGTTGTTTGGTGATATTTTTCAATGGAATCGAAATTCCGTTATACTCCCCCATTCGAAACGGCGGCGGAAACCCCCTGTGCATGGAGCCAATCCTCCCACTTCTGAAGATTGTCCTCGTCGGCCAAGAGCCGGTACCGCAGCATGGGTTCCTCAAACGGCACGCCGCATACCTGCGCGCGCAGCGCATACTGCTTCAACAGCTTCCAAACCACTGGGCAATGCTCTTCCACCAAGCGTTCGGTCTCCGCATCCGCAAAAGAGGCCTCCTGGAACGCAGGGATGTCCTCCAGTTGGCAGGCCGTCTCCCAATCGGGCAGGTCGCAGGGGTATTGCCCCAATTGGCTGGTCATCCAACTGGCCAGCATCACTTCCACATCGGCGACATCCTCCAGGGCGCGCTCCTCTGGGTAAGCGGGGTCTGCATCTTCCCACATGGGCAGCAATTCCTCCGACTGGAACCAGCGGTTGTAGACCGCTCCGCCGTCCTCCCCCAGCAGTTCCGCCAAGAGCGCCGCAGGCGAGAAGTCCTCCCCGCCCTTTTCCAAAACCGCACGCAGCACCGCGTCCTTCCCCCCAGATCGCTCTTCCGCGCGATCCTCCACCAGCTTGACCACCAGTGGCGCCTGGATATAATGCAGGAATTCCGTCCGTCCTGCGGATTCCGAAAGATCCGCCTCGTCCATGGGCGCAAATGAGAAAAGGGCCGGGTCCTTTATTTTGATCGTCAAATACCGGTTAAACAGGGAGTTGAACTGCCATTCAGGGCGGATATCCAGCACTTCCCGCTGTGCCTCCGGCAGCGCTCCCATGGAGGCGTTCTCATAATAGGTCGCCAATCCCTCGTAAAACCAGAGGTTTGGCGCGGCATGGAAGGTCTGTGTCGGGACCGCATGGTCGAAATAGGCGTGGAACATGCGATGGCTGAGCAATTCCCAGTCCCGCCGGTCTGCCGCGTCAAAGGTTGCGCATACACTGTGCACCCCCGCTCCGCCGATCACGTCCCCTTCCTCTGTTGGCAAGAGGATGATCTGATACGGCTGCTCCTCTGTGCCGAACCGCTCCGCATAGTAGGCGCGCAGGGCGGAGATGCCGGAGGCGACCTCCTGCGGGAATTGCCCCTCTTCCCCCGCGACCCCATAGACCGCCGCACCGCCGGTCTGCTCTGCGGGAAAGTATTGCGCAAAGTTCCCCATGGCAAAGGCGTCGTTGTTGAGGTTGTAGGCGTCCGCCCAGGTCACATCCTGAAGCTCTTCAAAGGGCAGGATGACCGTCCAACCCTCCCGCGCCTTGAGCGCGACACGCAGTGAGCGCACCACCGCCTCATCCTGCGGGAACCCGTCCTGATAGAATTCCATCGGCAGGAGCAGCGCTTGGCCGCCGTCGAACACACAGTATTCCTCCTGCACCATCCCCCTTTGGCCATGTTTCCCAGAGGCTCCCAACGGCACCTGATAGACCAGCGAAACGTCGGCCCCACGCCCCAACTCAAATGTCAGGAAGTCCTCCGTCTGATGGGCCGGCAGGCTCACTCCATCCGCCCCCGTGCACGATTGTACGGTCACATCCTTATCCCCTATATATAAGGAAACGGTTTTCCCTCGCGATAGGGGAGAATTATGTACTTCCAGCACAACCTCCAGCGTATTGGCCTTTACCTCCGGGGCCGATACCGTATAGTGGAGATCATACTTTGGATCTACCACGCAAACGGCCACGATTGCCGCCGCCAAGATTGCCAAAATGCCCCCAAGCGCAATCCATCTTCCTCGATGTTTCATAGTTCCTCCTCAACAGGGTGTCGTTCCCCTGTCCATTTGCTGTTTATAAGTGGATGATATGGGATATTTTATTAATTTTTATCTACTTCTTTCAAGTAAATTATCCATTTTCCCAAAGGAACCCCCCTGTATTCAAAAAATGTTCCCCTACTTTTTCCAAGGAGGTTGCTTGTATAATATTGATAAGAGGAATTTACCAATTCTTTCAAATGTGTACCGCTATCACGTGTTTTTTATCAAACTGCATAGATTTTTTGCGCGGCAACTTTTTGGAGGTGTAACTTTTATGAAAAAGAATCTTTTGATCGGCGGCTGCGCCGCATTGGTTTTGGTGGCGCTGTCCGCGTTTGGCCTGTGGCATACGCAGGGGGATGCATCCTATCATATGGACCCCGACCTTGCACAGTTCGGCGTTTCCTACACCGTGGAGCCTACGGACATCGAAAGCAAGATTGTGAGTGTTTCCATAGAACTGACGCCGGACAAGCTTTCCCCCGACCGGATGTTTTATCTGGATATCGGCGAGGTGGAAGCGTCGGAGCCGGTTTGCACCGATGCGGACGGCACAGAAATCGCCCTGAACAATTTGGGAAGCGCCTGGGAGATCGGGCCTGTGTCGGAGGACTGCGAATCCGTCGTTTTCCAATACGACGTCAAGCTCGGGGAAAACACCGGCGTGGATTTCCAGGTGGATGGCGACCTCTATGAGGATCTGTTGGCCTTCCAAGGGAAAAAGGTCCTGATGATGCCGCTGTTTGACTCCAACAACCTGACGCATATGGAAAAGTACATCAGCAGCGTTTCCTTCCAGCTTGCGGGGGGCTCCGACTGGAACGCCATCATCCCCTTTGCACCGGCGAACAGCCCGGAAAAATCCTTCCAGCTGGAACGCCCCACCTGGTACGACTATTACGACCTGATCAATTCCAGCTATTGCTTCGGCAGTTTTGAACCGCTGAACCTGTCCTCCGGCGGGGAAAACGCCGTATTCTACCTGGACAGCGCCATCCGGGAAAGCGCCGAGCTCAGCGACCTGAGTATGGTCATTTCCTTCTACAATTATTATACCGGCGTATTTGGCAGCAATCTGGACAAGCCGGTGGTCCTGCTCCGCACCAACGAGGACGGCGAGAGCATCATCCTCTCCGGCGTCGGCGGGCAAAGCGCGGCGATCTCCCTCTCGATGTACACGCCGGATGCATGTCAGACCATGTCCCGCACCCTATACCATGCCTTCTTCGACAGCAAGGTCCATGCGCGCAACCTGCATTACCAACCGAACGAATGGCTGTATCGCGGCCTGGGCGACCGGTATGTAAACGCCTCCGCAGAGGCGCTCCCCCAGGAGCTGAAGGACCTCTACGGCATCCAGGTGCAGGACGATCTCAATACCCGCTACATGAAATATCTGTTTATCTCCTTGAAAGACCCCGTCATGGCCTCCCTTTCCTCCGATATGGAGGGGTCCATGGCGGCCGGTCAGGAGGACTTCTATTTCAATGTGAAGGTTCCGCTGATTCTGGAGACCATCGAGAGCTTCACCAGCCAAAAGCAGGAAAACGCACTGCTCCACTACCTGATGGAGCAACCCCAGCGGCAGGATGTGAACATCTCCCGCCTGATGCAGGACCTGCTGGGCGACAACGAGGAGATGGTGCGCGCCTACTTCTCCGGGACCTCCTTTATCCCCAATTACTGGAACCTATCCGCACAGAACTGGAGCGCAGAAGACACGGTCAACCTTCTGGCCGGCTATGAAGATACCCTCTCCACCCTGTTCGATCAGCAGTATGTCCTTTACCCCTATGACCCGGTGTTCCTCATCAAGACCGACCGGCTCTATCAGGAGATCGAGGAACGCGATCTGTCGTTCGCCACGCCGGAAGTGGAGCAGCTGGTCAAGGATTACTCCGAAACCCTGTACCTGCTCCTGATGCAGAACGCCCTGCGTGCCGACCTCTGCGGCATCGACGACCCGGGCGCGGCAGGCGTGAAAACCGAACTCAATTCCCAGGAAAACGGCCAGATCTGGGCTGATTATGTAGCCTCCGTCGGCATGGAGGAATTGGTTTGAGCTGACAAAACATCGCCATCCGATGTTTGCAGATAGTTACAAATGAAGCCCTCAAGTTTCCCCTTGGGGCACAATAACATGAAACGGAAAGGAGCGTGCATAACCTATCGGGAATGTATCCAGCATCTTTAAATACTTTTGCACCCCGCTTGGACGGGCATGCAAAAAAAGGAGAGAAGTATGAAAAGGAAAAATTTGAAAAAGGCAGTCTCGTTTATGCTTGCGACGCTCATGGCAGCTTCGGCCATGACCCAGGCATTGGCTGTCCGTGAAGATCCGCCTTCTGAGGCGCACATCGACAGCAGCTGGACCATGTACCTGGTCCCGAACGCACACATCGATACCGCATGGCAGTGGCCCTATGAGGACACCGCGCGCGATGTCATCAGTGATACGTTCAACCGCGCAATCACAAACCTGAAGAGCAATGAGAACTACAAGTTCACCATGTCCGCTTCGAAGCACTATGAGTGGACCAAGGAATACTACCCGGAGATGTATGAGGACGTCAAGGAGCTCATCGCCAACGGGCAGTGGGACAACCCCGGCGGCCAGGTGGTCGAGCCGGACCTGAACCTCCCCAGCGGCGAAGCTTTGGTCCGCCAAAGCTTGGAAGGCCAGCGCTTCTTCGAGAGGGAATTCAACCAGATGAGTACGGTCGGCTATGTGCCGGATACATTCGGCTTTAACGGGCAGTTCCCGCAGATCCTGAAGAAGGCCGGCATGGACAACTTCGTCACCACGAAGCTCAACTGGCAGCAGCAGAACACCGAGCGCGATTCCGACATCTTCAAGTGGAAGGCCATCGACGGCACCGAAGTCCTGGCCTATGCGCCGATGAAGGACTATGTCAACATCTACAGCGACAGCCAGATTGTCAACGCCCTCAAGCGCAACGAGCAGACCGGCAAAGAGACCGGCGTGAAAAAAGCGCTCGGCATGATGGGCAATGGCGACCACGGCGGCGGCCCCGATTCCGGCCAGTATGCAAGGGTTCTCCAGCAGGACGGCTCGGACGCTGTGCAGGGCGCAAATGTCGAGATGGCAACCATCACAGAGTATTTCAACAGCGTCCGCGAGACGGAAGACCTGAGCAAGGTCCGCACGGTGGAAGGCGAAATGTAGGTTTTCAACCGATGGTCGATTTTATCAGGTCGCCACCCGCGAGGGTGGTGTGGATTGAAATTCGCAGTTGCGGATCCTGATAGCTCTCTGCATTAAGTCGCCACCCGCGAGGGTGGTGTGGATTGAAATTGTCCCTCCGTTTTTAACCCGGGTGGCAATCATGTCGCCACCCGCGAGGGTGGTGTGGATTGAAATTATTTTGGTTTCAACGCTGCTCATTTTTTGATATGTCGCCACCCGCGAGGGTGGTGTGGATTGAAATCCTATAGCCATCCAAGAAAAACATCTCGTTGGAAGGTCGCCACCCGCGAGGGTGGTGTGGATTGAAATATATTTTTCTCCTTGGTCCATACCGCGCCGGGGGTCGTCGCCACCCGCGAGGGTGGTGTGGATTGAAATGCGGGGACGATCCCACAACCAACAGCGTCAGCCAGTCGCCACCCGCGAGGGTGGTGTGGGTTGAAATTGGCAATGGCTTTTCTTTGTTCAGTCAGCCGTCTACTGTAACTTAGTCACATCCTTTTCGCAACTTTTGGTATTAAAATAGGGATATCATTACGAGCAGCAGGAGGTTTTAAAATGAAGATTTGTATTGTAGGCGGTGTGGCCGGCGGTGCAAGCGCCGCGACGCGTTTACGAAGACTAAGCGAAGATGCCGACATCGTGTTGTTCGAAAAGGGAGATTATATTTCCTACGCAAACTGTGGGCTTCCCTATTATATTGGCGGCGCCATCCAAGAAAAGGATGCCCTTCTGGTTACAAAACCGGATCTGCTCCGCAACCGCTTCCGCATAGACGTCCGGACCGAAAATGAAGTGCTTGCGATCCATCGTGCAGAGAAAGAGCTGCAAGTCAAAAATTTGCGGACCGGAGAGGTCTATACCGAATCTTATGATAAGTTGATCCTCTCCCCAGGGGCCGAACCGAAACGTCCGCCTTTGCCGGGGATCGATCTCGACGGTGTCTTTACCCTGCGCACCGTAACCGATATGGAACGGATCGATGCCTATCTAAAAGGCCGCTCCGCTTCACGCGCCGTTGTGGTCGGAGGGGGATTCATCGGTGTGGAGATGGCGGAAAACCTTCAGAGGCGCGGTCTGGATGTGACCATCGTTGAATTTGCAGACCAAGTGGTGGCCTCCCTCGATCCGGAAATGGCACAAATATTACATAGGCATTTGACAGAGCATGGCGTCTCTTTGCGGCTGAAAACTGGCCTGGCAGGAATCGCACAGGTGGATACCGGCCTGCAGGTGGAGTTATCGAACGGAAGCGCGATCGAAAGCGACCTCGTGCTTCTCTCGATCGGGGTTTCTCCGGAAAACAAGCTGGCAAAAGAGGCCGGATTGCATCTCGGCGTGGGCAACAGCATCGCTGTAAGCGCTTCCTACCAGACGTCCGACCCGGACATTTATGCAGTTGGGGACGCCATCGGCGTGACGCATCTGGTCAGCGGAAAGGAAACGCTGGTCCCGCTGGCAGGTCCGGCCAACAAACAGGGGCGGCTCGCTGCAGAAAATGCGTTGGGCGGCCATCAAGCTGCACAGCCGGTGCAGGGAAGCTCGGTGTTGAAAGCGTTTGATTTGACGGCTGCCTCGACAGGTCTAAACGAAAAGCAGGCCAAGGCGCTGGGCCTTCCCTATCGCAAGACCTATATCCATCCGCAGTCCCACGCTTCATACTATCCCGGCGCAACACCAATCTCTATGAAGATGTTGTTTGACGGCAACGGTGCCATTCTCGGTGCGCAGGCGATAGGATACGAGGGCGTAGAAAAGCGGATCGATGTGCTGGCAACCGCTATACGTCTCCATGGGACTGTCTACGACCTGGAAGAATTGGAGCTCTGCTATGCACCGCCGTTTTCTTCCGCCAAGGACCCGGTCAATATGCTGGGTTTTACCGCGGCTAATATCCTCAAGGGCGATATGCCCGTCTATTATGCGGAGGATATCCCGGGCCTCTCTCCCGAAGGCACCACTCGCCTGGATGTGAGCACCCCGGCGGAATTCGGTATGAGCACCATCCCCGGTTATCAAAACATCCCGCTGGACGAACTGCGCGGCCGCCTATCGGAACTGGATCCGAATAAGCCGGTCTATGTTACGTGCCGTGTGGGGCTTCGCGGCTACCTTGCTACGCGTATCCTAAAGCAACACGGCTTTGACGCCTATAATCTCAGCGGCGGCATGAAGACCTACCAGTTGGTCCGCGAAACGGAATCTTAAAGCTGAAATGGACTGAAAACACTTGGCGCTATACGAAAGGCCTCAAAAGAGTCCCCTTGTTTTCTCCTCTGGAAGCGGCTCTGACATTTTAAATTTATAGACAGACAAAAGGAAAAGGGCTGCATCGTTCGATGATGCAGCCCTTTTAGAATTTTTCCGCAAAAGCGGTTACCCGTGCGGGACGAACCGCTTAAAAGATAAAGCTTATCCATCTTTCGTTTTAGATTTGCGATGCATCGTAACAATTGCGATCGAAAAAAGAATCATTGCAATATTTGCAACAATTGTCCCCGCCCATGTCATCCTGGAAACAAACAAGGAGGACATGGCATTAAACATGGTATGAAACAGCACATACACAAACACATACCCTTTTCCTGCTATTTTATAGATTGCCCCTCTAAAAAAACTTGGCTATGTCACAACAAACAGTTGATAAATAGCCATTTTTATAGGGGAGTATCAGAACTCCCCTACAAACTGTTATTTGCAGTTATCTATACTCATTTGGAATTTCGATATGAAGTGTCTCACACAATAACTTCACATCATGTGCATCATTTTCATCAAACTCGTATCCCAGATGGAACATTACTTGACTATATGGTTCAATACAGGAAACCTCTATTTCCTCAATTCTTCCTTTACCCGAAAAAGTTTCTACCGGAAAACAATCCCCATCATAAAGAATTTCACCTTCGTCCGTATATTCAAAACAATGCAAATCAATAATTCTGTTTTTCAAATCTTCCCATACAGTATGGTTCAATGTTGTATATTCCATCTTAATCTCATAAAAGCCATTAGCTTTCATTATTTCTATAAAGTTCTGATAATCGTTCTTTTCTACAAAAATGTCAATATCATTATGGGCTCTTGACTGATATCCAAGAAGAGCATCTACACCCCAGCCACCATCAAGAAAGACTTTAATCTCCGCATCTATTGCAAATTGAAGAATCTGTTTTACATCTGTTATATTGACCATCTTATCATCTCCACAAATTCTAATTAGGCGACCAGAGGAACTGCTGGTCTGTTTGATAAATCTCTGCATTTAGCAGTTTTCAATGTTGCCAAAACGAAAGTTAAGAAGATGTTCCTTTTCTCCATGTCGCTTTCTTTGGCGTAATTTACAAGGTTATTCCACACAAGATAGTTGTTCAGATACTTGGTAGAAACACCGTTAAAGCCACGCATAAACCTCTTTAGCTGGCTATGGTAGCTATTGATATGTTGGATATTATAAATGCCTTTCTTGGCTTTGCCAGTCTTTAACTGCACAAGGTCAATGCCATTGGCATTTGTAAATCTCACATAGGAGTTCATCTTGTCCGTAACAAGAGTGGAATTGGTCTTAATCCTACCATCATAAATATGATGTAAATCTCTTGTAGAAACTCTACCAGTATTCGTAATCTTGGAGATAGACAAGCCATTCCTATTAACCGCACAAGGAACACATACCTTTTCTTGGGACAAGCCTCTGATATGTGTAGAATGACCACGCTTATGAGCCTTGCGTGGCATAGCAAATGTCTTACTCTTGCTATGATTGCCCTTGTACGAGATGGCGAAAAAAGTTTCGTCAGCCTCAATAATGCCGTCAAGGGTAACATCGTCTGCCATATTCTGAAGTGCATCCAAAATCTTGTGTCTCCAAAGGAATGCGGTGTTTCTGTGAATCCCACAAGCAACAGCAGTCTTACGAATGGATAAGCCATTCATCATACAATCAATGTACTGCTCCCACACGGACAAGTCTTTTCTTGTACCAGACACAATGGAGTTCGTAGCAATCACGAAGGACTTGCCACAATCCTTACATACATATCGCTGTGTGCCATCTTTACGATGACCATTGCGAACCACATGGATACAGCCACAAAGAGGGCATACACGACCATTTGCAAAGCGTTCCTTTGCTACGAAATCTTCAATATTCAAAGACTTTACAAAGGCAGGACTTAAAAGCATTGTTTTAAGGCTTTCCTGCTCTGCGACAGTCAACTTACCGATAATATCTAATGCGTCTTTGATAGTAGGCATATCCAATTACCTCCTTCGGTGGTACTGTTTCTTACTATTATTATACGCTATTTCTCGTCAAAAATCAACCATTTGTTGTGACAGAGCCAAAAACTTAATGACATAACCTGTATATTGAACATCCAAAAGTCAATCAGCCCGTCACAGTGATTTGTTCCAGGAATAAAAAAGAGGGGGATGTGCCAAAAAATCCAAATAACCCCAACGAAAATGGAGGAAACAAGGAACCCATATCTTTTATCTAGTCCGGGCTGCAATACATACATCCAGCCAGTTTCTTCCAGGCCGCCGATAAAAAAATTCCCAGGCAAAGAAAGGAAAAACATATAAAACGGAAGCATCTTATCTGTGCCTGCTGCTACTGCCATATGTATACCAAAATACAGTGCAACGCCTGCAACTACAACCAGATAGACAAAAACATCCGTTTTCCAATAAAAGACCGTTTTTATCCATTCCCGCAAACTTGCTACTTCGCCATTCTTTCTTAAAACGACAAATGAAGCAATCGCGGGAGACAAAATATAAATAGCAAAGGGGATATTCATTGCAAATTGTTGTAATGAGCCAACCAAGCCGTAAACTCTATATCCGAATTGGCCAAGCACAATCAACACGCTTGACACACCATAGGCAATACAAAAGGTCAAGGCAGTAAACGGTACGATCACTTTTTTGTCTGACACTTCCTATGCCACCTCACAAATCCATGCATTTGAGGAATAAATTTCTCGTTCAACCGCTTTTTGTTTTACGATTCATCGAGCGCATTCCTGATGGCGATATTCACGAGTTTGTAGATGCTCACGCCGTATTTCGCTTTCAGTTCCTCGAGCCCGGCGAGATTGCTCTCACGAATCAGAAGCGTATGCGTCACAGAAAAATCGTTGTCTGCCTTTTTATAGAGGGAAATCTTTTCGCTTTCGATCAAGTGCTCTAAAGAAGCATTTACTAAGTCGGTAATGGTGGCATCGTATACAGTGGAGAGTTGTTCCAAGCGTACATAGAGGCTGTCGTCTATTTCATAATTCCGCCGGTACTTCTTTTCGCGCTTATGAAACTTCTCGTCAAAATATCCCATATTTCCACTCTTTCATTGCTCAATACTCTTGTATCTAATTTTATAGGTATATAAAGCGTGGTTTAAGTGTATATAAAAACATATTAATATGGTATAATAGTCTTAATAAAAGATGTAAAAATATGTATAAGAAGTCTAGATGTCCGGAGCATTCGCAGGACTCCGCAAGCGGGAAATCGATTGCTTTCTTATTTCATTGTGCCTTTTCCACGTCCCTAACGGAGGATTCCATCATAAACAAAGGAAAAGGACCTGTTCATTTTGAACAGGTCCTTTTCCTTTCCCATCGAGCTAGTTCTCAACAAGCCTAGTTCCATCAAATCATTTGATTTATTTTCTAAGGGATGCAGGCAACTGAGCCCCCAACATATTTTGCCACCACTTTCTGGATTGCAGCGCTTTGTTCAGCAGGGCAAACAGGCCGTACCCCATGACAGCACCCAGCACGTTCATGATCACATCGTCGATGTCCGCGGAACGTCCGGTGAAATATTGCAGCACCTCGATCAACACCGTGATGCCGAGAGCCGCCAGAAGCGTTTTCCAACAGGCGCGCAAACGCGGAAAGACCATTGGCAACAGCAGGCCAAATGGGACGAACATCAGGATATTCAGCACCAACTGGCTGGCCATCCGTTCCATGCCCATCTCATAGGGATGGCGCAGCCATTCAAAGGGCGCCAGGTTTAAGAAATAATAGGGCGGCATGAAATTGATTCCACCGATCAGCAAGGTTGCATCAAACACCAGAATGGTAAAGCAGATCAGTGCATATACCGTCAGATGGCGCAGGGCGGAAAGATGGAGTTTTCTCTTCCACAGGAAGAAGGGGAAATACAACAGGGCTCCCAATACCAACGAAAAGGGAATGCCCGTGATCAGCACGCCAAGAAACATTGGGAATCTCCTCCTTTATATGTAATATCTGTATTATTTTAAATAGTACAGTTAAGAGTATTACATATTTCTCGCACCCTGTCAAGTGGTAAATCCATGCAAAAACAAGCGGCAGGATTCCTGCCGCTTGTTTTTACGATATGGAAGATTTCTTCTTCCTTCGATGCCAAAGATAAGCCCCTACAAAAAGCGCACACAGCAGAAGCGGAAGCAAGATCCCGATCCACTGGATGGAACCTATGGCCAAACTCCCTGTGACAAAAACCGCGGTCGGCCCATCCGCCCCTCCGATGATAGCGACATCCTCTGGGAATGCTGGTCCGCCTGCAAAAAGTGCCGATAAAACGGCTGGAAGCAACACTTCGCCCAAAACCTTCAAGAGGGCAATTGCACCAAACAAAATCCCCGCGATCAGAAGGAACCAATCCAACGGCGTCCTTTGGGGAAGCAATTGACCGGCAAAATTCTCGTGGAACTCCGCGGCTACTTTGTCCGGAGTCCCCATATCTTTTATAATCTGCTCCTGCGTTTCACCCGCCTCCATACGCGCTGTAAAATCGCTCAGCAAATCGTTTTTGATCCGTTTTTTAATTTTGCGCGGCAGCCGCAAGTTTCGCATCACCGCGCGGATATAAGCTTCCTTTGTCATGTTTTCCCATCCTCCCCTTGTAAAAAATGGTTGGCTACCCTGTCAAATTTGCGCCAAAGCTCCAGCAGCTCTACAAGGGCCTCCTCCCCTTTCGGCGTACAGCGGTAATATTTTTTTGCAACGCTCTTGTCTTCGGGGATACTCCACTCCGAGACAACCAGGCCATCGTCCTCCAGGCGGTATAAAATCGGGTATAGGGTCCCTTCCTTAATGCGGAATAGGCCCCCGCTTTCCTGGTCAAGACGCTGCAAAAGCTGGTAGCCATAGGCGCGCCCCTGGCTCAAGAGCTTGAGGACAACGATTTCCAGCACGCCGCGTTTGAGCTGCCGTTCATACCTTGTATCCATTTCCCTTCTCCTATTTAAATTACTTAGTATTACTAAGTATTATTATATGTACATCACAGGATTTGTCAAGCCATTTCTTCAAGAATTCCCCATCTGTACGTTGCTACCCGTTTGCCGAATGTTCTATAACCTGCTGTGTGCGTTTAGAGGGGCGAACATCACATATGCCACTTTCCAACAATACGCCATCTTACCGCTACTAAGCGCAAATGGTCTATGATTTTTATGGCGGTAAACGACCTAGCAACCTCCTGATATGGTATAATAAAGCAATCAAACCATTGAGGTGACCATCATGCCAAGATTTTTTATCGATTATATTCCAGAGGAGCGCGCCATTCTGACCGGGCCCGACGCCCATCACATCGCCAAATCCCTGCGGATGCGGCCGGGCGAACCGCTCATCCTCTGCGACAGCATCGGCACGGATTACAACTGCGAAATCGAGCAGATCGACGGGGAAACCGTGACCGTAAAAGTGCTGAATTTCTGCCGCAGTGTTAGCGAACCCTCTGTCTTTGTCACGCTTTATCAGGCTTTTCCCAAGGCGGATAAAATGGATGCGGTCGTCCAGAAGTCCGTCGAATTGGGCGTATCGCGCATTGTCCCCATGCTGTCGGAGCGCTGCGTCTCCCGGCCGGACGAGAAGGCCGTCAAAAAGAAAGCCGACCGCTGGCAAAAGATCGCCGAGGAAGCGGCCAAGCAAAGCGGGCGCGGCGTGATTCCGCAGGTCTCCCCGTCCCTGCCCTTCCGCGCCGCCATCCAAGAAGCCGAAAAAGCGGGGGAAATCCTATTCTTTTATGAGGGCGGCGGCGAGCATATCTCCGCACTTGTTGGGCCGAAGACGCAGAAGCTCTCCCTCTTCATCGGCCCGGAGGGCGGATTTGCTGAGGCAGAGGTCCGTTTTGCCCAGGAGCACGGCGCAAAAATCGCAACGCTTGGCCCCCGCATTTTGCGCACGGAAACCGCCCCCATCGCAGCGTTGGCGGCGATCATGCTCGCCACGGATAATCTATAAGGAAAGGGGCACATACTATGAGGACAGCTCTTGTGACCGGCGCTTCGCGCGGGATCGGTGCAGCCATTGCGCGCGGGTTGGCTGCGGACGGCTACCGCATTGCCGTCAACTATCATAGCCGCGAAGCCGATGCCAAGGCGCTTTGCCGGGAATTGCAGCAAATTGCCGGCCTTCCGCACATCCTTGTGCGCGCGGACGTCTCGGACCGCTCCCAGGTAGAATCCATGTTCCACACCATTGGTGAAGTGGATGTGCTTGTCAATAACGCAGGGATTGCACAGCAAAAGCTGTTCACCGACCTGACGGAGGCGGATTGGGATCGCATGTTTGATGTGGATGTCAAAGGCGTTTTCCATTGCTGCCAGTTGGCGCTCCCACATATGATCCATCAGAAGAGCGGGGCGATTGTGAATATCTCTTCGATGTGGGGGCAGGTGGGCGCATCCTGCGAAGTACATTATTCCGCCGCCAAAGCTGCTGTGATCGGCTTCACGAAGGCCCTTGCAAAGGAACTGGGGCCGTCCCACATCCGGGTCAATTGTATCGCTCCGGGCGTGATCGACACGGAGATGAACGCCCTGTTGGGCGCAGAGGCCCTGGAAGCCCTACGGGAGGAAACGCCTCTGGAACTGCTCGGTTCCCCGACCCACATTGCGGACGCCGTCCGGTTTCTCGTCTCCGACCGCGCATCATTCATCACTGGCCAGGTCCTGGGCGTAAACGGTGGCATGATTATTTAAGTAGAGAAGCGACTATAGACACATATAAATGAAGTGCGTCCTGCCTCTTTGAAAACGCTCCGGACTGCTTTGCGCTCGGAAGCGTCCCTGAAAATATGCATATTTGTTATAGGCTTTTTCAAAGACATTACGGATTGAAACCACAGCTTACAATTGTGTCATTTCTATTGCGATTTTTTTTAAATTCCTTATAATGAATGCAGACAACTTCTTTGAAACGATATGCATTTTTTCAAGAAACAAAAGGGAGAATTCCTATGAAATATATGTTGATACGCGTATGTGCAATGATGTTAGCGGTATGCCTCTGTTTGTCCACAGGCGGATGCACCAATCAGGAGGCTCCTTCTTCTGGTACCATCTCCTCTTCCCAGAGCTCCTCCTCCAATTCAGGCTCCCAACCTGATCTCGTTGGGTCTTCGCAGGCACCGCTTCCGGAGGCGCAACCGACCATATCCGCGCCAACGATCTCCATTGAGAACCAAACCGAGGGGAACATCCAGCGGAAAATCGTCACACCGCACTTCTCCGGATTTCCCGGTGCGGACGAGCTCAACGCAAAAATTGTGGCGGAGCAACAGGATGCCATGGCAGACCTGGAGGAAACCGCAGCGGGAAACGGCGGCGCGGGACAGGCGTCCACACTGTTCTACCAGAGTGTATTCGACTACCAGGACAGCGGGCTGCTATCGGTCTGGCTGACCAATGAAACCTACACCGGCGGCGCGCATGGGATGAGCTGGGTTAGTTCTTATAATGTAAACCCGGAGACCGGCGAATTCTACGAGTTCCGCGATCTCTTCCGGAATCCGGAAGAAGCGATCCCGGAAATCACGGATAAAATCCTTTCCCATTTGAAGAACATCTTAACGGATGAATCGCTCTATGAAACCGCATCAGAGGCCGTGCGGGCGTTGGATGGCAATTATTCGTACTACCTCGACGGCGAAAATCTGGTCGTCTATTTTCAGCCATACGACGTGGCCCCCTATGCCCTTGGGATCGTCCGTGTGCCGGTTGCCCTCTCTTCCCTGCCTGATATGACGGTGGCCCTCCGTGCGGCATCGGCGCGCAGGACTATCCGGGTAAATGGGCGGGACACCAGCTTGAACCGCAACATGATGATGGGTTCCGGAGGCGATACAGCGGTGCTCCTTCCCGTCCCAGAAACGGCGCGCCTCTGTGGGCTCCAAGCCACGGTAAAGAACCAAGCCTGCCAGATTGGTGGAAAGGAATACCCGGTCACCTATGCCAACGGGGGCGCTTTTATGACCTTATCGGATTTTCTCGCCATCGCGCCGGACGATTCCAACCATCTGGTTGCCTACGGATCGGACGACGTCCTGCGCATTTATACAGCCGAAACGTAACGTTTCTATAAAAGAAGAGGCCGGAACCGCATGGGTTCCGGCCTCTTCCGATTTTTAGAATTGGATCTTTTTCAAAATGTAATGCACCAGGTCGTCGATCTTCACACGCTCCTGCTCCATGCTGTCGCGGTCACGGACGGTAACGCAGCCGTCGGTCTCGCTGTCAAAGTCATAGGTGATGCAGTATGGTGTGCCAATCTCATCCTGCCGGCGATACCGCTTGCCAATGGAACCGGCGTCGTCGTAATCCACCATAAAGTGCTTGGTCAGGCGGTTGTAGACCTCCTGCGCCTTATCGTTCAGCTTTTTGGAGAGGGGCAACACAGCAGCCTTGAACGGCGCGAGCGCCGGATGTAGGTGCATGACTACGCGGGTGTCCTTCTTTTCTGCATCGACCACCTCTTCGTCGTATGCGTCGCAGAGGAAGGCCAAAGTCACACGGTCCGCGCCGAGGGACGGCTCCACCACATAGGGGATGTAGCGCTCGTTGGCCTCCTGGTCGAAATATTCCAGGCTCTTGCCGGAGTGCTCCTGATGCTGCTTGAGGTCGTAGTCCGTGCGGTCTGCAATGCCCCAGAGCTCGCCCCAGCCGAACGGGAACAGGTACTCGATGTCCGTGGTGGCTTTGGAATAGAAGGAAAGCTCCTCTTTGGCGTGGTCGCGCAGGCGCATGTTCTCCTCCGTCATGCCGAGGGACAGCAGCCAGTCGCGGCAGAAGCCGCGCCAGTATTCGAACCATTCCAGATCGGTGCCCGGCTTGCAGAAGAATTCGCATTCCATCTGCTCAAATTCACGGATACGGAAGATAAAGTTGCCCGGCGTGATCTCATTGCGGAAGCTCTTTCCCACCTGGCATACGCCGAAGGGGACCTTTTTACGCGTGGTGCGCTGGATGTTGTTGAAGTTTACGAAGATGCCCTGGGCAGTTTCCGGGCGGAGATAGAGTTCATTTTTCGCATCCTCCGTCACACCCTGGAACGTCTTAAACATCAGGTTGAACTGGCGGATGTCCGTAAAGTTAGAGGAACCGCAGTTCGGGCATTTGATGTCGTGCTCTTTGATGAAATCCATCATCTGCTGGTTGCTCCAACCGTCCGCCGGTTCCCCGGTGAAGTCCTCGATCAATTTATCGGCACGATGGCGCGTTTTGCAATCGCGGCAGTCCATCAGCGGGTCGGAGAAGCCGCCCACATGGCCGGAAGCCACCCAGACCTCCGGGTTCATCAGGATTGCGGCGTCCAAACCGACGTTGGTGGGGCTTTCCTGGACGAACTTCTTCCACCAAGCCCTTTTCACATTGTTCTTAAACTCCACACCGAGCGGGCCGTAATCCCAGGAATTGGATAGGCCACCGTAGATTTCAGAACCCGGGTAGACAAAGCCGCGGCTTTTGCAAAGCGCTACAATTTTTTCCATGGTCTTTTCCGTTGCTAACATGTAAAATCCTCCATTGGCCGGGGCGCTGGCTGCGCTCCGTTGATGATATTGGGGAAATGCGCTCTACTGCGGGCGTTTGAAAATAAACAGTTTGCTGAACACATAATTGAGAACAATTACAATGACATTCATGAGGACTTTTGCCAGCCAGTCGTTCCAGGTGAGAACGTCCACCAGCAGCCACATGCCTGCGGTATCCACCGCGAGGGAAAACAGGCGCGCACCCACAAAGGAGACCAGCTCCCGCAGCACCAACTTGGCCGCAAAACTTTTGCTTCGGAACACAAAGACCTTATTGGTGAGGAAGGCGAACGCGACGGAGAGCACCCACGCGAGCGTATTGGCCGTCAGCAACTGCCATTGCAGGACATCCCGCAGCAGCCCAAAGGAAAGGATATTGACCGCCGTGGTCAGGATGCCGAACAAAATGTACAGAAGCATCTCTGGGGCAGTCAAGAACCGCCAAATTTTTTTCAGCTTTTCCACATGAATCCCATCCTTTTCGTATGTTTATAGTTTATCATTCTATCCGCCGGCTTGCAAGGCAGATTTTTGCTTTCATACTTTTCAGATGCTGTCCAAAGAACCCCCTCTTCACAGCTAAGGCTGTGAAGAGGGGGTATCCTTTTTCTATCAGATCTGGAGGTTTTTATAAAGTGAACGGTTTTCCAAACGGATAAGCAACAGCGCTCATGCCGCTCACCTCTAAAAGCTTCCATTTTGTCCAGAGGCTTTGGCTTCTTTTACCTTCTTCCATCCATCTATGTACTTTTCTTTCGCTTGAAGGTAACGAATATCCAATTTTCGAATGATTACAAAGCAAAGGATTGTTGTGATCACAATGACAGCCATACGGAACAAATTTGCGGCATCCAGCATCTTCGAAAAATCGATTCGTATCATTGCCAATAGAGAACAGCAAGCCGTAATCCCATAATATAAGTATGCGTCAATAGATGCCTTTCCCTTGGAAAACAGCTTGTCATAGTGGTATAAATTCGTCTCCCATTGAAAGTCCTTGCCCTCTAAGAATACGATCAAATAGGCTGCAATCCTACACATTCCCAATAATTTATCTATAATGATTTTATAGGCCGGGAGGATAATGCAAAGCGGCAAAAGGAACAGCAATGGTTCCTTTTGACTAAATGCAATCGTCAGCAAAGCGATCGTCACCGTGTACATGACATTCCGGTAACTCTCCGCAGCGCTGTTATTTTTCATGATTTCTTCCCTTAAAAAGAGATATTCCTCTTTTCGTTCCATTTTTTCTATCTCCCTGCACGGGCTTTTCGCTCTTTTTACGGCCATAAGGCTACTCTGCTTCCAAGCAGACCCCTTATCTTCTTTATAGGGCGGTTTTCCAAAAGGCAGCCATAAGGGAGAAAAACCTCTCTCTGCAAAATTCACCAAACCCGCACACGGCTGGGGATACCTTCTTACATCTTCTGGTTTTCTGGCAACCCCTTGTGCTTCCCAGGAAAAACGTTTATCCTGCCGTGCTGCTGGACGTACTGCTTTCTTCCGTCGGCTGGGTCCCTTCCGAAGAGGCGGCGTCCTCACCGGTTGCCGAACCTTCCCCGGCCTCCTCCGGGATGGCGTCCGTCCCCTGCGCGCTCTGCGTCCCGGGGATTTCTGCAACTGCCGCCCCTTGGCGTACCAATGCGCTGACGGCGGCTTGCAGCTGCGCATCATCGGTATGGGCTAGTTCATCGCGCGCCAGCAAGTCCATCTGCTCCTCGGTCAAGGTGGCGGATATATCTGCGGCAATCCCTACGCCGTTGAACACGGTCCCTCCCGGCGTCAAATAATTCGCCACGGAAAGCGTAATCGCAGAACCGTCCGAAAGGGGGATGACCTCGTCCTTTGTGCCATATCCCGCCGTCGGTTGTCCGACAACCAGGCCCTTTTTGAATTCCTTTATATCCGCAGCAAAAATTTCTGCTGCGCCAAAGGTGGTCTCATTTGCAATGACGCTGATCGGAAGCGCAATCTCGTTGGATTTCGATGTATATTCCACCGTCGTCTGCCCATTCTTATCCTGCGTGGTCACCAGGTTGCCCGCCGGCAACAGGGTGTCCAGCATGGACGCCATCGCCTCCACGCTGCCACCGGAATTGTTCCGCAAGTCAATTACCAAACCCGCTACTTTCTGCTTATTGAGCGAGGAAAGGGCGGAATTGAATTGCTCGACGCTGCTGTCGTTGAATTCAGAGATTTTGATGTATCCCACATTCCCGTTGATCACGGACGAAGTAATGCTCTGCTTGGTGTATTCCGCCCTGGTAACGGTGATTTCCAGATACTCCCCCTGCGGTTCCGTCCCAGACGAGTCTGTGCCGTCCGCAACAGTATTCTCGCTCTCCGCGGCGGCTTCTGTAGGCTGGGCTGCGCGGTAAATCCCCAGGGTGACGGTCGTTCCGGCTGTCCCGTCCAGGCGGTTGAGCGCGTCGCCATACGTAATCCGGACAATCTCGCGGCCGTCCATCGAGACGATGGTATCGCCCTTTCGGATGCCGCTCTGCTCCGCGGGGGAATTCGGCATCACCTGGATGACTTCCATGTTGCCGTCCTCGTCCATGGCTGTTTTAATCCCAACGCCGGTGTTTTTCCCTGCCGTGCCGGTCTGATAGGTCTTATACCGTTCCGCGGACATGTACTGGGCCTGTAAATCGCCCAACCCCGCAATATATCCCGCGCAAATGCCATCGGTCAACTGCGTTTCGTTAATCTCACCGACGTAGTCCTGCCGCGCCTTTTGGTCGATCTCACTGAGCTTTGTGTACATCGCCTGCCGCTCGTTGACGTCGGCCACCTTTTCATTGAAGCTGTTCATCGCGTATACGTATGTCAGGGATACGGTGACCGCCGCTGTGATCCCAGCAACAGCAACTGCCGCCCCCAGAGATATTTTCTTACCCATCACATATCATTCCTTACTATGCAGGTATTTCCATCTTTCCGCCCCGCATCCATATTCCAAGAACCCTTTCATCCCTGAAAAAGATTCCGGCGGAGCCTGTTCATGTGTCCCCGGCCTTTTTTACTATCATACCGGATTTCGTTTTCTTTTTATACGGCCAAATGTAAATTTTCTGTCAATCCTACCCGTTTTTGGCCCTTTCCAGCCATATATTGCCCGCTCCAACGGTCCCATCCGCTGTTAACCATTGCTGGTCAACCTGCGGAAAACCAATTGAATGGGTTCTGCCGGACGCCGTCGACGCGCACTTCAAAATGCAGATGCGGGCCTGTAGAATCGCCTGTACTGCCCACATAGGCGATGGTCTGGCCCCGTTCCACCTGCTGGCCCGTGCTCACTGCCAAGCTGCTGGCGTGTGCATATAGGGTGGAGTAGCCGCCGCCGTGGTCGATCATCACAAAGTTGCCATAGCTGTTGTCCCAGCCCGCTTTTACTACCTTTCCGCTGTTCGCCGCCACAATCGGCGCCCCATCAATGCTGTTTCCATTGGTGCGGTTGATGTCGATCGCCTTGTGGTCGCTGCTGTAGCCGCAGGAAATGTGGGTATATCCCGGCACTGGCCAAGTAAACTGCCCGCCCACGTATTCCAGAGGGGCGTCGTTCACAACCGGTGGCGCGGAGGATTCCTGCTCGGGTTCTTCCACCGGCTGTGTGGAACTTTCGCTTTCCTCTTGGTTTTGCTGCGCCTGTTCCTGCTGTTTCCGCTGCTCTTCCTCCTGCTGGCGTTTGAGCTCCTCCTGTTGGCGCTTCTGCTCCGCATAATAATCGGCCCACCACTGGTCGATCCGGTCGCCGGCCTCATTTTCTCTCCGGCGGATCTCCTCTTCCTCCATGGAGAGCGCGTCGCTCTCCGCCAGGATACCCTGTTCCTGATTGGCAATGCCGTCCAAAACATTCTGCGCTTCGCTCTGCAACGCCCCCAATTCGGTGCGCTTTTGATCCAAGGTGCTCTTCGCTTCGGTGAGATCGGCCCGGTTCTGCTCAATCTCCGCTTTCTCCGCCGCAATCCCCTGCATCTCTTCCTTGAGGCCATTGATCAATGCGACGTCATGCTCCGTAATGCTGCGGAGCAAATAGGTCTTATTGGCCAGATCCATTACATTTTGGGAACTTAGGAGGATCTGTAGGGTACTGGCTTCCCCTGTCTTATAGATTGCGCACAAGCGCTTTTTCAATTCATCAAAGGTCGTATTGACTTCCTGCTGCTTGCCGGAAAGTTGTGCTGTCTTCTCCTGGATGCTGGTGTCCAGTGTTGAAACTTGCTGGTTTAAAACATTGATCTGGCTCTGGACATTCTGCATCTGGCTGTCCAGGGTTGCCTTATATTCCTGCTGCTTTGACTTATCCGCGCGCAGTTGGTCCAGCTTTGCTTTCGTCGCTTCCTGCTGTTGCTCTAATTTCTCACGCTGCTGCTCCAGCTCCTGCTGTTCCTGCTGGAGTGCATCCAGATCCCCCTCGGAAACGGCCGCGTCAGCGCACCGAAGCGACGTGGTAGAGGAGCACAGCACAGCTACCGCCGCCAGAACCGCGGCCACGCGCCGGATTTTTTTTGACTGCTTCATGGATTCCCTCCTTTGCACAACCCCTTTTATCCGATTTGAAACAGGCATGTCCCGCCGGAAATCCCATCCGCCGCAGGGCCTGCCACCCGCAAGCAACGACGGATCTGCGGACGCCGCTGCGGGCGCCCCTTCCCAAAAGGACATGCCTGTCTAAAATGCGCTTCTAATTAAGAGAACCAATTGAACGGGTTCTTCCGCACGCCGTTGACACGAATCTCAAAATGCAGATGCGGCCCCGTCGAATTCCCGGTGCTGCCAACATAGGCGATGGTCTGCCCGCGGCTCACGGTTTGCCCTTTGCTGACCGCCAGGCTGCTCGCATGGGCGTATAAGGTCGAATATCCACCGCCGTGGTCGATCATCACATAGTTGCCATAGCTGTAATGCCAGCCTGCCACAACCACTGTACCGCCGTTTGCCGCCACGATCGGCGCGCCGGAAATGCTCTTTCCGTTGGTCCGGTTGATGTCGATGGCCTTATGGCCGCTGCTGTAACCGCAGGAAATGTGCGTATAGCCCGGCACCGGCCAGGTGAACTGCCCGCCTACATAGCTCTCTGGCGCCGTGGTGTTGCTGCTTCCGCCGCTATTCCCACCGCTGCTTCCACTGTTCTGGGAGGCATAATAATCCGCCCACCATTGGTCGATTTCCGCGGCAGCCTGTGCCTCTTCCTGCTCAATCCTTCTCTGTTCCGCAGCAAGGCTGTCGCTCTCCGACTGCATCGACTGCTCGTTTGCGGTCAGCTCATCCAGCACGCGCTGGGCCTCGCTTTCCAACGTACCTAATTCGTTGCGCTTGTTATCGAGCTCCGTCTTCGCTGCGGCGACCTCTTGGCGGTTCTGCTCGATCTCCGCCTTTTCGTCTGCAATGGACTGCAACTCTTCTTTGAGCGTATTGATCAATTCTGTGTCATGCTCGGTGATTACCTGCAAGAGATGGGTCTTATTGGCAAGATCCATCACATTCTCGGAATTCAAAAGGATCTGTAAGTTGCTCGCTTCGCCCGTCTTATACAGGGCACAGAGGCGTTCCTTTAGCTGCTCATAGTTAAAGTCAATGTCGGCCTGCTTGTCGGCAATCTGCTCTGTTTTTTCCGTAATGTTTTGATCCAGTGTGGAAATTTGCTCGTTCAGCACCGTGATCTGGCTCTGGAGGTTTTCCATCTGCTGATCCAGTGTATTTTTGTATTCCAGCTGTTTTTCTTTATCCGCCTTCAAACTGGCCAGCTTCTGGTCGGTTGCCGCCTGCTGCTTGGCCAACTCCTGCTTCTGCTGCTGCAAGTCCTTTTGCTTCTGTTGCAGATCGGAAAGCTGGTCGGACGAGGCTGCATCCACATGCAGCTGGATCGCGCCCGGCGCGCAGAATACGGAAAACGCCAATACCAATGCCACAAACCCCTTGAGCCATCTCTTCTTACAGGCCACCTAAATCTCCTCCTTCTTTCTTCAGGTATTTACCGAGCGTAATCAGGCCGCCCAGGGCGCCAAACAAGGCGCCGGCCAACATAAAGATCAGAGTAATGCGCCAAGTGATGGGCCCGATGTCCACCGGCGAAAACAAGGGGATCGACGCAATGGAGGACACCAGCTTGTTATAGACGAGCACCAGCAACCCGCTGGCCACCCCGCCGGACAGGAGGCCGATAATCACGCCTTCCACGATAAAGGGGACCCGGACAAACCAGTTTGTCGCACCCACGGATTTCATAATGCTGATTTCCAACCGCCGTGAGAACATCGTCACACGGATCGTATTGGAAATGATAAACAGGGAAACAAGGCTCAAAATCAGGACAATCCAAAAGCCTACGGAGGTCACTAGGTTGTCCAAGCTGGTGAGCTGCTCCGCGATGTCGGAATAATCGATGATCTCGTCCACGCCATTGATCGCTTCAATCTGCGCCGCCGTCTCATCATACAGATTCAGGTCCTTCATCGAGATGCGGAACGCATCCGGCAGGAAATTTTCATCCCCCAAAAGGCCCTCCAATACGGTGCCGTCGTCGCCCAGCATATCCAACATATTTTGCACAGCGTCCTGCTTTGAGACAAATTCACATTCTTCAATATTGTCCAGCTGCTTGATCTCCTGCCCCACCCGGAGGCTGGTCAAGGTGGGCAGCCCTTCTTGAAGGTAGACCGTCGTGGAGTTGTTCCCCTCCAGCGACTTCATAGCCACATCCACATTCATGGAAAAGAGCACCGCCGCGCCCGTCAACAGCAGGCAGGAAACCAGCACGCCAACGGAGGCGAAACTCATGGTCCGGTTGCTCCAAATATTCTTAACGCCCTCTTTCAGCAAGTACCCCAAGCTGGAAAGCCGGGAACCGGACCGTTTCTTTGGGGTACGTACCGTTTTAATCTTGCGCATCTGGTTCCACCTCCATCGAAGCTGTATCGGCCACGATCCGGCCGTCATGAATCTCTACCACACGCTTATGGAAGTGCTTGACCAAAGAGTGCTCATGCGTCACCATGAGGATGGTGGTCCCCCTCCGGTTGATCTCGCTGAGCAGGTCGACAATTTCAAACGAGAGCGCCGGGTCGATATTCCCGGTGGGCTCGTCTGCGATGATGAGCTTCGGGTTGTTGACCAGTGCGCGCGCAAGCCCAACACGCTGCTGCTCGCCGCCAGAGAGTTCGTTCGGGCGGCATTTCTGCTTATCCTGCAAATTTAGCAGGCTCAATATGTAGGGCACGCGCTTTTTGATTTCGCTCTGTGTGGCCCCGATCACATGCATAGCGAAGGCCACGTTTTCATAGACCGTCATGTTATCGATCAAACGGAAATCCTGGAAAACGATGCCCATCATGCGCCGGAGATACGGGATCTCCCGCTTTTTTAGGCTGGTAATATGGGTGCCGTTGACGATAATATCGCCCTCATTGGGCGTTTCCTCACACATAATCAATTTCAAGAACGTACTCTTTCCGGCGCCGGAAGAGCCTACGATAAATACAAACTCCCCGTCTGCAACGGTCAAATTCACATTTTGCAGTGCATGTGTCCCGTTGCTATATGTCTTGCTCACATTTTTAAATTCAATCATTTTCTCTCTCCCAAAGCCCTGCGGTGCATAAAAACCGCGCCAAGGGCGCAGATCCCCCTTGGACCATAAAAGACCGGTTATCAAAACGCCGTGCGGTTTTCAAAGCACACGATGGTTTCTATCTCGAAACGGGATGTTCCATCCCCGCGTAATTACCATATCTGCCCAGCCGGTGCGGCTGTAAGCCGTTTCAACAGGCCGTTTTCTATACACAGAACAGCACCCACCGGCATGTTTACATAATACCAATGGGTGCTGTATTTATTGTTTTCAAAAAGAAATAATTTGTAATATTTTTGTAATTTTTTAAGCTTCCGACAACCTCCGGCAAAAATCCCTCTATTAGAACTTGACCGGATTCGAAGAAAGGTACTTTTTGACCATCAGCGCCACTTTAAAGACGATTGCGTCCTCGAACTCGCGCAGGTCCAGACCGGTGATCTTCTTGATCTTCTCCAAGCGGTACACCAGCGTATTGCGGTGTACAAACAGCTTACGGGATGTCTCCGAGACATTCAGGTTGTTCTCAAAGAAGCGCTGGATGGTAAACAACGTCTCGTGGTCCAGGGACTCGATCGAGCCGCGCTTAAAGACCTCTTTGAGGAACATTTCGCACAGGGTCGTCGGCAACTGATAGATCAGACGCGCAATGCCCAGATTGTCATAGCTGACGATGGCGCGCTCCGTATCGAACACCTTGCCGACCTCCAAAGCAACCTGCGCCTCTTTAAAGGAACGGGCCAAATCCTTGATGCCAACTACAATGGTGCCGATGCCGACCACGCAATGCGTATAAAATTCGCTGGAGAGGGTATCCACAATGGAACCGGCCAGCTTTTCCAAGTCCTTCGGTTCAATGCCCGCCCGGATCTCCTTGACCAACGCAATGTCTGTCTCGTTGATGTTGATGATAAAATCCTTGCTCTTATCCGGGAAGAGGTTCTGGATCACATCGTAAGCGGAAATATCGGACTTGTTTGTAATCTTAATCAACATGCAGACCCGGCTGACGTCGGAATTAAAGCGCAGTTCCCGCGCTTTCAGATAAATATCGCCGGGAAGGATATTGTCCAAGATCACGTTTTTAATAAAGTTGCTGCGGTCATACTTTTCATCGTAGTATTGTTTGATGCTGCTCAAAGAGATGGCAAGCAGCGATGCATACCGGCTGGCTTCCGGGTCTGAACCGGAGACAAACACCGCATATTCCGGCCGCGGCCTGCTGCCAAAGGATTTGTAGGTGTAACCATTCACCACAAAGGTTCCCGGAGCTGCCAAGACATCGGCGGTAATGCTGTCGTTGACCTCGCCGATCCGCCCCAGCTCGCTGCAGGCAATAATGACGGACGTCTCGTCGATCACACCGATTGTGCGGTCAATAGCGTCCCTCATCTGGTGAATAACCCCTTGAAATAGTCTGTTTGACATGCTGCTCCCTCACTTTATCTATATTTGCTAATCTTGATGGTGGATTCTATAAAAAGGCTACATATATTTTACATAAAAGCAGCACACATTTCAACTATATATCACAAAATAAAAAATTTTTTTGTGGAAATTGCCGCGTAATTTACAATTTGTTCATATTTCAGAGGGCTATTTTTCTAGCTGAGCTTTCCCAAGCCACAGAAAGCCTGTTCAACGCCAAATCGTATGCTCTGTATCGCTGTCGAAAAGCTTTATTTTCTCCATATCAAAGGCGATTTGGATCTGTTCGCCGCTCTGCCGCATCGCATCTGCGTCAACCCCTGCTGTGATGGAATGTCCGCTGCACGTCAGATAGAGATAGGATTCCCCGCCAACGGACTCCATAACCTCGACTTCTGCATTTACAACGCCCTTTTCCATTTTTTCCACAAAGGCGGGATCGTCATGGACATCCTTCGGGCGCACCCCCAGGACAACGTTCTTGCCCACATAGCTCTTCAAAACGCCGGTTCCATCCCAGCCTTGCGGCATACGCACGGCACTCTTTCCGAACGTGAACGTATAATCCGAACCGTCCGCGCCCACCTTGACATTGAGGAAATTCATCGGAGGATTGCCAAGGAAGCCCGCCACAAACTGGTTGGCCGGGGACGCATAGAGTTCTTCCGGCGCACCTGCCTGCTGGATAAAGCCTTCCTTCATTACGGCAATCCGGTCCCCTAAAGCCACCGCTTCGGCTTGATCCTTCGTTGCATAAAGGATGGTGATCCCCAACCGCTTATGAAGTTCGCGAAGCTCCTTCCCCATTTGCGCGCGCAGTTTTTCGTCCAAATGGACAAATGGCTCATCCAAAAGGAGGACCTTATGCCCTTGCACCATGGCCCGGGCCAGCATTACCATCTGCTGTTGCATGGAAGTAAGCGCGCCCGGCTTTCGGTCCAGCAACGGATCGATTTGCAACAAGCCGGCAACCTCCTGCACATGCCGTTCCACCTCTGCCTCCGGCATCCGGTGCATTTTTAGGCGGAACGCTAAGTTCTCCTTGACCGTTAACTCCGGATAGAGAACGTGGTTCGGCAGGACCATCGCGATGTCCCGTTGCTGCGGAAAAAGCTGATTCACCACCACGCCGCCGATATAGATATCCCCTTCGGTTGGCGTCTCCAGGCCGGCAATGAGCTGGAACAAAGTGGACTTTCCGGAGCCTTCCGGACCCGCCACAACCAGGAACTCCCCTTCGGCCGCTTCCAATGTGCAATCCCGCACCGCTACCACTCCATTGTGGAACGTCTTACAAACATGCCTCAATGATATGTTCGCCATATTACAAATCCTCCAAAAAGCGAGTCTTTCCTAAATTCCGTCAAGAACCCTGTTTCCCTCTGCAACGATGAAAAACAAGCGTCCCGTCCCTATGTCAAAAAACGGGGCTAGTCCTTATCATATCAGATGCCCCCCTATTTGAACAGGCGATTTTTACCCAAAAATGCAACAACACCTTTATGAAAATCCGCTAAAAGACAAATGCTTTCTTAAAGCGCTACAGAATCTTTCGCACGAAAGATCTTGTCCCGTTCTTCCGGGCGGAGCGGACGCGCCTGCCCGGGGGCCAACGCAGGGTCCAGTTCCAGCGCGCCGATACGCAGGCGTTTGAGGTGCAACACGGTCTTTCCAACCGCGTGGAACATGCGCTTGACCTGATGGAACTTGCCCTCGCAGATCTGCACCTGCACCCGCGTAGCATCCAACAGCCGGAGCTCCGCGGGCAGGCATATGCGGTCGCCCAATTCGATTCCAGCGGCAAAGGCTTTGACGTCTTCCTGGGTGGCCGGAAGGTCCAGTTCCGCCTCGTAAAGCTTATAGACGTGGCTCTTTGGCGCCAGCATCCGATGGGCAAAATCCCCGTCGTCCGTAATCAATAGCAGCCCTTCTGTATCGCGGTCCAACCGCCCTGCCGGGAAAAGACCACGGCGTTTCAACTCCGGGGGCAAAAGATCCAACACGGTCTCCTGGCGTGCGTCCCGCGCCGCCGAGAGCACCCCTGCGGGCTTATTCATCATAATATAGGAATACCGCTGGAAATGGAGCGCCTGTCCTTCCACCGCGATGGCGTCCTGCTCCGGATCCACCTTGCTGTCCGCTTGGCGCACCACCTGCCCATTGACGGTTACCGCACCGCGCCGGATCAGCGCGCCGGATTCCTTCCGGCTCCCGATATTCTGCGAAGCCAATACCTTGTCCAACCGTTCCTTTGGCATGTTTTCACATCCATCCAAATTTGATTCCTCTATTATATCGGTTTTCCCCCGCGAATACAATCGTTCTTTCCGCAAAGAGCAAAATCCTCCCGCTGGCCAAACGCACGAACATGGCACGATGCCGCGAACGTTTTGCGGCATCGTGCCATGCCTTTTCCTCAGTCCGTCGGCCAGGCGTTCGCGGGGATCTCCGAAGAGGAGACAGGAGCTCCCTCGGACGAAACCGGCGCCTGGGACGAAACCGGGGCCCCGGAAGAGACCGCGCTCTCCGGAAGGGCGGAGCTCACAGCAGAGGAAGCCGTGCCCGCATTCCCACTGCCCAGCGCGTCAAATGGGAGCATAAAACCATCCAATTCCGTGGAACAGATGTCGCCGCCGACCACACGGTCCTCAAAGACCAACAAATTGGCATGAACCGGGGTTTCGGCTGGATAATTGGTCACCTCGTAAACCCATTGACGGCAGACCTTTCCCGCCAATGGTTCCAGGTCAAAGCCCTGTTGCTTTTGCAGGGTGTTGTATTGGGTGTACACCTCGTCGAATGGATCTGGGATGGCCACATCCCGGATCTCCAAAGGTTCCGTCTCCACCTGCCAGCCGAATTGTGCCAAGAAAGCGACGCGCTCGTCATTGCTGGAGGCCAGGCAGCTGTACCCCTTGGCGTTTCCGGATTCCGCGGCAGCATTCCATTTCCCAAAGGCCAAAAATACCGTTATAGCCACCAAAATCACCGCCAGCGCAACAATCACCCACTTCTTCTTTCCCGCTTTTATGGAACATACAAACATAACGGATCCCTCCCCGCGGCGGCCGCCGCTTTTTCATCTCTAATGAATATGCGCCAGCACAGGGAAACATGCCTTTCCTGCGCTGAGGAAGACAGCAGTAAGAAAAAGCACCCACCCCGGCAGTTTGCCGGAGCGGGTGCTCGGGGGAAGTTGAAGATCTAAGAAAGAAGATATTTGCAAGATTTCAAATCGATAGAAAACGATTTTAGCTTAATAAACACAGGGGATCTTATTCAACAATGTCGAACTGGAAGGTGATGTTGCCCCAATAGGTGCCGGTCACCGGAATGATCTTGGACGGGATGACTCTGTAGCGGTACTCGCCGTCCTCATCAAAGGACATCACTTCTTTATTGAGTTCGCTGACAAAGTGGGATGTACCGTCCTTATAGAAGCCCTGCACCTCATACGGCACATAGTTGTGGCCGCGATAGAGCGCGAAATCCGGGCAATCGTCCGGCATGCCGGACTTGCGGGTGCTGGTAATCGAGAGCACAATCTTGCCGCCGTTCAAATTCGAGATGCCTTCCGCCTTGAACGTGGAGGTTGTGCCGCCCTTGACGAGCTGTACGCCCATCGGGATGGTGATGGTATAGGTCGGCTCCGCCACAGCGTCATATTCCAGTTCTACGCTGGCTTTGCCATTGATAAAGGAATCCTGATCGAAAATGACACTGCCGGGGTTCACGTCCTTTGCCGCTGCAAACGCGGAGGTCGTCATACCGGCCGCCATCAGCGCTGCGAGGCAAAACGCCATTGCTTTTTTCATAATTTGTTCCTCCATTATTGTAGAAATCTCTATCTAAATGCCCCTGTAAAGGGATCAGAATAGACGTTAGCCAACCAGCAGCTTTGTTTTGACGTTCGCCCCATTCATCTGGGTATTGGTATCCAAAGAATAGGTACTGATTTTAATCGTCGCCTCATATTCACCTGCATCCAGCGCACGGGAAAGCGTCTCTTCCTGGATGGCCTTGCCTGGCGCTACCATCTTCGAAGTGTACAGTGTCTCGCCCGTCTCGTCCAAAACCAGCTCAAAAATAAAGTAGCAAGGGTTTTCTTCCGGGTTCAGGAGCAGGATCTTAACATCTTTCTCCCCAGCTGGCAGAGCGATGGACGCATAGCCCGGGATCTTGATCCCCTGCTCTTCGCCATTTGCGCTCGGCGGTGTGTTGCCATTCCAGTCCTGCGCCGCCTCGTCGAGATCGGGGGTGAACGTCTGCTCCTCGTTATACGGGGCATCCACCCATTCCTGGTAATGCATCCCTGCAAAAACACCCGCACCCATCAAAAGCAACATACACAGGATACCGGCAGCGATCAGCACGCCCTTCTTCTGGGCGCTCCATGTTTTCTTGTTTTCTTCCATTTTTTAACAACCTTTCCCATCCGGCTTTGATAAGCCGTATCAATTCCCTACGAAATTTACCGATACATAGAATAGATGGGCAGCGTTAAAGGCATGTTTTCCCTTTGTTAAATCTAGGCAAAAAATAAAGCAGCCGTTCCAGTCGAAATGGACTGGAACGGCTGCCGGTTCTCTTACATAAATTTTACAAAAACGTTCTGCTGGGAAAGGCGGCTTTTTCATGCCCCTGCTGGAAGCCTTTATTCGGCATCCGCCTTGGCCTGCTCGATCACCTTCTGGGCAACCTGGGCGGGCGCTTCTTCATAGCGGGTAAAATCGAAGGTATAGCTGCCGCGTCCCTGGGTAACCTGGCGGACAAATGTACAGAAGTCGTGCATCTCTGCCACCGGGACCTCTGCCTCGACCGTCTGCTTGCCGGGGCCTGCGGGCTCCATGCCCAGCACGCGGCCGCGGCGCTTGTTGACCTCGCCCATGATGTCGCCCATGTTCGCGTCCGGAACCGTGGCGCGCAGGGTGCCAATGGGTTCCAACAGCACCGGGCTGGCCTGCGGCATACCTGCCTTGTACGCGAGGGAGGCCGCGGTCTTAAACGCCATTTCCGAGGAATCCACCGGGTGATACGAACCGTCATACAGCGTGGCGCGCAGGCCTACCACCGGATAGCCAGCCAACGGGCCGTGCGCAATGCACTCCTGCAATCCCTTCTCGACCGCCGGGAAGTAGCCCTTCGGGACGGAACCGCCCACAACGCGCTCTCCAAACTCCAGGCCCTCGCTGTCGCAGGGCTCGAACTCGATCCACACATCGCCGAACTGGCCGTGGCCGCCCGTCTGTTTCTTATGGCGTCCCTGGACCTGCACCTTCTTACGGATGGTCTCGCGGTACGGGACACGCGGCTGCTCCAGCGTGACCTCCACGCCGAACTTCGCTTTCAGCTTGGAAACGATGACATCCAGATGCTGCTCGCCCAGGCCGCTGATGACCATCTGATGGGTCTCGGCATTGTTTTCAAATTTGATGACCGGGTCCTCTTCCATCAAACGGAACAGGCCCTGCGCCACCTTATCCTCTTCGCCCTTCTTTTTCGGCAGGATGGCCATGGAGAGCGTCGGGACCGGATAGGTAATTCCGTCCAAGGTGACCTTGCGCGTCGGGGAGCACAGCGTGTCGCCCGTGGAGACGTTGCCTAGTTTGAGCACAGCGCCGATGTCGCCCGCCGTGATGCAGCCCATCTCCTCCTGCTTTTTGCCGCGCATCATAACCGTCTTGCCGATGCGCTCCAAGTTGCCCGTGCGCATATCGATGAGCTGGGCGTCCGTCGCAACCTTGCCGGAGATGGTCTTGATGAAGGACATCTTTCCAACGAAGGGGTCCGCGATGGTCTTGAAGACGATCGCCGCCGTTGCACCGTCCGGGTTGACCGAAAGCTCGACCGGGTTCCCATCGATGTCGGCTGCAATCTCGCCGCTCTTTTCCAAAGCGGATGGGGCCAGCCAGGTCAGGCCGTCCAGGAACTGCTCCATACCGCGCATCAGGAGCGCGTCGCCGCAGAACACCGGGCAGATCGCGCCGGATTTGACGCCCTTGCTGACGCCCACGATGACCTCTTCCGGCGTAAAAGGCTCGCCGGAGAAATATTTCTCAAACATCTCGTCGCTGGTCTCCGCAACAGCCTCATAGATTGCCGTGCGCAGGCCCTCCAAACGGTCGCCCATGGGCGGCATGGCCACTTCAACGGGCTTGCCGTTCGAGTAATCGTAGGCCTTATATTCCAAAATATTGACATATATGTTTGCTTTGCCATCTTCGATGTACGGGACAACCACCGGGCAAACCGAGGGGCCGAAACTGGCCTTCAAGTCCTCGAACACGCGGTAAAAACGCGCGCTCTCATCGCACAGGCCGTTGACAAAGAAAATCTTCGCCAGGCCACGGGCGTCCGCCGCTGCAACTGCCTTTTCCGTGCCGACGTTCACGCCGTCCTTGCCGGAAACCGCAATCAGGACCGAATCCGCCGCGCGCACCGCTTCACACATGGCCCCCTCGAAGTCAAACAGTCCGGGAGCATCCAGCAGATTGATCTTATGATTTCTCCACTCCAGCGGGGCGATTGCCGCGCTGACGGTTGTTTTTCTCCTGATTTCCTCGGGGTCATAGTCGCATACCGTATTCCCCTCGCCGACCTTGCCAAAGCGGTCTGTGGCGCCGGAAAGGTAGAGCATGGCCTCCGCGATGGAGGTCTTGCCTGCTCCGCTATGCCCCGCAATTGCAATGTTCAGAATATCTTTTGCATTGTACAATTTCACCTTAAAAACTCCTTTCAGGGGTTGATTGGTACAACTTTACAATTGTTCAATCAAATTAATAACAATTATATCGTATTCTCACAAACATTACAAGCCAAAATGCAAAAATTAACGGAATAGAAATAGAAAGTTTTTCTGGAAAGTTATAAATTGCATGCAATTCTCTGTATAGTTTATACAAACTGGGTTCTCTTTTCTGGCCAAATGCGCGAAAATCCAAGGGTTCCCCCAAGAAAGGACGCAAACCGAACCCAAAATTTTGCCGTTCCGTCCTGCCGAAAATGCATAGAAAAAGCCGCCGCCCTTTCCGCAGTGGAAAAGGCGGCGGCAAACATTTCGATTGGAAGCGTTACAATTAGGCTTTGCCCTCGCAGCCGAGAACCGTCTTGATCTTATGCTCCACGAGGCCCTGGATGGCGTCGCGCGCAACCCCCAGATACTGGCGGGGATCGAAGTGGGACGGATTCTCCGCAAAATACTTGCGGACGGTTGCGGTCATCGCGAGGCGGAGGTCGGAGTCCACGTTGATCTTGCAGACTGCCTTGGCTGCCGCTTCACGCAGCATCTCTTCCGGGATGCCGATTGCGTCGGGCATCTGGCCGCCGTACTGGTTGACCATCTGCACAAACTCCGGGAGGACAGAGGAGGCGCCGTGCAGAACGATCGGGAAGCCCGGCAGGCGGTTGGAAACTTCCTCAAGGATATCAAGGCGCAGCTTCGGCTTCTGGCCGGGTTTGAACTTGTAAGCACCGTGGCTCGTGCCGATTGCAATGGCAAGGGAGTCCACGCCTGTCCGTGTTACAAAATCCTGTACCTCGTCCGGATCCGTGAACTGTGCTTTGTCGTCTTCTACCTTGACGTCGTCCTCAACGCCGGCAAGCTTGCCGAGCTCGGCCTCTACCGTGACGTTGTACTTGTGTGCATACTCGACCACTCTGCGGGCCTCTTCCACATTCTCCTCATAGGGCTTTGCGGAACCGTCAAACATGACGGAGGTGAAGCCGTCGTCGATGCAAGCCTTGCACATCTCAAAGGACGGGCCATGGTCCAAATGCAGGGCAACCGGAATATCCGGATTCTCTTTTACAGCGGCCTCGACCATCTTTACCAGATAGGCCGGGTGCGCATACTTGCGGGCGCTGGAAGAAACCTGCAGGATCACAGGGGCCTTCAGCTCCGCGCAGGCGCTCATAATGCCCTGGATGATTTCCATATCGTTAATATTGAACGCGCCGATCGCATAGCCGCCGTCGTATGCCTTTTTGAACATTTCCTTGGTATTTACCAATGCCATTGGAATCACTCCTATCTTTTAGATGCCCTTATTATACCGCATATTCCACAAAAAAGAAATACCTTTTGGCAAAAAAGCAAGCGGAGAATGGGCGAGTTTGTAAGCCGCAGCGAATCTGCAAAAAATTGGCCGGACCCAACAAAACGTATCCTCCTTATGGAAAGCCATCGGACCAAAAACCGGGCACGGGGCGAAAACGCCCGTGCCCGGGATGGTTGTTTGAATTGGTCTTTTTGACGACGTTAAGCGCTCACGGATTGCCCGCCCGGCGGCGCCGTGCGGATATAATGGAACAGGTATTGCTGGGCAATGCCGGCATACGGGCCGAAGTCCTCCGGTTTCCTGCCGGGGAACCATTCCTTCATGGCGCGCTTCATCCACACATCCATTGGGAATGCTTCCAGCCGGTGCAGGCCATAGAGCAACGCGCAGTCCGCCACCTTGGGGCCCACGCCCACAATGGCCATCAGCTGCTCGCGCGCCTGTGCAAGGGGAGCGGCCCGCAGGGCTTCCAGATCGACTTCCCCGGAAGCCACCTTCCGCGCCGCGTCGAGTATGTACCGCGCGCGGAAGCCGCAGCGCAGGCACGCGAGGTCCTCTTCCTCCAGGCCGGCAAGACGTTCCGGCGATGGAAAACACCGGACCCCTTGCTCCATCTCCTCGCCAAAGGCTTCGCACAGCCGCGAAATGATCCCTTTGATCCGGGGGATGTTGTTGTTCTGGGAGATGATAAACGAACAAAGCGCCTCCCACGGGTCCTGCTGCAAAATCCGTATCCCGGGCGCAAAGGACGCAGCCTTTGCCAAAACCGGGCTGGACGCGGACAAGGCCTCCCGGATGGCCGCATAATCGCGGTCCAGGTCAAAATACGCGCGCCAGAAGGGATCGTCCATGGCCGCTTCCATATGATCCTGCGAAACACACAGGGCCTTCCCCCCGGCGGTCCCCCGATAGGAGCCGTCCGGCTGGCGGTCCCAGCGGAAGCACTGCCCGCATTCCAGCGTCGCCCCCAAGTCAAAATCGCGCAGGGCGGTCATTTAATCTTCCAACTCCACGTCGATGCCCTTGCGGTAGAACGGCTTCTTGTCCTCGATGGCCTGTTTGCCAAATTTGCCGCTGGACGGCATCAGATCCAGGAATTCGCCCGCCTTCATCGCCTTATGGCAGGCATCGACCGTCGCTTTAAAGAGTTCCTGGTGGTTGACGCCCTGGGTCAGGCTCACGATCACCAGATGGTGCGGCTCATTCATGTTGGTCTTATAATTCGCCGTGAACAGCCATGCACTGAGCACTTCTGTGCGGGTCTTAAAATATTCGCACAGCGTCTGCACCAGCTCCTTCGGATACGGATCGGGCTTGGAGAGCACCACCATATCCGGGCTGATCGGGCGTTGCTGCAACGGATTGGCGATTTGCTCCATCGTATTGGTGCGGATCACCAGGTTCTGGCTTGCCGGGTTGACCACAAAGCCCGCGACCTGCCCCTTTTGGCCCAGGACCAACGTGCGCAGCTCGGTAAAATCGAGCGTCATGGCGTCCTTTGTGTCGGGCGCCCATTTTTTGAGTTCGTCCATGTCGGAGAACATTGCAAAGAAGCTCTCCCCTTTTGTGGTGGTCGCTGCACGGAACTTCACCTGGGTCTGCTGGTTCGGCTTGCCTTCTTCGGGACTCGGATCCAGCGTCACCGGGGTGATGTAGTGCATTTTCCGCATCTCTTCGATCAGTTCCAGTTCGTCTTTCCTTGTTTTATTTGTATCAAACTGCTTCAGTTTGCTGATAAACGCAGGATTTTGAACAGGTTGGTTAAGCTGCATAAATTGGTACCTCCTGAAAATTTGGTATTTGTATGATTATATCCCTATAACGCACATTTTGCAAGTAAAACACTTTCTTCTCCCTGTATTATTCACCACATGTCCCTAAAATCCAGCGGAAAATAAAAAATTTGTTTCTTACCCTTGACAAATGGCATTTCCATTTCTATAATGAAATTAACAAAAGAAACCGTTGAGTAAGGAGAGTACATAGGCAAAGCGCTCAAAAGAGAGCCGCAGGCGGTGCGATTGCGGCGGGCAGCGGCTTATGGAATGGGCTTACGAGGGCGGGGCGAACGGACAAAGACAGTCCCAGTAGCTGCCGACGGGAACTCCACCCGTTACCAAGGGAGCGCGTATGGAAGTATGCGGAACAAGCGGCGCGAAGGCGCAATCCGGGTGGTACCGCAGGAGTGAATGCTCTTGTCCCAGAAAATGGGGCAAGGGCTTTTTTGTTTATAAAAATCAAAAGGAGGAAATTCGCATGGCAAAGATTCCACACAGATTTAATTTAACAGAGGAACAGATGCCCACGCAATGGTACAACCTGCGTGCGGATATGAAAGAACAGCCCGACCCCATGTTGAACCCGGCAACCCTGGAGCCGGTCAAGACCCCAGAGCTCTATCCGATTTTCTGCGAAGAGCTGGCGGCGCAGGAGATGGACAGCACCACGCGGTACATCGACATCCCCGAACCGGTGCTCAATATCTATAAAGCCTACCGGCCCTCCCCGCTGAACCGCGCATACGATCTGGAAAAATATCTGGATACCCCGGCAAAGATCTACTTCAAATTTGAAGGGAACAACACCTCCGGCAGCCACAAGCTCAATTCGGCTGTCGCGCAAGCTTATTACGCCAAGATGCAGGGCATCACCAGCCTGACCACAGAGACCGGCGCTGGGCAGTGGGGCACCGCCCTTGCGGAGGCCTGCGGCTATTTCGGCATCCCGCTGACCGTGTTCATGGTAAAGGGTTCCTACAACCAAAAACCCTACCGCAAAGCCATCATGCAAACCTTTGGCGCGAATGTCATCCCAAGCCCGAGCGATACCACGAAGGTGGGCCGCGCCATCCTGGAAAATAACCCGGACACGACCGGCAGCCTGGGCTGCGCCATTGCCGAGGCCATTGAGCTTGCCACCTCGACGGAGGGCTGCCGCTATGTGCTCGGCTCCGTCCTGAACCAGGTTTTGCTGCACCAGTCCATCATCGGCTTGGAAGCGAAAAAAGCCATGGACATCCTCGGCGAATATCCCGACATCGTCATCGGCTGCGCCGGCGGCGGTTCCAACCTCGGCGGCCTGATCGCGCCCTTCATGCAGGATAAGCTCTTGGGCAAAAAGAACCCATATTTCATCGCGGTCGAACCCGCTTCCTGCCCGTCCCTGACGTGCGGCCTCTATGCATACGATTACTGCGACACCGGCAAGGTCACGCCGCTGGCGCGCATGTACACACTGGGCAGCGGCTTCATCCCGTCTCCGAATCACGCGGGCGGCCTGCGCTACCACGGCATGTCTCCGATCGTCTCCAAGCTCTACCACGACGGCTGGATCGACGAAGCCCGTTCCGTCGAGCAGACGAAGGTCTTCGAGGCTGCCATGCTGTTTGCGCGCGTGGAGACCATCCTGCCCGCGCCGGAATCCTCCCATGCGATCCGCGTGGCGATCGACGAAGCGCTCAAATGCAAGGAGACCGGCGAGGAAAAGACCATCCTGTTCGGCCTGACCGGGACCGGCTATTTCGACATGGCCGCCTACACCTCCTTCATGGAGAAGACCATGACCGACTACATCCCGACCGATGCGGACCTGCAGCCCGGCTTCGACTCCCTGCCGAAGATCCCCGGCCGTCCGGCGGAACCCGCCCGCGATCCCGCACCGGCACGCCGGTAATGGGAAACCGGCAACGAATTTGACATCTTCTTTCAACACCTGAAATCCAATCAAATACAAAGGGACCGGAATCCATGATTGTGGATTCCGGTCCCTTTTTCCACGCTTTTGTTTGCAAAGGCATCCTGTTGTGCGGCGGCATCTTCGCCGCGCCGCCCTATCCCATGCGGATAACATTTTTATACGGAAGTCTGGGAAGGCACAGCCTTTTCGCCGCCGGTTGGGTTCTTTTTCCCCCCGATATATCGGACCAGAAGGCCGATCAACAGCCCCACCAATGCGGGGCAGATCCAGCCAAAGCCCTGGCTGGCGAGCGGGATCCAGGTGTCCGCCAGCCTGACCACAGGGTCCAGATGCAGGGCAGTACGCACGCCTTCGGGCAGCGCCCGGAGAAAGTCAAAGGCCGCCGCTGCCGCTGTAAAGCCGGCCGTCCATTGCAGGACCACACGGTCGTTGTGGAACGCCTTCCCGCACAGTGTCAATAGGATCAACACAATCGCCAGTGGATAGAGGAACATCAGGACCGGCGTGGAGTAAGCGATAATTGCATCCAGTCCAACATTCGCGATCAGGAAGGATAGGATGCAGAACAGCACTGCCCACACCCGGTAAGACGGCCCGCCCGGGAACATCCGCACGAACGTCTCCCCGCAGCTGGTAACCAGCCCGACCGCCGTCTTCAAACAGGCCACTGTAATCGTGGCTGCCAGGATGATGGCCCCGGCCCCTCCGAAATAATGCTCTGCAATCTGGGCAAGCGCCTCTCCGCCGTTGCTTGCCACATCAAACATCCCGCGGCTCTGTGCGCCCACAATCGTGACCAGCACATAGATCAGCGCCATCAGCAGCGAACTAAAAATCCCGGCATACACCGTACGTTTTGCCACTTGCCCCGGTTCCTTGACGCCCAGCCCGCGGATTGCCTCCACCACAACGATTCCAAACGCAAGCCCGGCCAGCGCATCCATGGTGTTGTACCCTTCCAAAAGCCCTGTGGAAAACGCATGCGATGCATAGGCGCCCGACGGGGCAATCTCTGCGAAGTTCCCCAGCGGGGAAACCAATGCGCGCACCACCAGGATTGCCAGGAAGAAGAGGAACAGCGGGTTCAGCACCTTCCCGATCCACGTCAGGATTTCCCCCGGCCTGAGCGAAAAGAACAGCACCACGCCGAAAAAGAGCAGGGAGAACACCGCCAGTCCCACGGTCTGCCCCGCTCCGGGCAGGACCCGTTCAATCCCGACCGTGTAGGAAACCGTCGCGCATCTGGGGATCGCAAAGAACGGCCCGATCGTAAGATAAAGAACGCAGGTAAAGAAAAGCCCGTACCGTTTCCCGACCCGGCTGCTCAATCCCAGAAGCCCATCCTCGCGGCTGACTCCAAGGGCGGCCACCCCTAAAAGCGGCAGCCCCACCCCGGTGATCAGGAAGCCAGCGGACGCCTGCCAAAGGTTCCAGCCTGCCATTTGCCCCATGGAAGCTGGAAAAATCAGATTGCCCGCCCCAAAGAACATGCCAAACAGCATACTCGCCACAACAAGAAGTTCTTTCAACGTCCGTTTCTCCATCGCACAATCCCCCAAAGATTTTCCTGACGATATGGTTGTTTTTTCCATTATACCGCGCTTTATCCGTCCGGTAAACCCCGGCCTTTGCTCTTCGGCTGAATAAGCCTGCCAGTTGACGATGGGCATGATTCGAAAGAACCGGAGTCCGCAAAATGAACTGCACCCCATTTGTTAGACAGTATGATATACTGGATAACAAGTGGGGTGCTTTATTATGCCAAAAGGGATAC
>NZ_NFJK01000013.1 GCF_002159845.1 Anaeromassilibacillus sp. An250
CTATGAAGGCTCTGTCCTTCTACTTTTTTATTTGCTTTTACTTGCTCTTCTGTCCAACATGTATTGTAGCTCTACACGCGAATGCATTCCGTGTCGAAATCCGGCTTTATTCTGTGCGCCAGACATGCTATAATGGGTGTAAATGGCTTTCGCTGGCAACGCAGGTTCCCTACCAAAGGGAGGGCCCCCTTGGCAGCTGGACCTATGCGCGGCGGGCGTATGCCATCCAAGAACATGGAAAACTTGAGGGAAAAGAGGATATACAATATGTCGGCAATCACACAGGCAAAGCGGGTTGTGGTCAAGGTGGGCACCTCCACCTTGACCTATGAAAACGGCAAGATCAATTTGCGGCGGATGGAATCCCTGTGCAAGGTGCTCAGCGATCTGCAAAATTCCGGCCGGGAGATCATTCTGGTGACCTCCGGCGCGATCGGCGTGGGCGTGGGCAAATTGGGGCTGACAGAACGGCCGCAGGAGACGGAGAAAAAGCAGGCGCTTGCAGCCGTTGGGCAGTGTGAGCTGATGTTCATGTACGACAAATTCTTTGGCGAGTACAATTGCACGGTGGCGCAGGTGTTGTTGACCGGGGACGTCGTGTCCAGCCCGCACAGCAAGCAGAACGTCATCAACACGTTCCAGGAGCTGATCGCGATGAACATCATCCCGGTGGTCAATGAGAACGATACCGTCGCCGTGGACGAGCTGGTCGGGATGCAGATCGGCGACAACGATACGCTCTCCGCGATTGTGGCCAAATTGACCGACGCGGACCTGCTGGTCATCCTGACCGACATCGACGGCCTGTACGATGCAAACCCCCGCGCGGATTCCAACGCAAAGCGCATCCCGTTTGTGCGCGAGGTCACGCCGGAGGTCATCGCGCTGGCGGGCGGCACCGGCTCCAACCGCGGCACGGGCGGCATGCGGACCAAGGTCAGCGCGGCGGCGATTGCCAACGAAGCGGGCATCTGCTGCTGCGTGATGAGCGGTGCGAATCCCAAAAACCTGTACCATCTTTTCGATGGCGAGCAGATTGGGACAGTTTTCGGCACTGGAAAGCAGTAAAATAAAATCGGGCACCGTCCCGGGAATAAAGAGGTGGATTTCATGACGATTTTGGAGCAAATGGGACAGAAGGCAAAGGAGGCGGCGCGTGCGCTGGCGGTGGCCGGGGCCAAAAAGGACGCGGCCCTTCTGAAGATGGCGGACGCCATTGAAGCGCACGAGGCGGAGATCCTGGCCGCAAACGAAATGGACCTGCAAGCGGCGCGGGAGAGCGGGATGCGCAAAAGCATGTTGGACCGGTTGGCGCTGACCTCCGCCCGCATTGCCGGGATGGCGCAGGGGGTGCGCGAGGTGGCGGCGCAGGAGGACCCGATCGGGCAGGTGGTGAGCGGGTTTGTCCGTCCGAATGGCCTGCAGATCCAGCGCGTGCGCGTGCCGCTCGGCGTGATCGGCATCATCTACGAGGCGCGCCCCAACGTGACGGCGGACGCGGCGGCGCTCTGCTTGAAGGCGGGCAACGCCGTCATTTTGCGCGGCGGGAAGGAGGCCATCCATTCGAACACGGCAGTGGCCGAGGCGATGCGCCAGGCGGTGGAAGAAGCCGGGCTGCCCGCGGACTGCATCCAGCTGGTGCAGGACACCACGCGCGCATCCTCCATCGAAATGATGGGCCTGACCGATTACCTGGACGTGCTCATCCCGCGCGGCGGCGCAGGGCTGATCCGCTCCGTGGTGGAGAATTCCCATGTCCCCGTGATCCAGACCGGCGTGGGGAATTGCCACGTCTATGTGGACGCCTCCGCGGACATCGATATGGCGGCCAACATCGTCTTTAACGCCAAGACCTCCCGCCCGTCGGTCTGCAACGCGATGGAGACGCTTTTGGTTCATCAGGACATTGCCGGGCAGGCGCTGCCCGCGATCAAAGCGCGCCTGGACGAGAAGCAGGTGGAGCTGCGCGGCTGTGAACGGACGCGCGCGATCCTGGGGGACTGCGTGGTGCCAGCCGAAGAAGAGGACTGGGGCCGCGAATACCTCGACTACATCCTGGCGGTCAAAGTGGTGGATTCCTTTGAGGACGCACTCGCGCACATTGCGGCGTATTCGTCCGGGCACAGCGAGGCCATCATCACGAACGACTATGCGAATGCGCGCGCGTTTACGGAGCGGGTGGATGCAGCGGCGGTCTATGTCAACGCCTCCACGCGCTTTACCGACGGCGGCGAATTCGGCTGCGGCGCGGAGATCGGCATCTCCACCCAGAAGCTGCACGCCCGCGGGCCCATGGGCGTGCGCGAGCTGACCTCCACGAAGTTCATCATCATGGGGGACGGGCAAATCCGATAAGTATAGAATATAGATAATCATACGGAGAGGATACATGAATAACCAACTCGAAAATCGAAAGAACCGGGCGCGCAAGCACCCAAAGGCGGAAACTGCCCAGGAGAAGAACACGGAGCAGGAAAAAGCGCCCGCCGCGGGAAAGCGGCGCAAGGAGAAGATCGCGGACTTTACCGCGGACTACCGCGATGCGTTTGCCGAGCGGCCGACCGTTTCCTCGACCGAGGACGATGCGACGGAGATCGACGATTTTTATCCGGATGCAGACGAGGACGACGCGCTGTTGACCAAGTGGGCGCTGGAGGAAGAAGAGGCGGAGATCCCCTCCCTGCCGGAGCGCCCTGCCCGCAAAAAGGGGCGCAGGCGCTATGGCGTGGTGGTGGGCTCCCTGGTGCTCCTGCTGGCGCTGGTGGGCGTCGTGTTTATCGCCGGCACCATCGGCAACCGGATCTACACCACGGTGACGGACGATTCCCAGCTGCGCGCGTACGATACCTTCCTCACGCCGGTGGTCATGCAGGACCCGGCCCCATTTGAATCCATCGAAGAGGCAAACGAGGACTTTATCCTGAACGCTTCCCTTTGGAAGACGATCACGGCCAACAACGGGACAAACTACACGGAATACGACGAGGCCGGGCGCGCGCTGGTGCCTCTGGGGGACGTGGTGGACGCCTGCCGCGCGCTCTTTGGGCCGGACTGCCAATTGCAGCCCAAGACCCCGGCGGAGGAGACGTTCTTTGAATACGACTCCGTGCAGAATGAATTCCATGTGGCGCTGTACAGCTCGGACAGCAGCTATACCCCCTATACGGAGAGCGAGCGGAGGAGCGGCGGCAAGGTGTACCTGCGCGTGGGATACGTGTCCCCGAGCGACGAATGGCGCAACCAGACCAGCAGCACGTTGGAGGGGCCCACGCCGACCAAATACATGGAGTATGAGCTGACGCAGGACCCATCCACCCAGGAGTATTATATTTCTGCCATCCGGTCTTTGGAGGAAGAGCAATAAGAAAAGAACCACGGGCAACCATTACCCGTGGTTCTTGATGGTTTTCGCGATACATGTTACAGCGCGATATACAGCAGGGCGAACAGCAGGCCGGGATCGGACTTTTCCTCGCTGAGGATCAGGATCAGCGCGAGGAGCAATGTCCGGTCGCTGTCCCGGAAGAGCATCTGGAAGATGTCCGTCACGGGATTGGCGGGCCGCACAGCTGCTGGCGGGGCGGAAACTGCCGGCTGTGCCTTGGGCGGCTGCGCCTGCCGCTGGTTGGAGGCCGCGGCTTCCCGGCCGGAGGGGGATGCCCCCGGGGAAGCGTGTGCGGACTGCTGCGGGTGCTGGGAACAGTCCGCGTGCGCGGCTGTGTTTTGCGGCGCATGCTGCCCTTGTGCGCCGGGCATTTCCCGCCGTTCGGCGGGGGCATTGCGCGCGGATGGGGCAGTTTGCCGCTGCTGCGCGTGTGTATCGCTGCGGCGGGATTCCGGCTGCCCGCCGGACTGGTATTGCATGGCGCGCGCCTGCATCTCGCGAACGCGGCGGATGGCATCCTGCTGCATCCGGTTCATTTCGCTGTCGCTGACCGCCATCTCACCACCTCCAATGGACGCGGCGCCGTTTCACAGGCAGCGCAAGAAGCGCCCTGTGGGGACGGCCCGCAAGAATCGAGCGCATAAAAAGGGGATTGGCCGCCCGATGGCTCCCTCGCCGGTTGCCCCTTCGGGATGCACGCTTGGCAAACGCTGGACAGACCGACGGGAAACGGGCGCCGCGTGGGGCGTCCCATTTCCGTCCGGCGGCTAAGCGGCCGGGGAAGGCGGGGGCCCGCCGGGGCTAAAGGATGCCTTGGCTGCGCAGGAGGGGGAGCATCCGCATGAGCTGCAAGATTTTTGACGCCTGGTCCAGCTTGGTCTGGCGCTCGTTGCTGAGCATGGGCCGCAGCGCATGCAGGAAGCGGGTGCTGTCGTCCTCCTGGTTTAGGCTGGAGAGCAGCGGGGCGAGTTTCATGACGGTTTGGAGCATATCGCCGTCCAGCCCCAGGCCGGAGAGGGGGTTCCCCTGTGCGGATGCCTGTGGGACGCTGGGCGGCGGGGCAGGCGGAGCGCTTTCTGGCTGCGCTTCCGGCGTCTCTCCCTGCGGCGCACCGAACTGGCTGAGAAGGCTCGCTATGGCTGGATTTTGCAGCAGTTCGCTGATTTTTCCGGTTAAGTCGTCCATCGCGTTCCCTCCTTTCTGGATGTGCCGTGCGGCTTGCGCGGGGACCGGGGGTTCAACCCTTGCCGGTCAGTTTTTTCAAAAGCTCCTGTGCCTGCGGCGTGCTCAGCACGCGGCTGGTGGCTTCCTGATCGTTTAGGATCTGGTTCAGCTTTGCTGTGTCAGCAGGGCTGAGGCTTTTCAATAGGTTGTTGAGCATCTTTGCCTGCTCTGCATTCGGCGGATTGACTGCCATCGTTCGACCACTCCTTTTTTGATGACAAGCGGATATTGCTTGATGGGTCATCAATAATATATGTCGGTATAAGATAGTATATGATACAAATCGGAATGCGGTTCGGCCTGTCCGGGCCCGCCATAAGGGAAGGGAAAGAATTTACATGCGAATTTTAGTAGTATCGGACACCCACAGGGACCAGTATGCGCTGGAACAAGCGGTGCTCCGCCAGCCGAAGGCCGAGGTGGTCATCCATCTGGGCGACGGCGCGGATGAAGCAGAAATGGTCAAAGCAAAATTTCCCGAGAAAACCTTTTTGCAGGTGCGCGGCAACTGCGATTGGGGGTGCGACCTGCCGGTCGATGCGGAGATCACCCTGGAAGGGAAGAAAATTTTTTATACACACGGATATACACATAATGTAAAATACGGATTGTATAATGTGTGCTGCGCGGCCAGGGAGAAAAAGGCCGACATTGTCCTGTTTGGCCATACGCACCAGGCGCTGGCGGAATACGACGATGGATTGTATCTCCTCAATCCGGGGAGCTTACACGGCAGCATGGGGACGTATGGGATCATCGACATCACCAAGGCGGGGATTGTGACGAATATCATCCGCCTTTGAGCGGCGCGATGCTTGAAAAAAGAGGCCGCCGGAGGGGTGTTTTCCCATGCTTGCAGGCACGGGCGGGGCGCGGTTTTGGAGGCCGCCCGCGCAGAGAGAATTCCACGCTGCAAGCCGGTTGACAGCGGGAAAAACACATGGTACTCTATACATGGATACCAATAAATTCCCGCTGGAGCGGGAATCCTAGATAGAGCTTTACAAATTGAAAGGGGATTAAATGATGAGTGAATACGAGAGATGGCTGGCCCAGAAGTTGGATGACCCCGATTTGACGGCGGAGCTTGAGGCAATCCGCGACCAGCCGGAAGAGATCAACGACCGGTTCTATTGCAACCTGGATTTCGGTACAGCGGGCCTGCGCGGCGTGATCGGCGCGGGCACCAACCGCATGAACGTCTATATTGTGCGCAAGGCCACCCAGGGCCTTGCGGATTATTTGAACGCCCATGTGCGCAACGCGAATGTGGCGATCGCCTACGACAGCCGCATCAAGTCCGATGTATTTGCGAAAGAGACGGCGGCAGTTTTGGCGGCAAACGGCATCCACGCGCACATCTATCCGTGGCTTTCCCCGGTGCCGACCCTCTCCTTTGCAACGCGCTATTTGAAGTGCGATGCGGGCGTCTGCGTGACGGCGAGCCACAACCCCGCGAAATACAACGGCTATAAGGTCTACGGCAGCGACGGCTGCCAGATCACCAGCGAGATGGCGAAGGAGGTCTCCGACGCAATCGCCAAGACGGACGTCTTCGAAGGCGTGAAGCGCATGAGCTTTGAAGACGGCGTAAAGGAAGGCCGCATCAGCTATATTAAGGATGAAGTCATCAACGCCTTCTTGCAGGAGGTGCTGAACCAGAGCGTGATCCCGGAGCCCTGCAAGGGCCTGAAGGTGGTCTATACGCCGCTGAACGGTTCTGGCCGCGTCTGTGTGACGCGCATCCTCGACATGATCGGCGTGGACGATGTGACCGTCGTCCCGGAGCAGGAGATGCCGGACGGCCACTTCACAACCTGCCCGTTCCCGAACCCGGAGGTCAAAGAGGCGTTGCAGAAGGGCCTGGAGCTCTCCCAGAAGGTGCAGGCTGACCTGCTGGTCGCGACCGACCCGGACTGCGACCGCTGCGGCATCGCCGTCAATCAGAACGGCGAATATGTATTGATGAGCGGCAATGAAGTCGGCGTTCTGCTGCTCGACTTCATCGCACAGGCGCGCATCAAAAACGGCAAGATGCCCAAGGACCCGGTGGCGGTCACCACCATCGTCAGCACCGACATGGCGGACGCCGTGGCCAAGGAATACGGCATCGAGATGCGCCGCGTGCTGACGGGCTTTAAATACATCGGCGACCAGATCGCTTCCCTGGAAGCGGCCGGCCACCCGGAGCGCTACATCTTTGGCTTTGAGGAGAGCTATGGCTACCTCTCCGGCGGCTATGTGCGCGACAAGGACGCGGTGGACGCGAGCATGCTGATTTGCCAGATGGCGTACTACTACAAGCAGCAGGGCAAGACCCTGGTCGATGCGATGAACGAACTCTATGCAAAGCATGGCTATTACAAGAACGGCCTGTTGAACTTTGCCTTTGAGGGCGAGGACGGCATGAAGACCATGAACCGCATCATGGACACCCTGCGCGCCAATGCGCCGGCGGAAATCGCGGGCTATCAGGTCTCCGGCTGGTCCGATTACGAGGCGAGCAAGCGCTATGACGGCGGCGCGGAGAGCGAAATCTCCCTGCCGAAGTCCAATGTGCTGGAATACCGGCTGGAGAACGGCAGCAAGGTGATTGTCCGTCCGTCCGGCACGGAGCCGAAGATCAAGATTTACCTCTCCGCCAAGGGTGACGGCCAGGCGGCCTCGGAGGAGATCGTCGGGAAGCTGGAAGCGGCGATCAAGCCGTTGCTCGGCATCTGATGCAAATAGCCGGTTAACAGCGGCCCCTTTGGGGAATGCTGAAAAGAGCGATAGACAAAAATGGGGGCGGATGGGAACCATCCGCCCTTCCTGTTTTCAAGGAGGAATATGCCATGTTAAAACGACTGTTGGACTGCAATACCACGGATCTGGAATCCATGAACAAAGACCAAATCCTGAAATCCATCGCCATGAGCGAGGGACGCATATTGGCATGTGAGACGATCGGCGCGGTGCAGCCCATGCTGGGCAACATCACAAATGCGGAGTTCGTCTGCGCCATGGGTGCGGACGTGGTCATCCTGAACATGTTCGATGTGATCGAGCCCCAAATTTGGGGCCTGCCGAAGGTGGAGCCGAAGGACACCATCCGGGAGATCAAGCGCCTGACCGGGCGCCTGATTGCGGTGAACCTCGAGCCCGCCGAGCAATCCTTCTCCGCGGGTTCGGATGAGGACATCTGGAGCCTGACAAACGGCCGCAGGGCGAGCCTGCAAAACGCCAAGACTGCCGTCTCCATGGGCGCAGACATGATTGTCTTGACGGGCAACCCGGGCATCGGCGTCCAGAACAAAGCGATCACGGATTCGCTCAAGGCGATTGCGCCGGAGCTGGGCGACAAGGTGATCTTGGTGGCGGGCAAGATGCACGCATCGGGCATCCTGTCCGAGGCGGGGCGCGGGATCATCACCCGCGAGGACATTTCCGAATTTGCCGACGCGGGCGCTGATGTGATCCTCCTGCCCGCGCCGGGGACGGTGCCGGGCGTGACGATGGAGTATATCCGCGAGCTGGTCAGCTATGCGCATTCCCTGGGCCTGTTGACCCTCACCGCGGTGGGGACGTCCCAGGAGGGCGCGGACCAGCAGACCATCCGGCAGATCGCCCTCATGTGTAAGATGACCGGCACCGATATGCACCATCTGGGCGACGCGGGCTATATCGGCATGGCGCTGCCGGAGAACATTATGGCCTATTCGTCCGCGATCAAGGGCATCCGCCACACCTACCGCCGCATGGCGCGCTCCATCAACCGGTAACGCCTATCCCCGGCGGCGGAGCCGGAAGAGTGTTTTAGAGCAAAAAAGAAGAAAACCGTTTCCCGCAGGGCCCGCTCCGGCAGATGGAATCCCGGGAGGCATCCCGCGGCGGGTCAAGAGGGCCGCCGCTATGCCGCGCGCGTGAATCCGACCACCCGGCCGTCCCGGTAGGAGAGGGTGCCGTGGTCGCCCACCTGTAAATCCGTATAGAGCGCTTGCCCGGCAAACAGGGAACGGGTCTCCCCGCCGATGGAAAACAGGATGATATAGTCCGTTTTCGCATCCGAGGCGCGCGCTGTGTTGGTGCGGCCGGAGGGGGAAACGTTTTTTCCGATCACCACGGCCTGTGCGCGTTTGAGGTTCCGGCGGTTGTTATGCACAACCGTCACAAACGAGAGGACGCTGAAAAGGGCGACGGTTCCCCATAAAATGCAAACAAAGATTCCGAATGGATTCATGGCTTCCCCTCCCGAGGACGTCTGGCGTTTTTGCCGCGCGTGGCGGCCGTCTGATAGCGATGGAGTTTGCAGGAAAAGGCGGGACAGGTTCCGCAGCGGAATGGCAGCGGGACAATCCCTGCCGGCCGACGGTTGTACGAAACGAAAATAGGCATCGCTGTTTTTTGCCCAAAATTTTCTTTTGCTCATTAACAACGAAGAATTTTGACAAAAAGGGACACATGTGATAAATTCTCACGTCGAAATGTCCATCGTCTCCTATTCCCATTTATATTGAAAAAAGGGCCGCTCCATGTCTAGGCACACAGTGCCTTTCGCGGACACACAGTGCCTTTCGCGGACACACAGTGTCTTTCGCGCCTACGGCGAGGACTACGCGGGCAGGCGGCTGGAAATTTTGCTTTCTTGCCCGGACACGCAGTGTCTTTCGCGCCTACGGCGGGGACTACACGGGCAGGCGGCTGGAAATTTTGCTTTCTTGCCCGGACACGCAGTGTCTTTCGCGCCTACGGCGAGGACTACATGGGCAGGCGGGCAATTTTGAAAGGAAGGAGCTGTCCGTCATATGGGCGGATAGGCCGCTTTTCAGTGATTGCATGGAAGCGCGATCGCCTTTCTCTGTTAGGCCGCGCAATGGTTCGAAAGGAACAGCGCTCCCGGGCGGAAAGACCGTCCGAGAGCGCTGTCCAGATGTGCTTATGTGCGATACAATTCTTGTAGCCTGCGTTTGGATTGCGGGGCGGGAGTTTCAAAGGGCCGTCGGAAAGGCGGACGGCCTTTGCGAGAAAGCCGCAGCTTTTCCTCATGAATCATTTAAAATGGGGATGGCCTATTTTTACTGATTCCAGGAATAATAATAGATGGCATTGTCCTGCAAATCGACCATGCCCACGACGATGTTTTGAAACAAGGGGATATCTTGGTCAAAATGCGCATGGTTCAGCCGGCTCCAGGCTGTTTATGCCACGAGGAAAGAATGCAGTAGAATCCCTGCCGGTTCCCACTCTCACGGAAGAGGTCCCTCGCCAGTTCTTTGCCGGGGAGCGAACCAATGGCCTGCACTCGTTGCCGCAAGGAGTGCGCAACGTCCTCTGGCAGCGGGAGGGGCGACCAGCGCGCCATAGCGCCCTGGGAGAGGAAAGCGTCCCGTTCGCTGGGCGGGAGCGAAAAAGCATAAAGCCGGTATCCGTCGCCCATAGCGCCATAGGTATCTTCTTCGAACAGGACCTCCGTGTGCTCCGGCAAGGCCAGGCCAAAGCTGTCCGAGAAGAAGGAGTAGGGGTTCTCTTCCGGCCGGGTTGTTAGGAAGATGGCTGTTGCTGCAACGATCAACAGAACGAACCCCAAAAGAATTTTAGGATGCGAAAAGCATCCGGTTTTGTTGGGCTCCATAGGTGTAACTCCATCATGATTTTTGCCTTTGCAGATCGAATCATAGCGCCCCTAAAAAAAGAAAGCTTCTTATGAGTTCCTTTCCCAGTTATTCGAAAGAATGACTTTTCCTTTAAGCATCATAACGCTCCAGTGCGGACTGATACCATGCGGCATACTGCTCTTCACCCTGGGCACTCAGATGTTCAGGGAGGACGAGTTCGCCGTCTTCAGGGACAGCAAAGCTGGCGCACCAGGGATGCGTTTCAGAAAATGCCCCGCTCCATGGCCGGCCAACGTCCGCTGCGTGATTTCCTGGACAAATGAAAAGAATGTATTCCCGCCCTTGTATAATGGGCTGGTGTCCAAAATAGGAGACAACGGACGGGTTTCCATGAAGATCCTCTTGGATAAAGTAGCCTTCTATAAAGGGGATGGTGTCCCCCGCTTTTAAGTCCCCTTTGAAGGACTCCGTGATGGTGAGGGTGGAGTGCGTAAATCCCGTTGTCGATCCGTACTCCGGATCATCCTCAATGGGCAGGTAATTTTTCGCATCCGATAGAACGCCTTTTACAATATAGGGAGACCGCTCTACAAGGCTCGCAAAGGTTTCTGGTTCGTTTACGATAAAACCTTCGATCGAATGAAACGGCAAGCTTTGGATATCCATCTCCTCAGCATGTACGCTGGGAATCATCACCATTGCTGTCAGTAGGACGGCCATACACAGGGAGATAAAGAGCTTTTTCATCATGTTGATTCCCCTCCTATTCATAGATCGCCTGAAGAGACTCGACGTCGTGGTCGAGGATAACGTAGGCGGCTAGATTTGTGTTATCCTGCATAACAGCGGGCTCCGAACAGGACGGATGCTTTAAACCCAACGCATGGCCGAATTCGTGGATGACCGTCTGTGCTTGGACGGCGGAGCTGAAGTCCAAAAGGCCCACAGAATTTAAGGTGACTTTTGCGCTGGCGATTTCGTCGCCCCAGTCCCCGATATAGCCGTCGGTTTGTCCACTGCCGTTGCTTTCCGAGAAGAAGGAGTAGGGGGTCTCTTCCGGCCGGGTTGTTAGGAAGATGGCTGTTGCCGCAACGATCAACAGAATGAACCCCAAAAGAATTTTAGGATGTGCAAAACATCCGGTTTTGTTGGAATTCATAGATGTAACTCCATCGTGATTTTTGCCTTTGCAGATCGAATCATAGCGCCCCTAAAAAAGAAAGCTTCTTATGTGTTATATTTCTTCAACACTGCTGGATAAAATTCCCTGTAAAGTTCGCTGTTAGGGACGAAGCGGCTGGGGATGGACGCGTCTGCGGAACCCTCTTCTCCGGAAGGGACGGCATATTGGGAAAGGCCGAAGTAGGAGGTGGAATATGTCCCACTCCAAGGTTTGTTTTCGTCATAGAAGACGTTTGACGGACCGATGAAGAGAATATATTCGTGCCCCGGCAGAATCGGCCGGTGGCCAAAATAACAGTGTAACCGGCGTTCTCCGCTAGAAAGGGTATCAATATAATACGTTTCTATAAATGGCACCGTGTCCCCGGCCTTTAAGTCTCCTTTAAAGGAATCTGTAATCGTGAGGGTGGATAAGGTAAAGCCGGTGGTGTCGTCCGTCGGAAGATAGTTTTCCGAATCCTCGGAGCGGACCGCCTTCACAATACAGGAGCTTCCGTCTTCCAATTCTTTAAAGGTCTCTGGTCCTGGGGTCATAAACCCATCAATTGTGCAAATAGGAAGATTCTCCAAATTCCTTTCCTCAGCATGTACGCTTGGAAGCACAATCGTTGCCGTCAGTAGGATGGCCAGACACAGGGAGATAAAGAGCTTTTTCATCATGTTGATTCCCCTCCTATTCATAGATCGCCTGAAGAGACTCGACGTCGTGGCCTCCCTGAAAAGAAAGCTTCTTATGTGTTATACTTCTTCAACACTGCCGGATAAAGTTTTCTGTAGATTTCATTATCAGGGATGAAGAGGTCATCGATTTCATCGTCTGAAGGGATTATATAATGTGAAATGCCAGGGAATGCGGTGCAATATGTTCCAGTCCAAGGCTTATTTTCCATTAAGGAAACCTCTGGAAGTCCAATGAAGAGAATGTATTCCCGTCCCGGAAGGAGAGGGGCGTGTCCAAAATAGCATACCAGCTGTGGCTCTCCCATTTTGTTTTTCCGAATACAATAGCATTCTGCAAACGGGATCGTGTCTCCCTCTTTTAAGTCGCCTTTAAAGGATTTGGTAATCGTGAGCGTGGAACGGGTAAATCCATTGGCTTCATCACTTGGCGGGAAGTTTTCCGAATCCTCGGAGCGGATTGCCTTCACAATACAGGAACTTCCGTCTTCCAATCCCTCTAATGTTTCTGGCATTGCGACCATAAACCCATCAATTTTACAAATAGGCAAATCTTCGAGGGGCCTTTCTTCAGCATGTACGCTGGGAATTACAACCATTGCCGCTAACAGGATGGCCATACACAAAGTGGTAAAGAACTTTTTCATCATGTTGCTTTCCCTCCTATTCATAGATCGCCTGAAGAGACTCGACGTCGTGGTCGAGGATAACGTAGGCGGCTAGATTTGTGTTATCCTGCATAACAGCGGGCTCCGAACAGGACGGATGCTTTAAACCCAACGCATGGCCGAATTCGTGGATGACCGTCTGTGCTTGGACGGCGGAGCTGAAGTCCAAAAGGCCCACAGAATTTAAGGTGACTTTTGCGCTGGCGATTTCGTCGCCCCAGTCCCCGATATAGCCGTCTGTTTGTCCACTGCCGTTGCTCTCAAGTAGTTTCCCGTCTTCATCATAGGCTTCTGCATATCCGAGTATGGTTTTACCACCTTGGCCGCCCACAATGACACTAGTTGTTAATACAATATCCATCCCCAGGTCCTCGTCTGTGTCCGATACCTCGATGTCCCCAAAGGATACGCCGTCCGCAACATCGTTCCATGATTCAATCCGGGCGACAATCCCGTCCATGCTGAGACGGAAATCTTCTTTGTCAACCAGGTTTTTTACTTTGTCGAGGATTTGCACAGAGATGCCGTCTGCGTTTTTCCACTTTCCGCCAAAGCTATTGGAAAAGGAGAGCACCTGGAATGTTCTTGACAGCTCGTTGTCGTCCGGATCAATGTCGGCGCTCGTATGCTGCGGGTCTACGGACATACCAAGAGAAGCTTGTCCGGAATTTTGAAATTTTGCTTTCACAGAGAAGTTTAAAACCTTTCTTGCGGGAATGCTGACCCGCGCGGTTGCGCCAAGGTCTTTTCCATTTAAAAGGAACCGGACGGGAATATCCACCGCATCCAAGTTTCCCAGGTTTGCGACGCTCACTTCATATTCGTGGTTGACTCTGGGTTCCACGCTGCTGGGCCCGTTAATGGCATAGGCCCTTACGGAAACGGCGTCCGCCCATTGAAAATCTTTGGAGACCGTGTTGTTTGCGGTGTTGGTCTCTGTCACACCGCTGGGCAGCCAGGCATCTACCAACAACGTGTGCGTACCGCCAATGCGGTTCTTAAAGTTTAATTTCAGAGTGGCAGTTGTATTTGGCGCCAATGTGACCTGGACGGTTTTGGTGGTCAGGTTTTGCGCATCTAAGTAAACCGCATAGGAAAAGCTGGAGATTGTCGTGGAGCCGAGATTTTGAATCGTGACCGAAATCGGTATATCCACCATGTTGGGAAATGGTTCTGTATGATTGGTGGCGCGAGGATTGGAAATGGCCAGGTCAGTTCCTGTTGCCCTTTGCGAAAGAAGGGTAGCTGTCTCCGGAACGGTTTCTTCCAACACTTCAATCCCGATTTCTTCGATTTCCGGAAGAGGTTCTTCGAGATCTTCAGGAAGCTCTTCTTCCGTCATGGTGGATGCAAGAATCTGGATCTCGTTGGCCTGGCCATCTGAAAAGGTGAGGCCCGTATCTGTTTCATCACGGGAGTCAATTGTTTTTTCAGAGGTGGTTTCCAAGGGTTCTTGGATAGATTCGTGTTCTGCGCCGGCCTGTCCTGTGAAACAGCCAATGCAGGCGATACACAAAATACAAGCCAAGATCCTTTTCTTTACCTGTGTTTTCATAAATATTTCCTTTCCTTAATTTTGAATTGGTTACATTATAAACTTGAATGATACATTGGAATCCACTCCTGCAATAAATTTATTACTGCTTTGAAAATATAAAATAGCTATAGAAACCCGTTGTAGTAGAATAAATATTAAAAATGCGTTCTAATACTTAATAACGATTCTATCATTCTAAAGTGGACAACTTTTTAAAATGATTAAGGAATAATGATAGAGAAAATATATTGTATAATTTGTCAAATATACATAAAATTCTTAACAATGCGCAGAGAAAGGACCCATCCCATGTCTGAAACACCTCTTTACACGGCCCTAATGGAGCACCGCGCCCTGCACCGCGCGGCCTTCCATACGCCCGGCCACAAAAACAACCCCGCAGCCCTTCCGGACGACCTCTTATCCCTCGATTTTACCGAGCTGCCGGACACCGACAGCCTCTTTGAAGCCGAAGGCCCCATCCTGCGCGCGGAGCAGGCCGCCGCGCAGCTCTTTGGCACAAAGCGGACGTTGTTCTCCGCGGGCGGGTGCTCGCTGTGTATCCAGGCGATGCTGCGCCTGGCCGCGCCGAACGGGGGGAAGATCCTGTGCGGCCGCGTGGTACACCGCTCCGCGGTGAATGCCATGGCGCTGTTGGGCTTGGAACCCGTCTGGGCGCTTCCGGAGGACCTCGTGGACGCGGTGGCACTGCACCCCGATGTGCGGGCGGCCTATGTGACCAGCCCGAATTATTACGGGGAGTTGGCGGACATCCCCGCGCTTGCCGCGGCGTGCCGGGAGCAGGGAATCCCCCTGCTCGTGGACAATGCCCACGGCGCGCACCTCTTCTTCACGGAGCCCGTCCTGCATCCGATTGCGCTGGGGGCCTCCATGACCGCCTGTTCTGCGCACAAGACGCTCAATGTCATGACCGGCGGCGCATGGTTGAACATCGCGGACGAGCGGTTTGTCCGGGACGCCAAGGGCGCGATGGCGCTGTTTGGTTCCACGAGCCCGTCCTACCCGGTCATGGCCTCGCTAGATTGGTGCCGGGCCTGGCTGGAGGACAACGGGCGGCTGGAATTTTCCCGCCTACAGGCGCGTGTGCGCGAGCTGAAGAAACTGGCGGAGCGCGTGGGGCTGCACGTCCCCGGCATGGGCTGGTGGGAGGACCCGCGCCGGTGGGACCCGACGCGCATCACCTTGGACGTCACCCCGGCGGAGCTGACCGGGCAGGCGGCGGCGGAGCTGCTGCGGTACGCCGGGTGTGAACCGGAATATGCGGACAGCCAATTTGTCGTGCTGATTGCGACGCCGTTTAACACGGAGCGCGACTTTGAGCGCTTGGAAAAGGGCATTCGCCTGTTGGCGGACCGCGAAGCGCGCGCGGCGGTCCCGCTGCCCCGGAGCCTTGGAAACCGCCACACGCCCCATACGGATGGCATGCCCCCCTTGCCGCCCGCACGGATCCCGCTGCGGGACGCCGTGCTCGCCCCCGCTGAGGCGGTCCCGTTGGAAAAATGCGTTGGGCGGATCGCGGCGGACCCCGCGTGCCCCTGCCCGCCCGGCGTACCGGTTGTGATGCCGGGGGAGGAAATTACAAAAGACGCAGTGGACTTTTTGCGCGCCTATGGCTTTTCCTCGCTAAAAGTGTTAAAATACAAATAATGTTTCTTCCACAGGTTCTGAAAGGGAATCCATTCCTAGCCGCTTTGCTGGCGCTGCTCCTGGGCAGATGCCCGCAGGGGGAAGGGGCCTTTCGCGGAGACGGGAAGAGACGGTCCTGTGGGTTTCGCAGGGGCGAGTGCCGCGCTGTTTGTCAAATGGATGCGGCTGGCGCGCCCGTGTATCGAACCAAGTGAATATGGTGCAAACATTGTCATACATAAATGGCCGCCTTTTGCGGCCGACCGAACGGAGGGAGTTTCGATGAAGCTGGTACTTGCAATCGTGAGCAAAGATGATAGCAGCATGGTTTCTTCTGCGCTGACGCAGGAGGGATTCCCCGTCACCAAATTGGCGACTACGGGCGGTTTCCTGATGGCCGGCAATACGACGTTTATCTCCGGCGTGGAGGACGGCCAGGTCGATCAGGTCATCGACATCATCCGCAAACAGAGCAGCCGCCGCACCCAGATTGTCCCCAGCGCATCCACCATGGACGGAGGTATGTATACATCCGTGCCGATCGAGGTCACCGTGGGCGGTGCGACGATCTTTGTGCTGGATGTGGACCGTTTCGAAAAAGTATGAATTTCGAAGGGATTCGCTGTAGCGAGACGGTCAAGCAGAGCCTTTCCCTCGCGTTTCAAGAAGCCCGCCTGCCGCATGCGATCCTCTTAGAAGGCCCGGCAGGTTCGGGGAAATCCGAACTGGCGCGGTGGATTGCAAAGGCGGCGGTCTGCACGGGCGCGGGGGAGCGGCCCTGCGGCCATTGCCCGGGCTGTATCAAGGCGGCGGCAGGCGCGCACCCGGACATCACCATCGTGGGCGGCGGCACGGCGGCGCGCTCCTTCCATGTGGATACCATCCGGCAGATCCGGGCGGATGCCTACATCAAGCCGAATGAAGCGCCGCTGCGCGTCTTTTTATTGGAGGGCGCGGAGACGATGTCCGAACAGGCGCAGAATGCGCTTTTGAAGGTGTTTGAAGAGCCGCCGGACCGGGTGCTGTTTCTCCTGACCGTGACTTCGGCGGTGAAACTGCTTCCGACGGTCCGCTCGCGGGCGCAGCTCTTCACCCTGGAAGGGGAAGAGCAGGCGGACCCCGCCGATCTGGAGCTTGCTGCGGCCATCTGCCAGGCAATTCCAGCCCCGGGGGAAGCCAAGCTTTTGGAGCTGACCGCACCACTTATCAAGGACAAGGAGCGGTTCCGCCGGATCTTAAAGCAGCTGGTCCTGCTGTTCCGGGACGCGTGCGTCCTGCGGGCGGGCGGGGCGTCCTGCCTGTCGCACCAGCCGGAGGCGGCCGGGGAACTGGCGCACACCTTGACGCGGGATCAATTGATGCGCCTTTTGGAATACGCGCAAAGCGCGCAGAAAGCACAGGACCAAAATGCCAACGCTGCGTTGTTGGTAACGACCTTTTGCGCCCGGATGCGGGCCGCGTCCCACGGGCGGCATGCATAAAAGTTGCACGATCGAATTCGGAAAAGAAAGCCATCGGTTTTGCGGTGGTTGGGAGGTAATCTATGGCCGAGGTAATTGGCGTTCGATTTAAAAATATGGGCAAGGTGTATTACTTTGACCCGGAAGAATATGAGCTGAAAATCGGGGACAACGTGATTGTGGAAACCGCGCGCGGCGTGGAATGCGGCGAGGTTGCCATGGAGCGCAAGGAAATCGCGGAGGAGGACATCGTCCAGCCGCTGAAAAAGCTCATCCGCATCGCAACCCCGGACGACTTGAAAAAGGTCGCGGAAAATGCGATCAAAGAGAAGACCGCGTTCGATATCTGCGTGAAAAAGATCGCGGCGCATAAATTGGAAATGAAGCTGGTGAACGTGGAATACACGTTTGACAACAGCAAGATCTTGTTTTACTTCACAGCGGACGGCCGTGTGGACTTCCGCGAGCTGGTCAAGGACCTGGCGTCCGTGTTCCGCACGCGCATTGAGCTGCGGCAGATCGGCGTGCGTGACGAGGCAAAGATGCTGGGCGGCCTGGGCATCTGCGGCAGGCCGTTCTGCTGCTCGTCGTTCCTGAGCGGGTTCCAGCCGGTCTCCATCAAGATGGCAAAGGAACAGGGGCTATCCCTGAACCCCGTCAAAATTTCCGGCACCTGCGGGCGGCTGATGTGCTGCCTGAAGTATGAGCAGGAGGCGTATGCCGACCTGCTGCGCCGCACCCCGGCGGTCAATTCCATTGTGATGACCCCGGCGGGCAAGGGCGTGGTGGTGGATCAGAACATCATCACCGGAAATTTGCAGGTGCGCCTGGATTCTGCGCCGGAGGCCGCGCCGCAGACCTTCCATGTGAAGCAGGTGAAGCTGCTGCGCGGGAAGGGCGCTGCGGAAAAGAAGGAGACGGACGCGGAGCAGGAGGAAACCGAGGAAGCGCTTGCGCTGGGAGCGGTCCTCGACCCGGTGGAAGAAAAGCCGGAGAAGCCGGAGCGCAAGGAGCGCCCGGTGGAGAAGCGGCCTCAGCGGGAGGCAAATTCGGGCGAGCGCCGTGAACAGCCGCCGAAGGAGCGCGAGAAGCGCCCGCCGCAGCAGGGCGGCAAGGGGTCGGAACGCCGGGAGCGTCCCCCGAAGCGGGAAGGACGCCCGCCGCGCGGCCAAGGCGAACACGCAAAGCAGGCCGGGGAGGGACGGCCCCCGCGCCAGGAGCGCAGCGGGAATGAACGGCCCGGCGGGGCGCCCAGAGGCGCAGGCCGGGCGGAACGCGCCCCCCGCAACAACCAGCAGCGGGAACACCGGGCGGCCGAGAGCCCGAAGGCCCCAGCAGCGGAGCATGCTCCAAGTGCGCAGGCCGGTGCGGTGCAACCGCCGGAAACATCCGAATAAAACGATGGGCGGCTTTGCTGTATGCATTTGCAAAGCCGTCCTGATTTTTATAGGTTTGGAGCGGATGGGGAACGTCTATTTTGTGGCGTTTCAGGCGCAAAACGTGCCCGCCGGACGGGGCGGAAACGCAATCCGCCGTTTTTCCCAAGGCCCGGTGCTTCCGGGACGGGATTCGCCGGAAAATAGCAGCACCCCTCTGCTGATCCAATGAAAATTTTCCCAGACATCCAAGAAACTGTTGCTTTTTTGGTATTCTGTGATAAAATAAGCTTGTAAAACTTAATGGAGGTGTTACCTTTGGCATACGCAATTAGTGATGAATGCATTTCCTGCGGCGCATGTGCAGCAGGCTGCCCTGTTAACGCAATCTCCGAGGGAGACGGCAAGTTCGTGATCGATCCCGACACCTGCACCGAGTGCGGCGCATGTGCAGAAGTTTGCCCGGTTGGCGCTCCTGCTCAGGCATAATTCATTCGTCGGAAAGCTGAAAGGCGAAGCGTCTGTGCGCTTCGCCTTTTTTGCGTCTGTCCAGAAGGGGGGCCTGCTGCTGTGTAAAGAGGCGCGCAGCGGGAACACATCCTCGGAAATCGCCGTATTTGGAAAGGAGGGCCTTCCCTTGGCCACCACATATCCCCGTTGGGAACCCCTCTCCCCGCAGGTCTCTGTATTGGTCTCCTCGACGCACCGCTTTAACACCGATACGGTCCTGCTCGCATGGTTTTCCGCGCCGCGGAAAGGGGAGATCTGTGCGGACTTTGGCACCGGCTGTGGAACGATCCCCCTGCTCTGGTGCGCAAAAGCCCAGGCCGGCGAGGGCGCGATGCCGGGAAAGGTCTACGCGGTGGAGCTACAGGCCGACGCCTGTGCCTTGGCGCTGCGCTCTGTGGAGAGAAACCAACTAGAAAATACAATTTGTATTATAAATAACGATATAAACAATTTGCAATATTTACATCCCCCGCGCGGGCTCGACCTGGTGGCCTGCAACCCTCCCTATAAGCCGGAGGGGACGGGCATCAAAAATCCGCAGGAGGGCCTTTCCATTGCGCGGCATGAGGGGGCCTGCACCTTTGCAGAGATCGCGGCGGCCGCGGCGCGTCAGCTCCGCTGGGGCGGGCGGTTCTGCTGCTGCCTGCGCCCGGAGCGGCTTGCCGGCGCAATGGAGGCGCTCCGGCGCGCCGGTTTGGAGCCGAAACGGTTGCGCTTTGTCCAGCAGCGGCCGGACAAGGCCCCCTTTTTGTTCCTTTTGCAGGCGGCGCGCGGGGGGAACCCCGGGCTGCGTGTGGAGCCGGTCCTCTTTGTGGAGGATGGGAAAGGCCACTTTTCCCAGGAGATGTTGCAGATTTATGGTTCGTATAAGGAGGGGCATGTATGACGGGAACACTCTATGTGGTCGGCACGCCGATCGGCAACCTTTCGGATTTTTCCCCCCGCGCGGTGGAGACGCTGGAAGCCGTGGACTTCATCGCGGCGGAGGACACGCGCGTCACCCTGAAGCTGCTGAACCACTTCGGCGTCAAAAAGCCGTTGGTCAGCTACTTTGAGCACAACAAGCGCGACCATGGGGAGAAGATCTTGGCGCGCCTGGAGGCGGGGGAAAACTGCGCGCTGGTGTCGGACGCAGGGATGCCCGCCATCTCCGACCCCGGCGAACTGCTGGTGGCGCAGTGTGCGGAGCGCGGGATCCCGGTGCTGGTGGTGCCCGGGCCCAGCGCGGTGGTTTCCGCGCTGGCAATCTCCGGCCTTCCGACCGGGCGCTTTACCTTTGAGGGCTTTTTGAGCGTCAATAAAAAGAGCCGCCGGGACCATCTGGACGAGGTCAAGGACGAACGCCGCACCATGGTCTTTTACGAGGCGCCGCACAAGCTCTACGCCACCCTGCGCGACATGTTGGACGCCTGGGGGGACCGCCGCATCGCAATCGTGCGGGAGTTGACGAAGATTCACGAGGAGGTTATCCGAACGACCCTGTCCGAGGCGGTGCAGCGCAGCAAGGACGACCCGTTTAAAGGGGAGATTGTGCTGGTGATCGAGGGGGCAACCGCACCGGCAGCCGAAGCCTATACCTTGGAGGAGGCGGTCGCCCTTGCAAAGGAAAAGCTGGAGCAGGGCCTGGCGCCGTCCGAGGCGGCAAAGCAGGCCGCGGCGGAGAGCGGCCTGGCCAAGCGCGACATTTACCGCGCAATTTTACACGACGGAGGCGGCGCGGATGACTGAGATTGTCAAAGTGGAGGAGTCCCATAAGGCGGACTATATGGCGCTGTTCCTGCTGGCCGACCCCAGCGAGAAGATGGTGGCCAAGTATCTCGGCCGCGGCGACGTGTATGTGCTCTTTGCGGACGGCGCCCCTGCCTGTGTTGCCGTAGTGACGGACTACGGCCCCGGCACGTGCGAGCTGAAAAATTTGGCGACGGATGAAGCGCTGCAAAACCGCGGCTATGCGGGGCAAATGTTGCGGTATCTGTTTGCCGTCTGCGCGGACCGCTATGAAGCGATGTATGTCGGCACGTCGGTGCAGATGATCCCCTTTTATGAGCGGTTCGGGTTTGTCCCTTCGCACCGGGTGGAGAACTTCTTCGTGGATTTTTATCCGGAACCGATCTTCGAGAACGGCGTGCAATGTGTGGATATGGAGTATTTAAAGCGGAGGCTCTAAGGGAAGGGCACAGAAGTTCAATGGTCCGTTTGAAATGCGCGGCCGCAGACCCCTTCCTATGGGAGCTATTTACCAGCTTCAATGGGCGCTTTCCCTATGGAATAACGGAGGAACAAGGGCCGTATATTGCAGGGGGATTGCTTTGGGGATGAAGGATGCCGTGCATTTGTAGCGGGGGTAAAGAGGTGCTTCGTTTTTCCCTTTATAATCGATTTTTGTCATATTGACAGGCGTTGCTTAAAAAAATTGGATAATTTTACAGAAAATAACTGATTTCTTCATTGATTCCATCGGAATATCCATGTATAATAGTTGGTAAGAGATGGCAAACTATCTATGTCCCGAAGGCAGTTGCAATCAGGCCCGCGCGCGAGACGGGGCTGAAATATATTGGGTACTTAGACAGGAGGAAAAAGCAATGGAATTAAAAGGAAGCAGAACCGAAGCAAATTTGATGGCGGCATTTGCGGGGGAATCCCAGGCCCGCAATAAGTACACCTTCTATGCGTCCAAGGCCAGGAAAGAGGGCTACGAGCAGATCGCAGCTATTTTTGAGGAGACGGCGCGCAACGAGAAGGAGCACGCGGAATTGTGGTTCAAAGCCCTGCACGACGGCGGGATCGGCACAACCCTGGAGAACCTGGAAGACGCCGCGGCCGGCGAGAACTACGAATGGACCGAGATGTATAAGAATTTCGCGGACATTGCGGAGGAAGAGGGCTTCACCGCCCTGGCTGCACAGATGCGTTTGGTTGCGGGCATCGAGAAGGCCCACGAGGAGCGCTACCGCAAGCTGGCACAGAACATCAAAGAGGATATTGTCTTTAAGGCCGGCGAGGAGACCATATGGGTCTGCCGCAATTGTGGCTATATCCACATTGGCAAGTCCGCCCCGGCGGTATGCCCGGCTTGTAAACATCCGCAGGCCTATTTCGAGCGCCGCGCGGTCAACTATTGATGGATTGAATAAAGAAGGAAGCCGCCCCATGTCGTCACATGGGGCGGCTTTTGTAATCGGAAAAATCGTGTTTCGTATGGCGCCAGACGCATGAGGGGATAACCTGCGGAGGAAACGCCGTGGAGCGCAATGGTAGGGAGAAATCCAGAAGGCGCGCGGGGGCTTCCCCCATGGGACAGGGCCAGCGCCTCTTGGACGCGGTCCAGACGGCCATGAACCGCCATTTCCCTCTATCATCATTAAAAAGGTATCAATTGGCATGAGTGTCAATTTATAGCAGCGGATCTTTGCGTATTTTGCAAATTATAATTGACATAGATATACTACAATTACATCGAGGGTGTGATGTGTAGTGTATGATTTTGGTCTAAGGCTGAAACAGCTACGGGAAAAGCACAATTTGTCGCAATCGCAGGTGGCCAAAAGACTGGGAATCACCAGAGCTGCAATTTCCAGTTACGAAAACAACATTTCTCTCCCTTCTGTCAATGTGCTCGCAGAGCTGGCCTTGCTGTACCGGGTCTCTACCGACTACCTGCTTGGGTTGGACAACCGTACGGCTATCGTTTTAGAGGATCTTACGCCGCGCCAAAGCGCTGTGATACAAGAAGTGATGGATACGCTTGTCACAGAATTCAAACTCTCCAATCGGGAACGATCGATTAAAAGACAAACGTAGATCGATATCCCTACGAGCCCATCGCAACCACGCGGACCACAGATCCATTGAATAAAACACAGAATCCGACTGGAACATTTGGAGGCACATCCCGTAAGACAGGTAGGCACCAAATGTTTTCCTCACCAGTCGGATTCATTCCTATGCTTTTACCGGCGAGAAAGCCCCGCGCGGAAGGGCCTCGGGCGGGCGCTTATCCCCTGGGTTCATTCCAAGGCTTTCAGCGTCTACGGATAAAAGCACAATTTAGTTTATCGCTGTCGATGTTTTGACGCAAGATGCGGCAAAATTTGCGGCAGAAAATTGGGAAGAAACTGTATATATAATCGATATGCGGCGGATTGTAGTCCTTTTTTTTAAGAAACGATAAGTGAATTATTTTCACCTAATTTCTGCACGCTTATACATAAAATTGTTCATAAAAATACAAGGAAAAGGCGCCGGGGAGGCCCTGCCGCATTATTCCATCCAAGGGAATAGGAAGAATTTGGTCAGGGCAAGAAGCTCCCTGCCATAGCTGGCGGAAAGTAGATACCACGGCGTTTTTGCAGGGAAGGCATATGCGGTGATCCCCTGCTGCTGTGCAAGTTGCAGCGCACGGAACATGTGGTACCGTTCTGTCACCAGGATACAGGTTGGGTCAAGGCCCTCCGCCTCGATGACCCTGCGGGAATTGGCAAGGTTTTCGTTTGTGTTGGTACTCTGGTCTTCCAAATAGATGCGGCCGGAAGAAATGCCATGCTGTTCCAGGCCGCTGCGGATGGCCTCGGCTTCGGATATCCATTCCCCGTCGCCCTGCCCCCCGCTGGCGATCGCCACGGCATCCGGGTGGGAATGCAGGTATTCCGCTGCGGCGTCAATGCGCGCCTGCAACGCCGCGCTGCCCACCTTGCAGCCTAAAATAACAACCGTCCCGCTGCCGGAGGGCGAAGGCGTGGGCCACAGCATGCAGCCGGTCAAAAAAGCTGCCCAAGCGAAGCACACCGCTAAGATGCCCCAGCAGGACCGCCGCAGGACGCGCAGGGGTTTTGCATGTTTTGCCTGCTCCATACGGCTGCGCAAGGGGACATACCAAATGCCTCCGGCTATCAGGAAGAGGCTGAACAGGATTCCCCCGCCGTTCCCCACATGGAATACGCCCCAAAAAAGCGGGATGCAAAACCATATGAACAATCCTGCCCCGGCACAGAGGGCGAGGACGCTGGTGATTTTTTCTTTGTGTGTCCGTTTCATATGGGAAACCTCCTTTGATCGAAAAAGCCGCTGGGATTATCCCGGCGGCTTTCATTATAGCATTTTTGATAGGACGCGGCCCTTTTTAAAGCAACGCTGTCCAGGTGGCCTGTGTTTTAAAGGGAATAGGCACCTATTGCACAGCGGTTTAGAGGCTCCGGTTGCATACAAAGGAAGAGCCTCGTTTGGATGCCGCCTTTGTGTATGCTGGCCCTATCCGATTGTGGCGCCGCACCGGTGTGGGGAACCTCTTCCGGCATGTGGCGATTGCCGTAAAAAAGATGCGGGTTTCTATATGGCGTCCCAAGCGGCAGAGGGTTTATAACCCCTCTGCGTATTCGCCGCTCAGCGGCATGCGGAAGGTCTGCCAATAGACGCCGCCGGTTTCTCCATCGCTCATAAAATAAAGGGATTCTTCGGTCAGGCAAAGGTTCTCGAAGGTGCCCGTCGCGGGCAGGACCTGGGTGATCGATTCTTGAACGGCGTCTTCCTCCAGCGCCCGCAAGTTTACACAGTAGAGCCGGCGGTTGGTAGAGAGGTACATAGTGCCGTCCGCTACAGCAAACGATTCCACATCGGGGAAAATGGCCGGGGCGTTGATGATGGAGCCGTCGGGCTGTGTACGGTACTGGGACAGCACCAGGTCGGAGACGGTGAACAGGACGGCGTCGGCCCCGTCCGGCGTGGCACGGTGGATATTTCCGTTTTCCGCGTAGTAGAGCGCGGAACCGTCCAATATATAGGGCTGGCTGGCGTCCGAATCGTTGGAAAAGAGGAAATCCGGCTCGCCGCCGTCGTGGTACATGGCGATTTTGGGGCTCCCATCCGGGGAACTCTCGTCCGCCTGTACAAAATAGTACAACTTGCCGCCGTCCCACTGGATGTCCAGCAGGTTGCCGCCTACACGTGGAAGCAACGTTTCCTCGCTAACATTGGAACCGTCCGTTACGGGGCGCGTTTCACGCTGGTAGATCTCCCCGCCGCGGATATAGTAGAGGAATTCGTCCGTGACGATTAAGTCGCTGTGGGGCTGCTTCTCAACGGAGATGGGGATGGTCAGGTTCCATTTGGCCGGGAGGCAGTAGATCCCGCCGTCCAGCTGGTTGATGAAATACAGGTCCCCGTTCAGGATGTTCAGGGAAAGGCACGGGCCGTCGGTCAGCGCGGTCTGCGTATTGTGTACCGAATCCCAACGGTAAATGCGGTTGTTGTCCACAGCGTTGATGTAGTAGACGCTCCCGTCGCCGCCGTCCACCGCAATGCCGCCGTTTGCAAGGTTGCTATTGGTATTCCCAACAGAGGAGGCCTCCTCCGGAATGACGTCCGCGCTGTTTTTTTCCTCCGGCTGGATGTCATAGAGGAATTGGGCGAGTCCCTGGGCGCATGTGGGGAGGTCGGCATACAGGATGCCGCCGTCCACAGCCTGTCCCGTGAAATCCATGGGGACTTGGCAGATTTCAGGCACGGTGGCAAGGGCGTCCGGAAGGTCCTTCAGTATGCTGGAGAGGTCGGTTTCAGAGATGTCGGTCTCAAGCAGCGGCGCGAGATCCGCCGCGAGTGCGTCCGGTTCGGACTCCTGTGTTTGCTGCATCAGCGTCAGCAGGACGACTTCGTGATTGCCCATATTGCTATCGGACCCCTCCCAAAGCTGTAAGGCGGCGAAGATTTCTTCCCCGCTTAGAACAGTGGGGCCGGCGGCAACTTCCCCATCGACGCCGGACGTTTCGGAGAGAGCGGCGCTGATTTCCACGGCGGCCGACATCGGAACCCCGCCGATCCGGTCGATGGCCTCCACCGCCTGGGGATAACCGGCGCGCACATAGCCGTCGATTGCCACGCCGAACGTCTCTTCCACAGCGGTACACAGCAGGGCGCCGCTCCCGGGTTCCGCGCCGACCTCCCCAATGGGCTGTTCCCCGGAGACCGGCACCTGGATGGCCAGCCCCGGGGCAAAATCGACCAGGCGGAGGGCCTGGCCGGTATTATCAAATGAAAGGAGCATCACGCTGCTCGCGGAGGAATCCTCCGCCCCGACCCAAAGCAGGATGTTGACGATCTGGGCGTCGCGGTATAGGCCGTCTTCACCGCGGATCACACCTGTCTGCTGTACATTGCTGCCATAGACAAAGGCGATCAATTCCTGGGCCATTGCGCTGAGATCGTCTGTGGCGCCGCCACCGGCGTCTGGGTCGTCGGCGGGGACCGTGTGGGTGGAGAGGAAATTTCCCGGGAAAGATTCCAGTTCGGAGGCAAATTCCATTGCGGTCGGCAAGCTCAGGTTGGTCCGCACTTTGGGCAGGAGTGCCCCCAAGAACTCAGAGGCGCTGGAGGGATCGTTCCAAATCTGCCGGAGCAGGGATTCCGCCAGTTTCTGCTGCCGGATCATGCGGTCGTAGTCCGTGCCCATGCGCACCCGCGTAAAAAAGAGCGCCTGCGAGCCGGTCAGTGTGTGTTCCCCAGCGGTAAAACCGCCCTCTAGGAAGCTGTCCTGCGAGCTGCTCAGTGCAAAATAGGCGGCTTCCTCTTCGGAGAGTTCCATGGTCAGCCCGCCAATGGCGTTGATGGCCGCTTCCATGTCGCTGGCATCGATCCAGAGATAGCCATCCACGGCTAGGCCGAAATTCTGCTGGATCAACGAGACCGCCTCGTCCCCGTTTTTTTCGGTTTGGAAGAGGGCGGAAAGCGCTTGTTCCCGGTCATCCGAGGTTTTGACCCGCAAGCTGGGAAGGAAGCTGCTGAGCTTGAAGCCGCCGCCCCGCTGGTCCACGGAGACGAGCATCAGGGCGTTGCCATCTCCGCCGTCGTCCGTACAAAGGCATAGGATGTTGGTGATTTCACTGTCGCGGTAGAGGCCGTCACTGCCTAAGATTACCCCTTCGTTGGCAGTGGGCGCGCTGGAAACCGTCTCAATGGGCTGTAAAACGCGCTTTATGGTGGGCACGCCCAGGCCAAAGAGGAGAATCAGGCAGGCGGCCAGTGCAACGGGGACCATCCAGCGCGGCCGCGTGCGCCTGGGTTCCTGATGCTCTTCCAGGGTGCGGATCAGGCGGTCGCGGAATGCTGGATCCGCGTTCAATTTTCGGTAGGCGGATTGGTATTCCTGTTTCATACGATTTCCTCCTTCAAGGCTTTTGCCAGCAACGCACGCGCACGGCTGAGACGGGATGAAACCGTATTCGGCCGGCTGTGCAGGATCTCTGCAATTTCTTTGGTGGAATAGCCCTCGAAATAGTATAAGTGGACCACCGCGCGGTATTTGGCAGGCAGGGCGGCAACCGCGGAGACCACTTCGAGTTCCTCGTTGTCCAGCGCTGGGATGCCTTCGTCCAAATCCGCCCGCTTTCGAAACCATGCGGAAGCCAGGTGGTTTTTACAGTGGTTGACCGTCACGCGGAGCAGCCAGGCCTTTTCGTGCTCCTCGCTTTGAAAGACCGGTGCTTTTTCCATATATTTTAAGAGGACCTCTTGTACGGCGTCCTCGGCTTCCGTCCGGTTGTTCAGTTGGGAATATGCTACGCGCAGCAGCATGGTGGCGTATTCGTTCACCACGCGCTCAATTTCTGCGTTTGTGCGCACGTCCTTCACCCCTCTCACTTATAATACCACGAAGGAAGGGGTTTCCTTGCAGGCGTGGGAAAATTTGCAGGCACGCCGTGTGTTTTTGTGAATCTCTGGTTAGGGTTCGCCAGAGGAAGCAATCACTTACAAGAGTATATGTTTTCCGCAGGAAGCCCTGCGGAAGGAAAAACAAACCGCTGCGGAAGAGGGTTCCGCAGCGGTTCGTTTTGTATGCATGAATTTGTTTGCGTAATCCCGTGATTATATGTGGAGCGTCCTTGGGATTATGTAAAATGTTTTCTGGCCGCTTCTGCAATTGTGCGTGAAAAATCATCACGATCTAAATTTGTTTCCTTAACATTGTCCCTAAAACAAAAAAGCCATCGTTATTATAGATAAAAGGGAAAAGGGGGAATTCCTGTGAGCAGGCGCGCATGGCTTTCATCCTTGGCAATGTTTGTTTTGGCAGCGGTCATTTTTTCCGCATGCAGCCAAAAAATGCAAACGAGGAGTATCTATGCAGACACACTCTTCGATGCGGGTTCCCTGGAAGAGCTGGAAGACCATGCCAAGTACATCGTGCAGGGTAAATTTCAAGATGATGCAACTGAAGATTTGCAAAGCGAAGCCGGGATTGTTCTCTACGGCGCAACGGTTTCCTCGTTTGAAATTACCAAAGTGTATAAGGGCGATTTCGAAGTGGGCGACGTCATCAAGATTGCCGAGCAGTATTATGTGGAAGAGCAGGATGGTCAACAGACGTTGGTCCATTATGGAAACTATATGCCGTCGGATGTAGGGCGCGAATACCTGATGTTCTTTGATAATCCTCCGGAAAACAGCGAGCGGTGGAAAGATACGTACACACCGCTGTGCCTGGATCGGGGGCGGTATCCAGTGATAAACGCCAAAACGTGGTCGGTGGCCGGCGTGGACAATATGACCAACGAAGGACTGAACCTCGATACAGGGGATTCGTCCCTCTACCGGCAGTTTTACAAAGACGTGATGGAGAAATACATGAACGGATGATGGACTCCGCCGGTATCTCAGGAGGAACGCCGGCGCGAGCCCGCTTTAAAGGGGCTTTCCAGCACCCGCCCCGTCTGGACGTCCCGGTAGAGTGTGACCCGTTCGCCGGGCCGATAGGGCCGGCGGCCCATGCCGATTTCCATGCGGTAGGTCCGCCCGCCCCAGAAACAGAGATAGACGGGGACGTTGACGCGGTTGTTCTCAGCGTCCTCCCGGCGGACATATCCCTGGAACACCGCCGGAACGGGTTGGATGCTCCCGTTGGCTAGCCGCTTCCGGAAATCCCTTCGGTGCCGGATGGTGGAGAAAACGGCGGCAAACAGGAAGCCGCCCAGGGTGACTAGGATAACAGCCGCCGCCATTGCCGGGCTGTCGCTCAAATACGCAGAGGCGCTTCCGGCGATGGACAAAAGTGACAGCGCCACGCCGTAAAGAAGCGTCAGGCATGACGTGGGGCGGCCGGTTGGGACTTCCCGCAGCCGGTCGCTTTTTGCATCGTACCGCATATTCTGCCGCTGCCCGATGGGCGGCGGCAGAATGTTTTTCCGGGGGCCTACAGGACGTTCCAGAATTCGCCCCTGCCAGGGGAACACATAGAGGATGGTCACATCCGGATGGATGTCGGGGATGGAGCCGTCCATTTCGACCCGCCGCACAGTGGCCTGGACCGTTTCACCGCGGGTTGCCCGCCGGAAAAAGGACCGTGCAATTAGCAGCACGGCCAGGAAGATCACCAGGCATACCGCCGCTGGCAGTAGTTTGAGTAGGGAACGTTCCGGCATCGCGCCGCCTCCTATCGAAAAATTCCATCTTACTATATACCGCTTACACCGCGGCTGCCACCGCACCCATGTAAAATTCCGGTAAAATTTTGGATGGGTTCCGTTTGCAGTATGGGAGGGAGCCATATAAAAGCTGCATAGAAAGAGCCGAGGCGTTTCAAATTTTCTAAATCAGGTGTAGAAGATACGGAATGTGCAGGAAGGGGCGGTTTCCTGAAAAAGCAGGGGGATCCAAGGCAATCCAGCGCAGGAGAGGGCAAAAGGCGCGCGTTTTCCTGGCCAAGAAGAGTGTGCGGGGACTGCGCTGGCGGGCCCCGCTTCCTGCGCATATGAGCGCGGGGCACTTCCTGAAAGATTTCCCATGCCCAGTTGCATTTTCCAGTAAGAATCCTTCGCCCTTTCTCTTGACGGAAAAACGGAACGATACTATAATAAGTTAAATAATAAAAGCGACAAGAAACGCGGTCTCCGCCGCCGGAAACCGACCGGCGTTGGATGCGGTTTAATGGAGAAGGAGTGGCCCTATGATTAGCGGAGCGGAAATCATGGTGAAATGCCTGCAAAACGAAGGCGTTTCCCATTTGTTCGGTTATCCGGGCGCAGCGATCTGCCCATTTTATGATTATATTACAAAAACGGACATCAAACATATCTTGGTGCGGCAGGAACAGAATGCCGCGCATATGGCCAGCGGCTATGCCCGCGCGAGCGGCAAGCCCGGCGTCTGCGTCGCGACCTCCGGCCCCGGCGCAACCAACCTGATCACCGGCATTGCGACGGCATATATGGATTCCATCCCCCTGATCGCGATCACCGGCCAGGTGAACTCCTGGCTGCTGGGCCGCGATGTGTTCCAGGAGGCGGACATCACCGGCGCGTGCCAGCCCTTTACGAAGCATTCGTATCTGGTCAAGGATGCGGCGAACCTGCCCCGCATCTTTAAGGAGGCGTTCCACATCGCAACCACGGGCCGCCCGGGTCCGGTGCTGATCGACGTCCCCACGGACATCCAATTGCAGGAGGTGGAGTCGTTCCACTATCCCGCCAAGGCGGACATCATCGGCTATAAGCCCCGCACGCAGGGGCATCCCATGCAGATCAAGAAGGCGTTGCAGGCCATCAAAGAGGCGGAGCGCCCGATCATCTGCTGCGGCGGCGGCGTGGTCTTGGCCGGCGCGCGCGAAGAGATGATCGCGTTTGCCCGCAACAGCGGCATCCCTGTGGCCGCCACAATGATGGGCATCGGCGTTATGCCGATGGATAGCCCCTATTATCTGGGGATGATCGGGTCCCATGGGCGCACCAGTGCCAACAAGGCCATGAGCGAAGCCGACCTTGTGATCCTGTGCGGCGCGCGGGTGGGCGACCGCGCGGTCGCTGCGCCGGAAAGCCTGGCGGAGAAGGCAAAGATCATCCATATCGACATCGACCCGGCGGAGATCGGCAAAAATATGACCGCCCATATCCCGATTGTGGGCGATATCCGTTTGGTGCTCTCCGAATTGGCGGCCAAAGTGGAAAACAACGTGTCGCAGGACTGGATTGACCGGGTGTTCGGCCTAAAGGCGAAGTACCCGCCGCGCGGCGAGGCGCGCGAGGACTGCGTGGAACCGCGCGTGTTTATCCGCGACCTGTCCGCCATGATGAAGGAGGACGCCATCCTGACCGCGGACGTCGGCCAGAACCAGATCTGGGCGGCGCGCAATTTCAACGTGAAGGAAGGGCGGTTCCTGACCTCCGGCGGCCTTGGCACCATGGGTTATTCGGTGCCCGCGGCCATCGGCGCGAAGATTGCCAAACCCCACCGTCAGGTTGTAGCGGTCTGCGGCGACGGGTCATTCCAGATGTGCATGTGCGAGCTGGGCACCCTGATCCAAAACGGCGTGGACATTAAGATTATTATTATGGAAAACCAGCGCCTCGGCATGGTGCGAGAGTTCCAGGACCGGCTCTACGGCTGCCGCCATATTGGGACCGTCTTGGAACACGGCAACCCGGACTTCGTCAAGCTTGCGGAGTCCTACGGCATCGAGGCGGCCCGTGCGGAGAACAACGCACAGGCCAAGGAGTTGGCGCAGCATATGTTGCAGAGCAACAAGGCGTTTATCCTGGTGTGCAGCGTCGATCCGGAAATACCGTCCATATAGGGAGGGAGCGCCATGCAATATACCATTTCGATTCTGGTAGAGAACCAGCCCGGCGTGCTGTATAAGGTTTCCGGCCTGTTTGCACGCCGCGGATTCAACATAGACAGCCTCGCGGTTGGCGAGACAGAGGACCATACCATCTCCCGCATCACCATCGTCGTCAACGGCGACGAGCACATTGTGGAGCAGGTGGAAAAGCAGCTGAACAAGGTGATCCAGGTCATCAAGGTGCGCGTGCTCCAGCCGGGTTCGTTCTATAGCTGCTATCTCTCGCTCATCAAGGTGAGCAGCAATGCGCAGCAGCGCGCGGACATTATGAAGATCGCGGAGCTCATGAACGCGCAGATCGTGGACGTTGCCACGGACTGCCTGACCCTGCAATTCACGGACAGCGTGGAGCGCACGGAAACGCTGATCAGCCTGCTCAAGCCCTACGGCATCAAGGAGATTGTGCGCGCGGGCGCGCTCGCAATCGAGAAGGGGTCCGCCGTGGCCCGCCGCAAAGGGAATTAATCGTTTGATAGTCTGCCAGGCCAAATCCGGCCTGTTCCAAACTTCTGCCGGGAAACCATCCCCTGGCAGCCAAATAAATTTATTGCCGGCGAACGGCAAGGAGGAAATGTATTATGCCAAAGATCTATTATGAAGCCGATTGTGACATCAACGTTCTGAAGGGCAAAAAAGTTGCGATTATCGGTTATGGCAGCCAGGGCCATGCACATGCGCTGAACCTGAAGGACAGCGGCGTCGACGTCGTCGTTGGCCTGTATGAGGGCAGCAAGAGCCGCGCGAGAGCGGAAAAAGCTGGCTTGACCGTTATGACCGTTCCGGAGGCGACCAAGGCGTCCGACATCATCATGATCCTGATCCCGGACGAGCGCCAGGCGGATATGTATAAGAAGGACATCGAGCCGTACCTGACCGAGGGCAAGGCCATTGCATTTGCACACGGCTTCAACATCCATTTCGGCCAGATCGTGCCGCCGAAGGATGTCGATGTGTTCATGATCGCTCCGAAGGCGCCGGGCCACACGGTCCGCAGCGAGTTCCAGGAGGGCAAGGGCACGCCGTGCCTCGTGGCGGTGTATCAGGATGCTTCCGGCCACTGCCTCGACATCGCGCTGGCATACGGCGCAGGCCTGGGCGGCGCGCGTGCGGCCATCATGGAGACCACCTTCAAGATTGAGACCGAGACCGACCTGTTCGGCGAGCAGTGCGTGCTCTGCGGCGGCGTGACCGCCCTGATGAAGGCTGGCTTCGAGACGCTGGTCGAGGCGGGCTATGCGCCGGAGAACGCATACTTCGAGTGCATCCATGAGATGAAGCTGATCGTCGATCTGATCTACAGCGGCGGTTTCTCCATGATGCGTTATTCCATCTCCGACACCGCTGAGTATGGCGACTACGAGATTGGCAAGCGCATCATCACCGAGGACACCAAGAAAGAGATGAAGAAGGTCCTCTCCGAGATTCAGGACGGCACCTTCGCAAGCCGCTGGATCGCCGAGAACAAGAACGGCCGTGCGCACTTCAATGCATGCCGCCGCATCGAGGCTTCCCATCAGCTCGAAGAGGTCGGCAAGGAGCTCCGCAAGATGTACTCCTGGAACAACGAGAACAAGTACGCCGACTAATAACAGCGGCCGGCCCCAAATTTTCTGCGGAAAACAGGCGGGGCGTTGGCCGGACAGGAAGGACCGGCTCCCGGTTTCCGCCGCGCTTGCGGCTTGAAGCGAGGGTGGGTCTGCTGTCCGCTATTGTATAGGACGATCGTTGTTGTATCCATATAAGAAAGCGCCAGCTGGTTCCATGCAGAGTGTGGAACCAGCTGGCGCTTTGCTTTTAGGGAGGGGTGCCCTATGCGATGAAAAGGTCTTCCGGAAAAAGTCCACATGTTTGTGAAAAGAGCGCAGATGGGGAAGAAAGCCGCATGAAACAGGGAGGGAATGGATTGGAAAATGGGGAGAATGTCCCGATCCTTTCCGGGGCCATTCTAAGAAGCAGGGAAATTCTATGTAAAAATAAAGCGCCCCCGCAGGCCAAAGCCTGCGGGGGCGCTTTGTTGAAATGATTCGATTCTGTTGCCTTTTACAAAGATACGAAACGGAAATCCTTAAACATCCCACTCGCAAACATAAGCAAATGGAGTATTAGCGTCGGCATCGTTCCAACCATAACCATAGTTTTTCGTCCGCATAGCTACGCAAGATCCATCACCGCTCGGTTCAGTGTTGGCCCAATGCGTATATTCATATGGCTCGCCCGTTATCCATGTCCATGGGCCGGTTCCTTCCGGTCTGCTCAGCCCAATCCAGACGCTCCATTCCCCGATGCAGGTGGTACTGTCCAGGGATTCGATAAAGTCCTGTTCCTCTGAGGAGGTAATGGTTACCAGATGTCCGCCGAGCTGCTCACAGGCAAGCTTGGCTTCTTCCCATGTCAACTGCGGGTATTCCGAATTTGGGCCGGAAAAGACCTTGTAATAGTGGCCGTTGCCTTCCCACAGGACGGCGTCCTCCGGCAGATCTACCGGCGGCTGGTCCTCCTGGAGCGCATCTACCTGGAGTGCCTCTACCTGCAATGCGCCGTGGTAATGCGCCGCCTGGTAAGCGTTTCCGGTGGTCGCCCCGGGCAGATAGCCCGCGATGACATAGGTCACGGTGTCTGCGCCCGCGCCCAGAGGATCGGTGGAATCAAACGGTAAGTAATACGATTTTTCAGAGCCTTCGCAGCTCTCGGCGTTCAGGTTTACGTCCGGTACGCGCTGCCAGGCGCCGTCCACATTTTCGTAGACATAGACCTTCAGCACGTCCTTGAGGTTGTACTTGTCCTCGCAATCGACCTGGGCCGGGTCGCCCGGTTTCACGCCGCCAAAGCCGTTGTCCACCAGATTGGCGATGGTTCCGTTGCAGGGGCCCGCGTCCTCCATCGTAAAGCGCACCTGTGCGGGCAGCGACCCCACGTTTGTCACCGTGACCGGGTGGAAATACACCGGGAGAGGATCAAAGCCATCCGTATTGGGGTTGACGATCTCATCCGCCGCCTTACCCTCAAAATCCGTCCCATTGAGTTCCGCTTCAAAGGATTCCAACTCCATGGGGCGCAGGTTGGTGAAGGTCATGTCCTGGGTAATAGGGCCGTCGGTGGAGGTGCTCACCTCGATGTCCAGGACGCCTGCTTGGAAGTCCGCGCCGATGCGGTAAACCATGCCATGGTGCCGCCCGCCAACAGGGCCAGCGTTGTCAGCACGGCAACACCGGACAGGACGATCCGCTTTTTGCCTTTGCTCTGCTTTTTCACGATTCTGCCTCCTTTTTCGGTGGTCACAGACGGTTGCTCTGCCAGTGCGAAAAGATTCTGGCGTCCGCCTGCGTTTTACGCCGGAAAACAGCCCTGTACAGGACGGCGCCCATACAAAACCAGAGTGCGCGGCACAAAGTGGACCGATTCAAATGGCACACGGGGCTATGTAACGGGATATACTGTGCCCCAATGGTGCAGTGGATTGCGCGGATGGCCCTCAAGCGGCCGTATCTTTTTCAGATGCAAAGCTCTTTTCCGTTATTATACCATAATTTAGAAGGCAAATATATAAAAATTGGTATTTAAAATGAATGATTATGCATTTTCTTCAATCGCAGCCGGGCAATCGACGCCTTTCCGCTCTTGCCCAAGTAAGGGCTCTGCAACGTGGACGCGGAAGAACTGGATCAGCGGGCCTGTCAAAAAGGCGGTGATGATGGTGCCGACGCCAACAATAGCGGAGAGCTCGTTGTTTGCCAATAGGCAGAAGAGGGTGCCGATGCCCACGCAGACAAAGTCTGTGATGATGCGCGCCCAACGGAAGGCGATGCGGTTTTTGATTGCCTTCAAAAGGACATAGGCTGCTGCGTCATAGGGTGCGATGCCCAAATCCGCAGCCATATAAATCCCCGCCCCCGCACAGGTCATGACGATGCCAACCAGCAATAGGGCAATGCGCAGGGCAAGGGGGGATTCCATCCCCGCGTCTTGGGCCAGCCAACACACAAAGTCTGCAATATACCCCACAAATACCATATTGACGACGGTCCCCAACCCAATAAATGAACGGGCTGTAAAAAACACCACGATCAGCAACAGGATATTGGCGATCAACTGCCAGTTTCCAAAGCTCATGCCCAGGAAACCGCTGATGCCCATATTCATGCAGGAAAACGGGTCAACCCCGAATGCAGCCAAGCGGAGCAATCCCACGCTGATGCCGATCAATAAAATGCCAGCGACCATCATCGTCGCCCGCCGTCCCAATTGATGCCTGTATTTCTCCATAATCCTCATTTCCTTTCATAAAAAGCAAATATGGTTTCGTAAGAAAATATTCGTGCTCATTTTATATACGGGGATAATGGAAGTCAAGGGGATGTTTTGCCGAACTTGCAAGCAAGTTTTTGGATAAAAATCCGAACGTCCCTTCCTTCTCCGCTGCCCATCCTATGCATTTAAGGCCGGAATGTGGGCACTGTGTGCCCGCGAAAAACACACAGTGCCCATTGTAGCGCCTATGGTTGCCCAGCAAAGCGGCTGGGCTTGTTTGTACACATCAGAAATGTATGGCGGCTTTGAAAACCAAACGCATTTACAGGACGGTAAAAAGGCGCGTGGAAGGCAGGGCGCGTGATTCCATATCCCCGGCGGCGTAGGAGGCTCCGCGCGGTTCCTGCATGGGCTAACGCCCGCCTTTATTGGTATTATAGCGCAAATGTGCCGCCGCTTCTTTTCATAAAGCGCCATATACTATAACAAAGACGACAAAACCATAAAAACGGCTGCCCGGCGGGAGGAACGGAGGGGGAACCCGGCGGGATTGGAGCATTGGCAATGTGGAAAAAAGATGGTATAATAAAAAAGGAGAAACGTGGGGATGTGAAACATATGCGGTTTTTAGCATACCATGGTACCGACCGGGAACGGGCGGAGAAAATTTTGGCAGGCGCGTTCCGGGTTAAGGCAAACGATGAGCATTGGCTGGGGAATGGGGTATACTTTTATCTGGATGCCTCTTTGGCGCGCTGGTGGACGACAAGGCCGACCCGGAAATTTGGGGAGGATGTACACAACCGCGCTGTTTTGGAGTGCGTCCTTGAACCCACTGGCCCAGTTTTAGACCTGCGCAAGCTGGACGACTACCGGTGGTTCGTGGAGGAATACGCGCAGGTGATCGACTATTTGATAGAGAAAACGCATGTGGAGCGGAGCAGCTTCAAAAAACTGCGCTGTTCGTTTTGCGATTATCTTTATAAGCAATACCGGTTTGATTTGATTGTGGGGACGTTCCATTTGCCGGAGCAGCCCTATTTGGACTTCCCGCGCACGCCGGATTTCGACCAATTGCAGCTCTCCTATGTGGAGACGCAGGTGTGCGTGTTCAACCAGGCCGCCATTATCAGCAAGCGGCTGATGGAGAAAGAGTGAACAGCCATGATGAAGCATAAGAAGATCGATGGGCAGCTTTTGCAAGAAGCCCTGAAAGAAAACGGGATCCAAGTGAAGCCCGCATCCGGCCTTGCGAAGCCAGGCAAGCTCGTCTTGACAGGCGAGGATGGAAAGGCCTATGCGGTTGGGAAAAACCTGGAGGTGGCCCGCGTCCAAACAGAGAACCCGGAGAGGACCATTTTGAAAGCGTCCGTCAAGGATGCTGCCGGGGAGCAGGTGGCCCAGATTGAGAAGGCGGTGGTCGTCCGCACGGTGGGCTTCGAGACGGCCCGTGCGGACGTTGTGAGGCAGTCCGAGGCGCTGGACGAAATGCACCGCAGGGTCGTGCAGGAGGGCATCCGCGTTGCAGCTGCACGCACCGCCCGTGGGGTGGCCGGGCCCAGGGGGAAAACGCAAGAAAAAGGTTCCCGCGCAGCGCGCCTGGTGCGCAGGCGTCTGAAGGGAGCGCAAGGTTAAAAATGAGATAGCCGCATCGGATGGTCCATCCGATGCGGCGTTTTGCTGTCTATCGGGCTTTTGGGGAGCATATGGATAGGAAAGCCTCCCTCTTTTGGAAAGGAAAGGATTTGCAATAGTTCTTGCGAAGCGGGTCGAAAATGTTTATAATGAATCTATCCATTTTATCTTTTAGATGGGAATGCAATAGGCTGGTTGATACATAAAACGGCGTAGTTCAAACGCTTATATCTGATCGGGAAGAGAGGGTGTTTTCTATGTGGGATCGAAAAATTTTAAAATCCAATGCCAAAACGGCGCTGCGCGGCCGTTATTGGTTGGCGTTTGCCGTGGCGTTGGTGGCAAGCCTCTTGGCGGGGAAACTGTTCGCCGGAGGGCTTAATCCCTGGAGCTGGGGCCAGATTGGGGAGGCGGCTTCGAGCATTGAAGAGCAGATTACCCCCTATGACGAGCCATATTATTATGATTATTACGGGGATTTTGGCGGATATGGCGGCTACATGGACCCATGGGGCGACCCTTATGGGCGCGGATTTAACCATGGATACAACGCCCCCTATGGCAATTCCTATGGGGATGGATTTGGCGCGTATGACGGCGTGGTCATCGGCTTGTTGGGGACCATCGGCGTGTTGGCCTTTGCCTTTGGCACGGCATTCCGCGTCTTTGTCAGCAACCCGGTAAACATGGGAAAATGCCGCTATTTTGTACATAACCGCTTTGGGGACAGCCGCTTTGAACATCTTTTCGGCGCGTTCCGCCGCGGGTATCCCACAGCGGTGGGCGCGATGTTTACCACCGACCTGTTGATCGATTTATGGCTCTATATTCTGATCGCGTTGATGGCCGTCTGTCTGGTGGCTGTGATCGGCGGCGCCTACATGATGTCGCTGCTGATGATCGTCTGTCTTTTGTTGTTCATCCCGTATTTTATCAAGCTGTACCAGTATACATTTGTCAAATACCTGCTGGCGGACAATCCGCAGCTCAAAGGGACGCGCGCCCGCCAGCTCAGCACCATGCTCACCAGCGGGGAAAAGGGTTCCCTCTTTGTGCTCGACCTGTCCTTCCTGGGATGGTATTTCCTGGGCGCGCTCTGCCTGGGGTTGGGGCATCTGTTCGTCAACCCGTATTACGAAGCGACCAAGGCGGAATTGTATATCTTCCTGCGTGAGCGCGCCATCCAGAATGGTCTGCTCGATCCCAGGGAGCTGAACCTGTACCCGGTCCCGCCGGTACCCCCGTACGGGGTGCCGCAGCAGGATACGGCGTATGCGGCCTATCAAAAACCGGCGCAGGGAGGCCAAGGCCCCTCCTATGGCGCGCCGTCTCCGATGTATCCGGGCGCGCCGGTGCCGCCGCACGCACCCACGCAGGGGTACCCGCCCTATGGGACGATGCCGGGCAGCTACCCCAACCCTGCGCAGGGGCAAACGCCGTACGGAGCCACGCCTCCGCAGAATCCATCGGCCCCGTATCCGCCGTATGGCGCGGCGCCTGCGCAAAATCCGGATGCATCGGGTCCGCATGCGCCATATGGCGTGAATGCCCCTGGATATCCTGGGGCAGCACCGCAGGCGCCGGCGCCATGGGAACATCCTTCGGAGCCCGCGGCTGCACATCCAGCAGATCCGGGCACGCGGGACATCTTCCAGGCCCCGCCGCATGATGTGGCTTCGGCAGGGGCGCCAGAGGCCGGGCCCAAGGCCCCCGATTTGACAAAACATCCCCAGCCAGCGCCCACGGGGAGTGCTTCTGCTGGCGCAGGGCAGGTGGAAGACGAAGCCAATCGGAAGAACGATCCGGCATCGGAGGATTCCGGTGCAAACCAAGCCCCCCTACGCCGACCGCGCTTTGACCGCCTTTTCCTGGGAAAAGGCGGCAGCAAGGACGGGCGCACGGATCGATTTTGGATGGGAAAAGACCGAAAGCGGGCTTCGGGTTGGAAGTGGAAGAATTTCATGGAGAGAAAGAAGGATGCGTTATGTGGAGCAGGGAGATCCTGAAATCCAACGCAAAGATTGCCCTGACAGGGCGTTATTGGCGCGCATTTGTGGTGGCCCTGCTGGTGTCTTTGCTGTCGGGGCTTGCCAACTTGGGAAATACACTCAGCCGCCTGGCGGACACATATGAGTCCTTTTGGGGGATATGGGGCGCACATGATTTGGAAAATTTTTCGACACATGTACACTTTATGAATTGGCTGGATGCCTGGGCGGTTGCCTTGGCGCTGTTTGGCTTCCTGCTTGCGGTCTTTGTGTACAATGTTTTCCAAGTCGGGCAGGCGCGCTATTTCGTACAGAACCATTTCGGAGGGACGTCGATCGAGACGCTGTTCAGCGGCTTCCGCAGCGGGTATGGAAATACAGTGGCGGCGATGGTTGTCACCGGCTTATATGTATTTTTCTGGTCGCTGCTGTTGCTCATCCCCGGGATTTATAAATCCTATCAGTATTTTATGGTGCCATACATCCTCTCCGACAACCCGCATATTCCCGGATACCGTGCGCGCACCATCAGCCGGATGATGACCGACGGGGAGAAGCTCAACATCTTCCTTCTCGACCTTTCCTTTTTGGGGTGGTATCTGTTGGGCACGCTCTGCCTGGGCGTGGGCGTATTCTTTGTGAACCCGTATTACGAAGCAACCAAAGCGGAGCTTTATATTTACCTGCGGGACCGCGCCATTCAGACGGGCCAGGTTAGCCCGGAAGAGCTGGGGCTGGTGTTCCATGCGCCGGGCGGGGAAAATCCTTTTGGCCCGCCGCCAACGTATATGAAGTAAACGTTAGAAAATGCCGCAGAACGGAACAAGCGGGCGATGCAGTGAAAATGATCCTGCATCGCCCGCCTTTTTATTTGCTGGTATGGTGTTACCACATGAATTTTTTCACTACCTGCCGGTAGACGTCTTTATAGGCGGATGCGTCGCCTTCCCCCAGGCTCAGCTCTTCGTTTGTCATGGAGGGGATGGAGAGCGCATCCCAGCTCAAGGGATAAATGACCGGATACCGGCCGAATTCATTCCAAAGAGGGAAGTATATTCCAGCTTCCTCTCCTTGGTCGAATGGATCGTCGAAAAAGAACAGATATTCCTTCCCAGGCTCAGAGGGCGCATAAAGTTCAGAGCATTCCGGGGACCGTTTGATGGTTTCCACGCCGTCTTGGTTGTCCACATAATAAGGCTCCGAAATTTTGATTTGGTCGCCCACTTGCAGGTCCCCCTGGATGATCTTGGTGATTTCAAATGTGGAGGTCGTCTGTGCGGAAAGGACGCTCCGCTCTCCGGGTGCAGCGCCGCGGCCAAGATCGAGCACCTCGTCCAAATACGTGATGTCTCCCTGTGCGTCGTCCAAGAAGGTCCCCCGGACAATCAGTGCGGCGGTTTCGGGCATTTCGGATACGGTCCTTGGGATGCCGGCTGGATAATGGTATTCTACCAGGGGGGATGCACGGCCGTCCGTCCCTAAGATCGCCCGATAGAGCGAATCGTCCGAGTAGGAGTTGCAGGAGCAAAACAGGGTAAGCAGCCCTAGGCAAACAAGCACTGGCAAAGCTGTTTTTTTCCAGGTCACAGATATCGTCCCCCTCGTCTGGAGTTGCAGGATCAGAGAATAGATGGCCATTTTGCGTCTGATTATATTATAGAAAGAGAATAAATAGAGTTCTATTTGCAAATTACACAAATTTTACAGGGAGATTTAGGCCGAAAATCCAGATGGAAAAAATCCTGTGTGGTTGTGTCTCCTTTCCATACAGCACCTAGCATGGGAGCGCTTTTGCATGCAGGATGGCTTTTAACGGCGGTTGTCCCTTTGGGGGCTCCTCCTGACTCCTGGAAGCAAAAACGCCTGCCCCATATGGAGCAGGCGTTTCCTATTGCGGTTGGATCAACGGTCCAGGATTTCAATCCAGTAGCCGTCGGGGTCGTGGATGAAATAGAGGTCCATCGCGCGGTTTTCAAAGCAGATGCAGCCCATTTCTTCGTGCAGGGCATGCGCGGCGGCCTTGTCCTCCACGCGCACGGCGAGGTGGATCTCGTTGTCGCCCAGGTTATAGGGCTCGGTGCGGTCGCGCAGCCAGGTCAGCTCCAGCTCAAACGGCGTGGCGCCGTCGGAGAGGTAGACCAGGATGAAGGAGCCGTCCGGCGCTTCCTTCCGGCGGTGTTCCTTGAGGCCGAGTGCTTTGTCATAAAACGCGAGGCTTTTTTGCAGGTCAAAGACGTTCAAATTGGCATGTAAAAAGGTGGATTTCATATCCGTTTCCTCCGTGGTGGGATTTTTTTAAAGCATGCCATGATTTGCTCTTTTTATGATTGCAAATTCGAAAATAATAAAACGCACGGCAAAAATCTGCCGGTGGGATGGCTCTGGATGGAGGCCCAAAATTGCGGCCTTATGCGTAGAGTAAGCAGGCATCCCCACTGGTGGTATCCAGCCGGATGGATGCGCCGCCGTCTTTATAGCGGAATTCGTTGCCGCCCTGGAACCCGGGGAAGGCGCAGATCAGATCGCCCGACGAGCTGTGGAGCTGCGCCGTAAAGCCGTCGTTTTCCGGGAGGAAGAGAAGCACGTCGCCGGAGGTGGATTGTATGGTGGCTTCGGTAATCATTTGGCTTGTTCGCAGGGAGACATCTCCGGATGTGCTGGTGGCCGTGATCTGGGAGAGCTTCCCGGAGATCTCCATGTCCCCGCTGGTGGTTTGGCAGGCCAACTGTTCCACAGTGACATCCCGGCAGAGAAAGTCGCCGTTGTGGGAGGCAAAAGCCAATTCCTGATAGACGCCGGAGAGCTCTGCGTCCCCGGACTGTGTGCGGACTTCCAGGCGTTCTGCTTGCAGGGCGTCAAAGAAAAGGTCGCCGTCAGTGGTTTCCAGGGACAGGGCGTCATAGGTTTCTTCCGGCAGGTAGACCTCCAAATCGGAACCGATCGAAAAGGGGAATGGGCCGATCGCAAGGCCAGCTGTCGTGCTGCCATCTGTAACCGTCAGAACACCGTCGCGGACGGATGCCTGGAAAAACTGCTCTTCCGGCGTGTTTTTGACCCCTTTTTGCACAATTTTGATTTCGGAGCTGCTGCTGGAGCGAATAGAAACGTCGCCGCCATTCCAACGGAGGTCCAGGGATTGGACAGGGTCTGTAAAGGTTTGCTCATGGACTGTCTGATACGAACTGTTGTGATACCAACCTCGCAAGGGCAGAAACAGCCCGCCCCAACCGCCATTGTACCACAGGTAACCAAAGAGTGTGGCAAACAGCACGAATACGAGGCTCCAAATACCAATGGAAACTTTTGCTGCGGTCTTGCCCATGTTTCTACCTCCTCAGGGCGACGACACCCTTGATAATATTTTCCACTGCCGCTGCCATGATAAACAAGATCCAGGAAAAGCTCCAGATGCCAAAGAGAAAGCTGACGAATAGATAGATCCCGACGACAATGCTCCAATAAGCGCCCTTAAAGGCGTTCAAAGCGTCGCGCTGCCGGTCGTTCTTCACATGCCATTCTTTAAATTCCTCGACAATCGTGTCGTCCGCGCGGGCATAATGCGGTTTCGTCATGCTGTTATAGATGAGCAGGCCCGTTGCAGCGGCAATAAAGAGGAACATTGCCCCGATTCCCCAAGGGCCGCGGAGCAAGATCACCATAAACGGGCTCATGATATACAGCGCCACCGCAATGGCGGTGCGCAGGGCGCGTATGCTCGATTCGCGCATAGGGGGCGGTTCAAGAGGGGAAGGGCCGCGTACGCTGTCGATCAGCTCGTCGATGTCGCCGATGCTGCGGATCACAGCATTATAAGCATCCTCTTCCGACATCCCCTGGCGCAGGCGGTCGTTGTATTTTTCCACCAGATTGGAGAAAAGTTCCTCGCGGAGATCCTCAACCCGGCGGGTTTTGGGAGCGTCCGCGAAGGCGTGCTCCAGATAGGCGCGAATTCGGTCAATCATAAATGATAGCCTTCCTTTCACAAAATCAGTTTGTCGATCAGGTCTTTGGTGCGTGCCCATTCCGCAACAGCGGCTTGGTACTGCGCCCGACCCTCCTCGGTGATGGTGTAGTAGCGCCGGCGGGCGCCCGTGGTTTCATCCCCCCAATAGGAGAGGATCAGCCCGGCCTGTTCCAGGCGGCGGAATGCCGTATAGAGGGTAGCCTCTTTGAGTTCGTATTGGTTGCCGGTTTTTTCTTGCACGGCTTTGTTGATTTCATATCCATAGCTGTCCTTTTCGATCAACTGCCGCAGAATGATGGTGTCCGTATGCCCACGGATCATATCGGCCGTGATGGACAATCCTGCTCACATCCTTTCTGAGCTATAATATAATACAATATACCTCATCTGTCAAGGTATATTGAAAATGAATATAATGAATTTTTTGGGGATGCAATAGGGGGCGCAAAAAGTTCGGCCGGTTACCGGACACTGGAACACATAGGGGACAAAAAACAGGCCGTCCCCGGGTCCCCGAGAGCGGCCTGTTTGGAAATTCGTATGTCACTTGGTCAAAAAGAGGACCCCCAGCGTGTTGGGCCCGCAGTGGCAGGAGATGGTGCAGCTTGCGCGGGTTACGCAGATTTCCCGGAAGTCCGCAATTTGCTGGATGGTGCTGCGGACGAGGTCGATGTAGTTTTGGGAAATCCCCGAGTGGGTGATAAAGACCCGGTCTAACACCAGGTCTGCGCGGTCCGCCAGCTTGTCCCGCGTGTATTGCGGCAGCACTTTTTCCAAGCTGCCGCGGTACTTTTTGCCGACACTCATCGCGCCGCCGCGAAGGTTATCCACCTCAATGCAGGGTTTCAGGCGCAGCAGGTTGGCGCCGAGCGCCGTCACAGCGGAGCAGCGGCCGCCCGCGTGCATGAACTCCAGGGTATCCAGGATAAAACTGGCGTGGGAATGCGCGGTGAGCGCAGAGACCTCCTGATAAATCTCTTTGGCGGACATCCCGCGGGCAATGCGCCGCCCTGCCTCAATCACCAGAAGTCCCATGCCCGTGGAAAGGTTGCATGAATCGATCACATAGACGTGCCCCAATTCCTCCGCGGCAAGGCGGCAGTTCTGGTGGGCGGCGGACAGCGCCGATCCCAGGTTGATGTGGATGACCTCATAGCCCTCGTCCACCCATTGTTTAAAATATTCATAGAATTCCATGGTGCTGATCGCTGCGGTTTTGGGAAGCAGCTTCTTTTCCCGGTAGGTGCGGTAAAGATCCTCCGGTTGGATATCCACGCCGTCCATATACTGCTGCCCATCCAAAAGGATGTGATAGGGGAAGTACTGCACTTGGTAACGTTCTTTTAGCTCCGGGCTCAGGTCACAGGTACTGTCTGCGCTGAGAATGATTTTATTGGCCATGCTTTCTCCTCCCGTACAGCCTTACGGCTGACCTTAACAAGACCCACACCGCCCAAACCGGTGTGTTCCAAATTTACTGCCGGGCATCCCGGCGATTTTCCTTTATGATACCGCGTTTGGCAGTATTTTTCAATATGGCAATCGGCAAGAGGAAATTGCTTTTTTCCGACGGAGGGGATACAATGGAGGAAAACGACGGGGGAGAGAACCTATGGACTTACAAATCGTACGTGGAGATATCACGACCTTTCCGGTGGACGCCATTGTCAACGCCGCCAATACTTCGCTGCTGGGCGGGGGCGGGGTAGACGGCGCGATCCACCGCGCGGCCGGACCGGAGCTGTTGGCTGAATGCCGCACGCTGCACGGATGCAAGACGGGAAAGGCAAAGATCACGAAGGGATACCGGCTTCCCGCCAAATATGTGATCCATACGCCGGGCCCGGTCTGGAACGGGGGCGGGAGCCATGAGGCGGAACTCCTGGAGAGTTGCTACCGGTCCTGCCTGGAACTGGCGGAGGCGAATGGGTGCCGCACGGTGGCGTTCCCCTCCATCAGCACCGGGGTATACCATTTCCCGTTGGAACAGGCAGCGGAGATCGCGGTGCGCACCATCCTGGAATATGGGAAGGGCGGAACGGCCATTGAAGTGGTGGAGATGGTCTGTTTTGACGGCCGGACCAAGGCTGCCTATGATGCAGCGCTTGCGAAAATGAAAGAGCGGTAAGCTTTTCGATGTGTGGCGCAGCGGCGTCCACCAGTTATAAATGGCTTATCGAACGGCTGGGCGTTTTCCTGCATTTGTAGGGCCCATTTTCTACCTATGGGAAAATGGCGGAATAATCGAATAAAAAGACTTACATAAAAGGGTTCGGGCAGCCTTGTTTGGCTGCCCGAACCCTTTTATTTGATCTTCTTTACCTACTCGGTGGGAGCAGACTCCTCCGAAAAGACCGATTCCAAATGGTCCAATAAAAATTGCTGCGCGCCGTAGTTGTAGAGGATGGCCAGATAGTGCGCGCCGGTCGAGTGTGCCTGCCGCCATTCGGAGGTGATGCCGATGGCGTTCCCATTGGCGGTCGGTTCCTTCTGGCGTTTGTCGTTCCGGATGACCTCCTGCAAAAAGCCCTTCCGCACCAGCCAGGCGGTCAGGTCTGTGGCCTTCAGCTTTTGCATATGGTCGAGGTCGGCTACGGCGTTGGCCGCCTGCACAAACTGGGAGATGGGGATCGGGTTGTGGACCAGTAGGACCTGTTGCTTTTGTTCCGGCGTCAGAGAGAACGGAGGCAGCTCTTTCTTGCGCACCTTGGCGGGGTGGCTTTCCTGTTCGATGGCGCGGTCGATCAGCGTTTCTACATAGAAGAAGCACCGGGAAATCCGCACTTGGTGCAGCACGGTGTCGTGGGGCAACGGCCGGTCCGTGAGCGGGTCGATGCCATTGGCGAGCTTGTGTATATACTGTTTGGCGCGCTGCATGGTCTCCAATTCGGTCATGTTGCTTCTCCCTCCTCTTTCTTGGCGCGGCGCGGATGGGTGCGCGTCCGCTCGTAGCTCTCCCGCAGGATGTCGTAAAGCTCATCCAATGGGACGTCCGAATCTGGGATGACGGTGATCCAATGCTGCTTATTCATGTGGTAGCCGGGGTCGATCCCCTCGTAAACCTTGCAGAGAAAATCTGCCCGCATCGGGTCGCATTTCAAATTGATGCAGAGATTGCCGCTGCGTTCATAGATCATCGCAAAGCACTTCCGGTTGGACCGGTGGCGGATGACTGTCCAGTTGGGGTCGTGGAAGGGTGCGTCTTCGTAAGAATCGGGAAAGGCCAGGCAGAGCTCTGCCAGCTCGCGCCGGGTCATGGCCTTCCTCCCGCGGCGATTGCCGGCGCATGGATCATTTGCTTTCCATCCATACGGATTCCTCCTATTGCAGCCCTTTGTGGGACTGATAAAATTCTTTTAGGTCCGCCTTGACCGGCCCGTCCAGCGCGTGCCAGCGCACGCCGTGCAGGGCGCCCTCCAAAGCGCATAGACGGTGGAAACAGGCAGAAGGGTCGGCGGCCCGGATGCGCAGCCACGCTGCGCGGCTCCCGGTTTCGCGCAGCGCCTCCGGCGTGGCGATCCCCACCGCTTCCAATTGTGCCTCTAAGACTTTCCCGATGTTTGGCAGTTTTGCGAGCTCTCCCAAAGTGGTTCCCCCTTTTATTGGATTGCCCTGCCGGACAGGTCGGTGAAACGGAACCCCGGCAAGGCGGTTTCGATGATGTCCCGGCATAGATTGACCCAACCGCCGCAGCGGTTGAGGATGATCGCATCCCCCGTGGCGACACAGTCCTTGTCCCAGAGCAGGGCGTCCGCGTTGGGGACGAGCGTGGCTTCCGCGGGGAACCCACAGCCCTGCGCGAAGGAGCGGATGCGTTGGGCAAGACGGCCGGAGTTGGAGACCGGAGCGTCGAGCACAAAGACGGCGCGTTCCGGTGCAAGGCGTGCAAGCGCATCAAAGAGCAATGCAAGCACGAGATCCGTCTTGTCGATCAGGCGGTAGCTCCCGTGCAGGCCGCAGAGGTCGCGCGCTGTGCCGTCCATGCAGAGCAGGACGGTTGAGCCGGACAAGGCCGCTTCCAGAGGAATGACCACGTTGAAACCGTCCAGCCACAGGGTTTTCCGGGAGAGGGAGCCGGTGATCTCCTTCTTCCGGCGCAGCGCAATATCGCAGCGGGAGGAGGTGGCGCGGATCAATGCCATGCGCTGCCGCGCCGAGAATTGGAACCGGTCGCCCACAAAGGAGACGGCCCGTTCGAGCTCGTATCCCCGGTTCAACAGGTAGGCGGCGTCGGCCTGCGCCTCTTGGAGCAGGCGCAGGGAATCCCCCTGAAAGTCGCGCGCGTCTGTGGGGACAAACCCGCGGCGGACACACTCCGGCATAGCGTTCCCTCCTCCCCCGGCCCGGCCGGTTGTTGATAAATTTAGCTTACTGGCATTTTGGCTGAATGTCAAGCCGTTGCCGGGCGCTGCGAGGGCCGGTGGACGGTGCCCCGTCAGAAAGGGCGCCGGCGGGGGAATGGGAACAGGGCGGCGCGGAATTACATCCGCGCCGCCCTGTTTGGGATTCGATCTTAGGTTGGGAATGGCTTAAATTTGTGTTTGTTTGCACGGTTCGCAGTCCAACACGGCGGAGGCCATGCGTTGTACACCGGCATCGGACAGGTCGCACAGGCATACGATTGCATCGTGGCGCGCGTCCGATTCAGACAGGCCCAGCTGTTTCCGGAAGAAGGAAAACAGCAGGAGATAGTCGGTATAGAGCTTGTTGGAGAGGCGCGCCCCCTCCGGCGTGAAGGTTGCGGCGCCGTAGTACTCCTTTTCGATCAGTCCGTCTTCCGCCAGGGCGTTGAGCATTTTCGAAACACTGGGCTGCTTGACGGAGAGCGAAGAGGCGATGTCCTTGGAGTGGACCGCGTTTCCATTCTGGCCCAACTCATGGATGATAAAGAGATAGCGTTTTTTTCCTGAAGAGAGCAATGGAAGAGGCCCCTTTCTTTCTATACGGGCGTATGCGCGATGGTCAGCTTGCTTTGTGCTTCTGGGATTGTTCCGCACCATGGCAGCAATGCGAGCAACCGGCGCAGCCGCCGTTGCAGCCGCCTTTGCTGCTGCAATCGCATGTGCCGTGCTTTATCAAATGGCGGATGGCCAGGCCAAACAGGACAGCGAGTGCCGCTGCAATGAGGAAGGTTACCATAAAACCGCTCCTTTCATAGGGGGGATTATGCGTTTGCCGCTGCCGAACGGCGGCGGAGTTCCGCGGTACGGTTCGGGTCCGGGCGGAACAACAGGAAGAGCAGCAACGCAAGGATGATGATGGCCGCTGCGGAGCCGATGGTAAAGCCGGCGCCGGAGAAGAGCAGGCTGAACTGGTAGAGCATCAACGCCACGCAATAGGCGAAGACACATTGATACCCAATGGCAAAGGCCGTCCATTTGGCGCTCGCCATTTCGCGCTTGATCGCGCCGATGGCCGCGAAGCAGGGCGCGCACAGCAGGTTAAATGCCAGGAAGGAGAGTTTTGCGCCCATCGTGGGAAGCATAGTGGAAACCGCCGTCCAGAGGCCGGGGTCGGTTTCGCCTGCATCTGCCAGGCCGAAGAGCACGCCGAAGGTGCTGACCACGTTTTCCTTTGCCACCAGGCCGGTGATCGTGGCGACAGCGCCCTGCCAGTTGCCAAAGCCGAGCGGCGCAAAGATCCAGGCGATTGCGTTGCCGAGGTAAGCCAGGATGCTGAAGTCCATCTGGTTGACCACAGGGTCCTCCATGTCCAGCATACCGAAGGTGGCGCCGCCGCTTGCCCAGCCGAAGTTGCTGAGGAACCAGACGGCACCGCAGGCGACGAAGATTACCGTACCAGCTTTGATGATAAAGGCTTTGCCGCGCTCCAGCATATGGATTAGCACGCTTCTCGGGGAGGGGATGTGGTACTGCGGAAGCTCCATTACGAACGGGGCAGGGTCGCCCGCAAACATCTTAGTCTTTTTGAGGATGATGCCAGAGACGATGACCGCTGCAACCCCGAGGAAGTAGAACAACGGCGCCACCCATCCGGCCTGTTCCGTGCCGAACATGGAGCCGAACATCAGCGCGATGATCGGCAGCTTGGCGCTGCACGGGATAAAGGTGGTGGTCATGATGGTCATACGGCGGTCTTTTTCCGTTTCAATGGTCTTGGTGGCCATGACGCCTGGCACGCCGCAGCCGGAGGAAATCAGCATCGGGATAAAGCTCTTTCCCGAAAGGCCAAACTTGCGGAAAATGCGGTCCATAATGAACGCCACGCGCGCCATATAGCCGCAGTCCTCCAAAATAGCGAGGAAGAAAAACAGGATAAGCATCTGCGGGACAAAGCCAAGCACAGCGCCGACGCCGCCGATGATGCCGTCTACAATCAGGCCGTTGAGCCAATCCGCAGCGCCAGCGGCTGTCAGCCAGCCGCCCACGGTGGGTTGAATCCACTCGCCGAACAAGGTGTCGTTCATAAAATCTGTGACAATCGTGCCGATGGTTGTCACCGTGATATAATAGACGGCAAACATGATAACCACAAAGATTGGCAGGGCCAACCAGCGGTTTGTGACAACCCGGTCGATCTTATCGCTCATCGATAGGCCAGAGCGCTTTTTATGTACACAGTTTTTCATGAGCTTGGCGATGTAGGCATAGCGTTCGTTGGTGATGATGCTTTCGCTGTCGTCGTCCAGCTCTTTTTCTACGGAAGCAATGGCTGTTTCCAACGCATCCTTCGTCTGGGCGCTGAAATTGCACTGCGCCATGACCCGCTCGTCGCGCTCAAACAGCTTCACCGCATACCAACGCTCATGCGCCACGGGGACTTGGCCATGTACGGCCTTGGCGATATGGTCAAGCGCTTCTTCAACGGTTTTGGTGAATTCATGCTGTGGGGCGGAAGCCTTTTTTGCCTTTGCAAGGGCGATGGCGCGCTCTGCCGCCTCCATGGAGCCGGTGCCTTTGAGGGCGCTGGTCTCGATGATTTCGCAGCCCAGCGCTGCGGAGAGCTTGCGGGTGTCGATGGTGTCGCCGTTCTTTTTTACCAGGTCGATCATGTTAAGGGCGATAACCACAGGGATGCCCAGCTCCAAAATCTGGGTGGTCAAATAGAGGTTGCGCTCCAGGTTGGTCCCGTCCACCAGGTTGATGATGGCGTCGGGTTGTTCGTTGAGCAGGTAGTCGCGGCTGACCACCTCTTCCAGCGTGTAGGGGGAGAGGGAATAGATGCCCGGCAGGTCCGTGATGATGACGTCCTTGTGCCCGCGGAGCTTGCCCTCTTTCTTTTCGACCGTGACGCCCGGCCAGTTGCCGACATACTGGCTGCTGCCAGTCAGGTCGTTGAACATGGTAGTCTTGCCGCAGTTCGGGTTGCCGGCAAGCGCGATTTTCATTTGCATTCCGATGTTCCTCCTCGATACAATTGTTAGTTATGGCTAACTTATGGGCCTTTTATCATCTGGATGGAAAACAAAGCGCTGCGCAGTCGGATACCGCGGCAGGGCCTTTGCAAGCGGCTTGCGCATTTGGCGTTCCCGCTCCATCCTTCATCTGAAAGTCCGCAGCCCGTCTGGGGTGGGGCCGCCCTAGGCAGGGCGGCATTCAAACGCCTTATGCTTCCAGAAGAATGTTTTCCGCCTCGCTCTTGCGGATGGAAAGCTCGTAGCCGCGTACGTTGATCTCGACCGGGTCGCCCAGAGGCGCAACCTTGCGCACATAAATCTGTGTGCCCTTTGTGATGCCCATATCCATGATGCGGCGCTTGAGCGCACCCTCGCCGGCCAGCTTCGCCACGGATACGGTCTCGCCGCACTTTGCTTCCTTCAATGTTCTCATGATGATCCCTCCTAAATGAAATCAGGCTGTCAGGATACGGCTGGCCATCGATTTGCTAATCGCCACCCGGGTCCCTTTTACATTGACGATCATGTTGCCGTTCAATTCAGAAACGACCGAAACCTGCGCGCCCTCTGCAAAGCCAAGGTTCTGCAAAAAGCGGCGGACTTCATCTTTTCCGCGGATCGCATGCACTTCCACCGTCTTGCCCGCTTCCGCCATGGCCAGCGGCATCAACATGACCTGTGCGGCCGGTGCGGGGGGTTCCTGCACAGGCGTATGCAGAGCAGCTTCTTTTGCCAACATCTCCGTCACTCCTTTTAAAGTTAGATTAGGCTAACTTTTAAACATTTTATTAGGGGTTAGCTCTCGCTAATCCCATTTCTGCGGATATTAGTTTACACCAGCTAACTTGCGTTTGTCAATAGGTTTCTAAAATTTTTTCCAGATTACAGGAAACACGCTGGCCAGCTGGAACCCGCGGGAAAGCTTGGGGAAAGCAAAAGGCCCGGCGGGTCTGCCGGGCCTCTGCGACTAAGGAAGAAAATATCTGTATGGAGTACCTTGTAAGCGGTGTTAGAGGTTAGAGGAGACGCCGAGCCGGATGCGGCAGGCACCCGGCAGCCGTCCCGTATGGAGTACCCTATAAGCAATTTGTGATGACACTTGATCGCAATATTAAAGCGGAAGCGGGGCCGGATGCGGTTGGCATCCGGCGGCTTTCCAAAAAATGGGATACAAAGAGAAACCCACTTAAAACGCAGAGAACCGCTTGCCAAACGCTTCACATTCGGCTTCGTCGGGCGCGCCGTTGGCCATTAGGCCCTCTTCAAAGAGCTGCGCCCCGTCGCCGGAGACACGGTCCTGCCAATCGCGCATCCACTGCCCGTCGCCCCAGCCGTAGGAGCCGAAGAGCGCGACCTTCTTGCCGGAAAGGCTACCTTCTACATCGGCAAAGAAGGGCTCGAATTCGCTTTCTTCCAGGACTTCGTCGCCCATGGCCGGGCATCCGAACGCAATCTTGTCGTATTGCGCCACGGCGGAAGCGTCAGCCTCCGAAACCGGCATCACGTCGGCATCCCCAATGCCGGATGCAATGGCGTTCGCCATGGCCTCGGTATTGCCGGTGCCTGTCCAATAGATCACTGCTGTTTTACTCATAGCAAAAACCTCCTGATCTGCGCGGCGCTGTTGGGAATGCTTCCCCACCCGCGCGGGTAAGTTTGTCGGATTTTCCTTATATACAGGTATGCTGTTTTATGCAGCGGGAAGTGCGGCGAGGATATGTAGGAAAGGCACGCCTTGCTCCAAATGGTTGCACAAGGCCCGCGAACACTGCTCATATTTTTCAAACAGGTGTTTCGCATATGCTTCATCGCCGTATACTTTCCACATGCCGCAGCATTTGCAGTTGCGGCCTTTTTCCCGGATGAAGCCGGTCACGTCCTCCATAGGATAGCCCAGGAAGCAGCCGATCTCGTGGGGGAACCCTTTTTCCAGGCGGGCCCGGCGTTGCAGCCAGGCGAGCATCGCGTCCATCCCCTCTGTGACGGGATAGCCAAACCGGATAAGGCAATCTTGGACGTCTGGGCGGCGGAGCTGCTGTTTTAGCAGGCGTTCGCGGTAGACCAGCGTCAAGGTGCGCGCGCCGCATGCACAGATGGAAAATGTCCGGATGCCCTTTTCTTCCAGGAGTGACCGGTAGGCGGAGAGCGATGCGCTGCAGGAAGCAGGGCAGGAAAAAAGGTTGGACGGCTTCATTCCCGCGAGAACCGGGGCGCAGTTGCGCGCCAAAATGGATTCTACCGTATCCGCCATGGGGTTCCCTCCTAAATATTGGTTAGTCATAGCTAACTGATTGGTAAAAAGAAAAAACAAGTGGAAAAGAAGCGCTCCAAAAGCCTGACAATTCTGTGGGGCCGATACCGGCCGGGGCAGTGGCGCTTCTTGCTGGCTTTGGTGCGTATGGCCCCGTGTGCCATCAACGCAACGTAGGCTTGCAACCAGCATCCGCTTCTTGATTAGCACCTGCTAACCACGGCTCTATGGTACCATGCGTTCCAGAGGATGTCAAGCGGTTTGCGACATGTTAGATAAGGATAAGATAAATCGCCAGGGAAAGGGCGGGCTGCGGGCAGGGCCTTCCCGCTTTCTGGGAAGGGAGGTTCCATGGCGCTCTTTACAAAAATGGCCTGTTGGGCAAGCGGGCGGGCAGATTCCCGCCCGCCAATATAGCAAGACGATGGCCCTAGGCGATTCTTTTTCAAAATACCTGGCAATCGTTTGAAATGCCTTTTATGGATAAATTTCTCAAACATATGGAGAAATGTTTCATTTAGGCAAAGAGAAAATAAATTTGATATCTTGCCAAAGAATTTTGTATGGATTCTTCTGCTTGGCATCTTTATTATAAAGGCGTACGCATATATGTGCAAAGTTTTTGAGCATAGTGATGGGTTTCCCTAAGTGTGAAGGCTTTTTTTCAAAGGTGCCTTTCATAAAGGGGAGCATATATATACGGAAAGCGGGGTAAGCGGCACGCGGGATATGTAAAATTGCTGTTTCGCTGTGCTTTGGGCCTAAGGTCTTATATCTGAAAGACTTGCAGGAAAGAAAGGAGGAGGTTGCAGAATAGAAGAAAAGGAGTCTACGGCATTATACAATGGAAGGAGAAGAAGTATGAAAACAGCATGGCAAAAGTGGACGGCCTGCCTCCTGGCAACGCTGATGGTCCTCGGCTCTGTGTTTGCCGGGCCGGGCGTTGCGGCATGGGCGGCCGGGCCGGACGATGGCAATGCCGCGGCATTGCCGAGCTCCGCAGCGGAACCCGGCAGGGAAACCATCAATTTCAACAACGATTGGCTGTACTATAAGGGTGACATCACCGGTGCGGAAGCGGTGGATTTTGAGGACAGCGAATGGCTCTATGTGAACCTGCCGCACAGCACGATCCACTATACCCCGGACAACTATTATCAGAAGGACCTCGGGGTCTTCTGGTACCGCAAGCACTTTACCGTACCGGAGGAAATGCAGGGCAAAAAGCTCTACATCACCTTTGAGGCGGCGATGCAGGCCGCGGAAGTGTGGCTCAATGGGGAGAAAGTTGGCTCCCATCAGGGCGGCTACACCGCGTTTGTAATCGACCTGACCGATTTCGTGTCCTATGGCGAGGAAAACGTGATCGCGGTGCGCATCGATACGCGCCCGAACACGGCCTTCAACCCCGGCAAGACCAACCCGGACTTCCAGTATTTCGGGGGCCTGTACCGGAATGTATACCTCACGGCGATGGACACGCTGCATGTGAGCGACGCGGTCTATGAGAACGAGGCCGCAGGCGGCGGGCTCTTCCTGACGGCCCCCTCCGTCACCAAGGAGAGCGCCACAGTCAAGGCGCAGACCGACGTGAAGAACGAAGGGGCGCAGGCGGAAGACACCACCGTCCGCACGGAGATTGTGGATGAGGACGGTTCGGTGGTCGCCACAAAGGAGGACACCGCCTCGATTGAAGCGGGCGAGCGCTATGCGTTTACCCAGGAGCTGGTGGTGGAAACCCCGCGCCTGTGGTCCGTCAATACGCCGGAGCTCTACACCGTGCGCACCACGGTCCTGACCGGCGATACGGTCCGCGATTCCCTGGAGACCACCTATGGTATCCGCAAGGTGGAATGGAAGCGCGATGGCTGCTACATCAACGACGAATTTGTGGAACTCAACGGTGTAAACCTCCACTCGGAGACGGGCATGCTCGGCAACGCGCAGTCCAACGACGCGATCTTTGAGGAGGTCCGCCGCTTGAAGGAGTGGGGCTTCGATTTCATCCGCATGTCCCACTACCCGCACGCGCCGGCATTCTACGCCGCGTGCGACAAATACGGCGTGGCGGTGATCGACTGCCTCTCCGGTTGGCAGCAGTTTGTCAACACCGATAGCTTTAAGAATGCGACCTATCAGGAAGTGCGCGACATGTTCCACATGAACCGCAACTACTGCTCCATTGTCGCATGGGAGCCGAGCCTCAACGAGAGCAGCTACAACCAGGCGTGGGCGCAGGAAGTGCAGCGCATTTCCCACGAGGAATACCCGACGGACGGGGATTCCCGCATCTATACCGGCGGCTGGAGATACTGGAATGTATTCGACATGGGCGTCGGCACCCCGCAGGCAAACGTCATCGGCGACGCTGCCACCTACAGCGACAAGCCGGTGATCGTCAGCGAGTACGGCGATTGGAACTATGGCGGCTATACCTCCACCACCCGTGTGACCCGCGAGCCGGCGCACACGAAGTTTAATGGCGGCGACGAGGGCATGCTGATCCAGTGCGACAACCTCCAGGAGTCCATGGCCCTCAACCGCAGCCAGGAGTGGGGCGGCGCCTATGCCTATTGGCAGTACGCCGACTATGCAGGGTTTGATACCACGGACCTCACCTACTGCGGCGTTGTGGACATCTACCGCATCCCGAAGTTCAGCGCATACTTTGTGCAGAGCCAGCGCGACGCGGATATCGACCTGAGCGAATACGGGATTGACAGCGGCCCGATGGTCTTCGTGGCCAATACCTGGGCTTCCGATTCCCCGGACCAGGTCCGCGTATTCAGCAACTGCGACGAAGTGGAACTCTTTGTCAACGGCGAGTCGATCGGCAGGCAGACCCCCGACACGCAGATGTGGGGTCCGCACGGCGACGGCAGCCCGAATAACTACCCGGCCGAAGGCGCGGGCAAATACATCAGCACCGAAAACCTCAAGCACCCGCCGTTCACCTTTGACCTGAGCGCCTACACGCCGGGCGAGGGCACCATCACGGCGGTCGGCTATATCGATGGCCAGCAGGTGGCGGAATATGTCCGCCGCGCGCCGGAAGAAGCCGCGCAGCTCACCCTTGAGGCGGAAAACGACGAGCCGCTCAAGCTGGACGGCAGCACCGCCAAGCTGGTCTGGGTCGACGTGCGGGATGCAAACGGCACCGTGGTCAACACGGCGGACAATGCCATCACCTTCTCCGTGGACGGCCCCGGCATCGTGGTCGGCGACAAGACCGAGGCCGACGAGGGCCAGGCGACCAAGACCATCACCGCATTGGGCGGACAGATGGGCGTTTGGGTGCGCAGCAAGCGCGGTTCGGGCGACATCACCCTGACGGCGACCTCCAATGGGCTCACCACCGCAACCCTCACCATCCCGACCGAGACGGTCGAGGGCCTGCCGGAAGTCCCGGAGGGCGGCGACGCAGACGAGGCGGATTATGTGGCGCCGGAGCAGCCGGCCACCGACAACCTGTTCCTCAATAAGCCCGCGAGCGCCAGCAGCGAAAACACCAGCAGTCAGCTGGGCGTCGAGGCTGCGGAGCGCGCTAACGACGGCGACGAAACGACCAAATGGTGCGCCAGAGTGACCGACACAAGCGACAGCTCGGTTGGCCCGCACTGGTGGCAGGTCGACATGGGCGACACCTACAACCTTGAGAGCGTGGAAATCCTCTTCGAGATGAATACCAATTATAAGTATCAGATCGCGGTCTCCGACAGCCCGGACATGACGCAGGCCGATGTGGTCGTGGACCGCAGCAGCAATGCGGAGAGTGTCCAGCGCGTGACGGAGAACATCGACCGGGAATGCCGGTATGTGCGCGTGTATGTCAACTGCCCGGCTTCCAACATCTGGCCCTGCATTTTGGAGGTCAAGGGCGTGGGCGAGAGCCTCAACACCAACGTGGCGCTCGGCAAGGACGCGACCGCCAGCCGGGAGGGTTCCGGCCATCCGGCTTCGGACGCGGTGGACGGCGACCCGAGCACCTATTGGACCAACGCGGCGATGGGCGCGGCCAACTGGCAGGTGGACCTCGGCGGCGATTACCAGATCAACCAGGTGGACGTGGACTTTGTCTGGGGCGACGGTTCCCTGATGCACAACTTCACCCTGCAAAGCTCCATGGACGGCAACAGCTGGACCGATGTGGCAACCTACAGCGGCCCGGATAAGACCGCTTCCCTCCAGGTGGATACGCTTGCCCGTTACCTGCGCGTATACAATCTGTATGCGGGCGACGGCACAAGGGATTGGACGGAAATCGCAGAATTCTGCGCCTACGGCTCCGAGGCGGCGGAAGAGACGCGCCTGGATTACGGCGCCCCGTCCTATGCGAGCTCCAGCGCGGCGGACAGCGACCCGTCCTATGGCAACGACGGCGACCCGGCCAAGTATTGGGTCCCGGCGCCGGACGATGCATCCCCGTGGTGGTACTATGACGCAGGCGGCCTGTACGATATGAGCAATGTGCAGCTTACCTGGAACAGCGAGCAATCCCACCGCTATACCATCGACCTCTCCGTGGATGGGGAGACCTGGACCACCGTCGCCGACCATATGGACGGCAGCGAAGCGTTGACCCTGACGAACGACGACATCTCCGGCTTGGCGCGCTATGTGCGCATTTCGCTCCCGGCGGGCAGCACCGAAGGGTTCTGGATCAACTCCACCGGCCGCGAGGCCTCCGCAAGGCTGGTCACAGGCGTGGAAACGCTGGACAGCGTGGAAGCGTATGTGGGCACGGCGTTTGAGGACCTGGACCTGCCGGACGAAATCAGCGCCACCCTGGAGGGCGACCTCTCGACCAAGCTCCCGGTGGTCTGGGATGAGGACAGCTACCGCGCGGATACCGCGGAAGAGCAGACCATCACCGGCACCCTGACGATGATCCCGGGCGTCAAGAACAGCGACGGCGTGAAGGCTTCCATCGTCGTGGACGTCCAGGAGATCCCGGAGCAGACCGTTTCCATGGCCCTGACAGCGCCGGAAACCGTGGCCCCGGGCAGCACCTTTACCGTAACCCATTCCTTCAGCGGCCTCGGCGAGCTGATGGATCCCCTCTATATCGTCCAGATGGACCTCACCTATCCGGAGGGCCTGACCTGCGAGTCGGTCGTCCCGAACGACGGCATCGACGGGAACCTGACGGTCGGCATCCACAACGACGAACAGAAAGTGACGATCCTTTACGATAGCAATACCTTTGACGGCCTGCCCACGGACGCGAGCGGCCTGTTTACCGCCACGTTTGCGGTGGACGAAGCGATGGCGGAAGGCGATTACACCATCGGAATGGGCAATGTGATCGCCCTGACGGTGGACGGCAACGACGTCGGCAGCGCGCTGCAGAATGCGGCCGTGCAGGTTGGGCAGACCGCGCCGGAGACGGCGGACCTGACCGTGACCTTTAACGGCAAGGATGCAAAGCTGTGGATCGACGGGGAAGAGCAGACCATTGCCAACCTCCTCGGCACCTACAAGCAGGCGGACGTTGCAAACGGCGAAGCGCTCACGTTTGACTTCACGCCGGCGGTGGACGGCAGAATCTTCCGCGCGGTGACGGTGAACGGCGGCGAGCCGGAACTCATCGGCGAGGATTCCTATACGTACACCGGGACGATGGACACCCTGAACCCGACGCTTAGCTTTGCGTTTGAGACGGTGAGCAAGACCACCCTGCAGGCTGTGATCGACTACGCGCAGGCGCGCATCGACGCGGGCGACGTGGACAACCTGGTCCCGGCCGTGCAGGAGAAGTTCCAGAAGGCGTTCGACGCGGCGGTCGAGGTCAACGACGACCCGGCGGCCACCCAGGACGAGATCAACGAGGCGTGGAGCAACCTGCTGGACGCCCTGCATTATCTGGACTTCACCGTGGGCGACAAGACAAAGCTCGAAGAGCTGGTTGCCATTGCGGAGACGCTGGACGAGGCCGACTATACAGCGGCGAGCTGGGAGGCATTCCAGGATGCGCTCGCAGCGGCACAGGAGACCGTAGAAGATGAAAACGCCGTCCAGAACGACATCGACAGCGCATACGATGCGCTCTACGACGCGATGATGGACCTGGCCGGCACGGCGGACCGCACGACGCTGGACATGGTCATCGCAGAGGCGGAGGCCATCCGCGCCGGCCTGGACAGCTACCTGGAAGAGGGCAAGCAGGAATTCCTGGATGCCCTGGAAGCAGCCAAGGCGATCGGCAACGACGCAACCCAGGCCGAAGTTGACGCAGCGGCCGAGGCGCTCAACCGGGCGATGGCGGACCTGCGCAAAGCGCCGGACCGCGAAGAGCTGGAAGCGCTTCTCAGCCGCATGGAATCCAAGGACCTGAGCAGCTATACCGCATCCAGCGCAGCGGCGTTTACCGCGGCGAAGAACAACCTGGCCGCGGTGCTGGCGAAGTCCGACGCAACGCCGGAAGAGCTGGCGGCGGCGCAGGATACCGCGCTGCAGGCGGAAAAGAACCTCAAGAAAAAGACCCAGAACAGCAGCTCGCAGGGTTCCTCCTCCAGCAGCTCCAACAGCGGCAACGCCTATGGCGCGGCTGGAACGGCAACGGTGAACCCGGTGGTCAATGCGGCGCAGTCCGTTGTAGAACAGACTTCGGTCCGCAGCGATACGACGCTCCCGTTCACCCTGACCAGAGGCAGCGCGTACTGCTTCAAGATGACGGTGCTCAACGGCAGCAATGTGATGCCGAGCTTCACCGTGGGCAATGGCAGCGTGCTCAAGACGCAGTTTGTGGCGAGATCCGGAAATGACTACTACTTCCGCGTCTATGCAACCGGCAAGCCGGGCGAGAGCACGGGCGTTTATACGACCCTGCCCGGCCAGAACCCGGTCCGCCATTGCGTTGTGACCATCGGCTAAATGCAGAATCCTGCAATCCCCTCGGATGGGAAGGCCCTTGCGCGGGAGATGGAATGGCATCTCCTGCGCGGGGATTGCGGATTTGCTTTCCCGGGGACGCCCGTCCCGCGAAAGGGGCGGGGCGGTTCCGGAACGGTGGAGTGAAAGGAAAGGAGAAGCCTTATGAAAGTGAAGAAACTGGTTGCCGGCATCCTGGCGGGCGTGATCGCCCTGTCCGCTGCGGGCATCTCAGCGTTCGCCGTGCTGTCCGACGACAGCAGCGAATGGAACGGGCAGCCCGAGGTTGTCCAGGTAAACCGGGAACCTGCCCGCGCGACGGCGTATCCGTATGAGTCGGAAGAAAAGGCGCAGGAGAACGACCCGGCGCAGTCGGCCTATTACAAGCTGCTCAACGGCGACGATTGGAAGTTCAGCTGGGCGGAGAAGCCCGCCGACCGCATCAGCCAGAAGGACGGCGCGTTTGCAGACGCCGGCTACGACGACAGCGGCTGGGACGACATCACGGTCCCGCTGAGCTGGCAGACGGTCAAGAACGAGGATGGCAGCTTCAAATACGACGAGCCCATCTATGCCAACCAGGATTATCCCTGGAAATACAATTCGCAGGACGCGAATATCCCCACCGGCGCAGCGCCGACCAACTTCAACCCGGTCGGCACCTACCGGAAGGTTCTGCCGGACGTTTCTGCATGGCAGGGCCGCCAGGTCTTCATCACCTTTGAGGGCGTTGAAGACGCGATGTACCTCTATGTCAACGGCCAGAAGATCGGCTACGGCGAGGATATGACCGCCCGGCAGGAGTTCAACATCACCGATGCGCTCGATTTTACCGAGGGCGCGAAGAACGTTGTGACCGTCGAGGTCTTCCGCTGGAGCGACGGCAGCTGGATTGAGAACCAGGACGGCCTGCGCCTGTCCGGTATCTACCGCGATGTGTACCTGTTCTCCAAGGACGACGTCGAGATCCGCGACTTCACCGTCGTGACCGACCTGGACGGCGAATATGTGGACGCGGATCTGAACACCGAGGTGGAACTGCGCAGCTTTGGCGATGCGGACACCGCAGACCTCACCGTGGAGGCGCAGCTCTACGACGCGGAGGGCAACCCCGTGGGCGAGCCGATGACGGCGGAAGCGCCCGCCTTTGCGGAAAACAAGGCGGTTGTGAACCTGACCGGCCATTTTGAGAACCCGCTCAAGTGGAACGCCGAGCATCCGAACCTGTACCGCATGACCATCTCCCTCAAGCGCGGCGGCGAGCCGGTGGAAAGCACGGCGGTCAACGTCGGTTTCCGCGAGTTTGATGTGATCAACCGCGGCACCACCAATGCGCAGATGGTTTTGAACGGCGAGCCGGTCTACTTTAAGGGCGTAAACCGCGGCGAGATGTCGCCGGAGACGGGCCGCCACCTCTCCCACGAGGAGATGGAGACGGACATCAAGCTGCTCAAGCAGTACAATCTGAATTCGGTGCGCACCGCGCACTATCCGGACGACCCGTATTTCTATGAGCTGTGCGACAAGTACGGCATCTATGTCATGGACGAGGCGAACAACGAATCCCACAACGGCCGCAGGCTGAACCCCGGCGTACCCGGCGACATCCCCGGCTATGTGGTCGCCTGTAAGGAGCGCGCGGTCAGCATGTTGGAGCGCGATAAGAACTATCCCTGCGTGCTGATGTGGTCCCCCGGCAACGAGGTCGGCACCGGCAAGTCCCTGGAGGGGATGCTCCAGTACTTTGACGAGAACGACCCCACCCGCCTGATCCACTACCAGGGCTGGAACGACAGCCCGTATGTTGACATGAAGTCGCAGATGTACCCGTCCTATACCGGAAGCCAGAGCGTTGAGCAGAACGGCCAGCGCAGCACGCTCCCATTCGTCATGTGCGAATACGACCACTCCATGGGCAACAGCACGGGCGGACTGAAGGACTATTGGGACATCATCCGGCAGTACCCGAACCTCCAGGGCGGCTGGATCTGGGACTGGGCGGACCAGTCGATCAACACCCAGATCCCCGGCGCGGAGCCCGGCGAGACCTTCTGGGCGTATGACGGCGCTTGGGACGTCTACACCGGAAAGAACAATTTCTGCGGCAATGGTCTGGTGGGCCCGGACCGGTCCATCCATCCGGCGATGTATGAGGTCAAGAAGGTCTACCAGTCCTTCCAGATGACGGCAAAGGATCTGGAAGCGGGTGTGATCACCATCACCAACGAATACATCGATACGAATGCGAACGAGTACGATATGACCTGGGAGCTGGTCCGCGACGGCGAAGTCGTTGCGAAGAACACCCAAACCGCAGACGTGCCGCCGCAGGAGACGGTGGACGTCGCGCTGGAAGGCTACACCGCACCGGCGGATGTGCAGCCTGGCGAGGAATGCTTCCTGAACATTTGCTTTACCACCAAGGAGGACTGCTGGTGGGCGGACGCCGGCCATGAGGTCGCAACCGAGCAGTTTGCATTCGACGTGGCCGAGGACAATCTGCCGGAGATCGACGAGAGCAGCATGCCTGCGTTCACCGAAGGGCAGATCCAGGAGAGCGATACAGCGCTCACCATTGCAAACGATACCTTCAGCGTGACCTTTGACAAGGCGAGCGGCAAGCTCACCTCCTATACGTCCAACGGCGAAGAGCTGCTGGCGGAGCCGCTGGAGCCGAACTTCTGGCGTGCGGTCACCGACAACGACGTCAAGACCTCCCACGACGCAAAGTGGCAGGACGCGGTCAAAGACGCGGAAGTCACGGGCTTTAACGTCTTCCAGGAGGAGAAAAAGGTCATTGTCACAGTGAATATGACCATGCCTTCGGCAGCGGATTCGCAGTATGCCTCCACCTTCACCGTCTATTCCGACGGCAATGTGGTGGTGCGCAGCACCCTGATGCCGGACAGCTCCATGAACAACCTGCTGCGCGTCGGCATGCGCTTGCAGATGCCCGCCGGCTATGAGAACATGCAGTGGTATGGCCGCGGCGAGGCCGACAACTATTGGGACCGCAAGTGGGGCTATGACGTCGGCGTATACAACAGCACGGTGGGCGAACAGTTCACCAGCTTCCTCAAGCCGCAGGAGATGGGCAACAAGGCGGATACCCGCTGGCTGGCCATCACCAACGATTCCGGCGACGGCCTGCTCTTCGATGCGCAGGAGGTTGTGGAAGTCAGCGCCCTGCATTATACCCAGGAAGACCTGGAGCAGGCGCGGTATCTCTATAACGTAGAGGGGACCGAGAATACGGTCGTCACGATCGACCAGCATCAGATGGGCCTGGGCAGCGCAAGCTGCGGCCCGGAGACGCTGGAGCAGTACACGCTGCCGGCCGACCAGGCCTACACCTACCTGTTCCGCATGAAGCCCATCCACAACGCGACCACGGAACAGCTCATGGCGGATAGCAAGATCGCGCTGCCGGACGACACCACGCTGGTGACGGACATCCAGATCGACGGCGAGTCCATTGAAGGCTTCAACAGCGACATCCTCACCTATACCTCCCGCAAGAGCCCGTCCGCGGGTATCCCACAGGTCACCGCCACCGCAGCCAGCGACGACGTGACCATCACGGTGCAGCAGGCGGAGGCAGTCCCGGGCCAGGCGGTTGTGACGGCCACCAGTGCGAGCGGCTTCCAGCGCGTCTATACCGTGGACTTTATCTTCAATGAGTATGTCTACCTGTCCGACCTGGAGGAGACCTCCGAGACGGTCGGCTACGGTACTTTTACCAAGGACGCCAACCTGAGCGGCGACAAGATCAGCGTCTATCAGGATGGCAGCAAGGTCACGTATGACAAGGGCATCACCGCACATGCGGCCTCCGAAGTCGTCTATGACCTCACCGGCCTCGACGCAGAGCGCTTCCAGGCATGGGTCGGCATCGACGGCATCAACCGCAACAACAATGTGCGCGGCGTGAAATTCCGCGTGCTGGTCGACGGCGATGAGAAGTTCGTGTCCAACGAAATGAAGGGCAGCGGCAGCAACGCGGAATATGTGGATGTCGACATCAGCGGCGCCACGACGCTGACCCTGATTGCCGATTTGACCACCAGCTCCAACGGCAACTGCCAGACCGTCTGGGCGGATGCAAAGATCAAGGTGCGGGCAGAGAGCGAAGAGCTCTTCCTCTCCGACGTCCAGGAGGAATCCGCCGAGGTGGGATATGGCGAGTTCACAAAGGACGCAAACCTACAGGGCGGCGAGATCACCGTCTATCCGGACGGCGTGAAGACCTCGTTTGAAAAGGGCCTTGCCGCGCATGCGGCCTCCGAGGTCGTCTATGACCTGACGGGCCTCAACGCAACCCGCTTCCAAGCGTGGGTTGGCATCGAGGACAAGGACCGTGGACAGGACGTCAAGGGCGTGATTTTCCGTGTGTTGGCAGATGGAAACGAAATCTTTGCTTCCAGCGAGATGAAGGGCAGAAATACCAACGCGGAATATGTGGACGTCGATGTGACGGGTGTGACGAAGCTGACTTTGATCGCAGAACTGACCAGCAGCAGCAACGGCCGCTGCAATACGGTCTGGGCGGATGCAAAGCTGCTCGTGACGGGCACAGAGCCGTCGGAGCCGCAGTTTGAGGTCGCAGAGGGGTCGGATGCGAAGATCACCACCGACGGCGATACGAAGATCCTCTACAACGTCCCGGCAGGGGCGACGACCGAGGACGTCGCCGCGATGCTCAAGCCTGTGCAGGGCGGCACGCTGGAATTCATGGAGGCGACCGGCGGTTCCATCGACGAGGGTTCGACGCTTGTCTCCGGCTACATCGTGATCCTGCGTGTGAACGGCACGGAAGAGGACCGCATGAGCGTGGCGCTTCTGGGCGACATCAACCCGGACGGCGCGGTCAACGGTTCCGATGTGGAGCTGGTCCGCCAGTCCATCGTGGGCAACCGCGGCTTGGAGCAGGTGGAAATGCTTTCCGCCGATATGAACGGCGACGGCGTCATGGATGCGCACGATCTGTTCCTGATTAAACAGCAGGCCAATTAATTGGCACGGATTTTTTGCAGCAGAACCTCCCCCGGCGGCCTTTTTACAAGGCCGCTTGCGGGGGCCCGCGCTGGGGGATAAAGCGCGGTAACCCTGGAAAAACAGGCAATCAAAACGGCCCCTTGTTGTAGTTGCTTCTACAACAAGGGGCCGTTTTCCTGTGTACATACAAAAGGAACTATGGGCCGTGCGGGAGCGCTCTGCCAGAGGCAGAGCCCAAAGGGGCGGCTTGCTCCGCGTGCTTTGAAATCCTCTCGCAAAAAGCACATCAAAGGGCCCGCTAGGAAAGACGCCCGGCTTCCCGTGCGGGAGAAGAGGCTGCACCCAGGCGCGAAAACCGCCCCGCCGTGGGAGGGTTATCCTTCCTCCAACCCCATCACATCGTCCACCGGGAGGGAGAGGACCACGCCGTGCGCCTCGGTCCTGAGGCCGCAGGCTTGGCTGATCGCAGACATGATTTCGCCTTTTTTGTCCCGCGGGACGACAATCATCACAAAGTCCTGTTCCTCCTGGATGGGGATTCCGAAGTGCTGGCTGGCACGCTCTGAGTTCCGCCGGCGGCCCTTCACAACCGTGCCGCCCCGCGCCCCGGCGCTCCTGGCTGCGTCGATCACGTCGTCGCTGCACCCGCTCTCCACAGATACCCAAATCAAAGAAAATTCCGACTTCTCTTTCATTTCTGCTTCGTCTCCTTTTTGTATGGCTTCCACCGCGCTGCGCGCCTCGTCGTTCAACATCTGTAACACATGGGTTTGAATCCCGCTGACTGGAACCGTGATGGCGATGCCGCCGCCCTTATGTGCAAAGGAGCCGTGCTGGTGCAAAGACGCCAAAAGCGGTTGGACCAGGAATTTGGGGACAAACGCTGTGGTGATGATCCGCGTCGTGCCCCCCAGCCCAAAGAGATCCAGAATCTCCGATGGGGCGGTCCCCTGCCCGCGGGCTTGGAAAAAGATCGGGATATGCATGCTTTGCAAGACCTCTTCCAATCGTTTTTCCTCTTCTTCCCGCGTGATTGTAATGAGCATCCGAAAAAGAATCCGAAGTTTCTCCTGTTCCGGCATACTTATTCCTCCTCCAGTTCAATGACGATATCATCCGACAGCTGCGCGGAAGGCTGCGGGACGGTTTTGGATTTGTGGGCATAGACAAGCCCCATAATTTGAATGGCGATCAACGGGGCCAGGGCCACCAAAGCGACAATCCCAAAGGCATCCGATACGACGTTGCCGCCGATGGCGGTGCAAGCCCCCATGGCCAGGGGCAGTAGGAAGGTGGACGTCATGGGCCCGCTGGCCACGCCGCCGGAGTCAAAGGCGATGCCGATAAAGACCGGCGGGACAAACCGGCAGAGGACCAGCGCCAGGATATACCCGGGAATGAGGACCCAATAGATGCTGATGCCCGTCAGGACGCGGACCATGGCCAACGCAACCGCGCAGGCCACGCCGATGGAAAGGGCGGCATTCATCATCCCGCGGGAGACGGTCCCGCCGGTGAGGTCTTCCACCTGCTCGTTGAGCACCTGGACGGCGGGTTCCGCTTTAACAATATAATACCCGATCAGGATGCCGATGGGGATCAAAAGCCACTTGAGGTTCCCCTCGCCCAGGCCACTCCCCAGCAGGCTGCCCACGGGCGCAAAGCCGACGTTCACGCCGGTCAAAAACAGGACCAGGCCCAGGTAGGTGTACAGAAAGCCCACGCTCATGCGGAACACTTGCCGTTTGTGGTAATGGCGGGAGAAAAGTTGAAACAGGATAAAGACCCCCGCCACCGGCAAAATACTGATGAGGACCTCTTTGGCATACTGGGGGATAGCCAAGAGAAATTGCATGGCCACGTCGTGGGTGGTATGCACCGGCGTGATCTTCACCGCCTCATAGACCGCGTCCGTCGGGTGGTAGAAGATGCCCAGCAGCAGGACCATGAGGATGGGGCCGATGCTGCACAGGGCGATAAAGCCGAAGCTGTCGTTGGCGCCGTCCTTGTCGCTGCGGGCGGCGGATAAGCCGACGCCGAGCGCCATGATGAAGGGGACGGTCATCGGCCCGGTCGTGACGCCCCCGGCGTCAAACGCCACCGCGATAAACTCCGAGGGGGCGAAGAAGGACAATAGGAACAGCAGTACATACAGGACCGTGAGCATTTTTGCAAGGCTGATTTTGAACAGGATGCGGAGGACCGCGATGGTGGTGAAGACGCCCACGCCGGTCGCCACGGTCCAGATCAGCACCTGGTTGGGGATCGAAGCCACCTGATTGGCCAGCACCTGCAAATCGGGCTCAGAGATGGTGATGATCGCGCCCATCGCAAAGCACACGGCGGCGATCCACAGGATGCTCTTGCTCTTTACCAGCCTGCCGCCGACGCCCTGGCCGAGCGGCGTCATTGCGATTTCCGCGCCCAGCTGAAAAAAACCCATGCCGACGATCAGGAGGACTGCTCCTGTGAGAAACAGCATGAGGGTTCCGACCTCCATGGGCACGATCGTAATACTCAAGAGCAACACGATGGCAGTGATCGGCAGCACGCTCGCCAGGGACTCCTTGATTTTTTCTTTCAGTTTCTCATTCATTTTGCGTAAGCAGACCTCCTTTGTTCGATGATTGACGCATTCGGTTGTTTCCCGGGGGAGCGGAACACAACCCCGGGACGCAGCGCAGCCCTCAGTGGGATTCCATATAGTTGCGCAGGATCTTTGTTTTAATCCGCAGATAGGCTTCGGCGTCCTCCGGCCCGAGCAGCTCCAGCGTTTTGGCGACCGAATCCACCACTTCGGCGCGCTTTTTCTGGATCATCTGCACGCCCGCGTCCGTCAAACAGACCAGGATTTTCCGGCTGTCCTCCGGGTCCACATTCCGTGTGACCAGCCCCTGCTCCTCCATGTGGTTCAAAAGGGCGGCGATGCGTGCGGTGCTGACCACCAGGCCCTTGCTCAGATCCTTGGGATGCACCAGCCCGGCATGCACCATCAGATAGTTCAGGACAAACCATTCCCCTTTGGACAAGCTGGACAGCTCCCGGCAGGCAGGGACCTGCAACAGTTGCCCTTGTAATGCAATCCACTCGTTTGCGAGGGACTTGTAATCCATTCTGCTCACCCCGGTAAAATAACTAATGATATTAGTTATTTTACCGGAATCCCTTTAGAATCTTATGAACAGGATGTAAACTTTTTGCCAGGAATTTTTGGCAGGCGGCACGTGGGGAGAACTTTATTCAGGCGGACTTTGCATATGCGCGCTCTATGGCTTGGGCAGCCGCTTAGGGGAAACGGCCCCGTGTTTTTCCGCCGCCCAGAAAAATTTTTGTCCGGGGCCATTTCCCTCTTGACATGGAGTCCACTCCAGATGGTAAACTAGACAAGCTGGTTCCTGCGAAACCGCCCGGCAAGAAGCCGGGGAAACCGGCCGAAGCCGGATTTTGGGCCAGCGCAACCATTTGCCGCTTCTTTTTTGGGAAGGGGCATTGCACCATGCAACAACATCGATACCAGGAAGGTATCTGCTTTCAGGAGAAAGCGGGTGCCTTCTTTTTTTATCGAAAGGAGCTTTTATGACGCTGGAACAATTTTTTCATGCGCATCCGCGGGCGGCCGTCGCCTTTTCCGGCGGGACGGACTCAGCGTTGCTGCTGTGGGCGGCCAAAACCTATGGGTGCGATGTGCATGCGTACTATATGAAGACCGCCTTCCAGCCGGCCTTTGAGCTGGCGGACGCCCGGCGGCTCGCCGGAGAGCTGGACATCCCCATGACGGTCATCGAGACGGACATCTTGGCCGTGCCCGGCGCGGCGGCCAACGGGCCGGACCGCTGCTACCACTGCAAGCGGCAGCTGTTTTCCGCGCTCTGGCAGCGCGCCCGCCGCGATGGGCACACGCTCTTGCTGGACGGCACCAACGCCTCGGACGACGAGGGGGACCGGCCCGGTATGCAGGCGCTGCGTGAATTGGAGGTCCGTTCCCCCCTGCGGGAGTGCGGCCTGACCAAGGACGAAGTGCGGCGCCTGTCCAGGGAGGCCGGGCTGTTTACCTGGGAAAAACCCGCTTACGCGTGCCTGGCCACCCGCATCCCCACAGGGACCCGCATCACAGCGGGGGACCTGGCGCGGGTGGAGCGCGCGGAGGACGCCCTTTCCCGCCTGGGGTTTGCCGATTTCCGGGTGCGCCTGCGGGAGGACGGCGCGCGCATCCAGGTGACGGAGGCGCAGATGGCGCTGGCCCGGGCAAAATGGGAGGAAATTTTGGAGCAACTCAAACCGGATTTTACGGACGTCCTGCTGGATCAAACGCCGCGGCAGGCGTCCCGATGAGGAGGGAACCCGATGGACAATAAGCAGGAGATTCTCCGTCTGCTCCGCAGCGTGGCGGACGGGACGACGGCGCCGGAGGACGCGCTGTTGGAATTGAAGGAGTCGCCCTTTGAAGATTTGGGCTATGCAAAGGTGGATTTCCACCGGAGCGTCCGGCAGGGAGCCGCAGAGGTGATCTATGGGGCGGGCAAGACCCCGGAACAGATCGCGGGGATTGTTTCCGCGATGGGGGAGCGGGGCTGCCGCAACATCCTCATCACGCGGGTCTCCCAGGAGGCCGCGGACCGGGTGGCGGAGTCGGTCCCCCTGGAGTACCATCCCCTTGCAAAGCTGGCCGTGGCCTTTCCCGCCGAACGGAAGCAGCGCGGCAACATCGTGGTGGCCACCGGCGGGACGAGCGACATGCCGGTGGCGGAGGAGGCCGCCCTCACCGCGGAAGCCATGGGGAACCAGGTCACCCGCCTTTATGATGTGGGCGTCGCCGGGCTGCACCGGCTGCTGTCCAATTTGGACGTGTTGATGCGCGCCCGCTGTGTGATCGCTGTGGCCGGGATGGAGGGCGCGCTGGCCTCGGTCGTCGGCGGGCTGGTGGACTGCCCCGTGATCGCCGTCCCCACCAGCGTGGGCTATGGGGCCAGCTTCGGCGGCCTATCCGCACTGCTGTCCATGCTCAACTCCTGCGCCTCCGGGTGCAGCGTGGTGAACATCGACAACGGCTTCGGGGCCGGGTATCTGGCGAGCCGGATCAATCAGATGGAAGGTTTGGAGGATTGAGGAAATGAGAACGCTATACATCGAATGCAACATGGGAGCGGCGGGCGATATGCTGCTGGCGGCGCTCTATGAACTGTTGGAGGATAAATCCGCATTTTTAGACACGATGAACGGCCTGGGTTTGCCCGGCGTACACCTGGAAGCTGTGCCCGGGACCACCTGCGGGATCGCGGGGACCCATATGCGCGTCACGGTGCACGGCGAGGAGGAACATGAACCCGCCGCCGGGCACGGCCACGGCCACGCGCACGGGCATGACCATGCCCATCCGCACGAACATGCCCACGCCCATGCGCACCACCATGCCACGCCGGGGCATATCGCGGAGATCATCGACGGACTGACGCTGCCCGATGCGGTCAAGCAGCACGCGCGGTCGGTATACGATGCGATTGCGGTGGCGGAGGCCAAGGCCCACGGCTGCCCGGTGGGCGACGTCCACTACCACGAGGTGGGGGCTTTGGACGCGGTGGCCGACGTCACGGGCGTGTGCTACGCCCTGCATCTGCTTCAGCCGGAACGGGTTGTGGTCTCCCCCATCCATGTGGGGAGCGGCACGGTGCGCTGCGCCCACGGCGTGATGCCGGTGCCCGCCCCCGCAACGGCGAACCTCCTGACGGGCGTGCCCATCTATGGCGGCGCGGTGCAGGGGGAGCTCTGCACACCCACCGGGGCGGTCTTGCTGACCCACTTTGCCGCTTCCTTCGGCCCCATGCCGGTGATGTCCGTGGAGGCGGCCGGCGTGGGGATCGGCACAAAGACGTTTGAACAGGCCAACTGCGTCCGGGCCTTCCTGGGGGAGACAGTGGACGAAACAAACGGCGAGATCGTGGAGCTAGTGTGTAACATCGACGATATGACCCCGGAGGCGCTCGCCTTTGCCAGCGCCCGCCTGCTGGACCTGGGGGCGCTGGACGTCTATACGGTGCCCGGCACCATGAAAAAGGGCCGCCCCGGTCATGTGCTCACCGTGCTGTGCCGCCGGGAGCAGGAGGGGGAGATGGCCCGGCAGGTCCTGGCCCAGACGACCACAAACGGCCTGCGCGTGCGGCGGTGTGGGAAGTATTTCCTGACCCCCGGGGCGGGCGAGGCCGCGACCCAATGGGGGCCGGTCCGCGTCAAATGGGCGCGGGGCTTTGGCGTCACCCACTGCAAGCCCGAGTACGACGATGTGGCAAGGCTGGCGCGGGAGCACGGCGTCCCCTTCCAGCAGGTGCAGACCGACGCGGTCCGCAACCTGCCCGCAGAGGGGGAGGAAACGCGATGAAGCGTGCATGCAAGATCGTTCTGTCCCTGCTCCTGGTGCTGGCGGTGCTCTGCGGCTGCCAGAGCGGGCAGCAGCCGGACGCCCCGTCCGGCGGACAGGCGGCGGAGGATTCCGTGGTCATCGCCCTGGACACCAATTCCGAGCCGGAGGCCGGGTTTGACCCCGCCTATGGCTGGGGCGCGGGGGAGCATGTCCATGAGCCCCTGATCCAAAGCACCCTGACGGTCACCGACGCCGGCCTGAACATCGGTTATGACCTGGCGACGGGCTACTCGGTCAGCGAGGACGGCCTGACCTGGACAGTGACCATCCGGGATGACGTCTCCTTCACCGACGGCGAACCGCTCACCGCCGAAGACGTGGCCTTTACCTATAACACCGTCAAGGAGGCCAGCTCGGTCAACGACTTTACGATGCTGGACTATGCCGAGGCGGTGGACGATACGACGGTTCTGTTCCACATGACCACGCCCTTCTCCATCTGGCCGTACACCATGGCCATCGTGGGGATCGTACCCGAGCACGCTTATGACAGCGCCACCTATGGCGCGAACCCCATCGGGTCGGGCCGCTATCTCTTAAAGCAGTGGGACCGCGGCCAGCAGGTCATTTTGGAGGCCAACCCGGACTACTACGGCGAAGCGCCCAAGATGAAGCGGGTCACGATCCTGTTTATGGAGGAGGACGCGGCGTTCTTGGCTGCGCAGGCCGGGCAGGTGGATGTGGCCTATACCTCCGCCACGTATTCTGACCAGGCGGTGGACGGCTATACCCTGGCCTCCTACCGCACGGTGGACAACCGGGGATTTAACCTGCCCGCCGTTCCCGCCGGGACGGACGCCAACGGGCGCGCGGTGGGCAACGACTTTACCGCCGACGTGCGGGTGCGCCGGGCGATCAACATCGGGATCGACCGGCAGGAGATGATTGACAACGTGCTGAACGGCTACGGCACGCCTGCCTACAGCATCTGCGACCAGCTGCCGTGGTACAACCCGGCGTCCGAGGTGGCGTATGACCCGGAGGGGGCCGCCGCCCTGCTGGACGAGGCGGGCTGGCGGATGGGCGCGGACGGCGTCCGGGAGAAGGACGGCGTCCAAGCGGAATTGACCCTGCTCTATTCCAGCGACGATTCGGTGCGGCAGGCCCTGGCCGCCGATTTTGCCAACCAGCTCGGCGAACTGGGGATTTCCGCCTCCATCGAGGGCGTCGGGTGGGATACCGCGTACGACCGCGCCCTCTCCGAGCCCCTGATCTGGGGCTGGGGGGCCCACACGCCCATGGAGCTGTACAATCTCTATCACACCATCGGGGACACCGGTTCCGCGCAGTATTCCCCGTATTCCAACCCCGCGGTGGACGCCTATATGGACCAGGCGCTGCAAAGCACCGATTTGGAGGCGTCCTATGCGCTCTGGCAGAAGGCCCAGTGGGATGGCACCACCGGCGTGACGCAGGAGGGCGACGTCCCCTGGGTCTGGCTGGTGAACGTGGACCATCTCTATTGGGTGCGGGACGGGTTGCAGGTCGCGGAACAGAAAATCCATCCCCACGGGCACGGGTGGTCCATTGTCAACAATGTGGACCAATGGAGCTGGGCGTGAGGATGTGGGGCAACGCCAGATTCGATTTTGAAAGGGAGGGACAGCTGTGAAACACCGCCTGCAATTTGCGGGGAAAAAGCTGCTGCGCATGGTGCTCTTGCTGCTGGGGGTGAGCCTGGCGGCCTTTCTCCTCATGTCCCTTTCGCCCCTGGACCCCCTCCAGACGAACGTGGGCCAGACGGCCCTGGGGTCCATGAGCCCGGAGCAGATTGAAAAGCTTCAGGACTACTGGGGGATGAACACCCCGCTGGCGGAGCGGTATCTGGGCTGGCTGTCCGACGCGCTCCACGGGGATTTCGGGGTTTCACTGCTCTACCGCCAGCCGGTGCTCCAGATCATCGGACAGCGCCTGGCCAATTCCCTGGGCCTGCTGTTCGTTGCGTGGGTGCTGTCCGGCGTTTTGGGGCTGGCGCTGGGGGTGACGGCCGGATGTTTCCGTGGCCGCTTGCCGGACCGCCTCATCCGGGGCTATTGCCTGCTGATTTCCAGCACCCCCGCGTTTTGGCTGGCGCTCCTGCTGCTGATGGTCTTTTCCGTCTGGCTGGGCTGGCTGCCGGTCGGGTTGTCCGTGCCCATCGGCGTGGAGGTCGGGAGCATCACCCTGGCGGACCGGCTGTACCATGCCATCCTGCCCGCGCTGACCCTGAGCATCACCGGCGTGGCGAACATCGCCCTGCACACAAGGGAGAAGATGATCGACGTGATGGAGTCGGAGTATGTCCTGTTTGCGCGGGCGCGGGGGGAGTCCCGGCGGTCCATTGTCCTGCGCCACGGGCTGCGGAACGTCGCCCTGCCCGCGATCACATTGCAGTTTGCGTCCATCAGCGAGATCATCGGCGGTTCGGTGCTGGTGGAGGAGGTCTTTTCCTACCCCGGCCTGGGGCAGGTGGCGGTGGACGCCGGGCTGGGCAGCGACCTGCCCCTGCTGCTCGGCATCACCGTGGTGACCGCCGCCATTGTCTTTGCGGGCAACCTGATTGCCGACCTGCTCTATGGCGTGGTGGACCCGAAGATCCGAAGGGGGGCGGCGCGGTCATGAAGGCATGGAACAGCCGGAAAAAGGTGCTGCTCCTTTTCTGCACCGCCGCCGTGCTCCTATGCGCGGTGGCGGTTGCGGGGATATTCCTGGAGGGCCGGGCGATGCAGACCGACTTCTCGCAGAAAAACCTGGCGCCCTCCCTGCAATATCCCTTCGGGACGGACTGGATGGGCCGGGACATGCTGGCCCGGACGTTGACCGGCCTGTCCCTGAGCATCCGGATTGGGGTTCTCACCGCCGCGGTCAGCGCGGTGATTGCCCTGGCCATTGGAATCGCCGCAGCCCTGCTGGGCCCCAAGGTGGACGCGGCGCTCTCGTGGTGTATGGATTTGGTGATGGGGATTCCCCACATCCTCCTGGTGATGTTGATTTCGCTGGCGTTCGGCCGGGGATTCACGGGGGTGGTCGCGGGCGTGGCCCTGAGCCATTGGCCCTCGCTGAGCCGGGTCATCCGGGGCGAGGTGCTGCAACTGCGGCAGGCGGCCTATGTGCGGGCCGCGGAAAAGCTGGGCGTCCCCCGGCGGCGGGTGGTCCGGCGGCATATCCTGCCCCATCTGCTGCCGCAATTTCTCACCGGCCTGATCCTTCAATTCCCCCACGCCATCCTGCACGAGGCCAGCGTGACCTTTTTGGGGTTTGGGCTCTCCCCGGAGCAGCCGGCCATCGGCGTGATCCTCTCGGAGAGCATGCGCTACCTGACCACCGGGAAGTGGTGGCTGGCGCTGTTCCCCGGGCTGGCCCTGGTGCTGGTGGTGCTGCTGTTCGCAGGGATGGGGGAGCGCCTGCGCCGCCTGCTGGACCCGGCCAGTGCCCATCAATAAAGGAGGAATCCCATGGAACCGATCTTGGAAGTGAAAGGGCTGTCCATCGCCTTTCAACAGTATGACGCGGGGACCCGCCAACGCCGGTTGCCGGTCATCCGCGACCTGTCCCTGTCCATCGGGGCCGGGCAGGTGGTGGCCGTGGTGGGGTCCAGCGGTTCGGGCAAAAGCCTGCTGGCCCACGGCATTTTGGGAATCCTCCCCTACAACGCCGCGATGGAGGGGGAGATCCGCTATGACGGCGAGCTCCTGACCCCCGAGCGTGTCGAAGCGCTGCGGGGCCGGGAGATCGTGCTGGTTCCGCAGGGCGTGACGTATCTGGACCCGCTGATGAAGGTGGGGCCGCAGATCCGCAGAGGGAAGCGCTCACCCGAGGCGCGCGCCAAAAGCCGTTCCGTCTTGGAGCGGTATGGGTTGGGCGCGGAGACGGAGGAACTGTACCCGTTCGAGCTCTCCGGCGGGATGGCGCGCCGGGTGCTGATCTCCACCGCCGTGATGGAGACGCCCCGGCTGGTCATCGCGGACGAACCCACGCCGGGCCTGGACGCCCGTGCCGCGGGCCGCATCCTGGGCCACTTCCGGGAGATCGCGGACGCGGGCGCGGGGATGCTCCTGATTACGCACGACCTTGAGCTGGCCCTGACCATCGCAGACCGCGTGGTGGTGTTCTATGCCGGGGAGACCGTCGAAGAGGCGGACGCCGCCGATTTTGCCGCGGGCCGCCTGCGGCATCCATACACGAGGGCGCTGTGGCGCGCCTTGCCGCAGAACGGCTTTATGCCCATCCCCGGCGCGCAGCCGTATCCCGGTGAGATTGCAGGCGGGTGCCTATTCGCCCCGCGCTGCCCGCATTGCCACCCGGCGTGCCGTGCGGCGGTTCCATACCGGGAGGCGGACGGCGGGCGCGTGCGCTGCCTGTATCCGGAGGAGGGAGGTACCCCATGAGCCTGGAAGCCAAAAATCTGTCGTTCCGCTACCGGCGGGGACAGCCGCCGGTGTTGCAGGCGGTCAATCTGACCGTGCACCCCGGCGAGCGGGTGGGGCTGCGCGGGCCCAGCGGCCGCGGAAAGACCACCCTGTGCAAGCTGCTTGCCGGATACGAGCGGCCGGGCAACGGGCAGGTCCTGCTGGACGGCAGGCCGCTCTCCGGTTTCCGCGGGTGCTGCCCGGTGCAGCTGATCGGGCAGCACCCGGAGACGGCCGTCGATCCGCTGCTCCGCCTGGGGGACACCCTGTATGAGGCAGGCCCCGTGGAAGAGGAGGTGCTGGAAGCGCTGCACATCGCCCCCGCCTGGCTGGACCGGTATCCCACGGAGCTCTCCGGCGGGGAGCTCCAGCGGTTTTGCATCGCCCGGGCGCTCCGCCCGGAGACCCGGTTCCTGCTCTGCGACGAGATCACCGCCATGCTGGACTTGGTCACGCAGGCGCAGATCTGGGAATTCCTGTTGGATGTAGCCAGCCGCCGGGACCTGGGCCTGCTGATCGTGAGCCACCAATCCCTGCTGTTGGAAAAGCTGTGTACCCGCATCGAACAGTTGGACGTTTGACGTCCGCTTGCACAGGATAAAAGAAAAAATGCATTTTCCCCCTTGACATGGAGTTTACTCCAGGTTGTAGCATACAGGATAGAGGATGCTGCCGGGACAGCCGGGGCATACAGACGTACTACAAAAGGAGGATTCCAGCATGGAGAAGGCAACGGTCTATTTTACAAAAGATCTTTCCGCGAAAGGTCTGATGAAGGCATATAACGCCCTTGGCGTCCAGCTCAAGGGGAAGGTGGCCGTAAAGATTTCCACCGGGGAACCCGGCGGCCACAATTTTTTGCAGCCCGCTTTGATCCAGGACCTGGTCAAGGCGCTGAACGGCACAATTGTGGAGTGCAATACCGCCTATGCGGGGCGGCGTTCTTCTTCGGAGGAGCATTGGAAGGCCATCGAGGAACACGGGTTCAAGGCCATCGCGCCCTGTGACATCATGGACGAAGAGGGCGACATGGCGATCCCTGTGACGGGCGGCAAACACCTGAAGGAAAACTATGTGGGCACGCATCTGAAAAACTACGATTCCATTTTGATGCTCTCGCACTTCAAAGGGCACGCCATGGCAGGCCTGGGCGGCGCGCTGAAAAACATGTCCATCGGCGTGGCTTCGGCGCGCGGGAAGATCCAGATCCACAACTCCGCCAAGAGCGAGGTCTTTGAGGACTGCTTCACCGCCGACCAGGATTCCTTCCTGGAGTCCATGGCGGATGCGGACCAATCCGTGATGGATTTCATGGGCCGGGAAAACATCGTCTACATCAACGTGGCCAACCGCCTGAGCGTGGACTGCGACTGCGATTCCAATCCCCACGATCCGGAGATGGCGGACATCGGCATCTTTGCCTCGCTGGACCCGGTGGCCGTGGACCAGGCCTGTGTGGACGCGGTGTACCATTCCCCGGACGAGGGTAAGGCGGCGCTGATCGAGCGCATGGAGTCCCGCCACGGCATCCATACGGTGGAGGCGGCCGCGGAGCTGGGCCTCGGTTCCAGGGAATATACGCTGGTCAACTTGGATTAAGACATTCATAAGGATACCCACAGCAAAACAGAATCCGCAGGGATGATCCGCACGGCAAAAGAGCATCCCTGCTTTTTTGTCTATGGTCGGACACACCGAAAGCAAAACAACAGGAAGGAAGAACTCTGTATGCAATATCGGAAATTGGGACGCACCGGCTTGCAGGTCAGCGAAATCGGCCTGGGGTGCGAAGGATTTGTCCTGAAGGACGACGCCTTTGCCGAGGAAATTTTTCGGACCGCTTTGGAAAGCGGCGTGAATTGTATGGATTTATATACGCCCAATCCCGACGTACACCGCCGGGTGGGACGCGCAATCCAGGGCCGCCGGGAGGCGTTTGTGCTGCAGGCGCACCTGTGCACCATCTGGGAAAACGGCCAGTACCGCGCCACCCGGGATCCGGAGGAGGTCCGCGCCTCCTTTGAGACCATGCTGAAAAACCTGGGTACGGATTACATCGATGTCGGGATGATCCACTATGTGGATTCCGTTTCGGAGTGGGAGAAGATTGCCAACGGCCCCGTCATGCAGTATGCGAAAGCGCAGAAGGAGGCCGGGCATATCCGCTTCTTGGGCGTGAGCAGCCACAACCCGGAGGCCGCCCTGGCTGCGGTGGAGAGCGGGTGCATCGACGTGCTGATGTTCAGCGTCAACCCGTGCTACGACCTGCTGCCCGGCGATGAGAATTGCGAAAAGCTCTGGGAGGGCGAAAGCTACGCGGGCGTGCTCTCCAACATGGACCCGCAGCGCGAACGGCTGTATGAAACCTGCCAGCGGCTGGGGGTCGGGATCACCGTGATGAAGGCCTTCGGCGGCGGGGATCTGCTCAGCGAGGAACTTTCGCCCGCGGGCAAGGCGCTGACCGTCAACCAGTGCATCCACTATGCGCTGACCCGTCCGGCCGTGGCCTGCGTGATGTCGGGCGTCCGGAGCCTGGAAGAGCTGAAGACGTCGCTCGCCTATGAGACGGCGACCGACGCGGAGCGGGATTACGCCGCGGCCTTTGCCTCCTTCCCCCGCATGAAATGGGAGGGGTACTGCATGTACTGCGGGCACTGCGCGCCCTGCCCCAAGGGGATCGACGTGGCCACGGTCACCAAGTTTTTGAATTTGGCCCGCGCCCAGGGGATGGTGCCCGAGACCGTGCGCGAGCACTACGCGGCGCTGCCCCATAAGGCGGGGGAGTGCGTGGCCTGCGGCGCCTGCGAGAAGCGCTGTCCCTTCGGGGTGGCCATCCGCGCCAACATGAAAGAGGCGGCGGCGACGTTCGGCGCGTAAGGAAGACGCGCAGGCGCCGCACCGGCAATCCTTGACAAATCAAAACCATCTCTGGTATGATACACAAAGAGCCGCTCCAAGCGAGCGGCTTTTTCAAGGCTATAAGTTAGCCTTAGCTAACTTATAGAATGCATTTTCACACCGAATGCTGTGGGGACATCCGGAAAAGAGGGACATGTGAGATGATGGGGGAGTACATCCGGCGGTGGGCAGCGGAAGGGGCCCATGCGGGTGAGATACAGGGGCCGTTTTCCCTGGAGGGGATTACGGCCTGGGAGTGCGATCTTTCCGGCTGTGCGCCGCTCGAACCGGCAAGCGTACAGCCCGCGCATGTGGAGGCCCTGTTTTGCCGGGAGGGACAACTGCGGGCAACCCTTTGCAAGGGGCAAACCGTCTGCGCAGGGCCGGGGGAACTGCTTCTGGTCTCGGATGCGGCGGAACTCCGCCGTTTCTCCCTCGAAGACGGTTGCTTTCAAGGGATATTTGCCCTGATGGACAAGGCCGCCTCCCGGGACCTGCCCGCACAGGAGCGCACCCTGTGGGCGGGGGATGCCTCCCCCATGGACCAAGTGGCCGGCCTGCTGCGCAGCCACAACGGCTGTATGGCGGTCCGCGAGCCGGTCTGGGGGCCGTCCGTCCTCGCGTCCCTGTGCCAGCTCCCAAAAGAGCGGCGGGGCGCTTATTTCCTGCTCAAGCTCTGGGAACTCCTGTACCTTCTGTGCAACCGGCAGCCGGCAGCGGTTGCCCCCTGCGCAAACGGGTATTACGACCATTACCAGGCGGACGCCGTCCGGAACGTCCACGACTATATGCTGGCGCATTTCGACCAGCACATGACCGTCCCGGAACTGGCCCGCCGGTTCCAGCTATCCCCCACGTTTCTCAAAAGCTGCTTCCGGCGGCTATATGGCGCGCCGGTCCACACGTATCTTCAGCAATACCGCCTGCAAACGGCGGCGCGCCTGCTGCGCACCACGTCCGACAGCGTGCTGCACATCGCGGTGGCCGTGGGATACACGGGCACCAGCCAGTTTGATTCTGCGTTTAAAGCGCTCTATCATATGACCCCGGCGCAGTACCGCAAGTGGTGCCGCGAAAATAATGTCCAAAACCGATGAAATCCGTCCGTTTCCGGCGGAATTTCCTCACCGGCTGTGCTATATTTAAGTTTCAAATGAATGCCATGTGCTAGGAGGTGTCCCGTTTGAAGCAACACAAATTCTGGGCGTGGGGGGCTGTCATCTGCATGGTGATGGTGATTCTCACAGGCTACCGGCACAAATAATTCTGGAGGAATTGCCTTATGAACATCTATCAAAAGATCGCTTTATTCGTGGGCGGCGCGCTGTTTGGCTCCGCCGGGATCAAATTGTTGAGCAGCAAGGACGCGAAAAAGGCGTATACCCATGCCACCGCGGCCGCATTGCGCGTAAAAGATTCGGTGATGGGCACGGTGACCTCCGTGCAGGAGAACGTAGCGGATATTCTAGCCTCTGCCAAGGACATCAACGAACAGCGCGCCGCGCAGGAGGAAACCGTCGAGGATACCTCCAAAGAGGCAGCGGAGGCTTAATGGGGAAACGCACGGCCCATTTACACATCCAACAGAAGAGGGCCGCAGGCGCGGCCCTCTTCTTCCTTTCGGAGGTCAACGATGAAATTTCAAATTGTACATGAGAGCAGCGGGCGCATGCGCATCCACTGCGCGCAAAAGCGGATGAGATTGGAACAGGCCGACCTTCTCGAGGCTTACCTGCAACAGACCGGCGGGGTCCGGCAGGCCGTTGTCCACGAGCGGACCTGCTGTGCCGTAATCCATTACCAGTGCGCGCGCGAAGAGCTGCTGCAACGGATCAGCCGCTTTGCCTACGACGCCGAAGGGGTGGCGGAGCTGGCCCCGCTGCACAGCAGCCGGGCGCTCAACCGCACCTATGAGGAAAAGCTGGTGGGGCGCATTGCCTTCAAGGCGGTGCGTTCGCTCTTCTTTCCCGCGCCCCTGCGGATTGCCTATACGCTGTGGAAATCCATCCCGTACCTGTTCCGCGGGGTCCGGTGCCTGCTGCGGGGAAAACTGCGCGTGGAGCTGCTCGACGGGCTGTCCATCGGGATCTCCATGGTGCGGCGGGATTTTGCCACGGCCGGTTCCGTGATGTTCCTGCTGGAGCTGGGCGAGCTGCTGGAGGAGTGGACGCACAAGAAGTCCGTGGACGACCTTGCGCGCTGTATGTCCCTGAACATCGACCGTGTCTGGCTCAAAACGCCGTCCGGCGAGGTCCTCGTGCCCTTGAACCAGGTCAAAACCGGCGACCGCATCGCCGTGCGCATGGGTGGCCTGATCCCCTTGGACAGCACCATCGAGGAGGGCGAGGTGATGGTCAACCAGGCGTCGCTCACCGGGGAATCCATCCCCGTGCCGAAGCGCCCCGGCACCGCGGTTTACGCGGGGACGGTCGTGGAAGAGGGCGAATGCATCCTGCGCGTGACGCAGCAGTCCGGCGAAAGCCGGTACGACAAGATCGTGGCCATGATCGAGCAGTCCGAAAAGCTAAAATCCGCAGCGGAGAACAAGGCTTCCAACCTGGCGGACAAGCTGGTGCCCTATACGCTTGTAGGGAGCGGGCTGGCGTATCTGCTGACCCGGAACGTCACGCGCGCCCTCTCGGTGCTGATGGTGGATTTCTCCTGCGCACTGAAGCTCGCGATGCCCCTGGCGGTCCTCTCCGCCATGCGCGAGGCCAGCACTTATCATGTGACGGTCAAGGGGGGAAAGTATCTGGAGGCGGTCGCCAAGGCGGATACGATCGTGTTTGACAAGACCGGCACGCTGACCTATGCCTGCCCGGTGGTGGCGGGGGTCATCCCCTTCGGCGGCCACAGCGAAGAGGAGATGCTGCGCCTGGCCGCCTGCCTGGAGGAGCATTTCCCGCACTCCATGGCCAACGCCGTGGTACAGGCCGCGCGGGACCGCGGGCTCTCCCACGAGGAGATGCACTCCCAGGTGGAATACCTCGTGGCCCATGGCATTGCCAGCACCGTCGGGACGGAGCGGGTGGTCATCGGCAGCGCGCATTTCGTCTTTGAGGATGAGGCTTGTACAATTCCTGATGGGGAACAGGAGCGGTTCGATACGCTTCCGGAGCAATATTCCCACCTGTATCTGGCCATCGGGGGGCAATTGGCAGCGGTGATCTGCATTTCCGACCCGCTGCGCACGGAGGCCGAAGCGGTCATCAATGCACTGCGACGGTTGGGGATTCAAAAGACCGTCATGCTCACCGGCGACAGCGAGCGCACCGCCGCAGCGATTGCCGCACAGGTAGGCGTGGACGAATACCATTCCGAGGTCCTCCCCGAGGACAAGGCCCGGTTTGTCGAGGCGGAACGCGCGCAGGGGCATACGGTCATCATGCTGGGCGACGGTATCAACGATTCTCCGGCCCTTTCTGCGGCGGACGTTGGCATCGCAATCAGCGACGGCGCGGCGATTGCGCGGGAGATCGCGGATATCACGATTGCCGCGGACGACCTCTTTGAGCTGGTCAGCCTGCGGATGATCGCCAGCAGCCTGCTGCGCCGCATCCAATCGAATTACCGCTTTGTCATCGGTTTCAATGGGGGTCTGATCGGGCTGGGCGCCGCGGGCGTCCTCCCCCCGGCCACCTCTGCCATGCTGCACAACCTCTCCACGTTGGGCGTCAGCCTGCGGAGCATGACAAACCTGTTGGATTGACGGGCGTCCGCCCCCGGAAATGCCAAGGCAGGCGGCCCTGTGCGCAGCCTGCACCCGGGAAGGATGGCAGTTGCCCTGGAAATCCTTCTGTTTTTATCCATCCCAACCGATCGAATTTTAACGGGCGGCGCCCCTTCAGCCTATGAGGCCGGAGGGGCGCCGCCCGTTGCATAACCGTGGCTGCCTATGAAAAGGCAGATGTTTTATGGGGTCTCCTGTGACGGGTGTGCCCGTATAAAGGCAGGGGCGTGGGGGCTGTGCGTCCCACAGTGCCCGCAGCCCTTACACTGGGGGCCGCAACCGCAGGCCTTCCGCAGATACCCGTTGGATTCCAGGGACTCCACCCGCCGTTGCACCTCTTTCTGGGGCTCCCGCAGGGAATTGGCCAGGTCCGCGACAGACCAGGCGCGTCCATCGTTCAACAATTCCATCAGCCGGTCCAACGATGGTTCACCTCCTTTTTCTGGAAAGCTGCCCCGGGAACGGGGCGATGCATCGCATGGTTGGCGGTTTGCGCATGGGCAAACGGATGGAAACGGACATGCATAAGTTAGTCAAAGCTAACTTATGCGCAAAAAAGAAAGCGTTCCCGCCCGCTTCTGCCTCAATGGGATACTGCCGTTTGGTTGTTCTGGACCGAAAGCACGATGTAACCTGCCGCACGCACGGCATCCCGCAGCGTGTCCTCCGGAAGCGGCTGTTTCATCCGCACGGCTGCCTTGCGGGAGCTGAGGTCCACCTGTGCCCAAACGCCGTCCAGTTGGTTGAGCGCATTTTCCACGCGCCGTACACAGTTGGAACAGGTCATGCCGTCGATGGTCAACACCGTCTCATATGGGTAGTGGGTTTTATCCCGGTCCGCTACCTTAACCTTCTTGACCGCTCCTTCGTGTTCGCCGCAACAACCGCCCCCATAACGGAGTTTCCGGATGTAGCTGTAAACTCCGTAGATACAGGCCAGCGCCAATAAAACAGAGATTATGAGGGTTGCCATTTCCAAAGCCTCCTTGGTTAGTTTCTGCTAATTAAGGTAGCACAAATTCCACGTTCTGTCAATGCGGCGGCGTCCATCGCTTCATTTAGGCATACGGCGTGTTTCCCGGGAGTGCCGGCCGGCTGTTTTGGCCGGAACCGGCCGCACAAGGAGACCGCGAATCGAAACAAATGCTTCCGTTCTGTCCTCCAAAGGACAAAATGGCCGGGAAAACTTTTCCCGGCCATCTTGCTCGCATCTTTTGCGCACGGGACGGGGACATAGTCTGCCAACCGCAAACAAGGTCATTTCCCCTGCGGGCCTTCCTGTTCCTCCCTGCGCTTTTGCGCCCGCCACTGTTCGATCTGGCGCAGGCGCTCCTGCACGCGCACTTCGGAACCCTGCGCGGTGGGGATGTAGTATTTCCTCCCCTGCAGCGCGTCTGGAAGGCATTGCATGGTGGTGAGCTTGTCCTCTGTGTCGTGGGCGTATTGATACCCCTCGCCGTAGTGCAGGTCCTTCATCAGGCGGGTGGGGGCGTTGCGGATCTGTAGGGGGACCGGCTCGTCCAGCATCTCCAGCGCGTCACGTTTGGCGGTTTCGTACGCCACATAGAGCGCGTTGGATTTGGGGGCGAGGGAGAGGTAGGTCACCGCGTGGGTCAGATGGACCGAGCACTCGGGCATCCCAATGAAATGGCACGCCTGGTAGACGGCCGTGGCGATTTCAATCGCCCGGCTGTCGGCCATCCCGACGTCCTCGCTGGCAAAGCGGATGAGGCGCCGCGCAATATAGAGGGGGTCCTCGCCGCCCTCCAGCATGCGGGCCAGCCAGTAGATTGCAGCGTCGGGGTCGCTGTTGCGCATGGATTTGTGCAACGCCGAAATGAGATTGTAGTGCTCTTCTCCGTTCTTATCGTAGAGCAGCGACTTTTTCGAAAGACACTGCTTCAGGATTTCAGGCCCGACCACCACACCAGCAGAAGTTCGTTCGCCGTTCAGCACGGCCATCTCCAAGGTGTTCAACGCGGTGCGCGCATCGCCGTTTGCAAAATTTGCGATCATCGCCAGCATGTCCCCGGCTATTTGGACGGATTCCCCGCCGAAACCGCGGGGGTCCGTAAGCGCATGGCGCAGGAGCGTTTGCAGGTCCTCTGGGGACAGCGCCTGCAACACGAAGACTTTGCAGCGGGAGAGAAGCGCCGAATTGATTTCAAACGAAGGGTTTTCGGTCGTCGCGCCGATCAAGATGATGCTGCCGCGCTCGACAAATGGGAGGAAAGCATCCTGCTGCGCCTTGTTAAAGCGGTGAATCTCATCGATAAATAGGATGGTCCGCTCCCCAAACCGGCGGTTTTCTTCTGCGCGCTGCATGACCTCGCGGATCTCTTTGATGCCGCTGGTCACTGCGCTGAAATCGATGAAATTGGCGTGGGTCCGTCCGGCGATGATGCGCGCCAGGGTGGTCTTTCCCACGCCGGGCGGCCCCCAGAAGATCATGGAGGAAATGCGGTCCTGGTCGATCAATTGCCGCAAAATTTTTCCCTCGCCCAAAAGGTGCTCTTGCCCGACAAATTCCTCCAGGGTGCGCGGCCGCATCCGGCTGGCCAATGGCCGGTCCATCCCCTGCTGTCCAAATAAGGTCTGCTGTTCCATAAGACGCCTCCGCAGTTACCGTTTTTTCTATTTTACCACCGGTGGAAGGAAAGGACAAGAACAAAGTTTCGCTTTGGATGAAGCACAAGCAGGGAATGCCAAACCATATATAAAAAGAAAACAGGGAACGCCCGCGTCGGTCCGGCAGACGCAGGCGTTTCCTATTTTCTTTCCGGGGGAGAAGCCGGATATTGGCTCATGGAAGAAAACATCCGTAATGGATGCCCCGCAAAACAGGAGGCGTCCGATTAAGACTTCAGCAGACGGATATAGTGATTTGCTTCGCGCAGCACATGGTCTGCGAGGAGGGGCAAGATGATCGAACGAATTTTGCATTGTTCGATTCCTTGCGCGCCCGCCGCCTTAAAATCTCGGAACCGGATGGTTTTTTCCAGGGAATCCGCGGTTAAGGTCTGGTTTTGCGCATGATTGCAGGCGTTTAACAATGCTTGGTATTCATTGGCAAATCCGTCCGCGGTTTGCAGCAATTCCGTTTCAGAGGGGTCCAGCAGGCCGCGTATAAACATGGCGTGTTCCATCATGATCTGGTTCCAAAAGTGTTCGATTTCCTTCATGGACTGGCAGGTCAAATTGCCGTCGTTCTCGAGCATCCGAAGATATTTCTGATAGAGCTTCGCCTCTCGCAGAATATGCTCAATCAGTAGCGGATAGTTCATGGTGAACAGTTCACAGCAAAGAACCTGTTTTAAGATTCGTTCCTTAAAACCAATCAATCCGTTCAATAGCCGGAGCGCAGTCCGGTTCAGCCTTTGTACCTGGGGTTGTATTCTGGCGCAAACATCCGGCCGGCCACACGCGTTGCGCAGCTGTAGTTCACGGCTGGTGATCCTTCGGTTGATTGCAATCCCGGTAAAGCGCTCCGTCTGCTGTTCCGCCAGAGCGGTAAATTCCGTGACCAGTTCGCCGGAGCACAGGACATCCTGGCTGATAACGCCGTCGCTGAGCGCGATGGCTTGACAGAGCAATGTTTCAAATTCCCTTTTATAAACCTCCGCCTGCTTCGAAAACGATTCGTTCGCCGGGGTAAATCCCGCCCGCAGGAACAGGGAATGTTCTTTCATGATGCGCCCAAAGAACAGATGCAGTTCCAGGGAGCTTACGACATAATCATCTGTGTGCATAGTACCCTCCAAAACAACTGTAAATAAAAGAGATTGATCCATTGGTATGGTAATGCACATGGATTATACCGGGTTCTCTCCACACAAAAGATGCGGATTGCGGGCGTGGTCCGCCGCAGGGGAGGGAAAAAGGGATTGCTCCTTGGAAATAAAAAACTACACCCCACAAAGTGAGGTGCGGTTTACTGCTGGATTTATATTATCGAAAAGATACCCGCTATAAACGCGAGCGGCAAGGCAAAAGAAAAAGCCGAGTCCTGGACGCGAATTGCGTCCAGGCTCAGCCTGGCGGAAGCGGTGGGATTCGAACCCACGAGACGTTGCCGTCTACCTGATTTCGAGTCAGGCCCGTTATGACCACTTCGATACGCTTCCATATTCCATTGTAAATCGTCCATCCACAGGGCGAATACTTACATTTTAAAGAAGAGAGGGAAAAAAGTCAAGAGATTTTGCGGGATTCCAGTAGTTATGGCGAAATATTCTGCATCCAGCGCGGGAAAAGCTGTGCCACGGGGTGGGCGAAGGGCATAGGATGCTTTAAGACAATTCTAAAAATCAGGTGATGAGTATGGCTTATACGGATCGCGAACTTTTGGCGCGGCTGATTCAATGTGAGGCGGGCGGGGAAGGGGAGGACGGTATGCGGGCAGTAGCATCCGTCATTGTGAACCGTGCGCGAGTGCCTTACGGCGAGTTCTTCCGGGTCAGCCAAGGCGGCGACGTCCGCAGCATTATGGAACAGCAGGGGCAGTTTGTCTGTATGCGGGATTCCGTAAACGGCAGGTATAATCCGCAAAATGTGTGGAATATGGACCCGGAGGATATCCACTATGAGATCGCAGACTGGGCGTTGGCAGGCAATACCTTGAACGCCGTGGGGGAAAGCTTGTTCTTCTTTAATCCCTATAGCGAAGAGTGCCCAACGTATTTCCCACCCGGCGGGATCGGCGTCCTGTTCAACCGGGTCAATAACCATTGTTTTTATACGCCCACACAGAAATATGCAACGACTTAGGCTATTTTGTCGGTAGGAGGGTTTCACTTATGGATACAGGAACATTTGCACAGAATCAGGAGATGTCTAACACGAACACGCCATGCATGGGGGCGGGCTGCGCAGGGGCGTCGCCCGACGTCTCCGCATTTACGAATGTGCGGCTCAATCCCAATCTCCCCACATTGGAGGAGATCGCCTCATACAATTTGATGAACCCGTACCAAAAGGAGAGGCAGAGGCAACAATTGCAAAATGCCGGGAACAGCCCCCTGCGGGATTACGCAGAAGAAAACCGGAACGCTATGTGGCCCCCGTTAACAAACATTTGGCAAAATGCGAATGGCACACAGGGGACACAAACACAGAGCAGCGCCGTTGCGCAGAGCGGCGCGACCGGAGGTTCCCTTGCGCCGATTACGTCCATGACACAGCCGCAGTCGATCCCTGCGGAAAGCCTTCAATATATGAATGGTTTTTTGCGCACCCAGGTGGGGCGTCCTGTGCAGGTGGATTTTTTGGTCGGGACCAACAGCATTGTTACACGCTCCGGGATTCTCTTGGCCGTTGGGGCAAATTTTATCCTCATCAACGAGACGGAAACGGATGATATCCTTGCCTGTGATTTTTATAACATCAAGTTCGTCCGTTTCTATTATTAATAGGAAATGGAAAACAATCGGAAAGACCGAAACTGCGCGGGAGGTGATCCCGCACAGCTTCCGTCTTTAGGTTCTCTTACATCGGAACCGTTTACAATCCGTGGACGCTCCAGCAAATCGTTATCCGGCGGCTTCCACCGTCTGCGCAGAAGCTGCCTCGGGCGGGAGTTCGACCGGTGCGGCGGCATTGCAGTTGAACAGTTCCCCTGTCAAAACGCTTTTGGAGATGGAAACTTTCACACTGTCGCCGCTGATCTTGCTGAACACGGTGTTGAGCGCTTCCGTGGTATCCAGCTCCATGCGCAGGAGGCGGCCGTCGTCCTTGCCAATGTAACAGTAGCCGTACACCGCGGGGGTACTCGCCAGAAGTTCCTGCACCAGTGTCTGGGAACCGTCCCCCATGCCGCTGGCGGAGACAATCGCCTCAATGGAACTGCGCAGGATGTCCGCCGGGAACGTGACCTCCAGTTTATAAGCAGGGGTACCTTCGACTTCCTCCTCGCGGACAAATTGCGGGTCAGTGGCCTGCTTTAACAGGCGCAAAATTTCGATCTGTTCCGAAGGGGTTGTGTTGAGCGTTTCCGCCGGGGTGCGGAGCCAGCCGTCCTCGGTTTCTGCGTAAAACCAGCAGAAGCCGTCCTCGGTCATCGTATAGGTGACGGAAGGGGCGCCGGCCCCGGTATCCTGGGTGCTCTTTAGGCAGAAGGGGTCTGCAAAATAGACGGACGAAACCGCCGAATGGAAGGTCTGCTGTTCGGTGCCCGCGTTGAATTCCAAGTCATTGGAAAACCGGCTTTCGCAGCTTTCCAGGGCGTTTACCTGGGAAAGCGTCTCCCGGAGGAGCACCGCCGGATCGGGCTGGCTGTTTGCAGAACACGCCGTACAGCAGAGGCAAAGGCAAAGAATACAGGCATAAACCGCCCGTTTCCACCAATGTTTCATAGCGATCAGCCTTTCTTTGGATGGGAGCGGACAGCCCCCATTTATTTTTATATATAATAGTAACAAACAATGGATAGATTCGCAAGGCAAACGATGTCGTGAACTTGACATAACCCCTTGCAAAGGGTATGATGTACTGTGTATTGTTACAAATTGTTCCGGGGCAGATTTTACGGAAAAACGGGGGTTATCCGCATCGTGGGCAATGGCCGCGCAGCCGCGGACCAGCTGTGTAGAAAAGGGGTTTTTTCATTGGCAAATCGAGTAAAGGAAGCGGCCATGGAAATGGCTTCGCTCTCTGTGTATAAAGGGATCTTAAACCGGACGGTTCCAAAGGCGTTCTACCGGCTGCTTTGGGCGGCACGGGGGGATTCCCTGGAAGCGTTCTTGAATGCGTGGGGCGATTTCTACGATGTGCTGTGCATGCGTGGATACAGCGAAAACCTTGCAGGGTGCATCACAGGGACCGCCTTGTTTGATGAAAATGCATTTTCGCTCGCGGCCGCGGCTGGCACCGCCGTGCTTCCGGAGGGCGTGCGCCGTGCCGTCCGGCGGGATCTTGCGGTCATCCGCCAGGTCGCGTCGATTACGCCGCAGGAGCTCCGGGAAAACAGCGCGTTTGCGCAGGACGTCGCCGGGATGGAGCTGCCGGAATGGAAAACAGGGGAGCCGGTTGCCGTGCTCGGCGGCGACCTCGACCACTGCATCACAAAGATGGCGGAATATTACCGCTCCAACGGCTGCGGCATGTATGCGCGTTACCGCGCGTTTATCTGGCGGAATCACAGCATCCAGCCCGTGGCCTACCCGGACCAGCAGCGCCTTGCGGACCTCAAGGGCTATGAGATCCAACGCAAGCTGGCCATCGACAACACCCTGGCCTTTTTGCAGGGCTTGCCGGCCAACAACTGCCTGCTGTATGGGGACCGCGGCACGGGCAAGTCGTCCACGGTCAAAGCCATGCTCAATGAATTCTACCCGCAGGGATTGCGCGTGATCGAGATCCCGAAGGAATCGCTGATGGATTTCCCGGCGCTGGTGGACCAGATTGCCGCCGTACCGCTGAAGTTCATCATCTTTATCGACGACCTGTCCTTCTCGCAGCAGGACGATACCTATGCGGCGTTGAAGGCTGTGCTGGAGGGCGGGCTGGCGGCCCGTCCGGAAAATGCGCTGATTTACGCCACCTCGAACCGCCGGCATCTCCTGCGGGAGAGCTTTTCGGACCGCGAGGGGGACGAAATCCACCTGGGGGATACGATCCAGGAGAGCATGTCCCTGGCGGACCGCTTTGGCCTGTCCATCCAATTCTCCCTGCCGGATAAGGTGCATTTCCTGGAGATCGTGGAGCAGCTGGCGCGCCAGAGGGAATTGGACGAGTATCTCCCGGAGATCAAAGCGGGCGCGGAGCGCTGGGCGATTGCCCGCAGCGGCCGGTCGCCGCGCTGTGCAAAACAGTATATCGACGATGCGGAGGCGCGCATCCGGCGCGGACAGCCGCTGGACTGAGACGGACGGAAGGAGGCCGATCGAAGATGAAAAGACCGCTGGCAGCATTGCTGGGGATTTTGTTGGTGCTGAGTATTTGCGTGGGCTGTGGGCCGAAGGGCGATATCAGCTCCGGCGTAGCGGAACAGGACTTCCCCGTAACGGTAAACGAAGTGACGATCCAGGACGAACCCAAGGGCGTTGTTGTCCTGTCCCCTAATTTGGCAGAGGTCATTATGGCGCTCGGCTACGAGATGCAACTCTGTGGCAAGGGCGCTGCCTGCACCCAGGAGGACCTGTCGGTGCTGCCGGATATGACGTTGGATGACCCGCAGTCGATTTTGGGGGTTGGCGCAGACCTGGTCCTCACGGAGGACGCGCCCAGTGAAGAACAGAAAAAAGGGCTCAACGACGCGGGGATCGATGTGGTGACCATTGCGCCCGCTACCAGCCGCGAAGATTTTACCCGCCTGTACCGGGAGGTCGGTTCCTGCATGATGGGCGGCGTGAAGGGATACGAACGCGGGGAGAAGATCGCTGAGGGCATCTTTAGCACGATTGACGACATCAGCCGCCAAATCCCCCAGACGGATACGCCGGTTTCCGTCTGTTACCTCTACGATGTCGAGGGCGGCGTCGTGACGGGCGATACACTGGAGGGGAAACTGATCGAATGTGCCGGGCTGATCAATGCGGCTTCGGACGGGGCGGGAAACCACATGGATGTGGAAACGCTGCTGATGGTCCAGCCGCAGTATATTTTCTGCCCGACCGGTCTCAAGGATACCTTGGCCCAGACGGACCAATATAAGGATTTGACTGCTGTCCAGGAGGGGCGCGTTTATGAGATGGACCCCTCTTTGATGGAATGGCAGGGGAACGGGGATATTTCCGCTGTCAGTTTTATGGCGGGCACAGTCTACCCATCCCTGGCAGAGGGCACCACGTCCCTGGAGCCGGAGGGTGGCGAAAGCCAGACGCCCACCGGCGGCAATTCGGATATGGAGGTCGGGGATGTCACCTCGGACCCGGAACAGCCGGAAGGCGATTCCCTGAAGCTTGGCGACGAAGGCGACGCGGTGAAAAATTTGCAGCTGCGTCTGGCGGAGCTGGGGTATCTGTTCGTACAGCCGACGGGACTGTACGGGGAAGGGACCCAGCAGTCGATTATGGACTTCCAATATGTCAACAACCTGCGGATCACAGGGGTGGCAGATGAAGAGACCGTCAACCGCCTTTTCGCGGCGGATGCGCAGCCTCGCCCCGAGGGAAGCCTCATTTATTCTGCAGACGAATAAGTATTTGTTGAAATAACGAAACCATATCGGTACATATGACCAACGTTCTATGCAAAATCACTTGCGTTTTTCATAAGAATCTTTTATACTAATAATGGTTTTGATGCGTGGGAATGATTGTGCGCAGAAAACAGCGGCAATATGCAGAGGGGGTTCCCTCACAGGAGGATCGATCCAATTGCTGCTAAAGAGGGCGCAAATACCAAGGGGTTCCAGGCGTCACAGCTTGCCTGAAGCGGGACCAGCTATTGGGAGGGGCCGGTGGAAGGTTGGCTGTTATGGATTTGCTTTCGTGTTTTTCCTCAATATATTGAATAAAATAGTTATTCAACGCGGCGCTTCCGGCCAGGGGCTTTTCCTCTCCCCTGGCCGGAAATCTTTTTATGGGAACAAGCTGCCGGTTGCGAGCAGCTTTGGCGGAAGGTCCGCGCGGTATTGTGGCGACCGGGGGTCCAGGCTGTTGACCACCACGCCGTGGCAGCCGTTCCCCGCGGTCGCATGGATATACCGGCCGTTCCCGATAAACATAGCGACATGCCCTGGAAAATAGAGCAGGTCCCCCGGCCTGACGAGGCGGTAGGGGATCTTCTGGATGGCATATCCTGGCTCTAGGCGCGCATCGCGGAAGATGCAGACGCCGTTCAAAGCATATGCCATGAAACAGAGCCCCGAGCAATCGATTCCGGCCGGTGTCATGCCGCCCCACCGGTAAGGCGCGCCCAAATAGGAGCATGCCGCGCGGACAACATCACAGCGGAAACGCGCCTGGCTGCGGCGCCCCATGCCGCTGTGTGGCCTAGTAAGGGCGGACGCGGGAAGGAAGCCGGGGACCCCGTTTGGCAGAAGGACCCGGCTCCATTTGCCCGTGCCGGCTGGGGCGTCCAGTTGGACCAGCGCGCCCCGCGGCAGTGTGCATACAGCCGGCGCTTGCACCGATGGTTCCGCCTGGACATCGGCAAACGGCGCGCGGACCAAGGCTTTTGGCGCGGCTTTCCATGCTTCAAGGGATGCCGGGGGAAACAGGGCCGGTTCTTCCGCCCAGCCTTCGTACCCATAGCAGGTGCGCACCCGGCGGTAAATGCCGCTGGATTCCAAGATTTCTACGGAAACGCCGCAAAGGGCTTCATCCACACGCTCCGCCCCCTTCTTTGGCTCTTTCCAAAGCGGGGCAGCTGCCGTTTGGATCAATGCATCGTTCGCCATATCGTTCGCCTCCCCTTCAACAGGAATCTATATGCCGCAGGCTGGGGATGTATGCAGGGGCGGGGGAAGCCGCGGATATCCCCCAAAAAGGGGAGGTGCGGCAAAATTCCGGGTTGCAAATGGGGCGGGCCTGCATCTTGTGCTTTTCATGGCTACAACCCCAACATGGGACAAGTATTAGGCATGTTCCCCTAAATTCACAGGGAGATTTTGTCTTTTTTCACAAAGGTGGTCGTGGTTTGACAAAAACAATCGAGCAAAAGAGCGAAGATATTTTATAGAAGACCAAAGAATTTTATATAGATTTTTTGATTTGAGGAGGCTATACTTACTAATAGTAAATCGCAATTCCACCTGCATTTGTGCAAATGCACAAGGATGGGCGGGTTGCTAAACCGAAAGAAGATATTCTAAGAAAGTAGGAGGATTTTCAGGTATGAAAAAGGTATTAGCATTTATGCTGGCAGCTATGATGATGGCTTCTATGGCCGTTGGCTGCGGCAATGATGGCAGCACTTCTTCCGCAGACGCTGGCACAGCGACCGATACGTCTTCTGCGGAGGCCACTGATGGCGAGGAGCCTGCAGAAGAGCCGGCGGCAGACGCTTCTGACGTAAGCATCGGTTCCTGCGTGTACAAGTTCGACGATACGTTCATGACCGGTGTTCGTAACACCATGACCGCTCGCGCAGCAGAGCTGGGCGCAACCATCGATATCGTGGACTCCCAGAACAAGCAGCCGACCCAGAACGAACAGGTTGATACCTTCATCACGAAGGGCGTCAATGCTCTGATCGTTAACCCGGTTGATCTGACCGCTGCTGGCCCGATCATCACCAAGGCGAAGGACGCAGGCCTGCCGATCGTTCTCCAGAACCGTCAGCCGTCCGAGGAAGACATGAATTCCTATGACCAGGCTTGGTATGTTGGCTGTAAGGCAGAGCAGTCCGGCACGATGTCCGGCGAGATCATCGCTGACTACTTCACCGCGAATCCGGATGCAGATAAGAACGGCGACGGCACCATCCAGTACGTCATGCTCCAGGGCGAGCCTGGCCACCAGGACGCTACCCTGCGTTCCGAGTATGCTCCGAAGGCAATCGAAGAGGCTGGCTTCAAGGTTGAGCAGCTGGCTGCTGACACCGCTATGTGGGATAAGGTTAAGGCTACCGACTTGATGGCAGCATTCATCTCCTCCCAGAGCCTGGATAAGATCGAAGCTGTTCTCTGCAACAACGACGATATGGCTCTCGGCGCAATCGAAGCTCTGAAGGCAGAAGGCTACAACTCCGGCGATGCTTCCAAGTATATCCCGGTTGTCGGCGTTGACGCAACGAATCCGGCTCTGGAAGCTATGAAGGAAGGCTCCCTGCTCGGCACCGTTCTGAACGATGCTACCAGCCAGGGCAACGCCAGCGTGAACATCGCAGTTGCAGCTGCACAGGGCAAGGAAATCACCGAAGAGAACATCGGCTACCCGGTAACCGATGACAAGTATGTCTGGATTGACTATGTAAAGGTCACGCAGGACAACTATCAGGATTACATATCCTAAGTTTAGCGCGAACGCAGTACACTTTCTTTTGATTTCTTAAAGAAATTGTTGTTCTACGGGGAACGCGAAAGCGAGCGCTTTCCGTTCCCCGCTTAATTTTAGCAAGAAGGAGGACTGATGGAATGGGTGAATATGTGCTTGAAATGAACAACATCACCAAAGTATTCCCTGGCGTTAAAGCGCTGGATGGGGTCACCTTAAAAGTGCGTCCCGGCAGCGTACATGCCCTGATGGGCGAAAACGGCGCAGGAAAATCGACTTTGATGAAGTGTTTGTTCGGCATCTACCACGAGGATGGCGGCGAAATCATCCTGGATGGGAAGAA
>NZ_NFJK01000014.1 GCF_002159845.1 Anaeromassilibacillus sp. An250
GTTTCATCAAGGACGGGCTTCATGGTAAACTCGTCATGCTCAAAAAGCAGGTATTGTTCGGCGGCTCCGTAGTCGGCGTTTTTAGAGTTGATATGCTTGAGTGTTGCCAACCGCGTCACCTACTTTCTGTAAGACTTCATACTTGAGGGCGGCAAGGTCGGCTATGGCGGCGCGTACTTCGCCGGACAGCGCATTGTAGGGTGCGCCGTACTCATTCAGATACCGGGCAATCTGGTTGAGGTTGCCGCCGATCCTGCCGTACTCGGCGGCCAGCTTCCCGACAGCAGAGAGCAGTTCATCATTGACCGCCGACACATGGATAATGGGGCGTATGGCGGTGCGCCGTATCGCCTGCCGGAGAAATTCGGACTGGCTGATACCATAGGGCGCAAGCCGCGCTGTGAAGTCGGCGTATTCATCTTCGGACAGCCGGGTTTTCACAACGCGGCTGCGGTGGGGTGTGTTGTATCGCTTCGGCATGGGCTGTAAACCTCCTTTCACTTATCACAAAAAATTCTCTTATCTGTTAGCCATTTCCGGGGCGAAAGTGAGAAAAAACTTTTCGCCGGTCGGGAATATTTTTGCGGCGTAAGCCGCCATAGCAGGGTTTGGGGAAGGCACTCCCCAACAAGTTTCCCGCGAGGGACAAAACCGCAGAATTGCGGATTTTGGCACCGTGGTAGAAACTTGCTCTCAGTAAGCCGTAGACTGCCCCTGTCCGGGATTTCCGTACATAGAGCGAACGGGGTGGGGCTTTCAGCCCGCTGTACGCGGCCTTTTTCCCTTTCGCCAAAGATACATTTGAAAGGCCGCCAGCTACCCGCTGAACGGGGATTGCTACAAACTTTCTTTTGCTTCTGTAATGCGGAAAAAGGAAATTTGGCAACCGGCGGGGCAGAAAATTTTTCCTTTCACTCCCTACAACACCAGCAAAGGCAAAAATGACGGAAATTCTGGAAATTTTTTCTTTGCTTCTTAATACGGACAAATTTCAAAAATGCCAAACGGACAACAAAAAAAGCAGCAAATCTTTTTCAGACTTACTGCTTTCGTTGGCCGCCGGTGACGGCTGGTATTCAGTTTTGAAAATTCGAGTAAGGTTAGCCCAATGATGACATAGCAATTAAAGCAGGCTACCTTTTAATCCTTTCTTGAAAACTAACACGGCTTTGTCCGTTCCTAAAAATGACATAGTCTTAACCTGATAGCTCTCTTTTTCCATTTCTGTTACTTTTTCATTGATTTTTTGCTCCACATTTTCAGTCGTAATTCCTTCAATCAATATAGTTCTATACATTACGCGTGCCTCCGTAAAACTCGATTTTATTGGTCTTATTATACTACGGTTGATTTCTCTTGAAAATAGATGAATTGTAAACTTGCTGGTGAAAATCGCTAATGACAGTCGGTGTTCGTTCTTTGCTTATCGGTCAAAGCGAAATTTGAACAGCGCGGCGATTAGCTTCTGTTTTATATGTTCCTCAACCTCGGCGCTGACTTTCCCGTGTACTTTGGAACAGTATCGGATATATCCGGCGTAGTGGGAAAGAACGGTGTCGATTGCGTCCGGGTCGCCCTCATGCGCCTTGACGATTGTTTCATAGGGGAGAAGTTTACTCATGGTCTTTTCCCTCCATGAGCCGCCGCAGCCGTTTCAAAGCAAGCTGGATATGCCGCCCCGCTGTGCTGCGTGTCCGGCCGATATGTACGCCGATCACGCGCTGCGGCTGGCGCAGGAAGTAGTAACGGAAAAGTTCTTCCTGTGCCTGCTCCGGCAAAACAGAGATCGCGTCGGCAAGGGCGGCGTTGCAGAGCAGGACGGTCTGACCGCAGACGGTAAATGGGTATTCCTCGTCCGGCTCCGACGCGGCAAACTGGACAAACTTCTCGTTCATCAGATAGTCAAGGGAAACTTGCCGTTCCCATTGCCGTTTAAGCTTCAAAATCTTGTCCAAGGCGGCACAGCGGATAACAGTCTTGCAAAAGGCGTTGTACCTGCGCTGGATATATTCTTGATAGGCTATCTGGTCGGTCATGGAAATTCCCCTTTCTGAATAATAGTGCGGGGCGGTGGCACTTCTTGCTGTCGCCCCTTGATTGCCTACCAGCAAAGGCGGGCGGGGCTGTCAACGGCTGCGCATATGCGCCGTTCATCTTGACCGTTGACTGGCTCGGCTGGGTTTGCTATTTACCCGACAAACTTGAATTTATTTTAAGCTATCACGTTTTACCTTCTTAAGCCTTACTATCATTACCATAGGAATTTCTTTGTTGGTTTTAAAACATTCTTCATAAAATCCATCAATGACAAATCCAGCTCTAAAACAAAGGTTAAAAATATCTTGTATGGAACGATGATAATAAATCTGCTCTTTCGGTTGCCCTTCAATCGCTATATCATAGTAACTGTGCGGTGTCATATATTTTTCAGTCAACGTGACAAAACAAGGGTGTTGCGTTGCAAAGACAAAAATTCCGCTTTCCTGCAACAGTTCATAAACAGCCATAAGAAGTGGTTCAATATCCGTAATATCCATAATTGCCATATTAGAAACTGCTTTCGTAAAGGCTCGATTTCTTTTTAATTCTAATATACTTTTTCTATCGGTCGCATCCGCCACACAAAATTCAATTTGTTTTGCATATTGTGATTGCCGTCTTTTAGCCAATTCTATCATTTTTTTGCTGTAATCAAAAGCGACAACCGAAGCGCCTCTTTGTGCAAGATACGAAGAATAATTTCCATTGCCACACGCAATATCCAAAATGTAATCCGCAGGATTAGGAGATAGAAGTTCCGTTACTTTGGGACGCACTACCTCTCTGTGAAATTCATTAGATTCGTCACCCATTGCATTATCCCAAAATTGTGCGTTCTCCTCCCAGATTTTTTTACTTTCCTCTGTTCCCATGTTCTCTCCCACTCCCCAAATTTGCTTTTTTGCTTCCATTAAATCTTCCTTACTATATTCCATTGTTACCCTCCATAACTTCTGATTGTTGCCGTCTTGACGATTATGTATCTTTACATTACCTTCTGAAACATATGGCGCACCTTGTCCAGGCGGCTGTTTGGACGGCGGGGCTGGATGACCGGCTGACCGACAGCGGCCTGATATCCTTTCAGCTCTGTAAGGCATACGCTCCGCCCGTTGGTGTAAAAGGCCAGATCAGTACGGTATGCCTGTATACAGCGGGCGGGAATCTCGCCAGTAAAGACAACTTCATCCTTTTTTACCTGGGCCGTTTCGATGGTGGCACAGTATTTCGGTGCATCATGATAAGCCCTGGAAAGGTATTCCTGGGGCGCATAGAGGATGAAGGAGAGATAAGGTTCCAGCAGCTGCGTCCCCGATTCCTTCAATGCCTGTTCCAATACAATCGGGGCCAATGAGCGGAAGTCCGCCGGCGTGCTGACCGGACTGTAATAAAGCCCGTATTCAAAGCAAATCTTACAGTCCGTTACGTTCCAGCCGAACAAGCCCTGCTCCAGCCCGTAACGGATACCATCCCTGACAGCGTTTTGAAAACTCTGGTTCAAGTATCCCAGCGAAACCCGGCTCTCGTATTGTACACCGGAGCCAAGCGAGAGTGGTGTAACAGACAGTCCTATGGATGCCCAAAACGGGTTGGGCGGCACCTCGATATGGATGGTGTGGCTGGCTGCTTTGAGCGGCCGCTCCATATAAATGACGGAGGGTTCCTTTACCACTGTTTCAAGCTTGTATTTTTCCGACAGCAAAGCGGAAACAACCTCCAACTGCACCCGGCCCAAAAAAGAAAGAATGATCTCATGGGTGATGGAATCCACTTCGCAACGCAAAAGCGGGTCAGTATCCGCAAGTTGCGTAAGAGCGTCCAGCAGCCGTTCTCTTTGCGCTGCCGTTTTCGGCGCAATCGTCGTCCGCAGCATGGGGAGGGGGTCCTCGCGCCACCTTTTACGAGGGAGCCGGGTTTGGTCCCCTAATACATCGTTTAACCTCACGCTGTCGCTGGGAAGGATAACAATTTCACCCTGATAAGCGGTGTCTGTCCGAACAATTTCCCCTTTGGATGGAATACGCATCTCTGTGATTTTCAGCTTTTCTCTCCCGGCCAGGGCCACCGTATCCCGCAGGCGCAGCGTTCCGCTGTATAACCGTAGATAGACACGCCGCTGGCCGCAATCGGTGTACTCAACCTTGAAAACGCTGCCGCATAGGGCGGCGCCCCCCTGTTCCCCAATCGGTTGGAACAGCCCTGTCACCGCATCCATCAACGGTTGAATGCCAAGGCCATTTTTGGCGCTGCCATGATAGACTGGGAACAGGGAGGCGTCTTGAACCCGCTGCTGTTCCTCCCGCGCAAGTTTTTCCCGGCTGATTGGTTCTCCTGCGATATACTTTTCCAATAATTCATCGTTATTTTCGATGACCGCATCCCATGCTTCTATGTCGGTATTTTCCTCCAGGACTATTTCCGGGGACAGCGACACCGTCTGCTTGATGATAATATCGGCGGAGAGCTTATCCCGAACAGACTGAACCACGCTCTGCAAATCAACGCCAGCCTGGTCGATCTTGTTGATAAAGATAACGGTGGGAATGTTCATTTTCCGCAGGGCATGGAACAGAATACGGGTCTGGGCCTGCACGCCATCTTTAGCGGAGATCACCAAGATGGCCCCATCTAAAACAGCCAAAGAGCGGTACACCTCCGCCAAAAAATCCATGTGGCCGGGCGTATCCACAATGTTAACTTTACATCTGTGCCACTGGAAGGAAGTGACTGCCGCTTGAATGGTAATCCCACGCTGCCGCTCCAAAAACATGGTGTCCGTCCTCGTTGTCCCTTTTTCGACGCTCCCCGGTTCTGAAATGGCTCCGCTGGCATATAGCAGGCTCTCCGTCAAGGTCGTCTTTCCAGCGTCTACATGGGCAAGAATTCCAATATTGATTATTTTCATGTGATTGTCCTCCCTTTACAGCCCCAAAGGGCATAAAAATCCCCAGCAGTAAAATACTTTTACCACTGGGGATTATAAGTTGCGGACATACACATATACAGCATACACCTGTTTGTGATTGCTGTTTTTGGGGATATGTCAAAATTGATAAGGCAAAAGTATTCTTAAATTGGGTACAAAAAACTAAGCCCCTACAAAAGGAGCTATCATAATCCTTTGTTCCCACTATTTGATTATAGTTTTATTTAAGAATACCTTGCCGCATATTTTTTACTCCTTTTCTGGATTAAATCATTGTATCACATCAGTTTTAGGAAAGCAAGTACCTAAAAGAAATTTTTCTTCCCCTTATATGTAACAATCATACCGGCTTCCTAGCGTTCAGAATGTTTTCTGCTGTCTGCTGTGGTGTTTGGTTGGAATTGTCCAACCAAAAGCCGATCCGTGGTGTTGTCTGCATTTTACTAAATACAAATTCAATGTATACAGAAAGATATAAGGAGTGGGAGGGATTCCGCCGTAGTTGGCATTGTAGGAAAATCCAAAAGTTTAGATTTTCCCACAATGCTTATCTTTTGGTCTTTGGTTCGGAATAGTGTAGTGCTGGCGGTCTATCTCTTGTTTTCGGTTGCTTGCTTCCTTACCGTACATGAGCATTCGCACCGGGGTTGTCGTTGCCGTAACCTTCCAGCAGGTTGATGACACCCCAGATGCCGAGACCAGCGCCCAGAGCGATAACGAGGGTCTGAAGAACGGTGATAGCCTGATTGAAAAATGCCATAAATTATAGTTAGCCGGAATCATTTGAAAAGTTTGATTTAGTCATTCATAGGCATACAAAAGCCGGAACAATCGGCACCCGGTTTCCGGGGCCTGATTCCGGCTGTCCTCCTTTTTTCATTATTTTTTGGTGATTGTCCGCTTTGTACGCCGATGGCCCCATCCGGGGCGGTTGAGGCGGGTAGATAAGATCACTCCTATTACAATAAATTTGGACAGGAAAGCCGGACAGCCAGTCCGGCTTTCCCTCCATCTCGTGCCTAAGCTACAATGAGAGGAGCAACTGGCTGACCAATCACTCCTTGGGCTTGTATGTCCGTGTGAAAGACTGTTAGCCATCCTCTCGTTGCAGCGTTCGATTTAAGCAGGTTGAACCACCGGATGTCGGAGAGTTCGTGTCACACAATAGATTGAATCGGCAGCGAGAAAAGATGGATTCCGGTTGCAGATTCTTTGTATTGGAGGAATGTGAATGAACTGCGTTGGCATCGATGTTTCCAAGGGTAAGAGCATGATTGCAGTCATGCGGCCCTTCGGAGAGGTAGTGGTTTCACCCTTTGAAGTACGTCACACCGCCAATGAACTGAGCGAGCTGGCAGGACTGCTCAAAAGCCTGGACGGCGAGACCCGTGTGGTGATGGAATCCACGGGTAATTACCATGCTCCGGTGGCCTGGCTGCTCCACGACGCGGGCCTTTATGTCTCGGTAGTCAATGCAATGCTGGTGCATGACTACGGAAACAACAGTTTAAGACGGGCCAAAACCGACAAAAAGGATGCCGTAAAGCTGGCCAACTACGGTCTTGACCACTGGCTCACATTGCCGAGATATATCCCGGAGGAGGATACCCGACTCATGCTGAAAATCTGCTACCGGCAGTACCAACAGTATTCCAAAGTTCAGACCATGCTGAAGAATAACCTGATCTCCCTGCTGGACACCACCTTCCCAGACGCAAATCGCTTGTTTACCAGTCCGCCCCGCGCCGATGGCAGCGAGAAGTGGGTGGACTTTGTCGCTACTTTTTGGCATTGCGAGTGCGTTTGTGGCCGGTCTGAGAAGGCCTTTACTACCCAATACCAGAAGTGGTGCAGAAAGCACGGCTACAATTTCAGCGAGGATAAGGCGCTGGATATTTATGCCTCTGCTTGCAGACACTTCGGTGTCATACCGAAAACGGATACGGCAAAACTTTTGGTAGAACAGGCCATTTCTCAACTCCAGACAACTTCTTCCGCGTTAGCTGCTCTCAAACAGGAGATGCAATCCCTGGCAGCTTCTCTGCCGGAGTATCCTGTAGTGATGGGGATGTTTGGTGTTGGCCCAACCCTCGGCCCTCAACTCCTGGCTGAAATTGGCGATGTACGCCGTTTTCATTCCAAAAAAGCGTTGGTTGCCTTTGCGGGTATTGACGCCCCGCCCTACCAATCCGGTCAAATAGATGTCCGTAGCCGTAGCATTTCCAAGCGAGGATCTGCCTCACTGCGCAGGACGCTCTTTCTGGTGATGAGCGTCATCCTGCAATGTGCTCCAATAGACGAGCCGGTGTACCAGTTCATGGACAAGAAACGCTCTGAAGGCAAGCCATATCGTGTCTACATGATGGCCTCTGCCAACAAGTTCCTGCGCATCTACTACGCTTCTGTGAAAGCCTACTTGGAATCCCTGGAGCACGACTGATTTTTACACTCTATACCATCTGGCTGGCCGCCGTTTTAATTTTGAGATGCTCAGCGGCTTGATTTTGTATTGCATTTTTTCGCCTCCCTAAAAATCTGAAATTTCTACTTGACTTTTATTAGCAGGTCTTTCACAGCGGAACAGATTTACACGCCCTCTGCGTCTACTTCATACACATCGTAGACCTCGTTGGGCTTGAGCTTGAGCCGGGTGGACAGGAACGCCTCGATGTCAAAGGCGTTCTTGGGGTCCGCGTCGGCGGTGTACGGGTAATTGGGGTGCTTGGTGATGTCGTACTTGTCCGAGAGGAAAGGCCGCACACCGCGCAGCTGGAGGATACACTTGCCGCCGTCCATGACGGCCAGTTCATCCTGGCTCATAAGCTCTTTGCCACAATGTCAAGTGATGAATTTAAAATGGACAAAAAGTAACCCTCCCCAATTAAGAGGAGGGTTGGTATAATATACACAGAAAATAAGAGTTTTTAAATTTCGCTTTCATAGTCTTTTCTTCAAAAGGACTACAGAAACATGAAATGGAATTGAGAAAATTTGAATGGGATTCTTTAATTCCTATACAAGTTATTAGCGACACAAAATGTAAAATGATAGAGTTCGTATAAAAACAGAATTTTTACATCATATTAAAAGCAAATTATCTGTTGCTAATTTTAATTTCCAGTTCTTCAAGTGAATCCAGGATACATGTTATCGTGTGTTCAAATATGGGATTTTCTTTAATTTCTCCACGATACTTACCAGTAACATGCCCCAAGTATTTTTGGGCTTCTTGATGCTTTCGTTCATTAGCATTGTATTCACTTCGATATTGATAACTACTCTCAATTCTTGCTACACCAAGTGCCCTACGGACTCTGTTCACATGTCGAATAATTTCACCTGTTGCCTTATCAAGTTGTTCTAGAATAGATTTACTTGAGTTGATTGCAAACTTGTTACCTTTTTCATCTGACATTTTTATTTGGTAAATCTCCCAATCGATACTAAAGGTGATTTGTCCAACCAGAACATTATTTCTATCGTAATAATATAAAAATATTTTTTCTATAATATTACGTTCATATACTCCTTTTTCGATAGATTGGATACAAGCATCATCTGCACCAAAGGCGGTGGCAAATTCTGATATCGTTAATGCTAAGACTTGTAATCGACTATATACTTCAACATCTATGCTTTCCAATTCTACATCCGCCATTTTTTCTCCAATTTCCTTTCTCTATCTTTTTTACGTTGTGTTGCTAATTCATCTAGTTGTGATAATGTGATTTTATCCAAATGCATTCTTATAGATTGACTTAAGTATTTTATACTAGTTGTAGATACAGAATCAATTTGCGCAATCTGATCACTAAGCTGTTTCCTACGAAGATCATTAATTAACTGGGCAAAAAATGCGACATTACAATCTTGATATTTTAGAAAAAATTTTTTAAAATTTCCAGTATCTCTATCTAACAGTATGGAACCATATAATGATTTTACAGTTTCATACTTTTCATCGCTTGTTGGTTCCCAAAAGAAAATATCGGCTCTCCCATCTCTAATTAAAGCAGGGTATACTTTAGAAAAATCATTGCCTGTTAAAATAATTGGAATTCTTTGCTTAGGAATTGCTTCTGCCAAATTCATCATATAACCAATTAGTAAGTTGGAGTTAATTGTTTTATTCACTTTTTCGTCTGTTGTGGCATTTCCCATATGAAAGTCATCGATTAGTATGCACGGATATATGCCACTATACAACAATTCCAAAGCTTCGTTATACACTTTTTGTAAAGCTTCTCTTGATTCACCCTCTTTTTTGCCTGATAATTGGGATGCAGAAATATACTTTACAGCAATTCCTTTTTTATTGCATGCCGCAATTGTCTGCATTGTCTTCCCCTGACCAGGAGAGCCTTCAATAACTAGATATAGCGGTGGTTGAAAGAAATGATTGTCCTCTAAATAGTTCAGAATTATATGGTCAGTAACTCTTCGCATAAATCGTTCGGGAATAAACATATTATCATATGCTTTACTATACACCAAATTTTCTGCGGCACACTCATTAGTCATGTTTAGTTCTCCTTGATATTTTTATGACTGTCTTGTCATTCTTTTGTATGGCAAGTCGTGTAGCTAAAGTTTTATAATATTCATCAGATAAAGGATCAAGGCTTTCGATATCTTTTATTCCACCTAGATTGCTCTTCAAACGGCTAAGCGGATCGATTTCAGGTGGGATGATGACCGTTTCTTGTTGTTTTGGCGTATCTTTTTTATCATCACGCCTCATTTTTGCAATGAGCGCGGCAATTATTGTTCCCATTGCAGTAATAATTGCTGCAATGATTGCTGCATACTGCGGATTCTCTGATATTGTTTTCAATACAGCTTCCATAATTTAACCCCCCGTATTTGCCTGGGTAGTGTCAAAACTACCTTCATTTTTTATTGTAAAAGTTACGTTTTACCTTGATTTTTCGGAGGTTTGCAAATTAAAAGAGCATTGACCTCCCTTTTCGTGTATAATGTCATCGACCAAAACAACCTTATACGAAAGGAGCCAATGCTCATGGACATTATACTTTATCTTCTCACCATCATTCAATACCTTTATCAGATGAATTGCTGGTTATTAAATTTTATCTGCAGATACATTCCACTCAGGCAGTGGGCGTTTGATGACTCCCATTCCCCGAAATACCAGAAATACAGGATTGATGAACTCCCTCTGATCACAGATTTCCGTCAGGACTGGACTTACAAAGAACTCATCCCTCACTTTGAAAAACGTTACGGCAAGAAGATCCGTCCCATCAAACGGCGGTCCAGATGTGACATCCCCGATGACTGTTCCTGTCCCCGTTGTCAGGCTCCGAAGCCATATCTTTACAAGAATAACGGTTCCAAAGGTCAGCTCTCCTGTAAGGTCTGTGACGCAAAGTTCTCCCAACAGGATAACCGCTTCTCTACGATAAAGCTGCGCTGCCCTCACTGCGGGAATACCCTCGTTCCCAAAAAGGACCGCAAGTTTTTTGTCCTGCATAAGTGTGTGAACCCGAAATGCCCTTACTATCTCCACAATCTTAAAAAAGTGAATCCTGAACATCTCAATGAGGCTTACGGAAAGAATAAATACAAGCTCCATTACATCTACCGTGAATTCACCGTGGATTTCTTCCGCATGGATTTAAACTCCCTTCCGAAAAACGCCTCTTCCCTGAAGTTCAGCCGGCATGACGCCCATGTCATGGGGCTCTGTCTGACTCTCCATGTAAATCTTGGTCTCTCCCTGCGCAAGACTTCTCAGGCTCTCAAAGATCTTTACAACATCCGGATCTCCCACCAGCAGGTCGCCAATTATGCCCGGACTGCCGCCCTCGTCATCAAGCCTTTCGTTGACAACTATGAGTATAAGACCGGAACCACCTTTATCGCCGATGAAACCTATATCAAAGTCCGCGGGATCAAAGGATACATCTGGTTCATCATGGATGCGGTATCCCGCTCCATTCTTGGCTATCAGGTCTCTGACAACCGCGGGGTAGGTCCCTGCATCCTTGCTATGCGCATGGCTTTCCGTAAGTTGAAGCAGCTTCCGGAAAACTTCCGCTTTATCGCCGATGGCTACAGCGCCTATCCGCTTGCGGCACAGCAGTTCTTCCACCAATTCGGTGAGAACTTCCGCTTTGATATCACTCAGGTCATCGGGCTCACGAACGAGGACGAAGTCTCCAAAGAGTTCCGCCCTTTCAAACAGATGATCGAGCGGCTCAACCGTACGTTCAAAGCCTCCTACCGCATAACATGCGGCTATGACAACTATGAGGGTGCCAGCTACAATGTCGCCCTCTGGGTCGCTTATTATAACTTTCTCAGACCGCATCAGCACAACCACTATCGTGTTCTCAATAAAGCAGAGCATCTGGAAAATGCCGACAACATGCCGGGCAAGTGGCAGCTGCTTATCTTTCTCGGGCAACAGACCATCCTGCAGATGCAGAAGTCTCAAGCAGAAGAATAAGTCTGTTCCTAGATTCAGAGCCGGAGATAACAACTCAGCCATCCCGGAGGGATTTACCCTTGATGGCACGCAAAAACAATGCTACAATGCTGTGATCCAGACGGAGAAACCAGCCTGTTCCTGAGTTCTTCGCCGTCGATAAGGCACTCAGAGCATTGCTTTTGTGTGCTGTCAAGGGTGGCGTAAGCTGCCATCAAACATCATATCTGCAATTTTCAAGGTTCAATCTGAGCCTATTTCTTAGACTTCATTTTTTCATAACTCATTTGACACTACCTTTGCCTGATATATGAAGAGAGAACTGCTGAATCACTCTTTGGTATAAACCGATATTTTAAGGAAGGTAAATTCTATATTGATATTTCCCCCACAAAATTATAAACAATCCTGACTTCCTGCGTTTTTTGCCCATCAACTTTCTTGACTTCACCCACTAAAATCCGGCTAATAAGACGGTTCAAAATGGTTTCGTCCAACTCCTGAATGGTGGCATACTGTCGAATCTCCCGGATAAAGGTGCGGACTTCACTTTCCTGAGCATCAGTCTGCTGACGCATTCGCAACAGCTCCTGCAAACGGCGCTGATTTTCTTCCTGTTCCTGCTCCATGGCGGCGGTCAACTTCACAAACCGCTGCTCAGAGATCACGCCTTTGGCCTTATCGGTATAAAGGCTCAGAAACATATCGTCAATTTGCCGGTTTCTGGCTTCCAGGCGCTCACGCTCTTTCTGCATCTCGGAAGCATCCACCATATATCGGCGCTCCATCCGGCTGCTCAACCGTTGATAAAAGGCATCTGCATCTTTGAGCGCCATCGCTGCCAGTTCCTGAATATCCTTCAGAACGAGATTATACAAATCCCTGGCTTCGATTTTATGGCTGGTGCAGGCGTTTTTGCCCAGCCGGTTGTAGGTCTGGCAGATATAATACGCCTTGTCAATTGGTTCCCGCATCTCGCCGGTAAAGCGGTTTTTGCCAGTTCTGCCGACCTTTTCATACCGCACCTGCATGGATTTCCCACAGGTGGCACAGTAGATAATACCGTGGAACAAGTTGTAGAAGGGGCAGGCATTGCCTTTCATAATAGGTGGCCTGCGATCTACGATTGCCTGCACCTGTTCCCATTCCTCCGGTGTCACAATCGCTTCATGGCAGCCCTCAATGATTTCCCAGTCCTCACGGGGAATGATGTCATAGGTGTTGGAGCGAATCCCTTTCTGGTGCGTCCTGCAAACCAGATGAGCGCCCTTATAAAAAGGGTTACGCAGGATATGGCTGATTCTTGCGCCGCCCCACGCATAGTAGTTGACATCGCAAGCGGTATTTCCTTTTACTCTGGTGATGGGAACCTTGTCCTCCATCAGCTGCTTGGCAATCCGCATACAGCCCCAGCCATCCAGTGCCAGGTCATAGATTTTGCGAATCACTGGAGCAGTTTCCGGGTCGAGGATCAAATGCCCCCGATCCTCCGGGTCACGCATCAGCCCCAGGGGAGGCTGTCCGCCACAGAACTTTCCCTGCCGGGAACGGGTCATACGCCCCGCCAGCACTTTCTTGGAAATATCCCGGCTATACATATCATTCAGGATATTCTTGAACGGCGTGATGTCCATTTCCTGACGGGTCAAACTGTCCACACCATCGGTAATGGCGATATAACGGACATTGTGTTTGGGGAAGAAGATTTCAATATAGCTTCCAGCTTCGATATAATTTCTTCCCAGTCTGGACAGGTCTTTGGTAATGACACAACCGATTTTACCGGTCTCAATATCGGCAATCATACGCTGAAAAGCTGGACGATTGAAATTGCGGCCGGTGTAACCATCGTCCACATAATACTCATACTGGAACATCCCATTTTTCTCGGCAAATTCCTTGAGCATAAGTTTCTGATTGCTGATACTCATACTCTCGTTATCGCCGCCATCGTCCAGAGAAATACGGCAATAGAGGGCTGTGATTTTCTGATTGACTTGTTTTTTCCTGCTCATAGCAATCTCCTTCTATGAACAGGGACACGATATACATATTATACCATGCCCCTGTTTTTCCTTCAACCAATTCCCTCAGCTTGCCTTGCGTTCCAGCCATTCTTCAAAGTGTTCGCAAGTTTGCCGTTCAATGAGCTGTTCAAAGGCTTCCTGCATGGTTTTATCACCTGAAAACTCCCGTATCACGATAAACTTCACTTTTTTGCTCAGCTTGTTTTCTTGCTTTTGGGTTTTCTCCATAGGCTACCTCCATAGATCAGAAAGGCCAGGCAAAGGGAGCCTGCAACGAAGTCCGGCAACAGACCTCGAAAAACCTGCAACCTATCGTCTGACCATCGTTTCTTACTTTTCAAATTTTCTTGTGAAATCTCGTTGCTTTCGTTGTCAGAGAACAAATACCCGCCCAAAAGTCTTGCTTTACGGGTATTTATCGTATCTACACCCCCACTTTTGCGGCAACAAAGTCAGCAACCAGCCGACAACCTACTGGGCAACAAACCCCGTAAATCAGGCAATCCACTCCTTTGGCAGCTCCAGTTGACGGACTTCTTCCTCGCTCAGCTCTACAAATCCACCTTCGTTGTCGGGCGGTTCGTTGTCGGAAATCTCCCGTTCCCAGCCCCGCTGCCGACCATAGCCCGCAAACATTCGGGGATTGGAGAAGGGCTTCCAGCCCGTCACCACTGTGTTCATGATCTCGTTGATGTTGTGCAGCTGCCAACGCTTCGGCTCATCAATGGCGTGTCCCAACGCTTCCTTGAATAGCTGCTTGGAGCAGACCACATTGCCGGTGTAGTGTTCCAGAAAGCCCTGGATTTGCCCGGCCTCGGTATCCTCCGGCATGAAGTCCTTCTGAACCTCCACCAGCTGCTTCTGAATCTCCTTTGAAAACTTCATGGAATACTCTCCACTGCGGTAAATGGTCATAGCCTCCGCCCATACCTGCAACAGATATTCCCTGGAAGCGGCTTCGTCCTCCAAAATGTGAACCTCCGCTTTCTCCGGGTCAATCATCACTGGCAGGAACCGGCGGTTTCCGGCCCGGTCAAGGGGTAGGAAATCCAGCGTGTTGGAGGAACCACCGAACACACACTGCCGCAGACGGTCTTTGGGCTGGGTCTCATAGGGGGTGCGGTAGGTTTCCTTTTGGCGACTGATAAAGGAGCGGATCTCCTCAATGCTCTTGGCGTTGCTGGTGGCCAGCATCTCAGACATCTCGATGATCCAGTGGCCTTGCAACTTGGCAAACACCTTGTCATCATCCAGCTTTTTCAGGTCATCAGAGAACCACTCATCATGTATAGCCAGGAAGCGAAAGAAGGTAGACTTTCCGGCTCCCTGGCCGCCCACCAGACAGAGCAGTTCCTCATACTTGGAACCAGGATGGAACACCCGGCGGATGGCTCCCAACAGAAAGTGTTTGAGCATTTCTTCCACATAGTTGCCCTCATCCGCCCCCAGAAAGTGATGCAGGCAGGAGCGTATCCGGGGTATGCCGTCCCAAACCAAGCCATTCAACACATCCTGAATGGGGTGATAGCAATTTTCGTTTGCCACGATAGAGAGCGCCGCCATCAGCTTCTTTTCACTGGTCAGGCAATAGTTCTGCTCAAAGTAAAGGAGCAGATATTTGACATCGGTATCGGTCAAGGCACTGGTGCTTCTGCGCCAGCCCAGATCCCGCACAATGTCCACACGGTCGGTCAGCAGATTCAGCCGGATTGCTCTCCGTAAAAGCGGATCTTGGCAAAACACCGTGCGGCAATTTCCAATGGTATTGGCCGGTTGTCCTTTTTCCGTCGTGGAAAGGCTTTCCCGCACTTCAGCAACGGTCAATTCCTCACTTTCGGCCTGCCAAGTGACAGGCACTAAACTCTGAGTTTCGCTGTTCAATGTTTCTCACCTCCTCAAGGAAAAGGCACCTGATTTGTATGCAAAATCAGATGCCTTACCGATCCATATCCTGTTTTCGCTGCCGTTGCTTTTTCCGCTTTTCCTCCCGCTGGGTGCTATCCTGTTTGGCCCTGTGCAGAAAATCCAAAATGGATTCTTTGGCCTTTTCCTGAATCTGCTGTTTGCCAGCCTGCTTGACCTCCGGCTGCATCAGCTTCTTCTGGATTTTTGTCAGCGCAGACTGCATAGTATTTTTGATTTTGGAAATTACTCCATCCAGCCGGGCAGCGGCATACTCACGCTCTTTTTGCGGCGCTTTCCGTTCCGGCGAGAGTACCCACTTTTTTGTTTCCTCCACCAGCCGGAGATCCTCTTTATGGGTTTCCTGCCGGACAGTATCGGTGACAACCTCTACCGCCTTGTCATAGGCAATATCCGAAACTTCCTCCACCAGTGTTTCTACATCCTCGATTTTCAGGGTCAGTTCCTCCAGTTTTTGTTCCTGAGCCGCCAGCTGCTCCTTTTGCTTCATCAGAATGTAGTCCTGCTTTTCCAGATACGCCCGCCCGCCATAGGACGGCTCCTGCTCCAAATGCACCCCATGTTTGCGGCTGATGTCAAAGAGCAGCGTGCGGCATACTGCATCAAAGGTTTGCTTGCGGTTGTTATGTTTGCCCTTGGGTTTACTCGGATCAGGCAATTCAAACCCCAGTTCTTCCAGCGCCTTTTCCTGTTGGGGGCACAGCTCCCCATACCGGTTTTTACAGTCAAACACATGGCGTTCATGGATGTGGGGCGTGCCCTCATCCAGATGCAGCGCCCAGTCCAGAATGTGGATATGGGAACCAAAGCGCCGTTCAAACTCCTCGTAAAATTCGCTGACAATGAGTGCCAGAGTACCCGGTGGAACGGATTCTTCCATGGTGCCAATCTGGTAAATACTTTCCTCCGGGCAGGTCTTGTTGTTTTTCAAAAGATCTTCCACCGTGCGGTTGCGCTCAGTGTGCCGGGTTTTCTCGTTCCGGGCGTTCTGGGCATCCACATGGTCAGAGTAATGCTCGTAGTAGTACATCCGCTCGATTTCTTCAAAGCTGAAATCCGGCTGTTCTGGGTTCTCCCGAAGTTCGGGGGTAGTGAATCCACGGTAGCAGTCCCAGTACACATTTTTCTTGGCTCGCTGGGCATCAATGTGTTCGCTGTTCTCCATATCAAACCGGCGGTCATTGTGCCGGGGATTATAGGTGCCATGCTTACCGGAGCGTCCGTTGTGCCGTGTCAGTTTCAATTTTCATCCCTCCATTCTCCGTTGATTTTTCCAGAAGGGGAGCAGCGGCGAAGCCGCCAAACCTGCGGATTTCTGCGTCAGGTAATACCCAGTACAAGTTGACGCAGGCATCAACTTTCCCTGGGCAAGGCGTTTCGCCCTTGACCCGATGGGGCGGCTGCCCTCAACCCGCCAATGGGCGTTGCCCCTTGACCCCAGCAGTGCGCTGCCGCCCCTGCACCCAGGCACAAAGGGCTTGCAGCCCTCTGTACTCCCGCTCCGGCGAAGCTGGCTTCCACCGCAGAAGCGGTTTCCGCCAGTTTCACCGGCTCCGCATCCACACAGTTACGCCCATCGGCGGGAAGTGGATACGGAATACGCCTGCGGGGATTGCCGGTCAAAACGCCGGGTGCAGACCCGGCATTTTTGCCGTAATCGCCCCAATTTCAGGCGATTTTTTCTTCCGTTGTCACCACCTGAAAGCCATGCTCTCTGGCGTAGGCGCTGGCGGCGGCTTTCCGTTCCTCGCTGTACGGTGGGATGAACCGAATCGACAGCCGGGACTTGTCCAGCACATAGGTCACGCTGCCCTCCGGCGTGCTGCGCTCCAACCGGCACAGCAGCGGATACTTCCGGCTGAAATCGGCCAGCCTGCGCTTCAAGCTGGCGTTGAAGGTGTAGATGCTGGCAAGGTTCTCGGCCTCGTTCCAGTTGATGATGGTTTCTTTTTCATACTTAGACAGCTTCGTCATACAAATCCTCCTCATAAACGGTGTAAGATTTCAGCACACGCAGGCTGCGCTTGAGACGGCGGTACTCGTCCATCTCCATGCGCAGATGGTGGTAAAAAGCCTCGTACCAGCTTTCGCCCACCTCCGTCTCCATCTTTCGGGCCAGCCCCAACATCCGGCGTTTCGCCTCCGGGTCAACGGTCAGGGCCGTCAGCCATTTCAGCCGTGTCACCGTGTTGTGGTGGCTGGGACAGGCGAAAGCGTAGAGAATCTTCTTTTCTTTCATGCTCAGTTTCATAATGATATTCCTCCATTTCTTTGCTGCGGAGCCATGCGCCCCGCATGATAAACTTGTTTTTTGTCCGCCGGTCTGCCTGCAAGCCGTTCCTGTCCGGAATTTCTCCCGGCGTATCGGCCTCTTTGGTGCGCTCGATTTCTGTCATGGCGTCACTTCCCCGGAGGTCATACCCCTTGCAGCCGGTCATTCGATTTTCAAGGTCCAGTGCCTGTCTGCAAGAACCATTCTATCGAAAAAAGGGGGCTGCTCCCGTATATCCAAGACGTTGGAAAAACGCTTGAAAACCGCATATTTCCACGCTTATGGAATCGTGCTATAATGGGTGTAATCACTGAAAAAACGATAACGAGAGAGGGGGCATTGGATGTACACAAAGCTGTCAATCCCGGAGCGGCTCAAAGACCTGCGGGTGGTGGACAAGCACCTGACGTTGGAACAGCTGGCGGAGCAGACCGGCCTGTCCAGATCGGCGCTGGGAAAATATGAAAGCGATGATTATAAGGACATCAGCCCGTTTGCGGTTGCGACACTGGCGGATTTTTACGGCGTGTCCGCCGACTATTTGATGGGGCTGACCGATAACAAGGAGGTTCCCAACGCCGATGTGCAGTCTCTTCATTTGAACGATGAGATGATTGAGCTTCTGCGGAGCGGCAAGATCAACAACCGGCTTCTCTGCGAACTTGCCACGCATCCGAACTTCCGGCGGCTGATGGTGGATATGGAAATTTGTATCGACCGGATCGCCAATATGCGGGTGGAGCAGATGAATCTGGTGATGGAGGCCACCCGGCAGACCGTCCTCAGCAAATATGCGCCCGGAGAAGATGACCTCTATGTGCGGACACTGGAGCTGGGGCAGGTGCAGGAAAGCGACTTTTACAGCCACGTCATGCACGATGACCTGGACAGCATCGTCCGGGATATACGGGAAGCCCACTTGAAGGACAAGACCACCGCCGACCCGCAGCTCACGCTGGATGACGTGAAGGAAAAGTTTGAGCAGGCACTCGAACAGGGCAGTCAGGAAGAAATGGTAATCCACGAATTTTGTAACAGGATGCAGATACCCTTCGAGAAGATTTCCTCGGAGGACTTCTCGGCGTTTTTGCGGATACTGAGCCTGTCCAAGATGCTCAAAAATCCCAACAACATGAGGGGAAAGGCCAAGCCGCAGCCGTACTATGCACCCAAGCGTAAGAAACGCAGATAACAAAAAAGCCATCCACCGTAAAAAGTGAATGGCTTTCATGTTTTCAGGCTATACAACAGGGACTATTTATTCTCGCCCCGCTGCACCTGTTCGTGGGCCTCCTGCTGGACAAGTAACCCAGCTGAAAAACCGTATTTGAAGTGGCTTTCGTTTTCCTCGCACTGGGCTATCGACACCTGCTCTCGCAGTTCCTCGACCAGTTTATAGTCCTCCTTGCTCAGACGCTCCGATAATGTCTCCATCAGGTCTGAACAGGCTTTGACCGCCCGTTTGTACTCCGGGGAATCAGCGACCACCGTTTCACAAGGATAAAACCTGCCGTTATACATTTCTTCCAGAATCATGCACCCCACCTCCTTCAGGCGAAAATCATCTCTGCCCGGATGATTTCCTCTGCCCGGATGCGGATGCTGTTCATGGCTCCAACCCAGGCAAGCTGGTCACGGGCTTTTAGTTCCTCGGTGATACCCTCCGCAACCTGCATCTGCGAGATGATACACGCCAGCCGGTCATCGGCCTGCTCATTCAGATCGGCAAGATATGTCCAGAGTTTTCCCGACAGAAGCAGTTCATTGTACTGGCCAGGACGGTGTTCTTGCAGAAACGCCTTGTGCATCCGCCCCCACCGCCCGATGGGGCGGCTTTCCTCCGGCAGCTTCAGATCGGGGATGTAGTAGTCTCCCACCAGCGTATAGCTGATGCCGTTGTGATGGACTTTCTTTGGTAAATGCTCCATGTTCGACCTCCTGTATTCAGTTTTTTCAGAATCCAGTTGATCGTGTCCCTGTTCATGATAAATTCAAGGCAACTGAACTCTTCACGAACAAGTATGGCACATCTTTGCCGAGCTTTTGGTAGTTAAGAGAATGGGATGTCTCGCGGCCCCGGCTCTCGCCGGTGTTGTAGGTGTCGATGGTCTCCTTGCCCAGCACGGCGGCCAGCTCCTTGAGGGTTGTCGGCTCTTTGCCGCCCAGGAAGATGGAGGTATCCATGTTGCCGATGATGGTATCGGCGTTGTCCTTGTAGATAGCTTTGAGCTGGGACTGTGCTTGCAGCACCAGGCAGGCGGAAATCTCACGGCTTCGGATGGTGGCAACCAGCTTTTCCAGCCGAGGGATCTGTCCAATATTGGCGGCCTCGTCAATGAGGCACCGCACATGGACCGGCAGCCGCCCGCCGTACACATCGTCCGCTTTTTCGCAGAGCAGATTGAACAGCTGGGTGTAGCACATGGAGATCAGGAAGTTAAAGCTATCGTCCGTGTCGCTCATAATCAAGAACAAGGCGGTTTTCCGGTCTCCCAGGGTATCCAGCTCCAGCTCGTCGTAGGCCGTGACCTCCCGCAGCTCCGCGATGTCGAACACGGCAAGGCGCGCACCGCAGGAAATCAGGATGGATTTTGCGGTTTTGCCCGAAACGAGTTGTCAAGGACTTTTTAATCAAATTCACAAAAAAGCCACAAAAAAGTGCCAGAAGCAGATTTTAGCTCCTGACACTTTTGCGGATGGGTTATTTGCTCCTGCTTAACAGTTCGTCGCAAAGGTACGCATATTCCGGCAGTTGGTCGATATAGGGTTGCCAGCGTCGCTTTATCTCGGCCAGTTCCAGCGGATCAGCGTCCTCGAAGTCGTGATCGTTTCCGGTCATTCCGAAAACATCCAGTGCTATATCGTTCAAGCACTCATAACAAAGACCGACAGCAGACTCTATCCAGTTGCCGGTGTCGATATAAACCGGGTCGATACATATTGCCAGCCACACATAGCCGACCTTGTCCGACCAAACCAAATCATAAGCGGTCATCTGCTGGATATGTTTCTCAAACACTTTGCGGACGCGCTCAATCTCATTTTTCTCTTTTTCTGTGTACAGCATTTTCATGTCCTCCTTGGCTAAAAGTTTTGGTGTGTACCATCATCAGTTTAACACAAGGCGGCTGGCTTTATTAGCCGGTCACATCTGCTGTATTTCGTTTTTGAGCATACGCTTGATTTTGTCGCTCATGGTTTCGGTGCTGGTCTGGCTGAAATGGACGCGCACCTTGTAGGTGGTCTTGCCGATTTTCTTTACCAGCGCGGGGGCATCCTCCGGCGCTCTGGCCGGGGTGGTGTCTGCGGTCTGCATGGTACGGGTTTCTTCGCTCATGGCGCTCCTTTCTCCGGGCGGGGCTGCGCCGTCCGGCAAAACAATCAATCGCTCTTACGGTTCACAAGGTCTTTCGCCGCCTGCTTGGTGGCCCCGGCGTTTTCCTCCCGGAAGTTCTTCCCGGCAAAGAGGATCGGGGCGCACCGTTCTAGGATACGGTCATAGATACGGGCGTGGGCCAGGTCAGACGGGTTCTTGAGTTCGGCCAGTTTCAGGTTGGTGGTGATTATCATGGGCCTGCGGCTGCGGTAGCGGCTGTCAATGACGAAAAACATCTGCTCCATCGCATACTCGGTACTGCGCTCCACACCCAGATCGTCAATGATAAGCAGGTCGTACTCGTCAAAGCTGGCGATAAAGTCGGCCCTGTCCTCGGAGAACATCCCCGTCAGGCGGTTCAGGATGGTGGGAAAGTTTGTCATCAGCACCGGCACATCCCGGTCAAGCAGGGCGTTGGCGATACAACCGGCGAAAAAGGACTTGCCGGTTCCCACATCCCCGAACAGCAGCAGGCCGGTGTTGTTCCTGTATGCCTCCTTCCAGTTCTCAACATAGGCGCGGGCCTTGTCCATTAGGGGATTTTGGCCATTGTCGTTGGCAAAAGTGTAGTCGTACAGATAGCGGTCTTGCAGGCCCTGGGCCTTCCGGCGCTTGATACGCTCCATGCGGCGTTGCCGTTCCTCGGCAGCTTTGCGCTGTTCCTCGGCCTCACGCTGGCACTGGCAGATACAGCGGGGCATGAAGTAGCCGGGTTTCCCAAAGCATGGCACAACGGTCTGCCTCTGGCCGCCGCACTTTTTACAGTGAATAAGGCCGTCTGCCGGGTCTATGTACTCGTCCCCGGCCAGCTCCACACCGGCGGCTGCCTTGTCGATCAGCGCCCGGATTTCTGCGGTAATCTCCATCATACGGTTTCATCCTCCTTTACGCTGTAATCACGGTTGCGGGTGGGCGGGGACGCTTTCTTCGCGTCCTCACCGGCCCAGCGCCGGATGGTGGCGGCATGGCTCTGATACCGCTTGCCGGTAGAAGCCATGTACTCGGACAGCTTTTCGATGTACTGGCCCCATACGGTGGGAAAGCTGGCCTGCAAGTCTGCCAGTTCCTCATCCGTCAGAAAAACATTCTGGTAACGGCCATAGGCGCGGGCGGAGCGTCCCTTCTCTATCTCTCTCTTTATTTCTATCTCTTTCTCTAACTCTATCTCTATCTCTGGTGGACGAATGTCGGACAAATGTCCAACCTTTGTCCGGGGCGTGGAAAGAGCCTTGTTTTGGAGCCTCGCCGCCCGCTTTCGCTCGGCCTCGGTAGAGGACTGGCCGATCAGCAGCTCGATATTGCTCATGTAAAAAGTGCCGCTGTCCAGCACTTCCACAAGGCCCAGCTTCAGGAAAATTTGCAAGGCCCTCTCCACAGTGCCGATCTGCTGGCGGGTGATAGTGGCGATCATCTGCGCCGTGTAGGGGATATTCTCGTCAAGCTGGAGCCGCCCGCCGTGTTTCAGCGATTTCAGATACAGCTTGAGCAGAATGTTGGAGTACAGCACACCGTCCTGCATACTTTCCAGCAGCACGATGGAGTCATCGTCAAAATAGTTCTCTTTGAGTTTCAGGTAGTAATATTTTCGATTGTCTGACATGGGTTCCTCCTTGGGGTTATTTCAGGGGTCTATACGCCTTTAGAGGGCCGTTTTGGGGGCCAAAGGATAAATCTATCAGGCCCCCGCCGACACCCTCGAAAAAGTCCTTGATTTACAAGGGGTTTTCGGCCCCTAAAGCGTGACATTTCGCCCTCTGTTTGCGCTTGCGCTGGGCGGCCTTGATACGCTTCATGCGTCCGGCACATTCCGGGCAGTATTTGGCCCGGTTGGAGCCGGGTGTGAACAACGCCCCGCAGACGGCGCACCGTTTGGCGTCCAGGCAGTGGAACAGGGCCGTTTCCAGTTCCCTGTCCAGCGGCAGCACCGCCGCCCGGAACCACTGACACAGCAGGGAGTAGGAAATAGACTGGACACAGACACATTCCTCCCCATCGTCCAGCGCGATACAGTGGCCGCCGTCATAGTTGCAGCACTCATGTACCAGCCGCCGCGCTCTGCGGTACTGGCGGTAGTCCATGACGGGGACGGGTTCAGGCTTGCTTTTTTTCATGCTGGCACTTCCCACACCCGCCGCAGTTGCCGCAGCCCTGGCAGGCATGGGCCTCCGGCTCCGGGCCGGTGGGCGCGTCTGCCGGTTCCGGCTGCAAGAGGGCAAGGGGCAGGTCGATATTCAGGTGGACGGTCACAAGATAGTGAGCGGTAATCATAGGCGGTTCCTCCTTAATTTTTTGTGAATTTCAAGTCTATTGAGTTGATTTTGCGTTGCAAATGGCATATACTATAAGTGCAATAAACTTGAAAGGGGCTGATACAATGGCTAACACGACAAATTTCAGCGTCCGTATGGACAGCGACATCAAAAAGCAGTGCGAAACGCTTTACAATGAATTAGGCGTGAACCTTACCACAGCGATCAATGTCTTTCTGCGTCAGTCGCTCCGCGCCGGTGGCTTTCCCTTTGAAGTCAGGCTGGAACAGCCCAACAAGGAAACCATTGCCGCCATGTTGGAGGCAGAACGGATTGCGCGTGATCCCAGCGTGAAGCACTACTCCGATGTGGAAGAAGCCCTCCGGGAGCTGAAAAGATGAAGCGCGACATTGTTTGGACAACAAAGTTCAAAAAGGACTACAAGCTGGCGATGAAGCGTCACATGGACATCGGTCTGCTGGATGACATTATCCGGGCCTTGTCGCGGGGCGAAAAATTGCCAGAGAAAAACAAAGACCATGAGCTGACCGGCGATTGGGTGGGGCATCGGGAATGCCACATTCAGCCGGACTGGCTGCTCATCTATCGCATTGAGGACGATGTGCTGGTGCTGACGCTGGCCCGCACCGGGACGCACAGCGACCTGTTCGATAAATGAGAGTGCTGCCGCCGTATGGGGAAACCTGTACGGCGGTTTTTCTGTGTGTAAAGGGCGTCACGAAACATGACACCCCTGCAAGGGGTCACCAAAACGCCGTACCCTTTACCGCTCCGGCCCCCGGTCATGGGGCTTGTCCCGTTCCTGCCGGGCCAGTTGGTCGGCGGCCTTGCGGAGCCGTTCCACGGCTTTCAGTTCCTCCCGCATGGCTTTCATGTCGATGCTGTCCACCTGTTTCTGGGCGGTCAGCAGGTCGATCTCACGCCGCCATTCCTTGGGAGTGATTTCCTCGCCGCTGGCTTTCAGCTCTTTCAGATACCGGGCCGCCGCGTCATAGAGGATCAGTTCCCGACTGTGGCGCTGCTCGAACAGTTCCCGTTTCTCCGGCTTCACCTTGGCAAGCTGCCTATGGACAGCCTTGTACTTGTTGTACTGCGCCCACATCTCCCCGCGTTCAGTGAGGACAGCAATCCGGCGCTCGGCCTGGACAATCTTCCCCCGCAGGTCATAGTAGCTGCTGTTCATGTCGGAGATTTTATCGTGGAGCTGCTGCATGGTCTTGATCCCGTTTGCCTGCATAAAGCTGAACAGGGCGGCGCTCTCCTGCAAAGCCCGGATTTTACCGGTGCGGGTGTCGGGCCGCTTGAGCTGCTGCTGGGCCTCCCACAAGTCAATCATGCTGGGCTGCTGGCCCTCCGGCTTCTCCGCCTCGGCCTTCGACCAGTTGTAGAGACGGGTAATGCGGGCCTTGATTTCTTTCAGCAGCTTGTTGTCGGCGGCGATCTGCCGGTTGACTTCCCCCTTGTCGGTGCGGATGCCGCGCTTCTCCATCTGGCTGGCCGCTGGCCCCAGGTGGACAGAGGGGATTTTATCAATGCCCCGGCGCTTGTAGCTGCGGTGGTCTACCAGAGCGGGATGCCCGGCGGCCTCCAATGCCCGGTTGGTATAGGCCGCCCATGCCGCCCGCCAAATCTCCACATTCCCTTTGTCGTTCCAGTCTGTGGTGTCCTCCCGGTGGTTCTTCCAGCCGCCTTTCCCGTCCGGGATGCGCTGGCCGTTCTCGTCCAGGTCGTATGCCTTTCGGCACTTCGCGCCCCATGCGCCATTTTCTTTTAAGGGCCGGACGGTCAGCATGATATGGACATGGGGGTTGCCGGTTCCCTTGTCATGGATGGCAAAATCGGCGCACATCCCCTTGTCCACAAAGTTGTCCTTCACATAGGCCCGGACAAGGGCAAGCTGCTGTTCTCTGGTAAGCTCGCGGGGGAGGGCCGCTTCAATCTCGCGGGCAAGCTGGCTGTCCCTGGCTTTCTCGACCTGCTCCACACTGTTCCAGAGGGTGTAGCGGTCTGCAAATGACCGCGGGGCGTGGGCGGGCAGCATGATTTCCGCATGGACAACGCCGCCTTTCCGGGTGTAATCGTGGGTCAGGCCGTCCCATTCATTCGTCAGCCTGGTTCCGCTTCGGTAGGCGGCTGCGGCAACAGCGGAACGGCCCTCGCTGCGCTTGATGATACTGACGGGGATATGACAAAAATCTATGGGGGCACCTCCTTTCGGTGAGGGATATTCAGGCCGCAGGGGACGGGACAGCCGCTTGCGGATGTTCCGTGACCTGTGGCGCACAAGGGGTTTGGGGAGTGTAGCTCCCCATCGCGGACGAAGTACGCTGGCAGCCCCCGGCAGGGCGCACGACACCGGCAACGGTGTATAAGTGCGCCCTTGTAAACAAGGGACTTACGGCTTGTCCCCGGATTTCGGCAGTTTTGCGGCCAGTTCTGCCGCCCCCGGAAGATGGGACAGGGCAATCAGGAACGCCTTGACCTCTACGCCGGGAAGGTCGGGGGCCAGAGGGAAAATGCCCTCCAAAATGGCCCCGCGCTCAATCAGGCGGCGGGTGCGGGCCTTGCGTTCCTCGTTGCGCTGTTTGTTCTCCAAAATCTTCTGGCGGTTCTCAAGCTGCCGGATCTCCTTCAGGACTTCTTCGCGCTCGTCTTTTTTCTGTTTCGCTTGGGCGGTGCTGTCTTTGTGCATATCGCTTTCTCCTTTGGCGGCTCCATCCAGCCGCGCCTGATATAATATTTCTGTAACTTGATGATGGCGTTGCGTACCGTGACAATGGCAGCCGATGTGGTAAAGCCCTCGGCCCCGGCAATTTCCTTGAAGGGCTTGCCCTCCCAAAACCGGGCGTGAAGGCAGCTCGCCTGCCGGGGCGTCAGGGTGGCAAGGGCCTCCCGGAGCTGTTCCATCCTCAGGGCACGGGCGGCCTCCTGTTCCCGTTCCGTTTCCTTCTCCATCAGAATATCCTCCGGGGAAACGGCCTGCTCCGGGAAATGGTTTTCCATGCCGGGGGATGCGTCCAGAGAGTAACAGTGATAGTGCTGTTTGGCGTCATTGGCGTCCTCTGCGCGGCTTTCCTCCACAATGGCGTCTGCCACCTCGTCCGGCACTTCCACAAAGGTGTCTTTCTTACAAATCGGGTAGTAGTATTTTTTCAGGTTGATGGTTTTCATAGGCCACCTGTCCATTTTCGGCGCACGAAGTACCGGCGCAGCCGCCGAAGCGCCGCATGGATGGACTTCCCCGCCTGGGATGGGGTGATACCCTCCATCACGGCAATGTCCTTCACTTTCATCCCCAGCATATACCGGGCATGGACGCGGCGGGCCTGCGTTGGGGGCAAAGAGGAAATGGCCTCATAGAGCCGCCGGAGCAGTTCGGCGTGTTCAGCCTGTTCCTCTTTCTGCACGATGTAGTCCTCTGGCGATGGCTGCGCCCAGCCGATGGCAGCCTTCTCAATCCCGTCGTCACAGTCAAGGGAGTAGTGGGCCTTGTAGCGGTACATCTTGCGCTCCCTGGCGGCCTCAGCCCGCTTGTCCAGCAGAAACGCTTCAACGATTTCATCCGACACCTCTACAAAGGTGTCCTCGGTGCAGAACGGGTAATACTGTTTCAGGTTGATCGTCTGCATAGGCCCGCCCTCATTCTGACGGGAAAAGGCCGTCATAGCAGCGGCGCATATTCCGCAGGCCTCGCCGGATGGCAATGCTGACTTTGCTACTGTGTACGCCCTCCATCTGGGCAATTTGGGGCTGGTTGATACCGGCGATGTAGTAGGCCCGGACACGGCGGGCCTGGGTGGGAGTGGTATGAGACAGGGCCTCCGGCAAGGCGGCAACCAGCCGCAGGCGGGCGGCCCGTTCCTCACGCTCCAAAAGGATTTCCTCCGGCGACCTGCCGTGTTCCAGCGCGTAGTTCTCCGCCCAGCTATATGCGTCCAGAGAGTACCAGGCGCGGTGGTAGACCTTCCGGCGCTCATAGTTGTTCATCTCGCGCTGGGCCTGCCGCATGGCCTCCCAAACCTCATCGCTGACCTCTACAAACTCGTCGTGCCGGTAGTGGGGATAAATCCACCGCAGATTGATTGTTTTCATAGGCTTACCTCCTGAAAATGGGAGAGGCGGGCAGCTTGTCCGCTGTCCGCCTCCCGCTGGGATAAGGGAAACAATCCCTTTCACTTGGTAGCCCGAAAAGGGGTCATTCGTATGGGTGGTTTCTCAAAATTTTTTGAAAAATTTTTCTGACCGCTTCAATGGAGCCTTGCACCGAACTCTTGGAGCAGCCGCACAGGGCAGCGATTTCCGAAAAACTCAGCCCGTCCAGGGCATAGAGCAGGAACCGGCGGCGCTGGGCCTCGGTGCAGGTGTCCAGGACGGCCATCAGCTCCCCCAGCGTTTCCATGCGGCAAAGGTAGTCCTCCGGCGTTTCGCCGTAGATACCCACGCCCTCGGTGGCAACTATGTACTCGTCAAACTCCCGGCCATCCCAGTGCCGCCGCTGCTCATGGAACAGGTTCTCGGTCTTGTGGTCGGCCCGGTCAAGAAATTCATAGACTTCCAGCGTGACCTCCACGGCCACAGCTTGTCCGTCGTAATTGATGGTGACTTCCATCTGCCTTTCCTCCGTTCAGATTTTTTGCGGGAAAATCTGAACGGGGCGGCGGGGAACGGCACCGGGGGCAGGGCTCGGGCCATGTTGACCCGATGTTCCGTCCCCACAGGTATGAAAAAGCGCCCGGACAGCAGAAAGCTATTCGAGCGCAAAAAATACGGTATTCAGTTACATTGTGACAATTTTCGCACTGGCTGCCAGACGGGGCCTGTTCAGTGGCTGGGCTTTTTTTGACGGTAGTGCAAACATCGTCTGAATTTGTCGGCGGTCAGTGTGCTTCATGGCGGCTCCCTCCGTAAGCCGCCGTGTCAGTGTGTAGGCGTCACTCCTTTGTCGAGGGCATAAAGAACGGCGGTCTTGATGTACTCAAAACCGCCGTTCCATTTTAGGCGTGATGATTGTCTGCTGAACGACGGCTTTTTTTCTTTGCCGTCGTCCGGCAGAATATTTCACTCAATATTAAGTTCTGCACTACCTGTAAATTCTTCTCCCCATATTCCGAAATAGCTACTTCCGTTACCGACCTCAAATTTGCCGGTAAAGGTATCATTCGCCTGGAGAATTACAGTCGGGTCATTATTTCCTGATTGTAAGAAAATAATAGCTTCGCCTTCTTCAATCGTTAAAGTACATTCCACCTCAACGGTAGATCCTTTTTCACGCTCTACAGTAGTTCCTCCAAATAAAATTTCTGTTCCTGAAAAGCGAGTATAATCTGCCTGATATGTGCCAGTATAGCTATCTTCTCCTGCTGTACGTTTACCCTGCAAAAAGATTTCATTTGTAAGTGCAGTCTTTCCGCCTGCCTCATTGACTGAATTTATAGCATTTAATATTGTGTCCTTTACCTCGTCATCAGCAAGGTTCGCGGCAGAATCTAAAAGAGCATTTTTCCCATTTATCAGGTTTTCAAGAACAGCGTCTTTTCCATCAGCTAAAGCTTCAAAGACCTTTGAACAACCACATAAATTTAATACGCACGTCAGCGCTAATATGAAATAGATCTTTTTCTTCATTTGCTCACCAGCCTCGTTTTCTGGCCGTCTTTCTTTTTTTCTTCGTGGCTACAAGTATCTGCGGCTTTCGCCCTTTTTTTGCCAGCAATAATATGGAACATCCGATAATGGCCAATAATATAAAGATTGCAGGCAAAGGATGATAACTCATTCCATTTTCAACACCACACTCAGGGTCCATCAAAATCATACTTGCCTTAATTGGATACCAATTAAGCAACGTACCTTCAAAAGTACCAAAATAGCCGTAAACAAATGCAATCGCAACGCCCCCGAGAAAATTATTGGGAGAGCAGCTCATAATCAATATTATAGGTAAAACAGCAATATAAACGAGAACATTTGCTCCTGTTATCTGTAAAAGTGAGCTGCACACCGAACCCACGCTAATTCCTGGAAATCCGGCTGCCGCACTAACCGTCAAACCAATCAGATTGCTAAAAAAGCTAAAAAAAATCGTAAGAAGCAAAAGGATCATCAATTTTCCTGCAAGCAGTCTGCGATAAGATAAAGGAATCGTCAAAATGTTTTTTATCGTATCGTTGGTATATTCTCTCGTGATAATATAACCGGCAATCAAGGTTATGATAATCGGAAAAAACAACGTGCAGTTGTTAATCAAAACCTGACGCATAAAATATTCAAATGTCCATGTTTTTCCATCATCAGCCGTTGAATAAAAGAGAGACAGAAGTGCTGAGAGGGAAGTCATAATTATACCGGCTTTCACAACCGAGTATCGTTTCAGTTTAATAAACTCCATCTTTACTATTTTTCCCATCCTGTTCACCTCGTCCATTTTTTATAAAATCGAATAATCAGCCACAAAGAAAGAGCAACCGTAATCAGCATGAGGAGTAGCGTATGGAGTGTACTGGGAATAATCGCATATGCCTCCGGCAGAAGATTATCTTTCTGTAAATGCTCCATCATGGAGCCGCTGGTCCAGTTCATCACACAGATTACTGGAAAAGAGTTCAAAAACATAATTTTAGTTTCGCTGATTGTTGTTCCAACAGTGCCCAGTATTCCCCAATTTAAAATCGAGTAAAAGAATGACAGCAGGATGGACAACAGGAATGTACGGTTAAAATAAATAATCAGCAGAACAATCGGAAGAGATGCTGCAACGATGAGAATACCAAATACAATACTCATAATCAGCTTGTAACCCATCCCGTAAACCATTCCCATTTGAAAGACTTTTGCAAAAACAGCAACTGCAAGTGTGCTGATTATGCAAAAAGAAATACCAAAGATGAATAGCAGTGAAATCTTAGCCAAAATGAGTTGCGTATTCGTAACGGGGATCGTTCGTATATTTTTGAAAGTATCACAGTCACGTTCCATAAAAAACAGAACAGCAGCAATAATGCCGATTAAACATGGCAGCAAAAATACCAGGCCATATCCCAACATCATGGTGTAGGCGTAATCAAATCGGGTTTGCAGATAATGTTCTGTCGTATCTGCCGTCGAACCGGCTTTTGTCATATATACCAAAATAACAGGGAAAAACAATGCCAATGACAGAAACGCATAAATTAACTTTTTGCGCTTTAATTTCCAAAATTCACACTTAATCAATTTAAGCAATTCCTTCACCTCCGGTAACCTTTTTGAAATAATCCTCTAATGTTTCTTCACAAAGGTGAGCTTCGCTGACTGCAACTTTGTTGGAATCAAAAGCATGAATTATAAAAGCCGCGTCCAGATTGAGATCGTACAGCATAAGGTTATGGTCGTCTTTTATGCTGAAATTTTGTGTATGGAACTCTGTTTCCAGAATGCGCCCCGCCTGCGCAGCGTCTGATATTCTAAAATGAATATATCTTCCATTTCTTTGTTCTAATTCTTCCAAACTTTCTTCTTCCAGCAAAACACCATGATCGATAATTCCAATATCATCAGCCAGCAGTGCAATTTCGGACAAGATATGACTTGAAATCAAAATGGTTTTTCCGCGTTCCGTACAAAGGCTGCGGATAAATTTTCTGACCTCAGCAATACCGATGGGGTCAAGTCCGTTAATTGGTTCGTCCAGAATTAAAAGTTCCGGGTCATGCATGATTGCAAGGGCAATCGCAAGACGCTGTTTCATTCCTAAAGAATATTGGGAAAACAGCTTCTTATCCCGATAAGGCAGCCCTACCAATTCAAGAGAACGGCGAATGGAATCCCTTCCCGGCACGCCTCTAAGCTCTGCAAAAATCCGAAGATTTTCAGTGCCAGTTAAATTGGGATAAAAACCCGGCGATTCAATCAAGCTACCAATACGGGGAAGTATTGTTCTTTCATCCGTCTGGATATTCCTGCCAAAAATATGCACAGTTCCGGAAGTTGGTTCTGTCAGCCCCAACAGCATTTTCATGGTTGTAGTTTTACCGGCTCCATTTCTCCCCAATAAACCATAGATACGTCCCCTTTTTACATGAATATTCAAGTCCGCAACACTTTTTTGTGTTTCATACTGTTTAGTAAGATTTCGTGTTTCAATAACATAATTATTCATTATACATAGCCTCCTTTTTGCCACTGATTATACTTTACCATGCCAACCTAACTTAAACCTAACCTAAACCTAACCGGCAGCTAAAATTTATCCTCTTACAAAAAGTCCCCTGCGTTTGGCAGGGGAAACTTCAAGCACTCAAGGGGAAATCTATCATGAATATTGTTTTTTTATTAGGAACGCTGCTGACCGATATTGCTCCTCCCATTTTTTCAACCAACTGCTTTGTAATGGAAAGACCCAAACCGCTCCCTTTTCCAGACCTCCCTTTATCACATTTGTACAATCGTTCAAAAACATGCTGTAAATCTTCCTTGCTAATTCCAATACCATTATCACAGATAGAAATTTCAATATGACGTTCCATTTTGTGCATGATAATTTCAATGGAACTGGCATGGCTATGAGATATGACATTTTGTATCAGATTGTTGATAATACGGGTATAAGCATTTTCATCAATCATGATTTCACAGGCAGAAGATGGAAAATCTATATTAAAATCCAATCCGCATTCTTCAAAGACAGGTATCCAGTCTTTCAATATTGTACGGGTAAATTCAGTAACTTCAGTAGGTGTCATTACTATATCAAGATCTCCTGAATTTAATTTGAACCAATCAAACAGTATGTCGATATAATCTTTCAAATCATGGGCTTTTTTCCGGGCTGTTTCTATATAGGTTTCTTTATCAGCCCCAACCACAATTTCTTTATGAACAGCATCCAGATAGCCGATCAGAATGGTAAGCGGTGTTCTTACGTCGTGAGATAGGCTTGACATTAGCTGTTTGTTGGCTTCATCCAGTTTGTTCATGGAAATAATGCGGCTTTCATAATTATTTACAATCGCATTGATTTTATAGGCTAACGGGGCTGTCAGGTCACTTTGGCTTGCAAGTATTTTAAGGTTTGCATTTCCACCTTCAATTTCCCCCAAAGCCTCTTCCATATCTGAAAATTTTTTCTTTGTATGAATCAGTTTCGCCCATAGTATCACTGATACGAGGAAGAAAAATATACATCCTCCAAGGGCATATACAAAAGCATTTGAATACAGCAAGCCTTACACCTCCTTACTAAAGCGATACCCCATACCTTTTACCGTTTGAATAACAGAAGATTTGTCAGAATCCGGTTCTATTTTTTTGCGGAGTTTGCTAATCATAACCATGATGTTTGCATCGTCAAAACAATATTCTTCCTTCCATACAGCCTCATAAATCTGTTTTTTTGTCAGAATTTTTCCCTGATTGCGCGCAAGGTATAAAAGAAGTTCAAATTCTTTATTTGGCAATTCAAAAGTACCTTTTTCCGTGGTAACACTATGCTCGTCCAGATTGATCTCCAACCCCTTGTAAACCAGTTTTCCCAAAGTATCATCAATCACACTGAACTGGGTAAAACGACGAATCAGAGATATAACACGCGCCACAAATTCATCAACATCAAACGGCTTTGTCAGATAATCGTCTGCGCCAGCCCGCAGTCCCCGAACCTTACTAAGATTATCGCTTTTCGCCGTTAACATCAGAATTGGGATATTGCTTTTTTCTCTGATATGCTCCATTGTCTCAAAGCCATCCAATCCAGGCATCATTATATCTAATACAATTAACTGATATTGTTTGGTTGAGAGAAGAAATATTCCATCTTTTCCCGAATGGCAAACATCAGCATTTATATTTTCTACCAATACGCTTCGTTGTAATAACTCACATAATTCTTTATCATCATCTATAATTAAAATTTTGTTCATCCCACTTCTCCTTTATGATTTGCAAATTCTGTTCTTTGACTTCAAACTATTTATCCGGGTTTTTCCCATATATCCAATTATATTTCTTTGTTTTGCGGAATACAAGGTGGGAAATGTGTCGGTATTATTATAATTTAATGCAAATCGAAGTCTTTACCTAAAAGCTAATTGTAGATCAATTCGTCTTGAATGATTTCCTCCACCTGCACTTTCAGAGTGTCCATCAGCCCCACCCAGCGCATAGGGTCACGGGCTTTTAGTTCCTCGGTGACGCCCGCCGCCTCCATCATGCGGGGCAGCATGGCGTCCATGCGCTCCCGCGCCGTCCGGTCAATCTCCAACAGGTGCGGGTACAGCTTTTCACTCAAAATCAAGCTGCTGTAAAGGCCGGGCCGGTGTTCCTTCAGGTAGCGTTGCCGCATACGGCCATACTTGCCGATGGGGGCCTCCGGCTGCCCGGAAAGTTTCAGGTCGGGGATGTAGTAATCCCCGCAGCGGGTGTAAGTCAATTCGTTCATGTTCGTCCTCCTTTGCACTGTGACGGTTAAACTGCGGCGCTGGCCGATATGGTGGCCTTGCGCGGCTCCTGCCTGGGCAACTGGCTGACAGGGATAAAAATGCCTTTTTCCATGTCCTCAGCCCGGATCGCGGCCTTTGCCACCTCCACCTGGACCTTGCGCTTGGCGTTGTAGCGTTCTTCCCATTCCTTCTGCTTGCCGTTGGCCTTGCGACGTAAGTAGTTCTGGTGAAGCCTGTCCTTGCGCTCCTCCTTCTTCCGCAGTTCTTCCTGTTCCTCCGGGGTCAGGGGAACCGGCTGCAAGGCGGGCGGGATATACCGGCCCACAAAGTTGAAGTAGATTTCAACCTCCTGTGTGGTGTCTTGGCTGCCTTTCCGGGCGCGTTCATGGACAAGGATTTTCTCTACAAACTCGTTGAGCATGGTGTTTGTCAGCGTGTCGAAGTTTTCATACTTGTCAATCAGGGCAATAAACTTCTCCGCAGATTTCCGGCTCTGCTCGTAGCCAGTAACGGCCTTTTCCAGTTCCGCGATTTCCGCATTGAGAGCGTCCTGCTCTTTGGCATACTGTGCGTCCAGGGCCTCATACCGGGCGTCCGGCAGCTTACCCAGGGCGTTGTCCTCATAGATTTTGCAGATCAGCTTTTCCAGTTCCCCGGCCCGCTTTTGGGCGGCGGCCAGCCGTTTCCGCTTTTTGGATATGTCGGCGGTCTGCTGGGCGGCCTGCGTTTCCTGGACAGTGCGGATAAACTCAGCCCTGTCATTCTTGGAATACTCCGCGATGGCCCGGAGCATATCGGTTATCAGGGTCAGGACGGCCTCGGCCCGGATGCGGTGCTGTGTGCCGCAGAGCGTCCCGCATGGGACTTTGGTGTATTGGCTGCAAGTAAACTGTGGATCGCGCTTTCCGTTGTAGGTGCGGTGAACATACATCTTGCCGCCGCAGTCAGCGCAGTACATCAGGCCGGTCAGGGGATGGGCCTCGCCCCAGCCGTCCGGGTAGCGCCGGACATTTGCCCGGATACGCTGCACATTGTCAAAGGTTTCCTGGTCGATGATGGCCTCATGGGTATTCTCGAAAATCGTCCACTCGCTTTCGTCAACATAGTGGCTTTTCTTGTCCTTGAAGTGCTTGCGGGTCTTGAAATTGATGGTGTGGCCCAGGTATTCCCGCTTTTTCAGGATGTTTACAATGGTGGATGAACCCCAGCCATAAGGGTCTTTGACCGGCTTCGTCCTGTTTACTCCTTCGTCAAAGCGTGCCAGATGGACAGCGGGGATTTCAACCTTTGCCTCGGACAGTAGCCTGGAGATTTGATAGGGGCCGTAGCCCTCCATCGTCAGGGAAAAGATACGGCGTACCACTTCGGCGGCTTCTTCGTCCACAAGCCAGTGTTCCCGCTTCTCGTCCCACAAGTAGCCGTAAATAACGGTGCCGGTCAGGTGCTTGCCGCTCATGCCCTTGGACTTGAACACGGAGCGGATTTTCCGGCTGGTGTCGCGGGCGTAAAACTCATTCATAATGTTGCGGAAAGGGGTAAAATCATCATCACCTTTCAGACTGTCTACACCGTCATTGATGGCGATCAGCCGGACACCGCGCTGCCGCAAAATCTCCATAACCTGGCCGACTTTCAGATAGTCACGCCCCAGGCGGCTCATGTCTTTGATAACAATGGCCTCCACCCGTCCGGCCTCGACTTCCTCCATCATCGCCAGAAAGCCGGGGCGGTCAAAGCGGGTTCCCGATACACCGTCATCGGTGAAATGCCGGGGATTGGGCAGGTTATTCCGGCGGGCAAACTCCTCTAACATCTGCTTTTGATGGCTTATGGAATTACTCTCGCCCTGTAACTCATCGTCGCGGCTCAAACGCTCGTACAGTGGGGTGATTTTTTCGTTTCTCATGGCTGTACCTCCTGAAATGAAAATGCTCTAAGTGACTGCTTCACTAACCATGACAAAAGCCATGATTAAGAAGTCACTTAGAGCATACATCTCCCGCAGCCAGCTTGTACTTTTTGTACTGACGGACGGCGAAGTGGTTGGGCTTCTCTGCCTCCAGCGCGTCAAACATCAGGTCCACGGGGTTCTTGAACTCCTCGTCATCCTCCCGGACCTCCATCGCGTTGATGAACTCGATGAGGGTGGAGAAATTCTGTTCCTCCACCGGGGCCTCGTAGTGGATATACCCAATGAGGGCGCAGTACAAAAGCGTCTCGGCCTTAACCCAAAAATCGTCCCCGGCCTTGCCCTCGCCCTTGGTGTTGGCGATCAGCGTCGTGACCAGTTTCAAGATGTCCTTTTCGGAGTGGATGTAGGCAAAGGGATTATAGTGCATGGACTTCTTGAAGTTGATGGTATTGAGGACTTTGATCCGATAAGGCTCATAGATGTCCTTGCCGTGCTTATCCTTCATGGGCTTGCCGTCCTTGCCCAGCTTGGGTGTGCCGCGCTGAAGCATTTTGCCGCACTCCACCAGGATGGTGCCTTTTGGGTCTGTCACCACATAGGAGCTGTGCATCTGCATCAGGTTCGGTTTCAGCCAGAAGCGGGTCTTGCCGGAACCGGAGCCACCGATCACCAGCACATTTTTGTTTCTGGCGGTCTTGGGGTCCTTGGGGCGGCTGTTCATGGTCAGGCTCTCGGTTTTAGTCAGAATCACATTGTTCTGGAACACCGGGTCGATGTAGGGTGCGATGTCCTCATGGGTGCCCCATGAGGCGTTTTGTCAAGTGCTTTTTTGAGTTATTGACGCAAATGATAGTGAAAGCGCGAAAGTGCAAAGTGCAAAGGGTCTGCGTTTTGCACTTTCAGCTTGCGGTTTCGGGCGGCTGCTTCTTTTTGAGGAAGTTGTACCATTGACCGCCGACGCGCCTTGCGCCCAAAATGCCGCCCATATTGCGCTTGGCGTTCTGTACTGTCCTCTCGGATATTCCGGCTTCGGCTGCGGCTTTTACAATGTCCTCGCTGGCAAGCTCTTTCCCGTCTGCAAGTAAATCCAGTATCAGCCGTTCCGCCTGTTCGGTCTTGGTGGCGGTATTCCCGCCCGCGCCGGATAGAAGTTCCTCGGCGGTTATGTCGTATTCGCCTATCCATGAAAATCCTGTTTCCGGGTCAAGGCAAAAGGCAACGGGCTTTCCCTCCGGCGCAAGGGAAGATTTGTCATGGACGATTACCCGCACATTCGGCTCACGCTTCACGCGCCCGATTAAAAGCACGCTCCTTGCCGCCGCCCGGAAGTCGATAGAGCCTAAGCCCCGGTACGCGCTTTGTCCTCCGGCGGCTTTGTTCAAGTGTCCGATAAGGATAACGGCGCAGCCGGTACGCTCGGCAACTTCGGCAAGCCTGCGGAAAATGGGGCGTACCTCGTTTGCCTTGTTCATGTCGGCTTTCTCGCCCATGTACGCCTGTATGGGGTCAAGGATAATCAGCCGCGCCCCATTCTGTACGATTGCCTTTTCTATGCGCTCGTCGGAGAGGGTAAGCTCCCGCTTGGCTTCGTCAATGACAAGTACGCGGTCAAGGTCTGCGGCGGCTTCTATCAACCGGGGCTTGACGGTATCGCCCAAACCGTCCTCGGCGGTCTGGTAAATCACTTGGAACGGCGGCAGGGGCTTCATTCCCGGCAGCGTTCCCCCTGTGGTACAGGCGGCGGCAAGGCGTAGGGCAAAGGTGGTCTTTCCCTCGCCGGGGTTGCCCTGTACGATAGTCACTTTCCCAAAGGGGATATACGGCTCCCATAGCCATTCAACGGCTTGCGTGTCAACCTCGCTCATGCGGATAATCTCAACGGTTTCTTCCTGTGGCGGCGGCTCTTTCAAGCCGTAAACGGCTTCCCGCAAATACTTCCCGTCTGTGATTTCCCCCTTGCGCTGCAATACCTCGTTCCAGTCTTTGAAAAGCGGCACAAGGCGGTGGACGGTCAAGCCCTCCGTCGTGAGGTCTACAAGGCGGCTGCAAGCGTCGTTCCCGGCTTGGTCGCTGTCAAGGCAGAGGTAAACGGTCTTGATGTTCGGACGGTCAGAGAGGAAACGCAACAGGGCTTTTTCCCCCACGCCGCCCAATGACAGGTAGCTTTGTTTCTGCCATTCCTTTTTGAACAGGCAGAGAAAAGATAACAGGTCAATAGGGGCTTCAAAGACGAAAAGCCGTTCGCCCTCGCCCCGGTAGCAGAAATTAAATGCCTTGTCGCTGCCTTTCACATCAAGCCGGAAGTTTCCGGCTGTGCCGCGCTGGTGGGCGTATCTCGGTACGCCGTCCTCGTCCCGCCCCACAAATACGGCGTTGTGGTGGGCGGCTTCCTCGTAAATATCCCCGCTGGCAAGAAAAAAGCCCGTCACATCTTCGTCAATGCGGCGGGCTGCTGTGAGGTAGTTCCTCGCTGTTCGGTTGTCGGTGTTCCGGGGCGGTAGCCGGAAGTCGGAGAGGGGCGCGGGGCAAGGTCTGTCCGGCGGCGGGGCGGCTCCTTTCTCGCCTGTGAGAAATTCAACGGCTTCGGTAAAGCTCTTGCCGAAAAACTCCATGACAAAATCAACGGGGCCGCCGCCTTTGCTCTGGCTGTGCCTGTACCACTTGTTCCCCCGGATTGTCAGGCTGTCGTGCCGCTTCCAGCGGTATTCCTGTCCGGCGCGGGTAAGCTGCTCGCCCTGTGATTGCAGGAACGAAACAAGGTCGGCTTGGTTTGCCCGGTCTATCTGGTCTTGGGTATAATACAAAAAAATCAACTCCTTTCATCGGTCTAAGTCGTGTCGCTTGGTGCGGCTTTGCTCCGGCTGCTCGGCGCGGAGTGCGACATCAACACACTTGCGTATCTTCTGAAGCTCGGCTACTTCGGCGCAGGCAGCTTTCAGTTTTGCATAGTCCTCGCTGTCCTGCGCCTTTAGGGTGGCGTATTCCTGTTCCCATTCCGCGATAGGCAGGCTCTTTGTTCCTTTCGGCAGCTTCGCATGGAGATAGCGGCTTGCCGCTTCCCATAGGGCAAGCTCGGCGCGGTGGGCTTCCTCGTACTTGTCGCGTTTGCTCGTCCAGCCGTTTTTCAGCGTCTTTAGCTGGTCGCGGACGGGCTTATACTTGGTGTAGTTCTTCCCGCACTCAATCAGCTTTTGAAGCTCTTTCATTCGCTGCTCGGCGGTTTTCATTCCCGCCCGGATAGAATAGGCGTTATCACTGACAGAGGAAAGGGCTGCGTCCAGCTCCGCAAGGGTGGAAATGCCATGCTCGGATAAATAGTTGACTGCCGCCGATACGGTTTTCAGTTCGTCGGCTACGTGCTGCCTTTGCCAACTCTGCGAATACTTCCGGCTCTTTTCCCTCTGAATGCTTAGATATTTCATCAAGAGGTTTGCAAGTCCGGGGGATTGCGGGGGCTGCTCCGGGGCGGTTTCCCTTTCGGCAAGCAGTCCGGCAAGCCATTCTTTGAGCTTGCCGATCTGCGCCCGGATTTCCCGGATAAGACGGTTTGCTTTCTGGATATTCCGGTTAAGCTCGCCTTTCTCGGTGGTTACGCCTTTCTTCTCCATTTGGCAAGCCGCCACGCCCATGTGGACGGTGGGTATCTCGTCAATGCCGCGCTCGGCGTTGCTGCGGTGGTCGATACGCTCCGTACTTCCGGCGCGTTCAAGGTAGGCATTTGAAATGTCCGCCCACGCCTTGCGCCACAAGAGGGCGTTGCCCTTGTCGTTCCAGCCGGTAAGGTCTACTTTGTGCGTCTTGTATCTGCCGCTTGGTAAGCGTATGCGCTCGCCGTTTTCGTCAAGGTCATATTCCTTTTTGGATTTCGCCGCCCATGCGCCGCGCTCGTCAAGGGGGCGCATGGTAAGCATGATATGACAATGGGGATTTCCGTCGCCCTTGTCGTGTATGCAGAAGTCGGCGCACATTCCTTTGGAAACAAATTGAGAGGAACAGTATTCCCGGACAAGCCGTATCTGTTCCTCTCGTGATAATTCTATGGGGAGTGCCGCGTCAATCTCCCTTGCAAGCTGGGCGTTTCCGGCTTTCTCGTAAAGCTCCACACTGTTCCACAAAGTAGCGCGGTCAGAGAAAGAGGGCGGGGCGTGGGGCGGCAACAGGATTTCCGTATGGACTACACCGCCTTTATGGGTGTAGTCATGGGTTTCTCCGTCCCACTCGTTTGTGATTTTCTCGCCGCTTCGGTAAGCGGCTGCGGCAACGGCAGATTTGCCTTTTCCCCGGCTGATTATGCTGATGTTACAATGGTAAATGGCTATGGGTATCACCTCCGTTAGAGCGTCATTCAAACTTGTCGGAAGTGAACAGCTTGCAGCGCAAGGTGTTCGCTTCCGGCAAGTACACAAAGGGGTAGACAGCGCAAGCTGTCGCAGGGGAAGTGTAGCTTCCCCTGTCTGCGGCAAAGCCGCCATATCGGAGCGTGGGGAAAGTTCCCTGTGCGGAGATAAGCCCTCGGCAGAGCGCACACGCCCGTAAGGGTGTATAAGTGCGCCCTTAGTGCCTAAGGGATTTATCCGGCGTTCCCGCCCTCGGCTCGTTTTTTCAAAAACTCATGCGCTGGCTCGCTCGTCAAGGCAACCCTGAGAAGCGCGGCGGCTTCCTCGTCGGTCATGGTCTTGGCTTCCGGCACAATGCTTTCAAAGACCGCGCCCCGGACGATAAGGCGGTGGCTGCGTGTCCGGCGTTCTTCCTGTGACAGCTTTTGCCGCAGCACCTTTTCCCGGTTTTCGTACTGCTGGATTTTCTTCTTGCTGTCCTCAATCTCGGCGGTCAATTCCTCGCGGGTTTTCTCTCTCGGTTTTGTCATAGCTGGTCGCTCCTTTCTGCCTGTCGGCATAGAAAAAGGACAGTCGATTTTCTCGGCTGTCCCCTGTGGGTGGTTTATTTAATTTTACTGTGTTTTTCTTGCTAATCTGGAAGTCGCATATTGTATTCTATGTCGGCATTTTGGCTTATTTATCAAACGAAATATCAATATCCCCATCTTGTGTTGAAATTGATATTGTTTTATCTCCGCCAACCTTAGAATTGAGATTGCTATTACCACCTACGGTTTCGGTAACAATACTATAATCTGCCATGTTGCCACTAAATGTTCCTATAACATTCCCATTTTTCGTTTCACAAGCTAACTCTTGCATTATAGCGGTGTTGTCAAAAGAAATATTACCATCAAGTGTGTTTATTTGCAAATGGTTGATTGTCGCACTTCCAAAAGCTATATTTCCATTATTAGTAGTTATTGTTATATCCTGAATATCCACATTTCCGATATTTATATCACCATCCAGTGTTTCAATACACAAATTGCCGGTGTAATTATCGGGAAGCGATAACACTAATTTAACATTTTTATAAGAGTCATCTTCAGAATATCTATCCCCTATATTAGATTGAGATTGCTTTGTAATCGTCAACTCTCCATTTTCTTCTGTTATCTCATAATCTTCACTTCCATCATCTGCTCGATAATATGTGACAGAAACAGTTTTACTATCTGAACTGACTATCTGAATGGGAGTATTTTTCTCATCTATCGTAACGCTTTCAATCTCGTCCGAAGCAGAATATGTATTTTCTTCATAATGAGGTGCCGTTCCTCTTAAATGAATATTACTACATCCGCAAAATAGGTATGTCATACTTAATAACAACAAAAAGGCAAGGAACTTTTTCATCATTTATTCTCCTTTTAAATTTTCAGTTTGCCGCTCGGTTTACTTTGGCTTGTTTTTTTAAGTATAGCACAAGACTATGAACAAATCTACATCATTTTAGCCTGTCGGCGGCGTTGTTCTCTCTGGCATACTGCCGCGCTGCTTCCCGCCGTTCCTCGCTGTATGGGGCGGTCAGACGGAAAGAGAAGCGTCCTTTCTCAATATCAAACTCCATGCAGCCCGTTTCCGGGTCTGCGTCGGTCTGCTGGCAATTCGCCGGATAACGGCGGCTGTATGCAAGCAGCCGCTTCTTTAAGGCGGTGTTGTGGGTGCGGATATGGATAAGAGGGTCTTTCTCGTCAAACCAAATGTCGGTGGTCTTTTCCTGCTTGGTAAGCCCTGTTTTCATAAACTCTCCTTTCTGCGCCCCTGTTACGCAATAGGGGCATTTTTCGGGTGTTTTCCCCGGCTCTTGACTTGGGAAAAACGGCGTTTTTGACGATAAAAACCGCCCGGACGGGGAATGTATCGTCGGGGCGGCTGTTATCGCAAGGTTTCCGTTTTTTCCGGCTCTTGACCGTCAGACGCGGAAAAGCGCAAACTGTCGGCAAGTATCAGTTTTAGCAGCTTGTCGCGGAAAGTTTCTGTGCCGCTGCGGTTAAAAAACAATTCCGCAACAATGGTCTGCCCGTTTCCCTGTGTCGTGATAACTCCGTCCGGCTTGGTCGGCGGGATAGGCGTTCCTTTCTTTTCTGTCAATGGCAACTCCTTTCTCCGGGCGCGAAAAAGGGATTTCCCGTATCTGGAAAATCCCTCTCTGCTGTCGGCTATTCTGTTTTACTGTGCGGGGGCTGCGGCGGCTGCCTGCGCCTTTTTCCTCGCCCTGTATTCCCGCGCTTTCATGCGGTCATATTCCCGCTGCTTTTCAAGGTTACGCGCCCGGTACTCCCTTGAATACGCTCTGTGATAAGCGCGGCTCCTTTCCTTTTTTGCTTCCTCGATTTCCTCCCGCATTTGCCGGATTTCCTGCTCCGTCGGCTCGGCAAGCTGTGTCACTTCGTTTTCAAACCTGCCGATGTGGTTGAAATATATCCCGATGTGCTGAATGGCGTATCTCGCCCTTTTCTGGTCGCGCTCATGCACTTCAATCCGGCTGATAAACTCGTTGAGAATTGCGGGGGTAAGGTCGGTAAAGGCGGCATAGCGTTCCGTCAGCTTCAAAAACTTCTGCGCCCGTCCTCCCGCATTTTCAAAAGCGGATAGCTGTTCTTGGAGTGCAGCAAGCTCCGCTTTCAGCGTGTAGTATTCTTCTGAATACTTCTGCGACATTTGCTCATAGCGGTCTTGCGGGATAGTACCCAGCGCGTTGTCCTCATAAAGTTTATTCAGTACCTTGTCAATCTGTTCAAGGCGCGTCGTGATTTGCGGGATACGCTTCTGCTGTTTCTTTGTCTTGTCGGTCTGCTGCATGGCAAGGCTCTTTTTTACTAAGGCTTCAAACTCTGCCCGATTGCTGATAGAGTATTCCGCGATTTTTTTCAGCACGTCCGCGACGGTCTGCATAAGCAGATCCGCGTCGATGATGTGCGGGGAATTGCATTTAGGATTTTTGGCTTTCCCTTTATGGTACTCGCTGCAATAGGCAATATGCCGCTTGCCGCCGTTTCGGTAATCTATGCGAATGTGCATTTTTGAACCGCAGTCTTTACAGAAAAGCAAGCCGGCAAGAGGGTGGATTTCTCCGTCCCCGTTGGGGCGTTTGACAGGTGCGTTTTCCAAAATCCGCTGCACATTTTCAAAGTCTGTGCGGTCGATAATCGGCTCATGCACATTTTCTGTGATGTGCCACTGGCTTCTGTCTACATAGTGGTTTCGCTTATCCCGGAAATGCTTTGTAGTCTTGAAATTGACTACATCGCCGCAATACTCCTGCCGCGTGAGGATATGGGTCAGCGTGGCTTTGTTCCACTTATAGCGGTTATCCTCGTTGAGCGTCTTATTTTTACAAGTTCCCCGCCCCCGGTCTTTCATGTAGAAAGTGGGGGTCGGGATTTGCTCTTGTGTCAGATATACGGCGATTTGGTTTCGGTTTTTCCCGTCCAGAAACAGACGAAAAATAAGGCGTACAACCTCGGCGGCTTCCTCGTCGATTATCCAAAAATCCTTGCTGTCGGGGTCTTTGACATAGCCGTAAGGGGCTTCGGTGGCAATCGGCTTTCCACTCATGCCTTTGGTCTTAATGCCCGTTTTCACTTTCTTGCTTATGTCCTTTGCGTACCACTCCGACATGATGTTGATAAAGGGCGCAAACTCCAATGTGTCGGGCTTCTCGCTGTCTATGCCGTTGTTTACCGCGATAAAGCGCACATTGTTCCGTCTGAATATCTCCATAGCGTTTCCAACTTGGAGATAGTCGCGCCCCCAGCGGGTCAGGTCTTTCATAATGCACACGCCGATTTTGCCGCTTTCCACATCTTCAATCATGCGGGAGTAGGCGGAACGGTCAAAAAATCTGCCGCTTTCGTCGTCGTCGATGTAGTGCCGGATATTGGTTAGGTGCTGCCCTCTGGCGTAGTTCTCTAAAAAAATCTTCTGGTTTTGTATGCTGTTGCTCTCGCCGCCGTCCCTGTCCTCGTCCCCTACGGAAAGGCGGGAGTAAAGGGCTGTGATTTTGCTGTAATTAGTCATGTGCATAACCTCCTGTGCGTCCATATAGGTTTCCTTTACACTTAAAATTATGCACTCCAGCGGGCGCTGCCATACTCCATACCGTGCCGGTACTTCTTGGCGTTCTTGCTTTTGAGATACACGGCCAATCGCAGGCCAGCGCCGCAGCACAGCCCCACCAGCAGGTCCAAAGGGTGCAGGCTGGGCCACCAGCTGGCCAGCGCCACCGGCAGCGTGGAGAAGAACGAAAGCATTTTTGCCGAAGCGTCCGCACCCACGGCCATCCGCCATCCTTCACCGAAGTTGGTTGCGAACAGCCCCATCAGGATATAGGGCATATTCAGCAAAAGGAGCTTTTTGATGTCAAGTTGCTTTTTCATCTTCATCGTTCCAGCTCCTTCCGCTTGTTCCGGTCCACAACGGCGTGTTTCACCAGCTCTTTGAACTGGCTCAGCTTTGCCAGCACGGACGGACGCTCTGTTTTCTGCGCCTTTCTGACCTTCTTGCCGGTGTACTCGGTAAAGGCAGCGGTCAGGGCATCCGCATCGCGGCCTTTGAAAAAGATCAGGTACTTGGGCGGGGAGCTGCTGCGGTCCTTCTTCACCGCATAGTCAACGCCGTATTTCCGGGCGATCTTTTCAAACTCCTTGATGGAGGGGTCGGTGATCTCGATGTTGGAAACGCCCTGATTCTGGCCGATCAGCTGCTTCACCGTCTGTTTGCCGTGGGGAATCACGGGGGTATCCCGGCTTTTCTGCTTTTGCAGCTTCTTTTCCTTGCGGTGGGCAAGGTACTTGGTGATGGCGGCCTTAAACAGCCGCCCGGTAAACTTTGTTCCGCTGACTACCAGCGTCAAAGTCCTGTTTTCCACTTCCTCCTGCATAGGTCATCGCCTCCTTTCCACGGATTTTGCAGGGGTGGCGCTTGATACTAAGGCGGGACCACCAGCCGCCGCAGCAGGTATTTCATCATGGCAGGCTCCTTTCAACGCAGCTGATCGGAGCGGTCATAGTACAGATGTCCCTGGCGCACCTTGGCATGGCTGAGAATCTTGATGTGGCCCTTTTCCTGGTTCTCCAGGCTTTTCTGGTATCCGGCCTCCGTCAGAAACAGGCGGGTCCGTTCGCCTTTCCAGCCCACCGGCGAATCGTGGGTCAGCACATCGAAGATAATCATGTGCCGGGTGTCCTCGGCAAACCGCTCCAAATCCATGTACTCATGGCCGTGGTAGTTCTGCGCCCCGGCCTTGAGCCGCATTTCCTCCATCAGCTGGCCCACGGTCTTACGCTCAGGCATGGCGCGCACCTCCTTTCCCGCGTCCCTGGCCTTTCACAGTCAGGATACCGTCCAGGGTGGTAGCGGTGATCCGCAGGCGCTCAGCGGTGGCGATGTCATTCTTCACGGTCTCGTCGATGCCGTGGCCGCAGACCACCAGCACATGGGACCGGCGCAGATAGTCTCGCACCATATCCAGCCCGTCCTTGTGTTCCTGGGGAATCTCGTCCTTGAGGAAGGTGGACAAGAACAGAACCGGGCAGATGGGCGAATACCCGGCGTTGTACACCTGGCGGCAGTAGGTGGCAGCGTTCTCGGCGTTCTCATACTGGTTGTTGCTCCAGGGAGCCGTAATGTAGGCAAGAGGTCGTTTCATGGCAAAATCCTTTCTCCCGGTATTGCCGGGCAACAGAAAAGCGGCTGTTTACCAGCCGCCTGTGTTCATATCGTGATTGACTTGTACGGTGTAGTGATTGCTGATCGTGGTGGGCGCGTTGAACAGCACTGCAAGCAAATACTGTTTCATATTGCGGACCTCCGTGGTGTTTTTCTGCATACCGTCCATGACAAATCGGATATGCTCGCTATCCAGCTTCAAGAACCGGGAGCGCACGACTTCATGGGGAAAGTCGCTGCCAGCGATCCGAGTGGTTTTACGTTTGGCACAAACGGTCTCCACCATCAGCTCCACAATCTCGTCCAGGTCCTCACGGTAGGTCGAAAACTCTCTGCACAGATAGTCATACTCGATGTTCTCCAGAATCAATTCCCGATAATTTTCTATCTCTGAGACAGACATCGCATCCCTTCCTTTCCGTTCCGGCAGCTGTGCTGCCGCTGTTTCCCGGAAGGGAATGGAATCGGTACTTGCTCCATGAGTATTTTGTTTTTGAGTATTTGGTTTCTCTATATTTAATTCTGCGGGCTTTTCCGTATCCGGTTTATCCAGATACGGGTTTTCCGTATCTGGTGAAGCCGTATCTGGTACAGCCGTATCCGGCCTTGGCGTTTCTGGCTGCCTGGGCTGGGGTTTCTCATAAATCACATACTCGGTGTCGCTGATCCGGCCTTGTTGGTCCCGCAGCTGGTTCCGCACGATGTAACCGGCGGTTTCCAACTCCCGCAGCGCACTGCCGATGGCATCAACGCCCTCCTTGCAGATTTTCGCAAGTCCACGGGTAGTATAGTTCCAGTCATCAGGCAGGGATAACATCATGGAAAGAAGCCCCTTTGCCTTGAGGGATAGTTCGTGGTTCCGCAGGTGATGATTGCTCATCACGGTATAATCTTTGGTCCGTTCAATGCGAAAAACGGCCATTGACTTCACTCCTTTCTAATTTTAGGGCATGAAAAAAGCCACAATCCTTCGTGAAAAAGACTGTGGCTTTCAGCTGTTTTTGTTGTTCTGCCAGGGCCGGTAAGGACGCTTGTACTTCGGCGGATGACTGAACATCGGCTCATGCTCCGAAAACGGGAGGGTCTGCAAAACCCGGTCAATGTCGGTGGATTCCATATCATACTGGGACTGGCAACTTTCCCGGATGGCATCTTTGATGCTCTGGACAGTACACATATTCATTCCTTTCCTTTCGTAGTGATAATGAGTTTACGGGTGGCGGCGGCGCTTGTCCGGTTTGAAGTCGAGCACATGGCCCTCGATCACACGGGCATACCGCTTGATTTTGATTTCCCGACGCTTCTGGCTTACGAGGGCGGCCTGATACCCGTCCTCCGTAAGAAACAGCCGCATATCATCGCCGGGGCTGCCGTAGGAACCGGGGCGCAGGACGGAAAACTCGATCATCCAGCGGGTATTGTCCCGAAACCGCTCCACGGCAAGAATGTTGTGTCCTTTCAGCTCACGGGCTGAAATATCCCTCATAGGCGCTCCTTTCATCGCTCCTGGTCTCTCTGGCGCTTCTTCTGCCACGCCTCCAGCAGTTTGATAATGGTTTCCTGCATCCGCTGGGGCGTATAGCTTTTGGGGAAATACTTCCGCAGGGTGTCGGAGGTGAAAGTCACTTTGTCGAGATCACTTTTCTTTTCCTCACCCATGATGACGCGCATCATATCGAGGGTCAGATGTCCCTCCTGGCTGTATTTCTTGAGTCGCTGAGCCTGGGAGAGAGAGGGGGTAGCCTGTTCGCTGTCCATCGCGTCCAGCAAATCCCGCTGTTCTTCTTTTTTGAGAAAGGACAGCTCATAAGCCGGATTGAGGGCGATTTTCTTTTCATCGACCATATCCAGCAGTTCGGGAATCAGCTCCGTCAGGCGGATATAGCGCTGCACCTGGTTCCTACTCGAACCAGCCTGCTGCGCCAACAATTCATCTGCACGCAACTTCGTCCCAAGTTGGGACGAAGTTAAGTCCCCCCGTGCGCCTTGGTGTTTCATAGCCTCCAGCTTCATCTTGTAAGCAAAGGCCCTTTCGCTGGGGAGCAGGCTTTCACGTTGTAAGTTGCTGTCCACCATGATGATAGTGGCAGCATCATCGTCCAGGTCTCGGACAATGACAGGCATGGTTTCTTTCTCGGCCAGCTCACTGGCCCGGTGCCGCCTGTGACCGGCAACCAGCTCATAGCCGCCCTCCGGGTCCGGGCGGGCGATCGCCGGAACCAGAACACCATACTGCCGAACGCTGTCGGCGGTCTCCATCATGGCCTCGTCATCCTTGACTTTGAAGGGATGCCCCTTAAATGAGTGCAGCTCAGACAGCGGAATTTCCTGTATCTTCTCCAGCTTGGCATCCTGGCGGCTTTCCTCGGTGGAAAACAAATCATCGTATGGAGCCAGCTCTACTTTTTTCGCGCTGCTTTTCAAGTTTCAACACCTCCTTCGTCAGATTTCGGTAGCCTTCGGACACCTTGCCGCCGGGATCGTGGGCGAAGATGCTCTTGCCCTCGGCGCTGGTCTCCTTGGCCCGGACAGAATGGGGAATCTCGGTGCCGAACACCTTGATTTTGCTGCCATAGGTCTCCCGCAGCAGGGCGGCGATCTCCTTGGCAAAGTTGGTGCGGTTGTCCACCATCGTCAGCAGAATACCGTCGATCTGGAGCTTGGGGTTGATCTGCCGCTTCACCTTGTTTACGGTCTGGAGCAGCTGTTCCAGGCCCTTGGCGGGCAGGTACTCCGCCTGAACGGGGATTATGACCCTGTTGGCGGCGGCCAGGGCGTTGACCGTGAGCATACCCAGGGATGGCTGGCAGTCAATCAGGATATGGGAATACTGTCCCTTGAGCGTGTCCAGATACTGCCGCAGGATGGTCTCTCGGCTCATGGCGTTCACCAGGGAGACCTCCATGCCGGAGAGCTGGATGTCTGCGGGCATCAGGTCAACGCCCTCCGGGTGGTGCAGGATACCCTCGCCGGGGCGCAGCGGCTCGTCCATCAGGATACGGCCCATCGCGTCGGACAGGGTAAAGGGCAGCTTGTCCGGCTGGGGGTGGCCCAGGCTGATGGTCAGGCTGCCTTGCGGGTCCCCGTCGATCAGCAGCACTTTCTTTCCGGCCTGCGCCAGCCCAATCCCCAGGTTCGCGCAGGTGGTTGTCTTGCCAACGCCGCCTTTCTGGTTGGCGATGGCGATGATTTGCGTGTTCAATGACTTCACCTCATTTCTGAATTGTTCTATGGCTTCTGGAAATAGAAAAAGCCGCCACTTCAAAAATTGAAAGTGACGGCCTTTTCTTATCCCGGAATGAAATTCCCCGGAAACGCAAAAAGCGCCCAGTAGAAAATACTGAGCGCTTGGCGATTAGATTTATTCTCTTTTGTTCAAATTAGGTCAAATTCAGACAAACCGTTTTCACGAAAAAGGTCTCTTGGAGATGTATAAATAAACATCCCCTTGGCATCCCAAAATCGCGTCTCGGTTGTCCTATTTTTTAACCCATAAGCCCTCTTTTTGGGGTGGTTGTCCACCATTTAACCCATAGAAAACGGGTTAAAAGAGGCTTCGTTCTGTCAAATTGCGTCAAACCATTTGAAAAGGAAAAACCCCGGAAACCGCGTAGTTCCGGGGTTTTTGACCACTTTTGATAAAGTTTAGCGCTTGCTGAACTGCGGTGCACGGCGTGCAGCCTTCAAGCCGTACTTCTTGCGTTCCTTCATTCTCGGGTCGCGCGTGAGGAAGCCGGCCTTCTTCAAAGAGGCGCGGAGGTTCTCGGAATCGTACTGCAACAGGGCGCGCGCAATGCCGTGGCGGATTGCACCGGCCTGTCCCGTTACGCCGCCGCCTGCCACACGGCAGACAACGTCGAACTTCTCGTTGGTCTCGGTGAGCACCAGCGGCTGACGCACGATCAGCTTGAGGGTCTCGAGACCGAAATAATCGTCGATGTCACGATCGTTGATCGTCACCTTGCCGGTGCCCTGGTACAGGCGCACACGGGCGACGGAGCTCTTTCTTCTGCCAGTTCCGTAAAAATAAGGCGCTTTCTCGTACATAGTTCAGTCCCTCCCTTATAACTCCCAGGCTGCGGGCTTCTGGGCGGCATGCTTGTGCTCCGCGCCGTCAAACAAACGCAGTCTGGTCAATGCAGCGCGGCCGATGGTGGTGCTCGGAATCATGCCCTTGACGGCCAATTCCATCGCCTTGGTCGGACGCTGTTCCATGAGGGTGTCATAGCGGACCGCCTTCAGGTGGCCGATATAACCGGTGTGGCGGTAATAGAACTTCTTCTCCAGCTTCTTGCCGGTGAGAACTGCCTTTGCGCAGTTGATGATGATGACATGATCCCCGCAATCGACATGGGGAGCATAGGTCGGCTTATGCTTGCCGCGCAGAAGAACCGCAGCCTGGGCAGCAACACGGCCCAGCGGCTTTCCTGCCGCGTCAATCACATACCACTTGCGGTCGACTTCGCCGGCCTTGGGCATATACGTGGACATAGCGTTTACCTCCAATATTCTTTCAAGATTCCCGAGCCTATCCCTGAATCGCCGCAGGGTTTCCGGCGGCTCAGGGATAGGCTCTTGGCGGGACGGCCATCCCTCAAAAAGGCATGGCACTTCCTACAGTGCGGTTCTTAATATACCATCTGCGGCGCACGGTGTCAAGACCAAAACGCGAAATTTTTAATTTACTTTGCGGATAGCTTCCGTTTTCTCGCATTTTTGGCCGATTATCTCCTGCAAACTCCCCCGTCATTTCAATTGTTAAAGAAATGTCAATTCGGGTAGCGCTTTTCTTTTTGCCGCGTTTCCGGTATAATAGCACGGAATCCATTGGAACGCTCTTATACATTATATAATATAGATATATGGCCGGGAGCGGCTTGAGACGGAACGGGGGATCATTCATGCAAAAGATTATGGGGGAGATGCGCGCCGCCATGGAGCGCTACGAAATGGTATCATCCGGGGACCGCATTGCGGTCGGCGTCTCCGGCGGGAAGGACTCCCTGGCGCTGCTCTGCGGCATGGCCCGCCTGCGGGACTACTACCCGCAGCCTTTTGAGGTCGTCGCGCTGACCGCCGACCCCTGCTTTGGCGGCCAGGAGACGGATTACAGCCCGATCGCCTCCCTGTGCGCCTCCCTGGGTGTGGAATACCATCTGCGCCGCACGCGCCTGGGGGAGATCATCTTTGAGGAGCGCAAGGAGAAGAACCCCTGTAGCCTCTGCGCGCGCATGCGGCGCGGCATCCTGCACAACATGGCCAAGGAAGCGGGCTGCAACAAGCTGGCGCTGGGGCATCACTTCGACGACGCCGTGCAGACTTTTTTTATGAACCTCTTCTACGGCGGCAAGCTCTCCTGCTTTTCCCCAAAGACGTATCTCTCCCGCAAGGACCTCTGGATGATCCGCCCCCTGATCTTTACCGAAGAGGCGTCCATCCGGGCCGCCGCGCGCCGGAACGCCTTCCCCGTGGTCAAAAGCGCCTGCCCTGCGGACGGCGCAACCAGCCGGCAGGACACGGCCACGCTTCTTGCCAACCTGGAGCAGCAGTTCCCCGACCTGCGCTCCAAGGTGATGGGCGCCATGCAGCGGGCGCACCTCTCGGGCTGGTGAGCGGGTTACCCTGCCAGCAGCCATTCAAAGGGGCCCTGCCCCATGAAACAACCGGGCGCACCGCACAAAGGACGCTAAGAGGCAACGTTCACAAGGCGTCCCTTAAACGATCTCGCAGAAACGGCATCCAAGCGGGTATTTCCCGCTGGATGCCGTTTTTTTACAATATCGCCTGGCAGCTATTTTACAACGCCCCTTTTTGTAGGACCGTTTCCAGCGCCGCGTCCTGCTTCTCCTTTGCCCACTCCAAATCCTCAAAATCGCCAAGGGCGGCCAATGATACGGCAGAAGCGTCCACCCCGGCCTCCGGCTGTTCCTGCCGCCCGCGGATGGTCGCCGGGATTTTCCCTTCCAGCTGGCCCCGGGCACTCTGCGCCCGGAGCAGGCAGACCTGTTCCAGCGTATCCACGGCCAGCTGGTGATCTTCATAGGAGCAAAACGCCGTCGGGTCCCGTTCCACATAGGGGGCAATCCTTTTTTCCGTCTGCCGGAGGACAGCTTCAAACCGGCCATTCTCAAAATATCCCGAAAGGAATTCATCAAAGTACCTGTGATAGCGGGCAAAATATTCGTCATGCTTCATCAGGTTGTGATACAGGGGCCGGTTGCGCATAACCTCCCCTTCTGCGGGGGTGTTGATGGGATAATTGATCAGCACGTTGGAGTCCTTGATGGGATTGGTCATCCCCAGGGCATAGGTGCCAAAGGATAGGTTATAGTCCCAGGGAAGGATGCGGAGAATTCCGTCCTCCTCATATAAAAAGTAATTATGCCCGGTGCGTCCCAGATAGCTGTCCCAGTTCATCACAAAAACCTGTACGGTAAAATAGCGCAGCACCTCGTCCACATCGACCGCCGATTCCAAATTTTCGCCGGTCGATAAGACCCGCAGCGCCTCGACCAACCGTTCCCGGTCGGCCTCCGACGCTTTAAACTTCGCGTTCTCGAAGATGTTGGGGTAGCTGTCCGGGTCCCCGTCGATGTATTTGAGCGCTACATCGGCGTTTTCCTCGTTCAGGGAACGATAATCCGGCTTGTATAATTGCCCAAAGTCCTTTCCGAAATTCCGGCGCGTGAAAGCTTCCTCCGGTTCTTCCACCGCCAGGAACAGCCCCCAGTCTTCCCCATTCACCGTCACCCACGCATAGCTGCACAGCGGGGTGGGGACGCCCATAAACGCCATCATATCATAGGCCATATAGGTTTTCAGGTAGCTGTTGTCCTGAAAGGAGGCGTCCAGCGACAATTTGTCAAGGCCGTAGTAATTGCCGCCGTCAATGAATTGGTCGAATTCCAGCTTGAGGCTGTACCGCGACAGGCCGTACTCTTCCGTCAGGCGCAGGGAATTGTTCCCCTTGGCGCGCAGGCCCACCTGCCGGAACGCCTCCCCGTCGATCTCCACCGTACAGGGGACGTACTCCTCTTTTCCCGCGTTTTCGACAAACGCGCCCCAGTCATCGATCTGAAGATCGATGGTATGTACCCTGCTGCTGTCAAACAGGCGGGACGCATACCCCGGCGAGGCACTCGCCTTTGGGAGCCCCAACGGTTCGCCAAACATCAGCAGTATGGCAAGCAGGGCCGCCAACGCTGCCGCGCCGGTGCAGATCCGGTCGATCCATGCACTTTTTATCATCGCTTTATCCCATATAATCGCCGTTGTAGGAGACAAGCACCACCCGGGAAACGCCGGGCATGGCCTCCAGCTGATTGACAAAGGCGCTGTTGTCATCCTTGAGGCGGACTTCATAGTTCAGCTCCACGCAGCCGCCGCACACGCTTTTGCTTTTCAGGTTCAGCCGTTTGACCTGCGTCTTTACAAAAATGCGCACCTGTTCCTCAATCTCGCTGTTTTCGCAATGCGCCACCAGGATATACGGCGAATCCACCGTCTTCCTTTTGGAGAATGCGACCAGCACCGCCCCAATAAAGATGCTGCCGAACACCGCCAGAGGGATGAGGCCGGCCGCCAGCACAATGCCCACCGCAATCGACCAGAACAAAAAGGCGATGTCCATGGGCTCCTTGATCGCCGTGCGGAAGCGCACAATGGACAGGGCGCCCACCATGCCGAGGGACAGCACAATATTGCTCACGACCGTCATAATCAGCAGCGTGGTGATGAGCGAAAGGGCGACCAGCGTCACGCCGAAGCTGGCGGAATACATCACCCCGCTGTAGCTCTTTTTATAGACGAAAAAGATGAACAGCCCCAACAAAAAGGCCAAGACAAGGGCGATCGCCATGTCCAGCATGGAGATGCTGGCGATGTTCTCCAGAAAGCTGGATTTGAAAATATCCTGAAAAGTCATTTCAGCCGTTCCTCCCGATTTTCCTTTAATCAAACCTGCGGCATACAGCGTATTTGGAACAGGCCGCCGCCTGCCTTCCGGGAACCTGCACCGCCATGCGGACAAGCTCCGGTAAAAACGCATCGTATTTGACCTCCAGCACCGTGCTCTGTTCCAGCGCCCGCAGGTAAAACGTGTCTGGGTTTTGGAAATCCACGTTCCCCAGCCCGGTACAGATGTCCCGGTCCAGGGTAATGCGCACATTGCCTGGCGCATAAAGGAACGCTTCGCGGTCGTAGCGGACGATGGTTTTCGGCCGCAGGCCCTTCCCTTGCAGTTTGCTGTAAAGCTCTATGAAGAGCGGTTCCCCGGAGTCCAACAGGAACCCGTATTCGCCGGCCAGAAGGCTTTGCACCTGCTCCGCCGTCATGCGGGCGCTGCGCTTTCCGCACAGGCCGTTCTGCTTAAACTTTTTTTCCAAGCGGATAAAGGAGGGATCCGCCCCATAATAGCGCAGGCGGAATTTTTCCCTCCGGTTCACCCCGTCGAGCTTCTCCCGCAGGGCGCTGTCATAGGGGGTATCAAAGTAGAGGCTCGTCACCCGGTAGCATCCGTCCACCCCTGCATGCGGGTCATGGGGAAACAATTTGCGCAGCCTTTGGGAAAGCACCAGGTCTTCCCGCAGGTTGATCTGGTGCTTGTATTCGTGCCGCAGAGGGATGGCCTCCGGCGGGTTAGCTATCATAATCGGAATCCCCATCGTCGTTGTCACTGTAGTCGCTGCCGCCGTCATCATAGTTGGTGTCGCCGTTGTTGTAATCTGTGACCCCATCGTTATTCGGGCCGTAATCTGTGTCATTGTAGTCCGTCACGCCGTCGTTGTTCGGGCCATAGTCCGTGTCGTTGTAATCCGTCACGCCGTCGTTGTTCGGGCCGTAGTCCGTGTCGTTGTAATCCGTCACGCCGTCGTTGTTCGGGCCATAGTCCGTGTCGTTGTAATCCGTCACGCCGTCGTTGTTCGGGCCATAATCCGTGTCGTTGTAGTCCGTCACACCGTCGTTGTTCGGGCCATAGTCCGTGTCGTTGTAATCCGTCACGCCGTCGTTGTTCGGGCCATAGTCCGTGTCGTTGTAGTCCGTCACACCGTCGTTGTTCGGGCCGTAGTCCGTGTCGTTGTAATCCCCGGAGGAACTCGTCTGCTGCTGCCCGGCCTGCGCATCGACCGCCTTATGCCCGGCTTTGACCACTTTCCCTGTGGCCGCGTGTACATCGTATTCGTATTCATTGCCATTGGCGGTGAACTCCAGTTCAAAAACCGGGGTCCCGTCGTCGTGGTCGAACTCCTTGTCGTCAAACACGGCGTCTTCTGCCGGAACGTTGGCCTGGGTCAGGGCAATCTCCTGCGCTTTTTCCAGGGTGATGTAGGGGGAGGGCTCCCCGCCCTTCGCATATGCGGGGTCATAATCGTCGCCGTCAATGGTCACAATCCCGGAAGAAAGGCTGATCTCTTTGACCACCGCCTGGGTGCTGGCGCTCATATCCGCCAGGAAATGGTCGCTTGGGAGTACCGATCCGGGTTCCAACTGCAACACAATATTCTTTTCGTTCCCGTCGATGTCCTCTACAAAGTATCCGGCCTCGTTGATTTTCTCAACCAGGTCTCTCAAGACAACGTCGCAGTTCTTGCCGATGTAATCCGGGTAGGCTTCTACAATCCCCTTCCCCTCTTCATTCTGGCCGGCGAGGGCGATCACTTTTCCCTCTTTGTTGTAATCGATTTGAATCTCAGGGTTCACGCTCAGCATCAGGGTTCCCGTTTCTTTCAGCGCAGCGCCTTCGGCTGCCGGTGTTTCCGGAGAGCCGCAGCCGGTCAGAAGGGCTGCTGTGAAAATCGCCAGGGAAGAGACCGCTGCAAAGATTTTTCTTCTCAATTTCATTTTGATAACTCCTCTCAATCTTATTTCAGGTGGCTTTTGTTTTGCCTTACACCCATAGATTACGGAGGGGCGTTTCAGGAACCGGGGTCTCTTGGAAAAATTTTTTAAATTTAATCATCGCTGTCTTCGCCGTCATCGTCGTCGTCATCATCGTCATCGCCGTCATCATCCCCGCGGTCGTTGCCGCCGTCGTAGTCCGTACCGCCTTCCTCGTCCGGACCGTCATCGGTATCCCCATCGCTGTAGTCCGTGGCGCCGTCGTTTCCGGGCCCGTAGTCCGTATCTGCGGGAATGGAGGCGCTGCCGGTGGGCGGCAGATTGCCGGAAACCCCGCCGCTATTCTGTCCATTGCCGGTATCCCGATCGCCGTAATCCGTCACGCCGTCGTTTCCGGAGCCATAGTCCGTGTCCGCTGGGGCGGGCGTGCTGCCGGTGGGCGGCGGGTCATTGGCCGCACCGCCGTTGCCCGGGCCATCGTTGGTATCGCTGTAGCTGGACGTCCCTGCCGGATTGGTGCTGTCCTGGCCGCCAGTGTTTTGGGGCTCGGAAGATGCCGGTGGCACAACGGCTGGCTCCGCCGGTTCGGACGCCGGCTCCGGCTGCGTTTGTGCGGGCTGGGAAGGCGCTGCGGGCAAAGCGCTCTCCGGCGGCTCCTGCCGCCCCTTCTTATGGTCCACAATTTCGACGGTAACCGTCATCCGCCCGGCCAGATGTTCCTCCACTTCCGTGCGCAGCTCCGTCCCGTATTCCTGGAACAGGATGTCGTCCGGGGAGTCGATGGAAATGGAAACCTGGCCCCCTTCGGAAAGGAAGCCCATCGCAATCGCCCGGTCGACCAGTTCATCGGCCACGATCACTTTGTCCTTCCCCTGGCCGTCGTAGCCCTCCAGGAGCTTCTCCCCGTCTTCGTTTGTTCCAACCAGCCCCACAACGTCCCCATGCCGGTTCAGGTCCATCTGAACCTCCGGATTGATGGTCAGGTAGATGGATGAGTAGGGCTGTATATAGTCCTGGTAATAGCCGAACCCAAAGAGGAAGAGGAAGCAGGCTGCGATTGCCGCAACCCCGCTGCAGACCCATCGGGCCGTGCGGCGTTGTTTGACCGGTCCCTCTTTCATCAGCACCGGATCGTATACCGTCTGCCCCACCTCATAGCGGAGATTTGCCGCTTTTAAAAACCGGCCCTCTTCATCCAGTAAAACCACGTAACCGGGGTGGCATTCCATAACGACATAACTCATTTTGCCGCCACTCCTTTCATCACCTGTTTTAAATGGCCTCGAATGATTTCATATCCATTGGTATAAATCAACAGGAGCGCGACCATGTATTTGCGATGCCGCTCCAGCGTTTTGCGTTCCACGCCGCTGCCGGCCGCGAGCTGTCCAACCGGCAGTTTTTTGGTATGTAAGAGCACATCGAAGAGCTCCGGGTTTTCCCTTGCATATTGCAGCGCTTGCCGGCACGCGGCCAACGTGCGCTGCTGCTTGGGGCAATTGTCCGCCACGTCGCTGATGCTGACGCCAAATTCCTGCATTTGCCGGGTCAACTCCTCGATTTCCGCACGGGTAGCGTCCCGGGAAAGCATTTCCTCCTGGTGATCCCTTTCTTCCGGCAGCGTATCCAAAAGCGCCGCATCCTCTTCCCCCGCCGGCGTGTCCAGCGAAAGGGTGCGGCTGTGCCGCCGTTCCCTGCGGCTGTAATCGATCAGACGGCTCCGGATCAGCATCGCCGCATATTTCAGGAAAGCCCCCCGGACGCGGGAATATCCGCCGATCGCCTCATGAAATGCGATCATCGCGATGCTCAACTCGTCATCGTGCCCTTCCACCGGCGGTCGTTTTAAATATTTTGCCGTTTCCGCCTTGATAAAGGGCATGTATATGCCGATCAGACGGTCCGCCGCCTCCACATCTTCCTTTGCCGCATAGACCTGTTGAATGATTTTGTGTTCGTCACGCATGCAGCAGATTCCCCCCCATTTATAGAAATACGGCCCCTGTTTTTTAAAACCGGGGTCGATAACAAAGGAACTGAAAAAATTATTTAGAATGTTCCATTATAATATCATACAAAGCACAAGGGGAAAGCAAAACGGATGCGGGTTAAATCTATGTAAAATCCATGTTAAATTTCTATTTTGATTTCGATCCCTATCGTTCCCTGAGTATGCGGTGGGACGTAAAGGCTTTCTTTATAAAATCATCTTCGGGCCCTATAACCGGTTGGAGGTCCTGTTTCCCTGGCGGCTTTTTCCGCGTTTTTCCGTATAGAGGTTTCCCTCCAGATACAAAAACCGGGCGCTTCGGTGTGAAGCGCCCGGTTTTCGGAGCCTGCTGCGGCCCGTCAAACAAAGAGCCTTGCAATTGCGGGTACAATCTCCTTGATGACGGTCTGTGTGGTGTTGATGCAAAGGTCAAAATTCAATTTATCTCCCCAGGCGTGCCCGGTATAGACCTCATAATACTTGGCACGCTTCTTATCGATTCCGGTAATCTTCTGTTTCAATTCCTTATCGGTCAGCTTTTCGTCCTCCGGACCCTTTTCCCGGCAGCGCTTGATTTTGCTTTCCATGTCCGCATAGATAAAGATCCGGAACGGCCGGTATTCCTTCAAAATATAATCCGCACACCGCCCCACGATCACGCAATTGGATTTCGCCGCCATTTGTGTGATGATGCGCGCCTGCTCCTGATAGACCGCCATCGTCTGCTCAAAAGCAGGGTTTACCGCAGGGTAAAAACTCCTTCCAATATGGATGGGGAACGAAAACGAGGGCTGATGTTCTACAATCGCCTCCACATACTGTTCGGACAGTGAGGTCCGTTTTGCAATTTCGCTGATGATTTCCTGATCGTAATAGGCAAATCCCAGCTCTTCCGCCAACCGGCGGCCAAACTCGCGGCCGCCGCTTCCGAATTCGCGGCCAATGGTAATGATTCGGTTCATCCTACACAACTCCTTTCGTTTTCAGAGGTTTTGTACATTTTACCATCTCATAAACGACATAGATGGCAACGAGCAGCTCCGTAATGGGCATCGCGAACCAAATGGAGTCCGCCCCCGTGACCAACGGAAGCAAATAGATCAGGACCCCGCTGACCACCAATCCGCGCGCCACGGACACAACAAACGCCACCTTGGGCTTCATAAGGGCCTGGAAGTAATAGGTAGAAAAGATGTTCAATGGCAGCAAAAGGAACGAGATGCCATAGCAGCGGAAAATCGTTGGAGCAATTTCCAGGACCTCGGGCGTTGGCGTCATAAAGACGCGGATAAACAGGTTGGGAACCGCCAAACTCAATGCTGTCCAAAAGATGCCGAAAAAGGCCGTTGTGCCCAAAGCGTATTTTAAGGCCTGACGGATCCGGTCCCCCTTGTTTGCACCGAAATTTGTAGAAATAATGGGCTGGGAGGCCTGCCCAACACTGTAGGCGCAGCACTGCGCAAACGTACTGATGTTGACAATTACGCCGTACACCGCCAGCGCATTTGTCCCCAAATAGTGCATAATCTGCCGGTTAAACAGGATGGTGAGGATGCCCATCGCAACGTCAATGAAAAAGGTGGAAAATCCGGTTACAGAGATCTCCTTCAGCATTTTGAACAGGCCGGTGGGTTTCACGAAGTGCAGTGTATTCCGCTTCGTGAAGAAATGCGACAGCATCACGATAAACGTGATGGCCGAACCGATGGCCGTGGCAAGCCCCGCGCCATACGCGCCCATATCGCATGTAAAGACAAAGAAATAATCCCCAAACACATTGAAAATGCCGCCCGCCAACACAGCCCCTGTGGCCAGCGCGGGGTTTTTATCGTTCCGCAGGTAGGCCGCAAGCATCTGGTTGAACAGGAACAGCGGGATTGCAAATTTGATGGGGCTCACGTATTCCCGCGCCAGAGAAAGCGTGTTGTCCTGCGCGCCAAACAGCAGCAGGAGCTCGCGGTCGAAAAAGATCACAACCAGCCAAATGACCGCCGCAAGAAAGATCGAGCCGATCACGGAAGCGGTAAAATACGCATTTGACCGCTTCTCCTGGCCTTCCGCCTTTCCCCGGATGGTGCTGAAAAGGACCGAGCCGCCGATCCCCATCAGGAGCCCAAAGCTGTAGATGATGTTCCAGACGGGCGCGACCACCGCCAGGGCCGCCGACCCCTCCGGGCCGTGGTACTGGCCGACCATGGCCATGTCTACAATCGAATAGATCGACGTGATCAGGGCGCTGCCAAACGCCGCCGCTAAGTATTTAAAATAGATGGTTTTGATGTTGCCGTTCAGAAAGTCCATTCATATTCTCCTCCTTCCAAATAAAAAAGGCTGGATAAGGTCAGACATTTCAGTCTGTGCCTTATCCAGCCCATCATTTCTACCGAATGATTTGCCCTCCGAGCAAGCCTGTCTATTGTAACAGATTTCTTTTTGCATGTCAAATGCGAGCGGAGGAACCCAGCGATGGGAAGCGCAAAATCCTGATCCCGGCCTTCCGCGCCAAACAAAGAGGGGCAGGGTGGCGCCCCAGCGATCGTATCCTCTTCGGGCGCTGAATCGCTCCGCCGGTATAAAGGCGCTAAAGGTGATATCCTATTCGTATAAATCATTATGATTATACGAAACGTATCGTTTAATATGATACACTTTGTATAATTTGCTTTAATTATTACAGGTTCTACTTTGTCCCCGGCAGAGGTCCAGCCACTGGCACCCCTGGCAAACCTGCTCCAAACAGCCGGGCCGTAGGATCTGCTGCTCCACCCGCCGCTCAAATTCGTCCCAGGGAACCCGCTGCCCAAACCGCAGGCCGCAGTATTGCAACACGGCACGGTCATACCTATCGGGCTTCGGCGCGGACGCGCACCAGCCGCTTTGATTGTGTGGGCAGCTCGCGCAGAGGACGTCCGCACCTGCGGTCAGTTCGATGTCCGTCTCCGGTGCGGCTTGCAGGCCGGCGATGACGCGCGTCATATTCTCGACAAACGCAGGGCTATAGCCCTTTCCCGTAAAGTGCCGGATGCAGAGCCCGTGGTGGGGCCGCAGCCGTATGGCCTTCCCGTTCATACCGAAACCGCCATCCCTGCTTTGGACAGCGTCTTGCGCAGCACGGGTACCAACAGGGCGGCCACGGCAATCTTGGCCGCATCTCCCGGAAGGAAAGGAACGACACACAGCAACAGGGATTCCACCAGGCCGGTATGCGCGACCACCATATACCAGGCGGTGCCCAATAGATAGCAGAGCGCCAACCCGCCAGCCATGGACAGGGCAAACCAATATGCCTTCCCATGGCACCGTGCGGACAAGAGCCCCACCAGCCATGCCGCCGCAACGTACCCAACGATATAGCCGCCCGTCGGCCCAAGCAGGATTCCCATCCCTCCGCTGAAAGAGGCAAACACCGGCAGGCCAATCACCCCCAGCAGGACATAGACGGCCTGGCTAATTGCACCGCGCTTCGCCCCCAGCACGCCGCCCGCCACAAAGACCGAGAAGGTCGCCAGGTTGACCGGCACGGGCTGAATCGGGATTGCAATCTGGGAAAGCACCGCGGTCAAGGCTGCAAACAGTGCGCAAAGGATCAAGCTTCTTGTTTTTTCCAACCGGTTCATACGTCTCCTCCCTATTGTCAACCTATTGATTTCATAAAGTTTACAATGGCATTATACAGGACGCATTGGGACCTGTCAAGGATTGGAAAGATGAACGGGGCTGAATTTTCCAGAACCGTATGAGAGGAAGGCTTTTAATACAAGCCTTCCCCTCGTCTCCCTGTTTTCGCAGCAAAGTCCAACCGGCCTTTGCTGACGGCAAATGCAGGGTATATGAAATACATTTTGGATAATTTTCTTTATTTACAACCAAACGTAAATGACGTGTCGTGTGCATAGAGCGCTCCCTTATGCAGCACGGGCGACGGAAAATGCGGGCACGACATCGCATTGGGGAAATACTGCGTCTCCAAGCACAAGCCCATGTTCGTCTCATAGGGCACCCCGGATTTCCCGACCGGGCCATCCAACACATTCCCGCTGTAGAACTGCACGCCGGGCATGGTGGTGCGGACGGTCATCGCAATCCCTGTATCGGGCGAATAGAGCTCTGCGGCGACCTTCTCCCCATCCCCGCCGTCCAGGATAAAGTTGTGGTCGTATCCCTTCCCGTTGCGCAGCTGCGGGCAGTCCACGTCCATATCCCGCCCGATTTCCTTGCTCTCCCGGAAGTCAAACGGCGTCCCCTCGACGGAGAGGACGGTGCCGGTCGGCAGGCAGTCCGCATCGTTTTCCGTGAAAGATCCCGCCGGAATGCGCAGGATATGGTTGCGGATCGTCCCCTTCCCCTCGCCGGACAGGTTGAAATAGCAGTGGTTCGTGAGGTTGACCACGGTGTCCGCGTCGGTCTCCGCACGGTATTGCAGGAGCAGCCGGTTGTCATCGGTAAAGGTGTACGTCACGCGCACATCGAGGTTGCCGGGATACCCCTCTTCCCCGTCCGGGGAAAGCCGGTGGAACATCACCGACTGCCCCTCAATGCTGGCGTCCCAAACGCGCTTGTCAAATCCGCAAATCCCGCCGTGCAGATGGTTCGGCCCATCGTTGACCGCCAGATGGTATTCCGTCCCATTGAGCTGGAAAATCCCCTTTTCAATGCGGTTGCCATGGCGCCCGACCACAGCCCCCAGATACCCATTGTTCTGCTCGTATTCCGCAAGGGTGCGGTACCCCAGGCAGACGTCCGTCAACGTCCCGTTGCGGTCGGGCACCCGGATTGCCTGGATGGTGCATCCGTAGTTCATCACGCTCACGGACGCCCCGCTCGCATTTTCGATGCAAAACCGGTATACGGGGACCCCGCCCCGTGTCGTGCCAAACAATTCTTGTGTGACCATGCTTTTTATCCTCCTTATCAAACTCAGTTGGTTGCTGCTGCGCGCCCCGGCATAAGGAAGCTTGCGCGGCTTTCCCTCCGGCACGCGCGCCGGGAAGTCTGGAAGCGATCCCGCTTCCCTTTTCCCCGGAAATCAATATTTCCTGCTCCGGATGTACTGCTGCGCATTCTCCTGTGTATAGACCTTTTCGTCGGTGATAATGCGCAGGGGCAGCTCTTTTCCCGCCATCAAGTCCTTGACCGCCTTCATCAGCTGGGGTCCCAGCAGCGGGCTGCATTCCACCACACAGTTCAGCCGTTTATCGATCAGCGCTTGAAAGGCCGAGCGCACGCCGTCCACAGAGATCAGCTTGACGTCCACGCCGGGCTTCAGGCCATGGGCCTCCAACGCCTCCGCCGCGCCGAGCGCCATATCGTCATTTTGGGAGAAGATCACGTCGATGTCCCACTTATGGGAGGCCATGTAATCCTCTACCACCTGTTTCCCGCCCTCATAGGTGAAATCCCCGCAGGCTGAATAGACAATTTGGCAATTGGGGTATTCCTGCATAACCTCCTGGAACCCCTGGCTGCGCTCCTCTGAAGGGGACGCCCCCACGGTGCCCTCAATTTCCATAATGCGCACATGCTCCAACGGGTCTTCCATGGTCCCGGCCAACCACCGCATGGCACGCCGCCCTTCCTCCAGGAAGTCCGCGCCGATAAACGTCATATACATATCGTCCTTTTGTGTGCTGACCTTCCGGTCGGAAAGGAGGACCGGAATCCCCGCGTCCTGCGCTTCCTCCAGCACCTCGTCCCAGCCGCTGTCTACAACCGGGCTTAGCACAATGACGTCCACTTCCATCTCAATGAACCGGCGCAGCGCCTCGATCTGCCGCTCCTGGCTCTGGTTGCCGTCCTCGTAGATCAGGTTGATGCCAAAATCCTTGGCCGCGGTCTTGATCGACTGGGTGTTTGCCAAGCGCCAGACGCTCTCCGTGCCAACCTGTGCATATCCCACGTCGATGATCCGGTCGGGCTCTTCATACACCCGGTTGAGGCTCTCGACGTATTCGTCCGCATTCTCCTTTGTGATGCTGTGGCTCCGCAGGATCACCTGCTTGGGGACGCCGCTGACATTCTGCAAAATCTCCAGCGCATATTGGACAGCCTCCCTGCCGCCGGTTGGGCAGGTGATCGTCTCGTCGATCAGCCCGCGGCGCACCAGGTCGATCCCCCGGTTCTCCCCGGTGAACCCATCGACCCCCACAATGCGGATATCGTCGTAGCCCAACTGTTCCAGCGCGCGGGCAGCGCCGAGGGCCATATAATCGTTGTGTGCGAAAATCGCGTCGATGTCGCGCAGATGCGTGCCGAACGCCCGGACAATATCCTCCGCGGAGTCGCGGGATTCGCTCACAACATGCACCTGCTCCACCCTGACGTTGCCCGCTTCTTCGATGACGCTTCGGAAGCCCTCGCTCCGGTCGATGCTCGCCTGCGAGACGGAACTCCCGCAGAGCTCCAGGACGGTCCCTTTGCCGCCCAGCATGGCAGACACGGATTTCCCCGCCCGCTTCCCAATCAGTTCGTTATCCGGGCCGATAAAGAGGGAATAATCGTACCCCTCCACCACGCGGTCAAGGACCACCACAGGGATCGACTGGTACACTTCGCTCACCACCGGCGTGACCTTTTTGACGTCACAAGGGGAGACGATCATCAAATCGACCCCGAAATCCAGCAACCGTTGGATGTCCGCGATCTGTTTATCGCTGTTGTCCGTCGCGTCCGTAATGACCAGGCGCACGTCCGGATGTTTGGCAGCTTCCTCCTGGATCTCCTGCGTGAGCACCAACCGCCAGGGCTCCCGCATATTGGCCTGCGATACGCCGATCACATAGGAGATCTGGTCTGGCTGCTGCTTTACCACACACGCGGAGAAGATCGTAAAGAGCAACACAAAAATCAGGATACATGCGCAGGCAGCTTTCCCGATCAACCGGTAGCCTGCCTTTTTGATCCGTTCCCGCATGCGGATTCCCTCCTTTCTACATTCCTGCCGTTGGGCCGGTCATGGATTGGGTTCGCCCCTTTTCTGCAAGCTCTTCTTGTACTCCATAGGCGAAACCCCCAGCACCTTTTTAAACGCGCTGCTGAAATAATGCTGGCTGGAGTACCCGACCGCCTCCGCAATCTCATACATCTTGTGGTCGTCATCGCGCAAAAGCTCAATCGCCCGGCGGATGCGTACCCGCGTGATATAGTCCATAAAAGTGATGCCCGTGCTCTGGCGGAACACCCGGCTCAGGTGCTGCGGGGAGACATGCGTATAGTCCGCCGCCTCTGTGAGGGAGAATTCCTCCCGGGCAAAGTTTTCTTCGATGTATTTTTTTGCATCCCGGACAAGCTGCGGCGTCTCCAACAGGGTACGCAGGTCCTCGGACGCCCCTTCGTATGCGGCAGGCAGGCCTTGCAGCGTATCCCCCAGGCGCCGGGTGAGGAAGACATCCACCGGCAGGTGGGTTTGCAGCAAGTGTTTGAGCTGTTCCCCCGCGGCCTCCCACACAGCGCGCGGTTCCCCCGCGGTGAGCAGCACCAATTCGCCGGCGGAATTCCGGCAGGTGGATACAGGGCGCAGCGTCTGGAAGACCTCATTCGCCATATTTTCCGCCGCATAGAACAGCAAGTCCTCGTCCCACTCGCCGCCGATTTCCGCATTGTCCTTGTTCTCAAGATGCACCAGCGTCACGCCGACTGGCTCCGGGAGTTCCAGCCCAAGGGCAGAAATGCGCTCCTGGATCTCCGCTTCCGTAAAGCGGCCGTCCAGCCAGCCCTCCAGGAATTCGGCGATCAACGCCGGCCGGTTTTTCTCCACCAGCGCCCGGGCCCATTCCAGATACTGGGCCTGTTTTTGCCGGTGCCCAAGCTGGTCTTTTGCCTTGCCCAACGCCTCATAAAAGGTATCCTCCATAATGGGCTTGAGCAGATAGTCAAAGACCCCTAGGCGCAGGGCCTTCTGGGCATATTTAAAATCGTCGTAGCCGGTAATCACAAGGATCAAGGCGTCCGGCTGGACGGTTTTCAGCTTCTCAATAAAATCCAGGCCGTTTAAAAACGGCATGTTGATGTCTACAAAGAGCAGATCCGGGTGATATTCCATCGCCTGTTCCAAGGCCATTTCCCCGTCTTCCGCTTGGGCGACCACCTGTATATCGGGGTCCTTTTTCAGGAAATGGGCAATCCCCCTGCGGATAATCTCCTCGTCATCCGCAATCAGCACCTTGTACATTCCCATCACTCCTCATCAAATTTTTTCGGCTTTTGATACAGGGGCAGCGTAATGGTCACGCGGGTACCCTCCCCCAGCGTGCTTTCCACATGTACGCCATACCCCTTTCCGTAGCAAAGCTGGATCCGTTCCCGGATATAGAACAGGCCGAAGCTCTTTTTTTCGTCCAGCACACTGCGCTCGCTCATCCGCCGGTTGAGTTCCTCCACTTTCTCCTGGAGCATTCCCGCCCCGTCGTCCTGGACCGTGAACACCAGGTTTTCCCCCTCGGGCACACCGGTGATGGTAATGGTGCCGCCGCCGCGCTTTGCCTTTACGCCGTGGTAAATGGCGTTTTCCACCAGGGGCTGTAAAATCAACTTGGGCACCTCGACGGCATAGAGTGATTCGTCCACATGGATCACATAGTTGAGCTTATCCTTATAGCGGATCTTTTGGATATAGAGGTAGTTGGAAACGTGTGTGATCTCTTCTTTTACCGTGATGATGTCCTTCCCGTGGCTCAGGCCAATGCGGAACATATTTGTCAAGGCGTCCACCAGACGCACGATATCCTCCGCATCGTAGTCGCGGGCCATCCAGCTGATGGTATCCAGCGTATTGTAGAGGAAATGCGGCTTGATCTGCTCCTGGAGGGACTTCATCTCTGCGGTCCGCTTGTTCTCCTGCTCCACATAGACCATTTGGATCAGCTGGTCGATGCGCGCAATCATGTGGTTAAAGCTCTGCCCAAGCTCCCCGATTTCATCGTTGTGTTGGAAATTGAAACGGACCGTAAGGTCGCCGGATTCCGCCTGTTTCATCAGGCGTTTGAGCTTAAAGATCGGGTTTGTGAGCGTCCGGCTGAATTTAAAGGAAACGATGACCACCAATACCAGGGAGATGATGACGCAGGTAAACAGGATGTACACAATGGTATTGACGCTGGACATCACTTCGTCCATGGAAAATACGCCCACGGTCCGCCAGCCGGTATAGGGGGACAGCTCGCTGCGGATCTGGTAGCTTCCGCCCTGGATCTGCACCGACATGGGCTCCATCGCCTTGACCCACTTGGGGTTGACGCGGTATACAATGCCGTTGACGGGCGTATAAACAATATTGTCCTCCTGGTCCATCACAAAGACAAACCCTTTTTCCCCGATGGTGACGCCGTTGATGGAACTCTGGATAATGTCGTGGCGGATATCCAGCAGGATCACCCCCAGCACTTCCCCGGTTTCCGGGTCTTGCACAGCTTTTGCCAGCGAGAACACATCGTCGATGCTATAGCTGCGGTTGGTCACAATATTCCGGCCCGTCACTACGCTGATGAGCTGGATTTCCTCGGGGTTTTCCGAAGCTTCCCGGTACCACCGTTCGTTTTGAAAGGGGTCGCGCGAAATGCGCGACATCCCCGTGCTGACATAGAGGTCCTCTTTTGTCGCGATAAAGATCCCGGCCACCTCCCGGTGGGAATTCGCGACGTTTTCCAAAACGGAACGGATATAGGCCGTCTCGCTGTCCCAGCCAGAGGCGCCTTCGGATTCCATGGTGAAAAAAGGCGTATCCTGCAATTCCAACTGGATATAATTGACCATCTTTTCAATGGTCTCCACATAGACGTCCATAGAGTTGCTCACCTGGTGGATCAACTGCACGGAGTGCTCTTCCGCGGTCTTCTGGGCATGATCCAGAAAGACGAACCCACTCACAATGGAAAAAATCAGGAAGGGGATAAGCGCCACAACGATATTGGACAGGAGCATCCTGGTCCGCAAGCTTACATTCAACAGTAGATCCTTCATTTTCCGCAAAGCCTACATCCCCTCTTTCCCGTCCTGCCGTCTTGCAGGGCCATATATTTGGAGGCAGAGAAATCTTTCTGCCGAATTGTCCAATGAATGGTTTGATAAGCAGTTTTCTGTATGTAATATCCATAAAATTCTATAAAATTCAAACGTAAATTATGCAGTTTGTTTTTCGAAAGGAAGAAAACAGGCATTGACAGGCAAAAGGGTCCAAACGCCTGTCAATGCCTTTTCCGAATCCACTATGCCGGGCGGCCTACCCGCCTGGGTCATAATGGTTTGCTGTTTATGCCTGTGTCAACAGGACTTTCTTCCACTGGATCATATCACGGATATCAACCGTACCGTTGCCGTCATAGTCCATCAGAGCCATCTGGTCTTCCGTCAGTTCCAGGTCGCCCAAGATGTACTGCTGGAGCATCTCGATATCCGCATCCGTCAGTTCGCCATCGCCGTCGAGGTCGCCGGCGACCACGTCCAGGGACTTCAATGCATCGCGCAGTGCCTGCTCCGCTGCATTGACGTCTTCCTGCGTTGCCTCTTCATCCAAGTACACTTCATATGCTGCGTCATAGACTTCCTCAAAGGCCGCCCACTTATCCGCATCATAGTCTTCTTCGTTCAGGGATTTCGCCATGATAATCGCGCCATAGAGGCCCGCCTTATCGACAACCCACTTGGAATCGGTGAATTCCTGCATCGCAACGCGCAGCTGCTTCGCGGCAAGCGCCATGTCGTCCTTATTGGCTTCGCTGCCCAGGTCGACGAGCGCCTGTGCTTCGTCAATCGCGTTCTGGAGCAATTCGATTGCTTCGTCCGTGACGTTGTCCGTTGTGTTGAACAGCTCTTCCGCCTCTGCGATCAAAGCCGCCAGCGGCTCGGTAGAGGTGGTGAAGCGCGGCTCTACCCAGCAAGCGTGGTCATATTCGGTGCTGTCTACTTCTTCCACAACCAGTTTCAGGAAATCATAGCCTGCCATCGGCAGTTCAACGTCAACGGATTCCGAAGTGGCATCCATATACTGTTCAAAGAGGAGTTCATCGTCTCCGTAAATCTTATAATTTACGGTAGCGCCGTTGGCGTCGTCCTCCACCTCATCGCCGATGCCGATCTTCGTGGTAAAGACGCCGGACGCGCCGTTCAGGTAATACACAACCTCGCTGGGCGGGTTCACCTGGAAGCCGCCGTCCGGGCGGTCATAGTTCACGCCGTCCAGGATCATGGAGCCGCCGTCCATGTTCTTGCCGTCCGCCGGGTCTCTCCAGTAGCTGTTCGCAGACCAAGCGTTCGCAATGGTCAATACATCGTCTGCCAGCACTTCCGGATCATAGGAATCGATTCGCGGATTGATCCAGTCCGCGTGGTCAAAGTCCATATTGCCGCCCGAGTCGACGACCAGGCGCAGGTAATCGTAACCCATCAGCTTCACAGCGACGGACTTCGCATCGTCATGCCAATCCATCTCACCGCTGTCATACAGCAGGTCGTCGTCGCCATAGACCTGGAAGGTAATGTCGCCGCTGTTGCCGGAATCCGCGTCGGAGCCGACAAGCGCGGTGAACTCTACGTTGCGTCCGCCGATGTAGTATACCAGCTCGGAAGGCGCATGCGTGCCGATACCGGTCTCATAGGTGGTGCCGTTGATGGTCAGCGGGTTGCCGTTGATGGAGCGGTCCTGCTGGATGTTGCCCCAGCCGGCAGTTCCGGATACCCAGTTTTCGGTGGTCAACGGGCCGTCCGGCAGCGGGTCGCCCGTTGCTGCCGCTTGCACAGTGATCATCGTATCGAACGTCACGGTGACCGGCTGGTTGGAGCCTTCATACGTCAAAAGTGCCTTGACCGTGATCGGTTCATTGGTCATGGGCACATCGCCCGCGGTGACGCGGAACTGGACAGTAAAGCTTTCTCCCGTGGTGAGGTCGCTGCTCACGGTGGAGGAGAGCGCCTTGGAGGTGAAGCCTTCCGGCAGGTCGAGGCTGATGCCGACGGTGTCAACCTTCGTTGCGCCGCCGTTGACAAAGCGCGCTGTCAGGATTGCACTCTCGCCGCTTCTCAGGTTGCTGTCGTCGAGTTCGCCAACAATGTAAGCGCCTTCCTGGACGTTCTCATTGGGTTCGATGATGTACATCTTGACGCCGTGCGCCGGGACGGATGCGGTGGCAACCGGGGAGTCAAACTCGATGTTGTTGCCGTCTTCGTCCTTCTCCCAGACGTCCTTCAGATGATACACATAGGTGTTGTCGAGCTTGTAGTAGTTGTCATAGTAGTACTCGTCTTTTTCTTTCAGCAGTTCGCCGATCTGGGAAATTTCCTGGGTCATGGTCGCCGCAGAATTGGAGCGGTTGAACATAAGCAGGGAAATGCGTCCGTCGGTCAGAGGCTTTACAAGGTACTCGAAATCGCCTTCATCGCGGTAGCGGATGCCCTGGATGGCCGTCGGGTCCTGGTCGACCGCAATGGCGTCCTCGTTCGTGATGATGTCGAGGATCTCCGGATGCTCGTCGAGCGTCCGCAGGTCGTTGCCGAGGATCAGCGGGGATGCCATCTGGCACCACAGGCTGAAGTGCGAGACATACTCGTCATACGTCAAGGAAGAACCGACGCCGACTTCCAACATATCCGGATGGTTCCAGCCGTAGTTGTTGTCGCCCTCTTCTTTGCCGTACTTGCCAGCATACTTATACAGTTCTACGTTGGTATCGTAGATGCTGGAGATGGAGTTCCAGTTGGCCGCGATATCGCCGGTAGTTCTCCACATGTTGCCGGTTTCGCCGCCCCAGACCCAAGGCTGGCGGCCGCCCCATTCGCAGATTTCCAGCGTGATCGGGCGGTTTTCTTTGCCGTTCTCCTCTGCATACTTCTCCGTCGCCTGCATCAAGTTCGTGCTCATGAACTTGTAGTTGTAGCGGGCGGTGTCGTAGTCGCGGTTGGAGCTGCGGATCGGGTTGTAGAACCGCAGGGTGTTTTCGCCGGCTTTCAGCTCAAACAGAGCGGATGCACGGCTGCCCGGTGCGCCGCCGGTGTAGTTGGAGGCCGGCAGCATCATGCGGTACGGATGGGCGCTGTCGCCGTTGATGTCGACGAACATCGGCACATCCTCGCTGGACGGCTTCTTGTAGAAGTCCAGGTTAATGGCATATGTACCATCTTCCGGCACCGTTACGGTGAAAGTTGCGGCGCCCGCGTTTTCACCCAGGCCGTCGATGTGGTCGCCAGAGATGTAGGCGGTGCCTTCCAGCTCCGCGTCTCTATAGGAATACTCATAAACTTCCGTGCCCGGCTCATACGGCTTTGCGACATCCAGGCCGTAAATGCCATATGCCGTGGGGGAGAGCTGCACATTGTGGCAATAATCGTACTTGAAGAAGTCGATCTCCCAATTTGCAAAGCTCGTCGCGTCGCTCAGCTCCCGGAACTCGGAGGCCGGCAGGTCCTGGCAGGTGTACAGGCCGTTGGACGTATACAGGCCCATCTTCAGCCCTCTGTCGTGGATCTGCCCCGACAGCCAGTTGCCGTCGTGCGGGAAGCGGATCGGGTCAAACTGCAATCTCCCGTTGACGTCGCGTTCGGACGACTGCCAGTTGTCGTCGAGGTTGACATACTCATACCCGGCGTCATCCAGATTGTACTCCACCATCGCGTCCGCGATATCGACGATCAGATCCTCATCGATGTTGGCCGCGAAGAGGTTCCAGCTCGACCACCCCATGGGCGGCGTCTGGGCAGCCCCGTTGTCGTGCGCGCTGGCGCCCGTTGCCAAAACCGCTGCCATCAAAAAGGCAGTCGATAGGGCTGTGGCAAATTTTGTAAACCTTTTCACTTGAATCCTCCTTCTTTTTCTTGAATAACCTTTGCTCCCTCTAGTTTGTCTCCCACCCCATTTCTCCAGCCCCAAAAGGACCTGACACAATTGGTTTCTGTAGACCTCCGGTATCGGGCTAACTTGCCCTTGCCGGCGCATACAGCAATGTCCTGAAAAGACGCCCCGCCTCTGCGTGCAGCCATGCGCCCGCCCCCAGTAAACCCCCGTCCCAAACCGGAGGATCTTCACAGGGGCTGCTCTATGCTTCCGCTACGCCGCCCTTTGGAAGCGATGCGGCGGGACATCAGGCGCCCCACAGATGGTAGGCGCTCAACGCGGCAAAGCCCAGGAAAAGGACCGCCATCACAAGCTTGATGAGGTGCTCTTTTCCGGCAAATTTCGCCGCAATATCCAAATATTGCTTCCCCCGGTAGATCAAAAGCGTTACCACAACGGCGGGCAGGGAAAGCATCACGGTATAAAGCAGGAATATAAGGGCTCCCACCATCATATTTCCTGCACTGGCATCAAAATAATAGAGGACCGTCGCTGCAAACAGCTGGCCCGTGCACAGGAATTCCCCAACCGCGATGACCGCGCCCGCCAACATAGCGGCAATAAACACAGCTTTCCCTGTGGAAAGTTTCTCAACGGTCCTGCGGTAAAAATCCTTCATGCGCGGGGTGAACTGCAAAATGGCCTTCCCCGCGCGCCCGTTCTTGGTGCGCAGGAAGTCGATAAAGCTCAGGACGGCAAACAAACACCCGATGACAACCACCAACACGGCTACCACGGTATTGATCCCCGAAAAGAGCGACCGGTCGATTGCCTGCAATAGGCCGAAGAACACGGTCCCCAGCAGGAAATACAGGATGATCCTGCCCAGGATGAACCCGAACCCGGCCTTCAGTACCTTTTGCTTATCGGCAATCAGCAGCGAAAACAGCAGAAGGACCAGCGACATGGAGCAGGGGGACAGCCCCCCGATCAACCCTGACAGGGCTACCCAAAACAAATTGGCCCCCGAGAGGGATTCCTCCGCCCCTTCTGCAAAGGCTTGGTCATTATAACTAAGATTACCATTTTTTAGCGCATTTATCAAGTTCTTTTGGATATTTTCATAGCCGACGAAATAACCTCCATCATATAACACAATTGGCACACGCCGCTCCTCCGGCTTGACCTGGTGCTCGCTGTAAAGCGCATTGATCTCTTCGATGTCCGCAATATTGCCCGCGTCGATGCGCTCCACACGCAGGGGCTTTTCTTCAACCGAACCGTCCTCGTTCTGCACTTCGACGGCCGTGATCCCATCCAGGAATTCCGTCACCTGTTCGCACTCGGAGCAGCCCTCCGCATACAGGTATTGGATCGTGACCGATTCGTCCTCAGCAGCGCGCTGTTCCTCCAGATACGCCGCCACCGCCGGTTGGAACTTTTCCCCCAGCTCCTGCGAGCCGATCAGCACCTGGTCGCCGATGAACACGATCGGATGCTGCATCAGTTTTTCTTCCCCAACCCCACTGTCGATCAGGGCCTGGCGCAGGGCCTCCAGGTTTTCCTCTTCCGCCACATTTTTGATCGTGAGGTCCGCTGTGACGTTTGGGAAATCCTTCTTGAGCATCCCAAGGATATTTTCCTCAATGGTTGCTTCCTCGTCGCAGGAAAGGCACCGGTTGTAGAAATAGTATAGGATCTCCACATTGCCTTCCTCCAGGTCCGCATCCGGGCTGACGGACACGGTGTCCAGATAGGTGACCTCTTCCGAAGCGGAGGGGTCCTGCTGCGCGCTCGCCCACGCCGCTGTGGGGAACACAGCTGTTGCCAGCAGGAACAGGGCGAGCAGCACCGCCCACGGGGCCTTTGTTTTCCTTGTTTGTCTTTGCATCTGCATGCACCTCAACATTCCTCTTACATTTGGATCATCCATGGTTCAGATGGCGGTTTTACAGCACATGGCAGAAAGCACAATACCCCTGGCGGGCGGCGCAGGGCCTCCCGCCAGGGATGGCAATACGATGGGCCCCCTCGGCCCCCATCCCGTATCGGATATGGATTCCTGTAAACGAGAAAGCAACGGCTTTAGTTTGCAGTCCCTTTCGCCTTTTCCGCGCGGATGGCGATCACCCTCTGGATCACGATGAAGATGCACAGCAGCGCCGCGATGGTCACCTTGGTCCACCAGGTGTTCAAATTCTGATAGGTGACGATGGTCTGGATCACGCCCTGGATCAGGACGCCGACCGTCGTGCCGATCACGTTGCCCACGCCGCCGGTCAGCAGCGTGCCGCCGATGACGGAGGAGGAAATCGCATCGAGCTCCAGGCCCATGTTCTGCAGGGAATAGCCCGCCAGCGTATAGAAGCTGAACACCACGCCGGCCAGCGCTGCGCAAAAACTGCTGATCGCATACACAGCGACCTTGGTGCGCGCCACGGGCAGGCCCATCAGGATGGCGGACTGCTCGTTGCCGCCCACCGCGTAGACCGTGCGGCCAAACCGCGTGAACTTCAACACGAACAGCGAAACCACCAGCACCAGGATGGCGATAAACACATAGAAATAGATCCTACCGCCCAACAAAGTGACCTTCGTCAGGGCCATGGTCTTGTAGAATTCATCCGAAATCGGGATGGACTCCGTGCTGATGACCGCGCACATGCCGCGCATGAAGAACTGGCCCGCCAGCGTGACAATGAACGGCTGAAGCTTGAAATAGTGGATCATGTACCCCATCAGCGCGCCAAACGCCAGGCCGATCAACAGGACCAGCGGGATCACGATCAGCGGGGTCCAGCCAAGCCGCAGCAAAAACGCGGAAAACACGCACGTAAACGCAATGGTCGATGCAATGGAAATGTCGATGCCGCCCGTCAGCAACACAAACGTTACCCCGATGGAAGCGATCATCAGATACGCGTTGTCGTTAAACAGATTGAAGAACGTTGAGAACGAGAAAAAGTTGTCGTATGCAACCGACCCAGCGCCGAACAGCACCAGGAACAGCACGGTGGTGATTGCCAGGGAAATGTTCTTGATCCGGAACGTTCTCTTCTTTCCACTCGTCTCTCTCATGCCTGGCTCACCGCCTTCCGGGACAGGAACCGCCTCTTGAGCATATCCTTAAACGCCTTGGATTGGAACAGGCAGATAAAGACAACGATCAGCGATTTGACCACGAGCGTGACCTCCGGGGCAACACCCATCGCATAGATAGACGTGGTGATGCTCTGGATAATCAGCGCGCCAACCAGGCTCGCCGGGATGGAGAACCGCCCGCCGTTCAGGGATGTGCCGCCGATTGCGACCGCCAGGATCGCGTCCATCTCGATCAAAAGGCCCGCATTGTTGCAGTCCGCGCCCTTGATGCCCGCGCTCTCGATCAGGCCGGCAACCGCCGCCATCACGCCGCAGAAGGTATAGACCAGCCATTTGATGCGGTCCACGTTGATGCCGGCAAAGCGGCTGGACACCGGGTTGATGCCCGTGGACTCCAAAAACAGGCCGAAGGCGGTCTTTTTGGTGAACAGCATGGCGATAAGCACGACAAACGCCACGATGAAAATCGGGAACGGGAGGCCCAAAATATAGCCGCCGTTGATAAAATAATAAGAATCCGAATTGATGGTAATGATTTTACCGTTGGTGATGAGCTGCGCAATGCCGCGGCCCGCCACCATCAGGATCATGGTTGCGACGATGGGCTGAATTTTGACCTTCGCGACCAGCATCCCATTCCATGCCCCTGCTACAACTCCTGCCAAAATCGCCACCAACACTGCGACGGCCACGTTACCGCCATTTGCAACAATACTGCACGCGATCGCGCCGCTGATGGCCATCACAGAGCCGACGGAAATATCGGTCCCCCCGGTGGCCAAAACGAACGTCATGCCGGTGGCTAACAACATAAGTTTACTACCATTCCGCAAAATGTCAATAATTCTGCCATACAGATGCCCTTCCACGATCTTCATCTCGAAGAACGCGCCGCCCGAGACGATCCCATTGACCAGCAGGATCAACAGGAAGATCACAATGGGCCAGAACACCTGCGCCTTGCTCCATTTTTTAAGCAGGTTCATTCTCCGCACCTCCCGCAATATAATGCATGATCGCCGCTTCCGAGATCTCCTGCCCGTTCAGCTCCGCGACCTTCTTTTTGTCCCGCAAAACGACCATGCGGTCGCAGCAGCGCAGCATCTCATCGATTTCCGAGGAAATAAAGATAACCGCCATGCCCTGCTCCGCAAGCTGGACCACCAGCTTCTGGATCTCCGCCTTTGTGCCGATGTCGATGCCGCGGGTGGGTTCGTCCAGCATCAGCAGGTCTGGGTTGGTAGCCAGCCAGCGCGCCAAAATGACTTTCTGCTGGTTGCCGCCCGAGAGATTCTTGATGAGCTGGTCCGCGGACGGCGTCTTGATTTCCAGTTTTTCGATGTATTCGTCGGCGAGCTTCTGCGCTTCCGCCTTAGAGATGGCCTTGAACATGCCGCGCTTTGCCTGGAGCGCCAGGATGATGTTGTCCCGGATGCTCAGATCCCCGATGATGCCCTCCGTCTTCCGGTTTTCCGGGCAGAAGGAGAAACCCTTGCGGATCGCGCCCAACGGGCTGCGGTTGTGGATGGGTTCGCCCTTGAGCACCATCTCACCGCCGCTGAGACGGTCCACGCTGAAGATCAGGCGCACAATTTCCGAGCGGCCCGACCCGAGCAGGCCGGACAGCCCCAGCACCTCCCCGCTGTGGACGTCGAGCGAGATGGAATCGATCGTGCCCGCGCCGCTGGCATCCTTGAGGGACAGCAGGGTTTCTTTTTCCGTCTTTGCGGCCTCTTCGTTGACAAAGCGCTGGTTGAGGTCGGCGTATTCCTTGCCGATCATCTTGGCGACCAGCTGCACGCGCGGGAGGTCCGCCGTGGCGTATGTACCGACATAGCCGCCGTTGCGCAGCACGGTGATGGTGTCCGATACCTCATACACCTGGTCGAGGAAGTGGGTGACAAAAACGATCCCCATCCCCTGCTTTTTCAGCATCCGCATGATCTCAAACAGCTTCTGCACCTCCAGCGTGGACAAGCTGGACGTCGGTTCGTCCAAGATCAGCACTTTTGCAGAGATATCCACCGCGCGCGCGATGGCCACCATCTGCTGCACTGCCACAGAATAGGAATCGAGTGTTTTGGTCACGTCGATCTGTAGGTCAAACCGCTCCAAAAGCTCCTTGGAGCGCGTGTTGATGGTTTTCCAATCGATCCGCCCGCCCTTTTTGGGTTCGCGTCCAATATAGACATTTTCCGCCACCGAGAGGTTGGGACACAGGTTGACCTCTTGGTACACCGTGCTGATGCCGGCGTCCTGGGCCTCCTGCGGGGTCTTGGGGAAAATTTCCTTTCCCTCCAGCAGCACTGTCCCTCCGTCGCGCTCTTCGACGCCCGTGAGAACCTTGATGAGCGTGGATTTCCCTGCGCCGTTTTCGCCCAGCAGCGCATGGATCTCCCCTTTTTGCAATGTAAACTGCACGTCGTCGAGCGCGACGACGCCGGGGAATGTCTTGGATATGTGCGACATTTGGATCAATGCCGTTTCGCCGCTCATAGCAGCCCCTCCTTTTGATATGCAAAATCCGCCTCCGTCTCAACAGGCGGGGCGGATTTCACAGAATCGGTAAAATTTATAAAATGAAGAAGAAAGAAAGTGAAGGAGAAATCAAATTAATAGACACGGGTCTTGATGTCTTCTGCGGCGGTCTCCTGACGGAAGATGCCCTCTTCGGACTTGATCCATTTCTCAACGGTTTCGCCGTTTGCAAGCTTCTGGGCCGTCTCGAAGAAGACCGGGCCGAGCAGCGGGTTGCACTCGATGGTGACGTTTGCTTCGCCGGCAGCCATTGCTTCAAAGATCGCCTTGACGCCGTCGCAGGAAACGGTCTTGATGTCCTCGCCGGGCTTGAGGCCGGCTTCCTTGATGGCCTCGATTGCGCCGAGTACCATGTCGTCGTTGTGCGCATAAACGCCCTTGATGTCCGAGCCATAGGTCTTGAGGAAGGACTCCATGACTTCCTTGCCCTTTGCGCGGGTGAAGTCGCCGGTCTGGGATGCGATGATCTCGATGTCCGGATATTCCGCTGCCATCTGATCTTCAAAGCCCTTCTTGCGGTCGTTCGCAGCGGAGGCGCCCACGGTGCCTTCGAGCTGTACGATCTTGCCGCTGTTGCCGATCAGCTTCGCCATTTCGTCGGCTGCGTTCTTGCCCTCTTCGATGAAGTCAGAGCCGATGAACGTTGCATAGAGGTCTTCCGGGACGTCCGCCATACGGTCTACCAGGATGATCGGGATGCCTGCGTCCTTTGCCTCGGTGAATACGGCGTCCCAACCGGTCTCTACTACCGGCGCCAGGCCGATGACGTCAACGCCCATATCGATAAAGGATTTGATTGCTTTGATCTGATTTTCCTGCTTCTGCTGTGCATCTGCAAATTTGAAATCGATGGTATCCAAATTCTGGCCTGCATAGAACTGGATGGAAGCGGTCTCCGCGTCGCGCCAGCCGGATTCCTGGCCGATCTGTGCAAAGCCGACTTTCAATTTTCCGTCGTCCGCGCCGCCTGCGTTCGTATCGCTTGTACTCTCGGTCGAAGCGGTGCCGTCGGTTGCTGCGGGGGTTTCTTCCGTGCTTCCGCATCCGGTCACACATGCGCTAAACATCAATACGGAAAGGATAGCTGCTGCAAATCTTCTCATTTTCATAGATCGTTCCTCCTATGTAACTTTGACTGTTTGATTTGGGCCGGCCGGATTCTCCGCCTCCCCGGGGCCGTTCCCCTTTCGTTGTCTCTATTGTATCCGGTTTGGTTTTTAAAGTCTTTACGATAACAAAACCGGAATTTACAATATTTTAGCAGACCATTCCGCTCTTCCTTTTTTGGCCGGCCTCCCAAAAGCGCGTCCCAGCCGCCCGTTTTCCCCCTCAATATAAGGAAAAATGCCATGCAAACGCAGGAACGTTCCTACATTTGCATGGCATTTTTCACATGATGGTTCCAGATAAAACCCCTATCCCGTTCAAAATTCCGCCAGGTTGTTTATGCAAAGCAATCCCCGCTGTTCCCGCAGGCGGGCATACTTCCATGTCTGATAGGCGCCGTTGGAAACGCGGTAGACATAGGCAATCACGTAGTCGGAGGCGTCCACCACCATGCGGTTCAGGACCGGGATCGCCGCCTTCTCCGGGACCCGGGCCAGCTTCTTTGGATAGACGGCGCGTTCGCAGCCGGGCGGCAGTTCCATCCACTCCTGCTCCGGCGGATAGGCGAGCATCTGATAGAAGCGGATGTGCGGATACCGCGCTTTGATCTCCCCCAACACGGAAGCCGCCATGCGGTCAAAATTGCCGTAGGTGCCGACAAAGAAGCGGTTCACCCCGCATTGCAGGATGTGCCTCTCCACTTCCTTGCGCAGCAGGGGATACAACCCATCGGGTGCATCCCGGTGCCCCATAAAGCAACAATTCTTGTAATGGCCCTTCTGTCCGGCGCGCATCGCTGCCCCCTGCCCTTCCGCTTGCGTTTATTTCTTATTTAGCATAACATAGATACGCATCCTTGTATATGGGAAATGGCCGCAGAGGAGGGCTCCTGATGGAAAAATTAAAGGCCGATCTCAACATGGGAAACAACCTGCGCCGCCTCCGAAAGGCGAACGGGCTGACACAGGACCAGTTGGTGGCCCGGCTGGGCATCCTCGGCCTTTCCACCACGCGGGGCCTGTATTCCCGCTACGAAACCGGCGAGCTGAATATCCCGATCCGCCTGCTGGTTGCGCTGCATCAGATCTACCATTGCAGCTACGGTTGCTTTTTTGAAGGGCTGACGCTGGGCGAAATGGGCTGACCGGGTTGCGCGCATCCCGCAGGCGCTTTCCGTGCGGACAACTCTGCCGGAAATGCACAAAACGGGCCCCGCCCTCCACTTGGGAGAACGGGGCCCGCTTCATCGATTGCCATTCCATGGTCCCTTATATGAAATTTATTCCCCGGGAAACCGTTTCCCCGGAAATCCCGGGGCGGCTTTGTTTTCCACCGGAAGCTTCCATCCTGTGGAAAACTTCCCCCGCTTTATGGAGCCGCCGCCCGCTTGGAAGGCATTCCAAAGCCGCAGCCAGCCCCTGCGGCCGCTCAGCAGGGCAGTTCCCTTCCCACGGCGGCGGCCACTGCGCCAACCTTTTTGACCAACGCCTGGTATTCCGGAATGGTGAGCTGCTGGGCCGCGTCGCTCATGGCGACCTTCGGCTCCGGATGCACTTCGATAATCAGGCCGTCCGCCCCGGCGGCGATCCCCGCCAGGGACAGGCTTTCAATGTAGCGCGATTTCCCCGCCGCATGGGAGGGGTCGATGATGATCGGCAGGCTGCTGCGCTCCTTGACCACCGGCACCGCGGAGACATCCAGCGTATTGCGCGTGGCGGTTTCAAAGGTACGGATTCCGCGTTCGCATAATACAACATTATAATTGCCTTCGCTCATAATGTATTCGGCAGCGTCCAGCCATTCCTCAATCGTGGAGGCGATGCCGCGCTTGAGCAGCACCGGCACCTTCGAGCGGCCGATCTCGCGCAGCAGGCGGAAATTCTGCATGTTGCGCGCGCCCACCTGGAACATATCGCAGTATTTGGCCGCCGTGTCGATCTGGTCATGGGAGATCACTTCGCTGACGACCTTGAGGCCCGTGGCGTCCGCCGCCTTGCGGAGCAGCTTGAAGCCCTCGTCCTCCATGCCCTGGAACGCATACGGCGAGGTGCGCGGCTTATACGCGCCGCCGCGCAGGAATGTTGCGCCCGCTGCCTTGACCCCTTGGGCCGCCTCCAGGATCTGTTCCTCGCTCTCGACCGCGCAGGGGCCCGCCATCAGGACCAGCTGTTTCCCGCCGATCCTCTGGCCGCCCACCTCTGCAACGCGCCCATCCGGGCACATCTCCCGGCTGGCCAGCTTATAGGAATGCATGATGGGCACGCACTTCTCCACGCCGTCCATCAATTCCAGGTTGGCGTCCGCCAGCCTGCTCTTGTCGCCCAGCACGCCGATGATGGTCGCCTGGGCGCCAGTGGAAAGGTTTGCCCCGAGGCCGTGTGCCTTCAGGACTTCTACGATTTTATCAACGTTCTCCTGGGTGGAGCCGTGTTTCATGACAATAATCATACGATCACTCCTGTCTGTACTTTTATTACTTTATGCTTTAAAGCGCTAAATAACATTATATAGAAAACCGTGCAAAAAAACAAGGGGGATCTACAAAACCTCTGCATGGATGTTGTTTCCGGTTTGTTGCAGAACATGCGCCCGGCACGCAATTGCGCCACGCAGATCTGGCGCGGCTGCGCAAAAACGGCAAAAAAGCATATGAAATTATAAAAAAACAGCCACCCTATTGGGTGACTGCTTTGATGTTGGCGCCTTCCTATTGTCCCGGGCCGTCGCCAGCCAAGTATCTTCGGCACTAATGAGCTTAACTTCCGTGTTCGGGATGGGAACGGGTGGACCCTCATCGTCATCGACACCAACTATTCAATTCTTGTCGTCCTCACTGGCGACTCCCATATAATAGCACAGGATATTTGAAAATGCAAGCGTTTTTTTCAATTTTTCTGAAAAATTTTTTACAAGCCCTTTTTCCCTCTGTGGCAACGGTTTCCTGGGGCGCTTGGCCTGCTGGCCGCCCAACATCCCGCCATAAATTTTTCTATTCATATAATATTATCAAAAACTGCTTTATCAATCAATATGCGATCAGAATTTATGCAATATAACAAAAAGAATGGTTATATATTATGCACGAGTATTCTTTACTTTACAATTTGTAAATGTTAATATACTATTAAACATTCATCTGTTCACATATTTCGTTTCGCCTTTATTAAGATATGGATCGTTCTGCCTGAAATTCTTTTATAGGGTTTTTTATTTTTGGAAATCTTTCAAAAGAAGGGAGGCCATCCAACCGACCCCTGCCGCCTCCAGCGGGAAGAGGCGCGGCGCCCTCTCCAAGCGCTTGCTGGGGACCCAGCGATTCCCGCAGATCGAAACATTTTGAAAGGAAGGAAGTCTCATGAAAAAACTGCACCGTTCTGCACTTGCAATGCTCCTGTGTGCCACACTTGTTGCGGGCACAATTCCAGGCGGCGCTTTTGCGGCCGCGGCAGCGCAGGAGGATTCGATCCTTGCCCCGGAACCGATCGGCTATGCCAATGTATTGGATATGACCGGCGTGCCGGAGCCGGACATCTATGGGGATTACAGCACCAATAAGTACAATAACTTCTGCGACATGGGCGCCTGGCATGGCTATTATCTGCATCCCCAAGACGCCACGGACGCTTACGGCGGCTTTGCCGGCCCGGTGATCTTTGCCGAAGAATACCCGGTGAACCTATCCGAATGCATTGGGAAATGGGTTATTACAGGCACTGACGGGACGGCCTATAACCTGGCGGACGCCGCAGCGACCGTCAACGCCTATCCCGGTAAGCTGGTGCAGGGCTATGAACTGGAAGATATCGATCTCAAACTGGAACTGATCTTCGCCAGCGGCCGCACGGCGCTGATCCGGACCACCATCGACAATAAGACGGACGAAGCACTGGAACTGAACCTCAAGCAGACCGGCTCCATCTTTGACTCATACGACGCGTATGGTTCCCCCTCCGGAACCTCTCTGGAGGCGACGGACGACGGCGTAGCCGTAAACTTCCAAACCATCCGCGAGATCTGGAGCTACATGACCACAGAGGAAAACAAGTTTAACATCCGCTTTGACCAGCCGGTCACAACGGAGGTCTCCGAGGATGCGCTCTCCTATGAAAGCACATTCGAAGCGCCCATCACCGTGGAGCCGGACGAGCCCTATGTGACCTACCAGACGCAGAGCTTTACCTTCACGGACGAAGAGGCCGCAGAGGAAGCGGACAAAACCGCGGACATGCTGGCCAGCGGCGACGGCTACTTTGTGGAAAACAGCGAGCGTTGGCAGGGCTATGTCGATACCATCGACAACGCGGACGTGGACCAGGCGTACAAAAACGCGGCTGTGAAAGCTATCGAAACCCTGATGACCAACTGGATCAGCGCGGCGGGCGCCCTGCAGCACGGCGGCATTGTCCCGTCCAAATCCTACCAGTGGTTCATCGGCCTGTGGGGCTGGGATTCCTGGAAACAGGCGACCGGTATGGCCCGCTTCAACCCTGAGGCCGCAGAGGATAATATCCGCGCACACTTCGATTATCAGATCACCCCGGACGACCCGGTCCGCCCGCAGGACGCTGGCACGATCGTTGACTGCATCTTCTACAACCTTGGACCGGAGCGCGGCGGCGACAGCGGCAACTGGAACGAACGCAACTCCAAACCAGCATTGGCGGCATGGGCGGTCTACAACATCTACCGCCAGACGGGCGACGTGGCCTTCCTCGAGGAAATGTATCCGAAGCTGGTCGCCTACCACAATTGGTGGTACACCAACCGCGACGTCGACCACAACGGCATTGCGGAATACGGCGCCATGGTGCACGATTCCCACTATCAGTATGACCGCGAGGGCAACATCCTGCTGGACGGGAACGGCGAACCGCTCTTTGACGAGGACGCCATCATCGAGGCAGCTGCATGGGAAAGCGGCATGGACAACGCCACCCGCTTTGACAAAGAGGGCAACGGCCCGGACGACATCGGCGTGCATGTCTTCCCGGTGCGCAATGCCGATAATGAAATCGTCGGCTACAGCATCAACCAGGAATCCGTGGACCTGAACTCCTACCTCTATGCGGAGAAAGCGTTCCTGATGTCCATGGCAGAAGTGCTCGGCTACGACGAAGACGTTGCCAAGTACGAAAAGGAAGCGGCATACGTCCGCGATTACATCAACACGAACATGTTCGATGAGGAGACCGGCTTCTACTACGACCTCCAGACCAACGAAGACGGCAGCGAAAAGAAACTGCTGGTCAACCGCGGCAAGGGCACTGAGGGCTGGCTCCCGCTGTGGGCAAAGCTCGCCACGCCGGAAAAGGCTGCGCGCGTTGCCGAAAACATGCTGGACGAGGACAAATTCTACCGTCCGGTTCCGTTCCCAACCGCTTCTGCGGACAACGACAAGTACAGCCCGAGCACCTATTGGAGAGGCCCGGTCTGGCTGGATCAGGCGCTGTACGCGGTAGAGGCCCTGCAGAACTACGGCTATGAGGACGAAGCCAGAGAAGCGGCTTACCGCCTGTTCGACAATACGGAAGGCCTGCTGGGCGACGGCCCCATCCGTGAAAACTACAACCCGGAGACCGGCGAGGGCCTGCACACCAAGAACTTCAGCTGGTCCGCAGCGGCATTCTATCTGCTGTTTGAAGACACGCTGGCCGGCAATGAAACCACCTCCCAGGACGCCCTGCCGATCCCTGCATCGGAAGAGCAGAACCTGACGGCGACGTACAACAGCAAAGACGTCACCCTGACGGTGAATGGCGAGCCGCAGAAGATCGCGGACCTGCTCGGCAAGTTCGAAATGAAGGACGTCGCAGACGGCACGGAAGCCGAATTGACCTTTGCGCCGCGCGTGGAAGGCAAGAACTTCCGCTCCGTGACCATCAACGGCGGCGAACCGCAGCTCATCAGCGGCGATACGTACACCTACACGGCGACGGTCGAAAACGGCTCCGTCAATCTGGACTTCGTATTCGAAGTGACGGACAAACGCATCCTGGAAGAGACTTACAACTACGCGAAGACCTATGTGGACGACGGCACGGTCGATTCGCTGGTCACAGCGGCAAAGGAAGCCTTCATGGAGGCTTACGACGCAGCGGCGGCAGTATTGGCCGACGACGCGGCAACCCAGGCGCAGATCGATGCAGCCTGGAGCGGCCTGCTGAACGTCATCCACTATCTGGACTTCCAGGCGGGCGACGCGAGCGCGCTGGAAGAACTGTATAACCTGCTGAGCGGCCTGGTGGAGGACGACTTCACGAGCAGCAGCTGGGCGGCATTTGCCGACGCGATGGCGCAGGCAGCGGAAGTCCTTGCAGAGGATGAGCCGCTGGAAGCGGACGTCACGAAGGCATACGACGGCCTGCTGAACGCAGCGGAGGGCCTGGTGCGTGCCTCCGATCGGAGCAGCCTGAACGACTTGATCGAGAAGGCGGAAGCGGTTGCAGCGGAGATCGCAGAGGGCAAGTACCTGCCGGACGGCCAGGAGGCCTTCCAGGCGGCGCTCGATGCAGCAAAGGCGCTGACGAAGGACGACGCGCAGGCGACGATCGACGCGGCGGCGCAGACGCTGACCGAGGCCATGGCAGCGCTGCGCAAGAAGGCGGACAAGACCGAGCTGGAAGCTCTGCTGAACGAGCTCGAAGCACTGGATGCTTCCGACTACACAGCGACGAGCTATGCAGCGGTTGCCGCTTCGATCGCGAACCTGAAGACCCTGCTGGCGGACGAGACCCTCGACGCAGAAGAGGGCCAGGTTGTTGTGGATAACGCGGTCGCACAGGCGCGTGCAGCAAAGGCCAACCTGGTGGAAGTGAACAACGGCGGTTCGAACGCCGGCAGCTCCGGCGGCAGCACGTCCGCGAACATTGGCAATGCGTACGGCGCAGCGGGCGTTGTCTCCGCAGGCCAGAGCGTGGCGGCGAACGCCTATGTGGTTTCCGACACGACGGTCAACTTCACGCTGAAGCACGGCCAGGCGTATTGCTTCAAGATGACCGTGGTCAACGGCAACGCTATGACGCCGAGCTTCACGGTCGGCAACGGCGATGTGCTCAAGACGCAGTTCGTGGCGAAGATCGGCAACGACTACTATTACAGAGTCTATGCCATCGGCACGCCGGGCCAGAGCACGGGCGTTTATACGACCCTGCCGGGCCAGAACGCTACAAAGCACTGCACGGTAACGATTGCGTAATCGTGGACTGGACATCAAAATAAAAGGGAAGACTTCTTCCCGATAACGGTAAGGCCCCAACCCCGGGAGTTCCCAGGGTTGGGGCTTTTTGTGTTTGTAGAATATGTTACAACGGTTTTCGCTCGATAGAGGGAAATGCCTGCACGGTTTATTCTGTGTTGGCAAAGGGATTCTCAGGAATAAATAGGAAATGTAAAGGATCTAAAAAGGTAAATATAAACGCGAAATTCGTAGGGCAGCGATTCAAATTAGGTAGAAACTTAACGAAAACAGACAGAACAAAGAGAAAAAAATATTTAAAATTTATAGATTGGGTATATCTTTTTATGATCTTTTATGCTATACTAGACACGAACTACCCGTAAAGAGGAAAAATCCTTTTGTTCGGACAAACTGGTTAGAAAATGAAATGGAGGTAACATCATGCAAAAGACCAAAAAGAGCAGAGCGATTCTATCGGGTATATCTGTATTGCTGGTTCTGTGCCTATTGGCGGGAGGAACAATGGCATGGTTCACAGATACGGAAAAGGTAAACACGAATTTTACGGCCGGCATATTGGACATCAGTGTAAAGCCGGGCGAAGCTGCGTCCACAGATTTAACCTTTGATAATCTCCGCCCGATGCAGCTTAAAAATTTCAACGCGGAACTGGCGGGCAATGGTTCGGACAAATGGACCAACGACGTCACGCAGAACAACACCACGGGCGTATACCCTGGCGATTATGCCGATCCTGTTCCGGCCTACTTTAAGCCGGTCGTCATCACAAACGACGGCACCCTGCCCACCAAGGTGCAGATTTCCCTGGAATTGGGCGAAGGCTGTGCAGACGGAGAGCCGGCTCTGACCGAGGATGGCTTCACCATCACCCAGGGCAAGACGGAGGCATGTGACAACGGCCTGAAGGAAGCCCTCAAGGTGTTTGTCTATTATAATAGAAACGACCCGAACTCCGGTGCCTGGACGCAGGTTGCGGATGTCAACCTGAACACGGATTATGCAGGCGCGGACGATGGGGCTCGCGATACATACACAACCGTGATGATCCCGGCGGGCGAAAGCGTGCGCTATGTGATCGCGGGCTATCTGCCGGAGAATGCCGGCAACGCCTACCAGGGCCAGCACTACCACGGCAAGCTTGTCCTGAACGCCTATCAGATGGATACGACCGATGGCGGCGATCCGGATAACATTGAGATTAATGAAGTGAATAAGGACCTGCTGCAGGATCTGTATGATAAATTGAGCATACTGCTCCCGCTGGAAGGAAATTTCCTCCCTGACACATGGCAGGACTTTGTAAATGCCATGAACCAGGCCAAGGACGTGCTGGACAATGCGGATGCGACCGCCGATGAGATTGCGAACGCATTTGAGAAATTGATGGACAGCAGTGTGAACTTGGTGATGGAACAGAGCCCGGATGAGAATCTGGCCTATATCATCGAAAAGGCAGAATCCATTGTACCTGCTGTTGACGCGGGCCAATATGAAGAAGCCGGTATAGAGAAATTCCGCGCGGCGCTTGCCAGAGCGAAAGAAGTCCAGGCGGATCCGAGCGCTTCTTATTCCGATATTCAGGAAGCTACCTACAATCTGAATGAGGCAATGATGAACCTGCGCCTGAAGGACAACACCAATGGCATCACCACGTTTGCGGCGAATACGGCCGACCCGATGGATGTACAGGTTGCCCTGTTCCTGACGCAGTATGTGGCAGAGAGAGATAATCTCAATGCAGTGGATACAGCGGAAGCATTCTTTGGCTTCTTGGGATAAGAAGTAGAGAATCCACAAGGATTGCACGGATTTCGTCTGAAGTCCGGCACGAGTGAGCATTTCTTGCAAATCGAGGCCCCCGGCATATGCCGGGGGCCTTCTTGCGTCCATTTGGAAAAGCACGTATAATAGAACCCAAGAATCCAAGAAAAAGGAGAAACATTCCATGCCTGTTATCCAAATGGTTGAAGTCTTTCCCGAACAGGTGGACGAGCTGGCCGCTTTGGCAAAGCCCATCTGGACGGATCATTTTACCCCCATCATCGGCGCGGAGCAGACCGCTTACATGATTGAAAAATTCCAGTCGGCCCCGGCCATGCGCGCACAGATGGCAAACGAAGGGTATCACTACTATTTCTTCTTATACGACGGCCAGAAGGCCGGGTACACCGGCATCCGCCGCGACGGGGACAGCCTGTTCCTCAGCAAAATCTATGTGGAAAAGTCCTTCCGGCACAAGGGGATCGCATCCCACGGCATCGCCTTTATGACCGACCTCTGCCGCCGCGAGGGATTGCGGAAAATTTGGCTCACGGTCAATAAACACAACGACGGGTCCATCGCCTGCTACCGGTCGCGGGGCTTTACCGTCGCCTATCCGCTCGTGACGGACATCGGCAACGGCTTTGTGATGGACGACTATGTGATGGAAAAATGGGTTGCGCCCCGCACCCTCCTGTATGTGGATACCTGCCTGCGCACGGGCAGCCGGACGCGCGAACTGGCGGACGCGTTCCTCAACGCCTATCGGAAGGCGCATCCCCAGGATACCGTCGATGTGGTCCGCTTGGCAGAGGCGGACATCCATTGCATCCGCGGCGAAGAGCTGGAACGCCGGGAGGCGCTCAAGAGTCAAGGCAAGATCGACGCGCCGGAGTTCGCCGAGGCCCGCCGGTTCGCCGCGGCGGACGGCATCGTGGTCGCCGCGCCCATGTGGGAGCTGAGCTTCCCGGCCATCCTGAAAGCGTATATCGAGACGGTATCCGTGCCGGGAATCACGTTCCGCTATGGCGAGGGCGATACCGGCTGCATCGGGTGCTGCAAGGCGAGCCGTTTGCTCTATCTGACCACCCGGGGCGGCCTCTATACCGGGGCGGCGTCCGGTTTGGAGTTGGGCGAAAAAGAGATGAAGGCCCTCTCGCAGTTCTTCGGCATCCCGGGCTTCGATTGCCTCTTTGCAGAGGGGACGGACCTTCTCCCGCCGGAAGAGGTCGCAGAGCGGATGGAGCAGGCGAAGAGCGCGGCGGCGCAGATGGCAAGGGTATGGTGAGCGGATGGATTTTGTAACGATACTTTCAGAGCAGTTCCACCTCAAAAATTGGCAGGTGGAAAAGGTCATAGAGTTGATCGACGAGGGAAACACCATCCCGTTTATCGCGCGGTACCGCAAGGAGGCCCACGGTTCCCTGGACGACCAGACGCTGCGCGAAATTGCGGAGCGACTGGAATACCTGCGCGGGCTGGAGAAACGCCGCCAGGAGGTGGCGAGCCTCATCACGGCCGCGGGCAGCATGACCGAAGAGATTGCCGCGGCCCTGGACGGCGCTTCGACCCTGTCGGAGATCGAGGACATCTACCGCCCCTTCCGGCCGAAGCGCAAGACGCGCGCGTCCGTGGCGCGGCAGAAGGGCCTGGAGCCCCTCGCGCAGGAAATCTACAAGCAGGACCCAACGGCTTCCTACCCCATCGACCTGGCGGAAGCCTACGTCAACCCCGAATTGGGCGTGGAGACGCCGGAGGACGCGCTCGCGGGCGCAAAGGACATCATCGCGGAGTGGATTTCGGACGACGCCGGGATCCGCAAGCGTTTGCGCGTGGTGACGATGGCGCAGGGCGAGCTGGTCAGCAAGGCCGCCAAGCCGGAGGAGGAATCCGTCTATGAGCCGTACTACGACTTCCGGCAACCTCTGCGGCAGCTGGCGGGGCACCGCGTCCTGGCGGCCGACCGCGGCGAACGCGAGGGCTTCTTGAAGGTGAGCGTGGCGCTGGACCCGGCGCGCGGGCTGAACATCGTGTATTCGGTCGCGGTCAAGGAGGGGTCCCCCTGCACGGACGCGGTGCGCGAAGCGGCCGAGGACGCTTACAGCCGCCTGATTTTCCCCGCGATCGAGCGGGAGGTGCGCAACACCCTGACGGAAAACGCGGACGAAGCCGCGATCAAGGTCTTTTCCGTCAACCTGCGCCAGCTCTTGATGCAGCCGCCGGTCAAGGGGCGCGTGGCGATGGGCCTGGACCCCGGCTACCGCACGGGCTGCAAAGTGGCGGTGGTGGATGCGACCGGCCGCGTGCTGGATACGGGCGTGATCTATCCCACGCATTCCAAGGCGAAGGTCGAGGAGGCGAAGAAGACCGTCTCCGAGTTGATCCGCAAGCACGGGGTGCAGGTGATCGCCATCGGCAACGGTACGGCCAGCAAGGAGACCGAAATCTTTGCCGCGGAAGTGATCCACGAGCTGGGCGCCGGGGTTTCATACATGGTGGTGAGCGAGGCGGGCGCGTCCGTCTATTCCGCCAGCAAGCTGGCCGCCCAGGAGTTCCCGGATTTCGACGTGACCCTGCGCAGCGCGGTTTCCATCGCGCGGCGCTTGCAGGACCCGCTCGCGGAGCTGGTCAAGATTGACCCGAAGGCGATCGGCGTGGGGCAGTACCAGCACGATATGCCGCCCAAGCGCTTAAACGAGGCGCTCTCCGGCGTGGTGGAGGACTGCGTGAACACCGTGGGCGTGGACTTGAACACGGCGTCCCCGGCCCTGCTGGAAAAGGTTTCCGGCGTATCGTCCGCCGTATCGAAGAACATTGTGAAGTACCGCGAGGAGAACGGCGCATTCCAAAGCCGGTCGGAGCTCAAGAAGGTGCCGAAGCTCGGCCCCAAGGCGTTTGAGCAGTGCGCGGGCTTCCTGCGCGTGAGCGAGAGCAAAAACGTGTTGGACAATACTGCCGTGCACCCGGAGAGCTATGCGGTGGCGAAGGCCCTCTTGGAGCGCTGTGGCTTCACGTTGGAGGATGTGCGCGCGGGAAGGCTGGACGGCCTGCGGGACAAGGTGGCACAGGCCGGCGAGGAGGCGCTTGCCAAGCAGCTGGACACCGGCGTCCCGACCCTGCGGGATATCGTCACAGAGCTATTGCGCCCCGGGCGCGACCCGCGCGACGAGCTGCCGCCGCCCCTGCTGCGCACGGACGTGCTGAGCATGGAGGACCTCAAGCCCGGCATGGAGCTGATGGGAACCGTGCGCAACGTGATCGATTTCGGCGCGTTCATCGACATCGGGGTGCACCAGGACGGCCTGGTACACATCTCCCAGATCAGCGACCGGTACATCAAACACCCCAGCGAGGTGCTCAAGGTCGGCGACATTGTGAAGGTCTGGGTGCTCTCCGTAGACACCAAAAAGAAGCGCATTTCCCTCACCATGCGGGCACGCAGTGCCCCTCGCGCCTCCGGCGAGAGCCACGTAAGCGAAGCGGAATCCTGATATTTCCCGCTCCACGGGGACGCACAGCGTCATTTCGCGCCTCCGGCGATAGCCGCGGAAGTGAACCGGAATCGTGATATTTTCCGCTCCACAGGGGACGCTCTAAGAAAGCCAACGAGGACTCATTTCCCGCCTCACGGTGGGCACGAAGTACCATTTCACGGACGCACAGCGTCTTTCGCACCTCCGGCGGGCACGAAGTGCCATTTCGCGGACGCACAGCGTCTTTCGCGCCTCCAGCGAGAGCCAAGTAAGCGAAGCGGAATCCTGATATTTCTTACTCCACGGGGGACGCTCTAAGAAAGCCAACAGGGATTCGTTCCCGCTCCACAGGGGGCGTTCGAAAAAGACAGGCGGGACTTATGTTTCGTCCCACAGAAGTGCCCGGAACAAGCAAACATCTTTGCAAGGCAGAAAGGGAATCATAGGGAAGACCATCCTTATTGTTAAAGTGTATTTTGCACAAAAGGACTTCCTTTTTAGAGCGGCTTATGTTATAATTGGACACAAATGATGAAAAGGAGCCGTCACCATGGATTTCTTTCAGCCCTACGTGAATATGTTCCGCAACTATATAAACTTTTCCGGCCGTACCCGCCGCAGGGATTTCTGGATGGCCGTCCTCGTCAACTTCGTCATTACGTTGATCCTGAGCATCCTGACCAGGTTCCTTTCCGTCTTCGGTGTGGTCCAGACGATTTATGGGTTGGCTATTTTGCTCCCGTTCCTCGCCCTCTGGGCAAGGCGGCTGCACGACATCAATATGAGCGCCTGGTTCCTGCTGTTGAACCTGATCCCCGGCATCGGTTCGCTCATCCTGCTTGTGTTTGCCTGCATGGACAGCCAGCCCGGTTCCAACCAGTATGGCCCCAATCCCAAAGGGATGTATTGATAGAGAGAAAAAAAGAAATACGCCCGGAGCCTCCAGAATGAAGTGACCCCCAAAAGTTAGACAATATTTGAAAGTAAAAATTGTTTAAGTAGCCGAAAGGGCTTGTTGTCTGTGA
>NZ_NFJK01000015.1 GCF_002159845.1 Anaeromassilibacillus sp. An250
TCGTCCTGAGCCAGGATCAAACTCTCTAAAAATTGTATTTAATCGCCCCAGAGGAGCGTTTAAATCTTTAGAGTTTTTGAAAAGCTCTATCTCGATACACTAACGTGTATTCCAGTTTGTTGAGTCTGGATTCTCAATTCGTCCGAAAGTTCCGTTCACATCCTTCCGGATGTTCCCGTCTCTCTCAAAGTCATTACGGGTCCTTCATTTCGTAACGTTGTTTAATTTTCAAGGTCCTTCACAACCCTCGAACCGGCTTCCCGTCTGGGTTTATGGCCTCTCGCCTTGTCCCTTTCGTTTGGGCCGTTTCGTAAGGTGCTCGAATATAATACCAAACCCTACCCCTTTTGTCAACACCTTTTTTAAAAAAATTTGAAACTTTTTTCAAATTCTTTTTCCAGCCTCTTTCCAAGGCCGGGAAAGCGCCAATAACTTGCCTATATAATCTACCATATCTCCCATTGCATCACAAGCCTATTCCTACAACACGATCGCCATCCCCTGTGAAATTTGCCGGTAGGATGGGGCATGATAAAAGGACCGGAAGGAGGTTCGATCATGGGCGAATATGCTTTTGACGCGGAAATTCAAAAAGTCCCCAACATCGACGGTGCGTATATCGAAATCCCCTTTGATGTAAAAGCAGCATTTGGAAAAAGCCGGGTTCCCGTCCATGCAACATTCGACGGCGAACCATACGACGGCAGCCTGGTGCGCATGAAAACTGTCCGCCACATTCTTGGCCTGCGCAAAGATATCCGCGCGAAAATCGGCAAACAGCCGGGGGACACGGTCCATGTCACATTGGTAGAGCGCATCCCCGCCAAACGATAGGGATGGAAATCAAAAGGCGTAAAGAGGATTCCTCTTCACGCCTTTTTCTTACGAGATATGGATCTGCACGCCGTTTACTTCAACCCCTTCTTCCGCACGGATCAAAATATACTTCTTGCCATCGATCACACGTGTTTCCAAAAGATCGCTGCGCTCCGGATTCACCCGGATCGTGACGTCCGGCGTACAGACCTCAAATTGCTTGCTATTGATAATGTTCCGCGGACGGAGCTCCGTATCTGCACCAAATACTGTATCATATTTTTCATCGAAAGTGGCCGTCCGTTCTTCCGGCACCCCGCAGGACTCCAAGACCTGTTTGACCGCTCGTTTGGAAAGCACTAGGGGTTCCACTTCCTTGTTGGCCTTATGTTCTTCGATCATCCCGCTTAACTGGTTATGCACCGATTGCACCACATCGTAGCTGCAATCTTCGGCCAACGTTTCGCCAAGGATCGATTCAAAGGTTTCCTTTTGCTCGGCCGCCGGCATGGGGACTTCACAGTGGAACACCGCGTCCACGAACTCCTGATGATTCTCCGCAATATCGCGCGTATAGTAAAGGGCACTGTAGATATTGGTGCTTCGGTCTTCAAATGCAGGAAATAAGAAACCGATCTCCGGCGCCGCAACAATCCAATCCTCCTTCCGGTTGTGGAACATATTCTCGTTTACATAATAACTCAATGCCGGTTTTGTCATCTTGACCGGGCAGATGCTGCACAAGAAATAGGAATATACTTCGGAAGAGGCGTCCTCCTGTTGTTCCCCGTCCTTGGAGCGGTAAGGGACATCGTATGTATCATACGCCAGCAGGATCACATAATGCCCCTCGATAGACAAAGACTGGACAATCCGCTGGAAAAGCGCCTGCGCCGCCTCTTCATTGTTGAGAGAAGAATTCCGAAGTTCCATTAATAAGCTATGTTCCTCGCTATCTACGACTTGGCGGGTGGTGAAATCAATATCAATCAAATTTTTCCCCAGCGTCCCAGAGAGCGTCCTCTTTAAGATGGCCAAGAGCTTCTCCGATTCTTCCTGCGGCGTCAGCGCGAACGACTGGCGGAATTCAGATACAATCTCCCGCTTATCATTGACATAACAGCCCCGAATATAGGCGATATTACTTTTCTCCGGCCGGAACCGGCGGCGGATTTCTGCGACTTCTTTTTCGTTCATTACAACCCCTTCTTTCTCTAATGAATCCTCTATTTCCACTGCATATCCGCTGGCAGGCAGATATGCGCCTTAAAATTCCCCGATACGGTTTTGCAGCGTCATCGCTATATTGACGCCATGCGTACCGGCGTCCTTCAAATGCCCCGTCAAAGAGCCGGAACTATTATAACACACAGCCCATCCCTCTCAAAATGTTTCTTCCCGCTTCGACAGGATGTTCCAGATTCGCACGATCCCCATGCCCCGTATGCTCTTTAATCTGGAAATTCGCGCCTGATGCGATAAGGCCAGAAAACCAGATATATTTTAACCAGGCATATTTTAAAAGCATCGAATGAAATTATAAATTGACCATTGACTTTTCTAATTTACTTCGCTATAATAGTGGCGAGCAAAGGCGTTCCCAAGGGATGGGAACGCCTTTTTTTATTTTATTTTTAAATTTTTAGGAGGGTGATCGTATGAGTACAGGGGATAACGGTTTTGTACTGATCTGTGCGGCGTTCGTATTCTTTATGACGCCAGGGTTGGCTTTTTTCTATGGGGGCTTGGTGCGGCGAAAAAACATCGTGAACACCATTATGGCTTGCGTTGGTATTATGGGCCTCTCCGTCGTTATGTGGATTGTATGCGGCTTTTCCCTATCCTTTGGTGCGGACCACGGCGGCATAATCGGCGGCTTGGAGTATATTTGCCTCAATGGTTTGGACTTTAATGAAGCATTGTCCTATGCGCCGACGCTGTCGTCGCTCACGTATGTTGTTTTCCAGATGATGTTCGCCATGATTACGCCGGCGCTCATCACGGGCGCTGTGGCAGGACGTATGCGTTATAAGGCACTGTTTCTCTTTATCGCATTATGGTCCTTGGTTGTCTACTATCCCATGGCACATATGGTATGGGGAGCCGGTGGGCTTCTGGCCGAAATGGGGGCTGTCGACTTCGCCGGCGGCAACGTTGTCCATATCAGCTCCGGTGTGAGCGGTTTGGTCCTGGCGATCCTTCTCGGCAGGCGCAGCGGTGTGGAACACACATCCTATCGTGTCCACAACATCCCGTTTGTGTTTTTGGGCGCGGCGATTCTTTGGTTTGGCTGGTTCGGATTCAACGCCGGCTCTGCGCTGGGCGCCAACGGCCTTGCCGCGCACGCATTTTTGACGTCGGCCCTTTCCTCTGCAACAGCCTTGCTGGCCTGGATGTTGATCGACGTCATCAAAGATGGAAAGCCGACGCTGGTGGGCGCTTCCACCGGACTGGTTGTCGGGCTGGTTGCCATCACGCCCGGCGCGGGCTTTGTCCCGGTTTGGGCAGCGATTGTCATCGGGGCGGTGGTCAGCCCCATTTGCTACTTCACGATGAATTTCTTAAAGAACAAGCTCAAGATCGACGACGCGCTGGATGCATTTGGCTGCCATGGCATTGGCGGGATCTGGGGCGGCATTGCCACCGGATTGTTCGCAAGGACGGACATCAATCCAGTTGCGCGATGGAACGGGTTGGTCTTTGGCGAGGCCGGGCTCTTTACCGCACAGGTCGTCAGCATCCTGATCACAATCGCAGTCGCCGTGGTGGGGACGCTGGTGTGCGTCGGGATCACCCGGATCTTTACCAAGCTGCGGGTTGAACACAAAGAGGAACTGCTTGGGCTTGATATGACCCAGCATGGCGAGCGGGCATATCCGTCGTTTAACGGTTTAGACTGATGAAGGGGGATACATAAGTATGATGTACAAGGTAGAAGCCATCATCCGCGAGGAAAAGCTCGAGGACATCAAGGAAGCCCTGCATGAAATTGACGTCAACGGCGTCACTGCTTATCAAGTGATGGGGTTCGGCGCCCAGCGCGGTTATAAAACCGTCGTGCGCGGGCAGGAAATCGACGTCATGCTGCTGCCAAAAATCAAGCTGGAAATCGTCGTCTCTTCGGAAGAGTGGAAAGACAAAACCATCCAGAAGATCAAAGAGGTTGCTTATACGGGTGAAGTGGGCGATGGAAAGATTTTCGCCTATGAAATTACCGATGCATTAAAGATCCGCACCGGTGAGACCGGCTATGCGGCGCTTCAATCCGCAAGCGAATCCGGCGAAACCCCATCAAAGGCCTAACATACGGTTTATATCGAAAAAGCAGCTGCCAGCGAAAACTGGCAGCTGCTTTTTCGATCTCTTAGACAGCTCCGGGTTGTCAGAGCCTCTCAGAAAATGATTCCACTTTGAATTTTTACGCAAAACAACCCCACAAAATATTCTTCGAAATGCGCTTTAGCCATTCCTCCATCCGCTCAGGCGCAAAAACGAGGTCCCACGGAATCCCTTCCCGGCCGCAACAAGCCCCAGGCGCTTTAAGCTCCGCTATTTCTCCAAATCCATTTCTATGGTGGAAAAACAAAAGATACGCCAATAGAAACGTCCACATAAACGCACTAAATATATTTACTTTATCTAGGTAAAATGGTATAATCTCTATAAAATCGTTGGATTCCTACACGATTATCCCATTATCATTATATAGAAAGGAAAGATCCCCTTTATGGAGCATTATTATCAATCTGAAATCGAGTGTGCCAGCCGGGAACAAATCAGAGCTTGGCAAAACGAGCGCCTGATCCCGACCGTGAAACGTGTCTACGAGAATGTACCTTATTACCGTCATCTGATGGAGGAAAAGGGCGTTACTCCAGACGATATCCGTTCCGTTGACGACCTACATAAACTCCCCTTTTTAACCAAGGAAGATTTGCGCCAAGCATATCCATACGGCCTATTGGCTGTCCCGCTAGAGGATTGCGTGCGTATCCAGTCCACCAGCGGCACAACCGGCCGCCGGGTAGTCGCTTTCTATACGCAACACGATATTGACCTGTGGGACGAATGCTGCGCCCGTGCAATCGTGGCGGCCGGCGGCACCAAAGAAGATGTGGTACACGTCTGCTATGGCTACGGCCTGTTCACCGGCGGCCCCGGCCTGAATGGCGGCTCCCATAAAGTCGGTTCCCTAACCCTGCCCATGTCTTCCGGCAATACCGACCGGCAGATTCAGTTCATGTGTGACCTGGGCTCCACCATTCTCTGCTGTACCCCTTCCTATGCCGCCTATCTGGCAGAGAGCATTATTGAACGCGGCCTGCGGGATAAGATCAAATTGAAGGCCGGTATCTTCGGCGCAGAAGCATGGAGCGAGGAGATGCGCCAGGATATCCAAAACAAACTAGGGATCAAAGCGTACGATATCTATGGCTTGACCGAGATTTCCGGCCCTGGCGTCGCTTTTGAGTGCAGCGACCAGCACGGTATGCACATCAACGAAGACAATTTTATCCCTGAAATTATCGACCCAAAAACCGGTGAAGTGTTGCCGGAAGGCAGCGTCGGCGAGCTGGTCTTCACTTGTATTACCAAGGACGCTTTCCCTTTGCTTCGTTATCGCACACGTGATATCTGTGTGCTCAATTACGAAAAATGCCCCTGCGGGCGTACCCATGTGCGTATGTCCAAGCCGATGGGCCGTAGTGACGACATGTTGATCGTCAAGGGTGTCAATGTATTCCCGTCTCAGATCGAAACGGTATTGCTTAACAAGGGATACCCTGCCAACTATCAGATCGTCGTCAGCCGTGAAAACAACAGCGATAAGCTGGAGGTCCAGGTAGAGATGACGCCCGAGATGTTCTCCGACAACCTCTCTCAAGTCTCTTCCCGCGAAAAGGAACTGGTGGACGCTCTGAAAGCCATGCTGGGAATCTATACGGTTGTGAAGCTTGTAGCGCCTAAGAGCATTACCCGCAGCGAAGGCAAAGCGGTACGTGTAATCGACAAACGCAACCTGTACTGAGAAAGGAGCTTTGGAAATGACTATCAATCAGATCTCCGTATTTCTGGAAAACAAGCCTGGACAGCTGGCTGAATTCACCCGGCTTTTGGAGGAAAACCAGATCGATATGCGCGCTCTTTCCATTGCCGAAACGCAGGATTTTGGAATCCTGCGCCTGATTGTAGACGACCCCTATAAAACGGTCAATGTCGTCAAAGATGCCGGCTATATCTGTGCGGTCACGCCGGTCCTGGCGGTTGAACTCTCTGACAAGCCAGGCAGCCTTGTGAAACTGCTCACTGCACTTGGAGAAGGCGGCATCAACGTGGAATACTCCTATGCTTTTACCGCGCGCAAAAAGGACGTAGCTTATATGGTATTCCGTGTCAACGATCCGGAAAAGGCCGTTGGGGTATTGATTCAGAATCAAGCGCGCCCCCTTGCGCAAGATGATCTTTCCGCCTTGTTCAACGACTAATAAAAGCGCACAGCCAAACGGTTCCATCAAACAGCAAGGGCATCCAACAGGGATTTCGTTGGATGCCCTTTTCCATGCCGGTTTTTCCGATGCGCTTCGGCAGTATTTCTGCTGCGATTGTAACAAAAAGGAGGCAAACCATCTCCAGCCCATCCGGAAGGAAGCAGAGCATTCAAATTCCTTCGGATAACGCCTGGCTGACCGTAATAAAACATGGTTCATGCAAGGGCGATGGGTAGGGGATTTCATGAATCAACTCCTGCACAACACGTTCCATCTCCGCCCACTCATCCGGACAAGCTACCCACCAGGAATATATCTTCTGTCTCCTTTGATAGAAATAACAACGATAGCCGTCAAAACCATCCACTCGCTGTACATGTGTTGGATATGTTTGATTCGCTTTTTCCGCCAAAGAAGAAGCTTTCCTGTTGCAGGAAAGTAAAATGCAATCCTTCGCACGCGTGGGGCTTTTTTCCCATTTACAGATATAGTATTTTAACCAATATGTATCATCCGTCCTGCTTTTCAACAATGCAATCGCGAAATGCCGGTTCTCAGAATACGATTCCAAAGTAGCGGTTCTGGCATATGCAAATTCAATGCCACATCCCTGCTCTTGAATCTCCTCCCAAAAGGGGAATGCCATATGAAACGCCATATCGAATACCATATCTGCTACATCCTTTACAAAAAACAAAAGACCCGGCACATTCACACATGCCGGATCTTCTTACATTGGAAGGAGTGGACACTTTAGATGCCCCTTTCAGTTACTTAATCTGACACTTCCCTTGAGCCCATTTTTTCAAATCGTTTAAATGCTTTATCTGCAATCTCCAGCTTATGATATTTATCGGTATCCAACTCATCAATAATATGAATAAGTTCATGACTATTAAGTGTTATGGCCATAATTATCTGGCTTTGGGAACTAACTTCAGATACTGACTGAATAAAGCTGTTCATATCTTCTGAAACTATACTTTGTTGAGCGGGTTCATCAAAAATAATAACTCCGGGATGATTTCCGTCTTTTTCAATCGAAACCTGTAAAAGAGCCAGTGTAAAAGCCCAGATTGTTCTGATTCCATCACTTGCAGATGAATCAAATTTCATATCAAATCCATCAATGGTTGGTAGCAAAGATTCTTCTGAGATTTCTATACCGTCAAAACTTGATAAGCTACTATAGTGGTATCTTCGCAGATTGTCAATAAAGTGAGATTTCAATAGAGCTATTTTGCTCATATCCATTTCAGAAATCCCCTTCTTCGGCAAACGACTTTTCTGCTCTAAATAATCATTCCACTTTTCCGATAAGTCATTTAGATTATCAAGAAAAGAATAAAATGCATCTTGCAAATCTGATAACTGCTCAATTTGTTTCGATATTTCTATCTTTTTTAAAATTATTGCTTCAGATGCTTCGGTATCTGTTGTGGTAAAAAGGTCTGACCGAAGGGTTTGCGCTAAACGGCGTAAAGTTAATAGTCTACTTTCATAGCTATCTTTTTCTTTTTGTAGCGCGTCACGAGTATTCTTACGGCTATTGAGAGAAAATTCCAGCATACTTTTTTGCGCCTTAAGATGCCGTATGTTTTCTTCAATACTCATAAAGCCACTACACGGATTAGCTTCTAAAAGATTATCTTGAATTTGCTGTTTGCAAGTTGGACAAATATTTGCACTTACCTGCCCATTACTAACTTCCGAACCAAATTTTTGTAATCTGGCTGCATCCTCATTATTTCTAATATCAGTACAAATAAGTTGAAGATCAGAAGTCAGCCGATGAATTGTTTCACTAATTCCAGATAATTTCTGCATTAGATGACGTACAATCTCTTCAAATTTGAGAATGGCTGCTTCTGTTTCTGAAAGCTCTGTATTTAAAGCCTCAAAATTATCAGTCACTCGTGGCTTCAATTGACGCAATGAGTCATATTCCGTTTTTAATTGATTGTTTTTTTCATCTATAGTAGTTTTCTCAACTGTTAGAATAGCAATACGCGAAAACTGTTTGTCTGAAAGCACGCAGGGATGCACGGGGATATTAACAATATCGCAAGATTCGGAATAAGCACGTCGCTGTATTTCTTTGATAAGCTGTTCCCACTTATTTTCAAGGTCTGTTTTTATACCATTTAGTCGATCTCGCTCTTTTTCGTTTTTAAAGGTATCGAGACCAAGTATATATTCAACCACTCGCTTTTTCGACTCTCGAATGCCAAATACGGGCATTCCCGACAGGATATCAGACCAGCCATGTTTTTGTTCAATAAACATAGCTGAAAAAATGATTTGTAAATACAGTTTTCGTTCACTACCATCAGATGTGCGAACTAAAGGAAGATTTAAATGTAAAAAGTCCTCTAAAAATGCATGAAATCCTCGTTGACTTGTAGCAGCATGCTGAATGTTTACATAAAAATCTTCCGACTGGGTTTTGGGATTACTAATCAAATCATATTCACTAAAATATACAGTAATAAGTCTATTGTCTTTATTTTCTGCTTTAATGCTTCTATAAACTGTTATTTCTTCGGAGCCATTACTGATTTCAAGATAGGCTCCAGATTCTGTAACATTCCATGATTTTCCATTGTCATCAATTGTATTTTTAAAAGCAGATGTTAATACCTTCCCACCAATGCCTGCGACACCACCCAGTATCTGCTCAAAACCAAGGCAATAATATATAGCTGCAAGTATAGAACTTTTTCCGCAAGTGTTTTCCTTACTTGCCACAAAATTTAACCCTTTTTTAAAAGATTCATCTATTCCATACATGCCGTTTGCAGTATTAATTTCAACACGTAATCTATTAATCCTCAGCATGTCTATCCCTCCAAATTTCAGTGAGTTCCTTAATCCTTGATTCAGTAAGTCTTTTTGACAAATCTGTAAGTTCTCTAATTTCAGTCACCATTAGATCGCCAGCCAATTTAATTCGCTCTGCGAAATTTTTCCCTTGGTCTGTTAGTTTATAATTCCCGTTTTGCTGTTGTACGACAAAGCCATAAGCCACTGCGTATGTAAGTGCTCTATTTACTGCCGGATCAAACCTAACTACCACTGATTCATTTGTTTTATCAGAAAACTCTAATAGATTGTCCATGTTCTTTTGTGATAACAATGCAAAGGATATCATATGAAGTTTAATTAGCGAGCAAGACGTTCCCCATCCACATATGTACATAATAAGACACAACTGAGAAACCTTATAACTTATTCGATAGTTATATGGTACCGCATCTGGTTTTGCATCAAAAATTATATCACCTTGTAGAGGAAACTGATTTACCATTAGTTATACACTCCTGAATTCCATAGAACAATCAGCCAACCAACTTGCGACTAAATCTTGTTTTAGTTCTACAACGGAAGCTTGTGTCAGCATTTTGGAAAAATCTTTTTCGAGTTTTTCTTGAAACTCGTTAAGGATATTATTAAATAAACTTTGATTTAATTGCCGGTCAGTATTCATCCGAGTTTTCAATGAAACTTCTCTTTTATAGCTCTGTTCTAATTTGTAGAGATCTTCATATATTTCTGGGAAATGAAGTTGTAAGTTATTCATGATTTCCAGTCCAGCTATATAATAATCAATATAAACATTAATCACATAGTTTAAATCAGGATCATCTTCGTCAACATGCATTACTGCTCCTACTTTACGACGTATATTAGCGACTTTTTGGGAATCACATTTTGACCAATCAGGCTTCTCTTGATGTTGAACAGCTAAATTAAGCTTCATATCAGTAAGGTTTGTACGAATAATTCTGCTAATTTCCGGTGAAAAATCTTCTGCAACTTTAACAAGTATTTTAAAATCATCAGAAATATAGGCAAACAAAGTAGGATTCTTCTTTTTGGCAGTTAACACTTCTTGCTGCTTCGATTGCGCATGACTAAGAATCCTCGGATCTTTATATTCAGGAATATTAAAATGCCATTCAGCAATAGGCGGAACTCCTAATTTTTTAAGGCGCTCTCCATTATTCATTAATTTTTCGATATCTGCAGTTAGCTTGTCCCTTTGATGAGTATAAAGTTCATTATCTGAATATATACGTTCTGGACAATAGCACTGATGAACTATTCCGCTATGAGTAAATCCTTCAATACCAGCATCTCCACCTTGCACTGCAGGGATAGCTGTATAATGCTCTCTTTGATATCTTAGACGATAACATTTTACACAGAGTTCTTCCCATGCGTTTCCAGTCATATATCCTTCAATAAATGTCATAATACTGCTCATTATATCCGTCCTCTTAGCTTGTTTATTCCAATTGAATTTGTGTAGTCAGGCTGGGAAGATAAAGCATGATAGTCTATACAAAATTCAGCAATGTCATTTATATAGCGAATTTTGACAAGGTGAAATGTTAAATAGGTCTTGGTAATGATTACCTCTCGATGGAATAAGAATAATCTATCTCCTACTTGTGGGGGGGTCTGAACTTTCATGCTTTCCCCCCTTTCTTCACAAATCTTTTATTTCAAAGAACAATCTACAACGTACACTTACTCATTTTCATTATAACAGAAACGCTGCAATTTTGAAAGTGATTTTTCTCTCTATATACTAAAGTTACCCACAAAAAAATAGCACCGATGCTCCCCGGATTGAGGACATCGGTGCTATTTTTTTGCAGGCAACCTATTTTTTCAATGGCAGGTTTGCGTCCTGCTCATATCCACCTACAAACCGTATTCTGATTTGGGTAGCAGATAAAACAGTCACCTGTTCAATAATTCTTCGGATGAAGTCATCGTTAAATTCAGTAAGGTTCAGGTTTTCCTCGTTATTGATATAAAGCAGGGCCTGTTGGTACTGGTATTCCTGTGCCTGATTTGCCATCTTCTTTTTCTGGATTTCCTGCAGTTGGTTAGTAAGGCCCATCTTTTGTTCGGAAAGCTGCCGTAACTTGGCGGCATAGAAGTCGCTGTCACCACCCTGTGCGATAATTTTAACTAAGGCCGACATTTCCTGCTGCAGCTTGTCTATTTGCTTTTCCAGCGATTGCGGTGTGATTTGATTCCCGGAAAACAGGATAATGTTTTCTTGAACATCACGCAGATTTTTCAGGATATCATCTTTGTCCCCGACCACTTTTTGAATACATTGGAGGATTGCTTGATGTAAGGCTTCTTCCGATATGGTTGGTGAATGCTGGCAGTATTTTGTTCCGAATTCCAATCGGCTGATGCAGCGCCATACTACTTTCTTCTTGCCTTTTTTCACCCAAGTGGTCCGGCGATACATGGAACCGCATTCTCCGCAAACCAGCCTTTCGGAGAGAGCATACTTGCTGCAGTATTTGCCCAGCGCGCTCTTGGTTTTCTTTTGGGAAACCTTCTTTTTGCTGTTCCTTCTGGTCAGTTCAAGCTGGACATTTAGGAAATCCTCACGAGGGATAATGGCCGGATGGTTGTCAGTGATGTAATATTGGGTGATTTCCCCGTTGTTTTTCTTCTTTTTCTTGGTTAGGAAGTCTACGGTGTAACTCTTTTGCAGCAGTACATCTCCCATGTATTTCTCATTCCGCAAGATATGTTCAATACTGGATAATCCCCATTCTGTATTCCCCCGTGGCGTCAGTATGTTTCGCCGTTCCAAGGCTTCCTTGATCTGGCGCAGGCTGCGGCCCAGCAGGAACAGGTTAAAAATCATTTTGATATGTTCTGCTTCTTCTGGCACAATCTCCGGCTCTCCGTCATCTCCCTTTTTATAGCCCAGCATATTCTTATAAGGAAAGGCGAATTTTCCTTGACTGTACCCTTTTCGTTTGCCCCATTTGACATTGTTGCTCAGAGATTCGCTTTCGCCTTGGGCGAAGGCACTGGTCCATGTGAAGAATATTTCGCTGGTTACACGGGAGGTGTCCAGCCCTTCTTTTTCAAACCGGATGATAATGCCCCGATCCTTGAGCATTCGTATGTACGAAATGCATTGCAGGGTATTTCGGGAAAATCTGGATAGCGACTTTGCCAGTATCATGTCGATTTTCCCTTTTTTGCACTGCTTTATCATTTCCATAAAACCGGGGCGGTTCTCATCTCTGGTTCCGCTGATGCCATCGTCTGAAAAAACGCCAGCATATTCCCACTCAGGATTTGAGCGAATCAAATCCTCATAATAGGTGATTTGGTTTTCGATACTGGTCTGCTGTTCTTCCTGCTCTGTACTGACTCGGCAGTAAGCCGCTACCCTTAGCCTGTGATTGCGGGTTCGGGCCTGCAGCACTGGGGAGGGTTTAATCTCCCGGATGATTTTCTGCCTGATGGGGGCTTGTGTCTCCATATAAATGCTCCTTTCCGGTAGGCTATATCACTTTTCCGTTTCGCAGTTGAAGGTGAACGGAAGTATTTGGCTGAATAAGGATTTTCTCTGCTATGCTGCTAAACAGGTCGTAGTCGAAGTCGGAAATCAGGGGTTGATCGGCCAGCCGTTCCTGTATAAGCTGAGTCATCTGCTCCGAAGCGCCGCTTTCGCTGACTTCGTATTTCGCTTTGGCACAATCCATGATAAGCTGGAGCAGTTGATCCGCATTAGCGCGGGGATTGGTCATCTGCCGGTCAATTTCATTATTCAGCCGGAGGACTTCGATGGATAAGCATTCACAATGCCTTTCTTCCGGTTTCAGCTTTTCCCGGTTTTCAATTGCCCGGTTTAATAGGGCAGTCACGCTTTGCAGCAATAATTCGTCTGGTATGTAGTCTGTGCTGATTCCGCATTTTGGGCATTCCCACAGGATGTATCCTGTCCGCATATTGACTCGCTTGAGGATTTGCTCACAGTTTCCACAGCAGATCTTCTGGCGGATTTTTTTCATTTCCGCAGGTAGGCTGCCGCCATATTGCTTTGCCTTGGCTGCTCTGAGGAAAGCTGCTTCTTCCCACTGTTCCTTTGAAACCAGCGGCGGGAATCCTTCATCGCCTGCGTACTTGGAATTATCCAAAATCCGGCAAATCATGGTTTTATTCCATTGCCCGGCTCCTTCCCGATAAGGAATGCCCGACAAGGAGGCATATTTGGCGAGTGTTGAAAGGGCGGCCCTTTCAAGATATTTTGAAAAGATAGCCTGCACCAAAGGTCCCTCGTCAGGATGCGGGATGATTTTCCCCTTTTCCATTTGATATCCGAAGGGCAGGTATCTTTTCTTTTTCATTAGTACAACTCCTATCTTCTTTCAGCCAATTCCATCCCGTTGATTAACCGGAAACAGATGGTGTCTGAGAAAATCCTCACTTTAATAACCATATTGCGAAAGGCTACAGGTTCAAACTCTAAGATGCTTTCCTGTTCTTCAAAAATTTTCAGAAGCAGGCGGCTTCCATCAAGTATTTCGTGGTAGTCATTTAAATCACGGTATCGCTGGAGCTCCTTCCGCAAATTTTCCAGCTTAGTGTTATTGGTATTGGTTTCACTCATATAAAAAGCAGAATCAATGCACTCTTTGGCTCTCAAAGTGGCCAGCGCATGATTCTGCTCCAACAGATCCGCTATTTCTTTGTTCAACTGCATGGCCCCCGGATGGGACATGAAATTTTTATCGCGCAGTTTTTCCACCTGCGTAATAAATGAGGTTAAAATCTCCGAGCGATTTCTCCCCAGCTTGTTATATAAGGTAACGAATGCGGATTCCACTTCGGACTCCTGCACATTTTCTATGGCGCACAGTTTTTTGTCACGGAAATGCCGATAACAGGCCCATACTACAGTTCCGGCTTTGGTTACCCGCCTGCAGAATGTGCTTCCGCACTCACTGCACTCCAGCATTTTGGTGAAAGTATAGGTTTGGATTTCTTTTTTCCGTCCATGGAGTTGATTTTTCTTTTTTAGAAGTTCCTGTGCCAGACGAAACACATTGGGGCTGACGATAGCTTCATGAGTATCCTCCGCATAAAATTGGCTTTTCTCTCCACGGTTCTTTACTTTCCTAAAAGGAAATGCGTCAGTGGTGAAGCGTTTCTGGAACAATTCGTCTCCCATGTAGCGTTCGTTGGTTAAAATATAAGAAACCCCGGTGGCACTCCACACGGGGTTTCCTTTCAGCTTTGGTACTTGGGCCTGCGCAAGTTCATTGGCGATTTCTCGAATGCTTTTCCCTGAGAGAAAGTCCCCAAATATCTTTCGGACAACTTTCGCTTCTTCCGGGTGAATCAGAAGGCCGCCTTTTTCATCTAAGCGGTAGCCATAAGGCGCTTGGGATAGACGGTAGGTTCCATTTTTCATCCGCATGACCGCGCCTTTACGCATGTTCTTTGCAATGGAAGTGGATTCTTCTTGTGAGAATGCACTGTACATGGAAAAGTACATTTCATTGGTCATGCGGCCTGTATCAATGCCTTCTTTTTCAAACGCAACGGCTATTCCTAATATTTTCAGTTCCCGAACGGCTTCAATGCAGTCGGCGCTGTTTCTTCCGAATCGAGAAATGGATTTAACCAGTATGCGGTCAATCCTTCCGGCTCTGCAGTCCCGCATCATCCGTTGGAAATCGTCGCGCTTGTCGGCTCTGGTACCGGTTATGCCCTCGTCGGCATAGATGTCAATGAATTCCCAATCGCTGTGGGCTTGTATCAGTTGGGTGAAATATTCGACCTGCGCGGAAAAGGAGTTCAACTGATCATCGGAGTTGCTGCTCACACGGGCATAGGCACAAACCCGGATTTTCTGTTTCTGTGGCCTTATCGTAGGTTCTATGATCTGCACCTGTGGCATTCTCCGCACCGCCCTTTCTGCGCTTTCTTGGGCGGCATCTATTGTGACCACCCCGCAGCAACAACATTACCACAACGGCTGGTACAAAGCTATCACGACAACCACTAAATATCGTATCGCAAAACCCGGTATCTTTCGGCAATAGCAACAGTCGCTTTCTTGTAATTATCAGAGGTTATGACGCCATCGGCCAGCATCTTTTTCAAGATCGAAAGCGCCATATAATATTTGATTTCATTGACTATGAGAGGGGATGGCGCTTCTGGATTGTAAGTAACACGCATAAATCCATCCCCCTTTACCACGGCAAATGGAGGCCCTTTTGGGCCGCCCTCTGGAAAAAGTGGTTTTCCAATCCTTTGATGTGAAGCTCATACCGCAGGTCGCTCTCGGTGGTGATCAGTACCGCGTCGTGGTCCTGCAAAAATTCCAGTATTGGAATCAGGATGGCGGGATCGTGGCTCAGGCGGGTTAAATCCCGCACAAGCACAGCGCGGACAAAGCCGCCCTGCACACTCCGCATCATCTGTTTCAGGCCCATGCGTGCCATGCTTCTGCCGGTACCCATATCCTGCGAAGTTCCCACAACGGTGTATTCTCGATGATTGGCTTCCTCTAAGAGATTCCGCATCTGCTGAATCAGGACGAACATCCTTTTATCGCTGCTGCGGCTGTATAGCCACATGGGGCGGTCCATATAGGGAAAATCCGCCGTTTCTGTTTTTCTGTTCATCTATGTCAATCTCCTTCATCGCATAAAATAATCCGGGCCTTTCTTCGCCCGGATGAAATCCTCTACATCTTCGATTTTTCTGGTGAGCCGAAGGTTCGGCAGGGTTTCCAGCACAGCCTTGTGATACCGTTCTCCGGGGGCTGCCCGGTGGTCCAGAATGCTCACCACGCAGGTGTCGGTTTCGGTGCGGATGGCCCGCCCAAATCCCTGCCTGAGTTTCACCTGCATATCCGGTATAACTACCGTTCTGATGTAATCCTGCAAGGTTGGGTACTGCTCCCGTTCCGCTTCGCTCAAAGGATCAGGAACAGGGAACGGCAGCCGCACAAGTATGAGCGACGACACCATATCGCCGGGAAAGTCCACACCTTCCCAACAGGAGCCCGCCGCGAACAGCACAGCGTTGCTGGCCTGCTTGAACCTATGGATGACGTCCTGCGAGTGCCGCCATACTTCCATAAGCGGAAAAGACAGCCGGTCTTTTACCTGATTGTAAACAGCGCCCATGAGGGAATAGGAAGTAAAAAGCACCAGAGTGTGGCCATGAGTGGCTTTCACTAAGCGGCAGATCTGCTCTGCCAGACACTTAGTTTCCTGTTCGCTGCCCATTTGTGTTTGGGGAAGATCATCTGGAATGTAGAGGAGGCAGTTTTCCTCGTAGTTAAAGGGCGAAACCGCAATGAAATCCTCCAGCCGCTGGTTCACGGACAGCCCCATGAGCTGCCGGGTTCTGTCAAAGCTGCCACCGGCCATGAGGGTACCGGAGGTCAGGATGGCAGGGATGTCCTTCATCCACAGCGCCCGGCGCAGCTGCTCCGGCATTTCCCGGCTGGCGGCGCAGAGGCTGGGGCTTCCGTCCCTGTCGTACTGGATATAGAGGATGTATTTTCGGTTCCCGGTAAAAAACAGGCCGAGGGCCTGCTCTGTTGTTCCCAGCCGGTAAAGAAGCCACCGGGGGAGGTGCGGGGCAAGCTGTTTTTGAAGCTGCCGGAGGAGGGAGAGGCAATCCCGAAGGGCCGCTTCCCGATCCGGCGTTAAAATAAAGGCGGTGCGCTGCGCTTCTTCCAGCAGTTCGCCCCGGCACATGGCTCCCATGAGGGCAGTAAACTTTTCTTTCAGCCGATGGGCCGCAAGGATATATTTTTCTTTTGCCAGCAGGTCGCAGAGTTCACGGAAATCTTCCGCCGACAAACTCTGCCCGTACATCTGTCGGGCTGCGTCCGGCAACTTGTGAGCTTCGTCGATCACCAAAGCCCGGTAATCATTGAGAAGGGGCCGCATTTCCTGTAAACGGTGGGCGGCGTCGGCTAACAAGTAATTGTGGTTGCAAATCTGGACGAAAATCTCCGCGCTTCTGGCTTCCTTCAGGTATTGATGGTACCGGCAGGCATTTCGCAGAGTGCAGGTTTTATCGCAAACCTTGGGGACGCACACATGCCGCCTGTCATACCCGCTGAGGCCGGTTACGGCGTCTAAATCATAATAAGCGCGAAGGGAAAGCAGGGCTTTCATCTGCTCCGCATTCTTTTTCTTATCTTTCACCGTTTCCAAACGCTGGGAAAGGCGGACGTCGCAGACAAAGCGTTCCTTGCCTTTTCGTACCATCGCCCGGATGGGCTTTTGAATGATGCGGTTCTCCAGAAAAATCCGGGATAGGAATGGGATGTATTCCCCGATGATGGCGTCCTGCAGGGCAACGCTGGAGGTGGAAACCACCACCGGCTGGGAACCGGCAGGCCCATGCGGGGCAAACTTTTTCAGTAAAATACAGGCGGTCAGGTAGGCGTAGGTCTTGCCGATCCCGACGCCCGCGTCGCATAAAGCGATATTGTTTTTGAGCAGGGTATCCAGCATGGCGTGGCAGAGAGTAATCTGTTCTTCTCGCACTGCCAGCCCGTTTTGAGGCAGGAGGATTCGGAAGATCCGTTCGATCTCCCCATGGGCCTGCTCCTTTAAAGGTGGCTTGTTCATTTCGGCACATTCTCCTTAGAGCAATTTGCTCTTGTGCGTTGGCGGCAAACTGATGCGGCGCAGAAAACCTGCGCCGCACGGATTCGCCGTCAACGGCAATCTGAATTAAAAAAGGTTGATTTTGATGTGCCGTATTTGCTGCTCGCCCCCCGGCAACCTTGGGAACCATGCGGGCAGGCTTGCAGTTTACAAGCCGTTCACTGGCTCCCCGAAGGTCTTGCTGATTACAACCCAAGGTCGGCCAGCCCATCTGACGTGTGGGCAAACGATAGCGCGTATCATAATACCCCGCCCAAGGTCGTGGCGAAAAGGGCAACTGCTCCCTCTTTCCGGTCAAAATGCATCGCTCAGAACCAACAAGACAAGCCGCCATCCCTTTTCAGGGAGGCAGCCTGCTTGCGGCTCGTCATGGCGCTTTTTCCTGTGTCGCTCGCTCAGGCGGGAACGTACCCGCATGGCTGGTATTCACTTTTCAAGCTGCAAGGCGAACGTTTCTTTTTCCCCGTTCGTCCCATAGCCCAGGAAAAAGGCCGGAATCTTTCCGCTTATAAAAAATTTTTTAATTTTTTCTTGAGTTTGAAAATCCGTAGATCAATGGCGTTTACTGACAGGCCGGTTTTCTCTGAGATTTCCTTGCTGCCGTATCCGTCCATTTTCATGAAGAGGATTTCGAGGGTGAGCTTGTCCACATTGTGCAACAAAGAAAAAAGCTCCATATCCTCGATGCTGTCCAGCAGGGCTTCGGTATCCTCGACAGGCAGTTCCAGATCCTGCGCGGATATTAGCTCCACATAGGGAGACCATTCCACCTGCCGCTGCAGGTACTGCCGTTCCTTATTGAACTGCGCCCAATCGTATGTATGAAGGCGCTGGATGGTGTCCTCATCCACGCCGAGTTCTCTGAGTTTTCTTTCTTCTGCTTCTTTCCATTTGAGCCACTGTTTTTCGGCTCTGGCTTTGTTGTAAGCCATGGCTGTTTCCTCCGATCAATCTGAAATTTGAGAAATTCAGATTGTCGGGGCGGCGGCCTGCCGCTATGGGTTCTGAGCCATAACCTCTTTTTGAAAGCATGAAAAAGGCGCACCCGTCCGCAGGCGAATGCGCATAGTGGGGTTATTTTCTCGAAATTGGCATTTAATGGTAAATCAAAACAGGATAATGTCGAACAAAAAAGGGCTGCAGCTTCGTGTGAAGCTGCAGCCCTTTCTGTGTGCGGTGGTTTTCGCCGCATTGTCGCCATCCCCTCTGCATGGGGAAAGCGGATATTATTTTATTTCCAGATTTCCCCATATAAATTTAGATGGGGACAGTATAAAAGAGAAAAACTACTTTTCTGATTCGATTCTCCTTCTGTTTGCATATTTCGTAGTGCTTTTATCTACATTACATGACAAAAGAACAGGGATATTTATTCAATCAACCAAAAAAGTAAAACAACAGCCTTTTTTCTCTGCACAGGTATCTTCGACGATCCGGCAGATGGGATTCGATTGATACAGGCTGAGTTTTTTCTGTATGCTTCGTGCATAGGCGGCAGCTTCTTCCTCTCCATGCTCCGAGTCTGGATGAAGCCAGACGGCATTGTGGAGAAAAGAAGCAGAAAGGGCCTGATTCGGTTGGTGAAGCAAACAGGCCGAGAATTTCAAACTCTCGCTGGCTCAGTTTTACGGCATTCCCATGGAGGGTTACTTCCCGCTTGGGCTGGTCGATCCGCAGCGGGCCGAATTCATAAACCTTTCCCGGCTCTCTAAATGGTTGGCATTTGTGTTCGGTAACAATGTCCTTGATCTGCTCAACCAGACGGTCAGCTTCTTCATCACTGCATTCAATAATCATTACTTTTGGCATTCAGATGCTCCTTTCAGCGCATGAATTCTGGATATGGATTTTTCCTGTATGAAGGCTTTGGTCATACTCCGCCGTAACGGTAGGCACTATGCCTGTTCTAACCTTTTTTGCCTGCGATTTCTCTTTTGAAATCGTTAGCTTTACAACAGGTATATTTTACAACATTCGGCAAGGTGATTGCATCATAAAAGGTTAGAGACTGATTTGATGGAAATAAGGAGATCAGTTTTTAACGTGCTTTTTCTTGATTTAAGTTTTTATTGACAACGCCTTTTAAATATGATAACATTGTTATGAAAAATATTTTTGTTATTGAAATGAGGTGAACTTATGAGTTATAGCTCTGAGCAAACTCGTCAACGAATTTTGGAGTGTGCTAAAAAAGAATTTCTGGAGCAAGGATATCAAAAAGCAAACCTGAGAAAAATTGCGGAAGATGCGAAAGCCACAACTGGCGCACTATATAATCATTTTAAAAACAAGGAAGTATTGTTCGAGGCATTAGTAAAAGAACCGGCAGATACTTTATTACAACAATTTCAGCAAATGCACAATCGGATGGAAGAATCTATTCCTACAGTAAAATCAGAACAATTAACGCAAGATTCCAGCAAAGGAACCGACTGGATGTTGGAGTATATTTATGAATATTTCGATATTTTTCGTTTGATTTTTTGCTGTTCAGAAGGACATGCGTATAGTCATTTTCTAAACCAACTGTCTGAAATAGAAGAAGCTTCTTATCAGAAGATGATAGATTCTCTTAATCGATCTGGAAAACCAGTGGGAGATTTTTTTATTCATGTAATGTGTGCTTCTGGCTTCCGTGAGCTTTACGAAATTGTTTCTCACAACCTTACTAAAGAAGAGGCTGTGGACTTTATGGAGCAAGTGAAACGATTTCGATTCGCGGGCTGGCGAGAAATATTGGGGCTATAAGCCCCATCTTTTTGGAGTATTAGTTAGCAAAAACTAACCTTTACGTTGCTTGCTTACCGATTTTATCGGAGCAGAAATAAAATAAAATTCAAGGAGGTACATTCTCATGGCTAAGGATGTAACACAAAAAGTTTCAAATCATATCGGCGGTAAAGACCTTATTACTGTTGGTATTTATACCGTTATTTACATTGTAATTATTGGAATTTTTGGAGCATTATCTTTTATTCCAATTTTTATTCCATTGACTGCTGTTTTTTGTCCCCTAATCGGCGGTATTCCTTTTATGCTCTATGTAACAAAAGCAAAAAAATTTGGAATGACAACAATTATGGGTACGCTCATCGGTGTCCTCATGTTCGTGATGGGAATGGGATATTGGGTTGCTATCACGGGCCTTGTTTTTGGTTTGATTGCTGATCTCGTATTGAAAAGCGGAAAATACCAAAGTGCTAAGCGGACTATTCTTGCCTGTGGTTTCTTCAGTATGTGGGAATTTGGAAATCTAATGCCCTTCTTTGTTGGGCGAGAAGCATATCTGGCACAGCTTCAGGAAGGCTATGGCGCAGAATATGTATCTACAGTTTCTTCCTATATGCCTATGTGGATTCTACCGATTCTGCTGATTGCAACCTTTATTTTTGGTTTGCTGGGTGGACTTATTGGGAAGGCGATTTGTAAAAAACATTTTAAACGGGCGGGGATTGCTTAATGAGGAGAGAATTTCTGAGCAGCGAGCAGCAGAAAAAGGGGATACATTTTGATCCACGCACAAAACTTCTTTTAATCTTAATTATCAGTGTTTTTGTAATGTGTGCTTCTGGCTTCCGTGAGCTTTACGAAATTGTTTCTCACAACCTTACTAAAGAAGAGGCTGTGGACTTTATGGAGCAAGTGAAACGATTTCGATTCGCGGGCTGGCGAGAAATATTGGGGCTATAAGCCCCATCTTTTTGGAGTATTAGTTAGCAAAAACTAACCTTTACGTTGCTTGCTTACCGATTTTATCGGAGCAGAAATAAAATAAAATTCAAGGAGGTACATTCTCATGGCTAAGGATGTAACACAAAAAGTTTCAAATCATATCGGCGGTAAAGACCTTATTACTGTTGGTATTTATACCGTTATTTACATTGTAATTATTGGAATTTTTGGAGCATTATCTTTTATTCCAATTTTTATTCCATTGACTGCTGTTTTTTGTCCCCTAATCGGCGGTATTCCTTTTATGCTCTATGTAACAAAAGCAAAAAAATTTGGAATGACAACAATTATGGGTACGCTCATCGGTGTCCTCATGTTCGTGATGGGAATGGGATATTGGGTTGCTATCACGGGCCTTGTTTTTGGTTTGATTGCTGATCTCGTATTGAAAAGCGGAAAATACCAAAGTGCTAAGCGGACTATTCTTGCCTGTGGTTTCTTCAGTATGTGGGAATTTGGAAATCTAATGCCCTTCTTTGTTGGGCGAGAAGCATATTTGGCACAGCTTCAGGAAGGCTATGGCGTAGAATATGTATCTACAGTTTCTTCCTATATGCCTATGTGGATTTTACCGATTCTGCTGATTGCAACCTTTATTTTTGGTTTGCTGGGAGGACTTATTGGAAAGGCGATTTGTAAAAAACATTTTAAACGGGCGGGGATTGCTTAATGAGGAGAGAATTTCTGAGCAGTGAGCAGCAGAAAAAGGGGATACATTTTGATCCACGCACAAAACTTCTTTTAATCTTAATTATCAGTGTTTTTGTGTTGGGTGGCGCAGGGGGAAACGCTATGTATTTTCTCCGCCCTGTGTTGTCGTTAGTTCCTTTCGCCATGCTGATATCAGTTGGTCGAGGCTTTCATGCCGCTCTTTATATAATAGCATATACTGTGTGCTATGTGGCTCAACTTATTCTACTGCCTATCCTAACAGGATTCACAAATTTTTTGGTGCTTATTTTAGCCGGAACGTTTTGTCGATTTCTTCCCGGATTTATTATAGCCTATTTCGTGGTAACTACAACTACAGTAAGTGAGTTTATGGCTGGAATGGAACGAATGCACATGCCTTCTAAGATCACAATTCCATTATCTGTGGTATTTCGATTTGCGCCTACGGTGTTAGAAGAGGCTGCTTCTATCAATGATGCAATGAAGATGCGCGGTATACGCTTTGGAGGAAAGAAGTCCTCTAAAATATTAGAATACCGGCTCATCCCTATGATAACTTGTTCTGTAAAAATAGGGGAAGAACTTTCTGCGGCGGCATTAACCAGAGGATTAGGTGCACCCTTAAAACGTACAAATATCTGTGAGATTGGATTTCATTTTCCGGATGTCATTATTTTTATTTTATGTGGTGTCACAGTAGCATGGGCCATTTTTTCGGCCTTTTCTATTTGAGGAGGTTGAACCAAATGATTGAGTTTAGAGAGGTATCCTTCTCTTACGGACAAAATGAACAGACCTGTGGCATAAAAAACATTAATCTAACGATAGAAGATGGACAATGCGTTTTACTCTGCGGTGAATCAGGTTGCGGAAAAACCACGCTAACCCGATTGGTAAATGGTTTAATTCCCCATTTTTATGAAGGTGATTTATCGGGAGAAGTCTGGATGGATGACAAGAATATTTCTAAAATGCCACTTTATGACACGGCCGCAATAGTTGGTTCTGTTTTTCAAAGCCCTAAAAGTCAGTTTTTTAATGTAGACACAGACAGTGAAATAGCCTTTGGTTGTGAAAATTTAGGATTACCGGAACAAGAAATACGCCATCGCGTAAAACGAACTGTGCGAGAACTTCAGTTGGAATCGTTAATGGGAAGAAGCATTTTCCATCTGTCCGGTGGTGAAAAGCAGAAGATTGCCTGTGGTTCCGTTAGTGCGCTCTATCCAGAAGTAATGGTACTTGACGAGCCGTCCTCTAACTTAGATGCTGCTGCCATACAGGATCTTCGTAGGACATTAACGGTTTGGAAGAAGCAAGGGAAAACAATTTTAATTGCAGAACATCGCCTATTCTATTTAACCGACATTGCGGATCGGATTCTATATTTGAAGAATGGAAAGATTATCAAAGAATTTACTCAGCATGAATTCAAGAAATTATCAGAAGAAGAACGCCATAAGATGGGACTGCGATCACTCTCTTTGGAAAATTTAGATTTTTCTTCAGCTTATGTAACAGACTTGGAAGAGACGATGCTTTTGAAAGACTTCTGCTTTTCCTATCGTACTGGCTTAGATGCGTTGCATATTTCAAACGCCACAATTCCAAAGGGAGAGATTATTGCAGTTACCGGCTTGAATGGTGCCGGAAAATCTACATTTGCACGTTGTATGTGTGGATTGGAAAAACGATGTGGGATTCTGGAAATAAAAGGGCGGGTTCTGAATTGGAAAAAACGATTGAAATATTGTTACATGGTAATGCAGGATACAGGACACCAATTATTCACAGAGAGCGTTCTGGATGAGATTCTTCTCAGCATGGAAACGGAAGATGAAGAGGAGGCGTGTAAAATTTTGAAAAAACTGGATCTATTAGACTTGAAAAGCAGGCATCCTCTTTCTCTTTCTGGAGGACAGAAACAGCGGGTGGCAATTGCGTCAGCTCTTGTTTCTGGAAGGGAAATTATCGTATTTGATGAGCCAACCAGTGGCCTTGGACTTCATCACATGGAAGAAGTTGCTCATAGTTTGCGGGAACTCCGGCAAGAGGGAAAAACATTGTTCGTTATTACACATGATCCTGAATTGATTTTATCTTGCTGTACACATGTTATTCACATGAAAAATGGTGAAATTACGGAGAACTATTCGTTAGATAGAAATGGCATCAAACAAATGCTCTCCTTTTTCCAAAACCCTATAAAGGAAGGGAGTTTATGATGGAACAGAAAAAAACAAAGAGTTGGCTTTGCAGCTTACTCCAGTATGCAGGAAAACATAAAAGGCTGACTATTTTGGGCTGTACTTTTTCTGGTGTCAGTTCTATTTTAAGTTTAGCACCCTATTTGTGCCTTTACTTCATTATTCAGGATTTATTTGAAAGCTGGCCGCAGTTTTCGAACAATACAAATAAAATTAGTGAATATGGCTGGATTGCAGTAGCCTTTGCTGTGGGAAGTTTGATTCTTTACTTTGTTGGCTTGTTGTGTACCCATTTTGCTGCTTTCCGTATCTCTAAAAACATGAAAAAGACTGCTATTAGCCATGCTGTGGAACTCCCCATGGGTTATTTTAGCCATCAGGCCAGTGGACGTTTACGGAAGATTATTGATGATAATACAGATATGACAGAAAATTTTTTAGCGCATCAATTGCCAGATACGGTTGGTGCTTTGGTGTTACCTATAGCTATCCTTGTCATGCTGTTTTCTTTTGATTGGCGATTGGGCCTTCTTTGTCTGGCTCCCATGGTTATTGGTATTCTTTTTCAAAGCCGAATGTTTGGAGGAAAAAATGCAGGCTTTATGACAACCTACATGGATGCATTAGAAGATATGAACGCACAGGCGGTAGAGTATATTCGAGGCATTCCTGTCGTGAAAGTGTTCCAGCAGAGTGTTTTTTCTTTTAAAAATTTTCATCGAGCAATTATGAAATATAAGGAATTTGCATCTGGATATTCGGTCAACTGTCGTGTTCCTATGGTTGGCTTTACTATTGCGACAAATGGTGCTTTCTTTTTATTGATACCGGCTGCCATACTTATTCTTGGACATACAGCAACTCCTGTGCAGTTCTTGTTAGATTTCCTTTTTTATATTCTTTTTTCACCAGTTTGTGCATCTATGATGACAAGGGTATTATACGCTGCAGAAACGAGTATGCAGGCAGGACAAGCGGTACAAAGAATGGAGCAAATCCTTCAGGAAAAACCGCTGGATGAACCCGATAATCCTCAAACGCCAAAAGATTCCTCTATAGAATTTAGAAATGTGACATTTACATATTCTGGTTCCAAACAGGCGGCTTTGAAAAACATCAGCTTTTCCGTTTATCCTGGTCAGACGGTTGCTTTGGTTGGTGCTTCTGGTGGAGGAAAGACAACGGCGGCCAGTCTTGTTCCACGTTTTTTTGATGTAGATAGTGGCGCGGTAATGGTCGGCGGTATTGATGTTCGGCAGATTCATAGTGAAGAACTTATGAAACAAATTGCCTTTGTATTTCAGGACACTCATTTATTTAAAGATAGTGTGCGGGAAAATATACGTGTTGCAAAACCAGACGCTTCAGAAGAAGAAATTAGAGCCGCGCTCCATGCTGCTCAATGTGATGATATTTTAGAAAAGCTACCAAGAGGCCTTGATACTGTAATTGGAGAAAAAGGCGTATATCTTTCCGGCGGCGAACAGCAGAGAATTTCACTGGCACGTGCCATCCTAAAAGATGCCCCCATTATTATTTTGGATGAGGCAACCGCTTTTGCGGATTCAGAGAATGAAGCGGCCATTCAGAAGGCGTTTGAAAAACTGATTCAAAATAAAACGGTATTGATGATTGCTCATCGCCTTTCTACTGTCAAAACAGCAGACCAGATTATTGTCTTACAAGATGGAGAAATTAAAGAAAGCGGAACTCATGAAAAACTGTTGTTTGAAAAAGGTATTTATTCAAAAATGTGGAAAGATTATCAATCATCCATAGCTTGGAAGCTTGGAAAGGAGGCACAGGTATGATTCAATGGATGCAAAAGCATTTGGCTTTAAGTGAAAAAGGTGCAAAAGAACTGATAAAAGGGATGTTGTGGTCAGCGCTATCTTATATGACATTGATGATACCCATGAGTATTATTATCATGTTCTTAAATGAAGTTCTGTCACCTGTGCTTTCTGGCGAACAAGTTGCTCCAAATTTACTTCTGTATATTGGATTAGGAGTTGTTGCTATTCTTTTGATGATTCCTTTTCATTGGCTCCAGTATGGAAGTGTATTCATTGCAACCTATAACGAAAGTGCTAACAAAAGAGTTACTCTGGCTGAAAAATTGCGTAAACTACCGCTGTCTTTTTTTGGTCAGAGAGATGTCAGCGATTTAACCACTACAATCATGAGTGACTGTACTGGTATGGAGCACGCATTCTCTCATGCAGTCCCGCAACTCGGTGGCTCATTAATTTTCACAATACTTGTTATTATTATGTTGTTTATTGTCAATTGGCAAATGGGATTAGCTTTGTTTTGGGTGTTTCCTATTTCACTCATTATGGTATTTGGTTCAAAAAAGTTACAAGATCAGGCAGGACAAGCACATCTGGATGCAAAAGTAAACTGTGCGGAAGGAATTCAAGAGTGTCTGGAAACTGTGCGGGAACTGAAAGCATATAACCGTAAAGAAGAATATTTACATGGCCTTTTCAAAAAAATGGATCGGGCAGAAAAAGCGCAGATTAAGTCCGAACTTACCACTGATACTTTTTTGGCAACTGGACAAGCTTTTTTACGATTGGGACTTGTCACCGTCATCTTAACAGGTGGAACATTGTTGGTTTCCGGAGAAACTACTTTATTGACTTATTTTATGTTTTTAATGGCAGCTACTCGTATTTACGATCCGCTTTCTGGAGTTTTAGCCAATATAGCAGAAATTTTCAACGCCCGATTGAAAATTTCCCGGATGCAAGAAATCGAGAGTCAGCCGATTCAGGAAGGAGCCACAGAGTATTCCGTGGATGGTTTCGATATTGTATTTGATCATGTTTTTTTTGCTTATAACAATGATGAACCGGTACTATCGGATGTTTCTTTTACTGCAAAACAAGGAGAAATTACCGCTTTAGTAGGCCCTTCCGGGAGTGGAAAATCTACCGCTGCAAAATTGACTGCCCGTTTTTGGGATGTTTCAGGAGGCAGAATTACTTTGGGCGGAACGGATATTAAAACGGTAGATCCGGAATCTCTTCTGAAAAATTATGCTATTGTCTTTCAGGATGTTGTCTTATTTGACAACACTGTTATGGAAAACATCAGGATTGGCAGAAAAGATGCTTCGGATAAAGAAGTGGTTGCCGCAGCGAAGGCTGCACAATGTGAAGAGTTCATAAACCGTCTACCAGAAGGTTATCATACTGTCATTGGAGAGAATGGTGCTATCCTTTCCGGTGGTGAACGCCAAAGATTATCTATTGCCAGAGCAATTTTGAAAAATGCTCCCGTGATCCTGCTGGATGAAGCTACTGCCTCCTTGGATGTAGAGAGTGAGACGATGGTACAAGAAGCAATCTCTCAACTAATTGCAGGTAAAACAGTTTTGATTATTGCTCATCGAATGAGGACGGTTGCTGGTGCTGATAAAATCGTAGTGCTTTCAGATGGAAAAGTTGAACAGATGGGCTCACCTGATGAATTAGTTCAGTTCGATGGAATGTATAAAAGAATGGCTATTCTCCAAGAACAATCTGCGAGTTGGTCACTTTCGAAAAATTGAAAGGAGGTACGCCAACTGAATTTAACATCATCCATGGAGGATTATCTGGAGGCCATATATATCCTCTTTCAAAAACAGGGATATGTCCGTTGTGTAGATGTTGCGGAGTATTTGGAAGTAACAAAACCCTCTGTAAGCCGCGCTGTAAAAGAATTAACCAAGGCAAAATATCTGCGGAAAGATTCAAACAGCATACTCTCCCTGACATCTTCAGGAGAACAGGTTGCCGCAACGATATATGAGCGTCACCGCTTCTTCATGGAACGACTGATTGAGGCGGGCGTAGATCCCAAAACTGCGGAGGCGGACGCCTGCCGGATGGAACATGGAATCAGCGCAGAAGCCTTTGAAAAACTCAAGTATTCCGTCGAAAGGCAGGGCGAAAAAGTCAAGTGAAAATCATGCTTTTGATCTTTGAGGATGGAGATGAGGAAGCGTTTCTCAAAGTTCAGGGGCTGGCCCAATCCGCTTCTCGTATAGAGCCGTTGGAGTTCAGGTCACAGCGGAGTACCTCTGCTTTGGAAATCAGGGAAAACCAGCGCCGGGTATTCTGCAAGGGGCGGGAGATCCCTCTCACAAAAACCGAGTATGAGATTCTCCTGTACCTATTTCAGAACATAAACCAGGTGCTGACACATGACCAGATTTATGAAAAAATCTGGAAGGAGCCAAACTATGGCGAGGCCCGGAAGCTTGTCAGCCATCATGTGCAGTCCGTTCGCCGCAAGATGGATTTGAAAGAAGATTCCAGTATCCATCTGCGCTGCATCCATGACGTGGGATACAGCCTTGAAACAAAGTAAAAGCCAGCAGCCTGTTTTTTTGCAGGCTGCTGGCTTTCCATATATTATAACAACCCTCTGCCGCTTCCGGTTGTGACATTCTTCTAACCTGTGGGCGCTATTCCTTAACCTTAAAGAATCCGAGGGCGTCGGTTCGCTCCCCATTCTGCCACACTTCGAAGTGCAGGTGGTTGCCGGTGGAATTACCGGTGGTGCCGACGTAGCCGATCACCTCGCCCTGCTTCACTTCCTGCCCAACCGTCACGCAGATGGAGGAACAATGGGCATATAAGGTGTCGAAGGTATCGTTGTGGTTTACCTTGATATGGTACCCATACCCGCCGCCCCACGAGTCGATGGCGTTGGCTATGGTGACGGTCCCGTCTGCCGCGGCAAGGATGGGCGTACCTTCCGGCGCGGCGATGTCGGTCCCGCTGTGGTAGGCAATCTCCCCGGTGAAGGGATCTTCCCGGTATCCAAACCATGAGGTGATGGTGTAGCTCTGCGGCAGGGGCCACTGGAAAATGCCCGTCCCTACCCAATCAGCATCGGGGTTCACGATCTGCCCGCCGCCGCTTGTGTAACCGCCCAGCAGTTCCGCCCACAGGCTCTGGTTTTCCGGCTCCGACATCAAGGCGAGGTATTCGTTCTGCCTTGCGTTAAAGCTGTACTGCCGGGCCATTTCCTCCGGGGTTTTGTGCGTGATGGTAATTTCCAGAATGGTTTCCGTCACCGTTTCGGTATGGGTGGTTTCGTTCCCATCTTCATCGGTGACGGTTACCTCGACTTCATGGCTTTCGGTGCGGGTGCTGGAGGCAACCGCATTCATCTCCCACATAATATTCCGCAGTTCATCCACCTGAGCGTCATCCAGCGAAGCGACCTGCGAACCGTTTTCCGCACCGGTCACCTTGGCGGAAAATACGGCGAGGACGTCCTCCCAATTGATGGAGAGTACCCCGTCGTTGGAGGTGGTTTCCATCCGGTCATGGGGATTGGCGTCCTCTATCTCCTGAATGTGGGCCAGATATTCCCCGTTGAGGGCAGACACCGCCTGCGTTACGCTGGTGCCGGTTCCTGTGGAGTCGGAGCCAAAAAACAGGCCGAAGCAGGAACCGACAATCAGGGCGATTAAGCAAATCAACAGGATAATGACTACGGCAACCCAGCCCCCGGCGGCAATCAGGGCGATCAATCCCTTTATCGCTGCCGTGGCTGCTTTGATGGCAGTGGCGGTTGCCTTGACCGCCGCCTTTACGCCCGTCACCGCTGCTTTCGCTGCGGCTTTGGCGGCCTGAGCCGCTGCCTTAGCCGCCTTTGCGGTGGCCTGCGCTGTTTTCTGTGCCGCTTTCGCCGCCTGCTGTGCTGTTTTTGCCGAATGCTGCGCTGTTTTTGCCGAATGCTGCGCGGTCTTGATTCCCTTGGCGCTCTGCTTTACGCCTTTCACAGACTGGCTGGCGGTTTTCACCGCTTTCTGCGGCTTTCCTTTGACAGCCTTGGCCACGGTATTCTTTGTCCGCATTTTAGAAGCGGTATCCTTCGCGGCTTCCACTGTTTTGCCGCCAGCGTTTTTCGCTTCCGACAGGGTGCGGGAAATCTCTCTTTTTTCCTTCACCTTCCGGGCCGTGGCCTGCGCCAGCTTTTTCCCGCCCCGGTAGGTCAGGTCCGCCCCCTTTTTGGCAGTGCTCTCTATGCCGGACAGCATCTGATCCCCGGCGTTGTTGGCAGGGGCGTTGGAGGATTCCCCACGCTGGCTGGCAAAGGGCGTTTCCTTGAGTTCTGAGATGGATTTGTCCTTGGATTTCAGCCATAAATCCTTCATGGCTGTTTTCGGAGCCTTGGCGGCTTTGTCCAGCAGTTTGGGCCTGCCGCCCTCCGGCTTCGTTTTAATTTCTTTCAAAAATGCACCTCCTGTGATATACTATAGTTATATCTCTCATGGCGTTGTAAAGGAGCAGCCACTATGTTAATGAATTCGAACGAATATCTTGCAACCATTGAACAGGTCAAGCAGGAAATCAAAGCGGCCCAATATAAGGCGGCTGTTCATGTCAATACGGAACTCATCATGCTGTACCACAGCATTGGGTGCGTGATTAATGCGCATAAAAGCTGGGGCAATAAATTTATTGAAAATCTGGCGCAGGACATTAAGCTGGAATTTCCGCAGACTACAGGTTATTCCGTCCGAAACCTGAAATATATGGCGAAGTTTGCAGCGACATACCCGGATTCAGAATTTGTGCAACAGGTTGTTGCACAAATTCCATGGGGCCACAATGTAGTCCTGCTGGACAAGGTTTCTGATGCCGATGAGCGTAACTGGTATATTGAGGCTTGCCGGAAAAACGGCTGGTCCCGCAATGTGCTGGTTCACCAAATTGAGAGTGGCCTGTATCAACGGCAGGCACTGGCAGAAAAGATTTCCAATTTTGAGAACAGGCTTCCCTCACCACAGAGTGAACTGGCAGTGCAGACCATGAAAGATCCCTATATTTTCGATTTCATTCCATTTAAAGAAGATATGGTGGAACGGGATATTGAACGGGCGCTGGTACAGGATGTGACCAGGCTCCTGTTGGAGCTCGGCACCGGCTTTGCCTTTTTGGGAAATCAGTACCACTTGAACGTGGGCGGCGACGATTTCTACATTGACCTGCTTTTCTACAATTTGAATCTACGCTGCTATGTGGTGATAGAATTGAAAACCGGCGAATTCAAGCCGGAGTATGCGGGACAACTGAATTTTTATCTTTCGGCGGTGGATGGTATTCTGAAAAAAGAAGCGGACAATCCTTCTATCGGCCTGCTGCTCTGCAAAAGCAAAAACGATTTGGTGGCAGAGTATTCGCTGAAAGATATGAGCAAGCCGATTGGCGTCAGCGAATATAAGATCACCAGCACCTTGCCGGAAGAACTGGAACAGCAGCTTCCTTCCGTGGAAGACCTGCAAAAACGCATTCAAAAATAAGGCGTTCCCCTTTGCACGAACCTGCAAAGGGGAACTTTTTTAGATTGGGAGCCGAAGGCGGTCCCCTGCTGTATCGTTTCTGCTCTGTATTCAGTTTTCCATCCTCCGTTCCACCACGACAATCGTGTCATTGTGATTGCCTCCGTGGGCAACCAACCGGATATGCAGGGGTTCAAAGCCATACTTTTTCCCGATTCCACCGCTGTTCCAGCCGCAGGAAAGAACAAGGCCGTTCGGCTTTACAATCCGGCGGATCTGTTCTTTATGCTTTCTCCAGTAGCTGTTCTGCGTTGTCTGCATATTAACGGTACGGCCCATTTTCCGGTAGCATTCGCTTACCTGCCTTGCGGAGTACGGCGGATCATATAAAACCATGTCCACGCTGGCGTCCTGAAACATGGCGAGAAAATCCGTCGCGTCCAAGTGGTAATCGGTGTCGCAGCCGGTATCCAGATCGTTGGTGACGGAAGCGAGCTTCGATCTGTTGGCAAAGGGATCAATCACCAACCCACGGGGCATGTACTGCATCAGCAGTTCCCGTATGGGCTTGATCTCAAAAGTGTATCTGCTCGGCATCGCCCAAAAGCGGTCCATTACCATCCCTATGGCTACACCCCTCTCAGGGCCTCGTCCGGCTTGGTGGTCATCAGCTGGTACAGGCGAGTGCTGCGGGGGAAGCTGTTTTCAAAGGGCACAATATTCCCGGCGCAGCGGATCAGGCCGCAGCCAGCCGCCACATTGGTGATGTAGCCAAGCTGGTTTTCGGAGATGTGTAGAAGGTTCGCCAGTTCATCCCGGTCTGTAGCGGACTGGTTCAAGAGGATTAAAAATTCCGAGTTTGCCAGCATGAGGCGGGCGGTGTCGGAACGGAGGAGCTCCTCCACGTTCTGCGTTAACCCTGTCACCAGCCCATTGTATTTGCGGATTCGTTTCCACAGCTTGTAGAAAAAGTCGGCGCTGTACTCATAGCGGAACAGCAGGTAAAACTCGTCGGCAAATACCCATGTGGTTTTGCCTTTCTTCCAGTTCTGAATGACACGGTTGAAGATGGCGTCCAAGGTCACCAGCATGCCGATGGGCATAAGCTGCTCGCCCAACTCCCGGATGTCATAGGCGATAATCCGGGCTTTGGTGTCCACGTTGGTGCGCTGGGCAAAGGTGTTGAGGCTGCCGGTGATGAACAATTCCGACGAAAGCGCCAGCCCTCTGGCTTCCGGCTCCGGCTGTTTTAACAGGGAGTGGTACAGGTCTTTCAGGGTGGGAGCCTCGCCCTCGTAGTTGTTGGCGACGTATTCCCGGTACACATCGTAGGTACAGCGGTCAAGGATGGATTTTTCTTTTGCGCTCACGTTGCCCGCGCCCACCAGCTGCTCGAACAGGGAGAGGATGAATTCGGATTTCTCAATCAGCGGGTTTCGCTCGTCCCCATAAGCGCCCAGCGCCTTGCCGCATTACTGCGGTAGGTTTCCAAACGCTCCCCTCCAAACCGGACGTACACCTCTCGATGTATCCGGCTTTCCAGATATCAGTCTAACTTTCCATTGTGCAGCTTTACATGGCAGGAGTGGCACAGCGCCATTGTCTTGCGTTTACGCGCAATCATTTGGCGTTCCCATTCTGCCTTACCACTTAAATCTTTCAGTTTTCGGACATGATGGATTTCAATATCCTCTGTTTCGGCTCCGCAGAACTCGCAGATATGGCCTTGCAACCGGTCTATCAGCCGGGTATAGCGGCGGTTCTCATTGGCCCTGCCAATGATGTCCGGGTTTTCCGTTACAACGACTTTGTCGTTATGACGCATGCCCTGATTGTAAAACACCACAGATTTTGTCCCGTTTTTCGTTGAATACGATACAGTAAAATCCCCGTTGCGGCAGTATTTGCGAATAATTTTCCGCATGCTCGTCCGATACTTTCCGGCGAAGGTCTTGTACATGCTGAACTTCATCACGTAGAGGAAAGAGTTCAACACCGTTGCATTGTTTGCCAGCCGATAATAATTGTACATGCCCCGCACTTCTGCATTGTACTGGTTCAAAATCTCAATATCATCCAGGCGTATCAGCCCCGGACGCCGTACCGGTTCCCATACCTCTTTGTTCCCATGGGTTTTGTCATAGCTGATTTTCAGCGCGCCATAGGAGAGCAGGCGGTTCAGCCATTTCTCTTTCGGCACGTACAGCTTGACTTTCCCTACATAGGTTCGGCGTGTAAAACCCGTCTTTGTCCGGGTACTGTTTTGTTCCCGGCTGACTGTAATCAGATATCCGAGGAAGTGGGCGAAGTCACTTCCGTGGGTGATGAGCGTTTTTTCCGGGGACATCTCCAAATGAAGATGTCCCTTGATGAACGTCCCCACATCGGATTTGACCTGCCTCGCATCCTCTTTGCTCCCAATCACACCAATCAGGAAATCATCAGCATAACGGACATAAACAACCCGTCTGTATTCCGTATCCATAGGGTCGCTGTAAGGGATAGAGCGCAGTCGGCTATTAAGTTCCTGTATCTGCGCCATGACCTCCCGGCGTTTTTCCTTACTGATTTTTGCTTCATTGCGTTTCAGCCATTCCTGTTTTCCGCGCCGGACATCCAACGGCTTTTTGTAGGCCGGGTTAATTTTCCGTTTTGTACCGCAGTTAAAGGATTTGGCATACTCTGCCATAAATACGTCCAGTTCATTGAGGTAGATATTCGCCAGAATTGGGCTAATCAGCGACCCTTGCGGGGTGCCGGAATAGGTGTTGTGATACTCCCAATTTTCCATATATCCCGCTTTCAGGAATTTCCAAATTAGGCCGATGAAATGCTCATCCGCAATGCGCCTGCGCAGTATCTGCACCAGCACATGATGGTCAACGTTGTCAAAACATCCTTTGATATCACCCTCAACAAACCATTTGACCCCCGTGTAGTTCCGCTTGATATATTGCAGGGCCGTATGACAGCTCCGCTTTGGGCGGAATCCATGGGAAGTAACGTGAAAGGTAGGTTCATAAATGCTTTCCAGTATCATGCGCACCACCTCTTGCACCAGCTTGTCATCGAAGGACGGAATACCAAGAGGACGTGTTTTTCCGTTTGCTTTTGGGATATACGTTCTTCTGGCAGGTTTTGGCTGATAACTGAAATCCTTCAGTTTTTGAATGAGGACTTCAATTCGCTTCATACTCATGCCATCGATTGTTTTCCCATCGCTTCCGGCTGTCATGTTGCCGGGTTTTGCTTGGATACGCTCATACGCCAGCAGATAAAATGCCGGATTGTACAGGTTCCGATAGAGCCTTTGATAGTGGTAATCTTTGCTTGCTGCTTTTGATGTCAGACTTTCCAAAACGTTCTTTGGACTTCTCATAGTGCCTCACGCACCTTTCCATTGATAGTTTGGTTGATATCCTGCCGCCCTTCGCCATGTGCAAGGCTTTCCCTTGCTCGGACTACTACGGCGGCTCCGTTGCCATACCGGATTTTCAGGCTCTGAAAGCCATAGCCTATAAGGGCGTTCCAGGTTAGGCAATCCCCGGTTAGGCAGTTTGGGACAGCGTGTTGTGATGTCGGAATGGGTTTTCGTCCGTTATCCGCTTACTGCGGTTGGCTGTCGTGGGTATTTCGCAATCGGCATCTACCTGTCACCGATTGCCACGGCATGCGGCGAATACAACTATCCTGCGCCGCCGGCTCAAGTATGCCGCCTTGGACTACCCTTCAAGCAATCCAGCTTTATTCCTCATTCACAACGTTTCACCTTGCCGTTCAGTAGTGGTTAGATAGTTTCCCAACTTACGACGTTGCCGATATGCTACACTCCCCATTGGGTTTCCCCGCCGGATAAATCGGTTGGTGATAGGGTACTTGCTCTGATAGGCTTTCTCAATATGGTCGGCTGCCCACCTTCCTGCAAAATCGTTATTGGTACAGATTTCGATTTCTTCAATCTCCGGGTGACGGGCAAGAAAAGCGTCCAGCGCAATGGGGTTTTTCATATCCCGGCTTGTCTGTGTTCCTTCTTCAGGCGCATAAATCCCGCCAAGGGACAGCCGCCATTTGTCCGTTGTCCCTTCCAACGTTAAGTGTGCGAGTGGCTCTATTGCGGCTTCATATATGGCAAGTTTTTTGGATTCCCTTTTTGGCGGGAGACAAAAACAAAACCGCTTATCGCTGCCGGACACCTCTGCCTTGAATGGGTTTCCCCGTGTATAGGTACCACGCAGAAAAGCATACCGGGCAGTACCGGTTTCGTCCTTCCCGACAAACACAGCGTTGTGGTAGTCGGCGCTTTCGTAGAGGATTCCTGCCCGGATGCAGGCTTCGATGACCTTGCGGTCGATACCACGCTTCAAAAGATAGGCAAACACCCTTCGGTTATTTTCCGCTGCCGGCGGTAAAAGGAATTCCTTCGGCTGTTCCGGCTGGGAAACAGGCGGAATATAGCTGGGGTTTTCCTCGCATAAGGTCTGCACCGCTTCTACAAATTTCAGCCCCTCAACCTTAATAAGATAGTCAAGGGCGCTTTTGCCGCCGACATCCCGGCTTTTCCAATGCCAAAGGCTGGTCGTTTCATTGATTTTAAAGCTGTCATGTTCTTTCAGCTGGAACTCACCCCGGCTTTCGGCTTTCACCAGTTGTCCGGGACGGTAACGCCGCAAAAACTCAATGGCGCTCATCTGTTTGGCAGCGGTGATTTGTTCTTCGGTGACTCCGGGCATGGGAATTCTCCTTTCTTACTTAAATGACAGCCGCCCGCAGGATTTTCGCCTGATCGGTGCGTTCCCACGGGAACTCCGGCCTGCCGAAATGTCCATAGGCGGCGGTCCCAGTATATCTCGGTGATAACAGATCCAGCTTTGCGATAATCTCGGCAGGCGTTAACACAAACACCAGTTTTACCGCATCTGCCAGACAGTCATCGGCGCAGATCGTTCCGGTTTTAAAGGTATCTACTTCCACCATCACCGGTTGGGCTGCCCCAATAGCATAAGCCAGTGTAACCTGACACCGTTCGCACAAACCCGCCGCCACAAGGTTCTTAGCTATATATCGGGCCATGTATGCGCCGGAGCGATCCACTTTGGTGGCGTCCTTACCGGAAAAAGCACCGCCGCCGTGAGGCGCGAACACTCCGAAGCTGTCCACCATGAGTTTTCGTCCAGTGAGACCGGTATCTGCTTCCGGGCCGCCCAGCACAAACCTTCCGGCTGGATTGATTAAAATTTTTGTATCCTCATCCGGAGGCAGGACCTGCAAAGCAGGAGCGATCACTTTATCCGTCAGTTCGAAGCAGAGTTCATCGGCAGGGATTTCAGCGCTGTGCTGGGCAGACAGCACAACGGTATCCAGCCGGAATGGTTTTCCATCCTCGTCATATTCCACGGTGACCTGTGCTTTCCCGTCCGGCCTTAGTCCTTGAATTGCCCCGGATTTCCGGGCGATGGTGAGAGCGCTGGTCAGACGGTGAGCCAGCACAACCGGCAGAGGAAGCATTTGCGGGGTTTCCGAACAGGCATATCCCACCATGACGCCCTGATCGCCAGCGCCGAGCTGCAGAGAGGGACTGCTCCCATCCACATTTCTTCGCTGCTCTAACGAACAGTCCACACCTGCGGCGATATCCGGGCTTTGCTTATGGATGAGGCACTGGATGGCAAAACGGGCCGGATTGTAGCCTACTTTTCTGAGAACTGAACGGACAATCGAAGGGATAGAAGGTTCATACAGGCTGGTGATCTCCCCGGCGACAATAATCTGCCCTCTGGTAGCCATCACTTCGCAGGCCACACGGGAGAGGGCGTCATGGGAAAGGCATTCGTCCAGCACACTGTCGGCAATGAGGTCGCACAGCTTATCCGGATGCCCTTCCGTAACAGATTCAGCAGTATAAAATTGATTCATGGCATTCTCCTTTATCGTTCATGATTCGGGGGCTTTTTGGTTTTGGGTTTTGGGCTTACCACCGGGTTTATTCGGATACACAAAAGCCCTTCCTGTGTTTGGATGAATTTTTCAGGGCTTAAAAACATCTGTTGATACTTCTGCATTTGTTTTTCAGTCAGGCTGGAGAAGTTTTCCCCCTGAATACCACAGACAAAAAAAGCTCCCGCAATTATGTCATAGTTCTCCAGCACACGGTTTAGCGGCAGCCCCATGATCTTTCCTTCGTCATTGCAGACAACAGCAACCGGTTCCTCCCACGGATAAAGTGCCTGAATGGGGCCGCCTACCATTTGCTGCATTTCATGAAGGTCATTTTTCATCTCAACAGGCCGGGCTGCTTTGCCCGGTTCTACAAGCAATACTCGCATTCTGGCAGATCACCTCACTTGCAGGGAAAAGGGCTTCAGGCTTTTCCCGATTGCTTCATAGTTTTCAAAATGCACCTCGCAGCCCAACAGATAAGACACCGCTTCTTCCCATTCCTTTAAAGGGTATCTTTCCTTGTCCGGCAGGCGGTACAGATCGCCAAGCGCCGCCCATTTGAGTTCCGGCAGCAGACGCAGGTTGGAGATAAAGGTGCGGTGCTGTTCGGCTACCACATCCAAAAGTCCAAGTTTTTTCAATCAATCCCTCCAATATGATAAAAATAGGGACGGAGCGCTCTGCAGCGCCCCGTCCGATTGGTTCTTACGCTATTTTTTCCTGCGGTTACGAATATGCAGGAACACAAGGCCACCCAAAATGACAGCGCATAAACAGATCAAAATAATTGCTTTTGGTTCCATTGATTGATTCTCACCTCACTTCTGCGGCGATGACCACCGTGCGGGCGTTTTCCCATTCATAGGAACAGGTGACGAGCGTCAGCAGGCGGCAGTCCTCGCCGGGGATGGTTTGGGATTCGTATAATGACTGTGCGAAGAGTTCTTTCTGAAAAGACAGAAAATCCGCATGATCCGCAAATTCAGTGCGGTTAAACCGGAGCTTTGTGATATCGGTTTTCAGCACAGCCGCAATTTGGTATTCACGCAGTCCATCGCTGGTCTGCAGCAGGATTTTGGAATGTTCGTTGCGGAAGGCTTCATCAGCCATCTTTTGAAGAACAGCGAACATGGTCCCGTCATTCATGTTGTGCCCGTAGACCACGGTATTTTGGCTCTCTGCGGAACAATCCCATTGAAAAAAGATGCTTCCGGCAGTGCGCCATTCTCCCTTGTAGGTACGCCGCAGATAGTATTCGGGATCGTCAGCGCTGCTTTGCAAAACCGGGTAATCCACACAGGTGCCGGGAATGGAAATCCAGCCTTTGATGTCCGGGTATTCAGCCTGCAAAGCGGGAAGGTCCACAAGAGATTCAGGTTCGAGCTGTTCTTTCCCAGCCGGTAAAACCCCGGAGCTTTCGGCTCCGGGGAGAGGCTGTGCGTATTCTGTTTTCAGGGCTTGTGCTTCTCCATTGGTCAGCCCCGGCTGTAGAACCAAAAACCAGAGAAGTCCCAATAAGCTCAGGCAAAAAAGGCCGATGCAAAATCCTTTTAGAAAGGTTTTCATTCTTCTGTGCCTTGATCCTCATCGGCCTGATCAGCAGATTTGCGCTTTTTACCTGTATAGCGCAGGAAAAGCAGAGCGCCGCCGGACAAAACTGCCAAGCCTGCAAGAGTGCCAAGGATGGCAGGCATCCACGGGTTATCGCCGGTCTGCGGAACAGAGGGAACCTCCGGCACCAGCTTGTTATGCATCTTTACGGTCGTTGTTTCGCCTGCCTTGATTTCTACGGTCTGATCGTCAGGCAGAATATACTTATCGGAATCTTCGCCAGCTACTTCAGATACGGTGTATTCTCCCACACGGAGAGTGACATGGATTTCACCGTTTTCATCCGTTTTGAATTCCTGCTCATAATCATTGCCCATGAAGTCAGTACCGCTGATTTTGAAGGTGCGCCCTTCGATCTTATTATCATCGGCGGTCTTTACTACCTTCAGGGAACCAGTCTGCGCTTTGTTCAGGAAGCCTACGCCAGCTTCGGTTTCGATGCGGACAATCGCTTCATTCTCCGTAATGGAGAAAGGATAATATCCGTCATCCTTTTCGAAAAATTCCGGTGCTTCCTTCTCATGCAGGAAGTAATTTCCATACACAAGATCCTTCATCTGGTAAAGACCCGGCTCGGTTTCCGTCATTTCACCTGCCAGCTTGTCGATATCCGCATTGAATTCCCCGTTATTGTCCACATCGGCATAAACTTCAAAAACAGCCCCGGACAGCTTGTGGTCCGGATAATCGGCGTCCACCTTTATGGTTTCGGCGGTACCTTTGATGATCTGGTTTTCAATGGTGATTTCGATGGTCTGTCCGTCCTCAGTAATTTCTACCGGGAAGATTTCTTCCGTCAATACGAAGGCTTTGGGAGCTGCGATTTCACGCACGAGGAAGTTTCCAGCAGGCACCTTGTCAAACTCAAAGTACCCGATTTCATTGCTCTCGGTGACCATGAGGGCGGTTTCTTCGGTAAACTCCGTTTCGTCAAAACGGAACAGGCCGATAACAGCGCCGCCTAATTCAAAACCATCCTGATCGACCTTCCAGCCGGATACCTTGCCGCGCTTTAAGGTATTTTCAATGGCTTCTCCATCGTTCGCTTCAATTTCCACTTTCGCCACATCCTGTCCGGCATACTCAAACACCACAGGGTATTTTTTGTCGCTCAAAATGTAGTGATCGTCGGTTCCGATTTCCTGCACATACAGGGAAGCCCCGCAGGGGATGTCGGTTGTAAATACGGCATTTCCATTCTCGTCAATGCCGACGGTTTCCATCAGCCCGTCTGCCGGGATGGAGGTACCATCGGAGGCGGTCAGTTGTTCCGCAGCGAACAGTCCGAAAGTAATGTTTTTCCATTCCTCATTCATGCCGAGGGAGAAGGTTTCGTCCTGTTCCAGCAGCTTCTTGAGGGAAATCTCCACTTTCTGGCGTTCATTGACGAAGCCAATGCTGGCGGAGGTGATTTCTACTTCCTGACCGGCATAGGACAAAACGACTTCCTTGGGTTCAGGATCGATTACCATGCCATCCGGTGCAGTGATTTCCTTCACCTGATAGCGGCTGAGATACAAAGGTTCCGAGGTGGCGGTCCCGTCACTTCCGGTGGTCAAAGTAGCCGCCAGTTCACCTGCTTTCAGGTGGACGGTTCCATCCGGGGTAATAACATCTTCCAGTGCTGTGATCTCATAAACAGCGCCCGGCTGGCCCTGCACCTCATACTGAGGCTGGTACATCCCGCCGGATTCTACAACATGGCTGAATACTTCGCCCTCTTTGGAGACTGTAATCGTTCCCTTTTGCGGGATATTGTATTTCTCCACTGTAACCACGTCCTGTGAACCGTCTACCACAAAGGGAACCGGCTCTTTGTCAAGGACATATCCCCATGGACTCTGCTGTTCATACAACTCGTAATTTCCAAACGGAAGCGGTTCCGGCAGCATGAGGGTTCCTGTGGCGTCCGTCACGAAAGTGTCGATATCGATGGGGCTGGGGTAGTTGATATGCTGTACCACCCACTCGCCGGTATCGGTGTTGCGGATTTTGACTGCTGTTCCCGCCAGAGGAATGATTTTGCCGGATTCGGCGTCTTTCTTCTCAAAGCGGATGAGCGAGGTAAAGGTGGGGTTATTGAGAATAAAATAATAGGTTTTACCGTGCTCGGAAATGAACACGGAGAAGTCCGGGACAAATTTCTGTCCTTCCGCACCTTTGGTCTGATGCACCACATACAAGCCATACGGAAGATCCTTTGAACGGGCAAATCCATAGGAATCGGTGGTCAGCAGGTCACGCTCGGTTTCTTTTGCGTTCTCATAGCTGCCTGCGCTGGCCAGATAAATCTGGAACTGCGCTCCTTCTTCCGGCTGCTCGATCTGCACCTCATTATTGGATACTGTTTTCAAAAGGGAAGCGGAAGGATCGGCTTTAAGCCCGGCAGCCAGCGGGATAACTTCCGGCGTAGAATCAACATTTTCTACAGGTTCAGATTGGCTTTCCGGAACAGAACTGCTCTCCGCAGGCTGTTCTTCTGAAGGTGCTGTGGATTCTTCGCTTTCCGGAGTGGATGAGGAATCCATTGTTTCTTCCATTGAACTGTTCTCTGTGAGTTCAGTGTCTGGTGTTTCGGGAACCGGTGTATTTTCTGCGGCGTTGCTTTCCTCATTGGGTGTTTCTACCTGCGGGACAGCTTCTTCCTGATCCGGATTGGCTGGTTTATCCGTATGCTTGGTGATAGCAATGCTGCCGAGGATAACATCCTCTGTAGCGGTCATGGGGATGCTGTTGTTTTCCAAGGTGAAATTTCCCGGTTCTGCTCCTACCGGATAGATAGTTTCGTCCAGCAGGTATCCTTCGCTGGGTGTAATCTCACGAATTGTATAATCCAATCCGCAGGGGTATTCCTTGGTGGTGAATTTGCCCCCGTTTGCTGTGGTATAGGTATCCAGCAGGTTTTCCCCTTTGAACATACCATATAAAGCGCCATCCAAACTGGAATCGCCTTGTGCTTCCCCGGTTCTGGAATCCACTTTTTCCAATTCAACCGTAAATTTCTTCAGAATATTGGAAAAACTCACGCTGGAAGTCTGGCCGGGATAGATGGTTACCTGCTTGGATTCAGGCTGGACATATTTGTCCGGGGCACGTTCCGTTACGGTGTATGTTCCAGCTTGGAGATTGTCTACCCGGATGGTTCCGTCCGGTCCGGTCACCACGTCTTTTTCGATTCCATTCCCGGAAATATGAAAAGGAATACCGGAAACCTCGCCATCTTCGGAGGTTTTCACAAGCTGCAGGTTACCCGCCTTGATCTCAAGGGAGAAGTAGCACTTTACGGGTTCAGCGGAGCCTTTGACGTCAAAAGTGACTACATTCTGGTATTCATCACGCAGCCAGTATTTGGTGCCGCCTGTTACAACACCGGGGATAGAGGAAGGCAGTTCCTTTTCTGCGGTGATTGTACCGAATTCCTTTTTATCCGTAGAAACATGAAGTTTGTTCCCACTGATGGAAAAATCCACTCCCGGATAACTGACGGAGAAATCTTTGAGAACATTGTTTTCATCCACCAGTGTGGTTTCATTTTTTCCAGTGTCCTCATTGTATTTGAGGTCATGGGTATATGCGCCGACCGCACTGGGATTGTCGGTGGCAAAGGATGGAATGGTGTGATAAGTTACCACGTTTTCCCTCAGCTTCTGAAAGATCGTCTTTGCCGCAGGGCTGTTGGCAGTAATTTCATTCACGATCTGGTTTTCATATCCGGTGCCAAGCTGCCCGTGGGCAATCAGCCAAATGAGGATTTGGGTGGCAATGTATTCATCCATGGCGCTCCCGCCGTACTTAGTGCCGGTTTCCACGTTATATCCCAAGGTCAGAGCAGTGTTGATCATTGCTTTCTGTTCCGTGGTAAGGGCGGCATAATCATCCGACTGGTCATAGCCAATCCCGGTATGGGTTGCCACGCCAAGCTGGATACAATAGGCAGTGCGGAAAGCTGTTAAATCGTTAATTCGCAGTTCAGTAAATTTATCTGTGCTGTATCCACCAAATGGCGCCGGAAGGCTGGAGCTAAGAGAATATCCTCTGCCGTTATAGTCGATCATGGAGATATATCCATCATAGTCGTATTCAGCGGCAAAAGCGTTGCTTGGTACAATACCAAAGCAAAGAAGCACCGCCATCATCATGGACAGAAATCTTTTTAGATGTTTTTTCATGAAGTTCTCCTTTCGGATAAAATAAAAAATGCCCCCGCAGGCTGAAAGAAACTCTCAACCTACGGGGGCAAGTCAATTTATCGTTCTTCTTTGTGTTTGGGATGGCGCTGTTTTTTGTGAGGGACTACCTTCTGAGGCAGTTCCTGCTGTGTACAGCGAACCGCTTCGATCACAGTTTGGGTATCGATCCCATTTTGTCTGCACCCATTCAGAATACCTTCCAAATAGGAAACAGAGGGCATGGCGGGTTTGTCTTTATACGGGCTGTTCATGGTATAGGCCATGATTTCCCGTCTGACTCCGTCCTGATTTGTCACTGTAACAGGCTCTTTCCCATATAAAAAGGGAAATCCTTCGTAATGATCCAGATGCTGTTCGTCCCGTTCGGAAATACGCCAGAGGACGCCGTCCACATAGCTTCCTTCTTCCGGCAGAATGGTGGCAACGCCATTCCCGCCGCCATTGGTGCGGAACGCAAGGCGGTATCCCTCTAACCGGACGGATTCCACAACTTCTGCATCCGGACAGCGAAACGCCATCTGATTCAGGTTCATATTAGAACCATACGCAAAATAAAGTTTTTCTTTGGTTTTGATCATCTCCTATCGTTCATGGTTTTGGCGGTTCTGCAGGCTGGGGTATTGAGCTTTATCGTAGCGCCATGCCCTGTCGCCGGGAAGGTTTGAAAGCAGATGTTCCCGCACATTTTTGTATTCCGGTCCAATAAGACCAAGGCGCAGCAGAAAGGTGCGGAAGGTAAAGGCAGGGTTTTCGCTGATCTCGGTTTTCCGCATGACTGTCCGGCTCTGGTTAATAGCCTGTGCGGAGATTGCCAGTGCCAATGTAATATTTGCCCTGACTTTGCCTGCATGGAGAGTGCTTTCAAAACAGCGCCATTCCAAGGTTCCACGGTAAAACACAGAATGAAGGTTTAAGGCATAGTATCTTGTCCAGTTGTAATGCTCGTAGCTTCCGTCAGAGCCTTCATACCATTCCCGCCTTAACCGATCCATGGTAGTATTGCTTGGAAGTTTGCGGATTTTCTCCAGCATGGGTTCCCGCACCTTCTGGCACCAGCGTTCCACCCGGCTCTCATTCACATTTAAGGCTTTGAATAGGATATCCTCTTTGGAATACATAATGGAAAGGGCATTTTTCAGGCTCTGCGGTGTATGCTTGGAAGCGTCCACATGGACGTGCATACCGCAGCTTCCATTGACAACAGCCCCCGCATGACGCAGGGTACGAACAACTTCCTGCAGTTTTCCCATTTCGCTGTACTCCAGTTTTGGGGAATTCATCTCCACCTTGTAGTCACCATCACCGATTGGAACCTGCTGTCGCCCGGTTCGATGAGAACCATGGATACTGGAGTCGTAAACAAACCGCCATGTTTTTCCCTCGTTATCGGTCACTTCCCACGGATCGTAGGTGCGGGAAGAACGGGAATGGACAGCGTTGGTTCCAAACAGGGAAGCCACAGCTTCTGCTGCCTGCTGGCGGGTGAGTCCCGTCATCTCAATTTCACAGCCGAAGTATTGGTCTTTCAGATCAATCGATGGCATTCACCTCCCGATGGGCGAGAGCCAACCGTTTGCCGATGGCTTCCACCACTGTAACGGTAACGCCGTTTCCGGCCTGTTTGTAGAGCTGTGCGTCCGATTGAAGAGGAAGCACTCTGTCGATCTGCTCGTCCCGCCAGCCTTGCAGCCGCAGGCATTCTTTTGGAGTCAGCCTGCGGATTCGACCGCCGAAAAAAACACCGTGGCGGTCTTGGGCGGTGAGAGTAAACATGGGTTCTTCTGCAGATTTGATTCGCCGCCCGTTCTGACGGACAGTTTTCCTTTCCGGGGTAAGGACCGCACGGGCTTCCAAGGTTCCTTGGTCGCTGTTAGTAGTGAGGGTATGGGCGATTTTTCTGCCAACTCTGCCGCGGCGGGTATTCAGTCCTGCAAACGCCAAACTGATGCTGTCGCCGGGATACGCCATTTTATAGCCTTTTTTCGTGTTTTCCTTAATCGGAAGCCCAACTTCATACAGTCCGGTTTTCCCGCCCATTCCTCCGGCTTGGGATGTCAGGGTGCAGCTTACACCGTTTGGTGAGTAGATTCTGCTTCCCTGAGCTCCGGGCAGGATTTGTAAAAGAGACGTTCCTGCTGTTTCGGTGAAAGGAAATACTTTTCCTCTGCATCGCTCATCAAGATATCCGATAAGATACACCCTTTTTCTGGATTGGGGGACTCCAAAATCTTTGCTGTTGAGCACCTGCCATTCCAAACCATACCCCAGTCTGTCCAGCGTATGGAGGATGGCCGCAAACGTCCTGCCCCCGTCATGATTAAGCAGTCCGGGAACATTTTCAAGCAGCAGATACGCAGGTCTTTTTGCCGCAGTCAGCCGGGCAATTTCAAAGAACAAGGTACCTCTTGGATCGGAAAATCCCCCACGGTTTCCAGCAATCGAAAAAGACTGACAGGGAAAACCTCCGCACAGGAGTTCAAAGTCGGGGATGTCGCTTGGATCGGCTTTTCGGATATCTTCACAGAACCACTCTCCTTTGGTATCGAACAAGGCTTCATAGCTTTGATTGGCTTTTTTGTCAATTTCGCAGTGTCCTACACAGGTAAATCCTCCGGCACGGGTGAGCCCTTCCCGGAACCCGCCAATACCGGAGAACAGGTCAATATATCGTATGGTTTTCTATATCACGCCCCTTATCTTGTATGATACTAAAAGCTAACACACAATCAACGGACATCACCCCTTTCCCATGGTGAAATGAAATATATATGAAAACAGCCCGCAGGAAACTGCGGGCTGCTGCTGGCTGTGTTATGCGTAGGTTTCATCTTCATTTTCATTGGTTTCGCCGGATTCTATGGTATCGTCATCCAGCTCGGTTTCTTCTTCCTCATCCCGATTCCAGCTTTCCGGTGTAGTATCCTCATCATCCTCGCTGGGTCCTTCCTCACCCTCATCGGTTTCGGTGTTTTCTGCAGGTTCCCAGCTGCTTCCGGCTGTTTCTTCATCAGCACTGAGTCCCTCGGTTTCGCCATTTTCTTCGTCCCAGTCCTCTGCTTCCTCGTCATCGGATACTTCCTCGTCCTCATCGCTTTCAGCGGTTTCTGCGGCTTCGAATTCTTCTTCCGCTTCTTCCAGCGCCTGTTCGATCAGCCCAATCACGAATTCTTTTTGGGTGAGGCGGCGATGATAGGCTTTCTCGTAGTTTTCAAGGTATTCCTTTACCCTCTGGAACAATTCCTCGCTTACCTGAAACGCTAATGTTCTTCCTTTTTCCATAATTCTGTTAGCCCCTTTCTCATAATGTTCCCGGATGATCATTTCGATGAATTTGCTCATCGTGCTTTCTGTTTCCCTGATTTCCTCGCTGATTTGGTTATGCAGATCCAGCGGGATTTTGCAGGTTACGCCCTTTGTTTCCACGCCTATCGCTCCTTTTTTCGTTCTTTCCCTTTCGGGCAACACAAGCATACTGCAACCTACCGGATAAAGCTATTACCAAGGCCAACAACCTTTCAGTCAAAGCAGGCTCGACAAACGTCACAACCAATAAAGGCTATGTGGGGGTTATTCTTCTTCCAGCAGGGAACCAAGGAAGCCCATCATCTCCTGCGGAATGGCTTCTTCCTGCTGCGGTATGGGCTGGGAAGGCACAGCTTTGAGTTCTTCCTGCAGCACCCGGCGCAGAATTGTTTCCAGTTCTTCTCGCTGGGCATTTTCCAGAATCACCTGTACCAGAAAGGCGTTTTTTTGGCCTTCCGGCACAGCCTGCAGGATTTCCCATGCTCTGCGATGTTCTTCATTCTGGAGGTTGGGGCGGAACATAAATAGGGGTCTGCTCATGCCTTGCCCACACCGCCCGAAAACTGCCCCAAAATGCGTTCAAAACCTTCAGCGTTTACCTTGTCGTCTATCAGGGCAAAAACCCGACACAGGCTGTCCTGTTCGCTCACGTTGCCCTTGACTACCGATGCGCCGCCGCCCAGCATCACCACCGGGATGGCTTTCAGATCAAACCCCGATTCCATGGCTGCTGAAAGAAGGCGCTCTGTGTAAAGCCGCCCTTGTTTCTGGATAATGTTTCGGGCATCCTCATCCATACTGCAGGACTTTCCTGCCAGAACACGTTCCACTTGAGCGTCGGTCACAGACAGTCCGGTATCCCGGCGGACCTGTTCTTTTGTTTCATTAATGCAGCGGATCATACCGAGTTCCAGACTTCGGCAGGTAGCCGCATTGGGAACACCATTATCCAGCCGCATCAGATCAACGGTCCATCCACCAATGTCCATGAGAAGAACAGAAGGCTCATTCTGGACGAGTTCCGGATGCAGAGCAATGGCGGAGTAGCCTTGTGGGAACAGTTTCACATCCTCGATGGTGATTTTGTAGGAGATTCCTTCAAACTTGAAGCACACCGGCTGGGAAGAACGCAGAAGGTATTCCCGGAAAGGCTTTTTCTCACGGCCAAATCCAGCCAGAGGCAGCCCGGCGGCAATGCGCACCGAACACTCTGTTTTTCCACCTCGCTGTTTGATTTCCTTGGCGATGGCCGCAAGGGTAAGCAGGTAGTAATTGTCGTTTTCCATTTTGTTGCGCAGAATCGGCTGTCTGCCGGTTCCGCAGACATAAAACTTCCCGCCGAATTCCAGTGTGTTTTGCAAGGTGTAGGGTTCATGGGAATACTCTGCAATACCGGCTGGGAAAGAAAAATGCCGGGTTTTGATTGCGTAATAGCCATGGTCGATGCCAATGTTCATAGTTTTACTCATCCTTTCTTGTTGGTTGTTGAAAACTTGAGATCTTTGCTGAGTTAGAGCTTAGAGTTATCTTGTTCTTTCCCAGCTGGTAAAGTATTAGGGGGGAGAGTGTGAGAGGGGGGAAAGCGGAAAACCGCCCCGGCCATTCAGCCGGAGCGGTTCTAAAAAAGGGCGCACTACCCCCTTGTATTTTGAGGGCTTGAAATTGACCCATTTGGGGCTTCCGTCAATCTATCTATATATCTGCCGAAAACTTTTACAGTTCCGACAACGGGAAAAAAGAGTGGTAAACGCAAAAAAGCGGAGTTCCCAGCCTGAAAAATCAGGTGAAAACTCCGCTTATGCTCATAAAAAGTCTTTGTTTTGCTATTTTTTGGAAAAGGCATCTATGGAAAATCACTTTGGATTTTGCGCTCTAAAAAGCCCGCAAACCCGCATGAATACTGACAAAAATGGGGTAGACATCTAAAGTGTCTACCCCAGATGGTGGAGGAGGATGGATTCGGACCATCGAAGCTGAAAAGCAACAGATTTACAGTCTGCCCCCTTTGGCCACTCGGGAACTCCTCCATATGTGCCGCCCCTTTTCAGAAGCAAGCTTGTCTCTGGCGCTGACAGGGAACCTTTCCCAAACACCAAGCTCCGTGTCCGCCAAAAGCAGATAACCTGCTGGAGCTGGTGAACGGACTTGAACCCCTGACCTGCTGATTACAAATCAGCTGCTCTACCAACTGAGCTACACCAGCATTTGCATCACTCAAGAGTGCTTGACTAATATACCATACTTTTTATCCATTTGTCAAGCCCGAAATGCAAAGATTTTTGAAAAATTTGGTTTAATCTTCGCTGGCAAAGAGATAAGGGCGCAGAGCATCCACCGAATCCGCAAAATGAACCGCTCCTGCCTCTGCGAGTTCCTCCTTGGTTCCATAGCCATAGGACGCCGCCAGAAAGTCCACCCCTGCCTCGGCCGCGCCGTCTGCGTCAAAATGGGTATCCCCGATCATGACAACCTCGCGCTTTTCTGCGCCGCCGCACTCCCGGATCGCCTGCGCAATCATCTCCGGCTTGCTGGAATGGAATCCGTCGGGCCCGGCTGCCACCAGCGCGTCAAAATATGTTCGGATGTCATACGCTTGGACGATGTGTTCCAAGATCGGCTTTGGCTTCGAGGAGGCCGTCGACAGCTTTGCGCCGGAAGCTTTCAAATCCTTTAATAGCGCCTCGATTCCCGGATACAGGCGGTTTTCTCTCCAACCGATCCGGTTATACCGCTGGCGATACAGCGCAACGGCCTTTTCCGCCTGCTCCTGGCTCATCCCGCAAAAATTGCGCATGCTCTGTCCCATGGGCGGCCCGATAAATTTGCGCATGACCTCCGGCGGAGGGACGGGAAATCCCATCTCACGGATTGCATACTTGGCGCTGTTTAAAATTCCCTCGCCCGATTCGCAGAGGGTTCCGTCCAAGTCAAACAGAACAATCTTATAATTACATTTCATCGGTAGTTCCTCCGTCCTTCCATTTCCCGGTTGAGACTTTGATCCATAGGCCACCTGCTGCCGCCTGACTTGTGCAACAGCCTGTCCGCTTTGCAAAACCTGTCCGCAGCCATACTAGTATATCCTAATTTGTCGGGAAGCTTCCTCCCGGTGGGGCTTTTTCCATTCTGCCTCCGTCTCCTGTAGACGTTGTGGTTCTACGCACACCTGTTCCGGCCATCGGAAAGTTCTCCCATACGTTTTCCAACTTTAATCCATTTTCCCCTATCCTGTCAAGACAAAGGCTATAAAAAGCAAGTTAAAAACATGTTTTCCAAACCGGAGAGAAAAAGCCAGCATCCCTTTCCGGAAGCGCTCTTGCGGGCTAAGCAAAAAGACGGTATGATAGAGTGGCAAGGATAAAAACACGGCGCGGTTGGTAGTCCGCGCGCCGGGGATCTCCCGGCCAGTAACCCTCCCTCCCATGGGTCGTCCGTTCTTTGCAGGATTATACAATGGGAGGAATCAAAATGGACACAACAGCAGCGAAACTCACGGTATTTTTTGAGGAACCGTTTTGGGTGGGCGTCTATGAGCGCACCGAAAGCGGCCAGGTGGAAGCATGCCGGGTGGTCTTTGGCGCAGAACCCAAAGATTACGAGGTATACGACTTCCTACTCAAGCACTGGGATAGCATGCGGTTCAGTCCACCCGTTGCAGCAGAGGGAATCCCCTCGCAGATTCGGAACCCCAAACGGGCGCGGCGCGCAGCAAAGCAGGCGCTTTGCCACACCGGAACGGGAACCAAATCGCAACAGGCCCTGCAAATGCAGCGGGAACTGGGCAAACAAGAGCGCAAAAAAGTCCGCAAACAGCAATCCGAAGAGGAAAAAGCGCGGCGGTTTGCCCTGCGCCAACAGCGCAAAAAGGAAAAGCACAGGGGCAGGTAAACATCCTGCTCCGCATCCTTTTCCACCGTATTTTAAAGGCTAGCGTTTTGAAAGGAGTGTTGATCGATGAATCCAGAGATTCAATCTCTCATCCAGCAGGCGGATCAGGCAATCCGTGAGGAACGCTTTGACGACCTGATGGAATTTTACACAGAGGACGCCGTCTTGGTGATCAATGGGGAAAAGGAGGCCCATGGCAAGAAAGCCATCAAGGAAGCTTTCATCCAGATTGCCGCCTATTTCCAGAACAGCCTCGTCCCCACACAGGGAAAAATGCGGATGATCGAAGCGGGAGACACGGTCCTGGTCCTGTCGCAAACGCTTCTGGACGCGGACAATAAGGCGGAATCTGCGTACAGCATGGAGCGCCGTGCGACCTATGTCTATCGCCGCATCGGTGGAAAATGGCTCTGCGCCATTGACAACTCCTATGGGACCGCCCTATTGGATTCCTAATCATCATTCCAAAACAAAGGGAAGCCGCTGTTGATACAGTAGCTTCCCTCTCTTTTTAAGAAAATATCCCATTTCTTCACAAATGGAAAAAGGACACCGCTACCGGCGCTTCATGGCGCGCAGCCGTTCCTTTTCCTCCCTGCAGATTCGCCGGGATTCGGTCATCTTTTGCAACGCCTTGTTGAAAGGGAACGTATCCAGCCGGCTATTGGGCAGATAGGCCATGGTCCGCTCCGGAAAGCGCGCATAGCATTCCGCAAGCGCCCAGGCGACTGCCATCTGCGCATAATACCCCGTATGCCGGACATTGTCCAGGGTCTCCAGGACACGGTCGATGAACGCCTCTTGGATGAAGTGATCCAGGAGCATCACGACGCCGAAGCGCACGTCAAATTCCCGTTCGGAGGAAAAATAGGGCCGCAAAAACGCCCACACCCGTTCCGGATCTTTGCGAACAAACTTCAGGGTATTGCAGAAGCTGTCGCAGGTGGACCAGTCGCCAATCTCCGGGACGAATGACGCCGTATAAGCGAGCAGCTCATCCACGCCAGCCTTTGCATAGCCGATCACCATTCCGCGCAGGAGCGTCTCTTCAAAGCACTTCCCTTTTTCCGCGCGGAAAAAGGCGCGCCAGTCCCCGCGCGCAATCCGCTTTGCCAACCCACGCAGCGCAGGCAGCCGCACGCCCAGCATGGGCGTTCCCCCTGGGATCAGGCCGGAAGCAAACGCCCGATAGTCCGGTTCTGCCATCGCCTGCAATTCCTTCCGGACAGCCTCCCAGTCCCATTCCATATTCAAAGATGCATCAGCGCGCCCCATACCGTCTCTCCAAATCCAAAAGGGTTCTTTTACACTCCAATCCGCCCGCATAGCCTGTCAAGCTGCCGTCCGCCCCCACCACGCGGTGGCAGGGGATAAAAATCGGGATGGGATTGCAGTGGTTCGCCATACCGACTGCGCGGCACGCCTTGGGGCGGCCGATCCGGGCGGCGATTTCCCCATAGGACCGCGTCTGCCCATAGGGGATTTCCTGCAAAGCGCTCCAGACCGCTTTCTGAAACGCCGTACCTTCCGGCGCCAATGGCAAATCGAACATCTTCCGTTCCCCGCGCAGGTATTCCCGGAGCTGCTCCGCCGCTTTGCGAAGCAGTTCCGTTTCGTGTTGCACAACCGTTCCCGGCACCTCTTCGCCGGGAAGCCACAGAAGGGCAATCGCGCCCCCATTTTCTCCAATCGCGATGCGACCGATTTCAGTGTCGTATAGAAACAGACCGTCCACGTTTTAAAATCCTTCCTTTTCCGGTTTTATCGCGCGGGTTGCGATATAGGTGGGCGTGAAGTCCCGCAGGCGTCCCTGGCCGGGCCGGTCGCGGTCGTCAAAGAGGTCGGTCAGCCGAAGCCCCGCTTTTAACTGACCGCCGATCTGCTCTTCCAGCGAATGGCTGAATTGCATGCCGTCCCCGTCCCGCATCAGCTTTTCACATTGCTCCGGGTTTTTTAACGGGTTAAACGGAAGCGCATTTTCCACCACAAGCGTTTGATCGTCGTTGAACAAGTAGGGAATCCCATTGTCCATCCCCGCCAGAAGGACGCCGCCCGGCTTGAGAATGCGGTAACATTCCCGCCATACCTGGTATACATCCTCGATGTAGCAATTGGAGACCGGATGGAAAATCACGTCAAACTGGCCGTCCGGGAAGGGCAAGGGCTTGGTCATATCGCCGCGCACAATCTGGATGGAATAGCCCTCGCGTTCCGCCACCATCCGCTCGCTTTCCAGTTGCTTTTTGGAATAGTCAAACACCGTACAATTTGCGCCCAAAGCGGCAAAAACCGGCATCTGCTGTGCGCCGCCGCTGGCCAACCCCAAAAGCTGCGCCCCCTTGAGCGCTGGAAACCAGCTGTGCGGCACCGGGCGCATCGGCGTGAGATATACGTCCCATGTCCCGTTTTTTGCCGCCAAATAGTCCTCGTGGGAGATCGGGATTCCCCATTCGATCCCGTCCTCAACCCACTGATCCCACTGTTCCGCGTTATATTTTGTGTACTGTTCTCGATTCATCGGTTTCCCCTCTTTCTTGGCTGGTTTCATCATTGCTATTTCTATTATAAAGCCGTATCCCAATCTCTGCAAATCCTTTTGCGGAATTTTCATGCATTCCTTTCCAGCCCGCGAACCAAACAAATTTTATCCGGCCCTCAATTGCCCCGAAAAAATGCACGCCAAAGGGCCTGCCTTGGAGATTTTCCTCCAAGGCAGGCCCTTCCCTTTTTATTTTGCCTGATAGATAATCAAAAGCTGCCCATCTTCATCGGTGCGGACCTTGGCGCGTACGCCGTATACCTCTTCGATCATCCGCTCTGTAAGCACCTCGCGCGGCGTTCCTCTGCTATAAATTTGACCATCCTTGACCACATAGATGACGTCGCTGTACATGGCCGCCAGGTTTAAGTCGTGAAAAGCGGATAGGACCGTCTTATGCATGGACTTGACGATGTTGAGCAATTGCAGCTGGTATTTGATGTCCAAATGGTTGGTGGGCTCGTCGAGAATCAAAGCCTCTGTGCGCTGCGCCAGTGCGCGCGCCAAAATCACACGCTGTTGTTCCCCACCGGACAGGCTGGAAAACGGGCGGTTTTCCAGCACCTCCATGCCCACCTGCTTCAGGGCTTCGCGCATGATCGCATAGTCCTCCGCTGTATCGCGGTCCATCGCGCGCTTATGCGGCGCGCGCCCCATCAGCACCATATCCTTTACCAGAAAATCAAAATCATAGGCATTGTGCTGTGCAACCACGCCCAAGCGTTTTGCAGCCTCTTTATGGCTCATATGGGAAAGCGGTTCCCCGTCCAGCCGGATGCAGCCCATCTTGGGCTGCAATACGCGATAGATACATTTCAAAAAGGTGCTCTTCCCACTGCCGTTCGGCCCAATCAGCCCGACAAAACAACCGTCCTCCGCGCGCAGGGAGATGTCCTTTAAAATTTGCGTGCTTCCCCAGGAGAACGAAAGGCCCTCTGCATCAATCCTCATGACGGCCTCCCTCCAAACTGATAAGTCTTTTTGACAAGCAGCAGGACAAACGCCGGCGCCCCCACAATCGAAATCAGGATTCCAATCGGCAACTCCGCATTTGGAAGGATCGTCCGGGCCACCACATCGGCCCAAACCAGGAAGATGCCGCCCGCCAGAGCGGACAGGGGCAACAGCTTCCGATGATCCACGCCGAACAGCACGCGGATTACATGAGGGATCATCAACCCTACAAATCCGATGACGCCCGATGCATAGACAACGAAGCCGACCACCAGCGAGGCCATCACCAGATACACTTGCCGGTAACGGCGCAAATTGGTCCCCAGCGTGATAGCCGTATCGTCCCCCAGCAGCATGAGATTGAGCGTGCGGCTCTGCGTCAAGAAAAAGGCGATCGCCAGAAGCACAACCAAAAAAATCACGCCGTTGCTCTCCCATTCCGCCCCCGCCAAGCTGCCCATCAGCCAGAAGGTGACCGTCATAAAGCGGCCGGGATCGTCCGCCACATAGACGATAAAATTGGAAATGGCAGAACAAACCGAACTGAGCGCCACGCCCGCCAGGACCAATTTGACCGGCGTTGCACGGCCTCCAAGGTGGGAAAGCCCGATGACGGCAAAGGATACGCCCAACGCGCCCAAAAAGGCGCAGACGCCGACGCTATTCGAGCCAAAGGCGCCGATCCCCAGCAGGATTGCCGCCGTTGCGCCCAAGGATGCGCCGGAAGAAATCCCCAGGATATACGGGTCCGCCAGCGGGTTTTGCACGACGGCCTGCATCACAACACCCACGGTCGCCAATCCCATGCCGACCGCCACCCCCAGCACGATCCGGGGCAACCGGATATACCAGACGATGTCGTGGGCGGCCCCTTGCGCCAGCGTTGCGGGGTCCCCGATGTGGAACCATTCAAACAGGATGACTTCATACACCTGGCGCACCGTCAGGTCCGCGGACCCGACGGTCACAGCAAAAAGCACGGACCCCACCAGAACTACCAGCAAAAGGACGACTGCGCAGAGATATGCCGGTATTCCGTGAAACACGCCGGTTGTAAGGCGCTGGGACAGGGTTTTATCCGTGCTTGGGCGTTTCCCAAGAACGGGTTTATCCCCCCGCTGCATCTTATGCCTCAATCCCATAGAGGCTCTTGAGGAATAGTTTTACCGTATCTTTGGTGCGGACCCCGGGCGCATACGCCAGACTGTATTCCACCGGATAGATACGGCCGTTTTTGACCGCGTCCACGCTGGCCAATGCAGGATTTTCCGTATACAGGGCAATTGCCTCTTCGTCCGAAACAGAGCTCACATGTACGGCGAAAATCGCTTCCGGGTTGGCATCCACGATCTCCTCATCGGTCCATCCCGCCTGGCCAAGCGGTTCGGCGCCCATCTGCGCCGCAATATCGCCCGCAGCTGTCTTAGCATGATAGATGTCGTATTCGCCCTCCCATTTTTCTGCGATCAAGATGCGTTGGGGCTCTTTTCCCTCCGCGGCCTGCTTTCCCTGGTCGACATATTGCTGGATATCGGCGATGATTTCTTCCGCCTTCTCCTGGCGGTTATAAATTTTTGCAAGATTCCGGATATCCTGATACTCATTCTCCAAGGATTCGTCCCCACGCAGCACGCTATTAATGGTCGTATAGGTTCCGATTCCACGGTCATGCCAAAAATCGACGTCCCCCATGCGATCCTCCATATTGAACAAGGAATACCACCCGATGACCATGTCGGGCTCCAAACTCAAAGCGTATTCCTTGACAAAATAGCCGACGTCCTGGTGATTTTTTAGAAGATCCAGCTTGGCAAATTCCTCTGCATACTCCGGCAGTACGCTGCTACAATCCGCCACCATTTCAATTTTATCACCAAGGCCGAGCGCCAGAAGAATTTCCACATTGTTCCTCCCATAGACCAACGTCTTTTCCGGGCATTTCTCAAAGGTATAGGGCACCAGTTCCTGCGCGTTGTTATACACCTCTACGGTCACGGGATAATAATCGGACTCGTCTTGGGATGCCTCCTGTGAGGAGGCGTCCAAACCGGCCGGTTCACTGGAGGACACGCTCTCCAATTGGGAGGACGTCTGCGGGCCGCTGCTACAGGCTGTAACGCTAAGCAGCATAGAAAGCGCCAACAGGGATGCAAGGATTCTCTTTTTCATGATTTTTCCACTCCTTTTTCGATCTGAAATCACTTCGTTCTTCCGTGACAAAAGACAACAAAAACGCCCGCAACGAGTGTTGCGGGCGGGGCTTCCAGACCGTCAAAAGGGTATACGTCCCCCTTGGGCGTTTTCTGGCAACCGGCTCCGTCGTCCGCAGAATGGCCACCGAGTCCATGGCAGGTCTTCTGACTGATGCATCCACACCATCTTCCGCCTTCTCAACAGGAATTCTATCAATGGCATCTTGGAAGTGGCTCCGCAATCACAGCAACGGGATTGTACAAGATTCGCACTTGTTTCCCTTTTCATCAAACCCTCGTGTGGTTTGAACCATGGACCCATTTGATTCTTTTGTCGTTTTCAGTATAAAACACGGTATGGGAAATGTCAACGATCTCCATGAACTGCAGACGCGCAGCGTCTTTCGCGGACGCACAGCGTCTCTCGCGCCTACGGCGGACGCATGGCGTCTTTTCGCGCCTACGGCGGACGCATGGCGTCTTTTCGCGCCTACGGCGTTCCCTACGAAAGCAAGCTGTAAGGAGTTTGCTTTCCGCTCCATATGGGAAGGCCCTACAGAGGCAAGCGAAAATTTTCATACAGGCAAAAATTACAGTCCCACCACATGTGAGAAATAGAAGGATAAAACATAGCAAGTCCCTCACCCTGGGAATTCCCAGGGTGAGGGACTTGCTGTTTATCAGGAAAAAAACTTCCCTTTTCTTTCGATGTCTCGTCCACGATTACGCAATCGTCACCGTGCAATGGACGCACAGCGTCTTTTCGCGCCTACGGCGGGCACACAGTGCCTTCCGCGCCTACGGCGTTCCCTACGGAAGCAAACCGCAAAGAGTTTGCTTTCTGCTCCATATTGGAAGCCCTAAAGAAACACTTAGCCAATCGTCACGGCACAATGCTTAACAGCGTTCTGGCCCGGCAGGGTGGTGTAAACGCCCGTGCTCTGGCCCGGCGTGCCGGTTGCATAGACTCTGTAATAATAGTCGTTGCCAACCTTCGCCACAAACTGCGTCTTGAGCACATCGCCGTTGCCGACCGTGAAGCCCGGCGTCATGGCGTTGCCGTTGACGACCGTCATCTTGAAGCAGTACGCGCTGCCTCTCTTCAAGGTGAAGTTGACCGTCGTGTCGGAAACCACATAGGCATTCGCTGCCACGCTCTGGCTTGCGGATACCACGCCCGCTGCGCCGTATGCGTTGCCGACGTTTGCAGATGTGCTGCCGCTGTTCTTCGAGTCCGTGGAGGTACTCTTTTCGACCAAGCCGTCGATGCTGCTTTCCAATGCTTCGACTGCATCGGCAACCTCTTCTTCGGTCGCCTGATCGTCGTTCAAAACTGCCTTTGCCGTGCTCAATGCGGCCTTCATCGTTGCCACGCTCTTCGCCGTGTACTTATTGGTGTTGATCGCTTCAGCTTCCCCGATCAATGCTTCCAGCGCATCCTTATCCGGGATCAGGCGCAGGGCGGAAATCGCTGCCGTAAGGTCTTTCACTGCGGTATCCACCGCATCCTGCGTTGCGTTTGCATCTTCCAGCACGGTCTTTGCTTCGGCCAGGATGGTCTCAAAGCTTGTCCATGCGTCGTTCTGGATGTACTGATCTGCATTTTCGACAATGCTGTCGCCCTTGAGGACCAGCGCTTCCAGCTCGGTGATGTCTGCGCGGTAGACCAAGCCATAAATGGCGTCATACAGCGCATCCACCGCTGCGGTGATGTCCGCTTCCAGGACTTCTTCATCGCCCAGCAGGTCTTCCGCCGCCGCATACGCTTCGTCCAGCGCATCCAGGCTGTCCGGCGTAAACAGGTCGCGGTTGATGGAATCTGCGATTTCCATCGGGATCTCCAGCTGGCTCTTGTCGCCTGCGACAAAGCTCAGGTAGTGCAACGCGTCGATCAAGTCGCTCCATGCGGTGTTGATCTCGTCCTGCGTTGCGGTCTTCTTTGCTTCGACGTCCTTCGCTGCCTGCAATGCCGCTTCGTACTTCTCCTGCACGGACGGTACGGCTTCCGCTGCTTCGTCCGCTCTGCCTTCTGCAATCTCAATGGCAGCGCGCAGGTTCTGCTTGTCTACCACTGTGAAGCCAAGCTCGATCGTGGTGTCCGCGTTCGGCATGGCTGCGCTGTACACATACTCGGCAACGTCAAAGCTGTCTTCCGCAATGGCTTCGCCATTCACGGTGACGCCTGCGATCTCGCGGCCTTCTACGCGCGGCGTAAAGGTCAGCTCGAGCGCATCTCCCGCCATTACGACATCTTTATATGCGCCGATCAGGTTGGCAATCGTCTGGCTTTCGCCATCGATGCTCAGTTCGACGGTGTTCGGGAAGGTGACCGTCAGCATGTGCTCGCTCGGCTCTTCCTCCACTTCGCCGGTCAGGGCAATCCAGCTCAGGACCGGGTCGGGGTTGTTGGAATTCTGTCTCTGAACGCTGATGGTGACATCCGCGTCGTTTTCTACCGTAAACTGGAACAGATAAGCCTGTTCGCCGGAATTGGTGAATGTGCCAATCGTAGTCTCAACCGTCTGCCCGTCCGCGCCTTCATAAGAAACAACGACCTTCATCGGGCGGGATGTACTCCACCACTCCTGGAAACCAAGGGAAACCTGATACTCGCCGGCCTTTAACGGCAGCTTGTAATCGATATTCTTGCCGCCCTTTGCCCAGAAACCGCTGGTATAAGCGTCCTGGCTTTCCGGATTCTTGGGTGCGATGTCGTCATCGGTGCCGGTATAGCCCCAGCTACCCTCGGTATAGGCTTGGTCATACGCCTCGGTATTGACCAGGTTCGGGGCCATCTCTTTGATGACATCGTACAGCTCGGAGCCATTCGTAGCGCCGCTGTCGATAAAGTAAAGCAGGTTCTCCGGGATGTCAACGACATTGGCCGTTATCGTAAGGCCATTGGCGTCTTCCAGCGTGCCGGTTACCGTATTTTCTGCGCCCGGAATCAGCGAGCTGAAATCCCAGGAGACATTGACGTCCTTGGTCACCCACCCCTCATCCTCACGGATGCTGACGTTTACCTGCTCCGGCAGGTTCTCGGTGCCATAATAGATATCATCCATCTCGCTGTTCAGCTTGATGTTGTTGATGGAATCAAATACGCTGAGATCCCAATCGTTGTATTCCTGGAGGCTGATATTCCCTCTGGCGTCGATCTGCACCGGCAGCCAGATATAACGGGAATCTGCAAGCGCTTCCGCGCTGAAATCCTGTTCTTTTCCATAACCCCAGCGGTCGCCCATGTAGATGAACTTGCCGTTCTCCGGGTCCACCGGGATCACATTGGTGCTCTGGGACCAGAAGGTCTTCCCATCGGTATCGCCGATGCAAGGATCGCCCATGTCGGTCCACTCGCCGAGAATTTCGTCGGCCTTCCAATAGCGGGCCGGGTTCGGGCTCCAGCCGGTTGCGCCGGAGGTAATCATGTAATAGGTGCCGTCATACTTGAACAGGGCCGGCGCTTCGCGCTGCCCGCCCGGGAACAGGCGGACGAAGTCCACGCCGTTCTTTGCCAGGCCGACCGGCTCCTGCGGCACGTCGAGGTCCGTGTACTCGTCGTTCAAGCGGGAGATAAACATCGTGCGGTTCTCTTCGCTGGAATAGATGATATACGCCGTCCCGTCGTCGTCGATAAACAGGTTCATGTCGCGGGCAAAACCGCGGTTCTGCGGCTCTTCATACCAGTCGAGCACGCCGTTGTCCTCCAGATACTCCTCTTCCGGAAGCTGGTGCAAACGGGAGCGGCGGATAAAGGTGAACGGGCCGTTCGGCGTATCGCTGATCGCCATGCCCGCTGCTGCTGCCGCGTAGCTGGAAGTGGACTCCTCGGTGGGGCCGTCCGCATGGAACCAGATGATGTACTTTTCGGTTGCCTCGTTATAAATCATCTTCGGGCGCTCGATAATCGCCGTGTCCTTGTTGATGCAGAGGTAGACATAATCCTTCTCTTCTTCGGTCAGGTCGCCGTAGAGGGCTGTGAAATACGGGTCCGTATCCAACGCCTCACGGTTCGGGACCGAACGCATCACATAGCCTTCGAACGTCCAGTTGTACAGGTCGTCGGAGGAATACGCGCTGATGCCATTGCTGTGGCTTCCGGTCGTCTTATCCTCGCCAACCCACCACCATTTTTCCGTTCCATCGGGCATGGGCAATTTCTGCACCTGTCCGCCGTGCGCCTGGATGGGCTTGCCGTTGGTGTCCTTCCATACATCGCCGTTGACGCCGGAGAAGGAATCATAGGTTTCGATGGAGCGCAGGTCGGAGTAGACCGTGTCCAGATGCTCGCAGGTCTCTTTCACGTCTGCAGGGCTCGGGTTGTCCTGCGCCGCCAACTCCTTCGCAGATGCCAGGACAGCGTTCAGGGCCTGGAGGTTGTCCTCCTTATTTTCTTCGCCCACATAGAGCTCGCCAAGGGGCTCTTCTGCATAGACAACGCCGGCCGCCTGGTCCGCTTCCACCTTGCCCTCGATCTCCGCGATCTTATCCGTCAAAGTGGCCTTGTCATACACTTCGCCACGCTTGACCAGGATGTAGCTGAGGATGGGGTCTCCATCCGCAGAGGTACGCTTGGAGTTATGGACAAATACGTTCAGCTCGCCGTCCGTGACCATAATCTCCGAAGTGCGCTCAAACGTCGCATTGGTCGCCGAGCCGCCGGGCACGCTGGCCTGATCCGTAGTGCGGGTGCCTTCCAGATCGATGTCCACCGTTCTGGCGCCCCACCAACCGGGGATCTTAATGCCAACAGTGACTTCATAGCTGCCGTTTTCCACAGCAAAGTTATACCGGAAGCCGCTGGTCTCCGGGTCATACTGGATGCTGTCGCTGGTGTACCAGTACGTATCGGTCTTGACAACGCTGTCTGCATTGCCGCCGCGGACCATGTATTCGTCTTCTACATAGCCCCAGGCGTTCCCCGTCCCAGCGTCCTCGCCATAGGGCTGGTCCGTCACGGACTGGTACTCGCCCATGGCGTCCCCCTCCGCCACGTCCGCCACATTGGTTGCGGCGCAGTTGACGAAGTAGAGCAGGTCTCCGGGTTCCCCGCTCTCGGTTGCCGCCAGTGCCGGCGCAGAAACAAAAGTCTGCAACAGCATGCACAAGCAGAGCAGCAGAGGCAGGGCCCTGCGTTTGGTTCTCTTCATGTTTGCGTTTCTCCTTCCTATTGCCTTTCTTCTGTCCTGGCTTTTCAGCCTTCTCTACAAACCGCCTCGCCGGCGGCCGTATGCAAATTAAGAGTGGAGGACGGAAGCGCGCGCCTGTGTCTGGGCGTTTTTGAGCGTCTCATCCATATCGGCCCCCTGCATAATGGATTGCAGGCTCTGGGCGATGATGTCCTCCATGGTATAGGTATACAGCCCATAATTGACCGGCGGGATCTGCTCGGTCCAGGCCGCAAGATCCTCATAGATCCGCTGGCCTCCAAAAAATTCACTGGGCTCACTTCGGTATTTCAAATCCTTTGCGGACTTCATGGTGCTCACCAAGCTGATGTCCTTCACCAGGTCGTCGATCAACTGCTCGTTGGAAGCAAAGGTCTTCCCCAAGAAGTCCACCGCCAGGTCCGCACCCGGGACGCTGCTCAATACATACCAGCTCCCGCCGCCAATGCTGGAAGCATTGACCGATTCGGGGATGCCGTCCAACCGCGGGATCGGCGCCACGGCCCATTTGCCGCTCTGCTCCTCCGCTTTCACAATATTGGACATCACCCAACAGCCCGAGGGGACGCTGGCGACCTCTCCCTCCTGGAAAGCCTTCACAAACGGGTCCCAGCCGGACACCTGCAATGCAATCCCGGAATCCACCATGCGCTGGTACGTGGAAAGCGACGCCTTGAGCACTTCATTTTCCGCAATGTCCACGCTCTCGCCGTCCTCTTTTACATACCATGCCCCGGCGGACTGCATCATGATGCGCACCTGGCCCAGGTCGCTGGGGTCCAACGTCAACATATATTTGCCGGTCGCCGCTTTGACGTCCTTACCGATTTCAATGTATTCGTTCCAAGTCAGGTTCTGCATGTCCTCCTGCGTGTATCCCGCCGCTTGGAGGTAATCCGTGCGGTAAAACAGGGCGGCTGCGCCGCTGTCAAACGGGACGCCATAGATCTTACCCTCCTCCGTCATGACACGGAGCTTATATTCCATAAATTTATTGGGGTCCACAATGGAGGAAAGGTCCCGGAACTCCCCGGGGTACGACTTCAGGAAATTCTGGATCCGGTAATCCTCAATCAGGACAATGTTGGGCAGCCCTTCATAGTTGGAGGAGGAAAACGCGGTATTGAGCCGGGTGATGATGTCCGTCTGGGCCATGGTGACGATGTCAACCTGGACGCCCGGATCGGTCTTTGCATAATACGCCTTTGCCAAATTCGCCGCCTTCACATTGAAGGTATCGTCCCAAGCCCATATGGTCAATGTATGTTCTTCTGCCTCCATGGCCGGCTGTTCCGCCGGTCCACCACCGGTTTTTGCACAGGCTGTCAACCCCCACAACAGGCAAAAAGCCAGCGCCAGGGCCAGCAAACGGGAACAACGCATGCTAACCCCTCCTGTCATATTCTGCAAGCCCTTTTTGACAGCGCCCATAAGAGGGGCGGCTTGCATAAACGCATTGTTTCTTTTCATCTGTATCTTATTTTACTAAAAACCAATCCATAGGTATTAGCAATTTCTTTCTCTCATTTGGTATTTTTTTTAGATGTTTTTTCATAGACATTTGTACTTTTTTTATAAATTGGTAGGATCTTTGGATTCTTTCTCCTGCGCCGGGATCGTGATGGTGACTGCCGTGCCCTTGCCCGGTTCACTGGAAATGGAAACGCCGTACTGCGCGCCATAGAGGAGCTTGATCCGGTCGTCTACATTTTTGATGCCAATCCCGGTGAAGTGGTCTGCTTTCCCGCCGGTGGACAGCGTGCGGCCGACCTCCTCCTGTTTCATGCCGGAGCCATTGTCGATGATTTCGCTGACCAGGTCATTCCCGCGGCGGCGGACCGACACAAAGATGCTCCCTTCCTCCGCCCCGCTGAACGCATGGAAAAATGCGTTCTCCACAAACGGCTGCAAGGTCAGCTTGGGCATCAGGCAGTTGCGGCAGTCCTCGGCCAGCGAAAACCGGACCTGAATCTGCTCCCCAAAGCGCAAATGCTGCAAAAAGACGTAATCCTTTAAGTTGTCGAGTTCCTCGGCCGCAGGGATGCGTTCCTCGCGTTTGCTGATGGTCCCGCGCAGCAGGCGGCTAAACGAATCGATCGCCTGCACAGCGCTTTCGGAATTGCCCTGCCAGATCATCCATTTCAGGGAGGCGAGCGTATTGTAGATAAAGTGCGGGTTGATCTGCATTTGCAGGGCGCGGATCTCCGCCTCGCGCTTTTCGTCCTCGATGGTCATGATCTGCTCCATGTAACTGTCGAGGCCATCCAACATGTAATTGAACGCCGTTGCAAGTTCCCGCACCTCATAGTTGCCTTCCACGGGGATGTGCCGGCTAAAATCCCCCTGCGTTACCTGTTTCATCTCTGCGACCAGGGAATGGATCGGCCGCGTCGTTTTGCGCACCACGAGGAACATGATGGCAAACACGCACAGGACCACCAACAACGTCATAATTTCAATGGGCTTGTAGCTGCCGACCGCGCGCAGGATGCTTTCGCGGTCGATCAATCCAACCAAATGGAAATTCCAATGGGGGATCTCCTGGGCAACCACGGCCATCTGGCGCCCGGACTGGACGATCTCCCCATAGGGCAGGCTGTTTTCTTCCACCTGTTGCGCCGTCTCCAAAAGCTCCAGATTTTTAAAGCCGATGAGTTCCTTTTGGGTGGATGAGATAATGCGCCCTTCGCTGTCCAGCAGCATCAGGCTGTTTGCGTCGCTGCTGAAACTGCTGTAAAAATCGCGCAGGACCTCCTGCGGGATGACCACATAGGCATATCCGTAGTTCGATTGCCCGCCGGCATAATTCAGGCCTGTACTGGCAACGATGGCGCTGTCCCCCTGGGTCAGCGTGGTGAAGCCGTCGTCTACATATTGATAAAGGATGCGGTTGGGCTGGCGGCGCGTCTCCTGTGTGACCGCGCTGTCCAGCAATTCTTCGACTGAAACGGTCAGCCCGGCATCGCTGCTCAAATAGCTGCTGCCGTTGACGCCCACCAGCACAATGCTCATCTTCTCAAAATAATCCGGCGGCAGGGCGTGTTCGAGGTTCCACACCATGCTGTACTGCGTGTACGACGCGGTCGCGGAGCTGCGGTCCTCGCTGGTGAGATAGCTCCGGAAGGCCCAGTTGTTCTTGATCACGCTCATGATTTCGGAAATCTCATCGTTGAACCGGCCCATATTTTCCCGAATCTGCCCGATGATCTGGGAATTGGACTCCGTAAAGGTGTCCACATATACGTCCTCGGACGCCCGGATAGAAATACTGAGCGTCAATGTAGCAACGCATATGACGCTCAGCAGCATGACCGATAGAATTTTCAGCAGCAAACTATTGGACCGCAGTTTTTCTAAGATTTTTTCCATCGTTTCCCTCCAACCGCGGCGCCGCATTGGCGGCGGAACTCGCTCGGCGTTTTCCCGGTGAATTTCTTGAACACCTTACAGAAATAACTGTGATCCCCATAGCCGACCATCCCGCACACCTCGGACACCGGAATATCGCCCTTGCGCAGGAGTTCCTCCGCGCGGCGGATGCGGGCGCGGTTCAGATATTCACTGAACCCCTCCCGGCTGTTGGCGCTGAAATACGAGGACAGGTAAGAATAATTAAAATTGAATCGCTTGGCGACATCGTTGAGGGTCAGCGCCTCGGCGCAGTGTTCCTCCACATAGTCGAGGATCTCCTGGACGGAACGCTTCCCTTGCCGCGGCGCCCGCTCTTCAAACAGCGTGAGGAAATCGGCCCGGATGCAGCCAAAGGCTTCCAGGAGATCTTCCGCGAATTTTGCTTCGCTGATCCGGATAAAACAGTCGCGCTTGAGGGAAGCGATGCGTTCCGCATCCATGCCGCTTTCCTCCCAAAAGGCCAACATCTGATAGAGCGCATCCTGCACCAGGGATTTGAGTTCGAATTCCCCGGGGGCATGCCGGTCAACCGCCCGCCGCAGCCAGGCGTCCAATTGTTCCAGCGCCTGACGCATATCGGATGCGCGGACCAATGCGTTGAATCTTGCGGCGTCGAACGGCTCTGCGGCGGCAGGGGCAAACGCATCCTCCCCCTGGATGAACACGTCCCGGCAATAAAAGCGCTGCCGGGAGAGCGCGGCCAGGCGGGTATAGGTCTCTTTGAGCAGGCCCAATCCACTGAACTCCCTGGTGTAGACATAAAAGGCGCGCGGCGACTTTACGCGTACGGCGGCCACCAGCTTTCTGACGCGCTCCGTCAACGAGCGGTACGGCTCCGCCGCATAATTGACGATCATCAGCAAAAACTTGCGGTCGATCGTGGCCACCCGCGCGGTTACGCCGGGCAGGAACTCCTCCGCGCCGGCTGCCAAAATCCCGGCCTCCCGGCTGAGATTGGCCGCATTCCCCAGCACATAGGGGACATTCATCCCCACCAGGAAAAAGTGCGGATAAGGAAATACCTTGCGCAACTTTTCCAGAGCGTCCGGCGCGGGGAACCCGGACAGTGCCTGGTTGATGACGCTCTCGAACGAATCCCCTCCCCCACGGGTGAGCACGAAATCCGGAATCTGCCCAGCCGCCTTACAGAGGGTCGCCAGCAATTCCTGCTGGTTCAGCGTGGGCTTGAGGATGTAGTCCACCGCGCCGTGCTGGAAGATGGATTTTACATATTCAAAGTCGCTGTAGCCGCTCAACACAATGACGCGGGTTTCCGGATACCGCTCCTGGATGGCCTGGGTCAGGGCGATCCCATCCATCACCGGCATGACCACGTCCGTCAGCACAATCTGCGGCTTCAATTCCTCGATCCGGGCCAAGGCTTCCTCCCCATTGGACGCTTCCCCCACGATCTGGAACCCCTCCTGCTCCCAATGGATCATGCCCTTGATCCCCTGACGGGTGAGATATTCATCCTCAACGATCAAGATGCGGCAATAGGTAGACATCCTGCTCCCCCTCCCCGCCGTCCAGCGGTTTTTTCACCCTTATTATAGCGTATCCGGGCTTTTCCAACAAGCGCCGCAACCTCTTTCATTCATAGAAGCATAAGCGGCCGCCGCAGGACGGTTATCCCCTGAAATGGGCAATTTTCCACCCACTTTTTCATAGAAAAATCGCCGTCCAAACCGGACGGCGATTTTTTCCACGGATTTTATTTAGATTGTTTTGCCTGCTCGCGCAGTTTATAATGCATCAGTTTGCCGGTTGCGGTGTGCGGCAATTCCTTCACAAGGTTGTACACGCGCGGCCATTTGTACGAGGACAACATGGGGCTGTGCATGCAATATTCCTTGAGCTCGGCCACCGTCAAGCTTTCGTCCGAGGGGACGACATAAGCCGCCACAACCTCGCCGCGCAGCTTGTCCGGAATCCCGATGACGGCGCTCTCCGCCACCTTGGGATGCTCGTTCAGCACGGCCTCAATCTGCGTCGGGTAGATGTTTTCGCCCGCGGACACAATCATATCGTCCTTCCGGCCGGAAACGGTGACAAACTCGTTTTCATCCCATGTCCCCACGTCGCCGGTGTAGAGCCAGCCCTTGTAGAATTTCTGGGCAGTCATCTCCGGATTGTTAAAATAGCAGAACGCGCTCTTCGCAGGGGAGGAGATGATGATCTCCCCAGGGGTCTTCCCGTCGCGCGGCACGGTGTCCTCCGGCTCGGCATGCGAACCGTCTTCGCGCAGGGCGACCAGCCGGACGTCGTCATCCGTACAGGAGCGTCCGGCAGACCCCGCCATATCCGGCAGGTCAAACGGGCGCAGGAAGGTGTTCCAGAAGGTCTCCGTGGTGCCATAGCCATTGAAAATATTGGGGGTCAAGAGCTTCATATATTTTTCGCAAGCGGCCTTTTCAAACGGGGCGCCCATGGTCACAATGCCCCGCAGGGCCGACAGCTTTGCATGGGCCTTTTCCTGCGCACGCGCGAGCATGGCGATGATGGTCGGCACGCCGATCAGGAACGAAACCTCGTATTTTTCCGCATATTCCAGGCAGCGTTTCGGGCTGAAGTCCCGCAAAATGACCACTTCGCCGCCCGCATACAGCGTCGGGCACGGGCCGCCGGAGTGGATGCCGCCGCGGTGGAACCACGGGGTCATATTCATGGTGCGGTCCGTCGGGCCGAGCGGGAAATGCATCATCACATCGTGCGCGGAAAGGACCTCGTTCACGTTGTTGATCGGCACGCCCTTGGGCCGGTTGGTGGTCCCGGAGGTATATAGGCGGGTGGTCTCGTCGTAAATATGAGGGGCAAAGTCGATGGGCGGATCGGTTTCCGGCTGATTCGCCACATAGTCCTGATACAGAATATGGCCGTCGGGCGCTTGTGCGCCGCCCTTGTAATCCACCATAATAGTGACATCCGGTTTGTACACGCACATCCCCAGCGCGCCAGCGGACAGGTCGCCGAACTCCGCATCGTAGAGGAATGCTTTGGGGCGGCTGTCGTCGATGACCAGCGCAATCTCGCCCGCGCCTTGCCGGTAGTTGACCGGGCAGGCAATCGCGCCGATTTTGTGTGCAGCAAGGTAACAGAATACAAACTCAGGGGAGTTGAGCAGCGCAAACATCACCACGTCGTTCTTACCAACCCCGTTCGCGCGCAGTGCATGCGCCAGGCGGTTGGCCTCGGCGTTCAGCTCCGCATAGGTCCAGCGGCGGCCGGAAATCGGGTCGTTCAGCGCTGGGCGGGTGCTAAAACGCGATACATTGCGCAGAAATCCGTTCAGATAGGTGAACCGCGACTCGAACGTGTCGCGGAACATGGTGACGTCATACGTATACTGGTTATTCATACTGTGTTCGCCTCATTTCTCGTATCGGGAAAGAATGATACTGGAATTTTGTCCGCCAAAGCCCAGGGAATTGGACATGGCGGCTGTGATCTCGACCTTGCGGGCCGTATTGGGTACATAATCCAGGTCGCAGTCCGGGTCTGGGGTATCCAGATGCAGGGTGGGCGGCAAAATGCCTTCCTGGATTGCTTTGATGCAGGCGATGGCCTCGGTCAGGCCGCCCGCGCCCATCAAGTGGCCGGTTGCGGATTTGGTTGCGGAGACCGGCGGGGCCGTTTCGCGCCCGCCAAACACGGCCTTGACCGCCAATGTTTCAGCCTTGTCGCCGAGCGGCGTCGAGGTACCGTGCGCATTGATATATCCGATGTCGGAGGGCTGCATCCCGGCGCGCTGCAGCGCGCGCTTCATGCAGGCCGCAGCACCCGCACCATCCGGGCAGGGCGCCGTGACATGGTGTGCATCCGATGTGTTGGCCCAGCCTGCCAGCACCGCGTGAATCGTTGCGCCGCGCGCGAGGGCGTGCTCTTCGGTTTCAATCAGCAGCGCGCCGCCGCCTTCCCCGATGACAAAACCGTCCCGGTTGAGGTCAAACGGGCGGCAGGCATGGAGAGGATCGTCGTTGCAGCGCGAAAGCGCCTTGGCCTGCGACAAGCCGGACACCACGATCGGGCAGAGGATGCTCTCCCCGCCAACCGCAAGGACTGCGTCCGCCTCGCCCGCGTTGAGCAGCATGGCCGCGACCATCATCGCGTCGCCGCCCGCGGAACAGGCCGTATTGAGGGTCATGCTCGGGCCGTGGATGCCGCGCGCGATGGCGATCTGCGCGGCCGCAATATTGCCGATGGCCATGGGCACAAAGCGCGGACCGACGCGGCGGCCTGCATCAAACGCCTCCTGGGTGTGCGCCACCGTGGTCACGCCCGCCATAGCCGTGCCCATCACAATGCCAATCCGGTCGGACTCGGCTTCGATGGGAAAACCACTGCTCTCCAATGCCTCCTGCGCCGCAGCATAGGCAAACTGCATGAACGGGTCCATGGTGCGCGCAAGCGTCTTGGGCATGTGATCGGCCGGATTGAAATCCTTCAACTCGGCTGCAATCTGTACGGGCAAATCAGACGCATCAAAGCGCGTGATCGGGCCAACACCGCAACGGCCTTCGATCAGCGCATTCCAATAGGCGGTTACTCCTATGCCGACCGGCGTGACCGCCCCCATGCCGGTGATTACCAATGTTTTTTCTTTCATGCCAGTTCCCCATTCCTCATTTCCCCTGAAATTTGCAGCAGTCCGCGGAAACCGTGGAATCCATCGGTCCGCAGGCGGCTCTGCATGGAAATCGGCGCCAAACGGCTGGCCGGCCACTTCCCCACTCTGCAAAGAAAAAGCTGATTTTCCCCCGGGGGACATTGCCGGCTAACCGCTGTTCTGATACTATTATCCGTTATTATAACAGAAAAGTATCAAAAATAAAAGAAGAATCGCTGGATAAGCCATACGAAAACAAAAACCTTCCCCAAAGCGGGGAAGGCAATAGCGCCGCCGGCGGCGGCCGAACGCGTTCTATTTACATAATATCGATCAGCTCGAACAATACCCGTTTTTGCTTCTCTGAAAGGGTCGCCCACTTTGCAAACAACGCCCGTTGCTCCTCCGTCAATTCCATCGGCTCCTTCCCTTCGGAAAAGAATTGTGCCAGGGTCATTCCAAACGCTTTGCAGATCGCTTCTAATGTGTATAGCGTTGGAACATTATTCCTCTTAAACAAATTGCTGATCGTGGATTGTGGCAGATTTGCCATCTTCGCTAATTTATATTCACTCCATCCCCGCTCTTCCATAAGTTCGCGGATATGTTGCTGAACGTCCAACCCATCACCCTCCATCGGCAACGATTCTTTCTTGCAGGGAAGGCGTCTTCCCACAATCTAAGCGAAGAATGAAAAAATTCTTTCTTCATTAATCATATGTCTTCTTTTCCATCTTCCAGGTACTCGACCAATTCCCCCGGCTGACATTCGGACATGCGGCATAACCGGTCCAATGTTTTCGTAGTGATGGGTTGATCGTGCCGGATTCCCTGTAATGTCTGCGGAGCAATCCCTTCGTTTGCCAAGTGGTAATAGGAAAGCTGCCGGTCCACCATAAGGCTTCGCAAAGGGCGGTAGGAAATAGCCCCGGCTTAAAGTGACAGGGGCTTCGATGATCCCATTATAGTGATTATAAGCATGATCGTCAATGAGAAAAAGCGTGCGGCAATCCCGCACGCTCTCCCCCTATTTCACCAGTACCCCGGAATCCGACTGCATCAGAATGAAAATCTGCTCCTCCATCCCGGTGGAGGCGTTGATATAGACCAACACGCGGTCCTCATTTTCCCCTGTGCATTGGAATTCGTAGCACAACACCTCGTTTAATCCCGGCGTGGGGATGAGCGCCAAGGAACCGCTCTCCACCTTGAGCCGGGGGCTGACGGACTTCTGCGCCTCTTCCTGCGTGATTTTTGGCGTGAGTTCACCGCGGTCCGTGTGATTCATAATATAGCCGGTCGCATTATACTCGACAATGCCGCCGGTGTCCAACGCCACTGCCACCTTCACCAGATCGGGATAGCACGTCACGCCGTCCTGGGAATAGGCATAATTGATGGTGCAGATGCCGTCGTTGATGACATAATAGCTTTCCTTCATGTTTTGGATGCCCTTTGCCTCCAAAAAGCCCTGCGCGGCGGTGCGCGCCCCATCCGCATCCAGCCGGATTTCCCCGATCTCCCGGCCATCCGTCATCGCGCTCACCACGCCGCCCGCCTTTGTCACGGAGATCCGGATGGTGCCGCAGTCGAAATTATAGGTGGGCAGGCCGCCGGCGCTGTCCTGGGTGTGGGTCAGTTTGTCCTGTGTAACGCCGAGGAACGACGCCGCGTTGTTCTGGGCGTTGCCCTGTGGCACCTCGCTCTGCCCCGCCAGGAGCTTTGGCTCCTGCTGGCCGATGTGGTCGGAGAAGGGGCCGTCGTAGATCAACGAGGGGTAGTCCGTAAAATCGTCCGCTGCCTGCTGGAAGCTGGCGTCCACCGGCCCGGCGTCAAAGTCCGGCTGGATGCCGTCCAACCCCTCTTTCAGCTTCTTTGCGTACTGCTCCAGGTTTTCCATGGAGGCATATTCCTCCTCGCTGATGCTGCCCCCTGCGGAAATTTTGGAGGACAGCGCCATGGAGAAATCGCCCACCTGCGAGATAAACTTATTCACGTTGGCAAGGTTGCCGCTCTCCAGCGGCAGAATCCCCAGCGCCGCCTTCGCCATGCTGGTCTCCCGCATCAGCTTTGCCGCAAGGCCGTTCTGCTGGGTGGGCGTATTGGCGTAGATGCTCTTATTCAATGTATTTTCGATGTTGTCCACGCAGTCGCCCAGGTCTGTCACGGCCCGCTGGTAGTTGTAGTTTAAATTCATCTTGTATTTGGACGCCTGCATGTAGCCGCTCACCGTCGTGCCCCCCAGCACCAGGATCACGGCAACCAACGCAAGGGACAAAAACAGCACTTTCCGGTTTTTTGTCATACAATTCGACCGCCCTTCCTGTTTTGTGGTCATGGGATGTGGTTATTTTTAGCAGCGGTTCGCCCGATTATACGGAATTTGGATTGCGAAACGATTTGCTGCGCGCTATAATACTACTGCTGAACGATTTCCAAATAAAAACGGTGCAAAATGATCAGACGGGGGCGGTTCGATGGACAGCAGAGTAGAAGCATTTTTTGATTCGGTCAAAGGCAAACGGGTGACCTTTTGCGGCATCGGCGGCAGCAATCTGCCGCTGATTTCGCTGTTTCAGGAAAAAGGGGCCGTGGTGTCGGCGCGGGACCGCCGCACACGGGAAGCACTCGGCAAGACGGGGGACGATCTGGAGGCCCGCGGCGTTGCCCTGCATCTCGGGGAGACATACCTGCAAAACCTGGATGAGGACATCATCTTCCGCACGCCCGGCATGAAATTCACCTTGCCGGAGCTGGACGCCGCCCGTGCGCGCGGCGCGGCGGTCACCTCTGAGATGGAGCTCTTCTTCGACCTGTGCCCCTGCAAGATCTATGCGGTGACCGGCAGCGACGGAAAGACCACCACAACCACCATTGTCTCGGAATTTTTAAAGGCGGCCGGGAAAAAGGTCCATCTGGGCGGAAACATCGGCCGGCCGCTTCTCCCGGAGATTGAGCGCGTCGCGCCGGACGATGTCGCGGTGGTGGAGCTCTCGAGCTTCCAATTGATCTCCATGCGCAGGAGCCCGGACGTGGCGGTGGTGACCAACCTGTCGCCCAACCATCTGGACATCCACAAGGATATGCAGGAATACATCGATGCCAAAAAGAACATCTTCCTGCATCAGAACGCCTTTGGGCGGACCGTTTTGAATGCAGACAATTCCATCACCGCAGGCTTTGCGCCCGAGGTGCGCGGGCAGCTTTACACCTTCAGCCGGAGGGGGCGCTGCGCCTATGGCGCTTGGGTCGACGAGGCGGGCCGCATCCTGCTCTCGCAGGGGAAGGACGACACCTATGTGATGGATGCGTCGGAGATCAAAATCCCCGGCGCCATCAATGTAGAAAATTATCTGGCGGCCATCTGCGCGGTCTGGGGCGACGTCCCCATCGACATCATCCGCGTGGTGGCCCGCAACTTCGGCGGCGTGGAGCACCGCGCCGAATTGGTGCGCGAGCTGGACGGCGTGAAGTGGTACAACGATTCCATCGGCACCAGCCCGACCCGCACGGCGCGCGGCACCCTCTCCCTGTACGACCGCAAGATCATCCTGATCGCCGGGGGATACGATAAAAAAATTCCGTACGACGACCTCGGCCCAGTGATCGTGGGCAAGGTCAAAACGCTGGTCCTGATGGGCGCAACCGGCCCGAAGATCGAGGCCGCGGTAAAAGCGGCCCCCGCCTATGAGGAGGGCAGCCCCAAGATCCTCCATGCCCGCTCCATGGAAGAGGCTGTGGCGATCTGCCGTGCCGAAGCGCAAGCGGGCGACATCGTGTCCCTCTCCCCCGCCAGCGCGAGCTTTGACCTGTATGCCAATTTCGCCGAGCGTGGAAACCACTTCAAGCGCTTGGTCAACGCGCTCAAATAATACAATCCTAATATATAGAATATCATTTATACAAATTGTATAAACTGTGTGTTTTCGATGGAAATCGCGGTCTTTCTCCAAGCCGTGCAAATCCGTCCGATGCTTATAACTATCCGTAATATATAAAAGAATAATACAAGTTGTATCATATCAAGCAGGAGGAATACCATGACCGAGGATTTACAGGAACTGCTCTTTGCGCTCTGCGCAGCGCCCGGCACGCCGGGCGACGAATCCGAAGCGGCCAGGCGCGCCGCATGGGAGCTTTCCGACTGCGGCGAAACGGAGATCGACCGCATGGGAAATGTCATCTGCCGCATAGGAAACCAAACCGCCCAACAGCAGATTCTCTTGGACGCCCACCTGGATCAAGTGGGCCTGATCGTAACCCGTATCGAAACGAACGGCTTTTTGCGCGTCGACCGCTGCGGCGGCACGGACCGCCGGGTCCTCCCGGGCAGCCCGGTCACCGTGTTTGGCAAGGAACCGTTGACCGGGATTGTCTGCTGCATGCCCCCGCATCTGACCGAGTGCGGCGAGGACAAGGTGGAGTCCGTGGACCGGATGGCCATCGACCTGGGGCTTTCCACGGAAGAGGCGCAGGAACTTGTCTCCCCCGGCGACCGGGTGTTGGTCCGCGCGCCGCAGAAGCGTCTCCTGGGCACCCGCATCACCTCCCCGGCCCTGGACGACCGCGCGGGATGCGCCGCATTGATCCGCTGTGCACAGCTTTTGCGCAATCAAACGCTCTCCTGTGGGCTCACCATCCTGTTGAGCAGCCGCGAAGAGGCCGGCGGCCAGGGCGCACAGACCGGCGCCTACTCTTTGGAACCCACGGAGGCCATCGCAGTGGACGTCAGCTTTGCCGCCCAGCCCGGCGTTGACCCGGCAAAATGCGGCAAGCTGGGCGGCGGCCCCATGATCGGCATGGCGCCCATTCTCAACCGCCCGATGACAAACCGGCTGCTGGAGCTCGCCAAAGAGCACGAGATCCCCTACTCCATGGAGATCATGGGCGGGGAAACCGGCACCAATGCGGACGAAATCGCCGTCTCCCGCACCGGCGTCCCCACGGCCATGGTGTCCATCCCGCTGCGCTACATGCATACGCCGGTCGAGGTGATCGACACCCAGGACGTGGCGTATACGGCGCGCCTGCTGGCGGAATATGTGAAGGGGGTGGACTGAAATGGCGGATCTGGCACTTTTGGAGCGTCTCTGCTGCGCACGCGGCATCTCCGGATGCGAGGAGGAAATCCGCGAAATCATTCTGGAGGAAATCCGTCCGTATGCCGACTGCGTGGAGGTCACGCCGCTCGGCAATCTTCTCGCCTTCAAAAAGGGGGCGAACCGCGCTAAGACCAAGTTGATGCTCAACGCCCACATGGACGAAGTGGGGATGACCGTCACGTATATTGAAGACAACGGTTTGCTCCGCTTTGCCACGGTGGGCGGCATCGACCGCCGGGTGCTGTGCGGCAAGCCCGTCACCGTTGGAAAGGGCATCCCCGGCGTGATCGGCGCAAAGCCCATCCATTTGCTCACCAGCGAAGAGCGGGAAAAATCCGTCCCGGTCAAGGATCTCTATATCGACATCGGCGCGCTTAGCCGCCAGGAGGCGGAGGAGGCGGTTTCCCCGGGCGACCCGGTGACCTTCGACTCCCTCTTCGACACCGCGCACGGTATGATCAAAAGCCGCGCCCTGGACGACCGCGCAGGCTGTGCCATCTTGATCGACCTGCTCAAAAAGCCGCTGGCCTACGACATGCTGTTCGCCTTTGTCGTGCAGGAGGAAACCGGGCTGAACGGGTCCAAAACCGCGGCGTATATCGCGGACCCCGACGCCGCCATCGTGGTGGAAAGCACCACCGCCGCCGACGTCGCAGGTGTCCCGGAGGACAAGCAGGTCTGCCATGTCGGGAGCGGCCCGGTCCTCTCCTTTATGGACCGCCGCACCATCTACGACCGCGCATATTACCAGATGGCGTTCGACGCGGCAAAGGAAACCGGCGTCTCCTGCCAGGCAAAACAGGCGGTGGCCGGAGGCAACGACGCGGGGGCCATCCACGTCTCGCGCGGCGGCGTCCGCACGGTGGCGGTCTCCCTGCCGTGCCGGTATCTGCACTCCGCTGTCAGCCTCATCTCCCAGAAGGATTTCCATGAGGCCGAAACGCTGATCGAACGGCTGGCGGAAAAGATTGCAGGCGGCGAATGATTGCATTTGTAGAACACCCCGAGGCGCTCGCCTCCTTTTCGGGAAACGCCTTTGCTTGCCGCATCCGCGCCACGGCCGCTGCGTACGGCTTTGCTCACCCGTTCGCACGGTTTTGGGTGCAGGGCCGCGGGGCAGCCCTATGCCTTCTGGACGATGTGATGATCCTGGACGCGCGCGCCGGTGCGGACTTTGACGAGCTGGCCGCCTTCCTCCCCGCTGCCGGGGCGCGGACCGTGCTCTGTTCCGCCGAGGCAGCCCGGGCGCTGCCGTTTCCCCGCCGCGCCACAGGGGAGATCATGGCGTTACGAGAGCGGGCTGCCCCTGTGGAGGAAGCGGAAATCCTCTGGGACCCCAGCCCCCGGCTGTTATATCCCCTTTTATGTGCAAGCCAAACGGCCAGCTTTCTCCCGCCGCCGTTTGAGCCGTTTTATCTCGACCTCTCCCACCGGACGCGCCACGGGGCCGCCCGCTCCGCCGCCATTCGCGCGGGGGATTCCCTGGCCGCCTGTGCCATCTGTTCTGCAAAAACGGAGGAGGCGGCGGTATTGTCCGCGGTGGCTGTGCGGCCGGATGTCCGGCGCCGCGGGTTCGGGGCGCGGGTTGTCCTCGCTTTGGCGGCAAGCCTGCCGGTGGATACCATCTATATTTTCCGCGCTTCGGGGGAAAACGAAGCCTTTTATCGAACACTTGGATTTACTGGACACAGCCATTTTGCAGAGCTGGATGTCCAAGAAAGGAACAACCTATGAAAGAAAAACGTTTTGAAGTGGTCTTTTCCCAGGGAACCATGGATGTCGTTCGGATCCTGGTGGACCAGGTGACCGGTGTAAACTATTTGCAGGTCTGCAACGGATATGCGGGAGGGTTGACCCCCCTGCTCGACCGCGAGGGAAAGCCCGTCATTTCGCCGGTAAAGCCGTATCATGGCTGACATGCCGGTGATTTCCTTTTATCCCCGCCTGCCGCACGGCGTTTCCCCGCTATTTTCGTTCGTACTGGCGAAAAAGGACGCAAAATGGGTTCTCTGCCGGCAAAAGGCGCGGACAACCTGGGAATTCCCCGGCGGGCACATCGAGCCGGGGGAATCGCCGGAGGCGGCGGCGCGGCGTGAGCTCTGGGAGGAAACCGGCGCGGTCCGCTACCATCTGGAGTACCTTTGCGCGTATTCCGTGGAGGGCGATCCGATCGACGGTGTAGACAAAAATTACGGCGTCCTATATACCGCAACAATTGAAACTTTTGAAGAACTGCCGCCCATGGAGATGGCGGAAATGCGGCTCTTTGCCGAATTGCCAACAAATATGACGTATCCACAATTGCAGCCTAAGATGGCGCTCTATGCGGAGAACGTCGGGAAATGGAAGAAGGAGAAAGGAACCCCATGATTTACCCTGCATTTCAAATTGATTCACGCATCCAGGACGCGGCAGCCCGCGCGATGGAAAAAATTGCCCCCGTCCTGAAAGGCATCGACGATACAACGGACTACAACCAGCAGAAGATGCTGTCCGCCTTCATTTCTTCCGGTGTGAGCGAAAGCCATTTTGCGGCCTCGACCGGATACGGATATGGCGACCGGGGCCGCGAGGTGCTCGACCAGGTCTATGCCAAAGCGCTCGGCGCGGAGGACGCCCTGGTGCGCTATAATTTTGTGAGCGGCACGCATGCGCTCACCGTTGCGCTCTTCGGCGTTTTGCGTCCGGGGGATACCATGCTCAGCGTGACCGGCCTGCCCTATGACACGCTGCGCGGCGTGATCGGCCTGACCGGGGATGGGAACGGTTCCTTGAAGGAATTCGGCATCCGCTACGAGCAGGTCGATCTCTTGCCCGACGGCACGCCGGACTATGCGGCGATCGCCCAGCGCGTCACCCCCTCGATCAAAATGGTCTATATCCAGCGGTCGCGCGGCTACAGCCTTCGCCCCTCCCTCTTTGTGGAGGACATCGAACGCATTGCCAAAATCGCCAAAGAGAAGGCGCCCAATTGCATTGTGATGGTGGACAACTGCTATGGCGAATTCGTCCAGCGCGACGAGCCCACCAGCCACGGAGCCGACCTGATGGCAGGTTCGCTCATCAAGAATCCCGGCGGCGGCGTTGCCCCCACGGGCGGCTACATCGCCGGGCGGCGCGACCTGGTGGAAAGCTGCTCCTACCGGCTGACCACCCCGGGAACCGGCAAAGAAATCGGCTGCACACTCGGCAACAACCGCGAACTGTTTATGGGTGCGTTCCATGCGCCGCATGTCACGGGCGAAGCGCTCAAAACGGCTGCGTTTACGGCCGCGCTCTTCAGCGAGTTCGGCTACGATGTAACGCCCAAGCCCGACGAGCCGCGCGCGGACATCATCCAAGCCGTCCTCCTGCGCCGGGAAGAGGCCCTGATCGCCTTCTGCCAGGGCGTGCAGAAGGGCGCCCCCGTGGACGCATTTGTCACGCCGGAGCCATGGGACATGCCGGGTTATGACTGCCAGGTCATCATGGCCGCAGGCGCCTTCACCCTGGGCGCGAGCATCGAACTCTCTGCGGACGCGCCGCTGCGCGAGCCCTATGCCGCCTGGATGCAGGGCGGGTTGAATTTCCACAGCGGGCGCCTGGGCGCTATGCTCGCGGCGCAATCCATGTTGGAGCGGGGCATTCTGGAAGCATAGTGGTGAAATCTGTTTAAAAAATGATTTGAAAAAACAACCGGGAATGCCATGGATTTTTTCATTGGCATTCCCAATTCATATCGACATCTATATCGGCAGCATTCCCCATTGCGCCAAAGAATTTCAAATATATACACTACTCATTTGGCCTTATACAGAAATAAGTTTTAAGATACAAAAAAACGGAGAACCCTACAAGAGTTCTCCGGTTGGTCGGAGTGACAGGATTTGAACCTGCGGCATCCTGCTCCCAAAGCAGGCGCGCTACCAACTGCGCTACACCCCGATTGAAAAACAACATCTATTTTTCAGTTTTCTTATCGCAATGATACACAAATTATGTAAGCACATAATAAAGTGTATAGCTTTATTATTATAGTGAAAACCACATAGAAAGTCAATATCTCCATGGAAAAGACTTGCAATTTAAGGAAAGGTTCGTTATAATGAGTAGCGTAAATTTACAGAAGAACTCTATATTCCGATAAGATTTTGTAAATGCGGGTGTGGCGGAATTGGCAGACGCACAAGATTTAGGTTCTTGCGCTGCAAAGCGTGCAGGTTCAAGTCCTGTCACCCGCACCAGTTGAGCCTGGACGCAATTCGCGTTCCAGGCTCGTTTTTTTTATTATGCCTTTTCGCTCGCGTTTGTAGCGGGTCTTTTTTGTAGCGTAATCCCATGCAGAGTATTATTAAAGGATCTAAAAAGTTCTTTTGATAATACTCCTCATTTTTTATTCCCTAATCTATATAGCGGTCTGCGCGGGGGCGTAGCTTAATGCTACGCCTTTTCTCGTTTCCAAAAGGATGTCCCGCTCGGGGATTTTCCGGTCATCCGGCGCCTATCCAAGAGAAGTCCAGCCAGATATAATGGGCAGACGAACCATGGTGGAGCCCGGAATGGTGGTTGTCGCAGCGGAAGAACTCGATATTATGGTTAAAATAGAAATTAAAATCCGGCTACTTCATTTCTTTTTCAAATCTAAAGAAATAATTGTTCTCTTTTGGGATGTTGCCTGCGGTTTCACTTATTTGGTGTGGGTCTTTGTGTTTAGGATTAAAAAATTCTACAATCTTAAAGCCACAACGATTTACATAAAAATGGATATTTCGCTTATCATAATATGGGGTATGCGTCTCCCAAATTCTTGTTTCAGGATGTAATTCTTCAATTGCTTTCCATATTTTAAATCCGTTTCCAGTATTCTGTGCGTCTGATTTCACATACAAAAGATGGAGTGAGTTGTAGCCGGTCGTATCATCTATAACGACGATGGTTCCTCCGACCCTTTCTCCATCGATTTCTGCAATATAGGCTTCAGAGCCTTTCGTGTTAAAAGATTCTTCTATATCTTCTATGGGAAGAATTGTTTTTTCATATTTTCCAAACTCTGATACATAAGAGTCTTGAAAAGCTTCTTGTATTTCACTTACGAATGTGTTCTTGTCTTCAATGGTAATGATTGGTCTTAAATTTATTTTGTTCATACTTCCTTGTTCTCCTTAAATTTTATAGTGCATTTCATCAAAGAAGTATGCCTTTATTCTCTGCCGCCCCAATCAAATAGTTTCATCGTTTCCCACTCCAAATTCCACTTTCATGATCCACGCTCGCAAAAACATCGATTTTTCAAGGCTCCACACCTGTTTTCCGTTCAAACCTTATCTGTTTGCCCTTGTTTTGCCCTACGAGCTGAAACAAGGGCATCTTTTATTCTCCGTTGGGTCCCCTATCCAGTAGCCTTGCGGAAGTACGCTCCCCTTGTGACGTGAGCGTAGATGTCCATTGTGGCGCTGACATCCGAGTGTCAGAGAAGTTTCTGGACATCTTTCGGCTTTGTGCCGCCGGAAAACGGATAAAAAGTTCCTTTCTATCCGTGGTAATCGGGATTGCGACATATGGCGTGTGTAAAGTAATTGTGCCATTTTCGCCAGTGAAAGTCAACTGACATTTTTACTTGTCAAGCTGCCATACAATTTTTTGGAAAATGTTTCTTCAACTTTTTCCACTATCCCGAAAAGTGCGCCCATCGACATTCTTGTGCGCCCCTCATCGCGAATATGTAAAATTCCGTTTGAAAACCGTTTTATATCCTCAACCGGTATTTCCATCTTCTTGCGGTATACCTGCTGCATGATTGCCCCGGACTCCATAGCGTACCGCCCAAGGCGACTCTTCTAGCCCTTGTCCTCCGCCACACGATCCCCCCCCCTCCATAGCGTCGGCTAAATAACCGTATACAGATCAATCATCTTGTAGCGAGAAGCCGCTGGTGCGGCACTCTCCTTTTACAAGTTCCTTTACAAATTCCGTTGCAGGACTCCGAAGCAGATCCCCAGGCTTTGCAAATTGTTCCATTTTGCCGTTGTTCATAACAAGCACTTTTGTGCCGAGCCTCAGCGCTTCGGAAATATCGTGGGTAACAAACAATACGGTAATACCTGTCTGCCCATGGATCCGCTTCAATTCCATCTGAAGCTGCCCCCGCGTGATTTCATCCACCGCACCGAACGGCTCGTCCATTAAAAGGATCTCAGGGGACGCTGCCAAAGCGCGGGCGATACCAACCCTTTGCTGCTGGCCGCCGGAAAGTTCGGACGGATAGCGGTCCTTCAAATCTTCTGAAAGCCCCACGATTTTCATCCATTTGGATACGGCGTTTTTTGTCTTCCCTTTATCCCGCTTGTTTAGCAAGTTTGGAACGTAAGCGATGTTTTGCTCTACCGTCATATGCGGAAACAGCACACTGCCCTGAATGGCATAGCCGATATTTCTGCGGAGTTGTGTCTGATTTTTATTGCGGATATTTTCACCGTCGACAAATATATCCCCCGAAGTCGGCTGCACCAAACCGTTTACCATTTTGAGCGCCGTCGTTTTGCCACAGCCCGATGAACCGATAATCGTTACAAACTCGCCTTTTTCTATGGAAAGATTAAAGCCCTCCATCACTACCTTTTCGCCGTATACTTTTTTAACATTCTTAAATTCAATCTCTGTTTTCATCTCATCCACCTCACTGCAAAAGGCCATGGTTTTGAAGGAACCCTTCCGCTACCTCTCGCGGCTCTTTGCTTTCCGTTTCAACGGCATAGTTCATTGCGGCCATATCCGCGTCGCTAATCAGCCCGTTCAGTTTTTCAAATACGGCTTCTAATTCCGGGTATTCCTCAAGCACTTCTGCGCGAATCACATTCCCGCAAATATAGGAAGGATAGAAATGCTTGTCATCTTCTAAAACAACCACATCTGAAGCCGACAGTTGCCCGTCTGTTGTAAAAATCACCATCACATCGATCTTTCCCTGGCGGATCGCCTGATATTTGAGCCCAATGTCTAAATCCATTGTTTTGCCAAAATCCAGCCCATAGGTTTCACAAAGGGCGTCATAGCCGTCCTCGCGTTCGAAGAAATCATATTCTGCACCAAATGTGAGATCGCCTGCTACAGATTTGAGATCGGAATAGGTTTTAAGGTTATATTTTTCTGCAATTTCACGGCGGACAACCAAACCATACGTATTGTCAAAGCCGTACATCCCAACCCAATCCATATGGAATCGTTCGCTATATTCATTTTTCAATTCACCGAATAAATCTTCGGTATATAAACCGTCGTGTTTGAGGACCGCATTCCAACCCGTGCCTGTGTACTCAGGATACAGGTCGAATTCCCCGCTCTCCATTGCGGGCTGGATATTCGATGTCCCGCCGCCGACCCCCTGCGTCAGCTCAACATTCAAATCTGTGTCCTGTTCGATCAGGATGTCCAGCATTTCACCGAGGATATATTGTTCCGTCATCGGTTTTGTGGCTATATGTATGGTGTCTTTCTGCGGTATATGGATTATGGCGCCCCCTACAATGCCCAAACAGAGGACAGCCGCAACGGCAGCCATCATTTTGTTGGTTCTCTTTGCTTTTGCGCTGTGTCTCCGGATACGTTTCTCAATGAAACCAAGGATAAAATCCATTGCAAGGGCAAGCAAAGCAATCAGCAAGCTGCCGGCCATTGTCATTGCCGCATTATTGGTCGTAATGCCCCGGTAAATCGCGACCCCCAACCCCCCTGCACCAATAAAAGAGGCAATACCTGCAAGGGCAATTGTCATCGTCACCATATTGCGAACCCCCGACATAATCACTGGCATAGCAAGCGGGAGTTTGATCTTAAACAAAATCTGTGCTTTTGTGCTTCCCATACCTTTCGCCGCTTCCAAAATAGAGGGGTCTACATTCGTAATACCCGTGTGCGTATTGCGTACCATCGGCAGCAATGCATACATAGCCAGCGCTATAATGGCCGTTGCATTGCCCACACCTGAAAAGGGGATCAAAAAACCGAGCATAGAAATGGACGGTATCGTATACAAAAAATTGATCACGCCTAGCGCCGGCCTTGCGGCTTTTGGGAATTCACTGATCAGAATCCCTACAAGCCCTCCGAACAGTATGGCAATCAAAATAGAAACCAATGCTATTTCCAAATGCTCTAGCAATAACTCCCAGAAAAAATCTGCTCTATCCGTAAAAATAGACAACATATCTTTTAACACATTCATCCCCTCCTTATATTGGGGCTTTCTCAAAAGCCAAGCGATGGATACGGTCTTGTTCCATTTCCCTTTGTACGCCTCTTGCATACTGGATTTCGGGATAACCGAAGCCAATTATCATGCCGATGTAATGGTGGGCCGGAATGTTCAGCATTGCTTTGATATCCGGCATTTGTTCCAACGCACCGAGAGGGAACGTCAACATTACCGCTCCAAGGCCGCGGGAAGCACAAAGAAGTTCAAAATATGTCCCGGCAATCACCACATCCTGTATGGGTTCCCCGTGGCCGAACGGTGCGTGGGGAATCAAAATATGTGGCGCTCCGCAAAAAAGCATATCGGGGCGCACCGTCTTTTCCCATCGTTTCATATCTTCATATGCCTCTTTGCTAAACCCCTTTGGGTAGATCCCTTGCGCTGCCAGTGCCTCCATCCGGGAATAAACAATCTGGCGGAAGTGAGCCATCTGGACCCGATCATCGATCAATGTGAATTCCACCTGCTGCTTATTGCCACCGTTGGGCGCCCCTGACAGGCGTCCCAGCATATCGTTTATAACGGCGGTATCAACATTTTTGTCCTTGTATCTGCGGCAGGAACGCCTATTGGCAATCAGGGAATCCATTGCAGGTGCCGCAATGGTACAATCGACCATGGGGAGGCTGTTTTCCGGCCTGTGGCCGAAAATGGAAATGGCGCCCATTGGACAGACGGCAAGGCAATGCTCACATTTCCAACAACCGTTCCACCCAAATTCTTTGAAATCCGCAATCTCAGCCTTTTGGGATGGATTCAAGCGGAGAATTCCGCCGGGGCAAACCTTTACGCATTTTCCACATCCCACACACGCTTCTATATCCACAACAAACTTTGCCTGATTCATCATAAGTACCTCCGTCCTTTGCTTTCGACACCATTGTAACGGGTGCCTGTTTGCTCTACAAGTACGCACTTTTTTATAACCTACGTTACCTTTTTGTGACTCTTGCGTTGTTGCGGGGATTGTTGGATAAAAAATTTTTATTCCGTATAGCACGCTTGATTCCACGCGTATGCAGCACTATAATTTGAGTGTAATATGCAAATATCAACCAATGGGAATTGGGGGAGGTATCGATATGCTGAAGAAAGAAGAGTTGCCCGCTTGCCCTGTTGCGACAACCGTACAAATGGTGGGAAGTAAATGGAAACTTTTGATTTTGCGCAACCTTCTTGCGTGCCCGTGGCGTTTTAACGAGCTGCGCAAAAATTTAGAGGGGATCAGCCAAAAAGTTCTGACGGACAGCCTGCGCTCAATGGAAGGAGACGGCATCATCACACGGACGGTCTATCCGGAAGTCCCTCCAAGGGTGGATTATTCTTTGAGCGAATTAGGCGAATCGATGCGCCCTATCATTAAGGCCATGGAACAATAGGGAATCGATTACAAAGCGCAAAATGGTTCATAACCGGAAGCACAACATGCCCCTTTTGTTGGAACGGCTATGCTGGATAAGTCTGTTAAAACGATCCCAGATGGGACAGGGCTGGTTCCCACTCCAAACCAAGGCCGGCAATAGCAACATAAACTGTGCCGGCGTATGTGCAAAAGAAACGGCATCCAGCAGAACATGGGCCGCAAAGGCAACTGCCTGGACCATACAGGGATAACAAGCTTCTCCGGGTCCTTCAAAAAGGATCTGCTCTATCTGAAAGGATTGGCCGGATGGAATTTTCCATACGAGCTGGTGGGTGATCCGGGTCATTACAATAGCCGCTGTATCAAGGCAAAGCGGAAGGGCTTGCCGCCTGTCCTTCGCAGGCAGCAAGCCCTTCCGCTACTTGGACAAGATGGACTTGATGTTATGGAGCAACGGTTCCTGGTACTTTGGACGCTTACCCCGGTTCGTTCTATTTCACTTTGATTTCTCCATCTTCCGTTTGAACCCTTGGGGTGAAGGGGCTATAACGCCGCTATGCCGGCTTCTCCCCGATATCGCGCGTTCTGAAACCGGACAAGGTTTCCGGAAAATTTCCGCTCACCCCCAAAAGGGAACGGTACGATTTCCGTGCCCCGTAAAAAAGCAGTTCCCTCTTTGTGGACTCAATGCTCGGCCGCGGATATCAGGGTATCCCATTCCCCTATTTTCCAGGAGCATAGCGGCATTTCATCTTTTGTGTTATATTCCTTTCCCTTTGAGATCCTTTTATAAAGCATTAAAACCGATATAAACATCCGCACCAACGGCAATTTCCGTTTCCTGCCGTGGCCACGTTCAATCGACAGCTTTTGCCTTCCGTGCTATAATATAAAAAAGCATACTTGTCCCTCAAAGGGAAAGATGAGAATGAGAAACGGGGTGCAACTCTTTGCAACAGGATCAAACTACCACGGCCAAGCTGATCAAACGATTCCGCAGCTTCCGTTATTCTTTGGTATTGCAGGGAATCGCCGTTGGATTCGCCGCGGGCATGGTCGCGGTGCTCTTTCGGGTTTCATTGGAACAGGCGGATGCCTTCCGGCAATCCATTGGGATATTTCTTTCCGCCCATCCCTGGGCTGTTTCCCTCTGGATGCTTGCTCTCTTAGGCATTGCCGCCTTGGTAACGCTGCTTCTCCGCGTAGAACCGTTCATCAGTGGCTCTGGCATCCCGCAGGTGGAAGGGGAAATGCAAGGCGGGCTCTCGCAGACTTGGTGGCGGGTGTTGCTGGCAAAATTTATCGGAGGGATCCTGACCATCGGCGCAGGGCTCTCCCTGGGCCGCGAAGGGCCCTCCATCCAGATGGGCGCTATGGCGGGAAAAGGCGTGTCCCGGTTATCCCATCGCGACAAGACTGAAGAAAAAATGCTGATGACATGCGGTGCAAGCGCGGGGCTTGCTGCCGCCTTTAACGCCCCCTTTGCGGGCGTGCTCTTTTCCTTGGAAGAGCTACATAAGAATTTCTCAACGGATGTCCTTTTGTCTGCAATGTCGGCTTCTATTACAGCCGATTTTATTTCCCGCTATGTTTTCGGCTTAAAACCGGTCTTTGACTTTTCTGCTGCACAGATGATGCCGTTGCAAAATTATTGGATGGTCTTGATTCTCGGCATCCTTTTGGGGCTGGTGGGGACCCTATATAATTTCTGCGTGGCGAAATCTCAGGACCTATACAGCAAAATTGGTTCGCAGTTCATCCGGACCGCCATTCCATTCCTTTTGGCGGGCGCATGTCTGCTTGTATATCCGCTGGTATTAGGCGGTGGCCACAACCTCATTGAGCTTGTCTCGCAAGATATGGCAATCCAGTCCCTGCTGTTGCTATTTTGCCTGAAATTCCTCTTTTCCATGATCAGCTTTGGATCGGGTGTCCCTGGTGGCATTTTCCTCCCGCTGCTGGTATTGGGGGCGATCTCTGGCAGTACGTTTAGCGAAGTATTAGGTCTCTGTGGCATTGAAAATCCTTTGCAAAATTTTGTCATTCTTGGTATGGCCGGCCTGTTTGCGGCAATCGTCCGGGCCCCCATTACTGGCATCATTTTGATCAGTGAAATGACCGGGAATTTCTCCCATCTGTTGACCCTCTCACTGGTCTCCCTGACCGCCTACGCCGTTGCAGATCTGTTGCACGCGAAGCCTGTCTATGACATGCTCCTGGAAAGGCTCATGAAAAAGCAGGGCGCCACTCCTCCACCCAGTGGCGAAAAGCTTTTGATCGAGTCGCCCGTCTGTTTTGGGGCGCCAGTGTGCGGCAAAACCATCCAGGAAATTCCTTGGCCCAGCGGGGCACTGGTGGTTTCGGTCAAACGGCACGACCAGGAGCTCGTCCCCCATGGGGATACCATTTTGGAAGCTGGCGATATTCTTGTATTGCTGTGTAACGAATCCGAAAGCCAGCCCGTCCATACGGCATTGGAGAAACAATGTAAAAGCATGTCTGCCCCCCAATAAATGTAGTTGAAAATGGCTCCGGAAAGCGAATGCTTTCCGGAGCCATTTTTACAATATCCTTGTGGAAGCTGGGGAAACCCGTATCTGCGGCCGATCCCATCTGCACGCCGGCCTCCCCTTTTTGATTCCCGCATGGATGGTATCATTTTCTTTCCCAGCGTTTGCTATAAGTGTGGGCGATCTGCTGGCAAACCTTACAGAAGCGCCTGGCTGAGCTGTACAGTGTATCTTCCCATACCATTTCCTTTGACGCCTTTCGGTGCGGTGCAACAGACTTTTTCTATGGCCTTCTCTCCCCTTAAATGCAGGAAGCAGCTATTCAGATCTTATGCAACGCACGGTGAACCGGGTCTGCCCGCTGAGCGTGCAGGTGAAAAGCGTCAGATCCCAATCCCCGGTGACCATCTCCTCGATGGCGGTGGAGTCCAATTCCTCAACCCCTGCTACTTCGTATGCAAATCGATTTCCATCCGCATCAAAAAATAGCACGGTATCCCCAAGGGAAAGGTTTTGCAGCTTTCCAAAATGCGTCCGATAATTATGCCCCGCTATGACGAGGTTGTCCCGATAAGCAGACCCTGTATAGCGGCAGGGCGCTGTCCTCAATTTTGCCGCACTCCAATCGCTTATGACTGGGAGGGACACGCTGAGGCTTGGAAATTCTAAAACCCCGATATATGCCTCTCCATCAATCTGCACGGTTGGCATCTCCATATCCGGGTTTCGCACATAATCCGGTACCTCTTGATCCTGGCCCCCCGTGGCCCCCAGCCCTTCCTGCGCACGTCCCTGGAGCGCTGACATTTGTTCCAAGATAGCGGCCACCGCGTCCCCGGCCCGTTGTTCATCCCATAGATTATATCCTGTCAAAAAAAGGGCTGCTGCGAATAGCAGCAGCCCTCCTAACATGAACACGGTACCGGAACGACGTTTCCGATTGTTATCATGTTTTCTATACATCCGAATCCTCCTGTCTCCGGCGCCGGGCCCATCCGGCAAAAAACAGCGATATTCCACCGCAGGCTAACACCGGAACAGGCCACCAAAGCATGCCCGTCTGGGGCAGCTTCTCTTCGGGCTCGGGCTCAGGTTCAGGCGCTGGCTCGATGCTTTCCGCCGAGGGCGGGGCCTCGGACTCCCCTGTGGAAGGCGGGGTGACTGGTACATCCTCTTGGTAGGTGTTGGTTACACGGAAGAGGTCGCCTTCCCGTTCTACCAAAACGGTATATCCGTTTGCTACATCGCGTTCCACTACTTGCCAATTGGAATTTGCATCCAACCCCGACCAAGTATAGGACCAATTGTTGCTTGCGCTTAGCGTCACCGTGCTGGAAACCACGCCATCCTTCAAGAGTTGAACAACTACTTCTTGCGGGCGGTTTTCTGTATGGCCGCTGTCGTCCCAAATCTTCTGCACCCTGCGGGTGACGGTCACAGGAGTACCACCTCCACCGCCACTTGATGGGTCATCATCGCCGCCCCCTCCGTGAGGAGGATCATATTCGCTGTCATATTTACAGGAGGCTTCCACATCATAAATCCATTCCCCTGTTTCCCCATCCGGGTTCGGTAGGCAAAGGGCAAATGGGTCAGGCGTATAGGTTGTGCGGCCCTTCTCATAGGAATCCCCCATCACAAGGTACAAGCCCGTAGGCAGATGGTCAAAGAATGCCCGCCCATTTTCATCGGTCTTTGCCGTTTTATAAGGGTCCAGATGGTCGCGGGCAACATAGCCTGCCAAGGTCTGGGCCAGAGCACGCCACCCCGCATTATCCAAATTCTCCAGGGAAATGGGATAATCCACAAAATCGCCAGCCAGGGTAAATTCACCCGATTCAGATACATCGGCCACCCGGTAAATCCGGAATTCCACGCCGGAAAAATCCGTGCTCCCTTCGCCAAAATGCACGGTCAGGGACGTTTCGCGGCTGGTATCGATTGGATTGTATGCAAATGCTGGTATTGCCAGGCAAGGCAACAGCAATACCAGGGCCATAAAGGCAACTGCAAACTTTTTCCAAAACCGTTGTATATTCATGGAACGATCACCGCCTCGTAAAATCTCTTATGTTTGCTGCTTTTTCTTGCGGGCGCGGAAGATGCGCCAAATGCGGAAAAGCAGAATGAGAAGCCCAACCACTGCTAGGGTAATCAAAACCGTCATGCCGGATTGCGTCCGTATGATATCCACGGCTCCATTGCCCAAATTTACGTTTTCCGGTGTCTCAATGCGGTGTCCCCTTACCAAAAGCCGGTGGGTATTCACGCCATATGGGGTACATGTGTAAAGGGTAACGTAGTCCTGTCCCTCTACAATTTGCAGTGCGTCCACCTCATCCGGTTCTGTAACAAGGATCTGATCCACCTCATAGGTCAATACCCGATCCAAAATGGACAGGGAAAACGTATCGCCTTCTACTAGCTGGTCCAAATCCGTAAACATTTTTGCGCGGACCAGGCCATTATGGGCTGTAAGCACGCAATGTGTGCTGGGGCCCCCTGTTGGAAGGCTGGTGCCCGGCCAGAATCCCACGCCTGCTTGAAGCGCCTGTTCTTCAATCCCCTGGTAAATCGGAAGGTGGACATTGATTTTGGGAATATCAATATACCCCATCATCCCATTGCCCAGCGGATTGAGGAATTGCTCAATTTTAGCCTCTTCCTCCGCTGTCGCGGCAACAGAAAAGGCATTGCCCTGTGCCAATTTGCGGTTATATTCTTCCGCCGCAGCCCAAAGGTCGGAATAATCCTCTTGTGTTGCTTCTGCAACTTGATTATATTGAGCAATCTCCTGCTCTGCTTCCCAGCGGTAATAAAGGTCGCTCAGGCTTGGATACAGCAAAACCCCCAGCCCTACAATCAGCAACAAAACCGCTAGAAGCGTGCTAATTTTTCGTTTTTTTTTCATGTTCGTACGCAAAATCCTTTTCACCCTTCCCGGCGGTACGAGTTTTCCCGCAGACCAAATTCTGTGGAAAAGCTCCTGCCGCCGCGGCAAAACAACGATACCGCAGGGGAGGGAGCTACCTCCCTCCCCGCGGTATATAACCGTTTTAATTTGATCTAATTTGCACTTTCAGCGCCATCCCGATTAGCTGTGCTGCTGCTTTCTGCGGGAGACGACAAACAGAGTGCCCGCCGCCGCGAGGAGCACAACGCCGCCAATGGTGAAGAGGGTGGTGCCCATGCCGCCGGTGTGCGGGATCTTGCTGTTCGCAAACTTGACGTTGACAACATTGGGTTCGATACCCGCTTCAATGGTCAACATCAAAGGCGTATCGCTCTTTACATAGTTGTCCGGAGCCTTTGTCTCTACCAGTGCATATTTCCCGGCGTCCAAACCGTCGATGACCACATGGCCGTCCTCTCCCGAAACGATTCCTTCCAGGACCGGCGTTGCCCCTTCGATCAAATTGCCGTCCTGGTCAATCGCCGTTTCATCGTAAAGGGCGAACTCCGCCCCTGACAGGCCCTTTTCGTCTGCCTGGTCATACTTGAAGACGTCGATCTTAAAGGTTTCTACTTTGACTTTATCCTGTTCGGTTTCGCTATTCGGATAGGAAACCCACGCGGTGTTATAGTAATCGCCCGCTGTAGTGCCTTCCTTCAAGGTTGCGGTGTAGGTTACCGTAACAGGGGTGACACCCAAATCATCCTCGCCGATAATCCCGTCCTTATACAGGGCCGCCAGATCCACTGTGACCTCGAAATCACAGCCGTCTGTCAAACCGGCCGTAACCAACGTGTACTGAC
>NZ_NFJK01000016.1 GCF_002159845.1 Anaeromassilibacillus sp. An250
CACAGACAACAAGCCCTTTCGGTTGCTTGAGCAATTTCTTCAAAAATATTGTCTAACTTTTCGGGGTCACTTCATTTTTTCGGAAGCCCCGGTTTCCCATTTCTTTTATATTGTAACATGTTCTTTTTTGGATGAAGAAGAGGTGGTCATTTGCGCGATCACTTTTTTGAATTGGAATGTAAAAAGGATGGCCGTAAAGCTGACCGCAAGAAAATCTGCAACGGGTTCGGCCATATACACCGCCATAGTTTGGTTGGAAGTGAAGAGCGTTGGCATGATATAGATGAGCGGGATCAACAGAATAAACTTACGCATCACCGCCACAAGGATGGAAGCCTTTGCCTTTCCCAAAGAGGTGAATGTCATCTGGCAGGCCATCTGAATACCGAACAGAAGCAAGCAAGCCATATAGATGCGCAGCGCAGTTTTTGTATACTCCATCAGGGATGCGTCCGAAGTAAACATGGCGGCAAACGCCTGTGGGAAGAACATTACAAAGAGCCAGAGCAATATAGAATAGCAGAGGCTGGCTTTCAATAGAAGTTTAAAAGCTGCTTTTACCCGTTCCACATTACCAGCGCCATAATTGTAACTGATAATGGGCTGTGCGCCCTGTCCAAGCCCCTGTAGAGGGAGCATAGCGAACTGCATGACGCTGGTTAGAATGGTCATCGCGCCTACAGCGATATCACCGCCGTATTGCAGCAGCGATGAATTAAAGCAGACAGAGATAACGCTTTCACTTGCTTGCATAACGAAAGTAGAACATCCAAGTGCAAGGCTAGGCAAAACAATCTTTGCCTGCAACCCCAAATTTTCTTTTTTAATCTTTAGATGTGTCCTCTTGCCAAACAGGAAGGCTAAAACCCATATGCACGACATAGCCTGCGAGAGGATAGTTGCTAGGGCAGCGCCCTTGACGCCCATCCCGAATCCGAAAATGAAAATGGGATCAAGGATGATATTGGCGACAGCACCGATCAAGACAGAGAGCATCCCTGTTTTGGCAAATCCTTGCGCGGTGATGAATGCGTTCATCCCAAGGGTAAGCTGGACAAAAATAGTGCCAATCGCATAGATGTTCATGTAGTCGACACCATATTGGATGGTATTTTCGCTGGCACCAAACGCCATGAGGAAATCACGGTTCCAAAGCAAGAGGGCCGCTGTTAGTAAGATGGAAATCAAGATCTGAATGACAAAACAGTTTCCTAGCGTCTTTTCCGCAGAGGTATGGTCGCCTTTTCCCATAAAGATAGAAGCCCTTGGCGCGCCGCCATATCCCACAAATGCTGCAAACGCCGTCACAATCATAATCAATGGCATACAGACTCCTACTCCTGTAAGAGCCATGGCCCCTGTTTCAGGAATATGGCCGATGTACATACGGTCGACAATGTTGTAAAGCATATTGATGATCTGTGCGGTAACCGTAGGAAGGGCTAAGCGCAACAAAAGCTTTCCAACCGGTTCTTTTTCCAAAAAATCTTTTTCCTCATTCATAGCTTTTCTCTCCTTGCTATGGCGTTTTTTGTGTTTTCTATAATCCGATCATTCATCCGTTCCAGCAGCTCCAACTCCTCCTGAGATAGGCCGGAAAAGACCTCTTCGAGGAACTCTTTGCTGATGATTTCCAATTCTTGTGTAATAGGATGGGCGGCTGGCGTTAAAGAGAGATGAATTTTTCTTCGGTCTTCCGTGTCCTGTTTCCGCTGAAGAATCGATTTCTGAATCAGACTCTCCACCGCTTGGGATACATTCCCTTTGGATAACATACGTAGTTCTACAATATCTGCGGCTGTGTCCTTTCCAGGATTGTTGTACAAGAAACTGATGATTGTTGCCTCAATTAAAGAAAGGTGATAATCCTGGCAGATTTGCTTTAGCATAGTCTCATGCAGCTTGATAATCCGCCGGATATTTACCAGGAAATTGCTCTTTTGGCTCACATAGGAATCCCCCTTGGTGTCATACGTTAAATAGTTTCTATAAAAACTGTTCTATTTAAAACTAATTATAGTTCCAAATTTTTTTTGTCAAGTGGAAGCATAATTTTTGCATTCTCCTCTTGACATGGAGTACACTCGAAATGCTAAAGTCTTATTAAAAGAGATTTATGCAAGGGAGTATGTTGCCAACGCCCCGGCTATGTGTGAAAGGAGATCCGGAATATGGCAATTACAGAATTTTCAAAACGGTACCTGGAAAAAATGATTCCTGGGTATTCATCAAAGCTCTCGGAAACAGATCCAGAATTCATAGAGAGGTTTACCAACTTCGCTTTTGATGAGGTTGTGAACCAGGACGCCTTGGATGGACGCACCCGTTTCATGGCAATTTTAGCAGCGCTTTTGGGTTGCCAAGGGCTGGATATGTTCAAAGTTATGGTGCCGGCGGCACTCCGTTTTGGTGTTACACCGGTCGAGATCAAGGAAATTGTTTATCAGTCTGTTGCCTACTTGGGGATTGGGCGGGTGTATCCCTTCCTAGACGCAGTAAATGCATGCCTAATATCCGAGGGTGTTCTGCTTCCGTTGGAGGGGCAGGCGGAAACCACTATGGAGAACCGGTTAGAGGCAGGGGCCCAGGTACAGGTGGACATTTTTGGTGAGGGAATGCGTGGCTTCTATCGGTCTGGCCCGGAGGAGAGCCGCCATATCAATCGTTGGCTGGCAGACAACTGTTTTGGGGACTATTACACCCGAAAAGGGCTCGACTATCAGCAGCGCGAGATGATTACCTTCTGCTTTTTAGCCGCACAGGGGGGCTGTGAGCCGCAGCTCACCAGCCATGCAGCCGCCAATATGCGTATTGGAAATGATAAAGCCTTCCTGATAAGCATTATTTCCCAATGCTTGCCCTATATCGGCTATCCACGCAGCCTCAATGCCTTGCGTTGTGTCAACGATGCAGCAGAAAAGGAAGCTTGACGGAGTACCATATGGTAGGCAGTGCCTGTTTAAAAATGAAATATTTTTAAGATTACTTGACATGGAGTGCGCTGCATGTGTTAGTCTTAATAGGAAAAGAACGGGAGGCAGCCATTTGAGGCGGACTTGTCCCCGATGGTTTATCCGAAAAGAAGGAGCGATCGCTATGAATAAATATTTGATTGCGTATTTTTCCCGCAAAGGCGAAAACTATGTCAATGGCCAGATCCTGGATCTTCCTGTAGGAAATACGGAAGTTGCAGCAAAAGAGATCCAAAATCTGACCGGAGGGGATCTCTTTTGCATTCAACCCACAAGGGAATATGCGGAAAATTATCGCAAATGTGTAGCCGAGGCCAGGGAAGAGCTGCAAAGCGGGGCCCGTCCGGAGATATTGGATTGTGTTCGAAATTGGGACGCCTATGATACCATTTTTTTGGGGTATCCAAATTGGTGCGGAACCATGCCCATGCCAGTGTGGACTTTTTTAGGGTCGTACGATTTTGCTGGAAAAACCATCCTGCCATTTTGTACGAATGAAGGTAGTGGCATGGGCCATAGTGAAGCGGATATCCGAGGGTTGTGCCCAACAGCGGCTCTGAAAAAGGGGCTGTCGGTCCGTGGAAGTTCCGTTGGTACAGCGCGTGCAGAAATTGCCGCTTGGCTAAAATCCGAGGGAATCCCTGTAGCAGGAGATTAAATGGAGTTCCTAAAAGGGCGTAGAAGTGAACGCACGGATCCTACACAGGGCACACTAAGCAGGCGGCAGAGATGTTGCGTCGGCAGCTATATGGATATGGTGGAGATCTAGACCGTTACTTTCTATGAGAAAAGCCATACTGTTGTGGTGGAGCAGGGGGAAGAAGTAGAGCATGGGTATATGCCGGCGTTGAAACCGTGGATACCGACTTAACGGGCGATTCGCCTATGACCAATAGCGGATGGCTAGGCCATGCGGAAGAGGATGTCGAGGCCGCTTGCTCCACAGGGCAAAGGTAGAAAAAGGGATTGGCATCCAATTCCAGGGGAACAGATTTTTGGCCTCTGTGGAGGCAATCCGAAAATGGGCAGGCCCTTGGAATAGCATAAAATCAGAACGAACCAGGAGGAATTCATATGACGATTGCAGAAGTGAGCAGAAAATATGAAATATCCGCTGATACCCTACGTTACTATGAACGTATTGGGTTGATCCCACCCGTGCCCCGCACAAAGAGCGGCCTTCGGGATTATGATGAGGAATCCTGCGGCTGGGTGGAATTGATGAAATGTATGCGGGCGGCCGGCGTACAGATTGAAGCTTTGATCGAGTATGTGGCTTTATTCCAACAAGGCGACGATACGATCGATACCCGCAAGGCGTTATTGATCGAACAGAGGGAGCAGCTGCTTGCCCGTATGGAAGATATGCAAAAGTCCCTGGACCGGCTGAATATGAAAATTGAGCGGTATGAGCAGGGATTAATGACAAAGGAACAGCAGCTTAGACGTTTCCATGAGGAGAAACAGACCGGTTGATGGTCCTTTGAAGGAACAAAAGATGCTGTAAGATAATAATATCTTAAGAGGATCTAGGAGGTTCTTCTATGTTGCAGTTCCGTGCTATGCAAGACGGGGATCTGGATGCTTTGACACGGATTGTGGAGAGAGTATGGAAGATGGATTCCATGTGTGGAGGCCATACAATTGGGTGGCACATGGCGCGGGAATACCTGCTGAATACTTTAAGCCATTCAACATCCGTGCAGGTGGCCCTTTGGATGCAAAAGATCGCCGGCTTTTTGGCCATAGACGACAAATTCTGTTTGAACCCCATTCGGTTGGGTAAAGTGGAATTTCCGCAGAAGTTACATACAAAGGCCGTTGAGGTTATGCGGACACGAATGGCGGAATACGACCAACTGTGCGCCAAACTGTTAAAAGAGAGTGGGCGCCAATTTGATGGGGAGGTCACACTTTTTGCAGTGGAACCAAGTTTGCAGGGGAAGGGGATTGGAACAGCACTCTTTGAAAAGGCACAGGCATATTTTGCACATAAAAACTTCTTTCTATATACCGATACAGGATGCAATTATTCATTTTATGATACCCACGGAATGCACTGCGTGGCAAAACAGAAAAATCAGAATCCATATCAAAAAAACAAACCATTTTATATCTTCCTATATGCGGCAACCGTCTCCTAAAAATGGAATGATTTGGATCCTGCCAGGGACGATGCCGGATTAAAAGCCGAGGGCCTTGATTTATTTAGGGCTTTCGGCTTTTCTTATGTCGGTTACAGCATGACAAAACCCCCGGTTCTACCGGGGGCGCTAAAAACCTCAGCAAATAAATTAGTGGAAGTTAGGAATGAGGCAAAGGAAATGTATTCATAAGTATGGAAATTCCATTTGCTGGTGATCCAAAATAGCAGATTGAATACTGTCAATTATGTAGGAGACTTTTTCATTGCCTGGCTTCATACAGCTGGATAAGCTGACAAACCCCTTGAGCTATTCTGCCTGATGGATACTCGTCAAGCATCCCAGCTTTTGTGCCAGAGCTTCCGACTTTTTTGCAGAAATAATTTTGGAAGATGCAACTGCATCCGCCAGCATTTTCAATTCGGCATATTCGAAAAGCCTATTCCCAATGAAATACTGATTTTGTGTGCGATTGACCGCTACAATGTCAACCCCAGCAAAGATTAAAGCGTTCGAATTATCATAGACAGTTTGGCGTACTGCATAAAAAAATCAGCGGCCTCCCGAGGCGTATTTCCCCATGTTGATATCCAGCACCTCTCTGGGCGGCTGGATTAGCGCGTCCTCATATTGGCACTTCCACTGAACCCTCCAGCTTATCTGACCATCCATGATACCGTCCATGGTTTCCCCGTCCTCAACAGGGTTGTCATTTGCCAGGATATATGACGCCACATTGTAGGCATGGTTCACCACCCAGTTGGGGTTCATACCATGGAAGTGGTACTGAAGATCCGGCAAGAACAGGGTGCTCATGCCCACAGTGTCGATGAGCATATCCTCGGTGCCCTGAATGTTGAAGAAACGGACATTGACCCCGAAGCGAATGAAGCGATCCGGTCCCTCGATCTGGTGGGAACGCACATCCTCAGCCAGAAAGAGCTTGCCGCAATTTTGGAAGTAGAATGCCTCACAGGTGGGATACAGTTCTGCAAGAGCGTCTAAAAAGTCAGCATCCAGATTTGCCCGTTCCAAGGCCGGAAGCGCCGCCGCCAGCATATCAATGGCTACGACCTGATACTGGCACTCTTGGAAAATCCGTTCCCGATCCTCCTGGCAGTCCCACATCTGGCTCATCAGGAAAGCGTCGAATCCATCGCCCTTAAAACTGGTACAACCCATCACCATGAGCTGTGCAGGGCCTTTGCCATCCTTGAACTCCGCAATATGCTCCAAGGTTGCAAAGCCCGCAGTCTTATCATTGTGGCAGAAACACTCTACCGCCCCGATATGCTTTTCGATCACAGCGGTCATTTCATCCTTGCCGGGCATTGCCACCGGCTCTTTGAACAGCATCTGGATGAGAAAGGGGCCGCCGGGCCGAAGGCCTCTTTCATTGTCCAGATTTTGCTGGAATACTTCATCGCTCATTTCTTTTCCTCCTTTTTGTCTGGGATAACTTGAATCTAAACTGCAACGCTTGATGGACAATCTCCTTAGGCAGATTACGGGAGTGGCCGATCAGGCACCAGACCCGGTAGTCCGCTTTTCCGTATCCGTTTCCTGACGGTAGAGTTGATAGTCCGCCTCGTTCTCCGCGCTTCATGTGTCATACTGCTTTTTCGCCCGGACAAAGTCCTCTATAAAGGCATCCAATTCCTCGACAGTGCGGCTCGCAGCCCAGTCATGATCCACATAGTGGGCATGGGAGAAATGGAAGATTTGTGCCCCCATCCACTGGCGCACTTTGTTTTCCGGCATCTTGCGCAATTCCTCCTGCCGCCGGTATTCCGCCAGCTGCTCCGGCGTTCCATAGCTCTCGATCATCCGCTCTTTCACTTGAATGGTCCAGCTGTAGTCCTCCGGCTGAGTAAAGGGAGCGCAGACCAGTTGGAGCGCCTTCGCCCGGCCAGCCTCAAAGAGGTCGATATAATCCAGGTAGTTGGCCTGGACCAGCAGGATGAAGGTATCCAGCATCTATGTGTCCAGCTGTAGGTCCTCTGTCAGCAGCTGGAAGCGGGTGCCACCCGTGGGCACTTCCATGGCGAAAGAATAAGGGAGGTCATCCCCTTGATAAATTGTATAGTGGAAGCCTACCTCGATATTTCCATGGCTGTTCTCATAGTCCAGATAGTTGTGGCGGATTCGCTCAAACCAAACCAGGTAAGTTAGGCCATTTTTCCCTTCCTTTGGAAGTCGCCCTTCTTCGGCCGCTTCCCCTCTTTTTCACCCAGGCCCAGCCCACAGGTAGGCCAGGGCATTCGCAAATTATCGGATGGGTGGTTTTGCTCCATGGAATCGGCCTCCGCTCAAAACTTCATCAATAATCCAGCAGGATGGGCACCTGCTGCTCCTCTGCAAACCGCATAGCCTGCCAAAACATGGAGAAGGAGAACTTGGCCAGGGACTGGGTATCGTACTGGGTATGTTCAGGAATGTCCGCTTTGCTGTACTGCCCGTCCGGGCCTATGGTGCCATCCACTGGGTAGCCTTCGGTTTCGGTCCAGCGGAGGATGGTGACCTCATCGGCCCGCCACGCCAGCTGGTTCAGTTTCTCCAGTTCCTTCCGCAACCCACCCAAGGTACCAATTATGGTTTGGGCGTCAGTGGGCAAGGGCGCCTGGAACATAAAGCTGTCTGACAGGGGAATCCACCAGGTGGCCCCACGAAACAGGGACCACACCCGCTCCGGATCTTCCGCAAGGCGGGCGATCAGGGGATGTTCCCCAAAATCCCAGTCCTTTTCTACAGTGGGCGGCACCGGCTGCCCATAGGTATGACAGGCGGCTACAAGCAGCATAGCGCCCAAGGCATCCCAATCGGGCTTGTCTGTGTAATAGGGTTTCTCATTGTCCTCCGGCCAAGGGGCATAGGGCGGCTGGTCCGGCTGAGAAATGGCGTCCAAGATTTGATCTCGCCAGTTCTCCACTGTTGCCTGGACCTCCGCTGGGGAAAGCTCCTCCTCGTTGCCGGCGGGCTCCCCATCCGGGGAGATCCTGCTGAAGGAATATCCGTTTTTCTCCGCCCACTGCTGAACAACGGTTTTCCAGTTGTGGGAATAGTACCGGGTCAGTGTCCCGGCATAGATGTCAAGTCCCATGGTGTGCCTCCTTTTCTGTTCGGTCAAAGATGTTCCAGGGTACAGTCGTGCCCGGAATTGTCCGTATCCAAAATGATTTCCGCAATGGTGTCCATGGTCTCTTTGCCGGGATCACGGACGCTTTTTTCATAGGCCAGCCACTTGATATGGATGGGCTGGCCATACCCATGACGCCCAAGACCGCCCCGGAGAATATCATTGAATGCGTTCAGGTTCCGGCCAATCTTCCAGTCTAAACCGCAGGTGAACACCCACTCCGCCTCTCGGTAGAAGCCAGCCATATTGGAAAAGCGGCGGCCATCGATAGTAAACACCTCTCTCATCTTCCAAACACCTTCTTTTCACATTCTATGGGGCCTCGCCCTGTCAAGTCATCTCATACAGCAGAACGGTATCACCTTGCACCTGTTCCAAATGGGAGCGCAGCGTTTCCAACCCACTCTGCACCACCTCGGCGGGCAAATCCCAGTCCGGGGCGATCTCGGCGGCCAGCTCCGGTAGCCCCTGCTCCTCCAGCGCCGCCAGCAGTACCTTTGCCAACTCCCCTCAAGCAGGACGCAGTCCAGGGTGTTATCTGTCTGGGGTGCAGGAAAGCGGACGTCCATGTCCAGCTCACTTTCGCACCAGTCCCAGATGGCTATGTAAATCTCACCGGAACAGTTGCCATTGGACAGTTCCTGCCGCTGGCGGCCCTGCTTTTGACCTGGAAGGCAGAGTCACAGACCAGCTCTTTGACCTTCCCGCCGTTCAGGCAGGTTCGGATGGTTTGGCCATCTATTTCGATTCGCCATTGCTTGTTCGTGGCAGGAATGAGAAAGATTTTTTCCATGGGTGCGGAAACCTCCTCAATCGAAATCCATCCAGACCAGGTGCTTTCCGCAGTGGAGGCACTGGAACAGATAGCATTGCAGATGCCCACCATTGACGGATTCCTGGATCATATCCTTCTGCTTCTCGTCCCACATAGGGTCGTCCAGCACTTCCTCCAACACGCCCATTGCCCGCAGTTCTCTGGCGCCTACATAGCCCAGAAAGGCGCAGTAGTCGTTGCAGTGGGCCCGCCAGTATTCCTGCTGCCAGCCGGAGTAGCCGGGGGTACGGTGGATGAGCTCATCCAGTTTCTCTGGATTGTCTACGCCATCGTCCAAAGAGTAGTTGTCCTGAAAACTGCCATGATATTTCCGGGCGGCCTCGCCACTGGCGATGCACGCAGGGCACAAATACGCAATATTCTCCACGGAGAAAAAGGGCGCTGTATAGAAGATATGTGTAGTCTTGCCGCAGCAGTCGCAGACAACGCCCTCCTGGGATTCCTCAAAGGCCCCGGTATCCAGAGGGTCAGGATGATATTGGAAAGCGGGCAGGCCCAGCTGGGCCCACCGCTCTTTCTCTTTCCGTTTTTCCTCCGGCGTTTTTGGCTTGGGGAGGGCGTAGTGATTTCCCCATTTCTCCGAATAGTCCTTCAGTGTGCCCAGCCGCTTGAGGATCTTTTTATCGGAGCGGTCTCCGATCTGGCAGAGCAGGTCGTAGGCGCTTTTTTTGAAACCCAGCAGGTCGTACACATCCACCAGTATTTCCTTAGCCTGTTTGTCTTCGGACTGTTCCAACTCGTCTTTGAAAGCGTAGAGGGCGCAGACACTGTCCGGGTTTCCCTGGGTGACACGAAATGGCTTTTGGAGTTTGATGTATTGTTTCAGGTATTCGTTCATAGAAACACCATCCGATCAATCCCACCAGAAGTACCAGACGGTGGACTGCTGCAACACATCTGCTAAAGTGCCCACGGTGGCGTCCTCCGGCCCCTGGTCGATCACATCGGGGCAGAAGCCGTATTGCTCCACGGCCACATCCATGGCCCTGTCCTCAGCAACCGGAGCCGGGAGGTCAAATTCCAGCTCGTCGTGGGACATCGCGCCAGGTACAGCGCTGTACTGCTCGAACCAGTATTTGGCGACGGCCATGAGATCCTCTGTGCCGGGGCACTCATTCCAGTTGCCGAAGGGTAGGTAGGCAAAAATCTCCCAGGGGTTCTTCACCGGGATCTTGGCTAGAATGAGGGGATAGGTCATCTCGGTATCATCGTCCCAGTAGCTGGAGAAGCGGCAGTTGACATAGCCACCCTCCATCTCGCCCAGGCGCTCCTCCTTCCAATCCATATCGTCATCCTCGGCTTCTGCCTTGCGCTGATCCGTCAGGGCATCAAGGACTGCCTTCCCGTCCTTGATGGGGGCAGAGAGCATCTTCTTACGGTACTCCACTACGGTTTTGAGGTCAAATTCATAATAGTCTGCATCATTTTTCGGGTCGGCGTTCATCACTAGGCACTCCAGCAGAGACTCCTCCGGCTTGATCAGCACTGGTATAAAGCCCTCATGGGAGCTGTCCCGCTTGGCATAACTGTACGCCGCCATGATGGGGTCGTCGTCCTTCATAGAGGGAAAATAGGTGCACTCGCAATCCAGATACTCCATGATGGCCTGGGCCACATCGGAGGGCTCCAGGGTGTCCTCGTCATAGTCCTGCCCCTGCCAGTTGACGAATCGTTCTTCGATCACCGTTGCCATGGCCCGGTAATATTCCTCGTCAAAGGGAAGAAACAGGTATGCCTCGTCCTGGATCTCGTCGGAGTAATTGCGCTCCTGCCCAATGATACCGATGGCGTAATTGTCGATGTCGCTGGGATAATAGGGGCTGTCTAGCTCCCCATAGTAGTAGGAGGCAAATGCTCGGCCCATCTTGTTGAACAGGGGACCGACGAGCTGGCTGTCCAACTTATCCCGGATAAACTCCCGCAGATCCACACTGTCAGGATCGGCCTTGACCTGTTTGACCACTGCGCCATATTCTGCGAGGAATTCTTCGCCCATCAGGTCACGCTCTATGCACCAACGCAGGTAGATCGCCATGTGGTTGTAGGCGTTGATCTCGTCCATAGGCAGATTTTTCTCCTGGATGGTCTCCAGGTGATAGGCCCCGTCGTCCATTTCCACGACATAGTCGTCCTCGTCATCCCCGCTGCAAAGGGTGCCTCTGGTGATGGCATCCTGGCGGTCGGGCTCCACAACAAAGCAGATGCCTGACATTTTGTCCAGCAGGGTATCTGCATCATGGGCCAGTTTATACTCTAATTCGTCCCGGTAAAGGGGGATCACCTGATAGAAGTTGACCTCCTCGCCGCCCGGCAGGGCGCAGACCTCGCTGCCATCCTCCGTGCCCTGAGGGCCGGTCAAGATGGCAGCACAGAGCTTCGTGTTTTCCGCAAATGGCTGTTCATTGTCCATGGTGTGTCCAAAGCCCAGCCAGGTGTCGCTGGCAATGGGGAGACGGGCCAGGACTTTCAGCAGGCGGATTGGCCAGTACCACCGCTCGTCCTTGAGATCTTCATGCTTCATCTTCCAATTCTTCGGCAGGGCGATGGCGAGTTCTGCCCGCTCCAAATTGTATTCCGCCAGTTCCTCCGGTACATTCATTCGGTGGGCGCCCATGCCCATGGTGACCAGGGTGTAGTAGTCCCGCCCCGCAGAGGGAGGTACCATGCAGATGTCCACATGGATGTCGGGGGAAGCCAGCTCATGAAACACATTCTCGAACTTGCCAAAATACTGCTGGATATGCTCTTCGATGGCCTCCATCTCCTCTTCGGTGTAGACCTCGGGTTCACCGGGCTCATCCGCATCCTGGGACTTTTCGCCGTCCGGGCCTTCCTTTCCATCGTCATCCGGGCCGCCGTCCGACGATTCCCAGGAAATTTTCAGGGTCATCTGTTCCTCCGGCAGGCTTACACCAGGGCTACGGGTAATGGTGTGCTTGTCGTCCGCCGAGAAACCGATGGTTTCCCCGGTGTGGAGTTCCACATCGTTTTCCAGCACATAAGAAACCAGGTTGGCCAGGAAGTCCCGCAGATCACCCGGCTCGGCATCGGTGCCCAGCACCTCCATCTCGTCCTTACCGAATACATCCAAGCCATAGGTGTAGGCGTTCATCCCGCTTTTATCCCGGTACAGGCCGAACCAGATCCAGTTGAAAATGGGCAGTTCACCCTCCTTCATCATATCAGCAAAGCCCTCATAGAACCGGGGCTCGAACACCACACCGCTGGTGTAGACGCCAGTGGCGTATTTCTGACGGCAGCAGGCAGCCACGAGTTTGGTGTAGAGTTTGCCCTTCTCCAGGACATCTTCTTCCTTGCCCAGCACCGCCACCATGATGTGGGCGCTGTGCTCTTTGGCTGCCTTGACCGCATCCGGCCACATATAGTTGTTCTCGGCATTCGTCTCTGCCTCGCTGCCCGGAATGGGATAGGGCATCAGACTGACAGCGGCGATCATATCTCCTACATCGAATACCACCGCATGGTCGCTCTTATTCTCATCTTCCTCCACAGTGATGTCCCACTTTTCCTTCATATCCCGGATAAACTGCTGCTTGTCCCATTTCCCTTTGGAGAGAAGGACAAAGCCGCTAAAGACGCCCTTGTGGTCGGACTCGGCTTCTTCATCCGTTGCATCCTCATTGTCGTCGGGATCATCGTCCGCATCCAGATCATAGGCGGACTCGTTTACCAGGCCACAGATGAACTCCTCAAAGCTGTCCGCCAGAGGGGTGATCTTGTAGTCCTGTTCTTGATCCACATGAACAACGGCGGGCTCCCCCTGGGGACCGCAGGCCCGGTAGTCCAGGAAGATCATGTCATGTCCGGCGCTGGGACAGTCGCAGACGGCCACGCCGATGGCCGGATACCCCCACTCGTCGATCATGAATTGGCTGCCCAGGCCGCCGCACAGAGAGCAGGCTTTCTCCCGCCCGATGCCGAAGATGCCGGTGATGGCCACATGGTCCTCCGCCCAGCTGGTGGGTTCGTCCGTGGGATAACAGGTGTTCACCGGCATTCCGCCGTTGTGCTGCTTCATCAGCCAGATGTAGGAGGCGGGCAGCTTATAGCCCAATTCTTCCTCCACACTGGCAATCAACTCGTCTGAAGGCGGATCGCTGACATATTCCTTCAAGGCGTATTCGTCATCGTCCCAGAAATTTGTAAAATCGAAGCCTTCAAAGGGAATATCGCCGCATACAAATTTGGCTTCCTTTTGGCGCTTGGCCCTGTGCTGCCGTTTTTGGATCTCTTCCAGACATTCTCGGATTACCGCCTGGGCATCCTCATCCTCTGGGTCCAGTTCCGCCCACCGTTGAGCGTAGGGGATGGCCTTTTCTTCCTGTGCATAGAGATATTGATAGCCGTAGGCCATCCGCATGTTCCACTCCGCCTTGTTTTGACCCTCCTCCTGGACGGATTCCAGCACCGTAATGGCCCGCAGGAGGGCCTTGTCCCCCTTGTAGTGGGGAGTGCCCTCCTGATGGTCACCCAGGATGGCGTAGTTTTCCAGCGCCCGCGCTAGGGCGTAGGCGGTTCGGTAGTTCTGCCAATCTTCCGGAATGGCGTTTAATGCCTGAATACAGCGAGTGTACTCGTCCTCATTGTTCCACTGCTCCAGCTGCTGGAAGAATGCCTCCGCGTTCTGAGAAGTATAGGGAATGTAGTCCATCCCCGTCAGCGTTTCCTCCTGCTCTTCGCAATCTGGCTCGTCCTCGGAAGGGCTTTTTAGGCCCACCGTGCCAGCCTCCCGGCGGAAGGTGTGGAAGCTGGCCCAGGGGATATCGCTGCCCTCAAAGAATTCCTTCGCGGCCTTCAAAGCGGTGCGCAGATCCCAGGCGATGAAGTCCACATAGCCGCAGTAGAGGCCAGTGGCCCCGCCGGTGAGGGTCAGCACTTCCGGACCATCCCCGGCAGTGAGTGCTTCCTCTAGCTTCTCCCGGAAGTCGAAGATCTTTTGGCTGCCTTCCTCCTCCCGTAGGGTGTCCAGCGGGTAGCAGAAGAAGCCCGCCACCGCGCCGTCCGCGTGGAGGTTGTCCATAAAGTCGTCGTCTGCGCCCAGATAGCCGTTGATCAGAGGGACACAGCAGGTGGAACCCACTATCACATCCAGCCGCCAGTCAGCATCTGGGTCTTCATTGGGATTCATTTGATAGCCCAGGTAACTCTCCAGATAGCCCTCCGGGTCGGCGGAGAGATCCAAGCCCTTTTCCTTCAGCTTGGCGGGCAGCTGGAACATGGGGATGGGCGGCTCCTCTTTGGGCGCCTCCAGCACATCAAAGCTGTCTATATATCTCATGTGGGGGATCTCGCCCAGCACCTGATCGGTGAGGGTGGTGAGCATCCACCAGACCCTGCCTTCCTCCTCCTGGAGCATGGGCAGCAGCTTTTCGCAGTAGGCAGAGAGGGCAAAATTGTTTTCCCCCTGATTCTCCAGCCAGACCTGTACATCCGCCCCGGAGATGTCCCAGCCGTCGTCAGTGCGTAGGCCGATGCTCCCCAGGCGCTGGCGGCCCACCAAGATGTTCCAGTGCTCCAGCGCCTCCTTTGGGGCGTGCTTCTGGAAATAGACCAGCTCAAACAGCTTGACCTTGTCCCCCTCCGGGGTGAGGATCAACTCATACTTCTCACCGTTAAAACCCATCTCGAAGCAGATCTCGTCAAAGACCAGGTTAAGGGATTTCTTCATCTGGTCCACCAGCCCCTGGCCCCGCGTGTGGTCCTTGTCCTCGTCCATCATTTGGCGGAACTCCGCCTCCTGTTCGGCAAAGGTCTCCCACCACAGTTCTGTCCGCTCCCGGAAGCATTCACTAAACTGAGGAAGAGAAATGCGGTTTTTGCACCATTCGATGAACTCCTTGGTGTCTTCATCGCCAGGACGGGCTTCCAGGGCCTTTTCAAAGTATCGCAGGGCCCGGCCCTCCTGATCCAAATAGAAGTACGAATAACCCATGCGGAAGTTCCAGAGATGGTCGCCTTCAAAATATTCCCCGTGGGGTTTCAGCAGGGCAATGGCTTTTTTGAGCAGTTCCCGGCCCCCCGGCTCATAAGGGTTCGCCAGATTGTTGTAGGCTCGGGCCAGCTCGCTGTCCATTTCCGGGGTGCGTTCCTGGGCGGGAACGGCCTCCAATGCGTCGATAATCTTCTGAAATTCGTCGTTTTCATGCCATTTCTGGCACTGCTGCAAAATGTCCATATCAGGTTCCTCCTCATCCTGTTGTGGTTTCCAGTCTTTGATCTGCTGGAATACGCCATCCTCATCCCGCGCAAAGCCGCAGGGGGCGGGGATAGGGTTCGTCCTTTCCCGTCAGTGTTGTTTCTGGTTCCATTCTTCTTCCGTCACCTGTTTATTCTGGATATAGAAGTGCTTGGCATCCCATCCGAAATAGCCGTCATCGTTGGAAACAAAGGTAACAGGGTCAGCCTTTTTCAAGACTTTGATCTTGCCGACAAAGTTCTCATAGTACACGGCTTTGCTGTCCTTGGCATATCCGTAAGGAACACCCACCCGGACGGAGCGCCGTGTACCATCAAATCCACCGTGGACTCAAAAGGATATTTCGCGGGAAAGCGGAACACCGTGCCGCTCCAAAGTGCTGCTTCCTGATATTCCGTCAAGTGCATTTTTACCCCTCGATCACGAGATTTGGGACAGCATTTTCTTCATGTCCGCCAATCTCCACCTCATAGACATGAAACACTTTTTCCGTGCCATAATGGGGATCGATTACCGTTGCTGTTCCCCGACAGTCGAACCAGCGGTACTTGAAAATGTTCACGCCAAACAACTCACACTGCCCATCTAAACCGGATGCTTCAAATTTCGATGTCATTTTGTATCCCTCACAATTCCACACGCTGCCAGCCGTCCAGCCGCTCCTGCACCGCGTCGATTTTCCAGCCCTCGCCCACCCGTTTCATGAGGAAGCGGCGGTCAAAGCCAGTGTATTTCTCTCTGGTGTAGATGTAGAGCTTGTTCCGGGTGAGCTGCTTCGCGTCCAGAAACTGCTCGTCCTTGTAGGTGCCTTGGACGCTGTACGATAGGCCCAGGGGCCGGTAGCCCGGGCGGGGCTTTTCGCTCACATACTTCTCCCAGATCGCCAGTAAGCGGGACACAGCCTCGGCATCCCCAAACTCGGCCTGCTCCATATACCGCTCCCACGCAGTCATTTCTGCAAAGAAAGCGGACAGCACCCTGCGGCATTCCTCCGCCGCCTGCTCATCCAGTTGGACGGGCTTTTTGGCCTTCTCCCGCTGGAGCTGGGAGAAGTGTTCCATCTGCTCCTTGGTGAACTGCACATGGGCCACCGGCTCGATCCGGCTGTTGTCGGCGATGGCCAGCAGGCCCTCGTATGTAACGGCGGTATGGTCGATTTGGATGTGGGAGAGCTTGGGGATAGAGGCTGCCTGGAGCAGTCCGGCATCGTCCAGCCCGGTGCGGTTGAGGGTCAGAAGGTCCAGCTTGCAGTTTTGGAGCGCGGCCAGGCCGTCGCCGTGGATGGCGGCATTGCCGTCCAACAGCAGATAGCGCAGCTTAGGCATGGCGGAAAAGGCGGGGAAGCAGGCGTCGGTGAGCGCCCCGTCCTCCACGCCGAAGTTGACCATGCTTTTATGTCTGGCAAAGGGAGCGAGCAGAGTATCCGTTACCGGGCGACCCTTCACATGGAAACCCACCAGGACGTAGCTGGCTAGCCGCTCCATAAGGTCCATAGTCAGCTCCGGGATCTCAAACCGTTTCTCTCCATCCAGTGTCAGGACACCGTTTTTCCAGTCCGCTGTCCGCGCTCGTTTCGGCCATTCCATCGCTTACCTCCTTACGCCTGCTCCTTGTAGCTGGCCTCAATGTCGATGAAGCGCACATACACGGCGCAGACTTCGCCCCTTGCGTCATAGCCGAAGTAGACGGGATAGTATCCGTCCCCCCAGCCGGAGGCAAAGATAGGCAGATCGCAGTCCGTGTCCGGCACCGTCCAGTTGAGCCAGTCGCCGTAACTCCCCTGATACTTGGGGTGGGCTTTCGCGTTTTCCTCCAGCAGGTCACAGAACAGGTCATTATAGGGGTCGATGTCCGGGTCCTCCTCCAGCCGTTTGGCCCAGTATGTCTTGAAGGCCGCCTGGGTCTGGATGTCTGCGACACACCCCATCCCGGCATCCACACCGAAGCCAAAGTAGTCGTCCTCGCCCAGTTCCTCGTCCAGATCCTCTTTGCCCATCATGCCCAGCTCATAGCGGACGGGCTTCTCCTGACTGACCTCCACCTTGACGCAGGCGTAGCGGTCGCCGTATTTCTTGCTGGGTACTACGCAGATCTTCACGGGATAAGTTCCAGCGGGGATCGTCTGCATAAACGGCGGCGTGTCCTCCAGCTCCACCAGCGGATCGCAGGCGAAGATGGTTCCGGTGGGGAAATGGACGGTACCGATGTTCAGCACATCCACTCCCATATTTCCGATTACCTTTTCTGTAAAATACGCGTTCAAATCGGTTTTGCAGGCCAGCTTGTCTTTAACCGATTCATATTTGTTCATCCATTCTGTTGTAGGCATGATGGCTTCCTCCTATTGAATCTGTTTCTTGATGTACTCGCTCTTTGAGCCGTCCCAGTAGCAGTTCACACACCGGCCATTCTGGAAATGATGGGGACAATTCGGATAGTCATAGAGAATATGGGCACATTCCGGGCATAGCCCCATTATCTGTGAGGAGTCCTTGAAAAACAGGCTGCCGCACTCATCGCAAACGACCAGTTCTTTTTCTGCCATGGGTCTCACCAGTCCCGTTCCCGGATGGCCTCTTCGGTATCAATGGGGATATCGAACCACTCCAGAATGTAGGCCACATCTGCCGCAATACACTCCCGCGCCACCGTTTCAATCTCGCTGTCGTTCTCGTCAAACTCCTCCTGGAGGTCATTGATGCCGCAGACCGCCTCATCCAGCGTTTCCTGCACCACTTCGGTGCCAGCCGCGCCGCGCTCCAGAAGGTCGATGACCTTCTGGAGCGTATCCTTTACCTTGTCCACCAGGAAATCGGGATAGTATTCGTCCTGGTACATCTCATCCAACAGTTTATAATTCGGGTCAAATGTTTTCATTTTGATTGTTCCTTTCTTCGTGATCGGCTGTGATGCTCAATTCGACTGCATCATCGCTGTAAATCAAATTAAGTCCATGAGGGACTTTTCTATCGAAATGCAACTCAATGTCATGGTATTTGAGGAGCAAAGGTTTTCCACCGCTTTTCATCGTGGAAACAGCATCGGGCTTGCCAAAGTTTTCCACGACCTCGTCCTGTGCCATTCCAAATTTCAGCGGGGAAATATCCTGGGAATTTTGCAATATTTGATTGCGCCAATTATAAAAGTCCGCTTTCATGCCTTTGTTTTTGCTGAGCCTGGACTTGGACACCCAACCGGAATCCCGGTTCAGGCACCGAAAGCAAAAGCGGAAATCAAAATCCATGCGCGGAAACCGCGCCAGCAGGATCGGCTCCAGCGCCGCTTTCGTTTTCTCTGCCGACAATTCTGGATGGAGGGCAGCCTCATGAATGCTGGCAGGGAGCATTTTGTGATAAATCTCGCTGATAAGTCCAGGCCGGCGTATCGCCTACCACGCGCAGTACCTTCATGCCGCGTTCTTCCTCATGCCAGCTCCGCATCTAAAATCTGGACTTGTTTCCCTTTCTCATCCACATAGAAAAGGGCAATGTAGTCGATGCCGTCCCGCTTGATCTGCTCCCAGGGCATCCGCCCACCGCGAATCAGCTCTACAGTATCGTTCTCGTCTACCTCAAAGTCCTCTTTCTCGTCGTCATAGTCGATGCTGTAGCCCAGCTCCAGAACCAGCTTGGAGGCGGGGATCTCATACCGCTGGAGAGGGCGGTGTTCCAGCTCGGCCGGATCATGTTCATCACAGAACAGATTGTTATAGCCGTGCCGCCCAGCGTCGAAGATGACGAATTCCTCGCCGTTCTCCGGGTCAAGGGCTGCCACCAATCCAGGCGCTCCATCCCCATCCACAATATAGGGATTTGGCTCACCTTTTACCGTGAGCAAATTTCCGTAGTAACAAACCTCCAGCACTTCAGGGGCAACCTCTGGCTTATGGATCAGGTAATATCGGCCGTTTACGCCGTCACGCTTTGGTAGACCCATACCAAATCACCTCTTTCAGGACAATAAAAAATACCCTGCTTCGCACTGTTACAAGGGCAGACGAATGTAGGGCATGAAAAGGCCACAAGGGAGGGGCCACATTTACCGGCGGATGTGGTTTCTCTGGCAGACAAAATAGCTTTTTCATTTCTAGGGGCAGTCGGGGGCTGTCCAATAACTCTGCCCATGGTGGCACCTCCTTCACAGAAATAATTATGTTCTATTATATCATAAGGCGTTTGATATTGGAAATATTTTATTAATTCTGCTGGTTAACTTTTTTGAATTCGTTAATTTAACTGAGATATGTAACATCTGCAGTACCGGGTGGATCAATTTGAATGTCTTCCTATCTAACTCGTTGCTTTGAAGCCAGGGACTGCTTCCTAGCTCATATGTTTCCTTCAAGGCCATCACCCACAAAATATGTGTAGATATGTTTTCCATCATGGAGCATATGGGCTGTTCTAAAGTACGTACTGGGATCCTTTTATGTTGACAACAAAGGGCAAACTGGTTACAATAAATTTTAATAGAACTATGTAAGAGATGAGTGCGATGTTGTTCGGAAAATTTTGTATTGATTTCGGCTCCACACAAGTTTATACTACGAAACATTGTGCGGAGCCTTTTCGGAAAGTTGATTTATAAAGCGGAAAGGCCAAGGCAGAGAGACTGCCTTTGGTTTTATACCCTTTTATTAGATTAACGCTAAGTAATTGACTGTTTAGGCCACAGACAATGTTTTGTTTGTGGCCTTTTGTATGCTCATTTCTAAATGACTATGCAAAGGGCGCACGATGTAGTGTGCCTTTTTTTCTTTTGGAGGGAAATAGATATGACTAAAGAACACAATCTGTTAACCGGGAGTGTGTCGGAAAAACTGGCTGTTTTCGCCTTCCCATTATTTTTAGCAAATATACTGCAATCTTTTTACAATGTAGTAGATATGCTTGTAGTCGGCCAGATTGTAGGAGATACGGGCCTTGCGGCCATTGGCAACGCTTCTAAATTGTGTTATATCATCAACTCAATTTGTATTGGTATGACAATGGGCGGGGCTGTATTGATTGCTCAATATAAAGGGGCAAGCGATAAAAAGAGGCAAGCGGAGTCCTTTCAAATGTTGGCCTTGCTCTCGCTGGTATCTTCTTTGCTTGTAACGATTGTGAGTTTGGCAATCTACCAACCGTTATTCAAGATGTTAAATGTCCCAGCAGACGCATATCAAGATGCCTGCGACTATATGCAAATCATTTGCTGTGGGACGGTGTTCGTCTTTGGATATAATGCTGTCTGCTCTGTGCTCAAAGGGCTTGGAAATTCGAAATCTCCCCTCTATTTTGTGGGAATTGCTACCATTATCAATATCGTTTTAGACATTATTTTGGTGGGACCTTTCGGAATGGGAACGGCAGGAGCAGCTTACGCAACGATTGCTGCGCAAGGAATTTCCTTTGTGATTTCTTTATTCTATTTGAAGCGGCACAAGATATTTTCCTCTATGAGAAATCATAGGGGGTTTACGCTCCAATGGGATAAACTGGCCGCCATTGTGAAAGTCGGCCTGCCCACAGCAATTCAGATGGTCGTGGTCAACACCGCTTATCTGCTTGTGGCGGGTATGCTCAATCGGTTTGGTATGGCTGTATCTGCTGCCTCTAATGTGGGGTTGCAAATCAACACCTTTGCTGGTATGCCCTGCTGGGCTATTGGACAGGCGGTAACAGCGATGATAGGCCAGTGTATGGGGGCTGGGCAAATGGAGCGCGCCCGAAAGGTAGTAAAAATCAGTTTAGTGATGAATGTTTCTGTAACATTCGTTGCCGTAATTGGCATACAGCTTTTTGCTGAACCCTTAATCTTGCTTTTTGGCAGCACCAGCCCGGAAGTAATAAGTGATGGCATTTACTATTTGCGTATCTGTTGCGGTATCAATAGCTTGATTTATGCCGCCATGTATACCTTAGATTCCTTTGCTATTGGTGTTGGCGCGGCAAATGTCGCCATGATTAACGCTTTACTGGACGCAGTGATTGTGCGTTTGCCTGTGAGCTGGATTTTGGCTTTTACACTTCACATGGGATTTTCTGGCATTTATTATGGCCAGGCACTTTCGCCAATCTTGCCTGCTATTGTGGGCGTACTCTATTTTATAAGTAAAAAGTGGGAACGAAAAACGCTCATTCAATCAAGCAACAAGGGAGAAAGGTTTTGATGGTTGGGATGGCTTTTATGCCTAGACCAGACTTAAAATGCGTCATGATACAAAATGTATCAATTCCCATTGTATTGCCCGAAATGCAAATAGGAGACTTTAGTGAATGCCAAAAGTCAATCGATCTGTTATTCATATGAGTAACTTAATTTTTAAGGAGGATAGAAAATTATGATGGACAAGCAAAAAATTTATCCTCGGTCACAAGATCGAGAAACCGTATATTTAAAAAATGTTATTACTGATCCCAGCATTAGCGTAGGTGACTATACCATGTATAACGATTTTGTAAAGGATCCTGTTGATTTCCAAAAGAATAATGTTCTTTACCATTATCCTATTAACCATGATCGGCTGATTATCGGCAAATTTTGCTCCATCGCCTGCGGTGCCCGTTTCTTATTCAATAGCGCCAACCATAGCATGGCTTCGCTCGCAACTTATCCTTTTCCCATTTTCTTTGAGGAATGGGGACTTGATGTCAGCCGTATAACCAGGGCATGGGATAACAAAGGGGACATTGTTATTGGCAATGATGTATGGATTGGATATGAAGCCGTAGTTTTCGCTGGAGTTACCATAGGGGATGGCGCCATTATTGGGACCAGGGCGGTTGTAACAAAAGATGTCCCGCCTTATACCATTGTGGGCGGTGTGCCAGCTAAACCTATCCGAAAGCGCTTTTCTAACGAAATAATCACAGCGCTGTTGGCAACTCGATGGTGGGACTGGCCAGAAGAAAAAATTGCTGGTCATCTTGCGGCAATCCAGTCGGGCCGTATCGATCAAATTAAGTAACTGTTGAAAAGAGCCAGACGCATAGCAATCCCAACAAACCCATATGCGAGAGATTACCGCCTTTATATGGGGATGATCAATTGATCTGCCTGAAAGTATGGACTGGAGGAAAACAGATGCAAGGAAGACTTGGAAAAAAGCACCAGAGGAATTCCGGCTTTAAACCGGGGAGAATAAGGATAACCGAAAAATGCCAAAAGGGTATAGGGAAATCGATGGTAACCTATTTCTTTAGTTGGATAACACGCAGGAGCAGATCGGTACTCCCCTGCATGGGATGAACGCGATGCGTAGCAGAAAACATGCTGTTCTGCGGAGCTTAAGAGAAAAGGAGGAGCATATGGCCGCCTGGAAGAAAGCCGCTGTGACCGTCGGAGGGATACTCCTAGTTTTGCTAATCGTATTTGGTGCAGGGATACTGGTTGCCAAGCACTATCTCAATAAGATCAACCGGGTGGACGAATCCACTGTTTCCACGATCTCTCCAGAGGATGAGGACTTCGAAGTGGATGAATTGCCGCCGGAAACAACCAACTCAGGAGTAGAACGCCCGATGGATTCTAATGAGATTCTATGGGCCCCTGTAGAACCATTAAAGGATGAACAACTCATCAATCTCATGCTTGTTGGACAGGATCGCAGAAAGGGCGAGGGCCGCCAGCGGTCGGACACAATGATCTTGTGCAGCATTAACCCAAAGACGAACCAAGTTTCTTTGATTTCCTTCATGCGCGATTTGTATGTCCAGATACCAGGCGGGTACTCCGACAACCGCTTGAATGCGGCCTATTATTTTGGGGGGTTCCCACTCCTAGATGATGCGATGTTCAAGAATTTCGGCATTACCATTGATGGGAATATCGAAGTAGATTTTGAGCGGTTTGTAAAGGTGATCGATGTTTTAGGAGGTGTGGACATTGTTTTGACTGCGGAAGAGGCAAACTATCTTGGAAAGGGAACCTTTGCCGGGAAAAATCATTTGGATGGGGAAATGGCTTTGGAATATGCCCGCATCCGGGCCATAGACAATGATTTTTACCGGACGGCGCGGCAGCGGGCCATTTTGGAAGCGGCCTTTAAGAAAATGAAAGACTTAGGTTTATCCGAGATCACAGCTCTTCTGAATGCGATGCTGCCGTCTTTAACCACGGATCTATCAGATGGGCAAATTCTCGCCTTGATGGGCACGCTTTTCCCAGGCTTGCGTTCCATGGAGATCCAATCATACCGGGTCCCTGCCGATCAAACCTATTACGATGCGATGATCCGTGGGATGGCCGTCCTGGTGCCGGATCTGGAGCGTATCCAGGAACTGCTGCGGACAGAATACCTTCCATTGCGCACCTATTAAAGGGATATCCCTACAATAAAAGGCAGAAATGCCCCAAGCGGCTCTCTTTTGCGAGGCGCGTTGGGGATTTTGCGTATGGAATTCGAATATGCATGTCTCCCATGCGTTCCGTTGGGATACTTTTGGCCTGTGAGGACGGCTGAATGGGAACTTGATCCGCATGCTGGCCAGTGGTACGATAAAATAGATAGAAGAAAACATTTCAACCGGCATGCGACTGGTTTTAGAAGAAACGCCCATGAAGTCTCTGAGAGTAGGGGGCAACAAGGCCGGTCGCAACATGTGGACACCACTATGGGTACAAAATAGGAGGTACATCTGCTTCTGGGTATAGGATATGCAGCCCCACCTACTGCTGCTTTTTTCATATGAAGATCTTTTTCTGTAAAGGGATTGCGGCGGAAAACCGTTCTGGGGATGTGCGGTTCCTCTCTCCCCAAATAGATGAAATCCATGTGCTTGGGTTGGAGGAGGTGGAGAAAGATGAAAAAACCTGAAACAAAACTTCTGCTGGATGCTTTGCTCTATGAGGAGGGCCATCCGCGGAGGACCCAACATATCTTAAAAGTTTACGCTTTAGCCAAGCTCTTGGGAGAGTGTTCTGGGTTAGGGGAAGAAGAACGGCAGATCTTACAGGCTGCGGCGATTCTTCATGATATCCCGATTAAGTATTGCAAAGAGCGGTATAAAGGAGATGCTTGCCAAGCAAACCAGCAAAAAGAAGCGCCAGGTCTGGTTCGGGATTTCTTGCAACAAGCTGGTTATCCGCCCGATTATCTGCCGCGCGTCCTGGAGTTGGTTGTCAACCACCACTGTTATACAGGGCCACATTCCCAGTTGCTCCAACTTTTGATCGAAGCGGATCTCATTGTCAATGCTTACGAGGAACCTCTTTCCGAGGAGGAACGTGTATATGTCCGAAGCCTCTTTCATAGCGATGCCGGGAAAGAGCTGTTCCTTTTACAGGATCAAAGGAAAACGTGAAGAAAAGGAAGGTTGAAGGGCGGTATGGAAAAGCCTTGACTTTGAGTTTACTCTAAGTTGTATACTAGGGTTAAGAATTTCGATTGGAGGTATGGATGTTGAACAAAGAAGAGATGAAAAGAGCATTAGGGCCGGCTTCCGTATTTGAGATTGGAGGGATCAACTCGTTTGGTCAGTATTTTGATGGAACCAGCTATTTGCAGATGTTGACTACAACGGGCGTGAGTGTGGGAAATGTGGTCTTTGAACCGGGCTGCCGGAATCACTGGCACCGGCATGTCCATGGGGGCCAGATCCTTTTGTGCACGGGAGGCCGGGGCTATTATCAGGAATGGGGAAAACCTGCACGGGAATTGTTACCGGGAGATGTCGTCCAAATCGGGGAAGAAAAACACTGGCACGGGGCAGCTCCAAACAGCTGGTTTTCCCATTTGGCAATCGATGTGCCGGGAGAAGGTTCCAAAACGGAGTGGCTAGAGCCAGTTGATCCGGAAGAATATAACAAACTTCCGTAAATCCATACATATATAATCTCCAATAAGAGGAATGGCTTCGTTTTTCGCTGCATATTTTTGTGGGTAAAGCACATTGAAAGGCTGGGAGAATTCGCCAGCCTTCCAATGTGTTTTTGTTTAATGGGAACAAAACAATAGGCAACGTATGTTTTATATGGCCCCTAACCTAAAATTCCAAAAGGATCTTGCAATATCGATTGCATGAATTTATACTATTATATAGTTTGAATTAAAACTATATGGAGATGAAATGATGCTAGATAGAGAATTGCATGTTTTGCTGCGGAAGGGATTCTACTATAGTAACCGGGCTATTTTACAACAGATTTTGGCTTTGGGTCTTTTCCCTGGGCAGCCAAAGATTTTGGAGTTTTTGCTGGAAAAGGACGGGGCGATGGCGAAGGAGATCGGGGAAGGATGTGTCATCGACAAATCCACTATCGCTAATTTGCTCGTCCGTATGGAACGGCAAAATTTGGTTTATCGGAAGGGACATCCATCCGATAAGCGTGCATCCCATATCTATTTGACAGAGCAGGGAAGGGCACTGGCCAAGCAGGTGAAAGCCATTTGTATAGATGTTGATACGAAGGCATTTCGAGGAATTCCACCGGACGAGCAACAGCAGTTTTTACATACCTTACGCTTATTGATTACAAATTTAGAGGAGGAGTCTGAATGAAAAAGTGGATTTATCGTTATGTGTTTTTTATTTTAGGTGTTGCGATCAATTCGTTTGGCATTGCATTTGTCACAAAAAGCGCTATGGGGACCTCCCAGATTTCCAGCATCCCTTATGTCTTTAGCTTAGAGTTCCCATCCATCAGTTTTGGAATGTGGACTTTCTTATTTAATATCCTTTTTATTTTGTTGCAGGTTGTCCTCTTGAAGAAGGATTTCCATCCAATCCAGTTCTTTCAGATCTTAGTGAATGTGCTGTTCAGTGGGTTGATCGATTTAAGCATGAGCGCACTTTCCTTTTTCCAGCCAGAGGCATTGTGGCTCCGTATCCTGAGCCTGTTGTTTGGATGTTTGATTTTGGCACTGGGGATCTGTATCGAAGTGGCGCCAGACGTACTTGTAGTCCCTGGGGAAGGAATCGTTCGCGCGCTTGCCCAAACAACAAAAATTAAATTTGGGACAGTTAAGGTTTATTTTGATGTTACATTGATTGTGATTGCTGGAATCCTCTCTTTGCTGTTTTTCCAAAAATTCAATGGAGTCGGAATTGGAACGGTGGTGTCCGCAATCGTGGTTGGACGGTTTGTCAATTGGATCAACCTTCATTTTAAGTCCATCCAAAAGATCCATGCACTCGCAGAATCGGATAGTATGCTTGGAGAAATGTAGTAGAGGGATTCCAGCTGGTTTAGAGCCATAAGGAATCTCCTCGTAGCCTTTGTCTTTCACAGGGGCTGCGCATTCCATCGGGGAGAAAAATGTGTTATAATTACTGCACTGACCTCACATTGCGGGCAAAGTTCGGTTTTGCGAAACGTCTCACCGGTTCCTGCGGTTGGAGGAGTATGTTGCAGAGTCCGCCAGGCGGTTTTGTCCAGGAATCCGATCAAAAGTGCATTCGCATGAATGCGGAGATATCGGCAAAATCTTTGGACGGCTTGCACGGGGAATATCCAAAGAAAATGATATTGGAGAAAGCAATCTATGAAAAAATTGGCCGTTGGGATCCTGGCACACGTAGACGCGGGGAAGACCACCCTTTCAGAGGGAATGCTTTACCGCTGCGGATGCCTCAAAAAACTTGGACGGGTGGATCATCAGGATGCCTTCCTGGACACCGATACCTTAGAACGTGAGCGCGGCATCACTATTTTTTCCAAGCAGGCGATCTTGCCCTTGGGCAAATGGGAGATTACACTGTTGGACACGCCCGGACACGTGGACTTTTCCAGCGAGATGGAGCGGACGTTGCAGGTGCTGGACTATGCGATTCTAGTCATCAGCGGGACGGATGGCGTCCAAGGCCATACGTTGACGCTCTGGCATCTGCTCAAGCGGTATCGGATTCCAACGTTCCTGTTTGTCAATAAAATGGATCTTCCTGGCGCAGATCGTGCTACTCTGTTGGGCGAGCTTCAGGCACGTCTTGACGGCGGTTGCGTGGATTTCAGCGCGGAGAGCGGGGCGGATTTTTTGGAAAGCGTTGCTATGTGCGATGAGGATACGCTCAACCGTTACTTAGAGCGCGGGGAAGTGACAGAGAGTGAAATTGCCGGGTTAATCTTAAAGCGTAAGCTGTTCCCGTGCTTTTTCGGTTCTGCACTGAAGTTGGATGGTGTGGACGCCTTCTTACATGGGTTGGAGCAATATGCGCGCTGCCCAACCTACCCGGAGGCGTTTGGCGCAAAAATCTACAAAATCGCTTGGGATCCACAGGGGAATCGCCTCACCTATTTAAAGGTGACAGGTGGAAGCCTCAAGGTCCGTGCGTTGTTGAGCAACCGCAGGGCCGACCTGCCGGAGGAAAAGGTCTGGGAGGAGAAGGTCAACCAGATTCGCATCTATTCGGGCGCAAAATATCAGGCGGTGGATGAAGCGCTCGCTGGGGCCGTCTGTGCGGTGACAGGCTTAAGCAAGACCTATCCCGGTGAAGGGTTGGGCATGGAAGCGTCCTCGGAGCCGCCCGTCCTTGAGCCGGTGTTAACGTATCAAGTGCTATTGCCTTATGGGTATGACCCCCACACCGCTATGCAGAAATTGAGCCAGTTAGAGGAGGAAGATCCACAGCTTCATATTGTTTGGAACGGGCAGCTTCGGGAGATTCATATCCAGCTTATGGGCGCAGTACAGATGGAGGTTTTGCAGCGGATTATCCGGGAACGCTTTGGCTTGGATGTGGCCTTTGGCGCGGGAAATATTGTTTACCGGGAAACCATAACTGCTCCGGTAGAGGGTGTGGGCCATTACGAACCGCTGCGCCATTATGCGGAGGTCCATTTATTATTGGAGCCAGGAGCGCGGGGGAGCGGTTTGCAATTTGGCACAGCGTGTAGCGAGGATGTTCTGGATCGCAACTGGCAGCGCTTAATTCTCACGCATCTGGAGGAACGGGTCCACAGGGGCGTGCTCACCGGTTCCCCCATCACGGATATGAAGATCACATTGGTGGCTGGACGCGCGCATGAGAAGCACACGGAGGGAGGCGATTTCCGGCAGGCAACATATCGTGCGGTGCGGCAGGGCTTGATGTGTGCAGAGAGTGTCCTTTTAGAACCGTGGTACAATTTCCGCTTGGAACTGCCCGCCGAATATGTGGGGCGTGCGATGTCGGATGTACAACGCATGGCCGGGACGATCTCTCCTCCGGAAACGCTGGGAAATGATGCAGTGCTGACTGGCTCTGCGCCGGTAGCGAATATGCGGGATTATGCAGCGGAGGTTGCCGCATATACCCGCGGGCAGGGACGTCTGTTTTGCACGCTGAAAGGGTATGAGGTATGCCACAATCAGGAAGATGTTGTGGAGGCGGTCGGCTACAACAGCGAACAGGATCTAGATAACCCTGCCGATTCGGTATTTTGCAGCCATGGGGCAGGATTTGTGGTGAAGTGGGATCAGGTGCGGGATCACATGCATCTGGAGGGCCTTGATCTGGAAGCGCCCGGGCAAGCTGTAGAAGAAGGCGCGGCCGCTTCCCCGCGGGCGGTGGTGTATTCCGGCGGCTTGGAACAGGACAAAGAACTGCAAGCGATCTTTGAGCGCACATATGGGGAGATTAAGCCCAAGGCGATCCGGCCACGTTCAGAGCGCGAAGCGGCGGGCGCCGGCGAGCTCTGGCCGGTGCCACCGCGGGACAACCGGCCGGAATTTTTGCTGGTGGACGGATATAATATCATTTTTGCTTGGGAGGAACTCAAAGAGCTTGCCAAGAACAATATCGACGCAGCCCGTCAGGTGTTGATGGATCTGCTCAGCAATTACCAAGGCTTTCATAAATGCGAGGTAATTTTGGTCTTCGATGCCTACAAGGTGCCGGGCGGGGTGGGCGAGGTGAGCCGTTATCACAATATCTATGTGGTATACACCAAGGAGGCCGAAACCGCGGATGCTTACATCGAAAAGACCACTTATGAGATTGCGAAGAAGTACCGTGTCCGGGTGGCCACCTCCGATGCAGCCGAACAGCTCATTATTCTGGGGCACGGTGCATTGCGTGTTTCAGCACGGGCCTTCCAAGAGGAAATCGGTTTTACGAACCGGCAGATTCGGGAAATATTGGCGGAGAATAACCGCCATCGCCGCACGTTGACGGTTAAGGCAGCCATGGATAAAGCAATGGAAAAGAAGGAATAATTAAAATTGGGAATTGGGTCCTGTAAAAACGGGGCCTAATTTTTTTACATGAAATAGAACAAATTTTCGATATAGGCTTGCAAATGGCGAACAAATGTACTATACTATAGATATATTAAAAAGATGTTTTTGCAAAATCGTAACAGAACAAACGCTTCAACTGAATAGAGCAAGTGGTAGACAAACGGCAAACAAAAGCATGTAACTCGATTTTTTTAGCACAAGCCATTCGATCAATATCTTGGAGGGATGTAAGATGGTTCAGAAGAACAATCTGATTGGCAAACGAATGAAATTGGCGCGAATCGCGCAAAGAATGAAACGGCAAGATGTCTTGGAAAAGATACGGGAAAATGGCATAGAGCTCTACCCGACAGGATTTTCCAATATGGAGCGGCAGACGCGGCATGTGCTCGATTTTGAGCTGGGGCCGCTGGCGGATGCGCTCCATGTGTCCGTGGATTGGCTATTGGGAAGGAAACCGTGATTTGGGGACTGGCAATCATTCCACTAACCGGGGGATGGCTTTATTTGCTCACGGGGCCTGCCTGAAATACGGGTTGGAAGGGGTGCCCTTCGGGGAGACGGCATCTGGATCGAAATACGGCATAAGCTCTGTTTTTAGCCGGAAGGACGGAAGCGCCGCCTACTGCCCAGAGGGTTATCGGTTGACAGCAAGGGCAAATATCCATGATCAATCCCTTTTAGGAAAAAGGAGCGGGGGAATGATGGAACAAAAGATGTGGGATCGTCCGCCATAGAAATCCTAAGACGCATTTGTACCAGGATGCTTTTGGGGCTGTACAAACGAAACGGTTTAGTTGAGCAGGGCGACAAATAGGCTGAGATACCCCGCAAAGGTCACCCAGAGGAGATAGGGGATTTGGAGCATTGCCGCTGGGAATGAGACCTTCATGAACGCGATGATCATGGCGATAATCAGCACCCACAACAAAAGTAGCCATAGAAAAGCAAACCAATAGGCTTGCAGGCAGAAAAATAGAATTGACCAGACAAAATTCACAGCCAGTTGGATGCCATAGAGCCGCAGGGCAGGCTTTTTGTCCTCGGAATCAGTGATCCAAACCAGGTATGCAGAAAGACCCATTAGGACAAAAAGGATCGTCCAAACAACGCCGAACAGCCAGCCGGGAGGGGAGAGCGGCGGCCGGTTGAGCGATTGGTAGAGTTCCATGGAATTCATCGTAGAAAGCGCAGACAGCCCAGCCACACCCAAGCTGATAGCGAACTGAATGAGAAGCGGTTTCCACCGGATTTTCATAATATCAACTCCTTTAACGGTATTGTATGAAAAAAGCGGTGAAATCATGTGCCTCATAAAAGAATGAAAGGGGAGGATTGATCATTGAAAACAGATGAGAAACAAGCTTTTTTGGAGCGTTACCTCTATCTGGACCAAAAGATTGACCGCTTGTGTGACATACAAACCACCTGGCGGGCCTGCGCCGTGCGGATTCCAGGGATGGCAGTCCAAGCATTGCGCCATTATCGCGCCACGGAGATGGAAATCAACCGGAAAATTGACGAGCTTCTCACCATCAAGCAGGAGCTATTGGATGTGATCCGGACAACACCGGGCCAGCAGTCCCAGGAACTCCTGAAACGGCGCTATCTGTGCAGAGAGACCTGGGAGGAAATTGCAGAGCATTTGCATCTTTCTTTACAGGAAACGGTTCGCCTGCACAAGAAGGTCCTTGACGGAATCCGTGTGCCGGAGAAACAAGAGCAAGCGCGAATGCGTCAAATCAAAGAACAAAAGTTTGCCTCAGGGGGTGAGGAAGATATTCGAAGAGAGCATCGCACAGTATCAAGCGGAGATTGCCGCAGTGAATGCCCGTCTCGCGGTGTGCAGAGAGGAAGACGGATACACTATGCAGCTGCGCCAAATACGCAGTGATTTATATATGCAGCTGATTGCTGCGTTACATGCGGCGAAACGCTATCAAGTACAGGGAGGAACATGCATGACGATTCAACAACATCCAAGCCCGAACTACGGGAGCCGGTACGGTTGGAAGCCGGACCGGATTGTCAACCACATCACCGCGGGGAGCACAGCGGCGGGAGCACTCGCCGCGCTGTGCGACCCTAAAAGAGAAGCTTCGGCCCATTTCGTCATCGACAAAGATGGCGCGATTTACCAATTGGTGGCACTCGACCGTGCGGCATGGGCCAACGGTACCAGCATAAGCCCGTCGGATAGCCGATACTACGGCCATTCCACCCTTGCGGTGGTGCGAAACCGGTGTACCAATGCCAATTATTATACCATTAGCATCGAACATGTCTGCGTAAGCGGAGGAGCCTTGACTCCGGAACAGCTTACAGCAAGTATCGAACTGCACCGGTACATCATTACGGAGGTCAAACGCCTTTATGGAGTCACCATCCCAGCGACGCGGGAATATATTGTAGGGCATAGCGAAATCAATCCGAAAACAAAACCGGACTGTCCTGGTGAGCGGTTCCCGTTCGATGCCATCTTAGAAGGGCTTCAGCAAAAGGAGGTGCAAAGCGATACCAGTGGAACCATACAGATCAAACGCGGCGGTTACTATACGGCAAAATTTTCTGGAACCAATGCAACAAAACTCCAGGTGACCGCAGGGACGGGAGATGTGGTGACCATCGTACCGATCAACCGCGGGGAGGACAAGCTGGCAGCAATTGTACCGATTGGCAAACCAGGGGATATGGCGGGCATCTACACCACCTCGCCTGGAGGACGTCCGGTCAAACGGTTTGTCGCCCAGATTGTCTAAATAAAAAGGAAACACGAGGAGGATGAGGGCCACAATATTCAGTAGAGGTTCGCGTAATATTTATTGGAATGTTTTGGGGAGGAGAGGTATTTCGTGGATATGAACAGCTTTTTAAGTTGGGGGACATTGGGAACCTTTGCGGGCGCAACCGCATGTACAGGCCTATTTACCCAATTGCTAAAGAGCATTATTAAAAAGGTGCCGACGCAATGGCTTAGTTTCCTGATCGCGTTGGTGCTGCTGGCGGTTACAACCGCGGCCACAGGGGGGTGGATGCAGCCTTGGACCGTCTGGGCGTTGGTGCCGCTCAATGCGCTCCTGGTGAGCTTAGCAAGCAATGGAGCGGTGGACGCCATGCGTGCGATGAAGGGGAATAAGACATCCTGAAGTAGGAAAATAAGGGAGGAGTAACATGATTCTTTTAAATGAGGATTGGACGTTTACCGCTGCGGATGAGGAATGTGACATCGGTTACGCGGGGGAGAACGGTGTTCGTACGTTGGATATCCAGATGTCTGGGCTGGAATATGCCGGTTGGGATTTTTTTCTGGATGTCCAGCGAAAAGGACAAAAAGATATTTGGGCGGTAGAGCCGGAAGCGTTGGATGGGGACTTGTTGCTGCGGATTCCTATCCGGCGGGCCTATCTGATAGAAGACGGGCCGGTCTATGCGCAGTTGCGTGCATCGGCTCCGGATGGACGGATCAAAAAATCCGCCCAATTGATGCTCCATGTCAAATGTAGCATTAATTCTGTGGAGTCGGCGCCTTCGCCGCTCCCATCGGAATTTGCGGCGTATGAAGCGCGGATGGTGGCGATCCGGGACGCGGTGGAGGAACTGTTTGGCCGCAGCGCTGTGCCGTACGAAATCGTGGATTTCTGCGAAGGCTGGGCTTTTTCCAAAGACCAGTCCTCTTGGGAAACAGTTAATATCCCGCACACCTGTAATGTTTCCGATGGAATGAGCGGTTCGATGTACCGCGGGAAGGCGTACTATCGGAAAGATCTTTTTGTCAGCCGGGAGGATGCGGCAATCGACTTTGTGCTGGTGTTCTGTGCGGCGGGGCAATCCAGCGAGATTTATGTCAATGGCCGTTTTTGTGACGCCTATCCAGGCGGCTACACGCCGAACATCGTGGACATAAGCCCTTATCTGTCGCAGGGGAGCAATGAGATTTTGATCGTCTGCGACAATTCCCCGTCCGAGGACGTGATCCCAGTGTCCGGGGATTTTAACCTCAACAACGGGCTTCATGAAAAGGTCTATCTGTGCCGGGTTGGGCGCGTTTCCTTTGATCCGCAGGCATATGGTATGGACCGGATGCACGTGACGCAGAACAATATTTCCGAGCAAGCCGCTGCTTTTACAGTAGAAACAGCGGTAAACAACCGGTCGGGATGTAGCGTACAAGCGGCGGTGACTTTCACCGTATGCGATACGGAGGGTGCAACCGTAGCGGAGGAGACGGTGCTAGCGGAGATCCCTGCGCATACCCTGCAAGTTGTATCCTATGACGGGCAGATTGCGAACCCACACCTCTGGGACGGCATAGAAGATCCATACAGGTATGTGGTCAAGGCGGAGCTTGCAGCCCCTGACAAGGTGGACGAGCAGAGCGTGCGCATTGGCTTCCGTTATTTTTCTATAAATGCGCAGCAGGGGTTCCTACTCAACGGCCGTCCCTACCCGCTGCGTGGCGTAGCGCTGCACCAAGACTATCCCGGCGCGATGTCCGCGATGACGCAAGAACAATTTCATGCCGATTACGCGGACATTGCAGAGCTGGGCTGCAACTTTGTGCGCCTTGCCCATTATCCACACGATGCCTATGCGTTTGAACAGTGCGATGCATTGGGCTTGGTTGTACAGACAGAGATTCCATGGGTTAATCACCTTGGTCCAGATGCCTCCGAAGCGTACCACAACAGCATTGAACAAAACCTGCGGAGCATGATTCGGAATTACTACAACCACCCGTCCATCGTGTTCTGGGGCCTCTCCAATGAGCTCAATTGCACGCATTGGAACTCCGGTGGGACCCCACAGGGCGGGTTTTCTTCTGAGATGGCGGTGGCCTGGAATAACGAATTCTACGCGCTAGCCAAGATGCTGGACCCTACGCGCTATGTGGGCTTCACCGCCTATGGGCCTACCTTCGACGGTTCTGATCCAGATGATTGGCAGGCGGATTTTATCGCTTCAAATGAATATAAAGGATGGTATGGCGGTACCTTTAATCAGTTTGGTACCCAGATGGATGCCTATCGCACTGGAACACAGAAATTCTGGGCAGTTGGAGAGTATGGTGCGGGCAACAATCCCAATACACACTCGGACAATCCGATGGAGACCACCGAGACCGGATCTGGCGGCGCGCGGCACGATGAAGAATATGCTAACCTGTTCCACGAGGCATACCTCGCGCAGATCCAAGAGCGCCCTTGGCTGGTCTATACCGCGGCTTGGCTCCTCTACGACTTTGCTGTGTCCAACCGCAACGAGGGCGGTACACCTTTCCTCAATGACAAGGGCCTGATCACCCGCGACCGTCAAACAAAAAAAGATATATACTACCTCTATCAGGCGGCGTGGTCGGATCAACCTGTCTGTTACATCACTAGCCGCCGGTTCCGCCTGCGGGAGACGGCTACTATAAAAATAAAAGTGTACTCGAACTGTGAACAGCTCACGCTCTCTCGGGACGGGGAACCGGTTCAGACGCTGTATGCGCCGGTGAAATGTGGCTGCGTCTGGGAGTTCGATCCGGTGGCATTTGTGAACGCCTCCGAAGTGTACACCGTAACCGGTATACGCGGGGAAGAAGTGCTGTCCGATACGGTGACCTTTTTGACTAGCGCGATCTCCGGACAAATACTCCCGGAATCCATCGCGGCGGATGTTTCTAAGCTGGATTTGCAGGTGGGACAGGCGAAGGAGGTCCACGTCTCCTATGTCCCCAACACAGCGAATGTGGAGCTGGACTATACAGCAGCGCTCACTGGGCTGGCGGGAAGTGCTGTCCCGTCCGGCGCGACCGTCACGGTGACGGCTTCCGAGGCGGGTTCCGGCACATTGAACCTTGCGCTTGACTGGAACGGTGCTTCGGTGAGTATTCCTGTAACAGCGGAAGAGACGCCGGAGTATCTCTGTTATTTCGACTTTACCACGGGTTCCAATGACGACCCGTCGGTGGAGGATTCCACGGGAAATGCGACCTGTACCATGGAGGGGTTCGCCTGGGATGAGACGTCTGGATTTACCGAAAACGGACTCAAAACGACGGCTTCGGGTTCCTCCACGGAGATGGTGACGATCAGCGGATTCGATTTGAGTGAATGCACAAACGGATTCCGGATGCACATGGAGTATGCCGGCTTTGCAAGCACCTGGGACCGATCGAGGTTTTTCCAATTGGTAGACAACGAGGGCACGGTCATTCTGGACTGTTACTATAACAGCCCAACCGCAGCACAGCTGCGCATCGAGAGGGACAGCAACAATGGCGGCTTGTACAACGACTATGAATATATGCTGAACATGACCCATATGACTATGGACATCACTTGTAACAATGTAGCCACCGCCGCGTTTGACGGCGCTGTATCAAACGACAATGGAAACATCGTGCTGAGTGACGTTTTGGTGGCAAAGCAGGGCGGCTCTGCGACGGATACGCCGTTTGACATGCTGGCACTCAAGCCGTTCCAAGACGTTTCAAAAATTTATCTGATGAACCGGCTGGACAAGACGCGGCTGTTGCATGCAACGCTCTCCAAATTCTGGATTGAAAAGCTGTAAATGGTTGTTAAGTACTTAAAATGCAGTTCCAATAAAGGCAACGGCGAAGAATCGGATACGGCTTTAGGGGGGAATTAAGCCCGAAAGAGCGTAACAGCCCATGGACTCCTGAGTCATACTTCCTGGTTGTTCCTCTGCTCCTTGTCAAAGGCCAGCGGCTGTGGTAGGATAAAGATCATTCATAAAGGCCAGAAGCTTTCCCAGCAAGCATGGAGGGCAAAAAGCTTGAAACATGATGGAAACGCCGGAAAGAGCGGGGCCATGGGCAATACGACACGCGATTGGAGGAACAAACATGAACATCCGAACAGAACGGCCGGACGATTATGAGGCCGTATATTCCCTTGTGGAGCAGGCATTTGCCTCCGCAGAGCATAGCGATGGAACCGAACAGGATCTAGTCGCCGCTCTGCGGAAGGGAGAGGCGTTTGTGCCAGAACTTTCGTTGGTTGCAGAAATAGATGGCAAAATTGTCGGCCATATCCTGTTTACAGAGGCAAAAGTCGGAGGCGATACCGTTCTTGTTCTGGCACCGCTCTCTGTGCTTCCGGCGTATCAAAGGCGGGGCGTTGGAACCGCTTTGATTCAGGAGGGCCACCAGATTGCCAGAAGACTGGGATATGCTTACTCATTGGTGTTGGGGAGCGAAACCTACTATCCGCGCTGTGGGTATCTGCCTGCGGAATCGTTCGGCATAGAGATCCCGGAAGGGATGCCACCCGCAAACTTTTTGGCGATCCGCCTGCGGGAGGATGCAAAGCCAGTCCATGGAGCGGTGATTTATGCAAAGGAATTTGGCATTTGAGAAACGTTCCCAAAGCAGGAACCTTTTTCAGGAGAACTTAAAGATTCTATCCGGCGTTCACCGGGCGATTGCCTCATTGCCTTTTCTATAAGTGCAAAAATAGAGCGGCTCCCCAGGCTGGGGGCCGCTTATTTTGTGAATATGTGGTTCGAGAAGCAAAAATAGGCCTTTTCAATCGTTAGAAGGATGGCCGGCGATGAACTTTCATCCGGAACACCCTAATCAAAATTTGATAGTACCGTCCCCGGCCATCAGTTCGGTCATTTCCTCGATACGTTCTAGTGGAAACGGAGGTTCACACAAGGGTTTCATAGCGATGGACATCAGCTTCATCGGGTTGTCGTCTGCGGCTACCCGATTGGAACTAAGCTTTCCACAGCGGCGGCAGCGATGAATGATCGCCCACTCTCCGTTTTTTCGGACCCATACCGCGACAGGTTCCATGAGACTGCCGCAATCGGATGCGCGGTCTCCTGGCTCTATGTCCACATGGAGGCTCGAAAGGCAGTTCGGGCAGTGGTTGCGGTGGTCGCTTCCGGCTCCTGCAGAGACCACCAGGCGTCCGCACTGCTTACAGGTAAAGCTATCCGTACATGCATGTGTTTTATAATACCCTTTTTTAAAGTGTTTCTTTTTGTTTTCACGGTTCATTGATTTTATTCTCCTTAACACAATAGAATGCAGTTGTATGATACCAGTGTCAGGACAATAAAAAAGGATAACCCTCGATACGATGGGTTATCCGGTACGCTTTTCTAGACGAATTTGTTGGGCATAAAAGCGCATTGTACAATTTTTGTACAATGCCATTGAAAAAGGATTCAACAAAAAAATTCAGCCAAAAATAGATTTGGAAAGAGACCAGCCTGCACAACAATCCGCAAAAAACGCACAACAAAAAACCCATCCTATTTAGATGGATAACATTTTTATTGCCCGATCATTTGCAGATAGCCGACATCAAGCCACTCCCCTTCGTCTTGTTTCTTATATTATAGCATAGGATTGGAAAAAAGTAAATCCCTTGTATCTTCCTTGCGCTATAAAGTGGTGCAGTGCGCTGCCTCTTTACAAATTTCGGAAAATCCGATATACTAATTTAGTTAGACGGGAAACGTTTGGTTTGCCACAGATGAAATCAATGTTTAAGGATGGTAGTATGCTGCAATTTGATGAATTAAGGCTGGAACTGGAGGGGCTGCGCCCGGAAATCGACGACCTTGCTGAGGCGCTGGGCCTGGAACGTATGCGAAACGAAATTGCGGAGCTGGACACAAAGGCTTCGATGCCGGGATTCTGGGATGACGCGCAGAATTCTCAGAAGATTTTACAGAGGTCCAGCTCACTTAAGGATAAAATTGCGGCGTATGAGAAATTGACCGCCGCTTATGATGACACGATGGCGCTGATTGAGCTTGGCAATGAGGAGGGAGATGAATCCTTGCTCCCAGAAGCCAAAGACGAATTGAAAAATATTCGTGAGAGCTTGGAGACACAGCGTCTTTCCACACTGCTCAACGGAGAGTATGATGATAAAAACGCCATCCTCACTTTTCATGCAGGCGCAGGTGGCACAGAGGCCCAAGACTGGGCGGAAATGCTCTATCGCATGTACTGCCGTTGGGGAGAGCGCCACAATTTTAAGGTGAGCACGCTGGACTATCTGGACGGCGAGGAAGCTGGACTGAAGAGCGCCAGTATTCTGATTGAGGGCGAGAACGCCTATGGCTTTTTAAAGAGCGAAAGCGGCGTGCACCGTTTGGTGCGTGTTTCGCCGTTTGACGCTTCCGGCCGCCGCCATACGTCGTTTTCCTCCTTGGAGGTTATGCCCGAGATCGATGACACCATCGAGATTGAGATCGACCCGGCCGATATCAAGATGGATGTCTACCGCGCAAGCGGCGCAGGCGGCCAGAAGGTCAACAAGACCTCTTCCGCTGTGCGTTTGACGCACATCCCGACCGGTATCGTCGTCTCTTGCCAGGTGGAGCGCAGCCAGTATCAGAACCGGGACGTTGCGATGCGTATGTTGAAATCCAAGTTGTTGGAGATTAAGGAACGTGAGAACCTAGAGCGTATCGAGGATATCAAGGGGGTACAGAAGGAGATCGCCTGGGGTTCCCAGATCCGTTCGTACGTCTTCATGCCATATACGTTGGTCAAGGACCATCGGACTGGTTTTGAAACGGGCAATATCAATGCCGTGATGGACGGCGACCTCGACGGTTTTATCAACGCTTACTTAAAGGCGCAGAGCCTTGGCACACTGGGCGATTACGGCGATGCGTAATAATTTCCAGGGGAATAACCGTAGTTGACAGAGTATGAACAAGCGCAGTTCCGGCAGGGATTTCCGCCAGAACTGCGCTTGTTTTGTATATGGGTGATGTACCTTGAAACAGCCGCTCTACAAACGGTACTGCCGTGGCCTATGGAAAAATAATGGCCCGTCCTTGGAAGAAGGGTCAGCGGTTGCTTTGGTCTGCGGCGCGCATCCGCTTTTGTAGGCGAACATCCCGCCCGCAGAACGATAGACGCACATAGCCGCCCAAGATGCGCGAGGCAAAGCGCTCCGTGTAGCGCTCTTCGATTTCTTTCATGGTCAGGTTCGTGCTGATAATCGTGGGCCTTTGCGCCATCTGGCGTGTGTTGACGATGTTGTAGATCTCTGCAACAGAAAACGCTGTGCGGAATTCGGTCCCGAGGTCATCCAAGATCAAGAGGTCGCAGTCGAGTAGCAACGAACTGGTGTCATTCTCCTCTTCACGCCCGAAGTGCTCCCGTTCCAATTTTGCGACGATGTTGTTCACAGAGCTATATACCACACCAAACCCCTTGGCAATCGCTGTATTTGCAATTGCAAGCGAGAGGTGAGTCTTTCCTAAACCTGTTCCGCCCATCAGGATCAGATTGGAACTATGTAGCGAAAAGTTTTGCGCGTATGTCATGCAGACATCCAGGACGCGCGTCATCGTCCCGCGTTCCGACCGTCCAGATGCCTCCGGCTGTTCGGAGTAGTAATCGAGTGAGAACGTCTCGAACGTAGAGAGGGAGAGGGGGGTGAGTGCATTTAAACTTTTATACGCCTCTGCGCGCAGGCGCTTTTTTAGACAGCTGCACATATGGCCGTCCACATATCCAGTATCCGAACAGTAGGAGCAAGCATAATGGGGTTCTAGAAAGTCTTTGGGAAGGCCTGCCTGCTCCAAAAGGCCGTCCAACTCTTTTTGGAGGGCTTGGTTGCGTTCTTTGAGACGGCTCAAATGTTCCTTGGCGTTTGCACCGCCCAACACGGCCCGCGCTGCGGTGATGGCTGTGGAGGCAAGTTCTCTCTCAATTTGCCCTGCGCGCGGAAAGGCGCTGTACAGCTCTGTGCGGTGTGCCTCCGCTTCCTGTTCTGCGCGTGCTTTTTGTTCCGATAACGCTGTAGCTGCGGCCAGATAGACCTCTTTGCTGTATCCCACTTCTGTCACTCCCCATTAAAATGATCGAAGGCGCCGGAGCGCTCGAACTCGTCAATGTCATAGGTGCTTTTTGCAGCAGATTCCTGCTTACGGGCTGCGGCCTTGCGCAGTTTCTCCTCTTGTGCCTGCTGGAGCGTCGTAATGCCCTGTTCGTGCCAGCGGGAGAGGATGCCATTCATGTAGCTCAGGCTCAGTTGACCTTTTGTATCTACGCAGCGCTCATATGCTTCGCGCAGTAGCGCGGGGGAAAAGCCCCAGTCGTTGACCCATGCAGCGGCAAGGGTTTCTTCTTTGGCAGTGGGGGAGCGGTGCGCAATGCCCAAGGTTTGTTCCACCACGCGCCACGCCTTGGCATTTTCCGCAATTTTGCGCAGCTTCTCTTCCGCTTTTTGATGGGTAAAAATTTCCTCCTCCGCCCAATCCATACCGACCTTTTCGATATACCGGGTGCTTGTTTTGCCTGCATTGGCCGCATATTGCAATAGCATCAAGATGACATCCACTGGGAGGCCGAAGTCGTCGTGCAACATTAAAAGTGTTGCAGAACAGCCGTTGCTCAGCAGCCGTCCCAGGATGCGTTGGGCGTCCTGCATCAGATAAGCGATTTCTCCCGATTCCGCCATCCGTTTGGCAACGAATGCATTGTCCGGTTTTTGCGGGCGGGTGAGAATCGATGCGGGCCTGGCCTTGGCAGGAGGTTCTAGCACAGGAGCAGCAACGGCCGGCACAGCGGGGGAAGGGGAATCTGCGGGAATCGCCTGCGTCCCGTCCGCTGTAGGTTTGATCTCCACGCCGTTAATTGTCAGCAGATTGGCGTCTTGCTGCCAGAAGAGCAGCGCTTCCTCGACGGCATCTTCTGAAAGGCCAAGCGCCTGTGCGGGTTCTTTCGGTTCAAAGCCGTGGTCCGCATGGCGCAGGACCCAGAGCAGCACCTTTAGCTGGTTTGGGCTGGCAATCTTTAGATATTGATCCACAACGGCGCACGGCACAGCAAAGATTGTGTTCCAAGCGCCCAGGTTGAGTAAGTACAAATGGCTCCCTCCAGTTGTTCGATTCGAAATGACATGATGCCAAAAAAGTACAACACATGATAATATATGATATTGTATTATAGCATGTCCAGCTCAAAATGGGAAACCCTATTAGGAGGATGCTCAAATCCATTTAAAAAAATTTGGAAAAATGTGTTGACAAACTGGAAAGGCTGTCGTATAATAATTCACGCACCAAGCAAAACGGATGCAAGATATGCGAACGTAGCTCATCTGGTAGAGCGCCACCTTGCCAAGGTGGAGGTAGCGAGTTCGAGCCTCGTCGTTCGCTCCATATTAGGCTCCTCACAATGTGAGGAGCCGTTTTTTTGTTTTTCGAAAGCCTTGCGCAAGCGATGGCTTTCGAAAAGCTACGCAATATAGTTTTTAGCAGAAGGCACGTCCGTGCAAAACGAAGAAAAACTGCGCACGTCCCCATAGAAAATTTTATGACAAAATCCATACCACTGTTGCGCGGAGTATGTTATAATAATAAACGTTTGTAAATTTTAAAGAAGAGGGATCATATATGGATGTAAGAAACGACCTGAGAAATATCGCCATCATTGCCCACGTCGACCATGGGAAGACTACCTTGGTGGATCAGCTCCTGAAGCAGAGCGGCATTTTTCGCGCGAACCAGGAGGTTGCGGAGCGTGTGATGGACTCCAATGATCTGGAGAGGGAACGCGGCATCACCATCCTCTCCAAAAATACGGCGGTCATCTATCAGGATACAAAGATCAACATTGTCGATACGCCTGGTCACGCCGATTTTGGAGGCGAGGTGGAGCGCATCCTCATGATGGTGGACGGCGTTCTGCTGCTGGTGGACGCTTTTGAAGGCTGTATGCCTCAGACACGCTTTGTGTTGAAAAAAGCTTTGGGCCTTGGGAAAAAGCCTGTCGTTGTAGTGAATAAAATTGACCGGCCCGGTGCGCGCCCAGCTGAGGTTGTAGACGAGGTTTTAGACCTCTTTATCGAGTTGGGGGCCAACGACGACCAGCTCGAATTCCCTGTGGTGTATGCATCCGGCAGGGACGGCTATGCGACGCTGGACCCCGCAGTGCCCGGTAAGGACATGAAGCCGCTGTTTGATATGATCCTCAAAGAAGTGCCTGCGCCTACGGGTGAGCTGAACGGCCCAACACAGGTGCTCTTCTCCAATGTGGACTATGACGATTATGTGGGACGTATCGGCATCGGCCGTGTGGAGCGCGGCGAGGTGCACGACGGCGAAAATGTCGTGCTTTGCCACCGCGACGGTACCACGAAGAACGTCCGGGTTGTTAAGCTGTATCAGTTTGAAGGCCTCAAACGCGTCGAGGTGGAAAGCGCAAAGCTTGGCGACATCGTGGCAGTTTCCGGCATCACAGATCTGAACATCGGGGAGACCATTTGCTCGCCCGACTGCATCGAACCTTTGCCGTTTGTCAAGATCGACGAGCCGACCGTTTCCATGATCTTTATGGTCAACAACAGCCCCTTTGCAGGGCGCGAGGGCAAGTATGTCACCTCCCGTAACCTGCGCGACCGCCTGTTCAAAGAGGTTGAGACCAACGTCGCCATGCGCGTGGAGGAAACTGACACCACCGAGGCGTTTAAGGTGAGTGGACGCGGTGAGTTGCATCTCTCGATCCTGATTGAGCAGATGCGCCGTCAGGGATATGAGTTCCAGGTTTCCAGCCCGCAGGTCATTTATAAAGAGATTGACGGGAAACGCTGCGAGCCGATCGAACTGCTCATGATTGAGGTGCCGGACAATTACGTCGGCGTCGTCATGGAAAAACTCGGCTCCCGCAAGGCAGAAATTGTCAATATGGGCACGCGCGACACCGGCGTGACCCATCTGGAATTCAAAATTCCAGCGCGTGGTTTGATGGGGTACCGCCAGGAATTCCTCAGCGACACCAACGGAAACGGCATCATGAACAATGTGTTCGACTGCTACGAACCCTATAAGGGCGATTTACAGAGCCGCCAGCAGGGGTCTTTGATCGCGCACGAGGCGGGGGAGACCACCGGCTATGGCCTTTGGCAAGCGCAAGACCGTGGCCGTATGTTTGTCGGCCCCGGCCTGGAAGTCTATGAAGGCATGATCGTCGGCGTCAGCCCTAAGAGTGAAGATATTGTAGTGAATGTATGCAAGAAAAAGCATGTCACCAACACCCGTGCAGCTGGGTCCGACGAAGCGCTCAAGTTGGTCCCGCCAAGCATCCTCAGCTTGGAACAGTGCCTCGAATTCATCAAGGACGACGAGCTGGTCGAGGTTACACCCAAGAGCATCCGTATGCGCAAAAAGATCCTTGATAAGGAAACGCGCATGAAGATGGCAAGCCGGAAAAAATAATCCTGCGCGGAATTCCACTTGGAGGTACGGCCGATCTTATGAATTTTGTAATACTCGACCTGGAATGGAATGGAACCTATAGCCGCCGCATCAAGAGCTTCATCAACGAGATCATTGAGTTCGGCGCGGTCAAGGTGGACGAACAGCTTCATATCATCGACACTTTTGAGGCGCTGGTCCGGCCGCAGGTGGGAAAGAAGATCAGCGGCAAGATCCGCACGCTCACAAGCATTACGAATGAGGATCTCGCGGGCGGCCTACAATATATGCAGGTCATCAGCCGCTTTAAAAAATGGATGGGCGACGCGGTCCTTATGACCTGGGGCACGTCCGACATCCTTGCGCTAATCGAGAATTGCCGTTACTTCTGCGGCGATGAGCATATCCCGTTTTTACAGTATTATGTCAATTTGCAGGCGTACTGCGAGGAAATGCTCCACTATGATAAAACCCAGCAGATGGGACTTTCCACATCGGCCCAGCTTTTGGAGATCGATGAGGACGGCTTTGATCATCATCGCGCTTTAGGAGATAGCCTGCTTTCGCTGCGTTGCTTGCAAAAGCTTTATACGCCGGAGAGCCTTGCCCCCTTTGTGCAAGAGGCCGATGCAGAGTTTTACCGTCGCATCCAATTTAAGACCGTAGTGATCTGCGACTTGTCTAACCCACTGATCAAGCGCAGCGACATGCTCTTTAACTGTGATGTGTGCGGGCGGCGGGCACACCGTGTAAGTGAATGGCAGCTTAAAAACAAGAGCTATCGTGCAGAATTCATCTGCCGCCATTGCCAGCACCGCTTTTTCGGGCGCGTACAGTTTAAGCTCAAGTACGAGGGCCTGATCGTGAAAAAATATATCCTCCCATTCCGGGAAAAGCCAAAGGAGGAGCACCCCAAAGAAACGGTCCCAGCAGAGGCTCCGGAGTGTGCGGTGAACGGTTCCACAAATGGGGAATCGTGTTGAAAAATCCTAACAAGCGAAAGAACCCCCTCAAGGGATGAACGTTTTGTTCATTCTTTGAGGGGGTTGTTTGTTGTTCCAATCGGTAGGATTTTCAAGACAGGAATCTGAGGAAAGCAGATGACCAAGCAAGGTGTAGGCGCTTTAATTCTAGGGACATTGGGCAATCAGAGGGGAATGTGCATGTGAGAAATGCTACTCCGCGTGGATGGTTTCAACGATGGACATGCGGCGGATACGCTGGGAGGGAGCGCGAACTGCCAGTGCGGCAGAGAATGCCACCAATAGGACAATCAAGCCCAGTGCTGCCCATGGGATATACCACGGGATTCCCCAGTTGGCCGTAACCGTGATTCGGAATAAGAACCAATTTGCTAGGAGCCCAACTGCACAACCCACTAGAATGCCAAACAGTGAATAGGTTGCAGCCTCCGCCGCTACCATTCGCATCAGTTGATGGCTGCTCATACCGATGGCCCGCATAGCGCCGTATTGCCGTACCCGCGCGGACACGCTCATGGAGATGCTGTTTACAATGTTGAAAACCGCGATCAGAGCGATTACAGAGAGAAACCCGTAAACAAACAATGCAAACGAATAGTAGGCGCCAATGGCCTCGCTGTTTGAGCGCCGGTCGTCTGAGAAGGTGGTGCCGCTGCCCGCTTGGGTACGGATCGCTTCAACGTCTGCGTCGGTTGCATCTGCGTTCAACTGTAGGTCCAGGATTGTGTATCCATCCTGCCCAGTCAACGTGCGGAAGGTTTCCTCTGAACAAATGAAGATTTCCACACCAGGTTCGCTTTGGAACGGGCAATCAGACAGTACCCCTGAAACGGTGAGCGTTTGTGTGCCCGTCCCAAAGTCTGCGGTCACCGTGCTGCCGGTATGGCGCGTGGTTCCGTTGCCATAGAGCGCAAGGAGGCCATTTCCGTTCAGGGCTCCATCAATGGAACCCTCTAGGAGGGAGCCGGAGGCCCATCCAAACTGGTTGATTTCGTAGGAAATCAGGTCCACAGTCCCCTCTTGGCCATCAATGGTAGCGGGAATCCCATAAGCAAACATCCGCCCATACACACGCTTGACCACCGGGTCCTCTGCAAGATGCTGTCCTAGCTCGGGTGGGATGGAACAGGTTTGGTCTGCGCTGATGATTGACAGGTCTGCGGAATACGGACGCAGTGGTGTGATAGACTGATGCATAAAATCTATCGCCATATTGAACGCTAGGAATAGGATGATGCTGAACGCAAAGGAGCTGACCATCAGAAAGAAATTCTTTTTGCTGGCCGTGGCATGACGGACCCCCAGTGCAGTGTCCACACGGAATAAGCGCGTATTTGCTGCACGGCGTACCGGCGAGACGGGGGTTGCATTTCCGGAGACAGCGCACAGAGGCGAGACCTTTGCTGCACGCTTTGCAGGCGCACGTGCTGCGAGCAGGACGGTCACTAAGCCAATCACAACCCCACAGGTAAGGCCAATTCCACTGATCCCAAAAGCTGGCATCCCGGCAAAATAGGTGGGGCTGAGCTTCACAAGCAGGGAGCAGAGTACCCAAACGAGTGCCGTGCCTGCCGCAAGCCCCAGCGGAATTGCCGTTTTACACCAGTTTAGCGCCTCTAAACGGACAAAACGCGCCACCTGTTTGCGTGTTGCCCCCAGGCAACGCAACAGACCGAAGAATGAAATCCTTTGGGCGATGTTGCTGTTTAGGCTGCTGGCGATCATCAGTATGCCGGCCGTCGCCACGAGGACTGCCAGTACCGCTGCGGTCAGATACAGGCGCAGCATTAAGGGGTCATCGCTTTGGCCCATTAAGCCCAAGAGTTTTCCATAGGGAAAAACTTGTGCGTCGGTTAAATGCAGCTCTGTTTTGATCGATTCTACTACCTGTAAGATGCGGCAAAGCGGCGAAAATTGCACATAATAAACGGAATCTGCGTCCTGTGCCGTATCTCCAGAAAAATAGGAGCGGAAAGTCTGCGTGTTCATAACCAAACCGAACGCGTCCTCGTGGTCCAACATGGCGGTGTTGGTCACAAAGCCTGTGACTTGTAGATCTAGGACTCGCCCGTCCGGGGTATATAGCTGGATGAAGTCGTCCACCTGTACATCCAAGCGCGCGCGGGCGTTCTCTGTTAGCAGTACACCGCTGCCTTCGGCATCGAAGGAACCCTCCTCCACCTGGACAGCGGGGAACATTCCCATCCAAGCGGGGTCAGCGCCGCAGATGGCTGTTTTGATCCCGGAAAGGGTGTACCCCTCGTCGCAATCATAATTCACAACGCCATACCAGGAAGATGTTTTCACCTCTGGCCAGGCGGCAATGCGCGCGGCTTGTTCTTCTGTGATGTCCCGGAAAGCAATGTGCCAATTGCCGCCATCCATAATCGCCTGTTGCCGTTGAGAGCGCAGTTCCATATCTGCCATCCCAAAGATTGCTGTTACAAGGAATACAGCTAAAAAGATACACAGCCGCGTCATAAGGCTTTGCCTCCGGTGCCGTTTGGCGGAGATCGGGATGAGGTCCAGATAGCGTTTCATTCCTGCATCCCTCCCCAATCGCGCAACTCGCCGTCCGAAACCTGCAACACGCGGTCCACCGCATCCGTCAAGTGTACATTGTGAGTGATCATCAGAACGGTCTGCCGGTAGTGCCGTGAGGCGCGGTGTAAGAGTTCAACAACATCTTGGCTGTTTTTCGAATCCAGGTTGCCTGTGGGCTCGTCCGCCAGGACCAACATCGGTTTGGCGATCAGCGCTCTCCCGATTGCCACGCGCTGTTGCTGCCCGCCTGAAAGCTGGCTCGGCAGATGATGACGGCGCTCCATCAATCCCAGTATCCATAAAAGCTCCTCCACACGTGCCTCATCTGGTTTGCGTCCATCCAGCAGGAGGGGGAAGACGATATTCTGCTCCACTGTTAATTCCTCCACCAGCTGGAAGGATTGAAAAATAAACCCGATGTTTTGCCGCCGGAAGATCGTGCGCTGGTTTTCTCGCAGTGCAAACAGATCCCGGCCATCCAGGTAGACGTGTCCGGAGGAAGGTTGCTCCAACCCGCCGATACAGTGTAACAGCGTGCTTTTGCCGGAGCCGGATTCCCCGACCACTGCTGCAAATTCACCTTTTTCCATGGAGAACGAGACGTTTTTCAACGCCTCCACTCTTGTTTCTCCTTTGCCGTATACTTTGCAAAGGTTCTCTACACGCAATACTTCCATATAGGATACCTCCTTATCAGATCGCTTCCATCATACGGTCTGCACCTTACGTTCCGGTGAATGGTATCTTACGTTTTGGTAAGGAAGGAGAGCGTGAAGATTGTTCCGCGTCCGGGTGTGCTCTGAACCGTCAGAACGCCGTCCTGTCCCTCTACAATGGACTTGGCTAACGGCAGGCCCAGCCCCACTCCTTGCTTTGTCTGGGAAGATTTGCCGCGGTAAAAACGCTTAAAAATGTGCGGGAGCTCTTCCGGTGGGATGCCAGACCCATTGTCCTCCACAGACAGGCGGAGCGTCAAGGGCGAACGCTGCCATGATAGACAAACCTCGCCGCCCATCTCTGTATGGTCCAGCGCGTTTTTTACCAGATTGCCGACCGCTTCGCTCGTCCAGGCTAAGTCGCAGAAGATCCGTTCCTCCGGCGGGCCGTCGAAGCAGATGTGTTTCCCCTCCCGCTGCGCACGTGTTGTGAGTTCTTCTGTTGATCGGAGCACCAGCTCCTGCATCGTGTAAATCCCCCTTTCAAAGGGGACGCTGCCCGCGTCCAAGCGCATTACCTTTAATAGAGTGCCGATCAGCCCTTCCATTCGGGAGAGGGCTTGCGCTGCCTTTTGAGAAAATTCCTGAACGGTAGTACGGTTTTCCGGCTCTTCCAGGATGATTTCATTGTACATTGCCAGTGCTGCCAGAGGCGTTTTAAGTTGGTGGGAGATGTCCGAGAGCGCGTCCTTGAGAAATTCCTTGGCTTTGCGCTCTGCCTCGCTTTTGGATTGCAGTGCCACGGCCAGTTCGTCCACTGCGGCGAGCAGATGGGAGAACGATCCGGTTCGGCCGCGCGGCAGGCGGCGAGTGAAATCGCCTCCGGAGAATCGTTCCACGGCCTCGCCCGCCCGCCGGTAGAGGCGGTCCAACCGCGTCAGAAAGAAGAGAGAGCCACCCATCAGAAACAGAGCCAGCAAAAGAACCCCTCCCACAGCGGTCCCCATGGATACGGCAGCCGCCTGCCGGACTTGGGGCAAAAAAAGGGCGGAGGTCCGTTCCGTCCAGCCGCTCTGCCGCAGCAAAGCGGCGCCCCGTTCGGTTTCCTTTGCTTGTTTGAGCGCGCGGAGAATCGTCTCCGGAGGGATGTCTTCCTCTAGGAGGGATGAGACAAATGCGCGGTCATGCGCAAGCAGCAGATTTTTTTCGGCCTGTATGCAGTTCGTCCCATACAGTATTCCGAATCCGGTTAGCAACGCTAAAAATAGGAGTAAGAATGCGAAATACCGGCGCAAAACAGATTCTTGTAAAAAGTTCATTCGCCCGCCTCCTTCCACTGGTATCCAAAGCCGCGGATAGTCAACAAGTGCTCTGGACGGGAGGGGTCCTGCTCGACCTTTCCGCGCAGCCGCCGCATATACACCGAGAGGGTATTGTCGTCCACGAAGTTTCCGTTTCCGTCCCAGAGCATATCCAGTAGAGCGCCGCGGGTGACAATACGGTTGGCGTTGCGCACCAGGACGCAAAGTAGCCGGTATTCCATTCCAGTCAGTTCCAGGGGATGGCCATCCAGCGTTGCCTTGCTGCCCAATAGGTCGATCCGGAGGGGGCCGCTGCATAGGGCTTCTTCCTGTCGCGGCATTCCTGCGCGTCGCAATAGGGCACGAATACGCGAACATAATTCTCCAAGTTTGAATGGTTTTGTCAAGTAGTCGTCCCCACCGCAGTCCAAGCCGCGGATGACGCTGGTTTCCTCATCGGCTGCGGTCAAAAATAGGATTGGCACGGCGCTGCCCGTCCGGCGCACCTGTTCGCACACAGAGAAGCCTGTTCCGTCCGGTAGGGTCACGTCCAACAGAAGAAGGTCATATGGTGGACGTTCCGCCAGGAGAAGCCACGCTTGTGCCACTGATCTGGCGACTTCCACTTCGTACCCATTTTTTGTCAATACATATTGTAGCCCATCGATCAGGCTGTCATCGTCTTCCAAAAGAAACAATCGATTCACAGCGAGCCCTCCCGTTTTGTAATCCCCTCCGATTGTACCACACTTTTCCCGTCTTGGGCGGCCAGCTTACAAAAGTGTAAGAATGGAGGATTCTTTTCCTAATGTCGTACAGGGCTATATGGAGTTCCAACATGGATTGGAACAATATCCCCTGTTTGAATTGCTGTATTCCCAAAACTTTTGAAAAGTATGCTATAGAAGATATCTATGAAAAGATAAGAGGCCTCATAGAAAATGTTGTAAAAAATAGCGGGACTTCCTGCAAAATGGAGCTAGGGGCATATCATCTCAAAATGGGTCTGTTTCTCCATAAAAACTACAAAAAAACTGCACAGCGGCTCCAAATGGATTCCGTATGATAGAGGCATCCCAATTTTGGAAAGGATGGAACCATTCATGCGGATTGCTATTGAACAACTAAACATGACATATCCTACAGGGAAACAAGCCCTCCGGGATGTGGATCTTACGCTGGAAAGCCCCAATCTGATCGGCCTGCTGGGACCAAACGGCGCGGGAAAGTCCACGCTGATGAAGCTCCTGGTGGCTGGACTGCTGCCGTCCAGCGGCACCATTTCCGTGGATGGGACACCCCTGCAAGCCTGCGAAAAGGCGCTGAAGGCGCGTCTGGGCTACCTCCCTCAATCCTTTGGGCTGTACGAAGAACTGACGGTTTGGCAGTTTCTCGATTATATGGCGGCATTGAAGGGAATCCGGGACAGCCGCGCTGCCATCGATAGGGCCATGGAAGCGGCAAACCTTGTGGAAAAGCGCAAGGCGCGCATCCGGACGCTCTCCGGAGGACAACGCCAGCGGGTTGGAATCGCACAGGCCCTTTTGGGAGAGCCGGAATTCCTGATCCTGGACGAGCCCACGGTGGGACTGGATCCGGAAGAGCGCATTCACTTTCGCAACTTTTTCTCCCGGACGGCACAGGACAAAATTGTCCTCTTATCCACCCACATCATCGAGGATGTCCAATCGGTGTGCAACCAGCTGATCGTCATTGACCGCGGGAGGATTCTTTTCACCGGGACGCCGGAAGCGCTCATTGCTTCAGCGCAAGGACACGTGGGGGTATTTTTGGAGAGTGAGGAGAGCCGGGCGGACAGCCATTTACAGATCACCTCGCGTGTCAATACAGCCAGAGGGGTGGCTTGCCGGGGCGTAGCGGCGGAATTGCCGCCTTTTGCCGAGCCGGTTGAGCCCTCCCTGGAGGACGCATATCTGTATTGGATTACCGGGGAGGGGGAGCTGCAATGAAAGCTTGGTCCCTCTTCCGGGTGGAAATTGGGCGGCTGTTCCGAAACCGGTTGACCTGGTTGGCAATTGCGGTCACGGGATTGTCCCCGGCGGCTGGCCTTTGGCTTTATAGGCCGTTGGCCTCCTCTTCTGAAGCTGCATACTCCGTCTCCCTGACAGGGGCATACCTGGGGAATCCAGCGTTAGCCGGTGGGATCGGTAGCGCTGTCATATTCGCCCTGTTAACCGCGCTGGAATGCAGCCGCAGCCACCGCTCCCGCGTCGATCTTCTAACCGATGCGATGCTTTCGCCGCTTTGCATGGGATTTTGCCGGATCGGTGCGCTGTCTCTCGCTGCGCTGACGGCCCAGGCGGTGACCCTGATTGCTTGGATGCCGTTCACGATGCTACAGACCGGATCGGTCTTCCGGGGATGGCTTTATGTGGCGGTATACCTCTCCTTCATGTTGCCGTCCACTCTCTTTGCGATCCTCTTTACGGCGTCGGCGTACCAGATTTCCCGGCGGCTGGATCTCACATTGGTGCTGTTTGCCGCGTTCGCTCTGCTCAGTATGACCGCTTGGAGCGAAAGCTGGCTGCTCCGCTGGATCAACCCGCCGGTCTATTCAATGTCCGATGATTTCGGGAACACCCGGCTTTTACAGTCCGTACTGTACAACCGGCTGTTCTGGCTGCTGCTTCTGTGCGGGCTCTGCGCTGTTTCCTTCCTCTGCGTCCGGCGGTATGGAAAAGGACTTTTTGGATCGGCTGCAAGGAACGTCCGCAAGGTGTATCTACCATTGTTGGTTGTGGTATGTCTGCTTTCCGGCTATGTCGTCTATACCTATCAGCCGTTCTTGGACCATAGCAAGGCGGAGATCGACATGGATGCCTACTACAATATCGCCTATAACGAGTATGTGTTTTTTGACGCGATCCATGTGGAGGCAAGGCCCAATCTCTCCACAGGCCGCTTTTACGGCACGGCGCTCTATTCCCTGCATAACACCAGCGGGAAACCGCAGACGATTTCCTTATATGTGAACCCGGGTTACAGGGTTTCATCGGTCACAGCGAACCAGACTTCGGTGGCCTTCCGGGATTGCAACGACGACGATCAAAACACCAAGACGGTGGAGGTCGATTTGCCCGCGGAGGAGGAGATCGAGTTGGAGGTTGCCTACGGTGGGTTCCCGCAGGAGTGGAACCTTCAGGAACTCAGCCAGGGGAGCTTGGAGATCAGCCGCGACTACCTCTACCTGGCAAACCAGAATTTTGCTCCTTTACCAAAGGATTTCGTCTGGGAGACCCAGGAGCCGCCGCCCTACACAGCGGAGATCGACCTGCCAAAGGGCATGACCCCGGTGCTCTTTGCCGAGGGAACGGTCGAACAGGCCGGCGAAAATCCGGACGGCACCGTCCACTGGAAGCTGACTGACAGCGGGCAAAGCGTCATCCTCTATGCCGGGGACTACATATCACACCACATTGACGCCGCGGGAATCGACGTTGCGTTTTATTACAGCGCGAAACACGAGCGCGTGATGCGGGAATGCAATGTAGACAGCGTTTTGAAACGAGTGTTTGACTATTGCACGGAACACTACGGCCCGCTCTCATTTTATGGGGATGGCACCATGAAATTGATCGAGATCTGCAATGTCGGCGGCGGCTATGCCGCGGCTGGTGCAAGTGTGATGGGTGAGGAAAGCTTCAACGAACAGGGGTTGAAGGATCCTCTCAAAGGCGCTGGGGGAAGTGAAGTGTTGGCCCACGAGATTGTCCACCAGTGGTGGGGGCTTGGAAACATGTTTGCCTCGGAATCTTATACAGATGTCTGGTCTGCGGAAGGGTTGACCGTCTACACCACTTACCGGATGATGAAGGAGCAATACGGCGAGGCCTATGCGAAACAGAACTATGTGGATGTTTGGCAAAAGCAGGTGGACGATTATTATCAAAATTTTTATGTCCGCCATCCAGAGTATCTGGAGCGGTTGCCGGAACAGTACCGTGCAGATATTGTGAACAGCCTTTCGGGTGTGCGGCGCTACTGCGAGATGCCGCTGAAGATCCTGAAGGCAGAGCAGCTCGTTGGAGGAGAGGAAGAGATGGATGCGATCCTCGCCAAACTTTTCACCCGTGAGCTTGACCCCACATACCCGTATCTCACATATCAAGATTTTCTGAGCGCTTGCGCTCTGACAGAGGAGGATTTGGACCTTGCGTAAGATCTTTCGGTATGAACTGCGGCGGGCCGTATGCAACAAGTTTTTTCTGGGCCTGCTGGTGGTCTGTCTCTTTTTTGGCTGGCAGACGCTGAACGGGGAAGTCATCCAAGGCGTAGCGCATACGGCGCCGTTTTCCGCATGGAGTTTTGGATATTACCTGGCGCAGGAGCTGCCTCTTTTATCCGTGGCATTGCTCTTCTTTCTGTGGAACGTATTCTCCAAGGAGGCCCGCCGGGTGAACATTTTGACGGCGGCGACCCCCGTGGATGCGGGAAGCTATCTTTTGGTGAAATGCGGGGCTGCTGTAACGGCCTGGTTGCTGTTGGCTTTCGGTGTGTATACGCTTGGAACCATATTTTTGCTTGTGCTTTTCGGCCCAGCCGTTTCCTTAAACGATTTGCTCCTTCCTGCTTTGATCTCCCTGCTGCCGGCGCTGGCTCTGGTATTGGGGATCGGCATGATGGCGGGACGACTCCATCCGGCGCTGCTTCTTGTGCTGGCGCCTGTGGCACTGGCGGCCAACTTACTGCCATTGCCGTTGGAGTGGGATCTCTTTGGAGCAACCTTTTTCTCCGAATATCCGCTGACATTGGAGCAATTGGATCCCGCGTTTGCCTTACCGGCCGCCGGATGGATTGCAAAAGCCGTCTACCTGGCCGTCGGAGTAGGGTTCGCTGCGCTGGCCGTCCATCTGGAACGGAAAACGGTTCTGAAGGGGTTGCAGAGTTAACGATCCCGCACGGTGGCAAAAGACAAGAAGCCCTCCGGTCTCGCAAAACCGGAGGGCTTCTTTGTGTATCAAAAAAGGGAGGAGGTCATCCAACGCATTTTTTGCAGGGACCCAAGCCGCGGGCCAACGCTTGCTCCAGGGTCGATTCGTAGTAAGTGCCGCCGTTGCAGTGGTTGTTATAGTGATACTTTTTCCCAGTCCGAGTCACATAGATGGTCCGCCCCTGCTTTGTGGAAGAGGTTTCTGTGGCAGTTTGCCGGTTGCTTGTGGATGGTAACGGATCGCCTACGGTGATGACACAGTGCTTGACGGGTTCTTGCCCTGGGAGTGTAGTGTAGATGGCAGATGCCTCGCCTGGTTTTCCGATTGCCCATACCTGGAAGCGGTATTCATCCTCGCCTTCGGCATTTTTCAGCTTCTTGCAATTTCCCGTCTTGAGGACAGTCCCGTTTCCTGCGGCGATCTGCGGGTCTGCATGCGAGCCGTGGACAGTGAATTTGAACCAATAGTAATCACCCTGTGCCTTTGTGAAGTCCATGGTGGTGTCGCTTTCCACATAAGGCTCCACCGCGGCAAAGGACGTTGGAAATGGGGCGAAGAACAAGACAAAGGACAACAAAAGCGCAACCCAAGACATATTTCTCTTTTTCATAGCAATTCCTCCATTGTGTAGAACCTAGAAATAGATACAAATGCCTTCCTTGACGCAGATAATCGATCGTTCTATCTGCCCGCTGGGAAAGGCGAGACATTTGCACCTCCATCGTCTACATATTCAGTTTTACAGTGAATATTATCGACTTATTTCTTATATATAAATTTTAACAGATTATTTATAGAAAACAAGGGACAAATCATACAAAGAAATTTCTGCTTTTTTGTCTTTTTATGTCAGTGAAAGAATACCACAGAAGAAATTCGTTTTTTGGAAGTAGCCAGCAAAATAAATTGCTATTTCTGTCCAATGGAGGTAAAATAGAGGATATGTTAAAGAAAAGGATTTGGTCTCATGCGAAAACTCGCACGCTTCCTGAAGAATTACCGGCTGCAGGTCATCCTGGGCCCTATCTTCAAATTGACGGAAGCCGTCTTTGAACTGATTGTACCAATTGTGACAGCGGATATCATCGACAACGGTGTACGCACCGGGGACGTCGGCTATGTCTGGCGCATGGGCGGCGTGATGCTCCTGTTGGGCGTTGTTGGCCTGTGCTGTGCGCTGGTCTGTCAGAAAATGGCCTCCATTGCTTCGCAGGGGTTTGGAACGGTCCTGCGAAATGAGATGTATCGCCATATCAACACATTTTCCCATAAGGAGATCGACCGCTTCGGCACGCCGTCGCTGATCACCCGCATTACAAACGACGTCAACCAGCTTCAATATGCGGTGGCAATGTTAATCCGCCTGGTGATCCGCGCGCCATTTTTGGCGCTCGGCGCCGTAGTGATGGCAATGTTGATCGATCTTCCACTTGCTATTGTCTTTTTGGTGGCGACACCGCTCATCGGGTTGGTGCTTTATTTGGTCATGAGCCGGTCGGTGCCGTATTTCAAAGTCATGCAGAAAAAGCTTGACCGTATTTCGCTGATTTCCCGCGAAGGGTTGAGCGGCGCGCGCGTCATCCGCGCGTTTTCGAAGCAGGACCATGAGGAGGCGCGATTCCGCACAGCTGCCAACGACCAGACGGACACCGCCATCCGGGTGGGAAAGCTCTCCGCGCTTTTGAACCCGCTCACATACCTGATTATGAACTTTGCCGTGATCGCGATCGTTTGGTTCGGCGGAATGCGCGTGACCTCCGGTGGGATGACACAGGGCGAAGTCATCGCCTTTGTCAACTACATGTCGCAGACATTGCTGGCGCTGATTGTTGTAGCGAATTTGGTGGTCACCTTTACCAAGGCGGCTGCCTCTGCGGGCCGCGTCAACGAGGTGCTTGAGACGGAAACATCCGTCCCGGAACCGGCGAATGGGCCGGTTTCGCCCAAGCAGGGCGCGCCGGAAATCGCTTTTTCGCATGTGAGTTTCTCCTATAGTGGAGACGGGGGAGAGCATGGAGAAAAATACGCTGTAAAGGATTTAGACTTTACTATAAGAAAAGGGGAAACGATCGGGATCATCGGTGGCACTGGTTCCGGAAAATCGACGCTGGTCAGCTTGATTCCGCGGTTTTACGACGTCACTGAGGGTTCTGTTTCCGTGGAAGGAATCAATGTAAAGGAATATCCCTTTTCACAGCTTCGCGAGAAAGTGGGAATGGTTCCACAGCTCGCGGAGCTCTTTTCCGGCACGATTGCGAGCAATCTGCGCTGGGGAAACGCCCATGCGACCCAACAGGAGCTGGAAAACGCCCTGCGAATCGCACAAGCGAAAGATTTCGTTGACCGTCTGCCGCTTGGGTTGGAGAGCCCAGTGAGCCAGGGCGGAAAGAATTTCTCTGGTGGCCAAAAGCAGCGTCTGACCATCGCCCGCGCGCTCGCGGGGAAGCCGGAAATCCTCATTTTGGACGATAGTGCCAGCGCGCTGGACTTTGCAACGGACGCAGCCCTGCGGCGCGCGCTGAAAGCGGAGACGCAGGGGATGACGGTTTTAATGGTCTCCCAGCGCGTGAGCACGGTGAAAGCTGCAGACCGCATCCTTGTGCTGGACGACGGCACTATGGCGGGCCTGGGGACGCACGAAGAGCTTATGGAGAGCTGTGAGGTCTACCGGGAAATCTGCCTTTCCCAGTTGAGCAGAGAGGAGGCGGCGCGCTAATGAAAAAGTCCGGGATCAATAAATCTGTCTTGAAGCGTCTGCTGCGCTATGCGAAGCCTCACGCGGGATTCCTGCTTTTGGCGTTGGTCAGCGCCATCATCAATGTGTCCTTGACGCTCTATGGTCCCATCTTGGTTGGACGGGCCATCGACTATGTGATCGGCCCGGACCAGGTGGATTTTGCTGCCATGGTCCCTGTCCTAATCACTTTGGCGGGCACGATTGTGGTCAGCGCGGCCTTCCAATGGCTGATGACCTATTGCACCAACCGCGTCAGCTATAAGACGGTGCGCGATCTGCGCATCCAGACGTATGAGAAGATCAATACACTGCCGCTGAAATACATCGACGGCCACGCGCACGGGGATCTGATCAGCCGCATTGTCAACGATGTGGATCAGGTGTCTGACGGCTTGTTGCAGGGGATCACCCAGCTTTTTACCGGTGTTGTGACGATCGTCGGTACTTTACTGTTTATGTTGACCATCAGTCCGGTGATTACGGTGGTGGTGGTTTTGGTCACGCCGCTTTCACTGTTCGTAGCGGCCTTTATCGCCCGGCTGACCCACCGGCAGTTTGTCGAGCAGCAGGCGACCCAAGGAGAGCTTTCCGGCTTTGTGGAGGAGATGATCGGAGGACAGAAGACCGTCAAGACCTTCCACTATGAAGGTCGTGCAGAGGAGCGATTTAAAGAGATCAATGGGCGGCTGTACGACTGTGGTGTAAAAGCGCAGTTTTATTCATCCTTGAGCAATCCCAGCACACGTTTTGTCAACAATATGGTATATACCGCGGTTGCGGCCTTTGGTGCCGTCTGCGCGATCACAGGCTGGCCCGCGCCGTTGACGATCGGCCAAATCTCCAGTTTTCTGACCTACGCAAACCAGTACACGAAGCCGTTCAATGAGGTGACAGGGGTGCTCACCCAGATTCAGACCGCATTCGCCTCTGCAGAGCGCCTCTTTGCCGTCCTAGACGAGGAATCTGAACGGCCGGATGCCCCGGATGCGGCTGTTCTGGAGCACTGCAAAGGAGATGTGGCGGTCGAGCATCTGTATTTCTCCTACGATCCTGCGCGTAAGCTGATCGAGGATATGAACATTGCTGCAAAAAGTGGAAGCCGGATTGCGATCGTTGGCCCGACTGGGTGCGGCAAGACGACGATCATCAACCTATTGATGCGGTTTTATGATGCGGACCGCGGATCGATCTCCGTGGACGGGCACAATATTCAGTCGGTCACACGCAACAGCCTGCGTAAACAGTACGGCATGGTGCTTCAGGAGAGCTGGCTTTTCTCCGGCACAGTGCGGGAAAATATCGCGTATGGCCGGGAGGACGCAAGTCTGGAAGAGGTGGTTGCGGCGGCCAAAAAAGCGCACGCGCATTCCTTTATCCTGCGCCTCCCGCAGGGGTATGACACCGTGATTTCTGAAGATGGCGGCAACCTCTCGCAGGGGCAGCGGCAGCTGCTGTGCATTGCACGGGTTATGCTGGTGGACCCGCCCATGCTGATCCTCGATGAAGCCACCAGCAGCATCGATACCCGCACGGAATGGAAGATCCAAACAGCGTTTGAAGAGATGATGCGCGGGCGGACCAGCTTTATCGTGGCACACCGCCTTTCTACCATCAAGGGTGCGGATTTGATCCTGGTGATGAACCAGGGCCATATTGTGGAGCAGGGTACCCACGAGTCGCTTTTGGCCAAAGGCGGCTTTTACGCCAACCTGTACAACAGTCAGTTTGCCGTTAGTTAAAAGAGGAAAGAGTAGGAAAAGGGGGCGTTGCCTGCCTTTCTCGGTTTTGTAAACCGGTATTTTCCAACAAAATTTTATCAAGATGCGCTGGAACAGTCGTCGCATGGCGCAAATAGGCAAAAATATCCCGGCGAAAATTGCATTTTCTGCGTTGATGCGCTATAATAATGGCGGTTGTTTCTCATATCATTTCAAGGGAGGACATTATGAATACAGCAGAAAAGAAAGACCTGCAAATTGCGGCCTGTAAAATCCGTATGGGCGCGATTGAGGGAGTTTATCATGCAAAATCCGGACATCCGGGCGGCTCTCTCTCCGCAGCAGACGTGCTGACCTATCTCTACTTTAAAGAGATGCGCGTGGATCCCACTCGTCCGGCGGACGAAGACCGGGATCGTTTTGTGCTCTCAAAGGGGCATTGCTGCCCGGCACTGTATGCGACATTGGCGCTCAAGGGGTATTTCCCGATGGAAGAGCTGCAAAAGCTGCGCCATATTGGTGCGATGTTACAGGGGCATCCCAACATGTTGGACACTCCCGGCATTGATATGAGCACGGGTTCCCTGGGCCAAGGCGTATCTACGGCCTGCGGCATGGCGTTAGCGGCGAAGATCATGGGCAAGGATTATCGCGTGTATTCCATGCTGGGCGACGGCGAAATCGAAGAGGGCCAAGTGTGGGAGGCTGCGATGTTCGCGTCCCACAAAAAATTGGACAACCTCTGCCTGATTGTGGACAACAACGACCTCCAGATCGACGGCACGCTGGATGAGGTTTGCAGCCCGTACCCGATCGACGAGAAGTTCCGCGCATTTGGATTTGACGCTGTCATCATTGATGGCCACGATTTCGATGCGATTGAAGAGGCGTTTGCCCATGCACGCGAAGTGAAGGGCAAGCCCTGTGTCATCATCGCAAAGACGGTGAAGGGCAAAGGCGTCTCCTTTATGGAAAACCAGGTGGGCTGGCACGGCACCGCCCCCAACCAAGAGCAGTATGAAGTTGCGATGCAGGACCTCAAGCAGGCGCTTGCGGCATTGGAGGTGGAATAAATGGCGGATGTAATCAAGAAGGCGACCAGAGACGGCTACGGCGAAGCTCTGGTTGAGCTCATGGACGAATACCCAAATTTGGTGGTGCTCGACGCGGACTTGGCGGCCGCCACGAAATCCGGTATGTTTAAGAAGGCGCACCCGGAGCGCTTCTTCGACTGCGGGATCGCAGAGGGGAACATGATGGGCGTCGCCGCTGGGCTTGCTGCGGCCGGAATGCTCCCGTTTGCCAGCTCTTTTGCCATGTTTGCTACGGGCCGTGCCTATGAGCAGGTGCGCAATTCGATCGGCTATCCGCACTTGAATGTCAAGATCGGCGGTTCCCATGCTGGAATTTCCGTCGGTGAGGACGGCGCGACCCATCAATGCTGCGAAGATATCGCATTGATGCGCACCATTCCGGGAATGACAGTGGTGAATCCGGCTGACTATTATGAGATGAAGGCCGCGGTTAAGGCGATCGCTGCATATAACGGCCCGGTCTATGTGCGTTTGGGCCGCCTGGCCATTGAGACGATCAACGATGAAAGCTATCAGTTTGAGCTGGGCAAGGGTGTAACCCTGCGCGACGGCAAGGACATCACCATTGTGGCGACGGGCCTGATGGTGGGCGAATCCCTTAAGGCAGCGGAGCAGCTCGCAGAAGCGGGGATCGACGCGCGTGTGATCAATATTCACACCATTAAGCCAATTGATGCAGAACTGCTGCGCAAAGCGGCGGCGGAGACCGGCCACATTGTAACAGCGGAAGAGCACAGCATCATTGGCGGCCTGGGCGACGCAGTGTGCGAAGCAATCCGTGAAAACCCGGTTCCGGTGACAAAGATCGGTGTAAACGACCGCTTTGGCTATTCCGGCCCGGCGGTGGATCTGCTCAAGGATTTCGGCTTGTGCGCAGACCATGTGGCGGAGGTCGTAAAAGAGGTCTTGAAGAAATAAAAAGCGGTAGTAGCGTTTTTCGATAAACTTTATGGATACAGCAAACCGGCGTAGCAGGGCAGACCTGCCGCGCCGGTTTTTTTATCGCTTTCAGCATGACAAAACCCCCGGTTCTACCGGGGGTAGGTAAAAAACCTTGGCAAAAGAAAAAGTAAAAAAACCGTTTGTTCTTCAAAGGAAAAAGAATGGTACGGAGGTTCTGAAAGGAAGGCGGGAATTTTCGCGAAAAGTGTCCCTCTCGCAGAATGCTATGAAGTACCAAAGAGAACTGGTTTACCAGTAGCAGGGAAAACGATGCGATGATATTTTTCAGTACCCTTTCCAGGGGTCAGCAAGTACTGACCCCTCTGGGGTCTGAGCAAACCACTAGTTTTCTAGTGGTTGTGATTATCTCTTGAAGACTACCCATGGGCGAGTGGTTTCCAAGAGATAAAGCAAACGCTCTGGAAGCAATTTACTTCCAGAGCGTGGAATCTTTGTATATAGCCAATCCTTATTGAAAACGATGTGCTTTTATTTTCGCACCTCAAATTTGTATGTGGTGGTATGCCGGTATACTTCGCCGGGATGGAGGACAGCACTGGGGAAATTGGCGTGGTGAGGTGAATCCGGGAAGAACTGCGTCTCCAGGCAGAGCGCATGGTGTGCCTGAAGGGGAACGCCGCCATTGGCACAAACGCCCTCGGAAAAGCCGTTTGCCGTGTAGAGCTGCATGCCGGGCATGTCGGTGAACACCAGCATGACGCGCCCCGTAGACTGGTCGTAAACCTCCGCCGCCTTCTTCCGGCCAGGCTCCCCAGCCAAGACAAAATTGTGATCGTAGCCGTTGCACTGGCGCAAGAACGGGTCGTTGGCCCGAATATCCTGTCCGATCGTTTTTGCCTTGCGGAAATCCGCCGGGGTACCGGCTACCGGGACCAATTCGCCGGTAGGAATCAGGCCCTCGCCCGCAGCGGTCACAAAATCTGCGTGGATCTGCAATTCATGGGAAAGGATATCCCTAGCAGGATCGCCCGTCAGATTAAAGAAGCTGTGATTGGTCAAATTTACAAGTGTGGATACATCGGTTTTCGCTGTATAGTCGATCACCAGGGCGTTGTCCGTCGTCAAGGTGTAGCAGATGGAGACGTCGAGATTCCCAGGGAAGCCCTCCTCGCCGTCCGCACTGCGATAGGCAAAGGTGATCGAAGGCGCTTCGTCGTCGTTGTTGCTGCATTTCAGCCGCCAAGCCTTCTGATGGAAGCCCTGGAAACCGCCGTGCAGAGTGTTGCCATTTTCGTTCTGGCTTAGGGAATAGAGCGTCCCGTCGATCTCTGCTTTTCCACCTGCAATGCGGTTGGCATACCGGCCGACCGCTGCACCGAGGAAATCGCCGTCCGCGAGGTATTCCTCCAGTGTGTCGTGGCCCAGGACCACATTGCCCAAATTCCCCTTGCGGTCTGGCACCTGAATGCTGACAACGCGCGCACCGTATTCCATTGCCTGAATGCGCACACCGTTGGTATTTGTCAACGTATATAGATGAATTTTTGTCCCGTCCGGCAAGCTGCCAAACATCTTTTGTTCAATACTCATATCCAAATCCTTCTCAAATAAAATTGGAAATGCAAAAATAGAGATTATTTGCCCAGAAGTGCCGCACCGATGATGCCTGCGTCGTTGCCGAGCTGTGCCTTGCAGATCTTCGTGCGCACCTTTGCGCCGCCGTACTGCTCACGGTCTACATATTCGCGCACAGGGGCCAACAGGGTTTCACCCTCGTTGCAGATGCCGCCGCCGATGCACAGAATGTCCGGTTGGAGGGTATTGACGCAGTTAGCCAAACCGCAGCCGAGGTAAGCGATGTATTCATCGACAACCTTCTTGCCGACCGGGTCGCCTGCACGCATAGCGTCGAACGCTGTACGGCCGTTTACATTGTCAAGGTTTCCGTCGACCAGTTTCCAGATGGGGCTCTCCTTGTCTGGATTGGCAAGCATAGCCTCTTTTGTGCTGATGATCAGGCCCGTTGCGGAGGAATAGCGCTCCCAGCATCCGTCGCGTCCGCAGGAACAATGACGGCCGTTAAACACAATGACCGTGTGGCCCATTTCACCAGCGCAGAAGTTGGAACCGGAATAGATTTTCCCGTCAATGATGATGCCGCTTCCTACGCCGGTTCCCAATGTGATCGCCAAAGCGTTCCGCGCACCCTTCAATGCACCCGCCTGATATTCCCCATAGGCGGCTGCATTTGCGTCGTTCTCCACGATAACCTCTTTTTTCATGCGCTCTTGCAGCATACGCTTCAACGGGAAATTATTAAAATACAGGTTGTTGGAAAATTCTACAACACCCAATTCACGGTTGACCGTGCCAGGGGTGCCGATTCCCACCCACGGGATGTCGTCGATTGTAACGCCTGCATCCTCCAGAGCGGCAAAGGCCGTCACTGCGAGCTGTTCACACATCTCTTCCGAGGAACAGGGGACGCGGGTCTTATTCTTTCCACGTCCAATAATTTGATAATTTTCGTCCACCACGCCTACGGCTATGTTGGTTCCGCCGAGGTCAATGCCAAGATAGTATGCCATTTTCATGTCCTCCTTGTGTTTTCATATAGAAAGTGCGACCAGCTCCAAGGGCAGCTTTTTGAGACGGAAAAGGGGAGACAGCACACGCCTTTCTGGGCCCTTGTGCCGGAGCGCATTGTTTTTGTGCAACGTCCGGTCTTCTTTCCCAGCCGCATGCCGTTTCAAATTCCTCCATGCATGCGTTATAAGACCGGAACTTGCCTTTTCCCATATGTACCGGTCTCCGGAAAGCAAGTAGATGCATCCATAAAAGGACTGGATGCTCCATTGCCAAGCCGCCCTGATTCCGTTCGGATAAAGTTTTTCACGCTATTGCATTGTTTGCCTTTAAGCTTTTGAAGCGATCGGCCCTGGTTGGCCACTTTCTTATACAAGTCAAGTTTAATTATAATCTTAATTTATTATAACATTTATTTGGATAAATTGTAAAGGAGCATATAGCGTTTTTTCTGTAGAATCTGCAAAGAATGAAGTTAGTAACTATGCCGATAGATTTGTCCCATAGGGGGTTTTATGGTATAATAGCCTCACACGCTTGGAAAAATGGAGCATTTTTGAGTGCTGGGAGAGCATGAGACCATATATGAAAGCTTCTGCTCAAGAAAAAGGCTGGTCTTATTTTATAGAATATTGGTACTCCCAAATCTAAATCAAAAGAAAGTTGGAGCATTGATCATGAAATACGAAGAGTTGCCCAAAGCGATGCAGGAGGGTGCTATAAAGCCTTACTGGGATCTGCTTCAGAAAAAAAAGGGTTCCCTGATTTTGAAGCGGCTGATGGATATTGTAGCTTCCTTTTTGATGCTGGTTATCCTCTCTCCCTTTTTATTGATCCTGGCTGCCGCAGTCAAACTGGACTCCAAGGGGCCAGTCTTTTACCGTCAGGTCCGTGTGGGGCGCTACAATCAAGATTTCAAAATTTTTAAGTTCCGCACCATGGTCCAAAATGCGGATCAGATCGGCCCTGCTGTCACGACAGGGGAAGATCCGCGAATTACCCGTGTAGGGAAGTTCATCCGCCGCTTGCGGCTGGATGAGTTTTCCCAGCTGCTGAATGTTTTGAACGGGACAATGAGCTTGGTTGGGCCGCGGCCGGAAGTGCGCAAATACGTCGACCTCTATACACCGGAGCAAATGGCTACTCTGCTGGTGCGGCCTGGCGTCACTGCCCCTTCCAGCATTGCTTTTAAAGATGAGGATCAACTGCTCGATGCGGCGGAGGACCCGGAAAAGGTATATGCGGAGCAGATTTTGCCGCCCAAAATGGAGCTAAATTTGGAATATCTGGAGCACGTATCCCCTTTATATGATCTTTCCGTGCTTTTCCAGACGGTGGCAGCAGTGTTTTTGCCAGGAAGGGACAAGGATGCGCAATGAGTTTTCACGCTCCCAGATTTTGCTGGGTGCAAGCAGCATGGAAAAATTGAAAAATAGCCGGGTCGCGGTGTTCGGGTTGGGCGGCGTGGGCAGCTTTGCCGCAGAAGCGCTGGTGCGAACTGGCGTCGGCCACCTTTTGTTCATTGACAATGATGTGGTGAGCCTGACCAACATCAACCGCCAGATTCTTGCCGACCACTCGACGTTGGGCAGGAAAAAGGTGGATGTGATGCGGGAACGCGCGCTGCGTATCCATCCCGCTGCGGATATCCAGACCTTCCCGTTGTTTTTCCTCCCGGATACCCCTTGCGATTTTTTAGACGGCTGTGATTACATTATAGACGCTATCGATACGGTGTCCGCAAAGCTGGCCCTGGTGGAGGTGGCACAGAGGAAGGAGATCCCAATTATCAGCAGCATGGGCACGGGCAACAAATTGGACCCTTCCCGGTTTGAAGTGGCGGACATCTATGAGACTTCTGTATGCCCCTTGTGCCGGGTAATGCGCCGCGAACTGAAAAAGCGGAGAGTATCGTCCCTGAAAGTTGTTTACTCACGGGAAGAGCCGGTCCCGCGGGAAGAAAATCCCGATTTGCAGGAGGACTCCCCTCGCAGGCAGACGCCTGGGAGCGTGGCGTTTGTCCCGCCGGTTGCGGGGTTCCTTTTAGCAGCGGAGGCCGTCAAAGATTTGACGGAAGGACTCCGGCCATCGCCCCAGCAGGCCCGGTGAGGGAGAGGGATTGCTAGATATGATATCCCCGCTGGTGTAGTTACCCCGGATATTTTCCCTTGTATGGGATATACTAACCATGGGGTGATGAAACATGAAGAATCGAAAAAAACAGGCGATGGATCAGGTGCAGATGAGGACCTCTTCCAAAGCCGAACAACGGGCCGAACGTGCGGCAAGCGCACTTCCAGAAATGAACAAGGGGAGCATCCCTTCGGATGTCGGTGGCAGCTATACCGGCACGCCGGCGGACGACATATATCCTGTTCAGGACGCAGACGACCTGTAAAATTTTTGAATACGGTGTTTTGAAAACGGCTGTCCAGTAGGATAGCTGTTTTTTGTTTTCAAGATACTTGCGGTCTGAAAAGATGCAGAATATAATAGAAAATAGATCTTATATAGCATATTGGGATAGGAAATGTGTGGATCGATTGGAAGGAAAAGGAGGATGCCCGGTGTACAGAAAATATAAAAGGAAGGGCTGGCTGTCTGGTGGGATTGCTGTTATGCTTTTGATCCTTTTTGGCGTTCTTTTCATAGAAATCCGTGATACATCGCTCGCAAGGCAAAACCCCCTTTTGCTTTCGGCTGATTTTCTACAAAATGCCTTAGATGGAGTGGGGGAAGTTTTGAGTAACACGCAGGAAGAACTTTCTTCAGGGGCTCTTCCATCTGAAACGGCAAAGGAAGTGCAGGAAGAACCAGGGCCGAGCGTTACGCCGGAGGAGGCGGCATGGTTGGATGAACACATCGCTTCACTGGGAGGCGGCGTGTCGGTCTATTATAAGAGTTTGGCCCGCGGGAATACCTATTCTTTTGATGACGAGACGGAATATTATATCGCCAGCGTGGTCAAGGCTCCCTATGCGCTCTATGTTTACCAACTTGCCGATGCAGGAACGGTGGATCTCTCTCAGACATACACCTATGAATCCCGCCATCGCTTGGGAGGAACAGGTTATCTCCAAGAGCAACCTGTGGGGACCCAATACACGCTTGCACAGCTTTTGGAATATACCATCCGTTACAGCGACAATAACGCTTTTTTGATGGTCCGTGAAGCCGTCCCTACGGATGGATTTAAACAATTTGTGCGGACATTGGGGTTGCTTCATGAGAACTCGATGGATTCATTGGGCGAAGGGGCGGCCATCCGCGGAAATATCTGCGCACATGACGCTGGTATCATCGCGGAAGCAATTTATCGTTATGCGGAAAGCGGTTCCCCCAATGGAGCCAAACTGAAGGAGGACATGCTCCATACCGAACAGCCCATGTTGCGCTCGGAATATCCCATGGCACGGAAGCTTGGTTCCTGGGAGGGTGCGATGCACGACGTTGCGATTATTTACGCGCCGGAACCCTACATACTAGCAGTTTGTACCAACCGTGGGCATAGCTATGATAGCTGGTATGTTGAATCGGATTATGAACCATTTTTAAAAATTTCAGAGTGGATCGAAGAGGTCTCCCAGAACGAAGAGTCCTGAAGGCACAGAAAAGGACCGGCCCTACAGGTTCCAACGGCGTTTGGAATCTGTAGGGCCGGCCTTTTTGCCAGCTGCAACAGGGGGATTTAAAGCTCTGGAAATTTTAGCGTTGCATCCCCTATTACTCTGCATTGCGCATGATGATGCGTTCGATCACATGTAGCACAGCGCTCATCATGCAGATTGCAAAGAGTAGCAGCGGAACTAGGACTACGATCATAGGAATGGTGAGGTCCACAAGGGAGAATAGCGATTGGAAGAACAGCATGGCCATAACAAACCCGACCACCATGAGCGTATATAGGGCAGTACGCAGTAGATTGAATGGCATACAGACCTTTAACAAGGTCAGAAGACCCGTGAAGCCAGTCAGGATAACCGCCAAGGTTGAGATTTGTTCATTGGGCAGATGGAGGAACAGAGAGATCGCCACCAACAATAGGACATTCGCAACCATTGTAAACGCGCCTGGGAGAGATTTGCGGATAATATTGACCAAGAAGCTTCCGCGAATACGATCTTTATTGGGCTCCAAGGCCAAAATGAAGGATGGAATACCGATGGTAAAGGTATTAATAAGGGTGAACTGGATCGGTTGGAACGGATAGTCACATTGCAGGAAGATGAAGCAAACGGCAATGATGGCGGAAAAAATGGATTTTACCAGGAACAGGGAGGAAGAGCGCTGGAGGTTATTAATAGAACGCCGGCCCTCCTGCACGATGCGCGGCATGCTGGCGAAGTTGGAGTCCAAGAGCACAAGCTGCGAGACCGTGCGGGCAGCATCGCTTCCGGAGGCCATTGCTATACTGCAATCGCTCTCTTTTAGAGCCAGCACATCGTTTACGCCATCGCCTGTCATGGCAACTGTATGTTTCTGTTCCTTGAGCGCCTTGACCAGATCGAGCTTTTGCTGCGGCGTGACGCGACCGAACACGGTGTATTCTTCTGCGGCTTGCCGGATATCGTCGTAGGATTTTAGGGTTGTGGCGTCCACAAAACGATCGGCCTTTTCCAGCCCTGCGCGCTTGGCGATATTGGCTACGGTCACAGCATTATCGCCTGAGATCACTTTGATATCCACGCCCTGATCTGCAAAGTACTCCAGTGTTTCACGGGCGTTGTCACGGATCTTATCGCTCAAAAGCAGAAGGGCGATGGGGGCAATTTCCTTTGGGAGCTCCTGCTCACGGAAGGAATTCTGGGAATAAGCCAGAAGCAGCACGCGCTGCCCCTGTACGGCGTAGGCCTCCACCTTTTCCCGCAAAGGCTCGAAACGTTCACCCAGAACGAATTCCGCAGCCCCAATCAGAAAGGTTCCCACATTTTGGAAGCTTGCACCACTCCATTTGCGCGCAGAGGAGAACGGAACCGTACCAGTACACTGCCAATCCGGAACGGCAAACCCCATTTGTTTCATGGCTAGGGAAGTAGGATTTTCGTCATTCAATGCATTCGTTACCGCTGCAATCGCATCCTCCACTTGTGTCTGCGCGATGGGACAGAGCGGTTCGATGCCATCTACTTGCATGGTTCCTTCCGTGATCGTTCCTGTTTTATCCAAGCAAAGGACATCCACACGGGCCAATGTTTCAATAGAATATAGATCCTGCACAAGGGCGTTGTAACGGGAGAGCCGGATCACACTGACCGCCAACACCACGCTGGTGAGCAGCACCAAGCCTTCAGGGATCATACCAATCAATGCGGCCACAGTGCTGACCACAGCTTGCGAGAAGGGCTGTGCCGAGATGACAAATTGCTTATAAAACAGTGCGATTCCAACGGGTATGATAGAAAGACCGAGCACTTTAATGATTTTGTTGATGCTGGTCATGATCTCAGAGTTGGGCTTTTTGAGATACTTCGCACGGTTGGTGATTTGGGCAGCGTAGTTTTCCGTCCCTACATGCTCAACACGCGCATAGCAGTCGCCGCTGACAACAAAACTACCGGAAAAGAGAAGGTCACCCGGCTGTTTCACAACGGGGTCGCTTTCGCCAGTCAGAAGGGATTCATTTACCTCGCATGCCCCATATTGTACGATGCAGTCTGCGCAGATTTGATTCCCAGTGGATAGGCGCAGGATGTCATCCAGAACCAGTTCCTCCACCGGTAGGCTCTGCTCTTCGCCGCCACGGACGACGCGCGCTTTCGGAGCAGCAATCAGGGAGAGCTTGTCGATGGTCTTTTTCGCGCGGATTTCCTGTAAGGTCCCGATGAGGGTATTGCAAATCACAACGCCCATAAACAGGAGGTTTTTGTAGGAACCGACTAGGAATACCATGCTGGCCAAAATGACATTTAAAATATTGAAAGGCGTTATTAGATTTCCACGGATAATCTGGCCGACCGTTTTGGTTTTGATTTCCCCGGAGTCGTTCGAAAGGCCCTGTTGCTGGCGCATTTGGACCTGCTGTGCATTAAGCCCCTGTGTATAGTTCGGTTCAAAGCGTTCACAATAGTCCTGACGGGATTCTACGGCGTTCGTAGATGGTTCAACCTGTTTCTTCATACAATCTCCTTTGCCCATTCCCTTGGAACGTCTGATAAAAATTTTGGCGGGCGTGCGTCCTCTTATACATCTTGTACAGCGGAAAAAAGTGCCGGGCCATATGCTTGGAAAAAAGAGGACAAATTCCCTCTTGATTATACTATGGAACGTAAAAAAATGCTAGTTACGGGTGGAATTGTAAGAAACGTTAAAAAAGTGTTCATAAATTCGGCGCAATAGCCAAAAAACGCCGGAAACTATGATTTGATTCAATCGAATATTTCTCTTGCTCAAAATAAAAAAACTGCTATAATAGAGTATCGTATTAAAAGGTCTATACATGCCAATGGATGCCTGTCAATACACATCTTTTTATTTCGCCGCCGGGGACATATGAGGATAGGAATGGACTTTACTTCTAAAGAAAGGGGGAATGGCCTATCACCAAGACAATGGAATCTGTTTTGTTTCGTTTTCTGCGTTGGGCCAAACAATTAGAGGTCGATACCATTGCGCCTATGGCCTTGGTTCTCTCTCTTTTTTTTCCTTTTTATGTGTCCGTTGTTACGGTAGGCGCTGTCGCTGTTATGACGATGGTAAACTACCGGATGCGTACAAGGGCTTTGGAATCCCCTTATGGTAAGCTGCTGATGGGGGTACTGATTGCCCCTTTTTTTGTTTCGGCCATTTACAACAATTATATGGGGATGCTTTATAGCATGTTGGTTCTGGCTGCAGTTGTCTGTGCCTTCTATTTGCGGAGTGTCATGACGGGGGCTCTTTTTAACCGGATGATGGATGCAGCCTGTGTGGCCAGCGTATTTTGTGCTGCAATTGCATTTGTGCAAAAGGCAGCTTCTTTTGCCGTCTCTCCGGATTACCGGCCTGTCTCTATGTTTTCCAATGCCAATTACTATGGCATGATGATCGAATTTCTCGTGATAATCGCACTCTATCGCATCTTTACCAATTCAAAAGAGCGCATTTTTTATGGGGTTGTGATTGCCATCAACTTAATAGGGCTTTATCTTTGCGCCAGCATGTCGGCGTGTATGGGACTGCTGTGTGCGGTTTTGGTGTTGTTCTATTTGAAGAAGTATTACAAATGGATGGCTGCCTTTTTGACGTTTGCTGGCTTAGCGGCTATATTCAGCCTATTATTCCCCATCCTTTTTCCAAGAGTGGAAGCGATCGATAGCACATTTGGACAGCGCCTGTCCATCTGGTCCGCGGCAATCCAAGGGATTCAGTCGCACTTGTTGTTTGGTATGGGACCGACCTCTTATCAATTGATATATCGTGTATTTGACGGGTATCAAACATATCATTGCCACAACTTGTTGTTGGATGCCCTGCTAAACTACGGCTTGCTCGGCGCGGGTGGGATAGGAATCTATCTTTTTATACAGTGCAAGGTGTTGTGGTTGCGTTTCCGCAACCACATCTGCACAGATATGAACATCCTTCTGGCAGCTGCTTTTACCGCTGTTGTAGTGCATGGGGTAACGGATGTAACGGTTTATTGGATTCAAACAGGGATGTTGTTCCTGATTTTGTTTTCCAGCACAGGCATCTGTGCCGACTATGTAGAGAGCAAGCTTCGTCTACCAAGGTTACTCCATCTGTCCGGTGAGCCAGCAGGGGCATATGCACGTGTTGCGTCGTACCTGCGTCGATGAAAATGAGACATGGAGTGTGCGGTCCCATCAATTGTAAAATTTGATGATCCGTTCAAACCTTATGCATCCGTTTTAAGAATGGAGGTTTCCCTACCAGGCACAGGGATACCTTCCCAAGAGATTTGCAACTGCTAAAAATATCCCTATGCTTTTTGCAGAAAGGCGGCAGGTTTTGCCGGATGGGTATAAAGAGTTTCTGCTTCCTCTCGAATATATCGATTTTGCGTTCCCGTTCCGTTGCATAAGTTTATATTGCATGCTTCTAGGAATTTTTTATCCAGTGGTTCGCGTCTTTTTTCTGTGGATCACAATACTTGCGAGGATCCAGACCAGAAGATAGGACGAGGCGGCTCCGGCCACGATAAAGCAAGTGGTTTTTTGCTTTGTGGAATAAGATTCTATCGTTTCAGCTGCGTCGATGGTGATGTAAGTATCCTTTTGCGGAATGGTGAGGACGCGCCGGCGGATTGGTTTTCCATCAACCAGGAGCCTTTGCGCGGCACTTTCGATGGAGCCGGCTTCATATCTGTACTTATATTCAGGGCTGCCTGTGGCCTGATAGCAGACCACGTAGACCGTCTTGGTAGGATGCATACGCCTAGCCCGTCCAGTAGCGGTATTCCGGACCTGCTTGGGATAGACTTCATTGGGGATAAAAGTATAGACCCCCATATCTTTATAATCGGAGACGGGGCGGATCGTGGAAAGGGTGTATAAGCTAAAATAGACGGAGACCGCCGCCACGAATAGCAACAAAATGCTGAGGATATAACGGATAGATTTTATTCTTGACATTTTAGTACTTCCTTTCCATCTTTCCAAGCATTGGGAAGCGCCTACTCAAAATCGTATTCGAAAATGAATAGCATAACGAAATGGAACCTTCCAATAGGAGGGTTCTTTTTACTATGCGGCATCCTTCTTTATGGAGAAGAATGTTTCCTGAGGATCGCGATAGCGTTTTGGGTTTTCCGTTAACATCATCAAATACGTGACGTTTTATAGCTATCTAGTGGGGGATCGTACGAGAATCTTCGGTTTGGGCCATGGCAGAGCGTTCTCCCCATAGTTGCATCGTCACCTATTGTCATCACAGTTCGTTGATGGTTTCCGTCACCGACATGGTCCGCATCCGTTTGGCAGGGGAATAAGCGGCAAGTACAGCCGCAGCAATGACAAACAGAACAATGATGGCCAGTGACCCGATGGGTAAGCTCCAGGTCGCATAGGGGAAGTGGCCAGTGATAAGGAAATCATACATCATTTTGCTGAAAGGCAGGCCAATCGAACAGCCAATTACACATCCCCAAAAAGCATAGGTGAAGGCCTCCGCCATAATCATTTTGGAGAGTTGGCGGACGTCCATGCCTACCGCCCGCATAGCACCATATGGTCTGATCCGGGCAGATGTGCTCATTGAGATGCTGTTGACAATGTTCAGCACGGTAACCAGCGTGATAATTCCCAAAAAGGCATAAACACAAGTTACAAATGCAAAATATGTGCCGGAAGTGCGTTGATCTCGTTTATCGCTCAAGGTATAACCATTTTCTTCCACAATCTTGCAGATAGCGGCTACATCGTCATCCGTTACATTGGGAGTTGTCTGGATCATAATGAGCGAATAGTCTGTAACGCCTGTCAAACGGACAAACGTCTCATCTGAGGTGATCAGGGTGATTTTTCCGCCGGTGAGTCCGTCTCCGCTGAACGGGTCATATTTGAGCAGGCCAGCAATCGTAAGTTCCTCATTCCCTATGAAAATGGTATCTCCTATTTTCCAAGAGCTGTTCTGATCCCAGGTGGCAAGGGCATACCTGCTGTCGCCGTAGATCTTTGACAAATCGCTGCCCCATTGGAGGGCACCATCTTTTTGGAGCGCCTCCAGGTCGAAATTATCAAAGGAGACTAGGTCTACCGTGCCGGACAAAGTTGTGTCACCATTCAGCCCGGCAGGAACAGCAAAGCAGCTCCTGCGGCCGTAGACCTGTTTAACGCCTTCCATATTGCGGAGTGCCATTGCCAAACGGTTATCGATGGAATTTGCCCCATCGGTGCTTGAAATATCGATGTCGGAGGTTGCCGCTGACTGCGGCATCAGGTGGTTGACAAAATCAATCAAAACGGAAAAGCTCAAAAATAGAATGATACTCAGTGCAAAAGAACCTGTCATCAAAATCAGATTTTTCTTTGCAGATACCGCATGATGAATCCCCAGCGCCGTTTCAATCCGGAGGAACCTTGCATGGACGGGATGGCGCGATGCGCTGGATTTTTCCGGATTCCCAGAGACCGCCGCAACAGGGGACACCATTGCGGCGTGTTTTGCCGGCGCTCTCGACGCCAGCAGAACCGTAATTATGCCGACCAAAATCCCGCTGCCAATGCCAATCCCGCTGATATCAAACAGCGGGATGTTTGAGAATTCTTCCCCGACCACAAAACGCAAGGCCGCACACATCGCCCAGGAAGTGACGACACCGAGAATAAGGCCAATGGGAACCGCTGTTTTGCACCAGTTCAGGGCTTCTAGGCGCACAAAACGGATAATCTGCTGCTTACTCATGCCGATGCAGCGCATCATGCCAAAGAACTGTGTCCGCTGTGCCACGCTGGTGTTGATGCTGCTGGAGATCATGAGCACCCCAGCGGTTAGGACGAGTAGAAACATTCCCACTGCTGTCAGGAGGAGTGTCTGCCCCATTGCGCTGTCCATCAGGCCAGCAAGGGAAAAGCTGCCGTGTTTTTCTGCTAACCTTGTTTGTTCCATTTGAGCACCCATTTCTGCCATGCTGAAGATAGCCGTTACCATAAACACGGCAAAGATGATGCATAGCAGCGTCATTCGGTTTTGCCGCCGGTGGACCTTTGCGGAGATGGGGATTAAGCTTAAATAACTTCTCATTCCCGGCACCTCCCCCAATCGGTCACCACGCCGTCGGATACCTGTAAGATGCGGTCGGCGGTTTGGGCGATGCTTTGGCTGTGCGTAATCATCACAATGGTCTGTTCATACAGCCGGGAAGCTTCTTTTAGCAAGGCAATTACCTCGCTGGTGTTCTGCGTGTCCAGATTGCCGGTTGGCTCGTCGGCTAAGACCAGTGCTGGGCGGGCAATCAGTGCACGTCCAATTGCTACACGCTGTTGCTGGCCGCCAGAGAGCTGGCTGGGCAGATGGCAGCGGCGTTTCTGGAGGCCCAGCACGGTCAACAATTCCTCCAGATACTTTTTATTTGGTTTCTGGTAGTCAAGCAGCACCGGGAAGATGATGTTCTGCTCCACTGTTAACTCCGGGATCAGGTTAGGTTTCTTTACAAAGGCATAATCATAAATCACAACAAAAACCGAGCCAACCTACACTAAAACGTCGCTTTTTTCGAGGAAAAGGCGGCGTTTTTTCATGGCCCGGTTTTGGAAAGGAGTGGTGCTGACTTTATACTAAAACGAAAGGGGGAATTTTTTTAGCTGGCCGGGCCGGGAGGTCTGGCCTTTTTTCATCTCACGAAAAAGGAGGTTAGCCAATGGCAGATGAAAAAGTAAACGTGAGCCCGGAGGAAAAGAAAGCCCCGGAAGCTCCGGCCCCGTCCGGGCCGGGCGATCCGCCTGCGCCGAAGCACACCGAGGGGCCCGTTGTCCCTGGTGGAGATCAGACGGCCCCCGCTCATGTGGAGCCCGCCATGCCGGAAAAAACGGAGGGGCCCATCAAGCCAGAGCAGTCTGTTATCCCTGGTATGGGTGAGGACACTCCCGCACCGTCCAGCAAGGTGATCAACCTCTCGGACATCCAGGCCGCTGATAAGGGCGGTAAGGAGGCTTCTACTCCCACTCTGGAAAAGAAAGCGCCGGAGGCGGATAAGCCGCCGAAGCGCCGGGGCCGTCCGCCGAAGGAGCAGGCCGGGCCGACTGTGGAGAAAAAGTCGAAAGCGGCGGAGCCCCGCACAGGCCGCCCGTCTAAGGTTGACAAGGCGGCCCGTGAGGAGGCTCCGCCCTCTGTTCGGGACAAAGTGTCCAGAGGTAAGAAAGCCGACAAGGGCAAGGAAACGGGTTCCGGCGGTGCGCCTGCGTCTAAATCCGCTAAGACGGTAAAGCCGGGCAAGGCCGCTCCCGTCAAGGAGGCGGCAGTCCCGCCGCCGGAGATTAAACTGCCGCCCACGCCGGAGGTGCCGCCCCGCCCGGTGGAAGAGGGAAAAATCGTCTATTTGAAGATGTCGGAGCTCCATCCGTTCCACACGTTCCGGGAACACCCCTACAAGGTGCAGGACGATAAGGCGATGGACGATCTGGTGGGGACGATCAAGGAACACGGCATTATGACCCCCGCCACCGTCCGCCCGGAAAAGGACGGCAAGGGCTATGAGATTATCGCGGGCCACCGCCGCCATCATGGTGGTGCGCGGGCCGGGCTGGAGGAAATGCCCTGTATCGTCCGGGAGATGACTGACCTTGAAGCTGTCCGGGAAATGCGGAACAGCAACAAACAGCGCGGCGATCCGCTCCCCAGCGAGCTGGCAAAGCTCCTGGATTTGGAGGTGGAGGCCATCAAACGCCAGGGGGCCCGCCCGAAAACGGAGAAAGAGGCCGAGGCCCTTGGTAAGCTCTCGGTGGAGATCGTTGGCAAGGATCACGACATGAACTATAAAAAGGTCATGCGGTATATCCGGCTCAACTCCTTGGTGCCGGAGCTTCTGGACAAGGTGGACGCAAAGCAGATGGGCTTTATGCCTGCGGTGGAGATCTCGTATATCAGGCCGGAAAACCAGCGGCTGATTGCCGTTTCCATTGACGGGGAGCAGTCCTCCCCCTCGGTGGCCCAGGCGAAGCGGCTCCACGAGCTGGACAAGGAGGGCAAGCTCAACGGCGATGTGATCGACGGCATTTTGAGTGAAGAAAAAAAGGAGGATCGCGGTGTGATTATTTCGACTGCTGAACTGTCTAAGTATTTCGGCAAGGAGGTCACTCCTGCCAAAATGAAGGAGCAGATCATGGCTCTGCTGGACGAGTGGAAAGAGAAACAGCCGCCCGAACTGGCGAAGCCGGACAAGAAAAAGGACTTGGAGAAGTAACCCGGCCCCGCTTCTGGACACTTTGTCCAGAGGTAAGCGCCCCGCGCTTGGGATGGGCTCTGTGGTGATATATCCCCCGTCGCCGCCTATATTCCTGCACAGCCGGGAGTGGGCCGTCAAGGGTGCAACGCACCGCCGCTCGCGGCGGCTTGCCCTTGACGGTCTGCCCCGGCTGTGCTACTTCCAGCGGCGCGGCGGGGGTATATATCCTCCAGAGCCGCCCCCTTTCCCTGGATAGGGAAAGGGCGGGGGGATAGGGTCGAACTACCTATTATAAATATCGGAGGTGTTGAAGATGAAACGATCCCTTGCTTATATTACCGCCGCATGGCGCGGCGATCCTGCGGTGGACATGGAACAGGCGGCGCATTTCTGCCGTGTGGTCTACGATGCGGGCTATTCCCCCATCTGCCCCATGCTCTATCTGCCGCTGTTCCTCAATGACGCGGTGCCGGAGGAGCACAAGAACGGCATCGACATGGGCCGTGACCTGCTCCGGCGTTCCCGTGTGCTGGTGGTGTGCGGCCATACCATCACCGAGTCCATGAAAAATGATATTGCCGTGGCCCAGCGGCTGGGGATCACCGCTACCACCCTTGAGGGCATCCTGACCGTCAAAGGCCAGGGCCGCCGCTGATATGGCGTCCCTGTTTGAAGCCTACATCACCAACCTGGGAAAATACAACGAGGGCGAGCTGGTCGGTGAAACCTTGAAATTCCCTACTACCACGGAGGAGGTGCAGGGACTTCTGAAACGCATCGGCGTGGACGGGGTGCGGTATGAGGAATTTTTCATCACCAGCTTTGACGGTGATGTGCTGGGGCTCTATGACTATCTCACGGAATATGAAAACCTGGACGAGCTCAATCATCTGGCCTGCCTACTCTCCGAGCTGGAGCAAAGCGACTTGGAGAAGTTTGAAGCGGTCATTGACAGCGGCGAACATACTTCCAGCGTGGCTGACCTCACCAATCTGGCACAAAACCTGGATTGCTACGAGTTTTATCCCGGTGTGGAGGACGATGAAACCCTGGGGCGCATTTATGTGGAGGATATGGAGGCCATTGACATTCCCGATCACCTGCTCCCTTACTTCGATTATGAAGCATATGGGCGGGACGTGCGGATCAACGAGGACGGCCACTTTGCCCCCGGCGGCTATGTACTGAACAACGGCGGCAAATTCATCGAGCACTACCACGGGATCGAGGACATTCCCGCCGAGCACAAGGTTTTCGCGTTCCCGCAGCTCTCGGTGCGGGAGCAGATGGCGGCCTACAAAGAAATTATTGACGGCTCCTCCCTGGAGGGCTATCGGAAGATTGCCAAAAAGGAGCATGAGGAGCGGTAGCAGCACTTCTGGACACTTTGTCCAGAGGTGCTTTTTTCATGGAAAGGAGGGATACGGCTGATTGATGAGGACGTTTCCAGACGTACCATAGCAGTTTCCATCAAGGCGACGAAGCTCACGGGCCGGGTGCTGGCCCAGGCGTGTCTGGCGGTGGGCCGGAAGATCAAGAAAGCGCACCGGGCCCGCCAGACACCCCACGGCAAACAGACGGTGCGCCAGCTCATGGGCCACGGGGCCGCCACGAACAGCATCGAGGTGGAGTCCCCAAAGGACTTTGACCGGGTAGCCCGGAAATGGAATGTGGACTATGCTTTTTATAAGACCGGGCCGGACAAGTACCTGCTGTTTTTCAAAAGCGGGCAGGCCGACGCCATCACCGCCTGTTTTTCGGAATATTCCCGGCGCGTGATGAAGCGTTCCAAGTCCCGGCGCGTCCCGATCCGGGAACAGCTCAAACGGGCCGCCGCTGAACTGGCCCGCCAGCCGTCCTACAAGAAAGAACGTGCAAGGGAGGCGGTGCATGAGGACAGATAGTATTAAGAAATATGTGATACCCAACATCCCGTACCTGTTTATCCTGTGGGCCTGCCTAAAGCTGGGGACGGCCTACCGCCTGGCTCCCGGAGCGGACTTTGCTCACAAGCTGATGGGCCTGGGCCAGAGCATCGGCCCGGCCTTTGCCGACTTTGCGCCGGGGCTCCATCCCCTTGACTGGCTCATCGGCATTGTGGGCGCGGTGGGCTTCCGTCTGCTGATCTATATAAAAAGCAAGAACGCAAAGAAATTCAGACGGGATGAAGAATACGGGTCGGCCCGCTGGAGTGCATAATTTTAAGTGTAAAGGACACCTACATGGACGCACAGGAGGTTATGCACATGACTGATTATAGCAAAATTACCGCCCTTTACTCCCGCCTTTCCGTGGGCGACGAGGACAGGGACGGCGGTGAGAGCAACAGCATACAGAACCAAAAAATCTTTTTGGAGAACTATGCCAGAGGACAGCACTTAACCAATATCCGGCACTACATTGACGATGACGAAAGCGGCAGATTTTTTGACCGTTCTGCCTATTCCCGCATGATGGACGATGTAGAAAACGGAAAAATCGGTGTCTGCATTATGAAAGACCTGACGCGCTGGGGGCGCGACTATCTCCAAGTTGGCAACGCTATGGAGATATTCAGACGGAACAATGTGCGCTTTATCGCGGTCAACAACGGGATAGACAGCGAGAAGCCCGACACATTGGAGTTTGCGCCCTTTATCAACATCATGTCGGAGTGGTACGCAAAGGACATCAGCAAGAAAGTAAAGACCGGCATTAAAACGAAGGGCATGAGCGGAAAGCCGATTGCCACCGAAGCCCCCTACGGCTATATGAAAGACCCGGACAACAAGGATTTTTGGATAATCGACGAGGAAGCCGCCGAGGTTGTGCGCCTTATTTTCCGTCTGTTTATCGGCGGGAAGAACCGCAACCAAATCGCCGTATATCTGACGCAGGAGCAAATCCCTACCCCTACTTTCTACATGAAAGACCGGGGACGGGGAACGTGTAAAAACAAGGCGCTCAATGAGGATAACCGCTACAAGTGGAACAAAGTCACCTTGACCCATATCCTCACGCGGCAGGAGTATTGCGGCGATGTAGTCAACTTCAAGACTACAAAGCATTTCCGGGACAAGCGGAACCACTATGTAGACCGGAGCCAATGGCAGATAACCGAAAATGTGCATGAGCCGATTATTGACCGCGCCGACTTTGAAACCGCACAGCGGATTTTGGAAAACGCGCCCGTCAGACGCCCCAACGGGGACGGGGAAATCCACCCTTTGTCGGGCTTGCTTTTCTGTAAGGATTGCGGCGCAAAAATGCACATCCGCATAGATTACAGGAACGGCGGCAAGCGGCATGTTGCCTATTGCAGCGAGTATCACAAGGGGAAAGCCAAAAACCCCAAGTGCCATTCCCCACACATCATCGACGCGGACTTGCTCATGCAGACCGTCGCGGAAGTGCTGAAGAAAATCGAGGACTACTCTATCAGCAACCGGGCGGAGTTTGAAGCCTTAGTGAAAAAGAACCTTGCCATGCAGCAGACCGACCAGACCAA
>NZ_NFJK01000017.1 GCF_002159845.1 Anaeromassilibacillus sp. An250
GCCCCCAGAACCTTTTATTATATGGCGGAGGGCCGGGAGAATCATCGGGGTGAAACGCCATTCTGGAACGATGTGACTGTGAAAACCATTCTCCGCAATGAGGTCTATCTCGGTCACATGGTACAGAACAAGACGGGCACCGTCTCCTACAAAAACCACAAGCAGGTCAGCAAACCGGAGAGCGAGTGGATTCGGGTGGAGAACACTCACGAGCCGCTGATTTCCCAGGAAGTGTGGGACGCGGTGCAGCGGATGGACAACCACCCCGCCAGAGGGCGCAGCGGGAAAAGCGGCACCGTTTCTCTGTTCGGCGGTCTGCTCCGGTGTATGGATTGTGGTTCCTCCATGCGGTATATGCGGGATTACCGTAAAAAGGTGTCTGACAAGGAACCGGAGTACAAGGCATATGTCTGCAACCGGTACGCTTCGGGCGGCAAAAACGCCTGCTCGTCCCATTACATCAACCAGAAAGCGTTGACACAAATCGTACTGACGGACATCCGCTGCAAGGCGATGTGGGCGCAGAACAGCCGGGATAAACTGCGTGAAAAAATCCTCGCGCAGAAGGAGTCTGCCGGACGGGAAAAACTCAGAACGCTTCAAGCGGAGCTGAGCGCCATTGACCGGCGGTTGCCGGAGCTTGACCGGCTGGTGCAGTCCGCCTACGAGGACAAGGTGCTGGGCAAAATCCCGGAAAACCTTTGTGTCCAGCTTCTCAATGGTTATGAGGCCGAGCGAAAAGCAAAGCAGGAGCGCAGACGGGAACTGACCGAGCAGCTTGCCGCCAGTCGGGAGAATGAGCAATCCGTAGATGCATGGCTGGACATGGTGCGGGATTACTACGATTTGCAGGAGCTTGACCGTCCCACGCTCATGCGGCTGATTCAGAAGATCGAGATTAGTGAGAAATACACGGTGGACGATCACGAGGAACGGAATATCCACATCTACTACAATTTTGTTGGTTATATCGAAGCTTGAGCTTGTCATTCTTTATGCGAAGTGAACTAACGAGTGGTATGCAAAAGACATCAGCCGGAAAGTCAGAAGTTCCAAGAAACTGCGCGGCAACGCAGGTGATCCCCCTTTGCTTGCCGCCCTACGGCTACAGGAAAGACCCGGAAAACCCCAAGCAGTGGATCATTGACGAGGAAGCCGCCGAAGTTGTCCGCAAAATCTACCGCCTTTGTATTGAGGGAAACGGGATTGAAACCACCGCACGGATTTTACAGGAAAGCGGTATTTTAACCCCCACCTATTATTGGGCAAAGAAAGGAATCCGAAAGGGCGGAAAGAAAACGCAGGACAATCCCTATAAATGGTGCAAAACAACCATTACCAAAATCCTGACCTTGCAGGAATATACCGGCGTTCTCATCAATTCCAAAACTTATTCCAAGTCATTCAAGGACAAACGCCGCCGCGAAAACCCGGAAGAAAATCAAAAGGTGTTTGAGAATCACCATGAGCCGATTATTGACCGCAGCACATGGGAAACGGTGCAGAAAATCCGTGCAGGCACAAAGTGCAGACAGCCTAAAAACAGCGAAAAAAATATGTTTGCAGGGCTTCTATACTGCGCCGACTGCGGCCATAAGCTGCATTACAATATCAATCATCCGAACAGCGCCATTGAGTATTTCAACTGTTCAAACTACCGGGGAAACCGTGGCACCTGTAATGAAACGCACTACGTTCGTGCCGATTCGTTGGAACAGGTTGTCCTTTTGGAACTGAACCGTATGGTAAGCTACCTACAGGAAAACGAGGAAGAGTTTGCTGAACTGCTTGCCCGGAAAACCTCGCAGGATTATGAGCGTGAAAAACGCTTCCGCCAGCAGAAGCTGGCCGAACTGAACGCCCGATACAGTGAGGTTGATATGCTTTTTGAGCGCACCTACGAGGACAATGTAAGCGGTAAACTCTCCGATGAACGCTTCATGAAGCTGTCGCAAAGGTATGACGAGGAGCAGCAATCCCTCAAAAAAGAAATCGCAGAGCTGGAAAGCATCTGCGACAAAGAGGACAGCCGGGTGTATTCAAAAAATCAGTTTCTAAAAGCGGTTCGGAAGTTTATGCAGATGAAAACCTTAACGCCTACTATGCTTCACGAATTGGTAGAACGGATTGATGTCTACCACATTCAGGGGACAGAAAAAAACAGGACGCAGCGCCTTGTGATCCACTACAAGTTTGTCGGCGTATTGGATTTGCCGAAAAGCCCCGTTCTGCCGGAGAATGTCGTTCTCAACAGCAGACAGGGTGTAGAAATAGAATATCTGGTTGGAAAAGCCGGATAAATGAGAAAAGGAGCAGCCCTTTCGGACTACTCCTTTACATAGGAATGTTCAGTTGCGTTATGAACATTCAAACTGGTGCCGGTGGCCGGACTCGAACCGGCACGGTGTCGCCACCGGTGGATTTTGAGTCCACTACGTCTGCCAATTCCATCACACCGGCATGTAACGGTAAAGATTATACAACAAAAGCGATGAAAAAGCAACTGTTTTTTTCATAATTTTTTTTAAAAGAAGCCCTATTTTTCCGTTCTCTTTTGTAAAGACACTAAAGATAGCGGAATTTTAGGGCTTCTTCTTTTCACCAATGGGAAAGTGGCATCAAAATTTACTCCAGCATCGCCAGGCAATGACGTGGGCATGCCTCCACACATTTTCCACATCCCACGCACTTTTCTGGATCTACAGTAGCGTGGAAGTTTTCCACTTTGATTGCTCCCACTTCACAGACTTTTTGGCATTTCATACATCCAATGCAGCCTACTTTACAGACCTTGTTGGTCGAAGCACCCTTGTCGCAATTGCTGCAGCGGACAATCGCCTGCCGCTTTAGGGGAACCAATGTGATAAGATGCTTTGGACATGCCTTCACACACATGGAACACCCCTTGCAGCGCGATGGATCGACACGGGCAACCCCATTACATACTTCGATCGCGCCATACGCGCAAGCTTGTACACAATCGCCCATCCCCATACAGCCATAGCGACAGCTGGAAACGCCTCCAGCTAGCTGTGCAGCAGCAGTACAACTCTGGATGCCTTCATACTCCATCTTATCGCTTGTATTGTCATAGCTGCCAAGACATTTGACCACTGCGACTTTTGCTTCAACAGCCACATCCGCCAAACCAAGATATTGGGAGACGGTCTTGGCCACCTCTGCCCCACCGGGGGCACAGAGGCCGGGCTTTGCTTCTCCGTGGGCCAAAGCCTTTGCATAACCGGAACATCCGGAAAACCCGCAGGCACCGCAATTGGCCCCTGGAAGCATTTCCTCAATGGCCTCCGCTTTTTCATCCTTTGGTACAGCCAACAGAATCGAGGCAATTGCCAAGCCCAGGCCAGCAATCAAACCGATCACCACCACAATGACAACAGGAACCCATAATTGACTCATCTCTATTCCTCCCCTCAGCCTAATAAGCCGTCGACAAGGCCCTGGAACCCAAGGAAGGACACCGCCACAAGCGATGCTGCGATCAGGGTGATGGGAAGGCCTTTGAGAAATTTTGGAATGTCGTTCGTCTCCATGCGCTCGCGGACACCAGCAAAGATCACCATAGCGACCATAAAGCCAATACCGGAGCCGAACGCATTGACCAAGGATTCCACATATCCGAAAGTCGGGTCCGCAGCACCCTTTTCAAGCACCAGCATGGTAATGCCCAAAACCGCGCAGTTCGTGGTAATCAGCGGCAAATAGATGCCTAACGCATTATAAAGCGGCGGCATAAATTTGCGCAGGATGGTCTCAATCAACTGGACCAGCGCCGCAATAATCAAAATAAAGACGATGGTCTGTAGATACTCCAAATGATTGGGGACGAGCACATACATATAGATTGGCCAGGTCACTGCAGTGGAAATCACCATTACAAACGTAACTGCAATGCTCATGCCAACCGCTGTATTCAGCTTCTTCGATACGCCGAGGAACGGGCAGATACCGAGGAATTTATTCAAAATATAGTTTTCTGTCAGGATCGCCGCCAAAAAGATGGCTACAAGATTCTTAATCATTTCTTAGCAGCCTCCTTTTCTTGAAGCTTCGAGCAATTTGCCGCCAGCGGGCATCCCTGACAGCCAAGCTCTGCCGGACGCGAACCCTCGCCCGACAACCGGTTTGCTACCGCAATCAAAATACCAAACACAAAGAACCCTCCAGGCGGCAGAATGAAGATAATGATGGGGTCCACCACTCCGGCCGTAATCGGAATGCCAAACAAGCTACCCGAACCGAGGAACTCACGGATCATCCCCATCACCAACAGCGTAGTCGTAAAACCAATTCCCATCCCAAGGCCATCGACAATGGAGGGGAGAACCTTATTCTTGCTGGCGAACATCTCTGCACGCCCCAAGATAATACAGTTGACCACAATCAGAGGCAGATAGATGCCCAGGGCCTCGTCAAGTGCTGGAGAATATGCCTGAATAAACATCTGCACAACCGATACAAATCCTGCGATCACTGTGATGAACGCCGGAATGCGAACCTTATCCGGGATCACCTTACGCAGCAGGGAGATCGCTGCATTGGAACAGACCAGGACAAAGGTCGTCGCCAAACCCATTCCAATTGCGTTACTAGCAGAGGTGCTGACTGCAAGCGTTGCGCAGCATCCAAGCACCAAACGCAACACAGGATTTTCTTTGATAATACCCTTGGTAAATTCACTCCATAGGGATCTCTTTTTCTCCATCCTCAAGCGCCTCCTTTTACGGTTTCATACAGGGCCAATGCCTCGTTTACCGCGTCGGTTACGCCCTGTGTAGTGATGGTTGCACCGGTCATCGCCATAATCTGGCCGTCCTGTTTTTCCCCGGACTTGATGACTTCAAATGCTCCGGATTCCGGGATTGGCTGTTGGTACTGCGCACGGAATTCCTCTTTTTGCGCATTCATTCCAAGGCCCGGCGTATCGTCGATACTAAGCAATTGCACGCCGGATACTTCCCCATCCGCCCGTATGCCGGTCATCACCTGGACCGGTCCACCATACGAACTGGCGGAAGTGGTAAACACATAGCCAGCCACTTCCCCGCCTTCCTTTCCAACATAATAAACCACGCTCTCCCCATCGGCATCCGTGGCCTCCATCTCTTCAAACTCTTCAACGCCGGGAAGGACTAGTTCGCGCGCCTCGCTGGCAGCTTGCTCCTCCTGCTGTGCAATCTTATCCTTGGTCAAAAGGTTTGTCCCCGCCAAAAGCGCCGCGACTACAAAACAGATCACGGTCAATGTAATGGTGGGACGCAGGACTTCTTTTGCATCTATCTTCATTCGTGTGCAGCCTCCTTTTTGGCCTTCTCCTTTTTGACGCCAAAGGGACGCGGGCGGGTGATCCGCTCAATATGCGGCACCAAAATGTTCATCAGGATAATCGAGAAGGACACGCCCTCCGGCAACGAACCGAACATCCGGATCAGCATTGTCAAAATGCCGCAGCCGATCGCATATACAATCCGGCCATTCCGGTTGATGGGGGATGTTGTATAGTCCGTCGCCATAAAGATTGCACCGAGCAACAGGCCGCCGGAAAGCAATTCGAAAATTACGTCACGGCCGGCGATCAAGGAGATCACCGCTACAGTTCCAAGATAGCACAACGGGATTACTGGGCTGATAACCTTACGGGCCACCAGATAAATGCCTCCCAGGATCAATGCAATGGCACAGGTTTCCCCCAAACAGCCGGCACGCGCGCCAAGCAGCATGTCCAGATGGCTGGGAAGCTGATCCGATGCCCCTTGCTTGAGCAGGCCAAGCGGGGATGCTGTGGTAATCGCGTCGGGGTTCCCGCTGCGGTACCAGAAGGGCACCACCCAATTGCTCATCTTCGCCGGGAAGGACGACATCAGCACGATGCGCGCCGTCAGAGCTGGATTGACAAAGTTCTGCCCAATGCCGCCGAACATCTGCTTTACAACAACAATTGCCACTACGCTCCCAAAGACCGCAATCAGGGGGTTGATCGTCGCTGGTAGGTTGAAGGCCAGCAAAAGGCCAGTGACTACCGCGCTGAGGTCAAAAATGGTGTTGTCGCGTTTCATCACCTTACGGCTGAGATATTCGGCAAGCACACAGGAAATCACACAGGTCAGGATCAAGATTAGCGCCTGAATCCCAAATAAAATACAGGATGCAATTGCCGCCGGGATCAGGGCAATAATAACGTCCAGCATAATTTTTTGCGTAGTTGCTCCGCTCCCCAGATGGGGCGAAGACGATACAATCAATTTCTGCTCCATTTATTTCTTCCCTCCCGCATTTCTAACAAGAGCCTTTCCTAGCCGGATGGCCTGCACCAACGGCCGGTGGGCCGGGCAGCGATAAGCGCAGGTACCGCATTCCATACAGTCCATCACACAATATTCCTGCAATTCTTCCACACGTTTGGCTTCCGCATACTTTTCCAGCTTAGTCGGGACCAGATTCATTGGGCATCCGCTCACACAGCGGCCACAGCGGATACAGGCAGTTGGTTCATGCAGGCGCGCCTCTTCCTCTCCAAAGCAGAGGATACCATTGTTTTGCTTGATGACCGGCAGGCTGTCGTCTGTAAGGGCAATTCCCATCATGGGGCCGCCCATCAGGATCTTTTTCGGCGGAACCGCATACCCTCCGCAGAAGCGGATGATCTCTGCAATCGGCGTACCGATCGGAACAATAACGTTCTGCGGGGATTTTACGGCGGAGCCGTCGATGGTGACGCGCTTCTTCACCAGAGGCATCCCTGTCCTGAGATAATCGGCCAGGAAGGCAACGGACGTTATGTTCATCACAATACAACCCACATCTGCAGGCAGCTTCCCCATGGGGACCTCGCGTCCGGTGCAGGACTTGATGAGCACCTTTTCCGCTCCCTGCGGGTAGGAAGCGGAAAGCGCCAACACACAAACGTTTTTGTCCGGGCTGGCTTGTCCATCATTCTCCATCTTCCGCAGTGCTTCGATTACATCGGGCTTATTGTCTTCCACCGCTATGATCGCCCGCTCAATTCCCAACATCTTCCGGACCGTATTGATTCCGGAAAATACCGCCTTTGTGTTTTCCAGCGCTTCCCGATGGTCGGCCGTTATGTATGGTTCGCACTCCGCAGCGTTGATAATGAGCGTGTCAATGTTCTTATCGGGGGATACATTCAACTTGACATGTGTAGGAAAACCAGCGCCGCCCAATCCAACCAAGCCGGACTCCCGCACAGCACGGAGAAACTCCTCGCGGGTATCCACCTTTGGCGGATGTACCTCTGGAGAAACCTTCATCTCTCCATCGGAGTCGATCACAAGCGCATCCACATATTGGCCCCCAGAGAGCATCACCTGGTTGACCGCATGCACTTTGCCTGAAACGCTGGCATGAATGGGCGCGCTGACAACCGCATCGCTGTCGGCGATCTTTTGCCCTACAAGCACCTCGTCCCCCACTTGGACAAGAGGTTTGCACGGGGCCCCGGCATGCTGCTGCATGGGGATGATGACCTGCGCCGGAGGCGGCATTATTTTGGATTCCATCTGCGCCGTGTTCTTATAATGCGGCACATGCGCCCCGCCATGTGTTTTGAAAGGCTTTTCTGGAAATGCAAATTCCATTCTTTTCCCTCCATTTTCATTTTTTACTTTCTTCCTAAAAAGACCGTTGTTCAAAATATTGTATTGAGTAACGGCACAGCTGCCTGAGGCATTGGCCTCATATGCGTGCCGGCACTACCCCAATCAGAAGCAATCAAGAAATATACCATACAAACGCCTACATTGCAAGTACACTATATGGTATGGTACCATTCTATCCGAAAGGATGCCTTCAACAATCCATTCTATATAGAACCCCATGTGGCCTCTTCATCCCATCTTCAAAACAAGCCAAAACATTCCTACCTAAACGCAAGCAAACACACGGCCGATCATCCCGGCCGTGCCTAATTTCCTATTGAAATATCTAATTTCTTTGGAACACTGGGAGCGGGGAAAGACCTTCCCTTTATTTTTGCTATTTACAAGGATTGTCCCTGGCCCAACAGTTTCAACTTTGCCAGCAAGTGCGCCCACCCAATCCCCTCTTATGATACAAGGGTATACATATCTGAAGTGAGCTGGAAAGCGTCCTTCAAGGAGTCGGATACCAAAACACGGTTATCTTGCGAGATTAACACCCCACCCGCTCCATACTCTTCCAGCAAGGCCATGCCCTGTTCTTCCCCAAGCACGAACACGGCTGTCGCCAAGGCGTCGCTCAAAGCGCCGCTCTTCGCCACAACGGTGACGGATACAAGCCCGCTTTCCGCTGGATAACCAGTCTTTGGGTCTAAAAGATGATGGTAGGTCTTCCCATTTTCTGTGAAGGTTTTTTCATAGGAGCCAGACGTGGATACAAATCCAGACGCCAGATCCAGAAGCCCCATCGCTTCCGCCCTATCGTCGCCGCTATTTGGGTCGCGCACGCCTAGGCGCCACAAGCTGCCATCCGGCTTCTCCCCATATAGGCCAATGCTTCCACCCACCGCGACAATGCCAGCCTCCGCACCGCTTTCCTGATACATCTGAACCGCAGCGTCACACGCTGCGCCTTTTCCAATTCCTCCGAGATCAATCGCCGCACCATGGATTTTCAAAGAAGCCTCCGAAGCCTGTTCATCTACACGCAAATTTTGATACCCAACATAGGAACGGTATTCTTCAATCTGTTCAGCTTCCGGCAAATGTTGGTTTTCCCCGCCAAAGTCCCAAAGGGAGCTGACCGGCAGGATCGTCGGATCGTACGCCCCATTTGAGCGCTCCGCCACATCCAACGCTTGTGCCAGCAGCTCTGCGGTCTGTGGATCAATAGCAATCCAATCCGTCCCTGCAGCTTCGTTCAACCGTGCGATATCCGAACCCTCTATCCGCCACGAAATCTGGTTTTCTAAGCGTTGCACCGCGTTGGCTGCTTCCGACGCCGCTTCTTCCCTTCTATCGCCATAAACAGTTTGTTGGACATAACTTCCCATTGCAAATTCCGTGCTGGTAAACGGTTGTTGCTCTGCCTTCCACCGGTTCCACTGTACTACAACAGCCACTAAAACCAAAACCGCCGCCAGAACCGCCAGAGCCCATCCAACTTTCCGTTTTCTTTGCTCGTTCATTGGTTTCCTCCACCACTGGTTTCGTTGCTCATATGTGGTCTATAGTATAGCATACTCTTCGCAGCACAAGCAAATGGCTACCGCGTTTTTCCTTTGGATGATTTGTTAGAAAATTCATCGAAAAAAGCTAATTTTTTTCTTTCCCTTACACATTTCAAAAAACCGCAGCAAAAAGTCAAAAAAAGCCTATATTTTTTGTTTTATCTCACAAATTCTTTTTTAGACACTTTCCAATGTCTATTCTTATGCTATACTTTGTTAGAATTATGTTACTGAAAAAGCCGCAAAATCGATACAATCTGATAGCAGCATGGAGGGATTTATCATGTCTATTGAGGCAGTAAAAACGTATCTAGAATCCTATGGCGTGGCTGGCCGTGTGCAGGAATTCGATGTCTCCAGCGCAACAGTCGAATTGGCAGCGCAAGCGCTTGGTGTAGAGCCTGCGCGTATTGCCAAAACCATCTCCCTACAGTCGGACGGCGGTTGTATTCTTGTCGTGGCAGCCGGAGATGCCAAAATCGATAACAGCAAATTCAAAGCGGAATTCCACCGGAAAGCCAAAATGCTGAGTGCCGATGAAGTTTTACCGCTTACAGGCTATCCGGTGGGAGGCGTCTGCCCCTTTGCCAATCCGGACACGGCCGCTGTATATTGCGATATTTCTTTGAAGCGCTTTTCGACGGTATTCCCAGCCAGCGGTACTCCCAATTCCGCAATTGAACTGAGCTGCGAGGAACTGTTTCAATATTCCCACAGTCAAAAATGGGTTGACGTGTGCAAAAATTGGGATACGGAGGGAACGCCGCATGCGGATGCGCAATAAGCCTTGGGCAGCTCCAGAGCTGAATGCCTGTCCCTTTTTTGTGCGTGGTCCGGAACGGATGGCCGGAAAATGGCAGGATTGGTTTCCGAAAAAGCAACCCATCCATTTGGAGCTCGGCTGCGGGAAGGGCTGGTATATTGCAGGGCTGGCCCCAAAAAATCCACAGGTCAATTACCTCGGTGTAGATTTGAAGGACGTCGTATTAGCCCCCGCGAAGCGCATTGTGGAAGCGGCCTTCGCTGGGGCCGGGCGTCCAGTGGACAACGTTGGGTTGACCGCTTATAACGTGGAACAAATCTGCAACATGCTCCGGCCGGAGGACGGCGTCGCCCGCATCTGTATCAATTTTTGCAACCCGTGGCCCCGTGCCAAGCACAACAAACGCCGCCTGACACACCCGCGCCGTTTGAACGATTATAAGCAGTTCTTGCAGCCGGGCGGCGAACTCTGGTTTAAGACGGACGACGACGGCCTATTTGCCGATACCTTAGAATATATAAAGGAAAGCGGGTTCATGCTTCTGCGCCAAACCGCCGATCTCCATGCAAATCCAGGCTTTTTTGCGCAGGATGCCCCGACGGAGCACGAAAAGATGTTTACGGAAAAGGGAATCCCCATCAAAGCCCTGGCCGCCCGTTGGGAACCGCCTGTTGAATAAGGTAGAATCTGCGCACAATACTTGACACGCATGTCATTGTGCCGTATAATTCCTATTAAATCAGTAATGTTTTGAACGCTTTGCGGCATAGCGTTCAGCAGAAGAACATGGAAACGGAAAAGAGGGGTGTCATGTGGAAAGAAAACCGATCATTGAAATTCGCTCCCTCAGCAAAACCTTCCGGGGCAAAAACGCGGAGGTCCATGCGCTGCAGGACATCAACCTGAAAATCGAACAGGGGGATATCTTCGGCATTATCGGTATGAGCGGCGCAGGAAAGAGCACGCTTGTACGCTGTATGAATATGCTGGAAATCCCAACGGAGGGGACCGTCCTGTTCGACGGCATGGATCTTTCCAAGCTAAATCGAAAACAGCTTCGTGAAGCGCGGCGCTCCATGGGGATGATCTTCCAGCAATTCAACCTGCTGATGCAGCGGACTGCGGAAGCGAACATCTGCTTCCCCTTGGAAATCGCCGGGGTGGACAAGGCGACCGCCAAAAAGCGCGCAAAGGAGCTTTTGGAACTCGTCGGTTTGTCGGATAAAGCGAAGTCTTATCCCTCCCAGCTCTCCGGCGGGCAAAAGCAGCGTATTGCAATCGCCCGCGCGTTGGCCACCAATCCAAAGGTGCTCCTGTGTGACGAAGCGACGTCCGCCCTGGACCCCAATACGACGTCCTCGATTTTGGCTCTGCTGAAGGACATCAACCGCCGTCTGGGGATTACCATTGTAATCATCACCCACGAGATGCGCGTGATCGAAGAGATCTGCAACCGTGTGGCCATCATCAGTGAAAGCAAAATTGCCGAGTGCGGCGACGTTACCGAAATCTTTTCCCACCCCAAGACGCCGGCTGCGCAGCACCTGGTGTTCCCAGAAGGAAAGCATACCACTGAAACGTTTACTGGCAAACACGCCATCCGCATTGTCTTCAACGGGAGTTCCTCTTTTGAACCCGTAATCGCCAATATGGTGCTCGAATATAAATCGCCTGTAAATATTCTCTTTGCTGATACTAAAAACATGGACGGAAAAGCGTTTGGGCAGATTGTCATCCAACTGCCCGAAGACGAATCCCTCGCGGATAAGATGCAGCGGTATCTGCATATGCGGGGCCTGACCGTAGAGGAGGTGAGCGGAAATGTGGGATGAATCCACGCTGCAAATGTTGCTGCAAGGCGTCGGTGAAACCCTGTATATGACGTTGGGGTCCACCCTCTTCGCGTATATCATCGGATTGCCGTTGGGTGTGCTGCTCGTCATGTGGGCTGCGGACGGGATCCGCCCCCACCCTGTCCTATATAAAATATTGGACGTGATCGTCAACCTGACCCGTTCGTTCCCATTTATCATTTTATTGATCGCGGTCCTGCCGTTCACCCGCTGGCTTCTGGGCACAACCCTTGGCCCTACGGCCGTCATCGTGCCTCTGACCATCTCAGCTGCGCCCTTCGTCGCCCGGCTGGTCGAAGGTTCTCTCAAAGAAGTGGACGTCGGTGTGATCGAAGCATCCCAGTCCATGGGCGCTTCCGCTCTGCAAATCATTTGGAAAGTCCTTTTGCCGGAGGCTCGCCCCTCGTTGATCCTCAACTGCGCCATTGCCATCACGACGATCCTCGGCTATACCGCAATGGCCGGATTTGTCGGCGGCGGCGGTTTGGGCGATATCGCCATTCGCTTCGGCTATTACCGCCGTGAGGAGGACATCATGCTCGTCACCGTCGTCCTGCTCATTGTGGTGGTGCAGGTATTCCAGGGACTGGGCCTCTGGATTGCCCGGCGGTTGGACCGGCGCAAATAATGCTTTGAAAGAGGAGCATTCTCTGTTCTTTCAAAGCCCTTAACAAAAGGAGGAACTATCCTATGAAAAAGATTTTTGCACTCATTCTCGCGGTTGCACTTTCCGCCACCGTATTGGCCGGATGTCAGTCCGGCGGCGATGCGGCGTCCGGTGAAAATGCGGACAATTCCGAATCCAAGGTGATCAAGGTCGGGGCGTCTCCTGCTCCGCACGCAGAAATCCTGGAGGTTGCCAGCGATATCCTCAAGGAGCAGGGGTATGAGCTGGATGTGGTGGAGTTCTCCGACTATGTGCAGCCGAACCTGGCGCTCTCCGAAGGGGAACTGGACGCCAACTATTTCCAGCATCAGACCTATCTGGACAATTTTAACGAGGAGTACGGAACGGAGTTGGTCTCGATCGGCGCAATCCATTACGAGCCGCTCGGCATCTACGCGGGCCGGACGACCTCCCTGGACAGCCTGCCGGACAACGCGACCATCGCCGTTCCAAATGATACCACCAACGAGGCGCGCGCACTTCTACTTCTTCAGGATCAGGGACTGATCGAGGTGGATGAATCCGCGGGATTGAACGCCACCGTAAAGGATATCACCAGCAATCCGAAAAACATCCAGATTACCGAAATCGAAGCGGCACAGTTGTCCCGCATCCTGCCCGACGTCGATCTCGCCGTGATCAACGGTAACTATGCCATCGACGGCGGCTTGAAGATGAGCGATGCACTGGCCGTGGAAGAGAGCGGTTCCGTTGCAACAACAGCCTATCCCAACGTGATCGCTGTCCGCAAGGGCGACGAAAACCGCCCGGAACTGCAGGCGCTCGTGGAGGCGCTCAAGAGCGACACGGTCAAGCAATATATCAATGAGACCTATGAGGGTTCCGTGGTCCCGATCGACTGAGGAAAATCCATCAATCAAAAAACGGTTATGCAGCGTATGCCGCATAACCGTTTTTTCATAGCCAAAAGGAACAAAAGGCTCTGTCTTGATAAATTCAAATCGTTCTATCTATGATTCACTCCTGTGTTTCTCGTCAACTCCCATATTTCTGCACCCAGCAGTCCGGGTAAACTGGGGAAGGATTGTATGCCGCCTTGTCCAAATCAACGGTCGCATCCTCGCCTTCCCGCACCCGGCGGGCTACCACGACAGTGCGAAACTCTTCAAATTCATAGGAGCAGGTGGACAACGTGAGCAATTGATCGTCCGCATTCACATCGACCGGCAGATTCAAAATGGACCGGCTGCGCATCTCTTCGATGAAAGCCGTGAACGCCTCATCGTCCTCGAAATCCGGCTGGGCGTAGTCGAAGATTTCCCCCTGTTCCGGGAGTGTATTGATCTTAAACACGGAGAACACTTTCCATTTGCCCTCCACCCCTTCCAGATCGAAGTCGATCACCGGGGCGCTCTTATAAAACTCCAGATCGGTGTATTGCAGGATCGCGGCAAACATCTGCCCATCGTTCATGTTGTGCCCATAGAGTGTCAAATTCTTCATTTCCTGAGCCGGGGTACAGTTGGCATCCAAAAAGATGCAGCCGTATTGGGTGTATTTCTTATCGTATCCATGACGGAGATAGAGCTCCGGATTGTCCTTTGAGGACTGCATCACCGGATAGTCCACCACCGTATTGGGAATCTGAATCCAACCGATGGTGTCCGGGTTGCCCGCTTTCAATTGGGCAAAGGCGTCCCGCTTCCGCTGCACAGCCTCCTCGGACGTCTGTGAGGAAGGGGAACTGTCCTTCTCCTCCCCGTCTTCTTCAGCGTGATAAATCTGCTGTACCTGCTTGACCGCATGCCGGTTCTGCATGGGCTCATAGATCCCCTTATATCCGAGCACACTCATAGAACCTATAAAAACACAGAGCGATGCTATAAAAATCCCCTTGCGCAAACGTTTTTTCATAGGTTCTCCTTTCGTCGGATTCGGCTGCGGTTGTCAGTTCTGCGAATCCTCGGCACGCAGGCTAATCATCTGTTCTTTTAGATAAATCTCACCTTTCCGGCGGCATTTCGCCTCAAACGCATTCCGGATGCGGTTGGCTACCAATTGCCCGTTCTCTTCCTCGGCCACCAACAGGCCCAAGATGAACTGGGAAGGGCTATACCGCGCGACAATATCGTTCCGGCGCAGCGTTTCAGAGATTGCTTCTTTTAAGACAGTCATAATATTTTTTAGCTTTTCCAACGGCGGAATTTCCCCGTTCTTGTCTGTCGCTGTGAGCAGGATCAAAATCTCGCTCTGGTTATAACGCTCCCGGGCGCGCATCTGCACCCGGCAGATCTCACGGAACACCGTATACTCACAAAAAAACGGCGTCGAGCCGGATGTCTCCTCCGCAAGAATATCCTCCTTGATCTGATTCATATCAATTTCGACCATATTGAGCCCTTGGATAATCTCGCGGTGCAGATTGCGGATCGAATTCGAAAGCCCCATGCCCAGCTCCCGGTTAAAGGATTCGGAAATGTGCTCGTAGTGTACCAACGCCTGGGCATACTGCCCCGTGCGCAGATAGGCCTTCAGTAAGATATGATGGATATCTTCCTGATAAGGGCAAAACCGCACCGCACGCTCGCAAACTGAAATAACATTCCCATATTGCTCCGACTGATTCAAAAGGCGGCATAAGGTCAACACACAGCTGACATAAAGGCTTTCATACTGTGCGCGCTTTGCAAAAATCCACTCGTCCTCCCCCAAATTCGGCAGGAATTCCCCGTTGTACAGCTCTACCGCCTGGGAGTAGCAGGCAATCCGGCTTTCAATTGCCTGGTCTTCATCCGAACCGCGCTTTGCCAGAAGGGTCATCACTTCCGTGTCAATTTCACACGGGATATCTTCGTTCCACATATATGCCCCTTCGGAAAAACGGATAAACTCCATTCCCTCTTCGCACACTTCATCTTCCAGCACCAAATCGTCCAAGAGCATCCGCGCGCGATAGACCAAATTTTTTAGGGAGTTGGCTGGGTCTATGCATTCATCCCCCTCACGCCATAGCAACTGGATCAATTTTTCCTGAGCCAGCCTTTGCCCTCGATTCGTCAAAAGGATGCCAATCAAGTGCCAAATCTTTTTGGAGCGGTTCCCTTTTTTCACCACTTCCCGGTCGCCACGCCGGATGGAAAAATCCCCCAGCATCTGCACATACAGCTTTTCGGTGGCCATCATTCCGATCTCCCCCACAATCCTTTTCAATTTTCCCCGCCCATCCGGGGCGGAAGCCCTTATGTAGCAAAAACAAACTGCACCAATACCATATACAACACGGTTCCCACGCCAATGCTCAACAGGGTGTTCTTCTTCCACACATGCAACGCCACAACAGCCGCCACCGCAATCAGCTCCGGCAAGCCGTATGGCCACGTCAGAAGGCTCGTTCCCTTTAAACAGTATACTACAAGCATGGCAATGATTGCAAAAGGCAAAACTTTCCCCAAATAACGCACATATGGCGGCGTTTCCTTTCCCTCCGGGAACAGGACAAAGGGAAGAAGTCTTGTGAAAAATGTAACAAGCGCAATTAACGCAATCACAAGCAGCGCACGAATTGCCCCAGTCATGTTGTAGCCTCCTCCTCCGGTCGATCCAACCGTTTCCGAACGACGGTCAGCAACACGACCATACTGATGAGCGCCGGCAGAATAAAATTATCCGCTCCAAAAAGGAGAAGGCAAACAACGGAGCATGCCAATCCCGCCAAGGCCGGCGCATGGCTTTTTGTTTCACGCCACTGGTTGACAAAAATCACCACGAAGAGCGCAGTCATCGCAAAATCAATGCCCTGTGTATTGAATGAAAAGGAAGAACCCAGCAGTCCTCCCACGACAGAACCGACAATCCAGTAAAGTTGGTCCAACAAGGCGATAAAAAAGAAAAACCAACTGCGGTCCACATTTTTGGGCGGCTCTGCACTACAGAGCAGAGAAAACGTCTCATCGGACAGGGAAAAAATCATATAGGGCTTTTTCGCGCCAAAATTTTGAAATTTCCCCAACAGGGAGAGGCCATAAAACACATGGCGGATATTGACCATCAAGGTCATCAACGCCACCTGCAAAAAGCCCGCTCCCGTCGCCAACAGATCGACCGCCACAAATTGCATCGAGCCCGCATAGACAATCACGCTCATCAAGGCGGCCCACCCGAAGCCATAGCCTTTGCTCTCCAGCAGAATGCCAAAAGCTGCCCCCAAGAACAGATAACCCACCATCACGGGGATGGTCATCGGGAACGCTGCGCGGAGAGCCAGCTTTACTTTCTGCGCTTTTGCAGACGTTTCCTTCTGCATCGTTTGGCCTCCCTTATGCCTTCTTCTTTCTGCGGATGCGGGAAACAATCAAAACCAAGGCAGCGCCGCCGATCAATACGACCGGGGCCGCAATGCGGATGATCTGGTCCTTCCGCGCCTCCCGCGCCGTATATGCCGGGTCCTGGTCGGGGTCGTTTTCCTTCTGCAAAATCTGCATATAGGCATCCTGGCCGGTCTTATAGGCGTCCGCGGCATCGGGGAACAAATACAGCGGCGCGGTCACGCGGATGTCTACCGCATGGTTGGCCGGGACCTCATTGACCGTCAGACCCACCAGCTCGCCGCTTTCGATGACCAGCTCATAGTCCTCCTGGTCGTACGTCCAGGCTTTGACCTCATCGCGCTGCGCTCCATAGGGCAGAATCACGTAGCCGGTCAACAGCCCCGCTTCATAGGGGATGTCCTCCCCAATCAGCTCCCAATTGAATTCCATAATATCGTTGTGGAACTGCACGGCGCCCTTTACGGTATAGAGCACCTTGATCGTCGTGGTGGCATTCCAATTCTTCAAATATGCGTTGATCTCATAGCCCGTGTCGGTTTCATCCAGCGTGTACTTCCGCTCCGGGTATTTTTCCCCTTCGCTTTCCGTCGCCGCCTGAATCTCCTCGTAGCTGTTGAAGCGCTCCAGCTCCTCCGAGCCCATCACCACGCGGATATCCGAAATCTCATAGTCTTCGGATTTGGCGAGCGTGCGCTCAAACTTTGTCATCTTCTCAAAGTTCCGGCAGGAATACGTCCAATATTCCGTGACGTTCACCGTGCCGTCCGTGAGCAGTTCGGCTTCCACCTTTTCCGACTGGCAGGTATATCCCTCGACCGCCAGGTCAAACGCCTCGGCCTGGTGGTTCATGATATATTCACCGAGCTCCTTCATCTCCGGCGAAATCTCTTCTTCATCCTCTTCGGCCGCAAACGCCAGAGACGTACACGAGAGCGCCACCAGCAGCGCAAGCAACAGAGAAAGGTATTTTTTCATGGATGCTCTCTCCTTGAATTCACAAATTATTTTTTAAAGATCTGTTTGACAGAGCGGATCTCTTCCCCGTTCGGAATCAGAAGGCGATAGAACGGGGTATGTGTAAACAGGCAGAAAATCACCATGGAGGTGAACCCCTGCGCGGTCAGCGAGGCGGAGGTCGCCAGCGCAATGCCGTTGACGCCCATCGGCGGAATCAGAACAAACGACAAGCTCAAATTGACTATAATCCCGATGATGGTCGGCAAAATGTTCAATTCCGGCTTGCCATAGGCGGCGATGGAATTGGCCAACACCTTTGCATAGCAGATAAAAATCGAACCGATAATCAAATACCGCAGAGGCGCAATGGCCTCCACGTACTTCGGGAACACAATCGGCACAAACACCTGCGCCACCAACACCAACAGCACCGCACAAACAATGGTGATATAGGTGACCACTTTACAGGACATCAAGGTCAAACGGACTTTATCGTCCTTTTCATGCATGGCTGCAATCCGGCTCATAATGACCTGGCTCACCGCGTCGGGCAGCAGCCACACCTGCTGCATCATGGTGACAGCCGCATTGTAAATGCCGAAGGTCGAAAGGGAATACACGGCGTTTACAATGTACGATCCCAAATACGAATTGATATAGGTCATCACATTCGAGACATGCGACTTTAAGCTATAGCGGAACATCGCGCCCGTCTGCACCGAGTGGTCGTCTTCCGGCGCGGGGTCCGGTTCCTTTCCATTCCAGCGCTTGATGCCATACAGGGCGAAGAGGATCATCAGCACCTGGATGCCGATCATGGAGGTAACCAGCAGCATGGCACTGGGCCATACAAGCATGGAGAACATGAACGCGGTCAACAACACCTTTTGCAAAAGGTTGATCGTATTAAACATTTTAAATTTGTTTTCCCCGCGCAAAATCGCCAGGCAAACATTCATCAAGAAGGAGAACAAGCCATACACGACCGCCGCCCAGCAATAGAAGGCCGTACTGCCGGAGAAAAAGATTTCCTTCATAAACAGCACAGCAACGGCGCCCGCCGCCAAAATCAGGGCAGACATCGCCACAGTCAACTTTGCAATCGCTTTTTTGGTGTTCTTGATCTTATAGCGGGAGACAAAATAGATCATCGCGGCATTGATGCTAAATCCAAACAGCGTAAACAGCCCGTTGCCGACCAGCTGTACCTGATTATATTGCCCCTTGACCGCCGGGTCCAACACACCCAGCACAAAAAAGGCCGAGATGATGGACAGCAGGGAACCAATGACGTTGGTGCCAAAGGTGTTGATGCTGTCCCGCACAATGTCGCTATGAAGTCTTTTAGGTTTTTTTTCTGTATCCTTCATCCTAGAAAGCTCCATTCCAGGGGAGATCCCCTTTTTTAAGGTCGAAATTCATAAAGATTATTATAGCATTCTGACAGGCAGTTCCACAAGGGATTTTCCGGATTTTCTGCGTATTCTGAGGATGGAACGCCACAAATGGTGAAAACGATCGAAAAAGCATGCTTCTGTACCTTAACATTTCCAGCAGCTCTACAAGATGTCAAGATTTTTCACACCCAACTTTTTCCATTTTCTTTGACTTACGTTGCTACGAAATTTATAATATGATTATGGTGCTACGAAAAGGAGGTGTATTTCTTCAAGTGCCAGGTAAAAAACTAGGCCGCCCTACGGATAGCCCAAAAACATTTATGCTGCGTGTCAAGATGGACAAAGAAACATTAACTGAATTGGACGAATGTTGTAAAGTAGAGCGTACAAACCGTTCTGAATTTGTCCGCAGGGCTATCCACGAAAAGTATTCCGGCCTCAAAAAATGAAAGGAAACGGCCTCCCCTCTCTAAGTCGAAGCCGCTTCCCCACAAACCAACAACCGCGAAAGCGGATTGCTGCGTAAATAGTATACCATGCGCGGTGATTCCTTTCAAGCGTTGTTGGAATTCACAGAGAAAGGAACCTGTACATGACGGAACAAGAAATCTTTGACGTTTTCCTGGATGAACTCCTGCAACGCGCCGTTGACGACTTCCACGCTACCGCACAATACGCGCTGTTGGCCGAAAAGCTGGAACGGATGCACCGCGACTGCGATTCCATGTTTGCCGCAGACGAAAAAGAGTTCGCCGAAGAATGCTTCTCCCTCCTGCTGGACGTCTCCGGACACCAGGAACGCCACCTCTATCAAAAGGGGCTGCGCGACGGCGTGACCATTTTAAAACGGCTGGGCGTTTTTGCCACATAACGCGCCCAGCCGCCTGAAAGCAACAACAGCCGGTTGTATGCACAAACGCAATACAACCGGCTGTCTGTCTATTCAAGATCGTTCAACATTTTATGCCCGGCGCGGACCGCCAACAGGCAAATGCGCCCGCTCCAAAGCTTTGCGGATGGCAAAGAAGAACGGCACCGCGATCACGTCCGCCACAATGGCATTGGTCAGCGTCGCTGCCAGCTTCGTCACCATGGCGATGGCCGCAGCCTCCGGCGCGGAACCCACCAGGATCAGCTTCAGGAACGAGTATCCCAAATACAGCACGCAGTAGCACAGGGAACCGCTCACCGCACCCACAATCACGCGGGAGAGCTTTCTTGCGGTCCGGTCGCCGCCCCATGCGATCAATCCGCATACAAATGCCATCATAAATTTGAAGATCAGGGTCGTCGGCGCGCTGTCCGCCCATCCGCCCATCAGGTCAAAAATACAAGAACCGATCCCCGCTGCAAGGCCGCCGTAAACCGGGCCCAACAACAGGCCGGACAAAATACAAAATACATTTGCAAAGCCGATCATGGTCTTATCGGTTCCCACTGGGATCTCCACCTTGAAGAACATGGTCGCCACCAGGACCAACGCCGCCATCAGACCGGTGAGCGCCAGATTGACGCTGGTGTTGCGTTCGTTTAAATTGAGTTTCATGGTCTTCCCCTCCAGACATCTTCCGCAAAGCGTCTTGCATCTTTGCTCGTTTGTGGTATAATCATAGCCATAGCGCAAAAGTGTTCATACTAAAATATACAGTTTATAAAAAATTGACCAGTACAGTTTGAAGAGGAATTTCCATGACATACGATTTTCTTATGCTCAATCCCGCATCCGATACCCCCTTGTACCAGCAACTCTATGAATCGCTGCGCAGATCCATCGAACGGGGGCATCTCACAACGAACGAAAAGCTCCCCTCCATCCGCAAGCTCTCCGAGGACTTGCGCCTGAGCCGCACCACGGTGGAAATGGCCTATCAGCAGCTCTGCGTCGAGGGGTATGTACGCGCGCGTCCGCAGAGCGGCTTTTTCGTAGAGGCCGGGGCCATCCGGCCGGAACGCTCCAGCCATTTGGAGCCTCCCCAGACGATCGTGCAAGCGGAACGTCCAGGCCCAAACGTCCGCTACAATTTCGGCAGCGATTCGGTGGACAGCGGGTGCATCGACATCAAAATCTGGCGCCGCCATATCCGCGACGTCCTCACCCAGCAGGAGGTGCTCACCTCCTATGGCGATCCCCAGGGGGAACCCGCCCTGCGGGAAGCGCTCTCCTCCTATTGCTACGGCGTCCGCGGTGTAAAAGCCAGCCCGGAACAGATCGTGGTCGGCGCGGGCACCCAGCCGCTCCTGTACCTGCTGTGCGGCCTTCTTCCCGAAAAGACCGTCGCGATCGACGAGCGCGGATTCCCGCAGGCGGAGCGCGTTTTTGCGGACTGCGGCTTTACGGTTTTGCGCCTGCCCACCGACCGGGACGGCATCCGGATGGACGCGCTGGAGGCGAGCGGCGTCCGGGCGGTGTTGGTGCGCCCATCCCACAGCGTTTCAAGCGGCACCGCCATGCCGATGAGCCGCCGGTTTGCCCTGTTGGAATGGGCGAAAGCGCATCAAGCCCTCGTGATTGAAGACGACTACAATGGGGAACTGCGTTACAATGCCCGGCCCATCCCTGCGATGCAGGGGATTGCGGACGGGGAACTGGTGGCCTACATCGGTTCTTTTTCCAAACTGCTGCTTCCCTCTGTGCGCATCGGCTATATGGCGCTGCCACCGGCACTGCTCGCGGATTACCGTTCCCGCGCCAAAAGCTACAACCAAACGGCTTCAAAAGTGGAACAGCTCGCCCTAAGCAACTATGTCAAAAGCGGCCAGTTGGAGCGCCATCTGCGCCGCTTGCGCAAGCTCTACGCCGCGAAAAGCGCGGAACTGAGCCGTTCCGTCCGAAGCGCCTTTGGACGGCGCTGCCGCCTCTTCTTGCAGGAAACAGCCCTCCGGCTAACCTTGTACCTGCCTTGCGATGCTCCCTCGGAGGAACTCTGCCGCCGGGCAATACAGCGCGGGGTCCGTGTGATTGCAGAAACCGAGCCGGGCAGCGTAACGTTGGGCTTTGCAGGCATCCCCTTGGAGGACATCGCCCCCGCCGTGGAACAGCTTCACGCAGCGTGGAGCGATTTGCTCGGGCCAAGCAAAGGCGCGGAACGCAAAACCGCGCCAGAACAGGGGGATACGCAGAGATGAAGGCCATAGAAATCCTCGCCCTGGACGCCACCGAACCGGATAACCAGCGGTGGAAAGCCCTCGTGGAACAGTATGCCAAAACCGCTGCTTCCTTTGAAATCCACTGCTGGAACGAAGAAACGGAGTGGATCGCCCTTGCGCTGCAATACGGCAATCACAAGCAAACCGATTGGGCGTTTGGCAAGATCGTTTCCGGGCCAATCACGCCGGAATTTCTTCAAATGCTTCTCGGCCTGCCAAAGCCAACCGATACCGAAATTTACAACAAAATGACGCCCTTTTTCTCCATCTTCTTCGACAATGGTTTTTCCAGCGAGCATTACGGAACCGAGCTGCATGTTTGTGAGGGCGCTTCTTGTGAAAACCACATTGCACTTTAGAGAATTTTGGCGTATGATGAGGAAAAAGGATTTTTCACCGAAAGGGGATCTATAAAATGCGAGCTTACGAGCGATTGCTGCAATATGTACGTTACCATACCACCTCCGACGAAAATGCGCCGGAGGACAAATGCCCCACAACAGACCGTCAAAAGGTTCTGGGCGCTGCGCTTGCGGAGGAGCTGCGCGGCCTGGGGCTGGCCGACGCCCACATGGACGAATTCGGCTATGTCTACGGGACCTTACCGGCCAACTGTGAAACCGACCGCCCGATCCTGGGGCTGATCGCGCATATGGACACCGCTCCCGCTGCCAGCGGCGAGAATGTGCGTGCGCGCATCGTCGAGAACTACGACGGCGGGGATATCGTCCTCAACGCGGAAAAGAATATCGTCATGCGCCCTGCGGAATTTGAAAGCCTTCTGGACTACAAAGGCCAGGATCTGATCGTGACCGACGGCACGACGCTGCTCGGCTCGGACGATAAAGCGGGCATCGCGGAAATTTTTACCACATTGGAACGCCTGGTTGCGGAGAACATTCCTCACGGGACCATCAAAGTCGGCATCACGCCGGACGAGGAGACGGGCCGCGGCGCGGATCGCTTCGATGTCAAGGGCTTTGGGGCGCAGTACGCCTATACGGTGGACGGCGGCAAGCTCGGCGAGATCGAATATGAGAACTTCAACGCGGCGGACGCCAAGATTACCATCAACGGGGTGAGCGTCCATCCGGGCACGGCAAAGGGCAAAATGAAAAATGCCATCTTGATCGCAATGGAATTCCATTCCATGCTTCCGGTTTTTGAAAACCCGGCCTTTACCGAAGGGTATGAAGGGTTCAGCCACCTGGAGGGCATCCAGGGCCATGAAGAGCAGGCAAGCCTGCACTATATCATCCGCGACCACGATATGGAAAAATTTGAAGCCAAAAAAGCGCGCTTCCAAAAGATCGCGGACTATCTCAACGACAAATACGGTGCGGGGACAGTTGTCCTCAACCTGACAGACACCTATTACAACATGAAGCAGCAGATTGCGCCCCACATGTTCCTGATTGAAGACGCGGAGCAGGCGATGCGGGACGCCGGGGTAGAGCCCCTGGTCGTACCGATCCGCGGCGGCACGGACGGTGCGCGCCTCTCATTTATGGGGCTGCCCTGCCCCAACCTATCCACCGGCGGGCACAATTTCCACGGTCGGTTCGAGTATATCCCGGTCCAAAGCATGGACAAAATGGTGGAGGTTCTGCTCAATCTCGTGCGCGTGTAAGAGCTGTGATTCCATGTACAAAGGAAGAGGCTGCCAGCCGGTACATCCCGGTTGGCAGCCTTTTGTTTCGTTTTATGCTGTTAAACGGAAAACCGGCTTACCGCAAAAACCAACGCAGGAGCTGTTCCTTTCTCGCAGTGGCCGGAGGATACCGCACAGGCATATCCAGAAAGCTAGAATTCTTCAAAATGCTTTTATAATGGCTGAACGTATCGAAGCTCTTTTTGCCATGGTAGCTCCCCATCCCGCTTTTGCCGACGCCGCCAAATGCCATGTACGGCGTGGCGAGGTGCACCACCGTGTCGTTGACACAGCCGCCGCCAAACGAGACTTCCTGCAACACGCGCTTTTCCGTTGTGCGGTCCGTGGTAAAGAGATAGAGCGCCAGGGGCTTCTCGCGCGCTTTTACAAAGCGGATCGCTTCCTCTAACGTTGCATACGTCAAAATGGGAAGGATCGGGCCGAAGATTTCCTCCTGCATCACCGGCGCATCGGGGGAAACGGCGTCCAGCAGCGTCGGGGCGATCTTATCGGTCCCGTTGTCGTCGCCGCCCACCAGGATATGCTGGTTTTCCATGAGCCCTTTCAGGCGCAGGAAGTGCTTTTCATTGATAATCTTGGGATAATCGGGATTTTCCTGCGGTTTTTTCCCATAGAACAACTGAAGATACCTCCGCATATACGCGACCAGCGTATTTTTCACTTCCCGATGCACCAGCAGGTAATCCGGTGCAACACAGGTCTGGCCGGCATTGAGGAATTTCCCGAATACAATCCGCTTTGCCGCCAGCTTCACATTGGCTGTCCGGTCTACGATGCAGGGGCTTTTCCCGCCCAATTCCAATGTAACCGGCGTCAGATGCGCCGCAGCCCGCTCCATCACAAGCTTTCCCACCGCCACGCTTCCGGTAAAGAAGATATAGTCAAACCGTTGCTCCAAGAGTGCTGTGTTGGCCTCCCGGCCGCCCTGTACCACCGCTACATATTCCGGCGGAAAGCAAGCCCCGAGCAGCTCTTCTAGCTCTTTGGCCATATGGGGCGCATAGGCGGAAGGCTTGAGAACGACCGTATTCCCTGCGGCCAACGCGCCGATGAGCGGCTCCATGCTCAATAAAAACGGGTAATTCCAAGGCGCCATCACCAAAACCACCCCGTAGGGCTCTGCCTGGCAGAAGCTTCTGGACGGAAACTGGCTCAGAGGCGTCGGGACCCACTTTTTGGCCGCCCATCGGTGGATGTGCGCAGCGATATAGCGCAGCTCGCTGCATGTGAGGCCTATCTCGGTCATGTAGGCTTCCATATTGGATTTTCCCAGATCCTGCCGCAAAGCGCGCAATAGCCGATGTTCCCGCGCGCGAATTTCGCGCTCCAATCGCTCCAAGGCCACGGCGCGGAATGCAAGGTTCTTTGTCCTCCCATGGTCGAAAAAGGCGCGCTGCGCCTGAACCAGATCGGCTGTACTCATCGCTCTTCCTCCCTGTTTGTCCTTTCTCCCATTCATTATATCCAGATACGGCGGCAATCTGCAAGCAAATTTTGTAAAACAAAATATTCCCTTCTGTATTTCAGAAAAACCTGCAAAGAATAATCGTGCGCTTTGATTCTCTGGGATTCGTCTGTGTAATACGTATGGATGCGAATCCCAGGAAAAAGCGGACAGACAGGAGGTGAATCAAATGCCGGAAGACAAGGCAAACGCCGCTTTGAACAATCCACAGATGAAGAAATTCTTCTCCGCACAGCCCTTCTTTGTGCAGGAGTGCATCATGCAGACCGGCGTGGGGGCAAGCACCGAAACCGAGCTGAAGCAGTGCGCGGAAAATCTCTCCAAAAAGCAGCCGGCTGAATAAACGAAGACATCCCGCGGAACGCTTCCTGACCTTCCGCGGGATGTTTCCTATTGAATCAACACGTCCAAATACGACCGAAAAATCTTTACATGTACCTTTTCATCCTCGACGATGCGCAGCAAAACCGCGGCGAGCGAGGCATCCTGTACCATTGCGGCTTGCCGCCGGTAGCGGTCGATTGTCTCCTGCTCCGCAAGCAGGTTGTTCTGCATCATATGGAAAAAATTTTTGCATGGGGAAACCATTGTCCCATCCCAAACCCGCCTGCGCCGCCGGAACGAAACAGCATAGACCGGATCCCCGCCCAACTGCTGGACGAGCTGCGCAAAAATATTCAGGTGATGCATCTCCACCATGGCGATCCGCTGTAAGTCCTGGGCTGCCTCCGCATGGTTTGCGTTCATCACCCAGCTTTGGTAAAGATATTGCATCAGTGCGGTCAGTTCACTATGTGCGGCACACATATTCATGTGCATCAATCCAGCGTATAACCGGTTTTTTCCAGCCACCACAATGGGCGGGTATGGTTCTGGAGAGACAAATGCCTTCACGGATTCTATGTGCTTGTCACGTTTTTCCACGAGAAATCCTCCATTACGAATGAATTCATCCATATATATGCGTCGCACGCCCCGGCTAGTACCGCGGCCTCTTTGGGCATTTGGGAATTGACATTCTTTCTTGAGGAGCGTATGATTCTTTCCAGAAAGAGGGATTTCACTATGGAACAAACTACCATCAAAATCATCTCGGGCTATTGCCCGTATTTACAAGCAGAGCATTCGATCCGCGCTACATACACGCTGATCCCCCATCGCGGTCGAAAATTTTCCAACAGCAGCTGCAAATATGCGCAGGAATGCGGGCGGTTGGAGCATTGCCCGCTGCGGCGTGAAGCAATGATGGAAGAGGACTGACGCATATTTCCCCCTTCCCGGCAAACGCTATGGGAGGGTGATTGAATTGCTGGAAACACCGCTCGGCTTTGGGATGCCAATGATCCAATGCCCGGAGGCTATGCAGTATTTGGAGGTGGACCGGACGGTCGATACCCTCCTGGAAACACAGCCCAATCCAGAGCTGCGGGAAGTGCGCCGGACGCAGGAGCACCGTTTTGCCGCAAAATTTCAAGAAGCGCTCCGTTGGCGCGTCTAAAAATTCGTCTCATTTTACAAAAAGCCGCCGCCAATGTTAGAAGCATTGGCGGCGGCTTTTTTGTCTCTTGTTTATAATGCGGAACTCTCCGCAGACGATTCCTGCAATTGGATGCGCTTCACCATATCCGCCAGTGTGGTGGCATACAAGGTATTCTCCACTTCGCGGTCGATGACGTCCCACACATGCTGTTTGAGAAAGGCGCGGATGGGCGACCCTATGTCGGCCTCCTCAAAAACGGATAGATCGCCCTCCAAAGCCTCCAAGATGGACTGCAACGAAATCTGATCCGCCGGGCGTGCCAGGGAATATCCCCCTTGCGCACCAGCCGTCCCGATGACAAACCCAGCGCGCTTGAGCGCGGAAAAAATGCTCTCCAAATAATTGAGGGACAGGTCCTGCCTGGCGGCGATCCCCGCAAGCGTCACCCGCCCTTCATCTTCATGGAGGGCAAGATCGATCATTGCGCGCAGGCCGTAACGCCCCCGGGTCGATATTTTCATAGGGCTTGCCCCCCTCTCTGTTCCGCAAGCCATTCGTTCCGCAGCTGTTCCAGTGTCAGGCTGTCTGCTACCCGCGCAATCGCATCAGAGAGATCCACCCATACCTGGCGGCTGATGCAGGTTCCCCGCACCTTGCTGGTACATGCGGAGAGGGACTCCACGCATTTGACCGGCACAAGGCTTCCCTCCACCGCCCGGATAATCTGTCCGACGGTGATTTCCGAAAGCGGCTTCTCAAACAGGAAGCCTCCGCGCGCGCCCCGCACCGTCCGGATAATCCCAAACTGTTTCAGTTTAAAAAAGATCTGTTCCAAATAGGCGGGGGAAATCTGCGTTTCCGCTGCGATCTCTTTGATACTCGCCGCCCGGTCTAAGGTTGCAATTGCCATATAAAAAAGGCCCTCAAGCGCATAACGGCTCTTGGTTGAAAGTTTCATTGCGCTTCCCCTTTTTCTACTGCCATTTTATTGTTTACCATTATACTATGGTTTCGATTTCAATGCAATAAAAACCAGATTTTTCCTATTGACTTTGTCATATATATGGAATATAATAAGGAAAAATTAATCCTGACTATTTTAATAGGAATTTAAATTTCTTTGTCAAATCTGAATGGAATGGAGCGACTGCAAATGAAAATCGCAAAAAAATTAACCGACCTGATCGGCCATACCCCTCTGTTGGAACTCTCCAACTATGAAAAGAAGCATGCTTTGGAGGCCACGCTCATCGCGAAGGTGGAATCCTTCAACCCGCTTTCCTCCGTCAAGGACCGCGTCGGTTTTGCCCTGATCCAAGATGCCGAGGAACGCGGCCTTGTCAATCAGGATACGACGATCATCGAGCCCACCAGCGGAAACACGGGCGTTGGGCTTGCGTTTGTAGCCGCTTCACGGGGTTACCGGCTGATCCTGACCATGCCGGAGACCATGAGCCTGGAACGCCGCCGGCTGGTCTCCGCCCTTGGCGCGGAGCTGGTCCTCACCGAAGGCGCGGCAGGCATGAAGGGGGCCATTGCAAAGGCGGAAGAGCTGGCCAAGGAAATCCCGAATTCCTTTATCCCCGGCCAGTTTACCAACCCGGCAAACCCCGCTGCACATCGGGCGGCCACCGCCCAGGAAATCTGGGAGGATACCGATGGGAAAATCGACCTCTTTGTTGCGGGCATTGGGACCGGCGGAACAATCACCGGCACAGGCGAAGGATTGAAAGCCCACAATCCCGGCATCCGGATCGTCGGGGTGGAACCCGCTTCTTCCCCGGTCATCAGCCAGGGAAAGGCCGGCCCGCATAAAATCCAGGGTATCGGCGCCGGATTTGTGCCGGATATTCTCAACACCGATATTCTGGATGAGGTTCTCACCGTAACAAATGAAGACGCCTACGCGACCGCCAAGGAACTGGCCCGCACGGAAGGGCTCCTGGTTGGGATTTCCGCAGGCGCGGCAGTCTTTGCTGCAACGCAACTGGCAAAGCGCCCGGAAAACAAGGGCAAACAGATCGTTGTCCTTCTGCCGGATACCGGAGAGCGTTACCTCTCCACCGGTGTGTTTGATGCGGATTAACAGGCATTGGAACTAACAAGCGCTCCGGATTGTTCATCCGGGCGTATTTTTTCAGAAAAGATCGTTTGACAAACAAATAGAAGAGCAGTAAAATAAAGAAAATTCACAAAAAAAACAAATTTTTAGCAAATTTTTAAAGGTCTCTGAAATCTGTTTTTGATTAGGAGGGGTCGAGCATATGCGTATTCACACGATTATTACCATTGCACGGCAGTACGGCAGCGGCGGAAGGGAAATCGGAGAAAGGGTTGCAAAGCATTTTGACATTCCTTTTTACAATAAGGACTTGATTACGCTGGCCGCAAAACAGAGCGGGATGAGTCCGGAAATTCTTGAGAAGGCGGATGAGAAGGCCACCAATAGCCTCCTGTATTCCCTGATGATGGGAAACTATACATTCGGTAGCCAGGTATCCCCCATAGACAACCTTCCCATCAATGATAAAGTATTTCTTGCACAGTCCCAAGTCATCCGGGAAGCGGCGGAAAAAGGGCCTTGCGTTATTGTGGGGCGCTGTGCCGATTATGTCTTACGTGAAAATAAGAATTGCCTGCATGTTTATGTCTATGCAAATCATTTTACACGCATGGACCGTATCATTAAACAGTATGGGGTCGATCCGGCCAAAGCCGCTGACACGCTTGTAAAGCAGGATAAACAGCGCGCCAACTACTATAATTTCTACTCCAACCAAAAGTGGGGAAACCCAGAAAACTATGATTTGTTGGTGGACTCCTCTGCCTTTGGCATTGAGAACTCCATTGACTTGATCTGTCAGGCGGTCGAAATGAAGGAAAAACTTTTATAATTTTCTTCTTCAATACTTGCGCTATTCATTTCGAGCCCTTTTGGAGCGCCGTTGACCGGCATCTCCGAAAGGGCTTTTCTATGCCCAACTTATAAAATAAAAGGAAGGATTGTTTGTGAAAAAGCTTCGTTCTAATGCCACGGATATGACAAGCGGCAGCCCCTACCGTCTGTTGTTCCTGTTTACGGCCCCCTTGCTCCTAGGCAATGTCTTTCAACAGCTCTATAACATGGTCGACAGCATCGTTGTGGGCAACTTCATCGGAGAAAAGGCGCTGGCCGCAGTGGGAACCGGTTTTCCCATCACCTTTATGATGAGTTCTTTATTCATGGGATTGAGCACCGGCGCAACCATCATGATCTCGCAATATTACGGGGCAAGGGACATTGAGCAAGTCCGCGCCACTGTGAACACCATCTATACCTCCATGATGATTGGCATTATCCCCCTCACCATTGTGGGCGTCCTATGTAGCAGGCCGCTTCTTCTCCTGATGAATGTGCCGGACGACGGCACGTTGGATATGGCGGATACCTACATGGTCGTCATTTTTGTCGGCATGATCGGCACGCTCGGATTCAATATCAACGCCGGCATCCTACAGGGGCTTGGGGACAGCCGTACCTCCCTATTGTTCCTCTCAATTGCAGCTGGCATCAACATCGTTTTAGATCTGGTCTTTACACTCTGTGGGATGGGGGTCTTTGGCGTCGCGTTCGCAACTATCATCGCCCAGATCGCCTCATGGCTGTTTGGCGTGTATTTTATCAACCGTCACTATACCTTCCTACATATTCAGCTCTTTAAAATCCAGTTTCAGCGCTCCCTATTTAAGAAAGCGATTCAGCTGGGAATTCCCTCCGGCATTCAGCAGGCGCTGTTTGCAGTCGGTATTATGGCGATGCAGGCGCTCGTGAACAGCTATGGCTCTACCTTTACCGCCGGATTCAACGGTGCCAATAAGATCGACACCTTCGTGTTTCTCCCCATCCAGAGCATGTCCAGCGCTGTCACCACCTACGTCGGGCAAAATGTCGGCGCGGCCCGCATGGAGCGTGTTCGCCGCGGTACCCGCGCCGGTCTGATCCTGTGCGTTGTAGCGAGCGTGGCGATCAGTGTGGTCGTCTACCCATTGAGCGATGTGCTGATGCGCATGTTCAGCCAAAGCCCCGGCGTGATTGAAGCAGGCGTCTACTATTTACATGCCCTGTTGCCCTTCTATTTCCTGTGTGCGATCCTGTTCATCTTAAGCGCCGTACTGCGCGGCGCCGGCTCCATGATTGTTCCCATGGCGGCAAGCCTGCTTTCGCTGTGGCTGGCAAGAGTCCCCATCGCCTATTGGATCGCAGGCGCTTGGGGAAAGGAATTCATCTATTACTCCTACCCCATCAGCTGGGCCATCGGGATTCTGATCGTGTTGGTCGCCTATCTTCACGGCGGGTGGAAGAAGAAAGCCATCGTTGCCCCCACCAACCGGGAGGAACAACCGGCGGATCATCTGTCGCCATTTGCCAACTGAGGATAAGGGGGAGTTTTTATGCATGTCCGTGTGGTTCCCTATCGTCCGGAATGGCCGCTCCTGTTTGCTCAGGAGGCAGAAAAAATCGGCAAAGCCTTCGGTGCGGAGCTTCTTGCGGTTCATCACATTGGAAGCACCTCCGTGGAAGGTCTGGCTGCAAAGCCCATCATCGACATCCTGGCTGTGGTGCGGGATGTGAACGCAATCGATACGTTTGCCCCTGCGATGGAAGCACTGGGCTATGAGGCCATGGGGGAATTCGGCATCCCCGGCCGCCGCTATTACCGGAAAGGCGGTGAAAACCGCACCCACCAAATCCACGCCTTTTCGGAAGAGGACCATTGGAACATCGACCGCCACTTGGCGGTCCGGGATTACCTGCGGGTTCATCCAAAGGAGGCACAGCTCTATGGCAATCTAAAGCAGCATCTGGCGCAACAATTTCCGGAGGACATCGAACAGTACTGCGACGGGAAGGACGCCTTCGTAAAAGCGTTGGAAAAGCGCGCTTATGCATGGTACTTTACAAAATAGAGAAAAATCGATCAAAAGGCTTGACTGTTCCCCTGGGGAACGCGGTACACTTAGCGCGTGAGGTGAACCGTTATGCGTATCCACGAAGTTTGTCAGGCAACGGGCCTGACCAAGAAGGCCATCAACTGGTATGAAGAACAGGGGCTCATCGCCATCCCAACGGATGAAAATGGATACCGCGATTTTCAAGACGCGGACATCCAAAAGCTGAAAGAAATCGGCTTGCTGCGCAGTCTGGGTCTCAGTGCCAAGGAAATTGAAACCGTGCTGCGGGCCTCCGACAAGCCTGCTGTTTTAAAAGCCATCCAGGCGCAGAAGCAGAGCGCGTTGGAAGCCCAGCAATTCCAGGTGGAATTGCTGGGAAAATTGTCGCAGAATTATACCTCCGATACCATCGAGCAATTGCGCCAGGAATGGAACAGCGCTCCCATTGGCCAAAAACTGCAAAGCGCTTTTCCGGGGTTCTTTGGACGGGTCTTATTTCAACATTTTCTCCCCTACTTGCAGGAACCCATCCGTACCGAGGAACAGCAAAACGCCTACCAAACAATCCTCACCTTTTTGGATGGGTTGGAACTTCAGATTCCTCTGGCCATTCGTATCGCCGACCGCCTATGGGGAGAAGCTTACGACCGGTTGGCCTTTGATCCAAACGCCGGGATCAACCGGCTTTTGAATGCCAGCGAAGCGGAACTGGAAGCCTTTAAAAAGACCGTTTTACAGGAGGCACGAAAGCGCAGGAAGTGGACCGCCCGGCTCAATCCATTCCTGCACGCCCATCAAACCCTCCGCAGGCGGCTGACCGAAGCGGGATATTATGATGTCTTTTTGCCAAACCTGCGCATCCTCAGCGCCACCTACGCGGAATACATGGACCGTCTCCAGGCGCTCAACTGCACCGTCTGTGAAGAACAGGGAATCCACATGGACGAACGCGGACGCATCACGATCGAAGAATAAAGGATGCATATAGAAACAGAGGACTTCTTTCCCAATCCAGGAAAGAAGTCCTCTGTTTCTAACGGGATCAGCCCCGCTTGTTCTTATTGTAGACGATCAACAAGCCCTTCAACATCAGGTTATCGTCGCAGATGATCTTCCTGCGGCAGTGCGGCACAATCACGCGGGCAAGGCCGCCGGTCGCAACCACAGTGGGCGCTTCACCCAGTTCCTCTGTCACGCGCTCCACGATGCCGTCCAGCATGGCGGCGTTCCCGTAAATTGCGCCGCTCTTCATGCAGTCGATGGTATTGGTCCCCACCAAACGCTTTGGCGCATCCAGGCCGATATGTGGCAACTGGGACGCGCGGTTGGAAATCGCTTCAACGCCCACAACGACGCCGGGCATAATCATACCGCCCAAATAATTGCCTTTTTTATCCACCACCGAAAGGGTCGTTGCGGTCCCTAGGTCAAAGATCACGATCGGCTTGGGATACTCCGCAATGGCCGCCACGGCGTCAACCACCAGGTCGCTGCCGAGCTGCGCCGGATTGTCAATCAGGATATTCAGGCCCGTCTTCAGGCCGCTGCCAACCACCATGCAGGGTTTCCCTGTGATCTTCTCCAAAGCAAGCCGCAGGGTCGTGGCCAGCGCGGGGACCACCGTGGAAATGATGCTCCCCTCCATATCGGCCGGGTCATATCCGTTTAGTTCAATCAAGTTCTTGATTAAAACCGCATATTCATCGTTCGACTTAAAGCGGTCGGTGGAAAGCCGCACGGTGAAATAGATTTTTTCATTGTCAATGCCACCCAAAACAATGTTGCTGTTTCCCACATCAATGGCAAGAATCATCGGTCGATCATCCTTTCTACCTTGCGTTTATACGCGCCCTTTTCTCTGCAACCCCAACAGGGCTTTGCCAATCGCCACTGTCAACACAATGGCAGCCACTGCCTCCGGCACGCCATTCGCGCCAACAACGGCAAGGATGGCCCCCATAACGGCATCTGCGGGGATGCCCTTGATTGCCGCATACGCATCTTTAAAAATGACAAAGATGCTCCCCATAACCAAAATGGTGTTTGTAAAAGACCCCACCAGTGCACCAAGCGCAAGGGACAAAAACTCGCCCTTTGTGCTTTTTTTCATCAGCTTTTGGCACAGCGCAAAGACATAGTACGCGAATACCCCCACCAAAATGCGCGGCACAAAGCAGATGAACAGGCTCCAAATGCTGCCGTTCGGCGTCCCTGGGAGTGGGATCGCCGGCGAAAATGCAAAGGAGAGCGCCGTGGGCATAAAGGTGTTGCTGATAAAGCTGGTCAGCCCGAACAGAACGCCTAAAATAGCGCCCTTTTTGGGGCCGAGTATAATCGCGCCGAGGATCACCGGCACATGGACGATGGTGGCCTTGATGATTGGAAGCTGGATATATCCAATCGGCGTAAAGGCCAACAACAGGATGATGGCCGCAAACAGGGCCAACAGCACAAAATCACGGTACTTTGCGGTTTGACGATTCACTTTTATTACCTCCTGCTGCTGCTCTTTTCCAAAAGATGCAGCGCAAATTTTCGCCTTTATTATACGCTAAGATCGTTAAAAAATCAACAATATATTTCCAACGTTGCGCGCGGGCAGAACACCTCCCGCTGTACGCTGGTGTAAAATCATGGTATACTATAAAAAAGCAAGATTTCAAATACAAAGGAGGGAGTATCGTGCTGTATAATGTCTGCGGCTTATCCTGCGGAGGCTGCCCGCATCTTGGGAAGGAATGCGCCGGATGCCATTCCTTGAAAGGAAAGGTCTATTGGGCGCCCTACACAGGCGGGGACATCTGCCCTATCTACCATTGTTGTACGGTTCAAAACGGCTGGAAGCATTGCGGGGAATGCCCCCAGGTCCCATGTGAACGCTGGAAGACGCTGAAAGATCCCGATGAATCGGATGAACAGTTCCAGCAGTCCGTAAACGCGCGTTTTCGTGCGCTGCGTTTTGCCGGGGCCGAAAGCGACCTGCAAACGATCCCGGGCGTTGGAAAGAATATTGCGCAGGATCTCATCGATTTGGGATATCCAACTGTGGAGTCGTTAAGAGGGCAGGACCCCGAAGAGCTCTATCGGAAGGACTGCTTGCGCAAGGGACGCATCGAAGACCGCTGCCAGCTCTATGTGTTCCGGGAAGCGGTATATTTCGCCGGGCAGGAAGAGCACGATCCCGAAAAATTAAAATGGTGGAACTGGAAAGATTGAATTGCAAGAAATGGGGGAACAAAAATGTTACAGGGAAAGACCATTCTGTTGGGCGTCACTGGAGGAATCGCCGCCTATAAAGCCGCCTATTTGGCCAGCGCGCTTCATAAGCAGGGCTGTATCGTCCATGTCTTGATGACACAGAACGCCACAAACTTTATCAATCCCATCACTTTTGAAAGCTTGACCGGAAATAAATGCCTGGTGGATACCTTTGACCGCAATTTTGAGTTTCAGGTGGAGCACGTCTCTCTCGCGAAGGCCGCAGATCTCTGCCTGATCGCACCGGCAACCGCCAACGTGATTGCGAAAATGGCGCATGGCCTGGCGGACGATATGCTCACCACAACCGTGTTGGCATGCCAGTGCAAAAAGCTGGTTTCCCCTGCCATGAACACCAGGATGTACGAAAACCCCATCACGCAGGACAACTTGGACATCCTGCGCAAATATGGGTTTACGATCATCGAGCCGAGCACCGGCTATCTCGCCTGTGGGGACACGGGCGCAGGGAAATTCCCGGACCCGGAAATCATTCTGGAATACGTCTACCAGGAACTGGCCTGCGAAAAGGATATGGCCGGCCTTCATGTGCTGGTCACGGCAGGCCCCACGCAGGAATCCATCGACCCCGTGCGCTATATTACCAATCATTCCACCGGGAAAATGGGATATGCGCTCGCGCAGAACGCCGCCCGGCGCGGTGCAGCCGTTACATTGGTCACAGGCCCGACCCCGCTCAAGCCGCCTGCCTTTGTAGACGTAGTCCCTGTGACCACGGCGCAGGAAATGTTTGAGGCGGTCACCTCCCGCAGCGATGCACAGGACATCATCGTAAAGGCGGCAGCGGTGGCCGATTACCGTCCCTCGTACGTATACGAGGATAAAATGAAAAAGCAGGATAGCGATAGCAGCCTGCCCCTCGAACGGACTGCGGACATTCTTCAATATCTGGGAGAACACCGCCATCCGGGACAGTTCCTCTGCGGTTTTTCCATGGAGACGCAAAACATGCTGGAAAATTCGCGCAAAAAGCTTGCCAAAAAGCATGTGGACATGATGGTCGCCAACAATTTGAAGGTGGCGGGCGCAGGCTTTGGAACCGATACCAATATTGTAACGCTCATCACCGCAAACTCCGAAACGGAATTACCCCAGCTCTCGAAGGAAGAGACGGCTGCCCGCATTTTTGATCAAATTTTGGAAATAAAATCGCAAGCGCATGCATAATTTCTTAGATTCGGCGAACAATAGATTTGCATCCTCTTCTGCCGGGCCGATTGGACAATCGCCCCGGCAGAATTCGGGTGTGATTCTATTGTACTGGAAGTGTGGATATGACGAATTTAAGATGTACCGTCACAAGCTGCGCGAACAATAGCCAGGATTGCTGCTGCCGCCCGGATATCAAGGTTGCAGGCGCCTGCGCTTGCGGATGCGAGCAGACCTGCTGTTCTGATTTTACAGGAAAGAGCGGTTCTGCAAGCAACGTCTCGTCTTGTGGCTGTTCCAACCCCAATCCGTCCCTGCATGTCCGCTGTGAAGCGCGCAATTGCATCTATAATGAAAATAACGAATGCATTGCAGAAAACATCCATGTGGCGGACGGCTCCTGCGGAAAAGCCGATTGCAAGAGCCAGACCGAATGCGCTACCTTTAAAATGAGATAAGCAAAAAATTGGCTGCGTAAAAGCGGAAATGCCGTTTTTACGCAGCTCTTTTCTTGTTTTGCCCTGCTATTATCGAACTTGAATCGCTCCAAGGACTTCCCCGATGCTGCCTTGAATCGCCAAATTCGCATTCTGATCCATCGGGGTTGTGGACTTATTGATGAGGACCAACCGGTCGCCGCGATAATAGTTGACCAGGCTAGCGGCCGGATATACGGCCAGCGACGTCCCGCCGATGATCAACATATCCGCATGTTCAATTGCGTCCAATGCCTTTGTCAGCGTGTGCTGATCCAGGCTTTCTTCATAGAGCACTACGTCCGGCTTCACCTTCCCGCCGCATGTACAGGTGGGAATCCCTGTGCTGTGCAGCATGAATTCGGCGTCGTACATCTTGTGGCAGCGCTGGCAGAAATTGCGGTGGACCGACCCGTGCAGTTCCAACACGTTTTTACTCCCGGCTTTTTGATGCAGGCCGTCGATATTTTGCGTGACCACCGCAGTAAGTTTTCCCGCTGTCTCCAATTCCGCCAGCTTTTTATGGGCCGCATTGGGCTGCGCATCCAGGTAAAGCATCTTTGTCCGGTAGAAATCGAAAAACTCCTCCGTGTGCGCTACATAAAAGCTGTGACTGAGCATGACCTCCGGCGGATATTTATAGCGCTGGTTGTAAAGGCCGTCCACACTGCGGAAGTCCGGAATCCCGCTCTCCGTCGAAACCCCTGCGCCGCCGAAAAAGACAATCCGCCTGCTCCGGTCCACCATTTCCTGCAATTGCTGCAATTGTTTGGGTTCCTGCATATTAACGCCTCCCTCTATTGTTAACCTTATTGTACGCCTCTGCAAGTCATGGAGCAAGCAATTTTGAATGTTTTTTGAACTCTTCTCTCCTTCCATTGCAAAGAGCCACTGGATTTTCTATAATAGACACAGTTAATTTTTATAAAAATTTCTGTAATATCTTTCAATTTGAAAATAGGAGAATGAGGAATGCAAAAAGCTTTAGAGATCATTGAGGAAGTGAAAAAAGCGGTCGTTGGAAAAAACGCTGTCGTTGGCAAGATGCTCATGGTCATTCTTGCCCAAGGGCATATCCTGTTGGAGGACATCCCCGGCGTTGGAAAAACCACCCTGGCCCTGGCCTTTTCCAAGGCGATGGCGTTGGACTATCGCCGGATGCAGTTCACCCCGGACGTCATGCCCACCGATGTGACCGGTTTTTCCGTATACAATAAGGCGACTGGACAGTTGGAATACAAACCCGGCGCAGCGCTGTGCAACCTCTTTTTGGCGGACGAAATCAACCGCACGTCCAGCAAAACGCAGGCCGCTCTGCTGGAAGTGATGGAAGAGGGCCGCATCACCGTGGACGGTGTGACGCGCGAAACGCCCAAACCGTACACTGTCATCGCCACACAGAATCCGGTCGGCTCTGCAGGGACCCAGCTGTTGCCGGAGTCCCAGATGGACCGCTTCATGGTCTGCCTGCGCATGGGATACCCCAAGCTGGAGGATGAGGTGGAGATTTTGCGCCGCAAGCAGGGTGGAGACCCATTGGAGCAGGTACAGAAGGTTGTGGACGCCCAGGGGATTCTTGCCATGCAGCATGAAGTGGAAAATGTCTATTTGGCTGACAGCCTTTATGATTACATTGCGCGCCTGACCTCTGCCACCCGGAAGGACCCGATGATCCGCCTGGGAGCAAGCCCCCGCGGTTCCATCGCCTTGACCCGCATGGCGCAGGCAGCCGCTTACCTGAGCGGGCGCGATTACGTAATCCCGCGCGACGTCCAGATCGTTTTCCACGACGTGATCGGCCACCGGATTGTCCTGAGCCCCCAGGCAAAAATGGGGGATGTCACGGCTGCCGCGCTTCTGGAAAAAATCCTCAACCGCGTCGATGCGCCCTCGGTTAAATGAGGTGGGCCTATGTTGCGATGCCGTATCGTTTACCTGATCGCCCTTGTGGGCGCTGTATTGTTTTTCATTTTTTTTAATGGATATTTATCCTTTTTTGTGCTGGTCTTTGCCCTGCTGCTGCCGCTCCTTTCCCTGCTGTTGAGCCTGCCGGGGATGTGCGGGGTCCGTGCGCATGTGGAGCTTCCCCTGGCCGCTGTCCCGCGGAACAACCCGTTCCCCATCCAGCTGGTCGTGGAGAACCGGACCTTCTTTCCCATGGCGCGCACCCGGCTGCGGCTGCGGTATTCCAATCCGTTCAGCGGGGACGAAACCACGGAAACCGCGTTTCTTCCAGCTCTCCATGGGAAACAGCGGGTAGACCGGGAAGGGATCTCCCAGCATTGCGGCAAACTGATCATTGTTTTAGAGGAAATCCGTTGTTATGATTTCCTCGGGCTGTTTACCTGCCGGCATAAGACGTCCAGCCCAAACGAGCTGTTTATCCTTCCCGATCTCGAACCCCTGGAGCTTCCATTGGAACCGTCCGCAGCGCCAGACCCGGAGAGCGACACCTTTTCTAAGGTGAAACCCGGGGACGATCCATCGGAAATCTTCGATGTCCGGCCCTATCGGGAGGGGGACCGCCTGCGCAGCATCCACTGGAAGCTTTCTTCCCGCACCGGCGAACTCATGGTAAAGGAATTTAGCCTGCCGGTGTGCAGTTCTGCGTTGGTCACAATGGACCTATTCGGGGATATTTATGCGTTGGATCTCGTTTTGGACAAGTTGGTTGCCCTCTGCCAGTTTCTTCTGGAAAACGGTTTAGAACATGATGTAGAGTGGTACGACCCGGACGCCGTCCAGCTCCGCCAGATACATCTGTCCGGTATGGATGATTTGTATGTAGTTTTAAATCAATTGTTGGCGCACCCAGCCCCAAAGGAGGGCTTACCAATACCGGAATGCCGGGCCCGCCTGGGGGATACAAAGGAATATCCCTATCTCTTTTATATCACGCCGCAGCGCATTGAAGAGCTTGTCAGCGGCACGGTCTGGGAGGAAACGCTATGAAAGATGGAAATCAAGCAGGAATCCTCTTGAGCCAGCCAGCTTGGAAAGAGCCCATGCATGGGAATCTCTCTGCCCTACTTGCGGATACGCTCCTGGTGTTGCTTGGCCTGTTTGGAGTGGCGCAATGTACGGTGTCCGCTTTTTCCATACCGGTGAAACCGATCTTTTTGTCCATCTGTATCGCCCTGTTTGCCTTCCTGTTTCTCGCAATCTTTTCTTTAAAACGGTGGCGGATGCCCATCCTATTGATCTTATCTGCCGCCTACTGCGTAACCGCCTACCTGCTGCGCACATACTTTTTGCAGGGGTTTGTGATCTCCACCAATCAAGTTCTCTCTACAATCAGCGACAACTCCCGCTTTGATCTGCCGCAGTTCCGTGTAAACCTGCCCGTAGGAGAGTATACAAATGCCTGCTCGGTATTCCTGGCATTTGTGCTATTTTTCTTAGCGTGTTACGTATGCTGGGCGGTCCGGCGGCACAGTTTTTGGCTTGCCCTGCTGGGGACAGCGCCTTTTTTACTTGTTCCCCTCGGCTTTACCATTACACCCGCTTGGCCCTCCGTATTGATGCTGCTTGGCTTCTGGGCCACCCTTTTGCTCAGCCGCCTTTGCGCAAACAGCTCATTTGGGCGAACGGCCGCCGCGGGCCGCGTTGCTTTGCTCGTGTTGCCCGCCGTCGCCCTTTGCCTGATTGCTATGAGCATCCTGATGCCACAGGATACCTATACGCGCCCAGCTTCCATCGAGTCGCTCCGTCAAGAACTGGAAGGCGGCATTTACCGCTCTTCCTTGTTTTCCCAACAAAATGGAGCGCTGGGGCGCGTCAGTTTAGATTCTGCGGGCAACCGTCAATATACAGGGCAGACGGTACTGCGCGTACACAACCCAAGCAAAACGCCGCTGTATCTGCACGCTTTTTCCGGAAGCGTTTATACCGGTGTTAGCTGGGAATCCCTTCCCGACTCCACCTACGCCGAGTTGGAGAATTCGCTGTATTTTAATCCACAAAACATGGCGGGACAGCTGCTTTCGTTTTATTCGCTTCCAGAAGAACAGTCGCTGCTGATGGAGATCCAAGTTGAAAATGTCGCTGCTAACCGGAATTGCATCTATGCTCCCTATGGGTTGGCCTCCCGCCCGGAGGAGCTTTCTGGCACAGCCTTTGTACACGACGCCTACATCCGTGTCACCTCACCCTTTGGCATCTCGGACTACACCCTACAGGCATGGGACATTCCCCATTTTCCCCGGGCTGTAAATCTCAATTTGATCTCCGAGCCGTTCTATTCGGCGGAAGCGGCATACCGTTCCTTTGCCAATACCTACTACACGCAGCTTCCACAGAACCTGCGTGAAAAATTGCAATGGTACTGTACACAAGTGGGGATTCCCGATGCAGAAACCGCAGGACAGGAAGCTGTGATCTATGCGATCGCCAACCTGGTGCGCACCAGCGGGGAATATACCCTTTCCCCCGGCACAACGCCGGAGGGCCGCGACTTTGTAGACTATTTTCTTTTTGAAAACCAGAAGGGCTATTGCGTCCACTTCGCAAGCGCCGCCGTTGCGCTCCTGCGGTCGCAGGGGATTCCCGCCCGCTATGCAGAGGGATATGCGGTAACGGCAATGGATTACGACGAGGAGGGATGGGCCGACATCCCGGACCAGCATGCACATGCCTGGGCAGAGGTCTATACCCCTGGCCTAGGCTGGCAACCGCTAGAGGTTACGCCCGGCGTACGCCTCTCGACCGGAGAGTTGAATCAGCAAGCACAGGACGCCCTCTCGGAGGACTCCAGCACTCCAGAAAGCGAGGCGGAATCCAGCAGCGAACCGGAATCCAGTTCGCCCGAATCTTCCAGCGCGCTTGAGGATTCCTCTGCCCTTGGAAGCGATGAAACCACCGGTGCAATCCCGTTCGATTTCCGCACCTTGCAGCACGTGTTGGCTGGGATTGGGGTGGCAGGCGGTGCTGTTCTGCTGGTTGTCCTGCGGCGTATTTTCCTGATCAAACGCCGCAAAAAGCGGTTCCATTCAGCAAATGTCAACCAATCCGCAATCGCTATTTACAAGTATTTGACCGACTTAACGTCATTTGGGGCGTCGATCGATCCCTATTCAGAGGAGCTGGCCCTCAAGGCCAAATTCAGCCAGCATACACTCACAGAGGAGGAAATGAATGCGCTGCTCTCCGATGCAGACCGGGCGGCGCATGAAACATACCGGACTTTACCTGCGGTTCGCAAGCTGTTCTTTAAATATGGGAAATGCTTGCTGTAAACCAATCCCTTTGAAAAAGTGTTCCCCTGAAACTTCCCTTGATAGGGGGATGGATATAGGGACCCCTAGAGAAAAAAGAATCCTATACAAAAGAGGCTATGTCGCTTTGGCTGGAAGGCCAAAGCGACATAGCCTCTTTTTTTGAATGAAAGGAACCGGTTTTATACCATCAGGTTGCAGATCCGGTTTGAGAAGGCTACCGGGTCGTCGATGGAAACGCCTTCGATCAGCAACGCTTGATCGTACAAGAGCTGTGTATACTCTTTGAGCTTGTCTTTGTCCTCTGCATACAGGCTGCACAACTTTTCGAAAATCGGATGGTTGGAATTGATCTCAAGCACACGCTGCGCCTGTACTTTTTGATCGTTCGGCATCGAATTGAGCACCTTCTCCATTTCAATGGAGATCGCGCCTTCCGAAGACAAGCACACCGGATGCGTCTTCAGCTTTTGCGAAAGGATGACCTCTTTGACCTTGCCGTCCAAGGACTCCTTCATAAAGGCTAGCATATCCTTGTTCTCTTCCACCTTTTTCGCGGCTGCCTGCTTCTCTTCTTCGGTCTCCAAATCCAAGTCGTCTGCCGAAATGGAGCGGAATTCCTTATCGTCGTACTTCATCATCATGCGCAGGGCAAACTCATCCACGTTGTCCGTCAAATAGAGGATCTCATAGCCTTTGTCCTTGAGCGCCTCGGTCTGCGGCAGCATGTCAATCTTATCCGTTGTTTCGCCACAGGCGTAATAGATATATTTCTGTCCTTCTTTCATGCGGCCCACATATTCTTTGAGCGTGACTAGTTTCTTTTCGCTCGAAGAGTAGAACAGCAGGAGATCCTGCAAGACATCCTTGTGCATTCCATAGTCTTCGTACACGCCGTATTTAAGTTGCAAACCGAAGTTCTTATAGAAGGATTCGTATTTGTCGCGGTCATTGAGGAGCATGCTCTCCAACTCGGACTTGATCTTTTTCTCCAACCTGGAAGCAATCACCTTCAGCTGGCGGTCATGCTGCAACATTTCTCTGGAAATATTCAGCGATAAATCCTGCGAATCGACAAGGCCCTTCACAAAGCTGAAGTAATCGGGCAGCAAATCCGGGCATTTCTCCATGATCAACACGCCGTTGGAATAGAGCTGAAGCCCCTTTTCATAATCACGGGTGTAAAAATCGAACGGGGCGCGCGCCGGGATGAACAGCAGGGCGTTATAGGTGGCCACACCCTCCGTGCTGCTGTGGATCACCTTGAGCGGCTTCTCATAATCGTTGAATTTCTCCTGATAGAAACGGTTGTATTCGTCCTCGGTGATTTCATTCTTATTTTTGCGCCAGAGTGGTACCATGCTATTCAGGGTTTCATTCTCTGTATAGGTCTCAAATTCGGGGTTCTTTTCGTCGCACCCCTCCTTCATGCGGCTCTTCTCCACATCCATGCGGATGGGATAGCGGATATAATCAGAGTATTTCTTGACAAGGTTCTTGATGGTATAGGTATCCAGGAACTCGTCGTAATTGTTCTCTTCCGTATTTGGCTTGATGTTCAGAACGATTTCTGTGCCATGGCCCTCTTTTTCGCACAGTTCCATGGTGTAACCCTCAGCGCCCCGGCTGGTCCATTTCCAAGCCTCATCGCTGCCATAAGCGCGGCTGACCACGGTGACGCAGTCGCTCACCATAAAGGCCGAATAGAAGCCCACGCCAAATTGGCCGATGATCTCAATATCCTCTTTGGGCTCGTTGTCCTTCTTAAAGTTCAGCGAACCGCTTTTCGCAATCGTACCCAAGTTGTTTTCCAACTCGTCCTTCGTCATGCCGCAGCCATTGTCCGTGATGGTCAACGTCCGCGCTTCCTTATTCGGCTGGATGGAGATGCTGAAATCCTCCCTGGAAAGGCCGGTATCCCCGTCGGATAACGTTTTATAATAGAGCTTATCAATAGCGTCGCTTGCGTTGGAAATCAACTCGCGTAGGAAAATTTCACGATGTGTATAGATGGAATTAATCATCAAATCCAAAAGGCGCTTCGACTCCGCCTGAAACTGCTTCATTTCCATGATCAATCAACCTCTTGTATCTCTTTAAATTTAGCACTCTTTACACCTAAGTGCTAATTGTATTGTAGTACAACTTTTCCCAAAATGCAATGAATAAATTATGAACAAACAAACCCGTTCTGAAACAAAAAATTGGACAACATGGATTCCTCCATATTGCCCAATACAATGGATGCCGAATGTTTATCTGTGATCTTACTCTTTCGTTTTTTCTGCGATGCGAGGTACGTAATCGTGATCTACGGTCAGCACTGCGAAGTAAGTAGCGTTCAAGTTTGCAATCTGTTCCGAAATGCGCTGGATCAGCTCCGTATCCGACCATTGGAATCCAAACGGCACACAAACGTCAAAAATCACATTGGTGTGGGTCGTCCCCCAAACCACACGGAAATCGTGCATACTGATCTGATCCGAGAGTCCGTTTAAAATCTGTTCCACCTGTTGTTTCAGCTTTGTCGTGCGTTCATCGTCCGTCACCACGGGATCCAGATGGATCACCAGGTGGATGTTCATATCCCGAAGGAAATCGCGCTCGATGTTATCAATGATATCATGGCTGACCAAGATATCCTGCTCCGCAGGGACCTCGCAGTGTACCGAAGCAAAGCAGCGGCCCGGCCCATAGTTGTGTACATTCAGGTCGTGCAGGCCCAGAACACCGTCGTAGCTCAAGATCTTTTGGTAAATACCCTGCACCAATTCTTCGGTCGGCGCGACCCCCAACAGCGGATTGCTGGTTTCCATAATCAACTGCACGCCGCCGACCACAATCAGAAGCGCCACAATCAAGCCCATCCAGCCATCCAAATTATAGCTGGTCAACCAGGTGATCCCCATGCCAATCAAAATGGCAACCGTGCTGAATACGTCGTTGCGGCTGTCCGCCGCCGTCGCCTCCAGTGTGGTTGAGGAAATACGCCGGCCAACCGTCCGATAAAACAGGAATTGCCACAACTTGATCAGCACCGAAACGACCAAGATTCCCACCGCCACCAGGCTGGTTTCGCTCTCTTCCGGATGGAGGATCTTTCCCAGAGAGGACTGCGCCAATTGGAATCCCAGCAGAAGGATCACCAGCGATACGATCAGCCCGCTGATGTATTCAATCCGCGCATGGCCATAGGGATGCTCTTTATCCGCCGGTTTCGCCGAAAGCTTGAATCCTACCAAAGTCACCACGGAGGATGCGGAATCCGACAGGTTGTTGACCGCATCCGCCACAATCGCGACGCTGTGAAAGACAATCCCTGCAAAAATCTTGATACAAAACAACAGGATATTGGTGGCAATGCCAACAATCCCGGCGAATTTCCCATAGCGTTCGCGCACGGTGTGATTTTCCACGTCCTGATAATCCTTGACAAAAAGGCGTATCAATAAATTGGTCATAAAATCCCCCTCGCTTCTAATGGGATCAATCTGCGAAGAGACTGCCCCCCGCGCAATCAATGGTCACAAAGAGTGGAAAATCTTCAATTTGAAGTTCCTTGACCGACTCACAACCGAGATCCTCATAAGCGATCACCTTTAAACTGCGCACACATTTGGCCGCCAATGCGCCGGCACCGCCGATGGCGCAGAGGTATACAGCCCCATTACGGCGGATGGCATCCACCACGGCTGGGGCGCGGTTCCCCTTCCCAATCATGCACACCATGCCCAGATCCAGCAAGCGCGGGGCAAAGACGTCCATCCTTGAAGAAGTGGTCGGGCCACAGGCACCGATGGGCAACCCCTCCGGGGCGGGCGTCGGCCCGGCATAATAAACGGTGGACCCCTGTATCGGGAAGGGCGGCTCCTCTCCGCGGTCTAACTGTGCGCAGATGCGCTTGTGCGCTGCGTCGCGGGCGGTGTAAATGGTGCCGCTCAACAGGAGCTGGTCGCCCGCGCGGAGCGTCTTCGCGCGCTCCATCAATTCACTGGTATGAACCCGAATCCGTTCCATGATTTTATCCCTCCACAAAAGAAGGGAGCTGCCTTTGCAGTTCCCTCGTTTGGTTCGTCCCTTTAGAACATATCCTTCTTCCGAAGGATCAAATATGCAATCCCCATGCTTACAATGGCCAAAAGCAACGGGAACCAGAAAAACGGCAGCGGAAGCCCCTCGACATTCATCCCATAGAAACTGGAGATAACCGTCGGAATGGAGATGATCAGGGTGATGGAGGCCAAGACCTTCATCACGATGTTCAAGTTGTTGCTGATGACCGAGGCAAAGGCATCCATCGTGCCGGAAAGGATGTTCAAATAAATGCTGGACATCTCAATCGCCTGCCGGACCTCGATCAGCACATCTTCCAGCAGGTCCTGGTCTTCCTCATAAAGCTTCACAACGCGTCCGCGTGAAATTTTCTCAATGGTAATTTCACTGCCTTTTAGCGAAGAGGAGAAGTAGACCAAGGACTTCTCAATATCCAAAAGCTGAATCAGCTCAGAATTCTTCATGGATTTGCGCAGCTCACGCTCCACATGGCTGCTGAGTTTATCAATCTGCTTCAAATACTGCAAATATTTTGTTGCAATCCGGAGCATCAGATGAAGGATAAAGCGCGTTTTCAGATTGGTCTGTACCCCTTTGACCGCCCCATCTGTAAACTCATCCAGGACGGGGTTCCCCCTTGTACAGACGGTAATCACATTTTTTTCTGTGATAATGATGCCGAGCGGCGTGGTGGAATAGGTCACATTGTCGCCGGACGTTTCCGCCACCGGCATATCGATGATGACCAACGTGCTGTAATCTTCGGTATCAATATGCGAAGATTCCTCTTCGTCCATTGCGGCACGGAAGAAGTCCGGTTCAATCTGGAAATCTTCAATCAGGCCGCTAATCTCCGCATCGGTCGGGGCAATGCAGTTGATCCAGCAACCCGGTTCGCATGCCTCCAACTGAGTAATATGTCCGTCAATCGTCTTGTAGTAGGACAGCATTGCGTTCATCTCCTTTATTCTCTTTTTCTATGTGACTACATAAAGGGTCCGGTTTCACAATGCCACCTCCCAACGGGCGCAGGAATGCGCAAAAAAATGCGCGCGGATGTACGCGCGAACACTTTTTCTCTCGATAACAAATTCATTATAGCACAAAAAGTGGAGATTTCAAGGGTGCGCAGCACATTTTGCGCATTATTTTCAGAAATTTATCCTGTAATGCCACACAGGGCCCAATTTGGCCTCAAATCATCTTTTTTCTATTCCAGTTTTGAATGGGCACGAAAAAAGCCCGGAATGTTCCGGGCTTTAAGCGTCCTTATGTACGATTACTTGCGATTAAAAATCGACATGATATCTATGAAAGTATCATCGTCGTCGATGGGGGCTGGAGCTGACCGGCGGGACTGGCTATCACGGCTATCGCGTGTATTATTGGAATACGTCCCCGTAGGCGCGCTGCTCTTACGGTCATCCTGGGCGGCTTCGTTGCTGCCGTCGTGCGTTGCAAATCCAGTAGCAATAACCGTAACACTCATTTCGTCTTCCATGCTCTCATCAAAGGCAGCGCCCCAAATGATATTTGCATCTTCGTGTGCCTGGGAAGCAATCATAGAAGAGGCTGTTTCGATTTCGTCCAAACCGATATCCGGGGAAGAAGTAATATTCACAATCACACCCTTTGCGCCATTGATCGCCGTCTCCAACAGCGGGCTGGAAATCGCCATATTTGCCGCTGCCTCCGCCTTATCCTTGCCGGATGCGCGGCCAACGCCCATGTGCGCATAGCCAGCGTCTTTCATGATCGCCGTAACGTCCGCAAAGTCCAAGTTGACCAATCCGGGGAGCTTAATCAGGTCCGAGATGCTCTGCACGCCCTGGCGGAGCACATCGTCCGCGATGGAAAACGCATTCACCAGCGTAATCCGCTGCTCGCTCACCAACTTCAGGCGTTCATTCGGAATGACTACAAGGGAATCCACATGTTCACGCAAGGCGGCGATTCCGCTCTCCGCCTGTTCCATGCGGCGTCTGCCTTCAAATGCAAAGGGTTTTGTGACAATGCCAACGGTCAAAACACCCATATCGCGCGCCACTTCCGCAACGATCGGCGCCGCACCCGTGCCCGTACCGCCGCCCATACCGGCGGTAATGAATACCATGTCGCTCCCACGGATCGCCGCCGCAATTGCCTCACGGCTTTCCTCACCGGCCTTTTGGCCCATCTCCGGCTTCGAGCCGGCGCCCTTTCCGTGGGTCACCTTCTCGCCAATCTGAATCTTTTGGGTTGCTTTTGAACGGTAAAGTGCCTGCTTATCTGTATTGATGGAGATAAACTCCACCCCTTGGACCCCCATGGACACCATGCGGTCGATAGCGTTCCCGCCGCCGCCGCCGACGCCAATCACTTTTATCTGTACAATATTGTCAAAATCATTATCAATCTCAAAAGGCATTGCTGCGTCCCCCTTAAACATCCTTTTATTCCATAGCGCCAGACTTTGCCTAGGATATTACTAATTTATCACTTTTACAAAACAATTTCAATAACTATTTGCGTAAGCTTAAAAGTTTCCAAACTTTCCCAAGCTATCCAGGCGCCGCTGCACTCGAATTTGAATAATCCGGTTCGAATGGTACTCTATTGTCCATGGCATCCGAAAGCTTCAAAGTTCCTTTTTCGGTATCTTTGATCCCTCCGGCATCTAATATTCCTTTTGCGTAATGGAGTTTATACTCCAAATCGGTGGGCAACCCCAGCTCCATCGTAATGCGGTTATCGTAAAGGATCACGAGGTTATACCGGTCGCTAAGATCGATCTCCGTAATCTTGTCCAATCCGCTTTCCTCAATGGCCGTCCAAAGCTCCTGAAAGATCTCTTTTGACTTGTGGCTGGAATCTTCCCCCCCAGCAAGTGTGGACTCGCTCGGACTGCTCCCCGATGCTTCGGCAGACGACCCATCCGCTTCCGAAGCATCGTCCGCAGGCGAGGAACTCAACTCCACATCATCCGTGTATACAATCGGTTGCCCTACTTCGGCCTTTGCAAGATCCAGCCCTTTCACCAAAGTAACCCCCTGGGGGAGAGTATCCACAAATTCCAATACCTTGTCGCCGCTTCCAATCAGCGCATACTGCCCTTCATAGGCGATCGCACCCTTTGCGGTATCGTCCTCGACATGGATCACAATGGTGGCAGGTAACTGCCGGGAAACGGTTGCTGCTTTGATATAAGGCAACTGGCTTTCAATGGCCGTACGCGCCTCTTTTGTCTTGGCTAAGAACAGGTTTTCCCCCTGCACGATTCCACTAATCGAAACAATCTGCTGCGCTGGATAACGAGAACTACCCGTCACTTGGATGGTATCGATTTTGAACAACACCGTTAAAGAAAGCGTCACCGCTGCAACGACGACAAACAAAAACATCGCTATGTAAAATAGGATTGCCCGCCGGCGCTTCCGGCGGCGGCGTAGAGCCGCCCGCTGCTCAATTCCGTGTGGGACCTGCCGCCCACTGGAATAGTGCGGCGGTTCTCTCGGAGGGTTCTGTGGAGTCCTCCGGCTTTGCGGGCCGTCTCTCGTGCCGTTGGGTGTCCTTGCCATGCTGGTTTCACTTCCTTCCATTTGGACTTGCCGCTTGGCTCCCTATCAATCCGGAAGCCGCTTTACCTGCGCGCCGAGAAGGCACAAATTTTCTTCTAAGCATTCATACCCGCGGTCAATGTGCCGCACACCGCTGACGAGGGTTTCCCCCTGGGCCGCCAACCCGGCTACGACCAACGCTGCGCCTCCACGCAGGTCTGCCGCTTCCACAGGCGCGCCGGAAAGGCGTCCAACACCTTCCACCACAGCTACGCGCCCCTCCACCTTGATATTGGCCCCCAGGCGGAGCAACTCCCCCACATGCTTATAACGGCTTTCAAAAATATTTTCAACAAAGATGCTTGTGCCATTCGCTACGGCGGCCATTGCCATCATAGGCGCTTGTGCGTCTGTCGGGAAACCCGGATAAGGCATGGTCCGCACATTCTTTATCCGGCCCAACCGGCTTGGCGCAGACATATAAATCTCCTTTTCATGAATAGCAAAACGGCATCCACTTTCTTCAAACAATGGAAGGACTGGCGCCAGATGTTCCGGGACGACGTGGTTCAATATAATGCTGCCCCCCGTCGCCGCCGTTGCCGCCAGATAAGTTGCAGCGGCAATCCGGTCTGGGATCACCTCATGCTCACAGCCGTGCAGGCTTTTTACACCCTCAATAACAATGGTGCTATCCCCTGCACCGCTGATCTTCGCACCGCAACAGTTTAAGAAATCCGCCAAATCGCAGATTTCCGGTTCACGGGCCGCATTGGTAATCGTGGTCGTCCCACCTGCACAGCAGGCGGCAAGCAGGACATTTTCCGTCGCCCCAACGCTCGGGAAAGAAAAGGCAATCTGGACGCCTTTGAGTCCTTCCGGCGCACTGCACTTCAAACAACCGTGATCCTCTTGAATGGTGACCCCCATCTTCCGCAGAGCGGAGAGGTGCAGATCGATCGGACGCGGACCCAACTCGCAACCTCCTGGAAACGAAAGCTCTGCACGGCCCATCCTGGAAAGGATCGCACCCAAAAAGACAATGGAAGAGCGCATTTCTCGCATCAGGTGCTCTGGAATATCGCTCTGTTCCACGCCGCGCGGGTCAATCAAAACATCCGAGCCGGAGCGCCCCGTGCGGCACCCCAGATGCTGTAAAATCTTTTCCGAAGTCTTTACATCGGAAAGGACCGGACAGTTATGTAGCACACATGTGCTGTCACAGAGCAGCGAAGCCGCCATCAAAGGTAGTGTACTGTTTTTCGCGCCATGTACGCGAATTTCCCCCTTTAACCGGCTGGGCCCTTGAATCAAAAGTTTTGACATAGCCGCACCCCTTTTCCCCTGGGAAACATGCCGGCGCCCGGCGTTTTCCACGTATTACAGGAATTTTTTGAACTGCTGTATACTATGCACAGGGGGTGTATGCTGTGCACATTAGAAAAAAGAGCGCAGGCCCTACTTTATAATCTCTTTTATGATATGATAAATGCGCTCATTTGCATCCAGAATTGCCATTTTTTTGGCGTTTGCCGCAAATGTAGGAATCGTATCGGGATTTTCAAATAATCCCTGGACTTTTTTGCAGAGCGCTTCCCCGCTCAGGTCTTTTTCCTCCAAGATTGCAGCAGCGCCGCGGTTGACCAACGCCATGGCGTTGTGGTATTGGTGGTTCTCCGCCACATTCGGGGAAGGAATCAAGATCGATGCACGCCCCTGCGCTTGTAACTCGCTGAGCGTAATGGCGCCGGCACGGCAAATCACGAGATCCGCCGCCGCCAGGCAATCCGGCATGTCGTTGATATACTCCCGGATATCCATCTGGGGATGTTTGGCAAGATCTAACCCTTTTTCCTTTAGAAGGCTGGGGAACCATTTCCCCCATTGGCCATAAGCATGAATATGTTGGAACCTCCCCGAATGGGCACTCCATACCAGCAGGTCGGCCACCGCCTCATTGATCTTACGGGCGCCAAGGCTCCCGCCAAAGGAAAGGATCAGGGGGCGCTCGTCCAACCCCAGCTTCTTGCGCGCATCCTCCCGCCGGGCGCGGATGACCTCCTGCCGCACAGGATTGCCCGTCAGCACGCAGCGTGCTTTGGGGTCAAGATGCCGCTGGGCATCTGCCACCGCCAACATGGTCCGTGTCGCGTGCCGGCTCAGCGCCTTATTGGTAACGCCCGGATACGCATTTTGCTCGTGGATCACGGACGGGATCCCCATCTTGATGGCATCGCGGATCACAGGCCCGCTCACATAACCTCCCGTTCCCACACAGACGTCCGGCTTGAATTCGGCAATAATCTTCCGCGCCTCATGGCTTGAGGTGAACATCCGCACAACGGTCTTTGCGTTCTTTTTCAAGTTCTCCCAGCTCAACTTTCGCTGGAAGCCCGAAATCGTGATGCTTTGGAACGGGTACCCTGCGGCCGGAACCAGACGTTCTTCCATGCCGCCCTTGGCACCGATGTATAAGATTTCCGCATCCGGTTCCCGCTCACGCAGGTATCCCGCAATTGCCAATGCGGGGTTGATGTGCCCGGCGGTCCCGCCGCCAGCAAACAAAACTCTCATAAATACCTTCTCCTATCATAATCCAACTGCCCGGGGCTATGTCTTTTCAATCGTGGAAGTTCGTGAGATCGACAGGACAACCCCCATCTCCGCCAGAAGAATCATCAGGGATGAACCGCCATAACTAAAGAAGGGCAAGCTGATGCCCGTATTGGGAATGGTATTGGTTACCACGGCAATGTTCAAAATCACCTGTAAGCCCACTTGGACAGTCAGCCCGATCCCCAACAGCATGCCAAATTTGTCCTTCGCTTTGAGGGACACAGTGATCCCACGCCACACCAACATGGCAAACAAAATAACAATCAGCAGGGCACCAATAAAACCAAGCTCCTCACAGACCACCGCAAAGATAAAATCGTTCTGCGGTTCCGGAAGATACAGATATTTTTGACGGGACTGCCCCAAGCCAAGGCCCAGCAAACCGCCCGATCCAATCGACATCAGCGATTGGCGCGTCTGCCACGTATCCACGGTTGTCCCGAAGGGGTCCAGCCATCCAGAGATGCGGTCGCTCGCATAGCCAAATTTTGCGCTAAACAAGACAATATAAGCCACGGCCGCACCCAACACCCCAAAGGCAATGGCAAACCAACGCAATTGGACGCCTCCGATAAACAGCATCACGCCCGCCAACGCTACCAAAATCAGGGTTGCAGAGACATGCTTTTCAAGCAGGACCAAAACCGCAATCGAACCCAAGATCAATAGGTACGGCAGCACCCCATACCGGAAGGTACTCATACGCTTGAAATTGATGGAGATCAAATGGGCAAAAATGAGGACCAAAGCAAACTTGGCGATCTCAGAAGGCTGGAAATTGACCGGCCCTAGATAGATCCAGCGCCGCACACCGTTTCTTTCGGGCATAAACAGCACTAACACCAGGAGCATGTAAGTGACTAATAGGATTGGGATGGCCAATTTGTGTAGGTGGTGGTAATCAAAATAGGAGATCGCCACCATAATGAAAATACCCGCAACTGCAAAGCCAGCTTGCCGGATGATAAAATAATAGCTGTTTCCATAATTATAATAGGCATAGGCATAGCTGGAAGAGAACAGCATAATCAGGCCGATCACCATGAGCGTGAGCACCAGGAAAAAGAAAGGCAGGTCCATCCCTGCACGCACGGAAAACAAGCGGAATTTTTTCCGGATTCGCCTTCCAAACGACGCCTTCCGAGGGATCTCCCCCGTGTCTGAATTCCGCGCGGTGGGCAAGCGCGTTACGGTTGCTCCGCGTTTGCTGTCCGCCCTTGTCGCCATAAAGACGTCCCCCTTTCGAATCCGGTCAATCCTCGGAAAAGTCTAAAACTTACGGGCTCTTTTTCCATTAAACCACAAATCGATTGCCAAAAATGTCATTTTAACGCTTACAGCCCAAACCAGGCCGCCGCCACGCTAAACGCGCCAAACAACAGCGTCACCAGGCTGAAAACGGCACAAATTTTGACCTCGCTCCAGCCGCACATCTCAAAATGATGGTGAATAGGGCTCATTTTAAACAGCCGCTTTCCACCGGTCGCCTTAAAATAGGTGACCTGCAAGACGACGGAAAGGATCTCTACAATATAAATAATCCCGATGGGAAGAATCAAAACCGGCAGATTCAGGCCGAAGCCCAATGCGCAGACCATCCCGCCCAGGAACAGGGAACCGGTGTCGCCCATAAAGACCTTCGCCGGATTGAAATTCCAGATCAGGAACCCAAGGCATCCGCCTGCTGTCGCAGCGGCGAGGATTCCCATGCCGTTCGCCCCCAAAATCCCGGCGATCACCATAAAGATCAAGGAGGCAAAAAATGTCACCGAGGCATTCAGGCCATCGATCCCATCGGTAAAATTGACTGCATTGACCATTCCCACAATCCCCAGCAGGGAAATTACCCAATAAAAAATGCCCAGGTCCACACCGCCCAGGAACGGGATCAAGGTGACCGATGAACCGCCGGAGAGATAGAGGGAAAGAAGATACGCGCCTGCCACCAGAAATTGCAAAATCAGCTTCTGCTTTTCGTTGAGGCCCAAATTGCGCTTCTTGACTACCTTGATATAGTCGTCGATAAAGCCGACACCGCCAAAACCTACTGCCATGAGGAAGCCGCCCAGCAGCTTTGTCTGCATGTTCATATCCTGGGGGTTTTGCCCAGAAGCCCGGTAGAACAGTATAAGGCAGGCCGCAGCGGCCACAAAAATGCCGATGATGAACATAAAACCGCCCATCGTCGGCGTTCCGTTTTTCTTTTGATGCCACTTGGGGCCCACTTCCCGGATCGTCTGTCCGAAATTGATCTTGTGCAGAAATGGTACCAGCCATTTCCCAAGCAACCCCGTCACTGCAAACGCAATGACCGCCGCCGCCAGTATCCAGATGCCGTCCGCCATATGCAATATCCCCTTTGTCACCATTTCCGCGCACACGCGGTATTATTATAACCCATCTGCGTAGAAAAGCCGCCCAGGATTGCCATTCCGGCGGCTTTTCTACATTCCCAATGGGAATTTTCCATATATGTTCATTATACCATCTTTTCCCCCTAGGTTCATTGGGAAAAAGCACGGATATATCGCCTTTTTTAAACCATTTCTTGGTTCTATTCCACGGAATCCAACTCCACAAAATCAACTGTTACCATAGTCCCTGGAGGAACCTGGCTGCCCTCCGGGATACTTTGCAGGTTGGAAACCGCATTGTTCCCGGTAAGCGCTGCGCCGGAAATACTGATGTTGATCCCTGCATTGGCCGCCACGGAGTTAGCTTGTGATAAAGTAAGCCCTACAAGGTTGGGAACTGTCACTGTCTGCGAAGTGCTCTCTTCGTCGGTGAACAAAACCACGCAACCGCTCTTCGGAATACTTTTGCCCGGTTCTGGTACCTGCGAGAGAACAGTCTCACCTTGGCCGTATACCTTTACATCAAGCTCTGCGCTCTGTAGAGTGTTCTGAGCTTCCTGTACGTTCTTGCCTAACACATCTGGGGTACTGGTATCCAGCTTCGCAAGTTCTTCCTCCGTATATTTGGCCTCCACGCCGAGATAGGGGAGGATTTCGCTCATCGCCTTTGCAAACGGCGGGCCTGCAATCGCGCTGCCGAACACCTGGCCACCCTGCGGAAGCGGTTCATCGAAGAACACTAGCATAGCCACCTGCGGGTCGTCCGCTGGGGCGTAACCGCAATAAGAAGCGATGTATTTCTTTTCTCCCTGTTTTCCCTGTGCAACCCATTCCGCGATCTTTTCGGAAGTACCGGTCTTACCAGCCACGCGGTAGCCTGCAATATAGCCGTTCTTAGCTGTACCTGTGGTTGCAGTCTCCTGGAGCATCGCACTCACTCTGCGGGATGTTTCATTGGAGATCACTTGGCGTTTGACCGTCGTATCCGTTGTTCGGACGATATTCCCTTCATCGTCGATCACCTGGGCTACCACATGCGGCTGCACCAGATAGCCGCCGTTTGCAACGGCCGCTGCCGCAGTAATCATCTGAATGGGCGTAATACTGAAGTTCTGACCAAAGGATTCGGTCGCCAGTTCCACGGGGCCCATTGTCTCGTCGTAGTAAATACTGCGGGACTCGCCCGGCAGGTCGATGCCCGTCTTCTGGGTAAATCCAAACGCTTCAAAATACTTAAAGAATGTTTCCGGGCCTAACTTTTCACCCACCTGAATGAATACTGGGTTGCAAGAATTGCACAATCCCTGGGCAAAGGTCTCCGAACCATGGCCGCCCGACTTCCAGCAGCTGATACGGCGGTCCGCAACCACGTAATAACCCGGGCAGGAGAAGGAGGTGTTCTCGCTGATGATGCCCTCTTCCAATCCCATAGAAGCTGTCACCATTTTGAAGACGGAACCTGGGTAATAGGTGTCGCTGACGCACTTATTCCGCCATTGCTTCTGCCGCGCCTCATTCAGCGCCTTGGTCCGTTCTTCCCCCTGGAGGGCATCGACCGCTGCCTGTTCCTTGGGATCGCTCAACGTAAACGGATCATTGGGGTCGAAGTCCCCTTTGACCGCCATTCCAAGGATTGCACCTGTATTGACATCCATCACGATCCCGCAGGCACGGTTTCTGGTGCCGCTGTTCGCTACGCCCTCTTCCAGATATTTTTCCAGGAAATGCTGTACCACTTCGTCGATAGTGAGGACCAAGCTGTGGCCGTTTTGTGCATCCACCATCTGTTCATAGTCAAATGGCATATCGGTTCCAACGGCGTTTTTCGCCGTAACAAGGCGCCCAGGGACGCCCGTTAACTCCGAATCATACTGCGCTTCAATGCCCGCCAAGCCCTGATTGTCCGAACCTGTAAATCCCAGCACGGAAGAGGCAAACTTTCCATATGGATAGTAGCGCTTGTAATCCGGGATCAGCCGAATCCCATTGGTGATCTCATTTTCTTCCTTAAAGGCTACAATCTGGTCCTTGACGTCGGTTTCTACCTTGTTCTGAACCACATCATAATAGGTCTTTTTCTTGCTTCTCTCGATCAAGTCCGCTTTGTCCAGACCGAGAATCTGGGACAGCCCGTTGCAGATCAATTCTCGGTTGTCATCGGTGATATAATTGGGCTCCAATACCACTTTCCAGACACCGGCGCTCTTTGCCAACACCTTCATATTACAGTCATAGATCGTACCGCGTTTAGCGCTGATAGACGTATCTTTCAGATATTGGTCTACCGCACGGGTCTGCATCTCTTCCCCCTGCACCAACTGCAAGCGGAATAGGCTCCCTACAACCACAGCGAAGCCAATGATGAGAATGGCCAATAGAAAAGCGGTGCGTCTCCACATTCGGATCGTTGTTCCTTTTGCCATTTGCAACCTCCATATTACAAAGCGGAGAGTCAAGATACCCTCTTAACTCTCCCGCTTCTACAATCATTGATTTCGGGAGGAATCCTGATGTATCCCATGGAACAGGAATCCCCTCTTATGAACGGTCCCTTTCAATCTATATGCGCATTGGTAAACATTATGATAATAACTGTTGAATAAAGTTCCAAGCAGAGGTCAGCCAGTTCTCCGAAGAATCCTCTTCCAGGACTTCGCCCTTGTCCCCTTCGGACAAACTAATATATTCCACCTGGTTTTGCTCCAACTTGCGCATCCCCAACTGCGTCTCTGCGTATTCCTCAACGGTTTCCAACGACAGCTTTGCCTGGGATTTCATTTTCAACTGGGTATATAAGCTCTCCTGCTCAGACAGCTCTGTGGTCGTGCTGTTGATTTCATTCGTCAATTCGGAAAGGCGGACCTGTCCGTACACGAACGTCCCAACAATTCCCAACATCACCACCAGGAATGTACACACAGAAATCACCTTGAAGGCCCTGTGTTTCGGACGGCGGTTCTTTTCCAGTTCTTCCCGCGGAAGCCGTATGACATTGTTTTGGGGTTGCGGTTGCAACTCCTGCTTTCTCTTTGGCTCAAAAAGCTCAAAATCATACGCCTCGCCTCTGGTATGCGTCGCCATGCACAGACCCTTCTTTCCTCATTTCTTTACAAAATCAAAGTTTGATGCAAACCCGCAGCCGCGCGCTGCGGCTTCTGGGATTCTGTTCCAATTCCGCCTCGGTTGGAGCAAGCCCCTTTTTATAGAGCAGCTTCGCCTTCGGCTTTTTTCCACATACACACACCGGAAAATCCGGCGGACATGTGCAACCCTGGCACCAAGATGCCATACGTTGTTTCACCATCCGATCCTCTAAGGAATGAAAGGTGATGACTGCCAGGCGCCCACCCGGCTTCAGGATAGAGAACGCAGCGTCCAACCCATCGGACAGCGCATCCAACTCGCCGTTTACCTCGATGCGCAACGCCTGGAATGTTTTCCTGGCCGGATGCCCTTGTTCCCTGCGCACAGCTGCGGGAACGGACGCTTTAATGATCTCTGCCAGCTGCCCGGTGGTCTCGATCGGCCCATCCTCACGGGCACGGACGATCCCCTTGGCAATGCTTTTTGCATTGCGGTCTTCCCCGTAGCGGCTGATGATCTCCGCCAGCTCCTGCCAGGACAGGGTATTCACCAAATCCTTGGCACTGGGCCCCTGCTTGCTCATACGCATATCGAGCGGTGCATCGGAATGATAGGAGAACCCACGCTCCGGCGTATCCAGCTGATAGGAGGAGACACCGATATCCAGCAGAACGCCATCCACAGGCACAAGGCCCCTCTCCCGCGCCACGCGGTCCATATCGCTGAAATTCGCGCGTACGACGGTCGAACACGCCATCCCCTTTAACCGTTCCTTGACCACGGCAACCGCGTCCGGATCTTGGTCGATGGAGAGCAGCGTTCCGGTTGTCAGGCGGTCTGCAATCGCCTTGGAGTGCCCCCCACCGCCTGCGGTTCCATCAATATAAACCCCGTCGGGGCGAATCTCCAAAGAGGCGATTGCCTCATCAAACAACACGGGTTTATGCTGAAATTCCATCCTTATGTGCCTCCGGTTTTTGGGTTTGTTTTACGATGGACAGGCATCTGGAAGCGCTCTTTTTGGTTTTCCATTCAAACTTAGAACTGCAACTCTTCCATGACGGCAATCAAGCTGCTATCATCTAGCTCTGCATTAAAGGAAGCCCACCGCTGGGCATCCCAAATCTCTGCCCGGTTAGAAGTCCCGATAAAAGCCACATCCTTTTCCAATCCCGCATACTCCCGCAAGTGCTGTGGGAGCAGGATACGCCCCTGCTTGTCCGGCTCCACTTCTGCGGCTCCGGAGAAGAAAAAGCGCTGGATCCCACGGGCCTTTCCCATGGGCATCGCCATGATTTTTTCCTGCAACTTGGTCCATTCAGTGGGGGGAAGGACAAACAGACAGTGATCTAGGCCTTTTGTGACATAAAAACGCTCGCCCAGATCCTCCCGGAACCGGGCGGGGACAATCACGCGGCCTTTCGCGTCAATATTATGTTGGTATTCGCCGATCAACATAATTGCAACGCCTTTCCAGGGCGAACGATGGGTTTATAAACCACATCTTACTATTTCGCCCCACCTTCCTCCACTTATTGATTACGATTATACTCGATTCGTAACAAAAATGCAACTAATTTATTTTGATTATGTCAACCAATTCGACAAATCCCAATCTTCTTTTGGACGAAATCCGCTTATCTAGTGGTACAAAAAAACGCACCACAAGATCTTGTGGTGCGTTTTCAAGAAAAAATTAATTTTTTCTATATTATCCAAATATTACCATACTTTTCTAGTGGAACAATACAATTCATTCGATCAATTTTGACCGGAACGCTGCGTTGCTTTGATGTTTTGGCGGGTTTTGCGCAGCTCTGCAAGGTTGGCGGCAAGCGCCTCATCCGTGCGGCGCATCAAATCATCCACATATTCGTTGGCCGCTTTGCGCATCTCACGCGTTTTTATCTGCGTCTGCGTCAGCAGGTCATTTGCCTTCTGTTGTGCCTGTTTAACAATTTCATCCTGATTGACCATGGCCCGGGCGCGCTCCTCTGCCACGCGGATCTTGGTTTCGGCCTCCATCTTCGCCGTGCTGATGATCTGGTTGCGATCCGCAACAATCGCCTTTGCTTTGAGCAGCTCCTGGGGCAGATTCTCGCGGATCTCATCCAAAATTTGTTTGACCTCTTCCCCATCCAGCACCGCTCGGCCGCGGCTGAGTGGAAGGTTCCACGCCTTCTCTACCATCTCATACAGTTCATCGATCAATTCTTCTACGTTCATCGTCTCGATCATTCCTTTCCGAGAGCCGCAGTGTTATCTATTGGGAAAACGGGTCCCCAACCAAGGCGCTTCACTTCTTTGCGGCATAGATTCTTTCCTTGATGTCGTCCAAAATGCACGCCGGTACAAAATTAGACACATCGCCGCCAAAGCTGGCGATCTGTTTGACAATACTAGAACTCAGGAACATGTTTTCCGCCCTTGTAATCATGAAAACGGTTTCCAGTTCCGGGTTGAGCTTCCGGTTTGTAAGCGCTTGCTGGAATTCATATTCGAAGTCGGACATGGCGCGCAACCCCTTGACAATCGCAGTTGCCCCACGCATCTTGGCATAGTCCGCCAAAAGCCCGTCAAAGCTGACCACTTCTACATCTTCCATGTCCTTTGTACATTTCTGAATCAGCGCGATCCGCTCTTCAGTGGTAAACATGGTATGTTTTTCAGGATTTACCATCACGGCGACAATCACATGGTCAAAGATTTTCCTAGCTCGCCCAATAATATCAAGATGCCCAATTGTGACCGGGTCAAAGCTTCCCGGGCAAATTGCAAGTTTCATAGCGTTCTTCCTTTCCAAACTCGTCCCTCATAGAACTGCCCTATCATAAATCCCTATGCCGGTATACCGTCAATAAAATTTTCCCATAACGGTAATCGCGCTTCCTTTCAAAATCCCCCGCCGTATCTGGGACTTCCTCGTCAACCGGATGCTCACATACAATGACGCCGCCCTTATTCATAATCGCGGCAGTCATCGGGAGCGCCTTTTGCAAAAGGCCTGTCCGGTAGGGTGGATCTAGGAATGCAATATCAAAGGGATCGTTTCGCCGCAAGAGGAACGCCGCATAATCCATATGCAAAACCCTGGCGCGCTCTTCCAAGCCAGTGTTGGCAATATTCTTTTCTATGATAGAGATGGGTTCTTTCCCCGCATCCACAAAGACCGCTTCCCGCGCGCCGCGGCTGAGCGCTTCCAAGCCAAGCTGACCGGAACCTGCAAATAGATCCAGCACACGCCGTCCCTCTATTTGAAACTGCAGGATGCTGAACAAAGCCTCTTTCACCCGCTCCGTTGTGGGGCGGACATTCTCGCCTTCCAGCGTTAAGAGGCGCCTCCCACGGGCTGATCCAGTGATGATTCGCATAGATACAGACTCCTTCAAAAATCGAAGTTGTAAAATTGTCCTTTTATTATCCCATTATCTGCTGCATCTGTCAAGCGAAAGGCAAATCGCCTGAAACAATGCCGCTTATGGCATTTCCGGGGATTCTTCCCCATGGAAATACTCATAGACTTTCCTGGCCGCCGGTTTCGTCATTCCAGGGGCGGTTTCCAACTCTGCAAGATCCGCCTGGCGGATTGCCGTCAAGGTGCGGAAATGCCGCAGGAGGGCGCGTGCGCGCGTTTCCCCGATCCCTTCAATTTCGGTCAGGGTGGTGGTCAGGGTGTTCTTTTTCCGCGTCTGGCGGTGATACCCGATCGCAAAGCGGTGGACCTCCTCCTGAATGGAGGAAACCAGCGTAAACGCCTTCCGGTTGGAGTTGATGGCGATTTCCCCGCCGTCCTCTGCAATGGCCCGCGTGCGGTGTTTGTCGTCCTTCACCATGCCAAACAGCGCGATGTCCAGCCCGGACGCCTCCAAAATTGGCTTCACCGCCGCCACATGCCCCTTGCCGCCGTCCAGCAAGATTAGGTCCGGCAGGCGGCCAAAGCCTTCGCCGCTGTCCTTGTTTGCGAAGTATTCCTGCAAACGGCGCCCGATCACTTCCCGCATGGAGCCGTAGTCGTCCTGCCCCACAACCGTTTTGATCTTGAACTTACGGTACGCACTTTTAAGCGGGCGGCCATTTTCAAACACCACCATTCCTGCGACATTATCCCCGCCAGCCAGGTTGCTGATGTCATACGCTTCGATATAGGCAGGGGGATGCGCCATTCCCAACAAGCGGGCCAGCTCGTCCAGCGCGGAGGCTTCCCGCCCCGTCCGCCCGACCGACTGTGCCAACTGCTCCGCCGCATTGTTGCGGCACATCTCCACCAGCTGGGCCTGCTCGCCCTTTTGCGGGACGTATACCAGGACCTTCCGCCCGGCCTTTTGGCTCAGCCATTCCGAGAGCAGCTCCATATCCGATGCCGGTCCATCGAGGCTTACGCGCGGCGGCACGCGGTCGCGCATGGAATAATAGCGCTCCATAAACTCGCTTCGTGCAGCTTCCGGCTCGCCAATCTCCCCCATCAAATACGTTTCCCGGTCGCACAGGCGGCCATTCATAAAGCGGAACACTTCAAAGCAATTCCGCTCCGGGCCCTGCGCCAAGGCGATGATATCCTGTTCCGGGACCTTTAAGGCCACCACCTTCTGACGGTCGCCCATGCGCTTGATTGCCGCAAGGCGGTCACGGATGCGCGCGGCGCGTTCAAATTCAAGGTTCTCCGCCGCCTCTTCCATTTTTTTCGTCAGGTTCCGCACGCATTCCGCACTTCCGCCGCGCAGAAAATCGATCGCTTCCTTGACCGCTTCCCGGTAATCCGCCTGCGAAATTTTGCCCTGGCAGGGTGCGCTGCACTGCTTGATATAATAGTTTAAGCACGGCCGCCCCTTTCCAATATCCTGGGGGAATTTGCGGGAACACGAGGGCAGGCGGAAGATTTTCAGCGCTTCGTCCACAGTCTCCTTCGTGGCCCAGGAGCTGACAAACGGACCGATATAGTCCGCATCGTCGTCCAACATCTGCTTCGCCTGCGAGATGCGCGGCCAGGGTCCGCGCGTCACCTTAATGTAATGGTACCCCTTGTCGTCCTTCAAAAGGATGTTGTACTTTGGGGTATGCTGCTTGATGAGGCTGCATTCCAGCACCAGGGCTTCGAATTCGCTGTCGGTGAGGATATATTCAAAGTCCTCCACGTTGCTGACCATCTGGCGGACTTTTTTGTCGTGATTCTTTTCACTGCCAAAATACTGGCTGACACGGTTTTTCAGCGCCTTGGCCTTTCCAATATAGATGATCTTCCCTGTCTGGTCGTGCATGATATACACACCGGGGTGCAATGGCAAGCGCATGGCCTTTTTTCGCAGTTTCCGGATATGCTCCAAATGTTTCTCCTGCTCTTCCACGGCCGTCCCTCCCTTCTGCAAAATGGTTCATTCCGGTTTTATCGGGCAAGGTCGATCGATACAAGATAATTGAAACAGCCCACCGGTTATATTCCGTCTGAAACAAGACGTCATAAAAAAATAGAACGCCCATCGGGCGTTCTTTTTTCATCTTGTTCCAAGAACTGGACTTGGCACACAGGTGCATCCACACACCTTTAGATCTTCCCGGCTCTCAAAAAATTACTCAGCAAAACCGGATTTTACCAGATCCACCAGGTTTTCTACAGCTTCTTCCTCATCGGGACCGTCCGCAATAATGCGAATCGACGTGCCGCCTACGATACCAAGGGAAAGGACGCCCAGCAAGCTCTTTGCATTGACGCGTCTCTCTTCCTTCTCCACCCAGATCGAAGATTTATACTCATTTGCCTTCTGGATGAAGAACGTCGCCGGACGTGCATGGAGACCCACCTGATTCTGAACCAAAACCTCTTTAACGCACATTCTTACTCACTCCTAAAACAAAATCAAAGTCAAAACCATTCCAACCAAACCAAATTAAAATACAATTAAGACCCTGTAAACCAGATCATGGAGTTATTATATCACAATTCGGAAGGCCGTCAATAAATTTGAAAAAACTTTGGATTGATAACCGAATTGGAGCTTTTTTGTCCCCGCGACCTTTGTGCATCTTGCTATGAATGTTGAAAACTTTTGTGCCGTATTCCATATTTTCGAAAAATCAAATCTTCCAAAATCAGACAAATTGTATAAGCATCTATTCTTTTTCCACATGAGTTTCCAACGATACTAAATATTTTTTGTCCTGTTTTGTCAGCTCCGCCGCGGCGAGCAAGTCTGGCCGTTTGTGCAATGTGCGCAAAAGTGATTGCTCCCGGCGCCATTTTGCGATCGCTGCGTGGTTCCCCGACAAAAGCACCGGAGGGACGCTCCTCCCGCGCCACGTTGCCGGGCGGGTGTACTGCGGATATTCCAGCAGGCCGTTGTAATGGCTCTCCTCTTCAAAACAAACGTCGTTGGACAGGACGCCGTCTTTCATGCGGCACACAGCGTCCGCAACCACCAGGGCAGGAAGTTCGCCTCCCGTCAGCACATAGTCGCCAATCGAGATTTCCTCGTCGACATAAGCTTCCAGCACGCGCTCGTCCACACCCTCATAATGCCCACATAGAATGGCAATATTCTCATACATTGCCAATTCTTTCACTTTCTCTTGGGATAGAACGCTCCCTTGGGGGGACATGTACAGAACATGGGGCTTTTTCCCCAATTGTTCCACCAGGTCGTCCATGCACAAAGCGATGGGCTCTGCCATCATCAGCATTCCCATCCCACCGCCGAACAGTGTATCGTCTACCCGGTTATGTTTATCATATGCAAAATCGCGGATTTGGTGACAACACACCTGCACCGCCCCGCGCTTGCGGGCACGCCCGATGATGCTTTCCGCCATGACGGTCTCGCACATCTCTGGAAAAAGCGTGAGGATATCAATCCGCATCGTCAAAAATCCCCCTCATGGGCCGAATCTTCATAATCCCCCCGTCGATGTCCACATCGACGATCACATCCGGGATAGCAGGAACCAGATAATTCACCTTGTCGTCCCCGGTGACCTGATAGACGTCGTTCGCGCCCGTTGGCATGACTTCGGTCAATAAGCCGTACCGCCTGCCTGTATCCGCATCCAGGACGGTCAGACCGAGCATATCCTGCACAAAATAGCGATCTTTTGGCAATTTGACATCCGCACGGTTTAAATAGAGGATCCGGCCGCGCAAGGCATCCGCTTCTTCCACCGTGTCCACGCCCTCCAGCTTCAGAAGCAGCAGGCTTTTATGCACGCGCGAGGAAACCACCTGCAATTCTTCACTCCCACGATCCCAATACAACGTGTGTATCTTTGCCAAAAAAGCTGCGGAATCGCACCATGGCTCTACACGCAATTCCCCTTTGACACCATGCGTCCCCACGACGCGGCCTGCCTCTAAAAATTGCTTGCGCATCTTGTTTCCTCCTTTGCAGATAACAAAAAAGAGAGCGGACGCATGTCTGCCCTCCTTTTTATGCTCAGTCGATTTCGACAGAAATCTTGCTGTTGGTGCGGGTTGCTGCGGCACGCATCACTACGCGGATCGCCTTTGCGATGCGCCCCTGCTTGCCGATGACCCGGCCCATGTCCGCCTCTGCAACATGCAGATGGTACACAATGGAACCGTCCTCCGCGGAATCGTCGACATCGACGTTCACAGCGGTGGGGTCTTCCACAAGGCCCTGAGCAATTGCAATCAGCAGTTCCTTCATGTTAACCTCCGTATACAACGCATTGCCTCCTTTACAGGATGCCGTTCTTCTTGAACAGCGTCTTCACGGTGTCGGTCGGCTGTGCGCCGTTGGAAATCCACTTCTTTGCCTTTTCTGCATCAACCTTCACGACGGAAGGCTCCTGCATCGGATCGTACGTACCGATCTCCTCAATGAAACGGCCATCGCGCGGATAACGGGAATCTGCAACAACAATGCGGTAGAACGGAGCTTTCTTCGCGCCCATTCTGCGCAGTCTGATCTTTACTGCCATATTGATGTTCACCTCCAAAATAGAATCATTCTATCTCCACCAAAAGTTTTGGTAAGATCACCTTTTAAAAACCGAAACGGCGTCTTCCGCCTTTTCCACGGAGCTGCTTGATGAGCTTCTGCGTCTGCTCAAACTGCCGCAGAAGGCGATTGACATCCTCGACGCGCATGCCGCTGCCCGCCGCAATCCGGCGTTTGCGGGACGGGTTGATGATCGAGGGCTTTGCGCGCTCCTCCTTGGTCATCGAAAGGATAATCGCCGCCATGCGGTCCATATCGCGGTCGTCGATGTCCACATCCTTGAGCTGCTTTTCCATTCCCGGCATCTTGCTGAGGACGGATTTCAGCGGACCCATCCGTTTGACCTGCTTGAACTGGTCCAAGAGGTCGTTGAGGTCCATTTTATTTTCCAGCATCCGGCGGGAAACCTTCTCTGCCGCCTTCTGGTCCATTTTGACCTGGGCTTCCTCGATCAGGGTCAGGACATCGCCCATGCCGAGAATACGGGACGCCATGCGGTCCGGATGGAACACTTCCAGGTCGTCCAGCTTTTCGCCGGTACCTGCAAACTTGATCGGCTTGCCCGTCACCGCGCGCACGGAGAGCGCCGCGCCGCCGCGGGTATCGCCGTCGAGTTTGGTCAGGATGACGCCGGTGATGTCCAGCTTTTCGTCAAAAGTCTTTGCGACGTTGACCGCTTCCTGGCCGGTCATCGCATCGACCACCAGCAGGATGTCCGTCGGATGGACCGCGTCCTTGATGTTGTGCAGTTCCTCCATCAACACCTCGTCGATTTGCAGACGGCCGGCGGTGTCGATGATGACATAATCGTTGCCGTAGTCCTTTGCGCGGCGGATCGCCTCTTTGCAGATCTTCACCGGCTTTTCCGTGCCCATTTCAAACACGGCGACCCCTGCCTGGGAACCTACTACCTGCAACTGCTTGATGGCCGCCGGGCGGTAAATATCGCCGGCCACGAGCAGCGGCCGGTGGCCCCTGCTTTTGAGCATCTTCGCCAATTTGCCGCAGTGGGTGGTTTTACCGGAACCCTGCAGGCCGCACATCATGATGATGGCGGGCGGGCTTGGCGGGGAAACCAGACGCGTCTCGCCGCCGCCCATCAGGGCGGTCAACTCTTCATCGACAATTTTTACAACCATCTGCGCCGGGGTCAAGCTCTCCATGACCTCTGCGCCGACGGCACGTTCCGTCACTTTTTTGGTAAAGTCCTTTGCGACTTTATAGTTGACGTCGGCCTCCAGAAGTGCAAGGCGCACCTCTCGCATGGCCTCTTTGACATCGTCCTCGCTCAGTTTTCCCTTTGACTTCAGCCGTTTAAAGGCCGCGGAAAGTTTGTCTGCCAGTCCTTCGAATGCCAAATTGTATCTCCCTCCCGCGCGCTGGCTATTCGCATAGCTTCTGCGCCAAGTCTATAATCGTCTGTGTATCCTCGGAAAGGTCGCGGGAATACACATAGTGCTTGTTGTAATCCTGGATGCGCTGGGCCGCCTCGCGAATCTGTTCCAGCCCGCTGCGCATCTCGCGAAACCGCTTTGCCAAACCGAGGCGCTGTTCCATATCGAGCAGCTGCGCTTCGGCGCGTTTAATGGAATCGCGCACTCCCTGGCGCGTGATGCCCTCATTGTCGGCGATTTCCGAAAGGGACAGGTCCTCGTTGTAGTAGAATTCAATCACCTCACGCTGTTTTTCCGTCAGCATATCGCCGTAGAAATCCAGCAGAAAGGAAATCTCCAAATCCTTTGCCACGGCTGGCCCTCCCTCCAACTGTAAAGCCATTTCCTTTACAGTTGGAGATTATACAACAAATGCCCGCTTCTGTCAATCCCCTGGCGACAGAAATTGCTCCAAATATTGCCCAATGCTGCTCTGAATCCGATCCAAATTCCCTTGCACTTGTACCAAAAAGCCCTCGGGCGTGGCGCGCAAATCCTGAACGGTCACCCCGACCGCTCCCCCCAGGACCTGTTCGTCAAAAAACGAAGAGGGGATCGACAGCGTATTCCCTTCCACGGAAACCTGGGCGGGCAGCAGGGCCTCCGCAGCGCCCATCACCCATTCGGTTTTGACTGGCAATCTTCCCAGATGAACGGACTGCAACTCCGCCCAAATGGTCTCCGATTCTGCGTTGCACCCCACGGTAAACTGGGCGCTGACCCCCAACCGCAGGCCGGAGAAGGATACCGGGATATAAAATTCCGCGATGCCATCCTCCACGGATACGCATTGCAGGTCGAGCACCTGAAAGCCTCCCCCCTGCAATCCGTCCACTTGGCCGGCCAAAAGGCCGCTGACCTCCTCTTTGGTCAAGACGGCTGGTTCCCCGGTGAGCAGCGACTCCGCCAACTTTGTGACGACGGTCTCCGGTTGCGCGGCAGCTTGTACCGTACCGGCATAGGGGTCGCTGAGTGCCAGGCCGATAGTGATTCCCACAGCCGCCAGAAGCAGAAGCACCACCGCTATCCCAATCGCCAAACCCTTTTTGCTCTTTTTCGCCTCATCCATTTTGGATTCCTCCTTTTCCAAAAGCTTCGAAAAAGGTCCGGGCAGCACGACCAGCCGTCTGCCTGGACCTCAATTCCTTATATATGATCCGTATGCCGGGGGCATGCCGTCTATGAGATCTACAAAATCATAACAAGCGTGCCTGCGGTAATCAGGATTCCACCCAAGACCGTTTTGACGTCCACCTTTTCGTGTAAAAACAGGAAGGCCAACACCATGGTGATCACCACGCTGAACTTGTCGATGGGGACCACCTTCGAAACAGGGCCGATTTGAATGGCATGGTAATAGCAGATCCAAGAGAGCCCCGTCGCCAATCCGGACAAGATCAAGAACAAAAAGCTTTTTGCCGAAATATGGCTAATCCCCGCCTGCGCGCCAGTGGCAAATACGATTCCCCAGGCTAAAACCAGCACCACTACGGTGCGGATGGCCGTCGCCAGGTTGGAGTCCATATCCTCGATGCCGATCTTCGCCAAAATAGAGGTCAACGCCGCGAACACCGCGGAACCAACTGCAAATGCAATCCACATTTTGCTCTTTTCGCTCCCCTTTGTCATTCTTTCGGCCTCACTTTACTTGAGTTCTACGATGGTCACGCCCGCTTCGCCCTCGCCAAAGGTGCCCAGGCGGAAGCTCTTCACGTTGGGGTGGCGCTTGAGATGCTGCTGCACGGCGGCGCGCAGGGCGCCGGTCCCTTTCCCGTGGATGATGGTGAGCATATTGATGCCCGCCAACACCGCGGAATCGATGAACTGGTCGACATTCATCAGCGCTTCATCCGATGTCTGACCGCGCACATCCAGCTCCATCGCCGCGCGGACATTGGCGCGGTTGACGCTGCGGGTGACCGATCCCTGCGGTTTTTTCACCGGCTTTTCGTTGAGCAGCCGCAGATTGGAGACCGGCACACGTGTCTGGATGATGCCCGCCTGGACCAGTGCGGTCTTGCCGTCCTTATCCGGGGGCTGAAGGACCGTCCCCTTCTTGTCAATATCATAGATCAACACCGGGTCGCCCTTCTTGAGGGGGCGCGGAAGGACATACGCTTCCTCGTCCTTTTTCCGAACCGGGTCAGCTTCGTTCTCCAGCGCGCGCAGGCCGGATTTCAGCTTGGCCTTTTGCTCCGCTGTGAGCGCCTTATTCTTCTGCTTTTTGAGTTCCTCCATTTCGTTGAGCATCGCGTCGATCTGGCCGCGCGTGCGGGCGATCAGCTCGGAGGCCCGGCGGCGCGCTTCCTCCATCTCGCGGTCCGCCTGCGCATCGATGGCGTCTTTGCGCTCCTTTGCCGCGCGGCTGGCTTCCTCCGCCTCCAAACGCTGGCGCTGTGCCTCCTTGCGCTCCTCTTCCAGGCGCTGGCGGCTGGTCTCCAAGCTCTGCACGACGTCCTCAAACCGGGTATTCTCGCTGGAAACCAGCTCCCTGGCGTGCTCCACAATCTCCGGGTCCATGCCAAGGCGCAGGGAAATCGCAAACGCATTGGAGCGTCCCGGCACGCCGATCAAAAGGCGGTACGTCGGCCGCAGCGTCGTCACGTCGAATTCGCAACAGGCGTTCTCCACACCCTCTGTCTGCAACGCATAGGCCTTCAACTCCGCATAATGCGTCGTCGCTGCAATGCGCGTCCCCTTGCGGCGCAATGCCTCCAAAATGGACATGGCGAGCGCGGCGCCCTCGATCGGGTCCGTCCCCGCGCCGAGCTCATCCAGCAAGATCAGGCTGGATGCATCGGCCTGTTCAAAGATTTTGATAATATTCGTCATATGGGCGGAAAACGTCGAGAGGGATTGCTCGATGCTCTGCTCATCGCCGATATCCGCCAACACATGGTTGAAAATCGAAATCTGGCTGTTGTCTGCCACCGGCAGCAGCAGGCCGCACATCGCCATCAGCGTCAACAAACCAACCGTTTTCAACGAAACGGTCTTGCCGCCGGTATTCGGGCCGGTGATCACCAGGGTATCAAAATGCAGGCCGAGTTCAATGTCGGTCGGCACCACCTTTTCCTTGTCGATCAGCGGATGGCGCGCCCGTTTGAGTTCGATCTTCCCCTCGTCATTGACCAGCGGCAGGGTCGCCTTCATCTTATAGCCCAAATTGGCCTTGGCAAAGATCAGGTTCAGCTCCACCGCCTCTTTGTATCCGGAAATGATCCCGCTGGCAAAATTGCCCGCCTCTGCGGAGAGCTCCGCCAGGATGCGCTCCATTTCCGCCTGCTCCTGGGAGAGCAGCACGCGAACCTCGTTGTTTGCCTCCACAACGGCCATGGGCTCGACGAACACCGTTGCGCCGGAGGAGGAGGTATCGTGAACCAAGCCGGGCACATCGCCGCGGCACTCCGCCTTGACCGGCACGACGAACCGCCCGTCGCGCATGGTGATGATCGGGTCCTGTAGGTATTTTTGGGTGACCGGCGACCGCACCATTTTTTCCAATTGTTCCCTGGCGCGCGAAGACGCAGAGCGGATCTTCCGCCGGATAGTCGCCAACTGTGGAGAGGCGTTGTCCGCCATCTCCTCCTCGGAGAGGATTGCATGGTTGATCCGGTCCTCCAAGTACTTGTTCGGCATAATCGCATCGAACCGGTCGTCGAGGATGCTCTTCACGCCCTCGCTTTTGCTGCGCCAATCCACAATCCCGCGCAGCGTGCGCAGGACGGTGGCGATGCGCAGCAGCTCCGTCATATTGAGCGTACCGCCCGCTTCCGCCCGGCGCAGGGAATTCGATACGTCCTTGAGGCCGCCAAAGGACGGCGCACCAAAGCGCGCCATCATGGTGTGGGCCTCGTCCGTTTCCGTCAGAAGGCGTTTTACCTGGGACAAGGACGTGGAAGGGCGCAAATTTTGCGCCAGTTCCGCCGCCGCGTCACAGGAGGTCTCTTCCGCCAATAAATGTAAAATTTTATCCAGCTCTAAAGCCTTAAAATGTCGTTCCATTGTTTCACTCATGACTGTTCCTCTTGATTCTCCTCGCCCGCCGGTTTTGTCATGGTCACATGCGGGCAGTATTCATCCAAATAGGTTTCTCCCTTGGCATGGTAGCCGATTGCCTCATAGAACCCCTGCGCCCGCACCTGGGCGGAGAGGATAAACGCCTTGGCCCCATGCTGGGCAGCGACCTGTTCCAACTTCTGCACAACCAGCGCGCCAAGCCCTTTTCCGCGGTACGGTTTCAAAACCGCCACGCGGCCGATGGTCCAAACGCCATCCGAGCCTTGCTTTGGGAACACGCGCCCGGTCGCAAGCGCAGCCCCGTCCTCCCAAAGCACCACATGCCAGGCCTCCGGGTCGATTTCATCAAATTCGTTGTGAAACCCCTGTTCGTCCACAAATACGGCCTGGCGAATCCGGCGCGCTTCCGGATTGTCCTCCAAGCCTTTTGTACATTGTTCGGTAATCATATCCATTCCTATCCTTTATCCATTTTTTCTGTTTGTGTCCCTTCCATGGGAACAGTCCTCCCGCCCGGTTCCGCCTGGTGATAGAAATCCAGGGTGGGGAAGCTGCGCCCCAAGGTGTTCAGCACATAGGCTTCGCTGGCCCTGGCCACTTCCCAAAGCCCTGCCTCCGGAAGGCGGAACGCAAACAGCTTGTCAAAATCCGCATACACAGTGTGGCGCAACGCGGTCAGCGCGCCGGGGGAAAGCGGCACCGCCGGCTCCGCCCCCTGGGAATAACACGATTGGCAATAGAGGACGCCGCTGCGCGGCAAAAACAGCATGGTCTCCGCCTCGTAACAGGCACAGCCGGCACAGCAGACCAGGTCCGGCATATAGCCCGCCAAGGACAGCATCCGCATCTCCACCGCCGCTTTGACGAGCAAATGCGGCCGGGTCCCCTTCGATAAATAGTAAAACGCCCGCAGAAGCAGACGCAAAAAATCCCCCGCCTCAGCCTCCTGCGGAGCAAGCGCACCGGCGAGCTCACAGAAATACTGGGCAAGGGATAGGCTCCCGATGTCGCGCCGCAGATCAAAAAACACCTCGACCGGCTGTGCATCGTCGATTATGTATTTATCCCGCCCCTTATAAATGAGGAAGCGGGAATAGCAGAGCAACTGGGTAGCGGAGAGCTTGCTGCTGCGCAGCAGCTTGGCCTTCCGCGCAAAAGCACGCAACACGCCTTCCTCCCGGGTGAGCACCGTAATCAGCCGGTCGCTCTCACCCACCTGCCGCTCCATAATCACCAGGCCGTCTGTCTCGATCTGCATGGGAATCCTCCTGCCGGGCGGCGTTCTGCTGTTTGCATTGGGTGTAGATCAGATAGTCCTGTACGCGGCCCGTCTGCGTAAAGCAGGACCACGCCGCCTGCTCGTCATAGTCGTCCATTCCGTTCGCCCCTTTTCCAAGCAATCTTCGCACAACTCCTTTGTTCCATAATACCTAGATTTGTGGAACCTGTTCATGTTTACTATGTGCAAAAGGGAAACGGGTATGAACGGTAATATCTGTTATATGTTTATAGAATTATGTGTCGAAACTGCTGCTATCGTAGCCAAGGCTCCGCAGGATCGCGTCGCTGTTGCGCCAACCCTCTTTCACCTTGACCCAAAGCTGCAAATTGATTTTACAGCCAAAAAAGCGCTCCATATCCTCGCGGGCATAGGTACCGACCTTTTTCAGCATGGCACCGCCCTTGCCGATGATGATCCCTTTGTGGGAATCGCGCTCGCAGAAAATGGTCGCGTGGATTTCGGTCACGCCGTTCTCCTGCTCGCGCATCCGCTCCACCGCCACAGCCACGCCGTGGGGGATCTCCTTATCCAGCAGGCGGAGCAATTTTTCGCGGATGATCTCCCCCGCCAGCACGCGCTCGGGCTGGTCGGTCAGGGTATCGTCGTCAAAGAAATGGCCGCCGGGCATGGCGAGCTTTTTGAGCTCGTCCATCAGGATGCGCACGCCGTCGCCGTTTTGCGCCGATACCGGCACCACCGCTTCAAACGCAAACAGCCCGGAAAGCTCTGCGATCTGCGCCATCAGGATGCTCTTGTCCTGCAAGAGGTCGATCTTGTTGATGGCCAACACCGCGGGCATGTCAAGCGACCGGAATTTTTCGATCAAATCGAGGTCTGCCGGGGAAATCTTCTGCCCTGCTTCCACCACCAGCAGGCAAGCGTCCACGCCGGAGACGGACTCCGTCACGGAGCGCACCATATAATCCCCCAGCCGGTTGCGCGGGCGCATCAGGCCGGGCGTGTCGATAAAGACCAGCTGATCGGCCCCTTCCGTCAACACGCCCATAATCCTCGTGCGCGTTGTCTGGGGTTTGCTGGACACAATGGCCACCTTTTGCCCAAGCATCCGGTTCAAAAGCGAGCTCTTTCCCACATTGGGGCGGCCTACGATCGCAATAAAAGCGGTCCGGTCCTCCGGCCGCATCGTTTCCAGTTCCATCCGTTTTTTGTTTCCTTTCTGCCGCATTTAGGGCGTCCGCGGGAGCTTTTTCTTTCGGAAAAAGTCCCGGATGCCGAGCGGTCCTGCCAGAATGTATACCAACGCCAAAGCGATGCTCGCCAAGAGCACAGCGATCATGGCGGGGTTGTCCAAAAAATAGCGCCAGATGCGCAGGAACGCAGCGGGCTGCCAAAACAGGCATACCCCGACTCCCACGGCAAACCCGGCGCAAATCAGCACGCCGCCTGCCGCCATATCCTTCACAATCCGCACCACCGGGTGGAAACTGGGCGCCACAAGGTCGCAAAGTTCCTCCGCCACGGTGTTGAACGTCTCAGCCGTCAAAACGAGGGCGAACGTGACCAAAAGGATGGCATACCGCGCGCGTGACATCTCAAAGAAGGGCGAAAAAGCCAATACATACAGCACAGCGACTGTATGTATCCGCATGTTCCGTTCGTTGTTGATACAGTAAACAATGCCTCGCAGGGCATATTTCAGGCTTTTAACAAACCGCAAGTTTACTCCTCATCCTCATCCAAAACATAGCTGCTGGAAGCGGGCAGGCCGAGCTGCGTCATCACCTGCTCCTCCTTCTCACGCATGCGCACGCGGTCAATGCCGCCCTGCTCATGATCATACCCCAACAGATGCAGCATCGAATGCGCCGTGAGATAGCCGACCTCGCGGTCTAGACCGTGGCCATAGCATTCCGCCTGCTCCACCGCCTTTTCCATGGAGATCACAATATCCCCCAGGATCTTCGCGCCGGTGGCGTGGTTTTCATCGTAGACGCCGTTTTCGCCCATCGGGAACGAGAGGACATCCGTAGGCATATCCTTATTGCGATACTGCTTATTCAGCTCTTGAATCTGCTTGTTGTCCACAAACGTCACGCTGATTTCAGCGGGCTCGCTGAAATTTTCCATGCGCAGCACTGCGTTGCAGCAACGGCGCACCAACATACGCAGGCCCGTGGGGATTTTTACTGCTTTTTGCCGGTTGTCGATGATTACTCTGACTTTTTCCATGATAATTAACGCCTGCCTTCCTGATATTTTTCATACGCTTTGATAATATCCTGCACCAAACGGTGGCGCACCACATCCTTTTCGTTGAATGTGACCTGTGCAATATCGTCCACATTGCGCAGGATTTTGATGGCTTCCTTCAATCCCGAATGACGCCCATCCGGGAGATCGATCTGTGTGACGTCGCCGGTGATGACCATTTTGGAACCAAAACCCAAGCGGGTCAAAAACATTTTCATCTGCTCCGGCGTGGTGTTCTGCGCCTCATCCAAGATGATGAAGCTGTCGTCCAATGTTCTGCCGCGCATATAGGCCAACGGCGCAACCTCAATGTTTCCGCGCTCTACATACCGCTGGTAGGTCTCCGCCCCCAGCATGTCGAACAATGCGTCGTAAAGGGGCCGCAAATAGGGATCCACCTTCTGTTGCAGGTCGCCGGGCAAAAAGCCCAATTTCTCGCCCGCCTCCACCGCTGGGCGGGTGAGGATGATCCGGTTCACCTGCTGGGCGCGGAACGCTGTGACGGCCAGCGCAACGGCCAGGTACGTCTTTCCGGTACCCGCCGGTCCAACGCCGATGGTGATGGTGTTCTCTTTAATCGCGTTGCAATATTTTTTCTGGCCCAGGGTCTTGGGCTTCACCGGCTTGCCCTTCGAGGTAACGCAGATGCAGTCCCCTGCAAGGGTTTCGATCTTTTCCTCCGTCCCCTCGTTGACCAGGGCAATGCAATACCGGATATTCTGTTCGCTCAACACTTCGCCGCGGTTAATCAGGGTCAAGAGGCTCTCGATCACCCGGACGGCCTTTGCCACGTTTTCCGGTTCGCCGCTCACCTTGATCTCCGACCCGCGTCCGACCACATTGACGGTATATTCATTTTCGATCAACTTAATATTTTCATCGAAGCTGCCGAAAAGCGCCACGGCCTGCTCCATTCGGTCAATATTGATTCTTTGCTCAAACATCCTTAATCTCCAACCTGGCGCGGCAAAATTTCGATCACACCGGCACCCGCGCCATTCCTTTTCACACCGATCCGAATAAAACGATTATAACACACATAAATTCGTTCGTCATTAATTTGACCGCAAAATTCATAAAAAAATCAAGATTGCAGAAAAACTTCCGACTCTACACCGATATTTTCTTCGCAGTCCACATCCACGCGATAGTACAGCACCCCATCCCGGACCTCAACGGTCTCCTCCTGGGCTGTAATCTTCGCGTCCCCGATCTGCTCTTTCTGTTGAAGCGCGACGTCCTCGCGCGCCTTTTCCAGCGCCTCCTCCTGGGAGAGCGGCACGGTCCGCCGCGTTTCTTCCACCCAATTCTCCGTATAGAACGAGATGGGCAATAGGGAATCCATCACCTTGAGCCGCACCTGCTCCGCTTCCAGACGGTAGACGCCGTCCGGCTTCCCGGTAAAACTCAGCGGAATCCGCAGGCCAAACAGGGTTGCGCTTCGCTGCGTCACCACATGCCCGGTCTCCTGTACGATCTCCTTTTGCATCTCCACCTGGGTGGTAAAGGTATGTTTGGTCGCGGCGATGATCTTCCCCGCCGCGTGCTTCAGTGTGCTCCTTCCATAGGTGTCCTCCACCACGGCGTTTAAGAGCAATTGGCCTTCCACCACAGCGTCGCCCTCCTTCACCTCCGGTGTGCCGGCATAGACCTCCATGTAAAGGATCTGCCCGGTTGCCTTTGCCAGGATATTACAGGCGCGCTTGTTGGTGTCCAGGTCCGGTTTTTCCGAGAGTTCCTCCAGCTCTATTTGGACGAGGCAACCGGACGTGTTTACGGAAAGCCAGCTCGCCTGCGGGAAGGCGTTCATCAGCTGCTGCTGCAAGAGTTTCGCCTGCACGTCCTTTTTCCATACGCCGGGCTTCAGCCCCAGCTCCGCTGCCACGGATTCGATCTGCTCCGTTGGGATTCCCTCGTTTCCTGAAACCTCCACGCTCCAAACGTGGAGCGACAAAACTTGAATCAGCAGGAAAGCGAGGACCGCTCCCGCCACCAGCCCTTTCCTGCGCCGGAGAAACGCAAGCCGGAACGGCATGCCCCGGCGCTCCTGCACTTTCAAGACACACTTCGTTTTGCGGGCGGCCGGCAGCAAATGGCGGTAACCGCCCGCGAAAATGCAAGCGGTGAACGTTTCTTTCTTTTCAATATTCCAAAGGCTGATCCCGTTTCGTGCGCACTGGTTTAAAAATTGTTCCGGCGCGCCGCGTATGGAAAAGCGGACGGTGCCCATCACCCAGCGGAGAGCATGCAATACGATCACGCACAATCCTTCCCTTCCCAGTTTGGATGTGTATTAGGAGAGAAATTCAATGCCGGTAATGAACCCTTCCACGACTAAGGAATCGGCGGTCAGGCAACGGATCACCAGGCAGCGCCCGGTAAACCGAAGCGTCATCCTCCCGGCACGGACGCGCACCACATCTGTATCGTATTCCAACACGCCCCGGCATCCCTCCAAAACGACCTCTCGGTTCCCTTTGACCTCCATATATGTGGACATGGGGAGGCTGTTGAATCTCTGTGGTCGCTTGTTTTCGATCTTTTTTTCGGCCAATCCGCCTCACCCCAAACTTTCTCACTTTATATCGTGCTCTCATAAACCTATGCAGCCAAATCCCTAAATAAAACTTTCTATCCAAAAAAGTCCATGCATATGGGTCTGAACGCGGCTCAAAGCATCATATGATTGGGACGAACCTGTTTGAACAAGGGAGGCCCTTTCCATGAAAAAACACTTTGCACGCCTGTTTCTGCCCCTCGGCGTCCTTTGCGCCGCCGCTGCATTGCTCTTTTACCCTACACAGGCTGCGGCCGGAGCCAAACGAGGGATTGGGTACTGTGTGGATATTTTGATCCCCTCCCTTTTCCCTTTTATGGCGCTCTCCGTGTTTGTTGTAAAATCCGGGCTGGCCGCTTCCATGGGCCGGCTTACTGCCGGCCCATGCCGCATCCTCTTTGGATTGCCGGGGAGCGCAGCGGCGGCGATTGTCATGAGCATGGTGGGCGGCTATCCGGTGGGCGCGCGTGCCGTGGCCGCGCTCTGCCAAGAGGGGGAAATCACCCCGCAGGAAGCAGCGCGCATGCTCTGCTTCTGCGTCAACTCCGGCCCCGCGTTCGTCCTCAGTGTGGTGGGAGCGGGCCTTTTGCGCAACGCCCAGGCTGGCGTAATCCTTTTGGCCTCACAGCTCTCCGCGTCCCTGCTCCTGGGGATTCTGTGCAGCTTGGGCGTCTCCCGCAAACAGCGCGGAAAAGCCGTCTCCCAAAAGGGAATGGGCGCCGCGCAAGCGCTGATCTGCTCCGCTTCCGACGCGGCGCGCTCCATGCTCTCCATGTGCTGCTTTGTCATCTTGTTCGCCGTCTTGCTAGATCTTTTGCGGGTATTTCTTTCCTCCCCCACCGCATCCACTTTTGTTTCCATTCTGCTGGAGGTGACCGGCGGCTGCAACGATGCGGTGCAGCAGGGCCTCCCCCTATGGGTCCTCTCCTTTGCCATCGGCTGGGGCGGCATCTGCGTGCATTTTCAGATTCTTTCCTCGATCTCCGGCATCCCGATCGGCATGCCCCGCTTTATGCTGTTTCGCCTGTTTCACGGCCTGTTGGCGGGCGGGATCGCCTTTGGCCTCTGTGTCCTTTTTCCGGAGGCAGCGCCGGCCTTTGGCAACACAACCGCGCCCCTGCACGGCGTCCTGATGGGTTCCGTCCCCGCCGCTGTTGCCATCGTCGGCCTATGCATCCTTCTCCTGCTTCAATGCCGGAAGGACAACCGAATCGAAACTGCAAAGCATGTAGGTTTGTCAAACATCTTGTACAGCGAGAGATTCAAAGAAAGCAGCAAGTTTTTCTTTCGGGGAGAGCCAGGCA
>NZ_NFJK01000018.1 GCF_002159845.1 Anaeromassilibacillus sp. An250
AATGAAGTGACCCCGAAAAGTTAGACAATATTTTTGAAGAAATTGCTCAAGCAACCGAAAGGGCTTGTTGTCTGTGAAGAGCAGGCGGCAAGCCCTTTAGTTTTATCTTGATTCTGCGGTTATTGTAGTAATCCAGATAGTCCACCAGTTCCTGCTTGAAGTGTTCCAGGGAATCGAATTTTTGCAGGTACAGCAACTCACTTTTGAGTAAACCAAAGAAATTCTCCATGACGGCATTGTCCAGGCAGTTGCCCTTACGGCTCATGCTCTGGCGAATCCCTTTCCTCCTGATCATGTGTTGGTATTTCTTGTGCTGATACTGCCAGCCTTGATCAGAATGGAGGATCAATCCTGTTCCATCGGGTATCGTCTCAAACGCCTTCTCCAGCATGGAAGTTATCATACCCAATACTGGCCGGTCAGAGATGGTATAGCTGACCAGATAACCGTTGTGCAAATCCAAAATGGGCGAGAGATACATCTTCTGTCCAAACAGACTGAACTCAGTTACATCGGTCACCCATTTCTGGTTTGGCTTTTCCGCATAGAAGTTCCGGTTTAGCAGATTAGGGGCAATTTTCCCCACTTCGCCCTTGTAAGAATGATATTTCTTGATTCTGACACGGCAAACCAGCCCCAACTCCTTCATAAGCCGCTGGACTGTCTTGTGGTTCATGGAAAATCCACGGTTATGTAACTCAGTTGTGATACGGCGGTATCCGTACCGTCCTTTGTTCTCTTGGTAAATCGCAACAATTTCTGCCTTGACTTCCTTGTATTTGTCCGGAACTATCATCCGCTTCAGATGGTAGTAGAAGGTCGCACGGGGAAGCTGAGCGATTGTGAGCAGAAGGTCCAGCGAGAATTCATGCCTCAGTTTTTGAACTACCTGCGCTTTTTGCGCTGGCGTCGCTCTTCTTCCAAAACCAAGGCTTGCAAGTTTTTTAAGTAAGCATTTTCTGCACGCAGACGCTGCACTTCGGCAAGCAAGTCCTCTTCTACTTTGCTGGGCAGCTTCTTCGGCCTGCCTGTGCTCTTCCGCCCGCGGCGTTCAACTGCAAGGCCTTCCGGGCCTTCTTCCAGATAGATCCGTTCCCAACTTTGAATGCGGTCATGTCCTTGGACTTCATAAATTCTGGCGGCCTCCTGATAGCTTAGTCCGTCCTGTATGACCGCCTCTACTACCTGCTTCTTGAATTCTGGTGTATAGCGTTTGTTTGGTATTCCTTTCGGCATAATAATGCACCCCACTTGTTATTCAGTATATCATACTGTCTAACAAATGGGGTGCAGTTCAAAATGGTAAAGAGTCCGGATTTTATTTTTGCTATTTTAAAAAGCTCCCTTTAGGCTGGCCCATTTTGAACTATCACACCAAGGTACTTCCTTGACGCGCGCATTTTTCTATGTTAGAATTAGTCTGTTTGCAGACTATATAGGAGGCATACCACCAATGAAAATTGCAGAACAAATAAAATTGTATACCACTCTTTGGCAGGAGACAAACGCTTTATACGAGAAATGGGCGAAAAAGCATGGGCTATCGTATTACGAACTGCTTGTCATCCTGTCTTTGGCAGATAAATCCGCTTGTAAACAAAAGGACATCTGCCAAGTTTGGCAGCTTCCCAAACAGACCGTCCATACTATTTTAAAAGCGTTTGTGCAACACGGATGGGTTGAACTTACTCCCTGTGAAGACGACCGAAGGAATAAAACAATCCGTCTAACGCCAATCGGAGAAAAAAACATCTGTGCAATTGCCGGTGAATTACAGCGCTGCGAACGGGCTGTCTGGAAAAAGCTCGGTGCGGAGCGGGCAAATGCGTTAATTGAATATACAAGGCGATACAACCAATATTTCCAGGAGGCCGGCCTCAATGAAGATACATAAAGAATTTTTCCGCTATGTAATCCCGTCTATGCTGGCGTTTGCCCTATCGGGAATCTATGCCATTGCCGACGGCTTTTTTGTGGGGAATGCGCTGGGAGATAACGCCCTCGCCGCTATCAATATGGCATATCCGCTTACGGCGTTCTTACAAGCCGTGGGCACAGGGATTGGCATGGGCGGCGCTGTCAGCTACACCATCAGCATCGGGAACAAAAACGAAAAACGTGGCAATCAATTTTTTGGGATGTCCCTCATCCTGCTTGTTTTGGCGGGCATTCTTTTGACCGTGCTATTCTTATTGGGCGCCCCGGCTGTCCTTCACCTTTTCGGCGCTACCGGCGAAATTGAAACACTGGGAAAGGAATATTTGCTCTATATCAGCTATGGCGCCATTTTCCAGGTATTGGGGACGGGGCTGGTCCCCTTTATCCGCAACATGGGAAGCTCCGTCACCGCCATGGCTGCCATGGTTGTGGGATTCCTGACCAATATTTTTCTGGACTACTTGTTTGTATGGGTTCTCCCCTGGGGGATGATGGGCGCGGCAGTTGCCACGGTCATTGGGCAAGCGATGACTTTTTTGGTGTGCGTACTGTTCTTTATTTGGAAAAAAGCGCGCCCCTGTTTCCAATTTGAAAAGCAACAGTGCTTCTTTACAAAACATGTTCTGAGCGTTGCACTCTCCCCATTCGGGTTGACCTTTTCTCCCAATATTACCTTGATTCTGGTCAATAAGAGCGCAGCCCTATTCGGCGGCACAATGGCTGTCACCTGCTATGCCACCGTCAGCTACATTTCCTGTGTGGTGATGCTCCTCCTGCAAGGCGTCAGCGACGGCAGCCAGCCGCTGATCAGCCTCGCCTATGGAGAGGGGGATCTCCCTCGCGCAAAAGCTGTGCGCAATCTGGGGTACCAATTCGCCGGGGTTGTGTCGGCAATCTGCATGGCCGTCCTGTTCTTTACGCGGGAAAACGCCGCAAAAATCTTCGGCGCTTCCCCGCAGGTAACGCAGGAGGTCGCGCGTATCCTACCTATCTTTATCGTGGGGTTCCTGTTTGCCAGTATTTCCAGGGTAACAACAGCCTTTTTCTATGCAGTCAATCAGAATGTACGCGCATATCTGCTAATCTATGGGGAACCTCTGCTTTTATTACTCCTGCTGCTCGTCCTTCCAGCCGCCATTGGAATCCAAGGGACCTGGCTGGCAGTCCCGATCTCTCAGATCATAACCGCAGCGGCCAGCCTTCTCCTGATTTGGAAAGAAAAGCAGCATACAACCAAAACGGCGCTCACGGACTCCCAGAACAGTTGATCTTCTGCTCGCGTAAAAGCTGTTTGCGTTCCCGGTGATCCGGCATGACCGCATCCAACACCGCATAAAACGCGGGAGAATGATTGGGCTGCACCAAATGGGCCAGCTCATGCGCGATCACATACTCGACGCAGGGAACCGGCGCTTGGGCCAGATAGAGATTCAGCGTCACCGCGCGTTTTTGCGGGGAACAGCTCCCCCATCGCGTTTTCATCCGCCGGATGCGAAAGGCGGGCATCGGGATTCGATAGGCTTGAAAAAGCGGATAAACGCGCTTTGCCGCCGCTTCAAAGAGATCCCTGCACAAGCCGCCGTACCAAGCCTCAAACACCTTTTTGCGTTGGGATTCGTTTTCGGGGTTTCGTAAAAAGAGTACAATCTCTTCCCCTTGGATGGCCGCCCGGTCCCGGTCGGAGGGTTCTATCCGAAGCCGGTACCTCCGCCCTAAAAGGCACACAGGTTCTCCCGCCGCATAAACGCGGGGCATCTGTGGTTCCTCAGAACGGCTGGCATAATACGCCTTCGCGCGGGCAATCCAATCGGCCTTTTTTTGAACAATCCGGTCCACTTCCGCCGCTCCGACCCGGCGGCTGGCAGAAACCTGTACCACGCCTCCCGAAACGACCCGGATATTTACATTCTTGACTTTTTTATAGTGTAGCTGGTACTGCAATGGTTCCCCGTTGCATAAGACCGTTCGTTCCATCTTCAACCGCTCATCCTTTTCATTGACAGTTCCCTTCGAACCCATTATAATCAATCTCAATTGCAGATGCAATTTGCGTGGCGTCTGCCGGTTCCATTGAAATGTGAATGGAGGGAAAAAGATGCCGTCCGTTTCTATCCAATATCTATACCACAGCGGATTCGCGGTCGAAACCGCGTCCCACCTGTTTATTTTCGATTACTACTTGGATACACCGCGCGGCTGTGGGCCGGACCAGGGAGTTGTCTCCCCTTCGATGCTGCAAGGCCGCGACGTGGTTGTCTTCGTATCCCATAGCCACGGCGACCACTACAATCCAGCCATTTTCCAATGGCGTAAAGGAAATCCACAGATTCGCTATATCCTTGCGGATGAAATTGCAACAAAAGAAGACGTCCTTTCCGTTAAAGCAGGCAAAACCTACCCGCTTGGCGGCCTGGAGGTGCGCACCTTGGATTCCACCGATTTAGGCGTCGCTTTCCTGGTCAAGGCGGACGGGCTTTGCCTGTATCACGCCGGGGACCTCAACTGGTGGCACTGGAACGACGAACCGGAGGAAGCCAATCGCGCGATGGCCCGCCGGTATCAACAACAGATCGACTCCTTAAAGGGGGAATCCATCGACATCGCTTTCATCCCGGTCGATCCACGCCAGGAGGAAAATGCCCTATTGGGATTGGACTATTTCATGAAGCAGGTGGGCGCCCGTTGGATCGTCCCCATGCACTTTGGGTCCAATGGTTCCATCTTTGAACGCATTAACCACGACCCCCGCACAGCCTCCTATCGGGATCGTATTTTGCAGATTTCCCACCGGGGCCAGCGTTTCCAGATTTCCATTCCTTAAATCAAACGACAATCCGCCATGGGCTTTGATTCTTGCCCATGGCGGATTTTTTGCATCTATCTCGCGCAAACGCCCCTTCAATCTTCATTTATTTGAAAAAGCCATTCTCTTTCAGCCGTGACCGCAAGATACACGGAGAACGCTGCCGCTTCTCCCGGCCTTACGATGCGGAATATCGTTCCGTTTCTACAACCCAAAATGATGGATCGCACGCTTTAACGAATGGTCGAAGAAGAAAAAGTCGTGCCCTCCCGGCCATTCCTCATATTGAAAATCAAAGCCCAGGGGTTCCATCTCTTTTCGGAATTGCGTGTGGGATGGCTGGAATGAATCACTGCTGCCACAGGTCATATAGATTGCTGGCTTGCTCTCCTTATTTTGAAACCGCTTTGCCAACTCCAATAACTCGTATTCCGGCTTCCACTCCAGTTCTTCGCCAAAGATTGCGAGGAAGTCCAGGTATAGCTGCTCCCCATACTGCTCAATAAACGCCTGCTTGCCTCCAGGTTTTTGCTGCTCTGCAAGGCCATCTTTCAAAAAAAGGCAGGCGGAAGAAAACGCCCCGCACATCCCGTATTGCTCGGGCCGGGACAACGCGCACTTGAGCGCGCCATATCCACCCATGGATGCGCCCAGAATGGCCGTATCCTCCCGGCGGGCGGAGATCTGAAAGACCGCTTTGCAAAGCTGCGGCAATTCTTCCACCAAATACGTAAAGTAGCGCGGGCCATGCCGCATATCGCTGTAAAAGCTTCTGGCCGCGTCCGGAAGAATAAAAATCGTGCGCCCTTCCCGCGCATAGACCGGAAGCATGGAATCGTCCACCCAAGTTGCGCTATCACCGCACAAGCCGTGCAGAAGATACGCCACTTTATAGGGACCGCCTTCCTGCAAATTGCCGGGCGTCACAATGGTGATCCCAGTGTCCTTCCCCAAGATGTTGGAAAAGACGGTTCCGCGTAAAATCATCGAAAGATTCCCTCCTTTACGGGTTTCCTTTTCATGTTTGTATATCGTTTCCGCCTCAAAACGGCTATGGGAATCCCAACATCTATTTCAGGCGTATGTATTGGGTTTTCACAGAGAATTTCTTTGCCCTGTGAAACCCGCAAAAGAAAACCAGTCTCTTTACTTCTTTATTGCAGTTGTTCCGCCGCTTGCCTCGCATGGGCGGCGTAAACCGCACGGATGCCCGGATATTCCCCCAGCCCCTTCAGGATAGCCTGCACCGGATACCCTCGCTCTTCAAAAGCTGCCTTCCAGGAATGGCGCTCCCCGGCCATATCGTTGCGCGCATGTTCACCCGCGACAACCATCAGCGGTGCAATGGTCACCTTTTGCGGCTTTAAGCGGTCCACCTGGCGGAGCACTGACGAAAGCCCGGGGTAGGATTCCACCGTCCCCACAAAAATATTACAGGCGCCGTGATCGTGAAAGACATATTCCAATGCGGCATAGGCCGTGTTCGCGCTGTGCCTTGTCCCATGTCCCACCAATACAAGCGCTTCTTCCGAAGAAAGGCCGGAAAATTCCGCTTCAATGGCGCGAGCTACCGCTTCGAGATCTTCCTGCGATGTCAAAAGCGGAGTGCCACAGACAAGCTGGTCAAACCAATGCGCACATTTTTCCGCTTCGCGCACCATCGTCTCCTGCTCTTCCCCGTTGACCACATAAGTGGATTGGCACACCACCCGGGAAACGCTTTCCTCCCGCAGCTGCCCCAACGCCTGCCAAAGATTGGCCGTAGGCTCTCCTGCTGCCGCCAGCTTTCGCAGAATGGTCGGGCTTGTGAGGGCGCGCCGCACCTCCCAGCCTGGAAACCCTTCCCGCATGGCCTGTTCAATCGCACCAATCGTCTTATCCCGTGTCTCTGTGTGAACCGTGCCAAAACTCACCGCTAAAATTGCATTCCTGCTCACGGTATCGCTCCTTTCCAATGTTGCTGCGTCATTTACTACAATGGTTTCTGTAACGTTCATAGGGTTCGTCCCCCTGCCAGATAGAGCAGCGCATTGCAGATCGCGGCCGCCACATTGCTGCCGCCTTTTCTGCCGCGCGCGACAATATGGGGGACTTCACTCTGTAAAAACAGCTCTTTGGCCTCTACCACATGGACAAATCCCACGGGCACGCCGATCACCAGCTCGGGAGAGATTTTCCCCTCACGGGTCAATTCGTACAAGCGGGCGAGCGCCGTGGGCGCATTGCCGATTGCAACGACCAAAGGCCTATGTAAAGAAGCCGCCCGCTCCATGCTGACGCTGGCGCGAGTGACGCCGCGGGCCTTTGCCTCGCGCGCGACCTCCTCATCGGATATGAAGCAAAACGCCTCTCCACCAAAGCGGGCGAGGGCCCTCTTGTTGATTCCCGCACGCGCCATCTCTGTGTCGGTTACAATGCACGCGCCGTCCTTTAGGGCCTTGACGCCCTTTTCCACCGCCTGCTCGGAAAAACACAAGTTTTCCACATAGTCAAAATCCGCCGTGGTGTGGATGACACGCTTTATGACAGGGGCCTGTACCGGATTGAGTACCTGCTCCCCCAGTTCTTCTTCGATGATAGCGAAACTGCGCTGTTCAATTTCTTCTGGCAAGATGGTTTCAAACATCCGCTTCTCCCCCTTCTGACAAGCCCTGTTCCAAGATGGCATAGATTTTTTTTAGATCCAGATGCGTCCGAAGGGCGTCCGCCAACTGGTTGTATTGTTGTTCTTTAAACGCATGGGCGTCAACCGACTGAATAGCGTCCCCATCGAAGCCTTTTTTCCGCAGCAAAATGCGCGCCAAGGCGCTGGCGGGTTCCGCATCGAAAAAGCCGTGCGCATAGGTGCCGTAGACATTCCCGCAGACCGCGCCGTCCTCCTTTTCCGCGCCACCGAGCTCCTGTAGGACCGCAAAAGGAGCTGCACCTTCCCGCCGTGTTGTGCGTCCCATGTGAATCTCATATCCAACAAACGGCACGCCGGACAGTTCCCGCAGCTCACCGCCCACCGGCAGCACCGTACCGCGCACGCGGGTGCGCACCTTTTCCCGCGCATAGACCGTATCGACCGGCAGAAGGCCCATCCCCTGCATGGAGCCGCCGCTTTCCACATGCTCTGGGTCGCGGATGGTCATCCCTAGCATCTGATACCCGCCGCAGATTCCCAGAACCGGGCCTCCTTGGGACGCATACCTGCGGATACAGTTCTCCAACCCGTTGTTGCGCATCCAAGCGAGATCGCCCATCACATTTTTGGTGCCGGGCAGCAGGACAATGTCCGGCTCTCCAAAGCATTCCGGGCGGTCCACATACCGCAATGTTACACCGGGGATGCGGGCCAATGGGTTGAAATCCGTAAAATTCGAGACCTTCGGCCAGCGGATCACCACCAGGTCCAGCACCCCCTCTTTGGGCCGTCCGGACAGCCGTTCCGACAGGCTGTCCTCGTCGTCCAATTCGATGGGAAGATAGGGCACCACCCCCACAAAGGGCACATGCGTCCGCTCCTCCAACATGCGCAAGCCGGGCTTTAGCAGCTCGACATCCCCGCGGAATTTGTTGATGACCATCCCTTTCACCATGGCGCGTTCCGATTCCTCCAACAGGGCCATCGTCCCGTATAGGGAAGCAAACACGCCGCCGCGGTCGATGTCTCCTGCCAGGAGCACCGGCGCATGGGCCAGTTTTGCCATCCCCATGTTTACGATGTCCTCCTGTTTGAGGTTGATCTCGGCAGGGCTCCCCGCTCCCTCCAGCACCAGAATGTCGTTTTCCGCTGCGAGGGAGTCATATGCCTCCATGATCGGCTTGACCAGCTTCCGTTTATATTGATAATACACCGCCGCATCCATATTCCCGATGGGCACGCCGTTGACGATCACCTGGGAACCCGTATCGTTGGTCGGCTTCAGCAAAATGGGGTTCATCCGCACGCTGGGCTCCACGCCGGCGGCTTCGGCCTGCATGACCTGTGCCCGGCCCATTTCCAGCCCTTCCGTTGTGATAAACGAGTTGAGCGCCATGTTCTGCGATTTAAACGGCGCTACCCGGTAGCCATCCTGCCGGAAGATCCGGCAAAGCCCCGCCACCAGGAAGCTCTTTCCCGCATTGGACATTGTGCCCTGCACCATAATTGCCTTCGCCATGTTTATTCCTCCAAGGCGCATTTCAGCGCCGCTATCAAACGTTCATTTTCGTCGTGCCCGCGCACAGCAATGCGGTAGTAGCGGTTGTCCAGCCCGCGGTAGTTGCCGCAGGCGCGGATGAGCACGCCGCGCTGTTCCATCCGCTCCCGCAGAGGGATCTCTGTCTCCGTGCGGAACAGGATATAATTTGCCTCCGACGGGAAAACGCACAATCCCAACCGGACAAGGTTTTCCGAAAGCCAACGCCGCTCCGTTTGAACCAGGCGCCGCATGCGCTCCAAATATCCCTTCTCCTGCAACGCGGCGACCCCCGCCGCTTGTGCCGGGATGGACACGCCCCACGGCTGCCCGCAGGAGAAAATCCGTTCCGCCAAGTCCCCGTTCCCACAGAGGCCATACCCCAGGCGCAGGCCCGGCATGGCAAAGCTCTTTGTAAACGCCTTGAGGATCACGGAATTTGTTCCCGTTTTCAACACGCCCTTTAGCGTATTCTGCTCTGGATGTTCCAGGAACTCGTTGAAGCATTCGTCCACCACAAGGAGGATACCGGCTTCTTCGCAGCGTTTCCAGATTTCCCGTAACAGCGCTGGAGGCACCGTCCGTCCCGTGGGATTGTTTGGATTGCAGAGAAAGAGCAAATTGATCTCCGGCGTCAGCTGCTGTAAAAATGCTTCGGGCAACACAAATCCCTCGCTCTCCTGCAAAGGAAAATACGCGATGGAACAATCCATCGCGCGGAGCGCCTGCTCGTACTCTGCAAAGGTCGGCGCCAACAGCAGCGCCCTTCGAGGATGCGTGGCCGCGACGATCCGAAAAATCAGATCCGCCGCACCGTTTCCACAGACGATCTGTTCCGCTGGGATGCCCTCATACGCCGCAAGCGCTGCGCGCAATTCCCGGCAAAGTGGGTCCGGATACTGCGTACATTGCTGCAACGCATCCGCCGCCGCGCGGACAGCCCCCGGCGGCATCCCCATCGGGTTGATGTTCGCAGAAAAATCGAGTGGTTCCTGTTTCATTTTCTGACGCGCGGAATATACGTCGCCGCCGTGTATCAGATGCATAGCCAGCCTCCCAAAATTCCGATTTCCAGGCGCATAACAAGCAAAAGGGCCAGCGCCAGGAAAGACGCCGCATAAAGCAGCCGGTTTGCCCGGCGGATATCCTCTGTACAGATGGGCCGCAGATTGTCCCCGATCGTCGGCTTTTTGTAGAGCGTTCCAAAGTAATAGGCGTCGCCCGCCAGCTGGACGCGCAGAGCGCCTGCGCAGGCCGCTTCCGTCTGCGCACTGTTTGGGCTGGCGTGCTTGCGGCAATCCCGTTTATAGATGCGCGCCGCATTCCTCCCATCCATGCCGAGCAAATATGCAGAGACCACCAGCAGCCAGGCCGACAACCGCGCCGGAATCCAGTTGAGTACATCGTCCAGCTTGGCCGCTGCCCAGCCAAAATAGAGATACCTTTCGTTTTTATATCCAACCATGGAGTCCATGGTATTGACCGCTTTGTAAAATAACCCGAGCGGTGCGCCGCCCAAGGCCAAAAACAACAGCGGGGCGATCTCCCCGTCCGAAGTGTTTTCCGCGACCGTCTCGACGGCCGCCTTGGTCACGCCTTCCTCTGTGAGCGCCTGCGTATCGCGCCCCACGATCATGGAAACCGCCCACCGCGCGCCGGGCAAATCGTCCGCGCGCAGCCGATCGTAGACCTTCATGCTCTCCACCCGGAGCGCCTTCGCCGCTAAAAGCTGGTAACAAAACAGCGTTTCCAAAACAAGCCAAAGCCCGGGATGAACCGCATATGCCCCCCACAAGAGCATAATCCCCGTCCCGCTGGTGAAGAGAGGAACCAGTATCGCCAGGAAAACGCCCGCCAAACGCTCCCCTTTGGGCGTTTTGGGGAACAAACCGCGCAGAAGCCTTTCCAACCAGGCGATCAACCATCCAATGGCGCGCACCGGATGCGGCATCCAATGAGGGTCGCCAAAACAGAGGTCCAACAGGAAACCTAAAGGCAGCGGCAACAAAAACAACCAGGCTGTCATGGGGTTCCCTCCTGTTTGAGGCAGGTGGCAATTCCACAGAAGATTCGGTCGACGCGCGCAGCCCTTTCCGCCAGCATGCAGCAAATGCGCCCTGTTTCCTCGCGCCATGCCCGCTCAAAGGCGTCCACCGGCACCACGCCGCATCCAATCTCGTCGCACACAACGGCGATGTGGGGATTCTCCCGCAAAAGCGCTTCAACTTCCCGCATGGGCTCCCGCCCCTCTTCCAGCAGTTTGCGGATCTCCAAATGCAGGGCAGCGAGGATCGTTTTCCGCTGCGCATCCGCCAGTGTATATGCAACGTCGGAGGATGTATATCCCGTCTGCTGTAGAAGCCAGTGCAATTTCCCCTGGTACGCTCCGCCTATCACCAGCCGCATGCGGCTCCCTCCTTCTTCAAATCCATTTTTGTAAAAGCACCATTCCAGCGAGTAGCGCCAGTTCACACAATTGCAGAAACCAGCCCGCTACATCGCCGGTCGTCCCGCCAAATTCTTTGCAGGAAACATGATGATAATATCCAAACACTCCCAGAGCGAGCAAAAGCACCGCCGCCCCCACGAACGTTCCAAACAGGAGCATCGCTCCGCCGCACAGGATTAGGTAACCGAATAAGACCCATGCCGTGCGCTTTTTGGCGGCCGCATGGGAGAACATCGCCAACAGGCCGCTGTTCTTTGCACAGGGAAACCGCACGACCGATAGGCCGCTCAACGTTCTGGAAAGGACAAATCCCAAAGCCAACATCCATGTATACCGGCCCTGCGGATACCACTCCATCCAGAAACAAAAGGTGAGCAGAAAATACAGGCCGCAGCCGATGACGGCAAACGCGCCGCTGTTGGAGTCCTTTAGAATTTCGAGCTTTCGCTCCTGCGGCTGCCGGGAACTCAGGGCGTCCAGCGTGTCGCAAAAGCCATCCAAATGGATTCCCCCGGTGATCAACACGGGAAGCGCCGTAGCAACTCCGGAAAAGAGCGCCACTCCAATCTGCAAACGCCCGGCCAACCAGACCCAACCGCAGAGCACCAGGCCAATCGCCAGGCCGATCAAGGGGAAAAAGCACATGACATAGCGCATATCCTCTTCCTGCCATTCGGTTCGCGGCATGGGGATGCGCGAATACATGGAAAAGGCGATCAGGCAGGACTTTATCAGGTGCACAGCCATTCCCTCCCTTTCTGTACAATGGGTATCCCGCAGACCACCTCAACGACAGTGTCTGCTCTTTGCGCCAGAGCCGCATTCAGGTGCGCCAAACGTGCAATGTAAGCCTGCGTGGATGGGTCGTACGGAGTGCCATCCGAAAAAATTTCATTGGAAACGACGACGATGTCCGCCGCCGCGGAACAGAGGCGTTCGATCCCCCGCAAAATAGCTTCCTGCGCATGTTCCCCTGCCCCTTCCGGACAAAAGCATTCATTTGCCAAGAGGTTGGACAGGCATTCCAACAATAGAGCGGAATTCTTTGGAACAACAAGCGTCTCCAAAGCAAAAGGGCATTCCAGCGTCAGAAACCCTTTCCCTTTTCGCATGGCGCGGTGGCGCTCCACGCGCGCCCGGCTTTCCGCATCCTGCGCCAACATGGTTGCAAGATAACATTTCGGGGATGCCGGCGACCGGAGAAGCAGGTTTTCCGCATAGGCGGATTTCCCGCTGGCCGCACCGCCCGTAACCAAAACAAACACCGGTTGTCCCCTCCCTCAGTGCAACGGCTGATAGGGCTCAATGGAAATCTGCTCAAACGTCCGCATCGTGCCATATACCGCACAAGCCATGTCCAAAAGCGGAAGGGCCGCCACCGCGCCGGTGCCTTCTCCCAAGGTCATATTCGCCGTTAAAAAGGGGGTTAACCCCAGCTCCTGCAAAAGCAGGCGGGCCGCCGGCTCCCCGGATACATGGGAGGCAAGCATATAATCCACCACTGCAGGACACATGCGGGCGGCAAGCAAAGCGGCCGCCGCCGAGATGAAGCCGTCGATCACCACGGGCATCTGCATAGCCGCACCGCCGAGAAACGCCCCAGCCATTCCCGCCAAATCGAGTCCACCGACCTTTTGTAAAACATCGAACGCATCCGATGGGTCCGGTGCATTGCAGGCAATCGCTCGGCGGACCGCAAGCCTCTTACGCGCCAAGCCCTCGGAGGAAAGTCCCGCGCCCCTGCCTGTGACCTCTTCCGGAGGCAGTCCAAGCAGGACCGAAGCCACTGCGCTGCTGGTCGTCGTATTGCCGATCCCCATCTCGCCTGTGGCGACAATCCGGTATCCCTGTTGTTTGAGGTCCTGCATCAGCTCGATCCCAACCTCCAAGGCTTTCACCGTCTCTTCCCTTGTCATGGCCGGGCCCTTGGTCATGTTGCGCGTTCCGTGAGCGACCTTGCGGGGAAGGATGTTTTCCCCTGTAACCGCACACTTTACGCCGATGTCCACGGGAAACACATCCGCATGGGCGACGCGCGCCATTTTGCAAACGCTGGTGTCCCCCTTGGAGAGATTCTCTGTGACCACCGCCGTGACCTCCTGCCCGGTCTGTGTCACGCCCTCCTCCACCACGCCGTTGTCCGCGCAGAAGACAGCAACGGCACGGCGGCTGAGGTCTACCTCCACCGTGCGCGTCATCCCGGCGATGCGTGCAACCGCCTCTTCGAGCAGCCCCAATCCGCGCAAGGGCTTTGCGATGCTATCCCAACGCCGCCAAGCCTCTTCTTCGATCGAACGATCCGCAGGAACAATCCGGCGAAGCGTCTCCTCCAATGTCATGATTTTTGCGCCTCCTCATATTGTACACACGCCTCCAAAAAACGTTGGGCCCAGCGTGGGTTGGAACAAAAATGTATGTGTGGAAAACCGGCAAACAGCGTTCCAGACGCATGGATGCAGGGCCATGTCCGGCCGTTGGATGCCTTTTCCGCCTGGAATGCATTCCCGCTGTCCGTGCTCTCCCAATAGTGAAATTCATGGATGGGGATGCGCTCCCCGGCCTTGCAAAGGAGATTATCCCTAAGGGCGGTCAACGTCGCATAGCCGAAGCGTTGCAGCCGGTTAGTCCTCTTGCCATCCGCTGCAATCGCCCCCACCATTTGATGGGAAATCCCCTGCGCGTCCTCCAGCGTCCGATGCAGATATAAGAATCCGCCGCATTCCGCTACACACGGCATCCCGTCCTGTACGGCGGCGCGCACGCTCTCCCGCATCGGGGCGTTGCGCTCCAATTCCGCCGCGTGAAGCTCCGGATACCCACCGCCCAGCAGCATCCCTCTGCATCCCGGCGGCAAGGCGGCGTCCGTCAGAGGGCTAAACAAACAAAGCTCCGCCCCCAGGCGCTCCAACAACCGCAGGGAATCCGCATAATAAAAGCAGAACGCCCGGTCGCGCGCTACGGCAATCCGCGGACGGCCACGTCCCCTTTCTGGAAGCTCCAAACCCTCTTGCGAAAGCGGCTCCGCTTGTTGCGCGACGGCAAGAAGGCCGTCTAAATCGACGGTGCGCTCCGCCTGCTCCGCCAAACAGTCCATCTTCTGTTGAAGCTTGTCCACCTCCGCCGCCGTGACCAGCCCGAGGTGGCGGCTCTCCAAAACAGCCGCATCCATCTTCGGCAAAAAGCCCAGGGACCGGATTCCAAATTCCTGCTCCAGACGCTGCTGCAAAGCGGGATACAAGCTTGGAGACAACCGGTTCCAGATAACGCCTGCAATCCGGCTGTCCGTCCGATAGGTCAGGAAGCCTTTCACCTGCGCCAATAGGGATTGTGCCGCACCTCGTCCATCCACAATCAGAACGACCGGCGTCCGGGTCGCGCGCGCCAAGTCATAACTCCCTGCGCGTTCGGTGAAACCGATCCCGTCGTAATAGCCCATCGCACCCTCCAACAAGGAAAATGCCGCTCCCCGCGCATGTTCCAGAAGGATCTGCCGGACCATGTCCTCCCCCAACAGGAAAAGATCCAGATTGGTGGAAGGAACGCCGAGCACTTCCCGATGAAACATAGGGTCAATGTAATCCGGCCCGCATTTAAATGCTGCAAGGTGCAGGCCCCGGCGGTGGAAAGCACGCAGAATGGCACACGTCACCGTTGTCTTTCCTGCGCCGCTGGACGGCGCTGCCAAAAGGATGCGCGGTGCATGGACGGTCATAGTCCCGCCCCCTGTCCGCTCAGGATATACACCGGATTTTGCCCCAGCATCATATGATAGCCTCCGGCGCGCTTTGCACGGGAAGCCGTAATCTGCGAAACGGCGACATCCACGAAGCCGAGCGCTTCCAACGCCCGCATGGACGCCGCCACCGTCTCCAACGTAATCGCATTGATTACCACCCGCACATACGGGTTCCTCTGCAAAGCCAGCCGAAGGATTTCGTCTATATTGCCGCCGCTCCCACCGACAAAAACGCAGTCGGGTGCGGGCAATCCGTCCAGCGCTTCCGGCGCGGCCCCATGGACAACCTTCAAGTTGGTACATGCAAATTGCCGCCGGTTTTGCTCGATCAATTGGCATGCGTCCGCATCCTTTTCCACCGCATACACCATACCGCGGACCGCCTGTAACGCCATCTCAATGGACACCGATCCAGTCCCTGCACCGATGTCCCAGGCGGTGCTCTCCCGTTGCAAGCGAAGCCTAGAAAGCGAGATACACCGGACTTCGGATTTGGTCATCGGCGTGTTTCCCCGAATAAACCGCTCATCCGGCAAGCCGAAGGCAAGAGTGTCATTGGACAAAGGCGCGGGGTTCTGGATGAGAAGGGCGCTGAGAGGATCAAATGTCTGCCCGGACAACCGCTCCGCTGGACCGGTTGTAATGGCCTCCTCCGGATATGAAAGCCGTTCCCCCACCGATACGGTCACGCCGCCCAGCCCAGCCCGGCAAAGCGCTTTGCACAGTTCCTGCGCCGAAACCTTTCCCGCCAGGACAAAGACCTTTTCATGGGTGCGCACCTCTCCCGCCAGGTTGCAAGCCTGCCCGTGCGCGCTCACAAGGCGCACGTCCTCCCAAGGGGTATGCAGCTTGGCGCAGAGGTAGGCTACCGTGCTGATGCCGCAGCATTCCTCGATCAAATGCTCTGGAAACAAACTGCGCAGCTTTTTCGCCCCGCTGTAAAAGCCCACATCGCCGGAGAACACCACGCCGATCGTCTGGAACTCCGGGTGTTCTTGGAGAAAGGCAGCGATCTTTTCCGGCGCCGTTGCTGCGAATCGACGGCAGGTAAGCTCTGGGAAAGCGTCGAGCATCCGCTGGGCGCCGATCAGACAGTCACAGTTCTTTAAGATGTTCCATGCGCCAATGGTCAAGGTATCCCGATTCCCCATGCCGATTCCTACCAGCCAAATCTTCTTTGCCATGCCTACCACCGCCTTTTCTCTCTTTATCGGGAGTTTATCATAAATCGCTTACACAACTTTTGCCAAAGCACCTCAAATGAATCCCCTGGAACTTGGGGCGGCCGCCCGATCACAATGGTGCGTGCCCCCGCCTTCTGTGCCGCACAGAGCTTTTCCCAAAAGCCGCCCGCTTTTCCCGATTCCTTGGTCACCAGCACCCGAATGTCGAGCTGGTGGAGCAAGGCGAGGTTCAGCTCCTCGGAAAAGGGTCCCTGCATACAAATCAGATGCCCCGGCGTCCATCCGAGCGACAGCGCCTTCCGCACGGCCTCTTCCGTGGGGAGCATCCGCACAAAGGACCGTTCTGCATAGTCCGGGACTTCCGTAAAAGCCGAGAGCTCTTTTGACCCGGTCGTCAATAAGATATTTCCCGGCAAGTTCTTGAGCGATTGCGCCGCTTCCTGCGCGGTGGAGACATAGAGACAATCTTCCCGCCAGCCATCTTCAGGCGCTTCACGCAAAAGGCGCAGATACTCCGTCCCCGTCTCCCGGCAGGCGCCTCGGATATGTTCCGTGGCCAAAGCTGCGTATGGATGCGTGGCGTCCACCACACACTCGACGGGATGTGCCCGCAAAAACGCGATGATTTCCTCCCGGTCCATCCGCCCCTGTAGGATGGAGGCGTGCGCATGTTCTAAAAGCGTCTCGCCGTATGCGGTTGCAACACTGACATAGAAGGAAATCCCATGCGCGGAAAGGCGTTCGGCCAACCGCCTCCCCTCGCTGGTCCCTGCAAACAGCAAAATTTGTGGCGCCATGCTTCTTCCTCCATCAGGTTCGATAGCCGCGCGGCGTCACCAAGCGGCCGTTGAGGATCTTGGTCTGGGAGTTGCCGATGAATACCGTCGTAAACATGTCCGCTCGGTATTCCTGCAATTCCTCCAAGGTCATCAACGCATGGGACTCTCCCGCACGTCCAATCTCCCGCACAACCCCCGCAGGGGTCTCCGCCTGGCGGAACCGCCGGACAATCTCACAGGCCCTGCGGAGATAATCTGCGCGTTTCTTGCTCGACGGGTTGTACAGGCACAGGACAAAATCCGCCTCCGCCGCGCAAGCCAATCGCTTCTCAATCAACGGCCAAGGGGTTAGGAGGTCGCTCAGGCTGATGACGGCAAAGTCGTGGGAAAGAGGCGCTCCCAATAGCGCAGCACCGCTGCACGCGGCCGTCACCCCCGGGACCACCTCGATGTCCAACTGGGGATAGGCCTCCGCCGCCTCCAGAGCCGGGCTTGCCATCCCGTAAACGCCCGCATCGCCGCTGCAAACCAAGGATACGGTCCGCCCGGTGAGCGCCTGTTCCACCGCCAACCGGCAGCGCTCCACCTCGCCGCGCATCGAAGTGGTCAAAAACGATTTTCCAGGGAAAAGAGGGCGGACCAGATCGACGTAAGCGGTATACCCCACGATCAACTCGCTGCGCTCCAAGGCAGCCTGCGCACGCTGGGTCATCTGCGTCGCCTCTCCCGGACCGATTCCAACAATATAGAGTTTCATAGCGTCCCCTCTTTCCACTAAAATCGGATCACCAGCGGCGCGGCCGCCACTGCGACGGTCACACCCGAAAACACTTGTTTTCCCACGAGAAGCGCTCCGCCGCTCCCCAGTACGGCTGCGCGCTCGCAAACATTGTCCACGCCGACCGTATTTTGCACAAATGCAGACCCCGTAAAGCGGCCTTTTGCCCTCGTTAGCTGCTCCGCCGAGAAAAAATTACAGACAAGGCAATTTGCTTTACAGAACTCCAAAAGCCCGATTTCATCGCATTTTTTGTCGATGGACGCAACATTTTGCACGCTTTCCATGTAAAGGTATTTCCCTTGTAAGGTGGAATCAACCGCTTTTTGTATCTTGATCGGTTCTGTCCCTCTTTTGCAGCCAATTCCAAGCGTCAAAATCCTTGGGAGAATCCAACAGGTCGCCTGAAACATCTCTTCATACGCAAGGGATATACGGATTCCGACCTTGCCTTCCTTTGCTGGAACGATTCCTTTTGGAAGTGGCCCTTCCACCGGAAAGTCACTATAGAATCCCACTGGTTCCCCATTGAGCAACGCGGCGGAAACGGCCTTTGCTGCACCGGGGCGCATGACCAGGAACCCCTGGCCCGCCGCCCATGTATCCACCGCAAACACACCGTTCCCATCGGTTGCCGTGGTGACAACCGCCTGTGCTCCAATCGCACCGGCGATCCGCCGGGCGAGCGCATTGGCTCCCCCCACATGCCCGGATACAAGCGGTATGGCAAACCGTCCGCAGTCGTCCACGGCCACTACCGCCGGATCGGTAAATTTGCTCCTTAAATGCGGTGCAACACTGCGGACTGCAATGCCACAGGCGCTGACAAAGATGAGCGCATCCGCCTGCCCAAAGGAGCGCGCTGTCCAATCTGCAAGCGAACCCAAGGCCGCGACGCCATTTTCCGCGTATTTTTCCGGCGCACTTACGGTACAAACGTCCCCTCCGTCGCGGAAAAACTCCGCCAACCGCTGCGCCAACCGGACGCCATTGGCGGTGAATGCGGCGCACTCAATCCGCATGGGGCGCGCCTCCGGTTTTTGCTGCGCGGTATCCGTGAGAGAAATCGGGCGCGTAGAGCTTTGAGCGGTCGTACTGCGTCCCAAGGAATCCTCCGATCAAAATCAACGCTGTTTTGGTAATCCCGTTTTCCGAAGCCATCTGTGGGAGGTCGTCCACTGTGCCGTGGATTACCTTTTCGTCCGGCCAAGTCGCCTTATAGACAATGGCTGCGGGTGTGTCCTTTGCATATCCGCCCTCCAGGAGCTGCTCCCGCAGGCCTTCCAAATAGGAGGTGCTCAAAAAAACGACCATGGTCGCACCGTGCTTCGCAAAGCTGGCGACCGACTCCTTTTCCGGGACCGGCGTCCGCCCGGCCATCCGCGTGATCACAACGGACTGCGAGACGCCCGGCAGCGTATATTCCGCGTGCAGCGCAGCGGCCGCCCCACAGAATGAGCTGACCCCCGGCACCACTTCATACGGTACACCGGCGGCATCTAATGCATCCATTTGCTCCCGGATGGCACCGTACAAGCACGGATCTCCTGTGTGCAGCCGGACCACCTTTTCCCCTGCCCGTTCCGCTGTCAGAAGCACGTCCAGCACCTCTTCCAGGGTCATCCGGGCACTGTCATAGACTTTGCAGCCGGATTTCGTATAGGTCGTGAGGATTTCCGGATTCACCAGGGAACCGGCATAGACCACCGTATCCGCTTCTTCTAGCAGCCGTGCGCCCCGCACCGTAATCAAATCAACGGCGCCGGACCCCGCTCCGACAATATGAATCATTCGATTTCCTCTCCTTTCAGGCGTTGCAACAATCCATCTACCTCTGCGGTTTGCCCCAAAAGGCCAAATGCATTGGAAAACAAGACCGCTCCAACCGTCAGCTGTCCGCGGACGCGGGCGTTTATATGAAAATGTATCTTTTGTATGAGGCTGTCCATCACAGGGGACAGCAACTGTTCTTTTTGCAAGAGTTCAAACGCTTCATCCGTTGTGACGCAGTCCATCAGCTTTCCCGCCAGCGCGGAGGAAGCGCCGCAGAGCGCGGCATGGGCGGTGATAATCTCCATCCGGGCGTCCGCGTAACGGGAATGGGTATTCATCACGCCACCGGCCAGCTTGACCAGCTTTCCCGCATGCCCCACCAGCAGAAGCCCCTCAAAGCCGAATTCCACCGCCATGTCCAGCAGCTCCCCAATGTAATTGCTGCATGAGACGGCACGGCAAGAAAGGCGCATCTGTTCCCGCAGAAAGGTTTCCCCGTAATTTCCGGGTACTGCCACAACCGTACGCGCCCCCAAGGTGCGCAACTGCCGGAGCTCCGTCCGGATGGTATCGACCAGCGCGCGTTCGCTCATCGGCTCCACAATCCCGCTAGTCCCCAGGATGGAAATCCCCCCGGTGATCCCCAGCCGGGGATTAAAGGTCTTTTCCGCAAGCCGTTTCCCCTCCGGTACGGAAAGGGTCACCTGCCAACCGCCGGTATACCCATAGGTTTCCCCAACCTCCTGCAAAACGTTGGCGATCATCCGGCGCGGGCCGGGATTGATGGCCGCCTCCCCAACGGCGCAAGCAAGCCCCGGGCGCGTCACCCGGCCAATGCCCTCTCCGCCGGCAATATATACCCCCTTGTCCGCACGGCGCACTTCTGCAAATACCCATACGCCGTCCGTCACATCGGGATCGTCCCCGCTGTCCTTTTGCACCGCGCAGGAAACAGACTCCTCCGAAAGCCGGATATGGCCGACCGGCAATTGCAAAAGAACCCCCTTCGGTGTAGAAAGCGCCACCTGATCGACACGCTCACCGGAAAGCAGCATCTGCGCGGCGGCCTTTGCCGCTGCCGCTGCACAGCTGCCGGTGGTATAACCACACCGCAGGCGCTTCTGGTCCCGGTAAACATATTCCTCCAGCTTCATGGGCGGTCCTCCTGCGAATAAAAAACGCCATTCAGTCACTCGCATGACCGAATGGCGTGAATGGCGGAAATCATGGGCGCAGTCCTTCTGCTCCCACTGTGGTTCCTTCAGCCACGCGCACTCCAGTACCGTGGAGTCGCATGAAGCATATAGGCAGGTATTCTGGCTCATACATCTCTGCAACACTCCACCTTCCCGGTTTCCCAGTGGTTTTTGGAGCTCGCTCCGTATTCACAGCAACGGACTTGCGCGGGAATCACACCCGCTTCCCTTTTCAGCCCCTTTCCTGGAAAGGAGCACCTATATCCTGTGCCCTATTTTAAACGGATTTCTATATTTTGTCAACCGGCCGGTCCAGATGCACATCCAATTGTGGAAATGGAATGTGAATTCCCTCGCGGTCAAATGCCAGTTTCACATCCTCCTGCATCTGATAGTAAAGCGTCCAGTAATCGTCCGTTTTGCACCAAACGCGCACCAGCATTTGGATACAACTGTCCTTATGTTCCTCCACGGCGATCAATGGCTCTGGATCCCGCTCGACCAAAGGATTCTTATCCGTCAGTTCTTGAAGCACCTCTTTTACTTTTGAAAGATCGTCTTCGTATCCCACCGAATAGCGCAAATCCAACCGCCGTGTTTTCATCGCCGTATAATTTATAATCGTACTGACGGTAATGGTCGAATTCGGGATAACGATCTCCTTGTTGTCAAAGGTCCGAAGGGTTGTGAACATCATCTCAATGCGCTCCACTGTGCCTTCTACATTGTCTACCAAGAGGTAATCCCCCACTGCAAAGGGCTTTGTAAAAACGATCTGTGCACCGCTGGCGATGTTGGTCATATTTTCCTTTAACGCTAAGCCAACGGTCACTCCTGCCGCACCAATCGCCGTGATCATTGGCCCGACGGGAACCCCCAACTGCGACAGGGCCATAATGCTGATGATAATCTTCGCCGCTGCATTCGCCAGGGAACACAAGAATGTAACGATCCCAGTCTCTGTGCGGGCTCGTGTCATCGTGCGCTTGATTAAGCGCACTACCACGTTGCTCAGCCACCATCCGCCGGCAAAGATTAGCGCGGCGCCAATTACATTGGGCAACATATCTAAGAGCCATGTTAAAAACTTTTGCCAAACATCTTCAAATGACATTTCGATCGCATCCCTTTCGAAAAGATTTGCCACACTCGCTTTAACAATTCCTATTATATTAAACAAAGTCTTGCAAAAAATTTCGCACAAGAATTTATATGTTTTGTATATATTTTTTAAACTATATTGCGTTTTTTACAAATAAATGGTATGGTATAGATAAATCCACAGCGATTCGTGTTTGCAAAATTTCCAGGGCATCAGCTTTTTGCATCAAAACGCCAATTTGCGGATGGCTGCGGCTTGAAAATTCATTCCAGCAATTGGAGAATGGAGGAATCGTATGGAAAGCAGAGCGATCAAAATTAAATCCCCTAAGAACAGCAAAATCTCGATCAAAGTGATCCCGGGTCATTTTGCCACCAATCACTCGCATATCAACTATTATATTGATATGACCAGTATCAAGCACCGCCATGCAATGGCTTATGAAGCGGCAGCGACCATGGCGATGAAGTACGAAAACAACACCATGGTAGACACAATCGTATGTATGGATGGCTGTGAGGTTATCGCCGCTTTCTTAGCGCGCTATCTTTCTAAATCTGGCATCATGTCCATGAACGATAAGAGCGACATCTGCATCATCACCCCGGAATTCAATACCAACGGGCAGATGATTTTCCGCGACAATATCCAGCCGATGGTCTGGCAGAAGAACATTCTTCTCCTGGTGGCTTCCGCAACCACCGGCAAGACCATCAACCGATCCCTGGAATGCATCAAATACTATGGAGGCAATGTGATCGGAATCTCCGCCATTTTCAGCGCAATCACCGAAATGGGCGGTGTGCATGTCGATACCATCTTTACTCCCGAAGATATTCCAAACTACCAAACCTATGCTTTTAAAGATTGTCCGGACTGCCAGCAGAAGCGCAAGATCGACGCCATTGTAAACAGCTACGGATATTCAAAAATTTGACCGGCCTTGGTTTGGCGCTACTTTAAAAAAGGGGGGCACCAAGCCGTTTGGGCTATAAAAAAACCGCTGCCATGCAAAAAGCACTGGCAGCGGTTTTTTATTGACAGGATCGAATAACAGCCACCGCGTCCTCGATATATCGGGACATCGGCTTTTCTACAACACCGGCCACATGCACATGGCACTGCTCCACAGGGATCAACACCTTTTGCGCAGGGCTTTCAGAAACTGCCGACGCCATTGCCGGGGTAATTTCACCCCACAGGGAATTTGCCACCATCATCCCGATTGGGCCGGCAACTACATCCGCATGTTTCACATTACAAATCACGGCGTTTTCGCCCGTCGCGCCGACATTTGCCCCCGCCTTAAGCATAGCCGACGTTGCAAGGGAATTGGTGCCGACGGCAACAATCTGCACGTCTGGCAATTCGGAACGAATGCGCTCTACGAGGCTTCTCCCGATGCCGCCTCCCTGTCCGTCGATTACGACAATCCGCATATCGCTTCTCCCTTCCCGCCGTTATTTATGATAGAGCTTTTTGGTCTGGTACTTCGGTTCGCAGGTCAGATTGACGCCCAATTTGCGGAAGGTGGTCTCATCCACCGGGGAAAGGATCACCGAAGAGTGGGCTTCGCATCCGCGCAATTTCGGCAACTGGCGGAGCGCCAACTCTGCGGTTGGATTGGTAGCAGCACAGATGGAAAGAGCGATTAAGATTTCATCTGTATGGAGACGTGGGTTCAGGTTCCCCAAATGCCTCGTTTTTAAATTCTGGATGGGTTCAATGACAATCGGAGAAATCAGCGGCATGGTATGGCTGATCCCCCCCAGATGCTTGAGTGCGTTCAGCAGCACCGCAGCGGAGGCCCCCAAGAGCGAAGAGGTCTTCCCTGTGATGATTTTACCATCCCCCAATTCAATGGCCGCAGCAGGCATGCCGGTCTCTTCTGCACGTTCCAAGGCGGGGCGCACCACATGGCGGTCCTCCACCGTAACGCCCGCCTGGTTCATCACAAGTTCCAGTTTATATACAACGTCTTCCGCAATGCGCCCCTGCCGCTGCTCGCACATCGCGTGGTAATACCGGCGGACAATCTCCTGTTTGGATGCCTCCCGGCAAACCTCATCGTCAATGATGCAATTTCCCGCCATATTGACGCCCATATCCGTCGGCGACTTATAGGGGCTGCTTCCGGTGATCTTTTCCAGAATGGCATTCAAAACCGGGAACACCTCCACATCGCGGTTGTAATTGACCGTGGTCTCCCCATAAGCCTCCAAATGGAACGGATCGATCATGTTGACGTCATTGAGATCGGCCGTCGCCGCCTCATACGCCAGATTGACCGGATGCTTCAGCGGCAGATTCCAAATCGGGAACGTCTCGAATTTGGCATATCCCGCTTTGATGCCATGCTTGTATTCATGGTAGAGCTGTGAAAGGCAGGTCGCCATTTTTCCGCTGCCCGGCCCAGGAGCCGTCACCACCACCAGCGGACGCGAGGTTTCCACATACTGATTCTTGCCAAAGCCTTCGTCGCTGACGATATGGGGGATATTGGACGGATACCCCTCAATCGGATAGTGCAGATATACCTTTACGCCCAACTGCTCCAAGTGGTTTTTAAAGGCATCCGCTACGGGTTGCCCTGCATACTGGGCAATTACTACACTTCCCACATAGAGGCCGATGTCCCGGAACGCATCGATCAGACGCAAAACATCCGCATCGTAGGTGATGCCGATGTCCCCACGCATTTTACTTTTCTCGATGTCCGTCGCATTGATGACAATCACGATTTCCACTTGATCGGAAAGATGCAGAAGCATCTTCATCTTGCTGTCCGGCTGGAATCCCGGCAACACGCGCGAAGCGTGAAAATCGTCGAACAGTTTCCCGCCCATCTCTAAGTACAGCTTGTTGTCAAACATGGAAATGCGCTCGGAAATATGCTTCGATTGTGTCTCCAAATATTTGTCGTTATCAAACCCTACTGCTTTCATGTTCTACCTCTCTCATCATTTCCCTTTAAGACCTCAATAATACTCATATTATAGTAAAAGCACGGAGAGAATGCAACTTCCTGCAAAAAGATTCTCAAATTTTAGTGCTCCCAAAAGGCAGCCACGGCCTGTTCCAACTCGGGAGCCGAACGCACCGTCTGAAAATGCCGCCAATGTGCGGGGAACAAGTTTCGGTAGGATGCGGTGGAAAAGCGGCTGTCGATCAGCAGGACCACTCCGCGGTCCTGCTCGCCGCGGATCACACGCCCTGCCGCTTGCAAAACCTTGTTCATCCCTGGATATTGATAGGCAAAGGCAAACCCTTCCCCGTTTGTCCGGTCATAGTAAGCGCGCAGGATCTCCTGCTCTGCGTTCACCTGCGGCAGTCCAACGCCGACGATCGCCGTGCCGATCAACCGCTCCCCGCGCAGATCGATCCCCTCTGCATAAATGCCGCCCAATACGCAAAACCCCAGCAAGGTCCCTTCCGGCTCCACATCAAAACGGTTGAGGAATTCCATCCGTGCTTCTTCGTCCATACCAGCGGTCTGCAAAAGGGTTTGCACCTCTGGGTAACGCTCCCGGAAAACACGGTACACTTCGTTCATATAGGAGTAGGACGGGAAATAGGCCAAATAATTTCCCTGCCTCCCCTGTAACATGGCATAAAGCAATTCCGCGACAGGATGGAGGCTGCGCGCCCGATCCCGATATTTGGTGCTGACCCGGTCGTCGATAAAGAGCCCCAGGTGGGCCGGATCGAACGGGGAGGGCAGCACATATTTCTTTGTGGTGTCATCCCCGCCGAGCACCGAAGTAAAATAGTCCAACGGGGAAAGTGTGGCAGAAAAGAAAATGGACGCACGGCCGCGCTGCATCGCCTTGTCCAGCAAGGGCGACGGGTCCAGACAGAGGAGCTTCACTGTTACATCGCTCCCGCTGACCGTCACGTAGGTGACAAAGTGATCGTCGTAGAGCTCCGCAATCCGCAGAAAAAACAATGCGTCAAAATAGAGCTGCAACAGGAGCGGATCGGTCCGGGAATGGCGGTGCTCCTCCGCCCACTCCTCCCAGCAAGAAATAAAGCGGTTCAGAGCGGTCAGGAGTTCTTTGGGCGCTTCTTCCTGCGTAAGCGTTCGGGATTCCCCGCACGCCTTGCGCAGAGTAAGCATCTCGGTGTTCACGGCGCCCAGTGCACGGAAAAGCTTGCGCTCTTCCTTTCCAACGAGCCTCCTTGCCTGCAACACGGTGGATTTGTGCAGCGCCGCCGAATACATGTCGCGGGAGCGGTCGACCAGGTTGTGCGCCTCATCCACCAAAAAGACATACTCGCCTGGGCTTTCCCCAAAAAAGCGCTTCAGATACACCACCGGGTCGAACAGATAATTGTAGTCACCGATGATGGCGTCGCACCAAAGGGCGGCGTCCAAAGAGAGTTCAAACGGGCACACTCGATGTTTTTGCGCGCAGGCCTCCACCGCTTCCCGGGTCACCGCCTCGCAATCGTGGACCAGCTCATACAGTGCTTGGTTGGCGCGGTCATAGTAGCCGTTCGCATAGGGGCAGGCTTCCGGGTTGCAATCCCTCTGTTCCAAAAAGCAGATTTTGTCCTTGGCGGTCAGCGTGATGGTCTTGAGCCGCAAGCCCTGATCCCGCATCTGGGCAAACGCATCCTCTGCCGCCCTGCGCGTGACCGTCTTAGCGGTCAGATAGAAAATGCGTTCTGCCTTCCCCTCGCCCATCGCTTTGACGGCTGGGAACAAGGTTGAAACTGTCTTCCCAATGCCGGTCGGAGCCTGACAGAACAGCCGGCCTTTTGCCGCAATGGTTCGATAGACCGCCACCGCCATTTGCCTCTGCCCGGCGCGGTATGTAGCAAAGGGAAACGCCAACGCCCGGATGGACTGGTCGCGCACCGATGTCCAATCCCGTTGGATGGCCGCCCATTTCTCATATTGATCGAGAAGATCCAGATAAAACGCTTCCAGTTCTTCAGCAGTATACACCCGCTGGAAGCGCCGGATCTCCTCTGTGTCCACCTGAAAATAGGTGAGCTGTACGGAGATCCGCTCCAGATTCTCTTGCAGGCAATAAAAATAGGCGTAGCACATCGCCTGTCCCCAATGCGCCCGGTTGAAATCCTCTGTAATCATCGTGAGCGGGGCTCCAGTCGTCTTGATCTCGTCGACCGTCACCCCAACGGCATCCGTAATCACGCCGTCGGCCCTTCCCTCCACCCGATAGAGAAATGCATGGCGCTCCGTCTGCTGGGAAAGGAACACCTCTGCGCGGTACGACGGTCCTCCCGCCTTTTGCAGGCGGCGATGAATGCGCGCTCCCTCGCTGGCCCGGTCTATACCGCCGAACCGGTTGCCCAAGCTGCCGCTCTGCAACAAAAACTCCGCCAGCTTTTTGACCGAGATGCGAATCTCATAGGCCATCGGTCTCCCTCCTTCGTCCGCTGTACCAAAGCACAAGGCTGGCGCCGTTGGGACGGGCCAGCCTAAGACAAATTCAAAATATTTTTATCAAAAATAGTTACAACAGGCGTGTATCGTTGATAATCAGCTCAAATTGCAGGTTCAAAAACTGCGCCGCCTGCCGGCAAAGCACCATGCGGGTCAAAAAGATCTCGAAGTATTCCATCACCGGGCAAATCGTGGTATCAATCACAATATTCAATACGGCGGTGCGGTTTTCCGGGTCAATTTCCATCGCAGAGCGTTCCACCGCATAATTGACGCGGTCGTGGATGTCCGCAGCCACGGTCCCTTTATCGCGCACGCGTGAACGCCGCACATCGCTTTTGTCGGAGAGGATCAACGCCGCCGCGATGGGGTTCACTGCCGCGGCGGTTCCTTCGTCGTGGTTGCCGATCGCCGCCACCACCAAGGCGATCTCCGCTGGGTCCATTTGCAGTTTGTTCAGGATGGTAAATGCCATCAACGCGCCGCTCTGCGCATGGTCGGAGCGGTTTACTACGTTGCCAATATCGTGCATATAGCCGGCAATCGCCGCCAGCTCGCAGGTTCTTGCATCATATCCTAAGCTTTGCAATATCTGCCTGGCAACATCCGAACTGCGTTTTGCATGGGCTAGGCCGTGCTCTGTAAAGCCAATAACGCCAAGGTTATCATTTCCATTTTTGATATATGCGTTGACCTCTTCGCTTTTCCAAATCTCTTCAAAGGTCACTGTCCGATATGTTTCCATAAATGGCCTCCCCCGGACTCAATCATCCACCGCCATATGATACATTGCTTCCAGACAGATCTGTGCGTGGAGCATGAACCGGTCGATGTCAATATTTTCATTCGTATTGTGCAAGCGGCGGTCCGGCTCATCCGGGAAGAATGGCCCAAAAGCAACCCCTTTTCCGCCCAGTTCACGCGCGTAGGTCCCTCCACCGGTGGAATAGAGCGGCGCGGGTTCGCCTATGAATGCCTTATAAGCGTTCTGCAAAAGGGCGATAAACGGACGGTCGGCAGGCAGGAACAGCGGCTTCATATGGCCGCCCTCCTCGGAAAACACATCCTCTGCCCGCGCGGTCTTCTGAATCGTTTCGATGATTGCAGACCCGTCCGACGTCACAGGATAGCGGATGTCGATGGCGGCCGTACACAGGGATGCATCCGCGTGTACCAGCCCCAAGTTCAGCGTCAACGGGCCGGACTCGTCGTCCTGTTGCCTAATTCCCATAGAGGCTCCGTCCAGCTCCACGCCAATATGTTTTTGGAGGAAGGCCGGAAGCGTGCCCATTTGTTCCTCCGTGAACACTTCAAAAAGCAACGCCAATAGATGGGAAGCCGCGTTAAAGCCCTCCTGCGGCTGCATCGCATGAGACGCCGTCCCCTCCGAGGTAATGCGTGCGCCCTCGTCCGTCTCTTCCAAAGTAAAACGCCCTTCCATAGAAACCATCGCCGTGCGCAAACGTTCCCGTTCATCTCTGGTACAGGCCAACTCCGCACAGGCGCCGGCCGGCACCGCATTGACCACAGTCCCTGCGGTAAAGCTTTTCAACACCGTAGAATCGTTCGGCGCAGAGAAATTCATGCGCAGGATACCCTTCTCCCGGTTGCACACGCCGTACTCTGAGTCCGGTGTAAAGCCCATCACCGGCATGGGTTCCTTTTCAAAGTAGCGCTCCAGATCGTCGCTTCCCGTCTCCTCGCCAGCGCCGAAAATCGTACGGATGCGGCGCTTTGTCGGAACCTGCTCGTCCTGCAAAACCTTCAGGCAATACAGCGATACGATGGCCGCCCCTTTGTCGTCCGCCACGCCGCGGCCAAAATATTGGTTGCCAATTTTGGTCATAACGAATGGGTCGGTCTCCCAACCGTCCCCCGCCGGGACAACGTCTACATGGGAAAGCACAGCTGCAATCTCCTCACCCTGGCCGTACTCCGCGTGGCCGGCATAATTTCCGACATTTTGCGTGGAGAATCCGAGCTTCTCCGCAATCTCCAAAATGCATTGCAAAGCTTGTGCTGGCGCGGTCCCAAAGGGCTTCCCCGGTTCCGCTTCCCCTCGCACGGAAGGGATTGCAATCAGCTTGGCCAAGTCCGCAAAGATTTGATCCTGATACTTTAAAATTTTATTTCCGAAATACAATTTTGTTCTCTTCCTTTCAACTGTATTTGAGGTTATCCTACCAATTGTACTGGAACAAAACGCTGGACAGCCTCCCTCTTAAACAGAAAACACGTTACCATTTTCTGCATATGGTTCATTCTTTTCCTAGGCATCCAGACGGCGGCAACCTTTTCCAACATTGGCTTCCGCTTATGCCGTGAGGTTATTATACCACAAATCTTTCCCAATAAAATAGGAGAAAAACGACTTTCCTACCAGCATTTGTTAAAAGAAATTTAGAAGTATCCCATCTTGCAAAGAAACTGGGAATCCTATATTGCTGAGAAGGCAAAGATTTGCTATAATAAAGTATAAAACATCGATGAGATTTTCAAATTTCCCGTGCAAGACGCTGGAACCGATTCTCACTACTATGGAGCATAAAATTCCATGCATTTCCACATCGAATTGTAATTTCATCCGTTTGAAAAATAAGTAGGTGGTGTACAGATGAACAAAAAGAAGGGCGGAAAAATTGCTGCTGTGATCGACATTGGGTCCAATCTGTTGAAAATGCGGATCTGCCAGCTCCGTAAAGGGGAGATCGTCACCCTTGACCGCCTGCAATATCCACTTAATCTTGGACATGAGGTCTTTACTGGAGGAAAAATCAGTTTTGAAAGCCTGCGGGAGCTGTCCAGCATTTTGCATGGATACAGCGATATCATGGCGGAATATGGTGTAGACCAATATAAAGTGGTCGCTACCACCGCCCTGCGGGAAGCCAAAAATAGGGCCTACGTTTTGGATCAGCTCAAAATTCAAAACGACATGACTGTGGAAGTCTTAGAAGATAGCCAGGAAAAAACACTGATCTATTCGGAGATCCTTGCTGGCCTGCAAACGATGGCTCCTCAGAAAATGGGCAACGCATTGATCTCCTATATCGGTGCGGGTACAATCGGCCTATCTGTATTCGACGGGCAAAATATGGTCTTTTCCCAGAACGTCCCTATGGGCGCGTTAAAACTTCATGATATGCTAGGAAGCATTCAGGAAGAAACCGATTCCTTCTATGTTGTTGTAAAAGAATACTTAGATTCCATCATCGGCCGCATCCGTCTTCCCCAGCCGGAAGGCGGCTTTGAAAGTCTTGTCCTCACAGGAAACGAGATTGAGCTGATCGCTAAGATCTGTGGAATTGAACCGGAAAATGGCCGCTATATCATCAAAGCCAAACAGATCAAAAGCCTCTTCAAGGAGATCCGTTCCCTTTCCAAGGAAAAGATCAGCGACCGCTTCGGTATCGAAGAGGAGGTTGCAGAGCTTCTCTATTCCGCTTTGGCCATCTATGTGCGTTTGATGCAGTTTGTCAAAGCGGATCATATCATCGCGCCTAAGGTAGACCTCTGGTTCGCGTTGATGAAGCAGATGCTGATCCCCAAAAGCGCTAATGAGTATGCAGAACATGTGCGCGTTAACGCGCTCTCCTGTGCGCGGGCTATGGCGCGTGTCTATAATGTCAACGAACATCATACAGAAAACATCCGTAAATTTGCGTGCAAAATCTTTGATAAAATGAAAGGCATGCACGGCTTGGACCGGCGCAAGCGCCTGCTCTTGGAGCTCGCCTCCATCATGCACGACTGCGGCCATTATGTCAACGCAAAGGAGCATCTTTCCAGTTCCTTTGACCTTTTAAAAAACATCGACCTCTATGGCATGACCGCCGAAGAAATGTTGATTATCGCCTATATCGCACGGTATAACGAATACGATGTCCCCAATTACGATGGCTTGGAGTTTATCCGCATCCGGGAACCAATCCGGTTGGTCATCTCCAAATTGGTGGCGATCTTCCGCCTGGCCAATGCGCTTGACAAAGCGCATAAGCAGAAATTGGACGATATTAAGGTCCGGCTGGACAAGAACCGCCTGTTGATTACAGGGGAAAGCAATGAAAACCTCTACTTGGAAAAATGGGCTTTCGAACAGACAGCCCCCTTCTTTAAAGAGGTGTTCGGAATCAATCCGGAATTGACCATCAAATCGACCATGATTTGAGCGGTTCCCCCCGTCGTTTACCGAGGGGTAAATACTATTAAAAAGGCTGCGTGGTTATATGATTGAAAAAAATGAAAAAATGGAAAAGCAGCAGCTTCCCTTTATCAACCGGGAACTGAGCTGGATGGATTTTAACGCCCGTGTCCTGGAAGAAGCCTTTGAAAAGGAAAATCCCGTCATGGAGCGCATCCGGTTTTTGTCGATCACTGCTTCGAACCTTGACGAGTTTTTCATGGTGCGTGTCGCTGGGGTAAAAGAACAGGTGGAATCCGGTTACAACCGTGCGGACTTCTCCGGCCTCACCCCTGCGAAGTTGCTTCCCCAATTGAATACGAAGATTTATGGATTTACAGAGCGCCAGTACTCCTGTTTACACCGTTCCATTGTCCCTGCTCTGAAAAAGAACGGCATTATGTTTGTTACGCCGGATCAAATGAGTGAAAAACAGACGGCGTTCATTTCCGACTATTTTGATAAGGTCCTCTTCCCTGTGCTCACTCCTTTGGCGGTGGACCGCAGCCGTCCGTTCCCGTTCCTGGCGAACAAAAGCCTGAATTTAGCGGTTCGTTTGAAAAGCAAAAAATCTGAGGAATCCTATTTTGCGGTCGTGCAGGTTCCGGGTATTCTTTCCAGGTTTTTAGAAGTCCCCAGTGAAGAGGGGCGCGTGTTTGTCCTGTTGGAGGATGTGATTACCTATAAGCTGGAATCGCTGTTTGAGCTCAATGAGATTCAAGCGAGCTGCCCGTTCCGCATCACCCGCGATTCCGATTTGGAGATCGATGAAGAGGCGGACGACCTGCTCAGTGAGATTGTAAAATCCATCAAGCGGCGCAAACGCGGTAAGCCTGTCCGCCTGGAATTGCTCCAGCGCTGCGATAAGGAGACAAAAGAGTTCCTGATCGAAATGCTGGAGATCCATAAGAGCGAAATCTACGAAGTCCCTGGTCCGCTGGATCTGACCTTCCTCTCGAAATTTGCCAATCTCTCCGGTTGTGAGCATCTTTGCTTCAAGCCCATCAAGCCGGTCTACCCGCCCGCAGCGTTCTGGGGCTACAGCGATATGTTCGAAGCGATCCGGGATAAGGACCGCATGGTCCATCACCCGTATGAGAGCTTCGAATGCGTGGTGGATTTTGTACGGCAGGCAGCCGAGGACGAAAATGTGCTGGCCATCAAGCAGACCTTATACCGTGTGAGCGGGCATTCCCCGATTGTCGCCGCCTTGATCCGCGCTGCTGAAAATGGGAAGCAGGTCACGGTTTTGGTGGAATTGAAGGCCCGTTTTGATGAGGAAAACAATATCCTCTGGGCAAAGAAGCTGGAAGAAGCCGGGTGCCATGTCATCTACGGCTTGGCAGGCCTGAAGACGCACTGCAAGATTCTCCTGGTCGTGCGCCGGGACGAGGACGGCATCCGCCGGTATCTCCACATGGCGACCGGCAATTACAACGATTCGACCGCCAAAATCTATACCGACATCGGCGTCTTTACCTGCAAAGAGCCATTCGGCAGGGATGCCTCTTCCCTGTTTAATGTATTGACCGGCTACTCTTTGCCCCCGGATTACAACAAATTCGCAGTCGCCCCCCACGGCCTGCGGGAATTCTTTGTTCGAATGATTCAAAAGGAAATCGCCAATGCGCAGGCTGGCCTGCCCTGTGGCATCACAGCCAAGGTCAACTCCCTAGTCGATCCAGAGATTATCGAGTTGCTTTATCAGGCTTCGCAAGCCAATGTTCCGATCCGCTTGATTGTTCGCGGTATCTGCTGTTTGGTGCCAGGGCTTCCGGGTGTCAGCGAGAATATTACGGTAATCAGTATTGTGGGCCAGCTCTTAGAGCACAGCCGTATTTTCAAATTTGAAAACGCCGGGAACCCCAAAATTTATATGGGCAGCGCAGACTGGATGCCCCGCAACCTGGACCGGCGTGTGGAACTGGTATTCCCCATCGAAGATGAGGATCTGAAAGAACGTGCTTTTGGCATTTTGGAAACGATGTGGAATGACAATATAAATGCACGTATGCTCCGCTCCGACACCACATATGAGCATATCGACCGGCGCGGAAAGGCCCCACACAATAGCCAGGTAGAATTTTCAATTATGGCACAAAAGGCTGTGAAAGCCTTGCAGGTACCGGATGCCTCTCAGCCATATAAACCGATTCGCAGTACTGCAGAATAATACGCTTTATGCGATTCGAAGGATAAACCCGGAGGTTTTCCGTGTCTCTTCTTGGAAAATCTGCCCGCTCTGTTACAGGTCCGTTTTGACGCGCTATGCCGCAGGAAAGAATTCTGCACCAGAATTGGGCGTAATTATTATTGATGTAAAAAGGATGTGGCTTTGATGAAAAGAATTGGTATTTTGACGAGCGGTGGAGACTGCCAAGGCCTCAATGCAGCTATTCGCGGCGTTGCAAAAGCGCTGTATGAAGAATTCGGCGACAATGTGGAAATTTATGGCATTAACGACGGTTACCGCGGCTTGATCGAAGGCAATTATAAGCGCATGAAACCGGAAAATTTTTCCGGCATCCTTACGCTCGGCGGCACCATTTTGGGCACTTCGCGGCAGCCATTTAAGCTGATGCGTGTCATCGACGAAAACAGCGTGGATAAAGTCAAAAACATGAAGGACAATTACAAGAAGATGAAGCTGGATTGCTTGGTAGTCCTCGGCGGCAACGGTACCCATAAGACAGCCAATCTGCTCAGCGAAGAAGGGCTCAATGTTGTCTCGCTCCCCAAGACCATCGACAACGACGTCTGGGGCACGGATATGACCTTTGGGTTCCACAGCGCGATGGATATCGCTGCCAACGTTTTGGACTGTATCCACACTACAGCTACGTCCCATGGGCGCGTCTTTATTGTCGAGATCATGGGGCACAAGGTCGGTTGGCTCACCCTGTACGCGGGCATTGCAGGCGGAGCCGACGTAATCCTCTTGCCGGAAATCCCCTACGACATCGACAGCATTGTTAAGACCATCCGTCAGCGCAACGAATCGGGCAAACGTTTCTCCATCCTTGCCGTTGCGGAGGGCGCTATGTCCAAGGAAGAGGCAAAGCTCAGCAAAAAGGAATTTAAAGCTGCGCGCGCAAGTATGACATATCCCTCGATCTCCTATCGCCTGGCAAAGGAAATCGGCGACAAGACCGGCCAGGAGATCCGCGTGACGGTTCCTGGACATTTCCAGCGTGGAGGCAGCCCCTGCCCCTATGACCGTGTGCTGTCCACCCGTTTTGGCGCTGCGGCCGCAAAGCTGATTGTTCAGAAGCAGTACGGCAATATGGTCGCTTTACAAAATGGGGAAATTGTTCCCGTGCCTCTCTCGGAAGTTGCTGGGAAGCTCAAAACGGTTCCGAAGGACTGCGATGTCATCCAGACCGGGCGCGATATCGGCATCTGCTTCGGCGATTGATCGTAAAGGAGGTTGCCTGACCATGTTTGATTTTGAAAATCACAACCACTTTTTGAAAATTCTTAGCCTGATCGGAATGGTTGCCGCAGGAATCGGCGTGCTTTTGACCGCTGTGAGTGGCTGGGCCCTTTGGAAATGGATTCGCTGCATGGATACCGTGCAAAAATCTTTGCCCACAATCAAAAAAGCGTCCGCCCTATACATCGAAAAGAATGAAAAGGAGCTGGATGACGAGTATTTCTCCGAGGACAGCGACTGCATTTCCTTTTAAACGTTCCCATCCGAATATATAAGCAAGATTTGCTATGTGAAAAAAGAGACGGTTATTGTACATAACCGTCTCTTTTTGATTCAGAAGGTTCATCCACTGTAACGTCTTCTTGGATCTGTGCAAAAAGGGCGTCGCCAATGCCCTTTACCTCCTTGAGCTCTTCCACGCGGGTGAAACCGCCGTACTCTTCCCGGTAATCGAGAATGCGTTGCGCAATCGCCGGGCCAATTCCAGGCAGCGTATCCAACTCTTCCAAGGAAGCGGTATTCAGATTGATCTTCCCGGGTGATTCCGCTTGCGACTCGTCCACACCATCAGCGGAAACGTCGGTCTCTACAAAGCTCTCCAAGGAAGCATCCGGCACATAAAAGGCATTGTATCCGATCAATAGCGCACAAAAGACCAGCGCAATTGCGATGAGAATCCGCGTCTGCCGTTTTTCCTCCTCCATGTTCCAGCCACTTCCCCCCGCTTTAGCGATGCCTTCGTTCGATCTCCTCGATCAAGTCCGCGACCGCCCCCTGGTAGCAGTGCCCTACCACCAGATCAGCCTGTTCTTTTAAGTCGTCCGGCGCATTTTCTGGGACTACCGACACGCCGGCCGCCTCCAAAAGCTCCGTGTCGTTGTAGTAATCCCCAATCGCATAGACGTTTTCCATACGGAATCCCGCCAACTCCGCCGCCTTCACAAGGGCGTTTCCCTTGCTTGCCTGCTCCGGAAGCATTTCCAGATAATTTTCCGAAGAGGAGACAAACCGGACGCCCGGATGTGGAAAGGTCGCGGAAAAGGCTTCCATTGCATCCTTTTTCTCCAGATCGTCCGCAAACAGCGCCTTATACCAAGGCTGCGCAGGATCGATCGGCGGCCCTTCTTTCCAGGAGACGCCTTCATGGTTGAGATGTTCGGTCACATAAGCATTGCGGCGGAGAATGTGGATCGTCTTGATGCAAAAATATTCGATTCCCGCTGTGGGAAACCGGTCGTATAATCTTTGGATGTATTCAGCAGCAGTACGTTGATCCAGGTGGCAATCCCACAGCATCTTCTGTTGGGTATAATCGTACAAGATTGTCCCATTTAGGCAGATACAGGGGCCTTTGGGATGTGTCAGCTCTGCATAGTGTCCTCCCGACAAAATCGAACGCCCTGTCGCAATGGCGAAACTTCCTCCCTCTTGCTGAAAGCGTGCGATGGCATCTAGGTTGCGCTGTGGGACAACAAAGTTCTCCCCAATTAAGGTGCCGTCGAGATCACTCACCAGAAGAATCCCGCTCAAGTCCACATTCCATTCCTCCAAATGTCTGTTTTTTCAATTTTTCCAGAAACGCCGTGAAGTAGGACGGCAGTTCGCTTGTAATCTCCAGATATTCCCCTGTGCGGGGATGGACAAAACCAATGACACGCGCATGCAAACACTGGCCGTCCAGATTCGGCACAGGCTTTTTCGGCCCATAGACCGGGTCCCCTGCTACCGGATGGCCGATATACGCCATATGCACACGGATCTGATGGGTTCGGCCGGTCTCCAATTTCAAACGCACGTGGGTAAACCCCTTATAGCGCGCCAACACCTCAAAATGCGTGACGGCATGGCGGGAATTCTTTTCTGTGACTGCCATGCGCTTGCGGTCCGTCGGATGACGGCCAATCGGCGCATCTATGGTGCCGGTATCCTCCTTGAGGTTCCCGTGGACCACCGCCTCATACATGCGTGTAAAACTGTGTTCTTTGATCTGCTCTGCCAAACGCTGATGGGCAAAATCGTTTTTGGCAACGATCAGCAGGCCGCTGGTGTCCTTATCGATCCGATGGACAATCCCAGGCCGGATCACGCCGTTGATCCCCGAAAGGGAATCGCCGCAGTGCGCCAACAGCGCGTTGACCAGCGTTCCACCCGCATGTCCGGCTGCCGGATGCACCACCATTCCCTTGGGCTTATTGACCACCAGCAGGTCCGCATCCTCATAACGGATATCCAGTGGGATCGCCTCCGGCAGAATATCCAACCCAACCGGTTCCGGCAAGATCACTTCGATTGCATCCCCTGCGCGCAGGCGGTATTTTTTATCCAGAGTTTTCCCTCCACTGGAAACCTGGCCCTGCTCGGCCAGGCGCTCCGCGGCAGAACGTGTGAGTTCTTCCACGCGGACTGAGAGAAACTTATCCAGGCGCATTCCCTCGTCCTCCGGCCCTGCTACGATGTGCAGTGTCTCCCCCAGGAGCATTTCAGGATTTCTCATGCTTTTCCAACTGTTTCCCATCTTTCTTGTCTAAAAAGAACAGGATATGCACCATCAAGAGGACAGTACCGACTGTAACGCAACAGTCCGCAAAATTGAAAATAGGAGGGAAAAACGATACCTGGATATAATCGACGACATATCCCAAAAAGATGCGGTCAATCAAATTTCCGATCCCACCGCCAATGATCAAAATGGAGGCAGCAATCGAGCAGGCACTGTGCTTTTTATAAAGGAATAGGCCTGCAATCAACAAAACCGTGATGACTCCCGTTGTAACAATAAAAAACCAACGCTGATCTTGCAGCATTCCAAACGCTGCACCGCGATTTTCCAAATAAGTGAAGTCCAAAAGGCCCGGAATTGCTGTCACACTTCCAACCGGCTTGAGTTGTGATACTACCAGGCATTTAATCAGCTGATCCGCCAAGGCAGCCACAACCGCCAGGACCAGGGAAAGAATGGCCAATATAAATTCCTCCTTTGCGCCTTCGCGCGGTTTCGTATTGGATGAAAAAAGGGCGAACTTCTGCCCGCCCTTTCCTACCATATTTTTTATCTTCCCATACAATGGGTTTTCAATCCATCGCCGCAGCGAATCAGCTTAAAGCCTCCGCGCAATGCTTGCAAACATCCGGATGTGCAGGATCACTGCCCACCGTATCGCTGAAGCTCCAGCAGCGGGCGCACTTCTCGCCCTCCGCATGGCTGACCGTAACCGAAAGCTCCGGAACCTCTTCGCCCGCGAACTCGCCTTTTCCGCTGTTCGATACCTCGATCTGCGAGACGATAAACACATCGGCCAACTCGCCCTCGACCGATTTGACAAAGTCATACAGCTCGCCTTCGCAGAACAACTGCACCTTTGCATCCAGAGACGCACCGATCACCTTGTTCTTACGCGCCAGCTCCAACGCCTTCTTGACGTCGTCGCGCAGCTGATGGATGCGGTCCCAACGTGCGGTGAACGCCTCGTCCACATCTACGCCGGTCGTCTTCGGCATCTCATTAAACAGCACGCATTCCTTGTCAGCACTGCTGTCGTGCGGCATTGCCTGCCAAATTTCATCCGAGGTATAGGCCAGAATGGGCGAAACCAAGCGCGTCATGCCATCCAGAATCATATACATAGCGGTCTGCGCTGCACGGCGGTTCTGGCTGTCCGCCTTCTCCACATAGAGACGGTTCTTCAGCACATCGAGATAGAAGTTCGACATATCCACCACGCAGAAATTGTGAATCGCGTGATAGGCATTGTGGAATTCATACGTCTCATAGGCCTCTTTGCATTTTGCAGCCAGTGCATCCAGCTTTGTCAGCGCCCAACGGTCGATCGGCTGAAGCTGGTCGAGCGAAACGCGATCTTGATCCGGGTCAAAATCCGAAAGATTGCCCAGGATAAAGCGCGCCGTGTTGCGGATCTTCCGATAGGCGTCGGAGAGCTGTTTGAGAATTTCCTTGGAAATGCGGATATCCGCATGGTAATCAGAGGAAGCCACCCATAGGCGCAGGATGTCCGCGCCGTACTGGTCGATGATCTCCTGCGGGACAATGCCGTTCCCCAGGGACTTGCTCATCTTGCGGCCTTCGCCGTCCACCACCCATCCGTGGGTGACGACCGCCTTATAGGGCGCGGTGCCGCGTGTTGCAACGCTGGTCAGCAGGGAGGACTGGAACCATCCGCGATACTGGTCGGCACCCTCCAGGTAGAGATCCGCCGGCCATTTCAGCTCGGAACGCTGCTGCAAAACCGCCGCATGGGAGGAACCGGAGTCAAACCAGACGTCCATAATGTCGTGTTCCTTCTTAAAGTCCGTGCAGCCGCATTTCTTACATTTCATGCCCTCCGGCAAAAGATCCTTCTCCTCCATGGCATACCAGGCGTCGGAACCCTTCTCCCGGAAGATGTCCGAGATGTGCAGCATCACGTCTTTGTCGATCAACGGCTCGCCGCACTCCTTGCAGTAGAAGATCGGGATCGGCACACCCCAGCGGCGCTGGCGGGAAATACACCAGTCCTTGCGGTCCAATACCATGGACGTGATGCGGTCTTTGCCCCATCCCGGGATCCATTCCACCTCGTTGATGGCCTCAACCGCCTGCTTCTTGAAGGCGTCCACGGAGCAGAACCACTGCTCTGTCGCGCGGAAGAGCACCGGATTCTTGCAGCGCCAGCAGTGCGGGTACTGGTGGATGATGTGCTGCATAGCAAACATCGCGCCGGTCTCCTGCAGGTGCTTGGCGATCACCTTATTGGCTGCCTCAGTGGTCAATCCTGCAAATTGCCCTGCCTCTTCGGTGAGCTTGCCGTGGCTGTCCACCGGCACCACAATGGGCAGCTCCGGATAATGGTCGCGGCAGACCTCAAAGTCCTCCACACCGTGTCCGGGAGCCGTATGCACGCAGCCCGTGCCGCTTTCCAGGGTGACATGGTCGCCTAAGATCACCAAAGAGGTGCGGTCCAGGAACGGATGCTGCGCCTTCATATATTCGAGGTCGCTCCCTTTAAAGGTGGCAACCACTTCATAATCGGTCTTCTCAGCCTCTTTCATAGCGCTTTCCATCAACGCAGAGGCCATCACATAATATTCGTCCCCGCATTTGATCAGGGAATATTCAAATTCCGGGCCCAAGCAAATGGCAACGTTGCCGGGCAGGGTCCACGTGGTCGTGGTCCAAATGACGAAATAGGTCTTGGAAAGGTCAACTCCCTTTGCCGTAAACAGGCCCTTGTCGTCCGTCACACGGAACTTTACATAGATGGAATTGCAGGGGTCTTCTGCATATTCGATCTCTGCTTCCGCCAGGGCAGTCTCACACTCCGGGCACCAATACACAGGCTTGAGGCCCTTGTAGATATAGCCCTTTGTCGCCATCTCTGCAAAGATCTTGATCTGCTCTGCCTCAAAGTCATGTGTCAAGGTGATGTAGGGGTGTTCCCAATCGCCAATGCCGCCCAAACGCTTAAACTGGTTGCGCTGGTCGTCCAAATATTTCAGCGCGAATTCCCGGCAAATTTCACGCAGCTCGACGTCCGAAATGGTTGTGGAATTCTCCACACCCGCCTTTTTGCGCGCCTTGAGCTCCGTGGGCAGGCCGTGTGTATCCCAGCCGGGCACATACGGCGCTTTATATCCCGCCATATTGCGGTAGCGGACGATGATGTCCTTCAACGTTTTATTTAAAGCCGTGCCCAGATGAATGTCGCCGTTGGCATACGGAGGGCCGTCGTGTAACACAAAGAGCGGTTTCCCCTCGTTCTTTTCCAACACTTTTTCATAGATATGCTTTTCTTCCCAATTTTTGAGCATCTCCGGCTCCCGCTTCGGCAGGCTGGCCTGCATTGGGAAATCGGTTTTGGGAAGGTTCAGCGTACTTTTATAATCCATCGGTCTCTACTCTCCTTGGTTTTATTTGCCCGGCGTAAATACATCCGTCGGTATATTCAGGCCGTCCTCGCCGTGTGGAAGAGGCTCCTGCGGCGAAACGTCCAAATCATCGTCAAAATTCGCAATGGTCACATGGAAATCCGGCGGCAATTCCATCGTCGGTTCCTCAGGGGCAGGCGCTTCTTCCGGCTCTTTGGCGAGCTGCGGCTTTGCCTCCTGTTCCGGCTGCGGCTTGTAGGTTGGAATCGCATCGATCATTGTCAAATGCTTCTTGTAAGTCTCTAAAAGCTGTGCACGGAAATCGGAGACCTCTTTCTTCAAGCGCTCCAACTCGCGTTTTTGCTCCTGAATATTCTCCTCCGCTGCGCTGGCGATATTCCCGGCTTTCAGCGTCGCATCTTTTACGATGATCTCCGCCTTGTGACGCGCTTCACGGATAGAAGCATCGCCCAGCTTCTGCGCACTGACGAGGGCGTTCTTAATTTCGTCCTCTTCCTGCCGGTAATCTTCAATCTTTCCGGCCAGGACTTCCAGCTTTTTGAGAAGCTGCTCTTTCTCTGCGTTTTGCTTCTCCATCTCTTCCTTCAGCTCGATGTTCTTTTTCATCAGCTCGTCGTACGATGCCTTGACCTGGTCGATAAAATTGTCCACGTCTTCGGTGTTGTACCCGGAAAGCCGCGACTTTCGGAAGCTGACATTGATGATGTCGTTCAACGTAAGCATATAGGAAGCCTCCCAATCAAATATATTTTCTACCGGCAATGCTGAGCCGTCCTTTTTTTGTCAAGGGACCCACACGGTCCAGAATATACCGTCCTTTTCCCCGGACAGACAGCTTAGCCCCCTCTGTAACCGGCGTGGAAACAGAGGTGACCACCTCGTGATTGAGCATCACCAATCCAGCGGAAATCAACCCCGCCGCTTTTTCCCGGCTGACCCCCGCAGCTAACGCGGCGATACAGTCCAGGCGGGCCGACGCCACCACCCCGGAAAACGGCGCAAACGTATGCGGCACAGGAAGCGGTTCCTGCGCCCCGCGCGAAAGCTTTACCCCTACGCGCCCGATCTTGTCGGTCTGCTGCAAAAGGAAATCCGTAACCTCCGCACGCGCGAACAAAACCGCACGCCCAGGTTCTACCAGGATATCCCCTATCGTCTCGCGGACAACGCCTTTGGAAAGCAGCGATCCCAAAAAATCACGATGGGTGAGCGAATCGCACTGCCGGTATGAAACCGTTACCGTTTCCAAGGGGAACTCCTCCGGGCACGCCTCCAGATAATCCGGGAAAGCGCCAAAGAGCACACGTTCCGCCTCCGCATACCCGCCCCAAAGCAAATAATTGGAAAAGCCGGTGCGGCGCATAATGGTTTGCGCCACACCCGCTTGCCGTTCATCCAAAAAGCCGACAAAATGCGGGCGGCCGCGCTCTGCAATGCGCACAGCGTCCCGCAGCTTGGCCTCTAAAACAGCGTCGTCCATTCCTGCGCGCTTTTCCATTAAAAATACACGCCGTTGTTTTCCAATTCGTCCAGCACATCGTCGCCAGTCAGATCGACGTTGTACGGTGTAATGATGAAGGTGCGCGTGGCCACCGGCTTAATTTTCCCATTCTGTGCATATGCGACGCCGCTGAGGAAATCGAGAATGCGGCGGGAGATGTTTTTCTCCGTATTTTCCAAATTGAGCACCACTGTGTGGCGTTTCAAAAGCTCGTCCGCAATGGCGCGCACTTCTTCCCCATAATGCTCCGGCTTAAAGAGTACCACCTGAAGCTGAGCGGTCGCGTGGATATTGACCACTTTATTGCCGGTAGAACTGGACGGCGCACGGCGAATGCTGTCGCGCGGCTCCGAGATAGCTTCATGTTCCAAGGATTTCTCCTCTTCCTGCACCGCCTCGTCATAATCATAGTCATAATCATACTCGTCATCTGGCGGATTCCACATATTTTTAAATTTCTGTACCAGTCCTGCCATAATCCAAAGCCTCCTAAAATTCTTCTGCTCCCCGTGGAACGGCCGGCCATACTTGCGGCGCAGACCCATGTACCGATTCCCTCGGAGAATTTCCTCTTAAAGATTGGTATAGTTTCGAGCGCCAAACAGCGCCGAACCGACGCGCACCATGTTGGCGCCGGCCAGAATTGCCTGCACATAGTCCGCAGACATTCCCATGGACAAAACATCCATAGAAACATTATCTAATTTTTTGTGTTTCGTGTCAATAAAATATTCGAACATCTTTGAAAAATAGTGCTGTGTAGCAACATCATCGGCATCTGCCGGTGGGATCGCCATCAATCCGCGCACCCGGAGCGCAGGCAAACTGGAAATTTCCTCCAACAGGCCGTCCAATTGCTCCGGCAGGACTCCCGATTTATTCTCCTCCCGGCCGATATTGACCTCCACCAGGACGTCCATTGTTTGATGTTCCCGGGCGCTCAACCGGGAAATCTCCTGCGCCAGCTTCATGCTGTCCACCGACTGGATCATGCTGACCTTCCCAATCAGATACTTTACCTTATTTGTCTGCAAATGGCCGATGAACTGCACGTCGGTTTTTTCGCGCTCCAGGGCGTCGTATTTGTCGCACAATTCCTGCACGCGGTTCTCCCCGATGTGATCCAGCCCAAGCTCGATCCCATGGTTGATGACCTCCACCGGGACCGTCTTGGTCGCCGCAAGGAGGGTGATATCCTCCGGCTTGCGGCCTGAGCGGACCGCCGCTTCTGCGATCTCCGCCCGGATGCGCTTTAAATTTTCTTCCAGAGCGCGGCAGCGCTGCGCCAGCTCGTCATTCGACAACTTTTCCATCGTACAAATCCGTCCCTTCTACTACCACTTCATCGTAAAGATGTACCGTCCGATCGGTGAAGAGCCCTTCCACAGGTTCTTCCTGCTGCGTCCCATCCCCCTCTGTATCATCCTGGACAAAGGGGTCATACGACCGCGAATTTTCTTCTTCCGTCGTCAACACTTCGCAGATCACATAGCTGTTGGTGCTGTACAGGGGGAAGATCTGGCAGAACTGAATCTCGCTGCCATGCATGACGTAAACGCCCTTCACTTCCTTGGTAACGGTCCCATTGACATTGCCGTCCTTGTCGTATGTCTCCTTGGTGATTGTTTCAAAGTGCACCGACTTTTGGCTGACGCGGATTCCGTCGTATTCCTCGATCTCAATCTGGACCGTCTCGTTTCGCAGGCGCGCCAACGAAGCGTTCATATTATTGCAGCGCATCACAACGGCCCCCTCGGATTCCTTATCCTTTTGATTGACCTTGACGACTTCCGCCGGGAGCGGCTCAGCGGATGCAAATGGGAACGTCAATGTAACGCAACGGGCTTCATAACTGGTCTGGTTGGCCTTCTCCTGGAATTTCAGAGCGGTGTCCGCGTCGACAACGCAGACAAAATACCAGTTGAAATCCCCGCAAACCTTGCCGATCGAGGCGGAGGGTGTCACCTGCATGGCCATCTTTTCGCGGATCTCCTCCGGGGTGATGTCTTCGATCTGGTCATAATCGAACACCCCTTCATAGCCGTCCACATGGCTGATAAAATAGCCGGAGGCCGGCGAAGCGATGCTTCCCGTCTGTGTCCCATGGGACGATGCAATGGACTGCCGCTCCGCCTGGAGCGTACTGATGCGCGCATTGAAATCGGTGACCTTTTCTGTGACAATCTGCTTTTCGTTCAATAGATAAAGAAACTCCTCCCGATATTCTGAGAGGCCGCTTAAGCCTTCTTGCCGGGAAGCAATGAGCAGATCCGTCAGTTCCTGGTTAATCTGCTTGTTCAACGAATCCGGATTCGCCGCATATGTATCGCCGGGGGCGTTGAGCTTTTGCAGCTTTTCAATTTCACTGTCCAGCTCCTGAAGCCGCCGCTGCGCTGTGGCGTCGGCTTCGTTCGCATAGGTGACCGCCACCGTACCGTCCTTGTGAATGTGCCCGCCGTCCTCGATGGCATAGGCCACCACGCCGTTCGCGGGCTGCTCGATCAAGCTTTCCTTCCGGATGGCGATCCCGGTCGTCTCGATTGTATCCGCTTCCGTCTTGCTCAAAGCCGTTTCTGTCCGCACGGTGCTGTAATTGGCGCTGTAAATTTGATAGCCGATGTAAAAAAACAGCAACAGAGCGATAAAGATGGACAGCAATCGCTTCAACATGGAATTGTTCATTCACATTCCCCCTTTGCAGCGCCGGCGGTCAGCCATTGTCCCGCCACTCATCCAAAATAACCTGTGCCGCCGATACGAGAGCCGCACCATCGGGATAATCGTCTACATGCAGCCAATGGACGCCTTCGTCCCGGCGGAACCAGGTCAGCTGCCGTTTGGCATAGCGGCGGGTCTCGCGCTTGATGTTCTCGGCCACCTCATCCCGGGTGCACGCCCCTTGAAAATAGGGAATCCACTCTTTGTAGCCGATCGCCTGCCGCGCTGTAGAAGCACTTTGGGCGAGCGACTGGCGGGCTTCCTCCTCCAAGCCTGCATCCAACATCTCGTCTACCCGGCGGTTGATCCGGGCATAAAGCTTGTCCCGGTCGAGAAAATCCAGGCCGATCACGCAGGCATTATAGGGAGAAGGCTCCCTGCGGGAGTGCGCAATCTGCTGGGTCATGGTCTGGCCGGTTGTACGATAGATCTCAATTGCGCGGATCACCCTTCCCAGGTTGTTCGGATGAAGGCGCGCCGCCGACTCCGGGTCAATGCACCGCAGCTCGTCCATCAAAACCTGGACGCCCTCCTCTTCTGCGCGTTTCTTGAGCGCCGCGCGCAGAGCGTCGTCGCGGTCTTCCTTCGTAAATTGCAGATTCTGTAGAAAAGAGCGCACATAGAGGCCCGTCCCACCCGCTAGGATGGGAAGCCGTCCGCGCGCATGGACATCCGCCACGCACTGTGCCGCCAATTTCACATAGTCCGCCACGCTGAACGGCGTGTGAGGGTCCACAAAGTCGATCAGATGATGCGGCACACCGCGCATCTCATCCACCGTAGGCTTGGCAGTGCCGATCGTCATGCCGGTATAAATCTGCATGGAATCAGCTGAGACCACCTCCCCATCGTACCGAAGGGCGAGCTCTACCGCCAGCCAGCTCTTGCCGGAGGCGGTGGGTCCGACCACTGCGGCCACAGGAATGCGTTCCTCCATTTTTGTTGCTTTTGAGATCATTTCTATTATAACTCCATCTGGCAAAGAATTTGTCAAACACGGCCGAATTGCTTTTCCAAATCGCGTTTTTTCAAAAGGATCGAAACAGGCCGTCCGTGCGGGCAGTAGCGGATCTGCGAGTTCTGCTCCAACCGGTCTGCCAAGGCGAGCAATTCCTCCGGGTGGCTCTCGTCCCCAGCCTTGACCGCTGCGCGGCATGCGACATTGTGATAGAGCCAATCCAGCCGTTCGGTCGTGAGATCGTTCTTGCTGCTGGCGAGATACCCCGCCATCTCCATCACCGCGTCCGCTATGTCCTCGCCGCCCAAAATCAGCGGTGCGCTGCGCACCAAAACTGTCCCGGCGCCGAAGTCCTCCAATTCAAAACCAGCTTGCTCAAAGAGATCCAGGGCATTCAGCACAGCGGCATATTCGTTCTTTTCCAATGTAACGGTCACCGGTTCCAACAGCATCTGATGGGCGGCCGTCCCACGGTTTGCCTTTAACTCCTCGTAGAGCATCCGCTCGTGCGCGGCATGTTTGTCGATCAAAACCAGTTCATCCCCGCGCTCCAGGATGATATACGTTCCAAACGCCTCCCCGACCAAACGGGCCGGTGGGCGCTCTTGCTTGGGCAGTAGCGTCTCCGTGGGAGTTTGTTCTGCGGGAATTTGTTCTGTGGGGACCGGCTGCTCTTCTTTTACGGCCTCCGGCTGCGGAAGCGCCTCCACCGCCGCCCATTCTTCATCCTCCGGCCCGGCGACATCCGCAAAGCGCATATCCGCGCCAAAGGTGCGGGTCAATCCCGCAGGCGCGCCACTGTCATTCACGGCAAGGCCCGGAAGCGGCTCGGCGGGCTTGATCGGTAGAGAAGGTGCCTCCGGCTTAGGTGTAGCATCTGGTTCCTGTACCGCATGTTCCGTCTCCACGGCCTTCTGCGGAACCGGCTGCTCCGTCCGCAGGGGAAGCTGCTCCACCGTGCGGGTTTTTGGGAAAGGGGCCTGGGCGGGGCGCTCCAGCTTCATCACATGGGGGCTGTCCCATTGATTCAAAGCCGTCTTCACCCCGTGATAGACCGCATCAAAAATCGGGCGTTCATTTGAAAAGCGCACTTCAATTTTGGCTGGATGCACATTGACATCCACGGAACCATAGGCCATACGGAGATGCAGCACGCACGCCGGCATCTTTCCCACCATCAGGGAACCCTTAAAGGCCTCCTCCAAGGCGACCATCGCGGTCCGGCTCTTTACATAACGGCCGTTGAGGAAAAAGTGCTGCATGCTGCGGTTGGGACGGGCATTTGCAGGCTTGCTGACAAAGCCGGACACCTCCACCCCGTTGTAGGCGTATTCCACCGGCATCAACCCGGCGGTAAACTCCTTGCCAAACACCGCGTAAATGGCGGACTTCAATTTTCCATCCCCTGGCGTGTGGAGCGTCTCCTTGCCGTCCCGAATGAAGCGCACGGAAACCTCTGGATGGGAAAGCGCCAGCCGGTCCATCACCGCTGCAACCGCGTTGGCCTCCGTCACATCCTTCTTTAGGAACTTCATGCGGGCGGGCGTGTTGTAAAAGAGGTCGCGCACCACGAAGGTAGTCCCCTGGGCGCAGCCCGCGTCCTCACAGCACTCCTCTTCCCCGCCGAAGATCACATAGTGCGTCCCCGCCAGCTCGTCCGCCGTGCGGGTGAGCAGTTCCACATGCGCCACCGCCGCAATGGAAGCCAGCGCCTCCCCGCGGAATCCAAGCGTGGCGATGTTTTCCAGATCGTCCTGTACCTTCACCTTGCTGGTTGCGTGCCGCAGGAAAGCGACCGGGACGTCTTCCCGCGCAATCCCGCAGCCATTGTCGGTGACGCGCATAAAGGTCGTGCCGCCATTTTTGATCTCCACCGTCAGGACGGTCGCGCCAGCGTCCACTGCATTTTCCACAAGCTCCTTGATGACGGAACTCGGCCGCTCCACCACCTCGCCGGCGGCGATCAGCTCGGCCACATGTTTATCCAGCACATTGATTTTTCCCATACGGCACCTCCTTTATCTTTATCGATCTCTATTTTTATTCCTTTGCAATCCTACAAAGCTCAAATAGCGTGTTCATGCATTCAATGGGCGTCAGTGTGTTGACGTCCAGCTGCCGCAGACGGTCCATCACCTCTGTCTCGTTTGGAGGGATCAGGGCCAACTGCACTTCCGGCTCCTCCTGGCGTTTTCTGCCGCGCGCCTTCGGCATGGAAACCTGCTGTCCCTGTTCCAACTCGGCCAAAATCTGTTTTGCGCGTGAAACCACCTTGTCCGGCACGCCGGCCAGCTTCGCCACTTCGATGCCAAAGCTGTCGTCCGCCCCGCCGCGCACGATGCGCCGTAGGAAGGTGATGTCGTCGCCGCGCTTCTTGACCGCGATATTATAGTTTTTCACGCCGTCGATAAGCGACTCCAGCTCGGTCAACTCGTGGTAATGGGTGGCAAAGAGCGTCTTTGCGCCAAGAGCCTTTTTGTCTGCGGCATATTCCAGCACGGCGCGCGCAATGCTCATGCCGTCGTAGGTAGAGGTTCCGCGGCCAATCTCGTCCAGGATCAACAGGCTTTTGTCCGTCGCGTTTTTGATGATTTCCGCCACCTCGGTCATCTCCACCATAAAGGTGGACTGCCCGGAAGCGAGGTCGTCCGACGCGCCGACGCGCGTGAAAATGCTGTCTACAATGCCGATTTCCGCATAGGAGGCCGGGACAAAGCAGCCGATCTGCGCCATGATGACAATCAGGGCAATCTGGCGCATATAGGTCGATTTGCCCGCCATATTGGGGCCGGTGATGATCGCAACCCGGTTCTCCCCCTTGTCCAGCAGCACGTCGTTCGGTACAAAGGGCGCGTCCAAAAGCGTTTCCACCACCGGGTGGCGGCTCTCCTTGAGCAAAATCTTCCCGTTGAGGTCGACCACCGGCCGGGTATAGCCGTTGTCCACGGAGACCTGCGCAAAGGAAAGCAGGACGTCGAGGCGAGCCACTGCACGCGCTGTCTTTTGAATCCGGTTGAGCTGGGCGGCCACGGTCTTGCGAACCTCGTCAAAGAGCTGGTGTTCCAGCTGGACGGAGCGGTCGTGCGCGCCAAGGATGCGCCCCTCCAGCTCCTTGAGCTCCGGCGTGATGTAGCGCTCGCAATTGGTGAGGGTCTGCTTGCGTATGTACTCCGGGGGCGCCTGGTCCTTGTAGGCATTGGTGATCTCGATATAATAACCAAATACGCGGTTATAGCCGACCTTCAGTTTCGGAATCCCCGTGCGTTCGCGCTCCTTGGCCTCGATTTGCGCGATGATCCCCTTCCCATCGCTCATATCGCCCTTGAGCTCGTCCAGCTCCGCGCTGTAGCCGGGTTTGATGATGCCGCCCTCCCGGATGGTAAACGGCGGGTCCTCCACAATGGCGCGGTCGATCAGCTCCAACACATCGTCGAGCGTATCCAGGTCCTGGTAAACGCCAGAAAGCATGGTCGATTGCGCATCCTTCAAGAGGCCCTTCAACCCCGGCAGCTTGGCTGCTGCCGCCGCCAAAGACCGCAGCTCCCGCCCATTGGCGGAACCGTACACAATCCGCGACATCAGGCGCTCCAAATCGTAGATTCCGGTGAGCTGCTCCGAGAGGCTGCCGCGCAAAATGGCATCCCCCGAGAGCTCCTCCACCGCATTCAAGCGGCGGCTGATCTGCGCCGGGCTGAGAAGCGGTTGCTCAATCCACGCGCGGATCAGGCGCTTGCCCATGGCCGTGCGGGTCTTATCCAACACCCAGAGCAGGGACCCGCGCTTTTCCTTGTTCCGCATGGTTTCGAGCAGTTCCAAATTCCGGCGGGCATTCAGGTCCAGCCGCATAAACTGAGCGCCGCTGTAGAGCTCGACCTCCGTCATACGCTCCAGTCCTGTCCGCTGGGTGCGCTTTAAATAGCACAGCAGGGCGCCAATTGCCCGCACCACCAGCGGGCTTTGCTCCAGGCCCAACGCCTCGAGCGTCTCCTTTTGAAATTGCTCCAAAACAAGCGGTTCACACGTCTCCGCCTCGTACTCCGCCGCCTCCAAAAGCTCCAAGCTGGCGGAAAGGCGTTCCTTGATGAAGGGCGGCAGGGTTTTGTATTCCAAAGCGTCCGGGTTGATGAGAATCTCCCGCGGTGAATAGCGCGAGAGCTCATTGACCAAGCGTTCCTCCAAATCCTCCCCTTCCAGGGTGGTGGCATGCAGCTCCCCCGTGGAGATGTCTGCAAAACAGATTCCCGCTTGCTTTCCCTCCGCGCAGAGCGAACAGATAAAATTGTTGCGCGTCTCATCCAGCATACTGCTTTCCAGCACGGTGCCGGGGGTGATGACGCGGACGATGTCGCGCTTGACAAGCCCCTTTGCGAGCGCAGGATCCTCCATCTGCTCACAGATGGCCACCTTGTACCCCTTCGCAACCAGCCGGGCGATATAGGTCTCCGCACTGTGGAACGGCACGCCACACATGGGCGCGCGCTCCTCCTGCCCACAATCGCGCCCGGTGAGGGTCAATTCCAACTCGCGCGAGGCGAGTTTTGCATCGTCAAAAAACATTTCATAAAAGTCGCCCAGGCGGAAAAACAGAAGCGTGTCGGGATACTGCTCCTTGATCTGAAAATACTGCTGCATCATCGGGGATAAATTCGCCATGCCAATGCCTCTCCTCTTTCAAAAAAGAAACAATCCCCGCCGGAACAGGCCCGGCGGGAGGATCGTCTCTCGGTTCCATTCGAATGTTCTTCGTCCTTGGCGGGATCAGCCGCAACCGCCGCAGGCGGAACAATTCCCGCCGCAGGATTCCACATAGTCGGCCGTGTTCGGGTCCTCGCCGTCGGCGCTCTGGCTGATGATCGCGCTGATGCGCTGCAACAGCCGGTCAAAGTCCTCCTTTGCGCGGTTATAGGCCGTCATGTTCTCATTCTGCATGATGCGTGCATAGATATGGCGCATCTCGCCGTTCAGACGCTGCAGTTTTTCCTCGCCGCGCGTGTCGCTCTGGGTCTCGTTGCTGATGGCAATCCGCTTGAGGTTAAACTCCCCGATCAGCTCCTGCAGCTCTTCGTCCTTATCGCACTGTGCGCTCACGGTGCGCATGTTCAGATAACGCTCGTCCTTCTGTAGCTCGCGGCCGATCTCTCTGGCCAACTCAATAATATCCATATCCATCGCTCCTGTTCCTTATCAAATATAGGTGGTATATCAAGAATCCTTAAAAAAGGTTTCAAAGCGCTTTAATTGTTTGCTTCTTCCAGTTCCCCGCGCAAAATCCAATTGCGCGCGGCTGTCACACGAACATCGGCAAACGTTCCGATCCGAGACGCATCGCCCGGAAAATCCACCACGACGTTGCCGTCCGTCCGGCCGGTCAGCAGGCCGGTCTTTTCATTCTGCTCTTCCACCAGCACCCGCTGGACGGTTCCCACAGCCGCCGCACAGCGTCGCGCCGCAATCTGTTCCTGCACAGAACAGAGCTCCTGGAACCACTTGGTTTTCTCCTCCGCCGGGATGGGATCATTCATCTTTGCGGCACGGGTTCCCACGCGCGGCGAATAGATAAACGTGTAGAGGGAGGTAAACTCCACCCGCCGAATGAGGTCCACCGTGTCGAGGAATTCTTCATAGGTTTCCCCGGGGAAGCCGACGATGATGTCCGAGGTTAGAGAAAGATCCGGAATTTTGTCCTTCGCATAGGCGATCAGGTCCAAATATTTTTCACGCGTATAGCCGCGGTTCATCTCCCGCAGCACACGGTTGTTGCCGGATTGGAACGGAAGGTGCAGATGGTGGCTGATGTGCTTTCCCTGCGCGATGGTATCGATCAGCTCATGGGTTGCGTCCTTGGGATGGGAGGTCATGAAGCGGATGCGGTAATCGCCTTCCACCTCGTCGAGCATGCGCAGCAACGCTGAAAAATTGACCCCTTCCTCCCGATGCTTGCCGTAGGAATTCACATTCTGCCCCAACAGGGTGATATCTTTATACCCGGCCTGCACCAAGCCGGTGAATTCCTCCAAAATCGCCTGAGGAGAGCGGCTGCGCTCCCTGCCGCGCACGTAGGGAACAATACAGTAGGAACAGAAATTGTCGCAGCCATACATCACCGTACACCACGCGCGCACATTTCCATCGCGGTGGATGGGAAGCCCCTCCACAATCTGCTGATCCTCGCTGTCGTCGCCGCGCTCAAACACACGGCGCCCGTCCGTCAACATGCGGAACATCAGCTCCGGAAATTTATGAATCACATGTGTGCCAAAGACCAAATTGACATAAGGAAAGCTCTTGCGAATGCGCTCCGCCACATGTTCCTGCTCCATCATGCATCCGCACAACGCAATCAGTACGGACGGATGGCGGCGTTTGACATTCTTTAAAGCACCCACATTGCCGAACACCCGGTCCTCGGCATGTTCGCGGATTGCACAGGTGTTGAACAGAATAAAGTCCGCTTCGTTTACGTCGTCCGTAAAACCGAACCCCATCTCTTCCAACTGGCCTTTGATTTTTTCGCCGTCCGCGACATTCTGCTGGCATCCATAGGTGTGTACAAATGCCATGGGTTGAGGCCCGCACGCACGAACCGCCATGATCTGCGCCACGTCCTCCATATATTGTTTTTGGGAAAATTCTGCCAAAAGGTTAGCCCTCCCCATGTTGTATGGTTTTCGAGTCATTATACCATATTGTGCATATTCTCGCAAGGGTTGCAGCATTTTTCACAAGATAAGCCCCACAAATTTTCCATCTTATCCGAATCTCTCGCTCAATGCCGCCCGCCCTTCCCAAGACTCGCCCTTTCCTCCGCTGCCCCAAAATCCCACCATACATAAAACAAGCGAGCGAAGCGCGCTTTACAGGACGGCGGATTCGCTTTGCAGGCGTAAACAGCGCCTTCTCTTACAACCGAAGCGAACAACGTCTTTACGGTAAAAAACAAACAAAGCAGAAGCCAGCATTTCTTTCCGCCAGCTTCTGCTTCGTTTGTATTCTTCATTCGTTAAAAGTGACGTGGATGCGTCCCAGATTGGTTTTCACTTGCAGCTGTTTCGTGCCGCCGGATTGCTCGGTCAAGTTGTTTTCGCCCAATTTCTGTTCTGTGACGATCCGATAATCCGCCTTTTTCCCTTGGATGCTTCCAGTGATTGCTCCAATCTGGTTTTGCAATTGAATGTCCGGGGATTCCAGAGAATCCAGGGAAATTGCCCCATTAGAGCTTTCGACCCGGATGGCCTGCGCCGCCTGAACCTGTGTCAAATGGATCGCACCGTTTCGGGTCGCAATCCCGATCTCTGGCGAGGTGCAACCGGTTAATCCGATAAAGCCGTTCGTCGCATGGAGTGCCAGCGATTGATCTGCCTGGACGTCGTGCAAAGAAATCGCTCCGTTCTTGCTTTCTACCGATAGTTTTTGAGCTGCAAACTCTTCCAAAACGATTGCGGCATTGTCTGTCACACAAGAGACATCCGCAAGTTGCTGCAAATTTTTTGCAACGATCTTTCCGTTTCCGGTTTCCACCTTCAAACTTCCCATGTAAGCCGAAGGAATCTGCACATGAATGCGATAGCTCCCCTCTGTTTGGTCGGAACGCCGGTGGTCTTCATTTTTCAAAGTTACAGAACGGCCTTCGTTCTTGATGGAATAAAACTGTGTGTCATCGGTCTCGTAGAGGATCACCAGTTCTTCCTCTTCTGAGGATTCAAAAAGAATCTGTTTGTTTTCTGCATCAACCTCCACTACATCCACTTCCTCGACGGATGTGCGGTATTCTTCCATATGCTTCTCCGTCTGGCCCTCTTCGGATGGAGGGGTGGAAGCCTTCTCCCCTTGTACAGCTCCCTCTGGAAGCTGAGAAGATGGGATAGAATCCTCCATAGGGCCGATCGGTTCGGCAACCGAAGATGTCCGGAGTTCCCGATAGGTCAAAACGCCACAGGTAACCAGGGCTCCCATTCCGACTAGGACAGCCATCGTAACGCCCAAGGCAATCCATAACGGTTTCGTGCTGGACCGCCGCTGTGGATTTTCCAACAGAATTTTCTGGGCAAGCTGGTGGACGTCTCCCAGGCTTGCCACTGCTGCTTCTTCTGAAAGCCCGTTCTCCATCCGGTCCTCTACGATTTCCCGATAAAACGCAACGGTTGTCTGGCGGTCATTCTCCGGAAGTTTCCGAAGCCGCTTGTACAGCGTTTGGAAATAGGTCTCTTTTTTCACGGGTTCTTCCCCTCCTTGTCCGTACGTTCCCCCGCAGGCAACTGGTGCTTTTCGCATCCTGCCTGTAAAATGAACGCATGAATGCGTTCCAATTCCTTCCACTCTTCGCAAAAATCAGAAAGCCGCCGTTTTCCCAAAGAGGTTATCCGGTAATATTTCCGAAGACGGCCGTTGTGTGCAACAGAGTATGTTGTCAGGTATCCGCTCGCCTCCAAACGGCGCAAGATGGGATACAACGTCGATTCCGAGATCTCCACACAGGCGGATAAATCCTTCATAATTTGGTATCCATATGAATCTTGCCACTCCACCACCGCTAGGACACATACCTCCAAAAGCCCCTTTTTCAGCTGTATGTCCATATAGATACCTCCTATTCTACTATATTATATAATACATAGTATTCTCTGTCAAGAAATGGCTGTGTAATACCAATTTACACAGCCATCTCATTTTGCCTGGTACATCCAAGGGATTAGATTCCAAACGCGGATACGCCGCTTTAGATTTTTCTCTGTACGTCTGCCTGCTTTGAGCAATGAATCGTACCCCAAAACCCGCAAAACGCCACGCACCGCGTTATATCCGCTGCCCTCCCGCAGCATGACATCCACACTGTTCATAACGGTCCGCGGAAGCAACTCCTGCGAAAACAGCGCCTGTAGTTCCGTTTCCTGCTTAAAGCTGGTTTGCAACAGCAATTCCACCCGTTGAATTGCCTCCACCGCCTGGAAAATTTCCTTGCCGACTGGCTTCTCTTTTCCACGCTTGAGTTCAAACACCGTATCCCGCTTTAAAAGTGTTGGAGATTGCACGATATTCTGCGCATTCAGGAGGCAGCGGTATAAAAACTCCTGCGCGTACCCGTACCGGCATCCCTCGGTAAAATGCAGCCCGCATTCGCGCAGGAAACTGCGTTTCAATAACACTGCCGAAAGGTCGATCTGCAAATTTCCACGGATGACTTCCTTCATGTATTGCACGCCGGACTGCTGCTGGACCGCCTTACTGAGCGAACGGCGTTCCGCTAAACGGACATCTTCTTCACTGAAACTGCCAAATACAAAATCTGCGTCTGTGCGCTCCGCGGTTTCCAGATAGCCTTTTAAGAAGTCCATATACAACCGCCGGGCAAAAATAAAGGAAACATAGGTTCCGCTGGCTTTTTGTATTCCGGTATTGAGCGCTGCGGCAACGTCGCCGTCGCCATTTTGGATCACAAAGCCATGTAACTTCTCATTTTTGATGAGCTGCACACACTCCAAAGGCGTCCCATCTTCGGACCCCATATCCACCAAAATAAATTCTGCCTCGATCCCGTTTGTCTGCCTCACCACAGAACGCAAGATCCCAGAAATCTCCTGCTCTACATTCCGAACAGGCAGAATAATGGAAAGGTTGATCGCTTGCATACACTCACCCCTTATCCAAGCGAAGCCGCGCACAAGTTTATTGATAAAACTTTTATTCAGTATAGCACAAATCCCAAAAGATAAAAGTGCCAATTTTCCCAAAGATTATTCGTCCCTTGCCCCCTCTTCTGGTGAAACCATTGTCAACTGTGTTGCATGGTGAGAAGTCGCCTTCGTGACGGTAATATGCCATCCCTTAAAATCGAAAGTGTCCCCCACCGACGGGATTTTTCCGAGCAGTTCCATAGCCCATCCGCCGACGGAAGCAGACTCAAATTCATCCGAGTCTCCTAGATCAAATTCTTCAAATAGGTCATGCAGGTCCGCGCTGCAATTGATTACATAAGTATGGTCGTCGATTTGATTAAAGTAGTCGATCACCACGTCGTGTTCATCCCAAATGTCGCCCACGAGCTCCTCGATGATATCCTCCATCGTGACAAGCCCCTCTGTCCCGCCGAATTCATCGACGACGATCGCCATGTGGGATTTTGTCTTTTGCAGGGTCCGCAACAGGTCGGAAATCTTTACGGTCCGGCTGATGTAAAGGACCTTCTTCATCACCTGTTTGATATCGCTGATGCCACTTTTCTGAGCGCTGAAATAGTCCTTTTCGTGAACGATTCCTATGATGTTGTCAATGGAATCGGAATAAACGGGCAAGCGAGAGTATGTATTCTTGAGAAAAATATCCGAGATTTCCTGAAAAGGGCATTCCTCGTCGATGCCAACAATATCCACACGAGGCGTCAAAATATCGTCAGCCGTCAGGTCGTCAAATTCGATCGCTGAGCGGATCAGCTCGCCCTTTTCCTCGTCAATGCCACCTTCGCTTTGTGCTTCATCCACAATGGTTTTCAGTTCCTCCTGGGTCATTCGATTGTCCGACTTCTTCTTAAAGATCTTGTTGAGCAGCTTCTTCCACTGGGAAAAAATAAAATTAATCGGGGTCAAGATGGTAATCAAGAGTCTTAAAAATGGGGCGCTGAACCGTGCAAACGCCTCCGGATGCTCTTTGGCCAGGTTTTTGGGAGAGATTTCCCCAAAAATCAGCACGATGACCGTCATAACCGCCGTGGACACAGACACCCCGGCATCACCCAGCACATGGGTAAATACAATCGTCGCCAGAGAAGCACTGGCGATATTCACAATATTGTTCCCGATTAAGATTGTGGACAGCATTTTATCATAGTTCTCTGCGATGGAAAGTACAAGTGCGGCCCGAGAGTCGCCTGCCTCGGACTCAGTTTTTAGACGAATTCGGTTTAACGTTGTAAAGGCTGTCTCAGAAGCAGAAAAGAACGCTGAAAACATTACACAAATAATAATCCCTACAATAATGCCAAAATCGGCACCTAGCATAATATATTACTCCTCTTTTGCAGTAAAATAGATTGATATTGATACAATTTTATCAGATTTCTACTTGATTTTCAATCCGCTAGTTTTTGCCCCTAGCCTGAAATAGCCAGAGAATCACGCCGATCTTTTATTCCATCGGATGCTCTTATGGATTTTCTTCTCATCGCGATGATTTAGCGGGACAATCGCCGGCTTCCATCCGAATGGACATTGGTTCCTATTATACAAGTGGTTTACATAGCGGAACCTTACCCCGGGCTTCCCAGCCTTTAGTAGGCGGATCTTGTGAGTGGTTTTCTCTTTTCAGATTCATTCGGAATCATTTACTTTACCAGAGGGTGGGGCAGACTCTATTTTTACAATTTTTTTGCCAAAACCTCTTGCATTGAAAATAAAAGTGTGCTAATATAAAAAAGCTGTTTCGAGCGATTCCATTTCGAGCAAACTATGGGGCATTAGCTCAGCTGGGAGCCCGGTTGAAGCGGTAAACAACCCCCGTACAGGGAACATAAAAATTAAACATCACAATCTCTCTTATCTGGGGGTATAGCTCAGCTGGGAGAGCGCTTGAATGGCATTCAAGAGGTCAGCGGTTCGATCCCGCTTATCTCCACCATCACCAAGAGATTGTGAACGAAAACCTCACTTCTTCGGAAGTGGGGTTTTTGCTTTATGCAGCGATGGCAACGATGTCCATGCCCATGCTGAACTGCTCAAAGTCAATGTTAAAGTCGATATGCAACTTGTAGTCCCGGTAGACCTCCACCCGCTTGATAAGGCAGTTGACGATCATTTTCTTTGCCTCCATGCTGGCGGTGTCGTACATATCAGCCCAAGAGATAATGTCATCGTATTGGGCGTTCAAGTGTTCCAGCACAGCCTGTCCTTCGTCATAGGCCAGTTGCGCCGCCTCAAGCTGCTGCTGAACTTCGAGACATTTTGTCTCACAGTCAGAAATCAGAGAGCCGAGCAAGTCCTGCGAAAAAGCACTTTCGCCGCGCAGGGATTTAATGACCTCGGCCTTCAGCATATTCAGCTCGGCAGATACTTTTGTATGTTCGGCCCGGATGCTGCGGAGCAGCGCTTTCCGTTCCTCCATCTTTTCTTTGTATCGGATATTGACGATCTCACTTTTGGGGACAGCTTTCATACGCTCAAAGATCTGTCGCACCACCTTATCAATGATGCCGTCAAGGGTATGTGCCGTGTACCCGGTCTGACCGTCACATTCCGTTTGCTTGCGGGTTTTGCCGTAGCAGATATACCGTACACGCTTTACAATGCGGTTTGGATCGTCCTTGCAGGGATAAGCCTTGCCGTTTGTGGTGAGTGAGAGCCGGGAGCCACAATGACCACAAAACACATTCCCGGCCAGCAGGGACTGGCCTCGGGTGTTGAGAGGAACACGGCGCTCCTGTTCGGCAGAATTGGCACGGGAAGTGCGGATATGCTGTGCGGCCTCAAAGAGTTCCGGCGGGATAATCTGCAAGTGCAGCAGCACTTGGGATCGGCTATCGCCGCTGCGGAGTACGCCGGTATAGGTGAGGTTGCAGATGATACCCCGGATGCTGGCGTGGTGCCACATCTTACCCGACCTTGCCCGATACCCGAGCTTATTCAGATAGGTGGCGATCCGCTGGGCTCCGTAGCCCTCATGCACATACTTGTCAAAGATAATCCGCACCACAGCGGCCTCGGCCTCGTTGACAACCAGCTCATAAACCTCATGCTTTCGCTTGTTGAAGCGGCCACTTTTTACGAGATCGTAGCCGTAGGGAGCAAGCCCGCCTTTGAAACCGCCGTCCTCGACAAGCTGGCCGAGGGCGGTTTTTGTGCGGATAGAAGTCTTTTCGCTTTCACCGTCAGCTTGCCAGAAGCGGATATAGTTGGTGAGTTTGTCGGTGTGGGTATCAAAACGCTGCTCACCCTCTTGGGTACTCCATACCCGGATGCCGTTCTTGACAAACCATTCCACCACAAAGGGCGTTTCGTCAGCGATACGCCCGATGCGGTCAAACATGAACACCAGCAGAATATCGAACTTGCCCTGCTTGGCCCGTTCTTTGATGATTTGGAGTTTGTCGCGGTTTTCGGCCCGTACCTTGTGGCCGGATACGCCGTCCTCCTGTTCTTCGTGAACAATCGTCCAGCCCATCTTTTCACAGAAGCGGTGGCACTCTCTGCGCTGCATGGGGATGTCGGCTTGGCTTTTATCGTCATAGTCCACTTGCTTGTCGGTGGACACTCTATACAAACAGTCAACGCGAGTTCCGATAAGAATGTTATTTTCCATATTGATCCGTCCTTTCATTTGTCATAAGGGCAAACCAAAAGAGCGAATCAATACGCGGGAGATATGAACTTTTCAAGGTACATAGGGGCTACCCCCACTATTATTATCGCTCCGATTGGGGTGGATTGCAAGGATGTCGCCGTGGGTATGCTTGGCGGCATTGTTGGCAAAAGAGGATAGCAAAATCTGTTTCACATGGCCGAGGGCCGTTGTGTTTCTGCTATCGGCAAAGGTAGCGGATATTTGATAACCGTCAATGGCGAAAGTGGTTAATTCTCTTGTGCGCTCCATAGATGACCTCCTTCACAAATGGCGTAGAACTGATTGATCCCCGTTGTCTGTTGGGGAAACACGAAAAGGCGGCACCCGCGATTGGGTGTCGCCCTTTTGCCTTTCTCCACATTGGGACAATTTGTCTCGAAGTTAGAATAAGGAGCGCCGCGCTCATTTTCTTGGCCCGTCATAAGACAGCTATACTCGGCGCGACGCTCCTTGCTGGGGTGGTGCGGCAGCTCCGGGGGACAGGCTGCCAGCCTGTCCACTCGCGGATCGTGGCCGTGGGGTGGCAAGTCCCCACTTGCGGCGTTGGTGTGGATCGCTCGTCCTCCGTGTTGGAGAAGTCCTGGCGCACCCGCCGCCCGGCTCCTCGCACTATGCCCGGAGCCGCCGCTATTCAGTTGTGGAGAGGATCAACTCCTCTCATATACCAAGGACATTTGGAAGATGTTTTTTAACCCCCTACATCAAACATTTTGCAAATATTTTTTCATGGACTTCAAACCCTGCTGGATAGATTTATGTACGGCGGCCACGCTTACGCCATCGGCCTCGGCAACCTCAGTCATGCTCTTGCCTTCAATGATACAGGCATCAATGCGAAGCCCCTGCGTTTCGGGCAAAGTGTTCAGCGCGTTCCACAGATCGCAGAAACGCTCCATGCGCTCCAGCAGCTCCTGCGGGGTCGGCTCGGAAAGGCAGGCAGAGTATTCGATCCCATCATCACAGTCGAGGGAATACTGTGCCTTATTGCGGATTATCCGCCGCTGGTAGGCAGCCTCATACAGCTTGTCGGCCCGCAGCTCGGCGGCCACTTCATCGGAAACTTCGATATATTCATCATGGGTGTGCCAAGAGTAAAAGTCCTTCAGATTGATAGTAGTCATTATATTTTCCTCCGTTCAGATTTTTGTTGTGGGTGGACGATCTGAACGGGGGATGGCGGGGATCGGCAGCCGGGGCCGCCCCTGCCTACCTCGGGACAACTTGTCCCAAGGTGGGTATAGAAAAACGCGCTCGCATGGCGTGATGCCACACAAGCGCGTGAAATGACATTATTCTTAATGTACTAGCAAATTTCGCGTCCAATGCCGGACTTGCCCGGAGGGGGAGCTACGCTTTTTTTAGCTGGTGAAGATCATGCGTACTATGAAAAAGCAAAATGAACACGACGATCCCTCCTCGGAAACCGCCGTGTTCCTCATAAAGTCGTCGTATAACGCGGCGGCTTTAATTGACAGCCGCCGAAAACAAAAGAGCCGATAATCCGCGCCTGAGGGCTAACGGGTTATCGGCTCTGCGTCTGTGCGTCTGGCTCTGTGATAACTAAAATCTTAAATTTTTCTACGCTGATTAAAGTTTCTTGTTTGCATTTAGGACAAAACAAAGGAAAGTTTTTCAGCTCAGTATCTAACCGCAGCTTGATACGAGTTTTACTGTTACAGACAGGACATAGCAGCCACTCGAAGCTATCCATATCGTTCATTTCAAATTTCCCTGAGCGTCCAAACTTTTTGAGCTGTGATAACAGAACCAATCGCAATTATCATAGCCAATAGGAAGAACGAAAACTGTATTCCACTTATTGCCACTGTGTAAACATCGAAGAATTTTAATGGCGTTAAGCAGTACAGCATTGGAGCTTCAAGATATTCGGCGGTGATGCTGATGCCATAAAAGAGCAATAATATTCCCGCGCCTATCCGAACAGCCCCTTTATAGGTTCTCGTCAGGCTGGAGGCCAGAAGCGTGATTGCAAACAAAGTCAACCCTGTCAAAAACAGGCCCAATGTGGTGGTAAAAGCAGCGTTTCTTTGCTCTAAACCGCCTAGCGGTAAAATGGCGGTAAAATAATTACATAACCCGCTGAATACCGCAAGTGCAAGCAAATTACATACACAGGCAACTGCTTTGGCACAGACAACCTTGTTGCGACCCACTGGTTTTGTAAATAGATATTCTGCCGTTCCCTGCGCCTGTTCTTTCGCTACACACGAAACACCGAGATAGACCGCATAGCTGTTGGTTAGCATCGTGACCCAATAATACATACAGCCATACCAGCCCAAAGCAGAAGTCAGATCACCGCTCACACCAAACATGGCTTTCAGAATTTTTGGGAAATCCGATATTAGTCCCGTCAGCTCATTAAGGCTGTCCTTCAGTGACAAATATTCAAAGTAAGCGAAGCCACACAAAATCAAGACAATTCCCATCCAGATCAGCAACATTTTTCTTGTTAAGCGTAGCTCATTTTTCACCAACGCCTTCATTTGTTTCCTCCTTTACACAGCCAACGCAATATCCCGCTTCAAGATTTTCCAGTATGCCAGCAGCGCAAACCCAAACAGCAGGAGCAGATACCAGAGCATATAGTCCCATGAATAAGTTCCAGCATTGTGGATTTCCGCTGGACTGAAAAAAGAAAACGGCGATAAAAAGCCAATGGCCCGAATACCGACAGTCCTCGAAAAAGAGGTAATGCAGTATTCCATAAATACGACCAGTCCAGATGTCAGAAGAGGAGAGCGGTTATTGGGCCGGAATACTCCTGCCATTGTCCCCATCAATGCAAAAAAGAGAGTAAGCAGGACAAAAGAGCCAGCTACCAGCAAAAATTCTCTTGGGGGGAATCCGGGACGAAACAGCGTCATTGTAAAAAAAGACGCCATCATATAAAAAATACCTGTCACACATACCCCGGCGAGGGCACACAATAGTTTCCCTTTGTAGATTACTTGCCGCCCACAAGGTTTCGTATATAAATATTCCGCTGTGTTTTCTGTACACTCTTTGGTATGCAAGGACAGACCCAGGTGCATCCCAAAAATGCCGCCAGCAATTATGAAGAATCCCGTAAGAAAGGAATACATTCCCATAGGCTTTGTAAGAAGCTCCAGAGAAATGCCAACGGTTTCAAAATAGCCTCCCTGTGCAAATCCTGTCGGCAGTGTCCCCGCTGTTTCCATCATACCGTAGTAAACCGGCGTCATGAAAAAAATACCTACCGCAAGAGCGGCGGCCCAAATCAGAATATATTTTTGCGACCGTTTCCATTCAAATCGAAAAATCTGCATGACTGGCCTCCTATTCATAGTAGTGGAGGAATATTTCTTCCAACGACGGTTCCTCAATCAAAATATCCTCCAGCTCCAGTTGATAGAGCTGTTTCATGATCATCATAACTGTTCCGCTGAACATAAAGGATGCAGAAGTTTTGCTTTTGTTCCATTCCAAATTAGCTGTACCGGGAATAGAAAAGAAATCCTCTGGAATGGCGCTTTTTGCTGTCAGCGAGATTTTCTTGTATCCGTTTTCCCGCAGTTCCTTCATGGATTGAACACTGATCAGCTTCCCCTCCCGCAGAATGGCTACACGGTCACAAAGTCTTTGCACCTCACTCAAAACGTGGGAGGACAGAAAAATGGTCACACCTCGTTTGTTTTCTTCTTTCAGAATATCATAGAAAGCCTGCTGGATGAGCGGGTCAAGGCCACTGGTAGGCTCGTCCATAATCAGCAACTTCGGAGAGGGTAACAGAGCCGACACAATGCCAACTTTTTTCTTGTTCCCTAAAGACAAATCGCCAATTCGCCTGGATAAGTCTAAATTCAACCGCTCCGCTAATTCTTCCATCCGGCTGTGGGCATTCACACCATAGAGTTCTGCTGTGTAGAAAAGCATTTCTTTTACTTTCATATTGTTGTAGTAACAGTTTTCGCTGGGAAGATACCCCACATCCTTTGCGATACGGGCGGGCTCCCGACTACAATCTAACCCAAAGATAGAGGCTCCTCCGTTGGAGGGTTTCAGCAGGCCCATTAGAGTACGGATTGTGGTAGATTTTCCTGCTCCATTGGGGCCAATAAAGCCGAAAACCTCGCCTTGTTCAACAGTAAAGCTAATGTTTTCAATTCCTCGATGTTTTCCATAGCTTTTTGTAAGTTCGTTTAGGACAATTACCGGCTTGCTCATGGCAAATATTCCTCCTTGTAAAAGTTGTGTTTCAACATATCTAGGATGTTTCGAAACTCTTTCATCATGCTGTCATAATCCACTCCACTTTCCAACTGAACGGACATACCCTTTGCAAGCATCATAAGCATCTGAAACACTAATTCTGCATCCTCCGGGTGTCTGAATTTTTTATAATCCCGCTCATGCAGAACAAGCGATGCGATATATTTTTCATTTGCTTCTGAAAATATGGCACTTTTCAATTCAGGCGTTGGTTCCACTGCCACACTTGCAATAAACGACGCAATATGCGGGTGCTTTTTTAAGATTTCCACTTTCATAACGCTGGCTTCCCATACACGGTCAAAGAAATCCGTAGTTTCCTCCAATGCACTCGTGTTATAGGCTTGCTTCATTTGGGCAGCGCAGTAATCAAATAAATACTGGTAAAGTGTCTGCTTATTTCCAAAATACTGGAATATAGACGCCTTTGAGATACCTGCCGCTACCGCAATATCATTGATTGACGTTTTTTCATATCCATGTCTTGCGAAACAGGCAAGCGCCGCATTACGGATTGTTGCCTGTTTCTCCTGTGAAAGCGCTAAAAATTTTTCCATTACTATTCTGCTCCTACAAATAACCGAATCGGTTATTTGTATACAGTGTAACATAAATAACCGAATCGGTCAAGACGTTTTTTTGCGCTATTTTGAGAGGAGCGCACAAATGGCAAGCAGGGCAAGTGTAGCCACACTTGCTATTTTTGCATCCCGTGGGGGCTGCAAAAACGCTTGTTGGGGAGCCTCCCCAAACCCGGCACTTTGGGACAAGTTGTCCCGAAGTCTGTTGTCTGCGTCACCGTTGCTTATCGCTCCTGTTCCTTATTTTTGCGCTCGTCCGACAGGCCGAGCAGATGATCGATATTCGCCTTGACCGCCACGGCCTCCCGCATTTCCTGCTGGGCCGCCCGGTACTCGGCATAGAGGGCTTTTTTTCGCGCTGCAAGTTTGCGGCGTTTTTCTTTTAGCGCGTCCATCTTCGGGAGCTTTTCACCGTCCAGCAGCTCATTGAGTGCCGCCTTCGCTGCCCGGTAGTCGGCCAGCTCCGGGCCATGCTCGGCCAGATATTTCTTGCTGTACCGGGCCGCCTTGTACCCCTCGAACACAGGCCGGGACTTGGCGTACTGCACCACAGCCTCCATCAGCGCGGAGGTTTTGGCGAGGTCAGCCTCGGTCTGACGCAGTTCCCCGGCCAGCGCATGAAACCGCTGGGCCGTTCCGTCAGCTTGCGCAGCGAGCTGGTCATACTCGGTGAGCTGGTGCTCCTGCAAAAACATGAGGGCTGCTGCCATCTGTTTGAGGTTATACACCTTGGCCCACCGTTCATAGGCCGGGCCTTTGCCGGAGCGCAGACGCTCCTGTATATCCACAATGAGATTGACACGCCTGGGCGTGGGAGCCGCCGCATCGTGGATATGCGGGACGGGTCGTTTCCCGGCAATCACGGCTCGAATGTTCTCGGGATCGTAACCTTCCCCAAGGGTGGATGCCCGGAGCCGCGTTGCCCGTTCCTGTCCGGGAACAAGGAACGAGATCACACCGCCGCGCCCATGCTTGACCGCATACCCGGACTCCGCCATGAGCCGCAGAAAGTCGGCAAAATCGGCGGGGCCTTTTGCGAGAGCATCGTTGATGGCAAGGCGCAGCCTTTCTTTATAAGAGGGCTGGCGCTCGGCTCCCAGCCATGCCCCATAGTGAAGAAAGCGGCCCTTGCTATGTAGCTTGGGATTGAGGATCACGGACAGGTCATTTTCCAGACACACCCGATCCGAGAGCCGCCGCACAGCGCGGGCCGAGCCGATGAAATCCCGGAACTTCCGGGTACAATCCAGCGAAGTAGAATTGTAGTAAATATGGTTATGGATATGCTGGCGGTCTGTGTGGGTGGCAACGAAAAAGGCGTACTTGCCCTTCGTCCAGCGCATCGCCGTTTCGTAGCCGATGCGATTGGCCTCCTCCGGGGTAATCTCTCCGGGCTTGAACGCCTGCCGGATCTGATAGCACAGCACATCGGCATCCCGGCGCTGCTCCCGGCCCGTGACAGCCCGGTACTTTGCCTTGCTTAACAGGAACTCCGCATCGGCGGTCATGTGGTCGCAGGCATAGGAAGAAATCAACTCGCCACCCTGCGTCTTATCCGGGTTTTGTCCGTATTCAAACCGATCCTTCAGCGATTGCGCGATAGTTTCTCCCTTGCTGATTTTGTGCTTTTTGAGATAGGTCGTTGCCGTAGGCAGCCCTCCTTCCTGTAAGAAAAACGGCGGCTGTGTTCAGCCGCCGTCATGCTACCTTGGGACAAATTGTCCCGAAGTATCAGCCTGTGATGAAGCCCCGCAGAGCAAAGTTGAGATTGTGCAGCTTATCCACCAGCCACTCCGCGATGGCCGGGATGCCATAGGGAGAGATCAGAAACGCAAGGACAAGGAACACGATCCCGCCCAGCGTCTGGCCGCTGATGAACAGGGCCACGGCAAGCAGGGTCAGCACCACACAGGCCACAACGAAAACCGCAGTTGCCATACAGAACAGAAAAGACACCACGGCGGCCAGAACGGTGAGCACCACCACAAAGGGGGCGGCAAGGATTTTCAGAACGATCATAAGCGGCTACCTCCTGTAAAAGTTGATGGGTTTCCTCCTACCAATATTATAACTCCGCCCATATAAGCAAACAAGGATGTCGATGGCCGGGCTACTTTGGGACAAAATGTCCCAAGGATTATATCTCAATGATGCGAATTTCCTTTTCGTTTGCCTGTGCAAAACGAATGGTGTAAAAAGTGCCGCCCGTGGATCTCCCGTCATAAACGGCAATTACCCGATCCGAGGAAAGTACCATGTAGCGGTTGCGTTCATGGTAGCATTGGCGATTGGATTTTTCAGACTGAACATACACGCGATCACAACAAGCAAGCAATTCTTGAAACAAGGGAGATTTAGCATTGATACGGTTTCGATATGGGAGCGCGGCCTCCAACTGCAAACAGCTATTTTGTTTCTTTTCCGCTGCAACTATGGCGGCAAAAGTGAGATCAACACCATCGGCAAACCCGGAGATAAAACGGGTATATCCCGCTGCAATCGCAGCCAGCACTTCTTTCCGTAGTGCTTCTTCCACATACTGCTCCTTGCCGACTGGCACATCACGATGGCCTGTTACACAACAAGTTTTCTCTCCCATTATCCAAACCTCTTTTCTGAAATTGCCCCGCCTTGGTATGGGCAATATTGCCTATCACGCTTTAGGTCAATTATAGGCAATAATGTTTATATAAGCAAGCGTGAAAGGAGGTAGGCCGGATGATCTCATACGCCCCATTGTGGGAAACTATGAAGCGCAAAAATGCAACCACATACACTTTGCAGGTCAAAGGGGAGATCAGTAGCTCCACGGTGCGTAGGCTGAAAGCGAATGAATCCGTTTCTACCAACACGCTGGATGCCCTTTGCAGAATACTTGATTGTGAGCTTGACGACATAATCGCATATTTGCCCGATGAAACAGAATAATGCGGGGAGCAAGGTATAAACCTGTGCTCCCCGCGTTTTGTTATAGCTCCACCACCTCCGACAGCTTTTTAATCAGAACGGACAGCGGCCCCCACAGGTCTGCATAGTCCTTTTGCAGCGCAGCGATCTCCGAGGGGTAGATGCCGTAGGTATTGGCATGGATCGCCACTTGGTTGAGGTTGTTTGCACACCGCCGCTGCAAGGACACCAGCTCCCGCACATCCGCAAGATCAACATGGAGCACATACCCATTGAGGGCCATTTTCCGCATATATGCTCCCATATTTTGAATACCCGCCTCGGCCATGCGCTCATAGATCAGCTCCTGCTCCTCGGGCGTTACCATGACATTGAGATGGACGCAGCGACGGCGCTTTTTCGTCAACGCTCCTCGCGCTCCCTGCTGCGGCGTTTGGGCGGGATCTCCCGCACCTTATCCAGCGGCTTTTCCTCGGGCGGGAGCACCGGGGCCGGGCCGTTGTTCAGAATACCGTCGATCATATTATAGTTCTGCTCGGTGGTGAGTTCCGCGCTTTTCAGCGGGTCATACTTTTCGGGCATAGCGATCCTCCTATCTGTCGCCCCTGTCGGGGGTAGTCTTTTTCGGGGCAGCGCGGCCCCGGTCAGCCTCGGCCAGCTTTGCGGCCTCTTTCATCTGCTGGGCAATCGTGCGGGGCTTGACCTCCTGCACCTTATACATCCGCTTGTAGTCGGCGGCTCGATCCTTGAAATCCTTTTGAGCCGATGCCTCGTCTGCGTGGTAATGGCCCCAATAATAATCCCGCCGCCCGTTCTCTTCGGCAAACTGCCATGTGACAAAGGGAGCCGGGACTTTGGGGTTTCCATGCTCCGCGATGGCAAATCCCCGTTTGTTGTCAAAGAGAACGGACTCGCGGATCACATATCCGGCGTTTTTCTCCACGGTACACCTCCTTCAAAAAGTGGAAAGTATTTTGCGAAAACAGGGGTGGGGTATGAAATGATACACCCCACCCCACAAGCGGCCCCGAAAAGCCTTGATACAGGCGGTTTTTTCGGGCCTAATTTTCCACGGGTCAGCGCCTTGTTTTACGCATATAATCCCGCTTCTGTTTTCGCAGGGCAGTAGCGGAACAGGCCGCAGAGCAATACCGTGTCCGGCCATCCGGGAGGAAAGGTCGCCCACAGATCGGGCAGGGCCGCGTTTCCGGGACCGGGCCTTCGGCGGTCAGCGCCGCCTCCAGCACCGGATCATTGGGCAGAACGGCATCCCGGAAGTAGCGGCAGTAGGCTCCCGTCCAGCATTTCCCCAGCATATAACAGGGGCCGTCCAGCGGTAAGCACCCATACTCCCGATCATAGTTCGCACACAGGGAAAACACCAGCTTGCGGATCGCCCTCTTTTCCTCGCGGGTCAGTTCCCGGCTCATACCTCGTCCTCGTCCCAAGGGGGCGTATCGTCCTCGAGATCGTCAAAGGCATCCAGCTCGTCCCCGTAGTCCTCCTCAACCGCTTCTGTGGCCCGCTGCTGCTTGGGGCGGTAAACCTTGAAATACCAGCCAGCACCGCCGCCCACGGCGGCAATCGCCAAAATGAGCAGGATCGTACCCATATTGCCGTCTGTGTCCTCGGGCTGCTCCGGCTCGGGATCGTCCACAGGCTCGGTGTCCTCCACCGGCTCGGGCTCCACGCCCACGCACTCGGTCATGTTGGTGGCGCATACGGGGCAATCGGTGTTGATGGCCCCGGCCATGCACTTATCCGTACAGGCACAGGCGGGGACTTCCATCCCGGCGGCTTCCATAGCAGCCAGCAGATCGGCCTCGTCCACAATGCTGAAAAAGTATGTTTCGTACTGTTCGCCGTCCTCGTCCACGGGCTTATCGTAGTCAATGACGATATAGAATGTATTGCCGCCGCTGGTCTGGACGGTGATAAACTGCTTGTTGGTGTGCTCGTCATAGAGCAGATCGCGGGTGACAAGGTTGCCCTCGTCAGAAAAGCCTACCCCCGGCTCGGTGGTGGGGGTAGGCTCCTCCAGCCCTTCCCACTGGTCGGTAGGCTCGATGTACTCGTCACCGCCCCCGGCATGGGCCGTCACGGTAAAGCCGCACATGAACACGGCCACGCAGAGCGTCAGTAAAAGAACACGCAGCTTTTTCATTCCGCAGCCACCTCCTCGGACTTCGGGACATTTTGTCCCAAGGTTTTCCCGGCCCGGAGCTGCTGGAGCACCAGCGGCAGCTCCGCGAGAGGGATGCTCATGCCGCGCACGATGTCCACGATCTCGCTGTTTTCAGCCTCCACCTTGCGCTGTTCCAGTTCTTTCAGTTTGGTCTGCTGTTCCGCGATTTTGGCCTTGACCTTTTCGATCTCGGCTTCGATTTTCGCGCTTTTCGTAGTTGCCATAGATAACCTCCTTCACGATAACCGCCCGTAGGCGTAGAAATGAGACTGCCAGTAGCTTGTGTTGAGATTGGCATACCCGATGGGATCGCCACAATGGAGCATCCAGCCATCGCCCACATAGATACCCACATGGGAAACGCCGGGGGTATCATAAGTCCCGGTGAAGAACACCAGATCGCCGGGGCGGGGTGAGCTGGTGCGGCGGCTGATGTTATACAGCCCCTGCGCCCCCAACCGCCCAAAGTCCCAGCCGCATTGATTGTAGACATAGGACACGAAGCCGGAGCAATCAAAGGATGTGCTGGGCTTGTACCCACCCCATACATAGGGATAGCCGATATATTTCTCGGCCTCCTCCAAAATGGCGGCAAAGGTTTCGTCGGCCAAATACGCCTCCGGGATCTCATGCTCCACGGGATCGGCGGTGTACTTTGCCACATAGGGGGACGATGGAAACAGGTCTGGACGGTTGCCCAGCGCCGACATATACAGGGCGTACCGGGAGAGCTGATCCTCGCCCATAATGTAGATGGGCAGATGGGACAGGTTGAAGTTTTCCAGCGTCACGGTGCAAATGTAGTAATCGTAATAGACCCGGTATGTGTCGGTATGGGTGTTGCCCTCTTCGTCCGTCCATGTGTCCGTTTCGAGGTAGTAGCGGCGCTCCGTCACCACCGTTTCCGTCAGAATGTACTGCTTTTCAAAGAGCATTTGCAGCGTTCCCTGTACCTCGTCCACCGTCCACGCCCCTTCGTGTATGGCGCTGATAATAGACAGCAGCACATAGGGATCGTGTTCAATGTCATCCAGCTCAAAGTGGTATTCGTCATAATCGTGAGTGCTTTCGTAGCTGTCCAGATAGTCTTGCAGCTCGGCCTCCAGCCCGCAGTAGGCGGCCTCGGCCCCGCGCAGATCGGCATCCTCGGCGGCATAGGTGGACGCGCCGATGGCCCCCACCACGCCGTTGCCAATCGTCACCGCAGAGGACATACACGACTGCATGAGCACCAGCAGCAGAAAACAGGCAAGGAACAGCAACACCCCCACAGGATGCCGCTTGACAAAGGCCACGGCCCGGGCCGCCAGCTTTTCCGTTGTGACCGCCGTTTTCTCTGCGGCCTTGGCCGTCTGCTTTGCAGCCTCCCGCGCTTGCTTTGCGTATTGCCGCTTGATTTTCTGCTTTTGGATATACCGGGACACCGCGCCGCCCTTTTGCATTTCCGGGTGGGCCTCCACCGTGGCCCGGTACTGATAATCCGCCGTAGCCTTGATGTGCCTGGACTCGGCCTTTTGCACCGCTTTGGCCGGGTGCTCCCGGATTTGCTTTTTTACATACCGGGATGTGGAGCGCAGGGCGGCCTCACCGACCAGCTCGGATCGGTGGGCGCTTTCGGTGCCGACATTCTCATGCTCTACCTCATATAGCTTGCCATGCACATACCCATGAACGGTTGCACCCGCCGCCCGGCCCGCCTTTTTCACGGGGCCGGACTTTTTCGGCGGTTTCTGCTTTGCCAGCTTTTTCTTGGCCTTATCCAGTTGTTCGCCGCGCTTTTCCATACGCAGCTTGGACTCGGCGGTTTGCTCCTGCTGGCTTTTGGCTCTAAACTTGCTTTTGGGGGACTTTGGGACTTTTTGTCCCGAAGTGGCCCCGCCCTTATTCGTCCTTTCGCTCATGGGCCATATCCTCCGGGCGGGTGGTCAGCAGATTGTAAATCTCACCCTTGGGGAAACGATCCACAAACGGGATGGTCACGGAGCCGTAGAACAGCAAACCCTCGCCGGAATTGCTATGGGTGATATAGGAGAGCTGATGCTCGGAAATGCCGAGCTGCTTTGCGAGGATCGCCCGGTCACTTTGGGCCTGTGACAGCAGGATCATAAAGTCGGTGTTATCCAGAATGGCCTCGATTTCCCGGCTTGCCAGCAAGTCCTTCACATTCTGCGTCAGCGCCGAGGGGACGCAGCCCTTTTTACGGAGCATCTTCCACACGGCCACAAAGTAGCTGGCCGTCAGCGGATCGCGGAGCAGAATATGGAACTCATCAAAGTAGCACCAAGTAGCAAGGCCCTCGGCATGGTTGGTGTTGACAGCCGATGTGACAAACTCGTTTGTAATGTGCATGGCGATCTTGCGGAGGTTTTCGCCCATGCCTTTCAGAACGATGCACACCACACGGGCATCCGTCTGGACATTGGTGGGGTGGTTGAACAGGTTGAGGGAGCCTGTGCAGTAGAGCTCCAGCGCCGTTGCCACACGCCGGGCCTCCGGCTCCGGCTGTTTCAGCAGTTCCTCATACAAGTCCTGCAGCAGCGGCATATCCCCGCTACCGATCCCCAGCGCCAGCTCCCGGTAGACCAGCCGCACACAGCGGTCAATGACCGTCTTTTCGATGGGCTGCAAGCCCTCCTTGCCGCCCACGATCAACTCGCACAGGGACAACAGGAAGTCGGCCTTCATGGACAGGGGGCTGTCCTCGTCATTGGTGGATAGCTGGATGTCCATAGGATTGATATGGTTGGGGCTGTCCGGGGCGATCTCGATGACCTGTCCACCCAGCCGCCTCACCAGCGGGGCATATTCGCCCATCGGGTCTACCACCACGATCCTGTCGCTGGTGGCAAGGAACACATTGATCAACTCTCTTTTTGCCGCAAAGGACTTGCCCGATCCCGTGGAGCCGAGGTACATTCCGTTGGCCGATTTCAGCTTTTTGCGGTCAGCCATGATGACATTATGGGAAAGGGCGTTCATGCCGTAGTACAGGGCCTGTCCGTCCATACGCAGCTCACGGGTCATAAAGGGAATAAAGATCGCCGTGGAGCTGGTTGTCATACCGCGCTGGATCTCAATGCCGTTGTACCCCAGCACCAGCGAGGACAGGAAACCCTGCTCCTGCTGCCAGTCCAGTCTTTTCAGAGCGCAGTTGTATTTCTGCGCGATGCCGGACACGGTAAATACATCGTTTTCCAAACGCTGGCGGCTGGGCGCAAGGTTGATGACGGTAAAGGTCAAAAGGAACATTCGCTCGTTGCGGGATTGCAGATCGGCCAGCAGCTCTGCCGCATCCTTGGAAAAGGTAATGAGGTCGGGGGGCAAAATCTCCATATCGTACCCGGCCCGGACAGCCTTTTTCTGTTCCTCGGCCTTCATGCGTCCAATATCGGAGATTTTACCCTTGATGGTTTTAATGGCCTTGAGCTGATCCACCGTCTGAACATGGAGCGTCACCGTCAGCTCGGCATCCAGCTCCAAGATTTCAGCCAGCAGCTTATCCGACATTTCCGACGCCAAAATCTGCAAGTAGGACGCAGCTCCCCAAGACTGGCCCACCCGGAATGTACGGCTCTGCCGGAAGTCGAAGCTGTCCGGGGCAATAAAGTCTTTCGTACCCATGCCAGTTCTGGGAATATCCTTCCACGCAAATCGGAAAGGCTCCCGACTGCCGGGGTGGAGCTGCCCATGCAAGGCGGCCAGCCGATCCCGGCCATCGAGGGGCCGGGACTGTACCCCCAGCCGCTTGAAGTTGCCCATCACATCGGCCTCTACACGATCCAGACGGGGCCGGGCCTCGGCCACGCTGCCAGCGGGCAGACCAAAGGTGATGTATTTGGAGCGTTCAATGCCGTTGTTGCTTTTGGCAATCTGGCCTTTGAGCATATCCACGAACTCGCCCCGGATGCTGTTGAACGCATCCTGCTGGGCCGGGATATTCACCTTGTAACGGTGGGTAGACCGGGAACGCCGATTGACGAAAGAAAGCTGGAACGGCAAGGAACTGTCAAAGTAATTGAGGAATGAGCTCCAGCCGCCAAAGATAGCAGTCTGATCCTCGGTGGACGCAACGGCATAATTGATGTCCTCATATTCCACCGTTTTCGTGTAAAGCCCGCCGGGGAGCTGACAGATGCCGTCCGGGTGCATCGCCACATAGGGGATCGTCTGCTGGGCAGACACCACGGCCCGGCGCTTACTTGCCTTTGGCTTGCTTTTACTTTTTGTTTTCTGCAATAGGCTCCTCCTTTCCTGTGAATGACGCATAGATGTTCTGCGTCTTGTAGGGCCTCACACCGGGCCGCAGAAACCGGGTGTTGAGGATGTTTCGCAGCACCTTTTCAAAGGGCAGCCCGTCTTTTTCATACATGGCCATCATAAAGGCCGGGAGCATGATCACCAGCATGACGAACAGCGCCCCGGTGTTGCCGATGGCACCACGGGAGAGCAGATAGGCCGGGACGCCCACCGCCGCGCCGATGCCGAAACAGACAAGCTGGCGTTTGGTGAGGTTAAAGGCGATTTTCGTTTTGATTTTGGATAGGTCGTTGGGGACATTTACATAGGGCATCCGTCACACTCCTTCCTTGGGACAAATTGTCCCGAAGTCCCGGATTGTCGGCTCCACCTCGTTGCCCCATACATCCCAGCCGGGCGGGGTCTGACGGGCGAACAGCTCCACACGGGGCAGATCGCCCATGAGGGAAATAATTTTGTCCCTCGTTTCGTCCGGCTTTTTGCTATGGGCCTCGATGGGAGAAATGATAAACTGGTGGACATCGGCGGCCTGCCGTTTGGGGTGGCCCCGTGTGGCAAGCAGACAGATCTCCGCGTTGCCCCGCGTCCAGAAACCCAGCCCATAAAACCAGCTATCGGCCTTCTTGTTCTTTTTCAGCCACACAAAGGCCACGGATTTATAGTTGAAGCCCCACGCCTTAATGAGCCGCAGGGCCTCCGGGAGCTGCGGGAATGTTGCCCACATGAAAAGTGCGCTGTCCGGGGCCGCAATCTCGGCCACAGGCAGCGCACATAACTCGTCTATGCTCATGGTGGGGTAATGGTTTTCAGCCGCCCCCTGTACCTTGCTCCGCTGGTACTGCCAAGGGGGATCGGCATAGATGATGGAATATCCTCCGATATTGTCACACTCCTTTCCCGCCCCCGGCCACGGCCAGCCGCGCCTGTTCAATGCGTTCCACGGCGGGGCCGTAGAACACGGGGGCATTTTCAAAGCAGATGAAGCGGCGGCCTGTGTTCAGCGCGGCAACGGCAGTTGTGCCGGAGCCGGCGCAGATGTCAGCCACCACCTCGCCCTCGTTGGTATAGGTCTGAATGAGGTACTCGCACAGCTCCACAGGCTTTTGTGTGGGGTGGATCGTGTGCGACACCGTAGGCACAAAAAGGACGTTGCTGGGATAGCGTCGCCCATCGCTGGACTCGGTGCCGACCCGTTCAAACTTGCCATAGTTGGGACTGCTCCCGCTTCGGGCATGGGTTTTGCGGTACGGCTCCCCATAGGTGAACTGCGGATTATATACCGGGGGCTTTTGGTAGAACACCAAAATGTTCTCGGACTTTTTCAGCGGGGCGCGGTTGGCATTGAGAAAGCCTGTTCCGCGCTCTTTGTACCATATCCACTCATAGCGGAGCATGGCAAGGTTGGATGCCCCCAGCACCTTATCATAGGGGCATTGGGAAAACAGCAGCACCGCGCCGTCCGGCTTGACCGCCCAGCGCACCGCCTCCCAAAACTCGATCAGCGGCAGCGGCACATCCCAATAGTTCCGGGTCGTGCCGTATGGGGGATCGGTCAAAAGCATATCCACCGAATGACGGGGCAAGGAGCGCAAGCCCTCGATCCCGTCCATAAGGAACAGGCCGCTGGGCTCCAACACCCGGCCATCCGGGGCCTTTGGGACTCGTCGGCACAAACTCCGCTCTGCTACTTCGGGACAATTTGTCCCGAAATCCGCCCGCTCCGTTGCGCCTCCTCTCCCCACAAAGTCTGCCGACTTTGCGGGGTACCCCTTGTTTTCCAAAGTGGTTTTGTTCATGGCGTTGTCCTTTCTTAATGCGCGCCGAATATGCTCTTTGCCACCGAGCCAGTTTTGAACAGGGTGAAGCACAGCAGCACCGTATAGCCGATGCAGCTCCAGATCGCCCCGATGGGATCGCCGCTAGTGGCAATACCCTGTACCAGCACCGCATAGATGGCCACGCACACAAGGATCAGCAGACCTTGGAAACCGACAGCAAACAGGGACTTGATATAGTTCTGGCCCATACTGCCAATTTCACGGTTGGAGAGCGTAGCCACGGGTATGGGGGCCAAGCTGGTGAGCAGTAGGGTAAGAACCCAGCGCCTTGCCATATCGCTATGGCAGGTTTCCGAGAACTCCCCTCCGAACCGGACTTACAC